>QFQU01000023.1 GCA_003248965.1 Brevundimonas sp. | reverse complement strand
TGTTGAACATCGCAAGATCCCGTATCGATCCAACGGACTTCAGGTGCTGACGGATCGCCCAGATGTGCTTTGGCTTGAGTGGGGCCTTCGCACCGGTCATTCGACCAGCGTTCCAGGGTATGCGGGGTAAACGAAACAGATCGGGCTGGCTCATGGCCACCTCCCACGGTCAACACCCCCCCTCCTCAAGATACGCTCCAAACAACCTAGATGCGCCAGAATCGGAAGTTTCCTTCCGGCCCGAAAACGGACACTCGTCAGTCGTCGATCCAGCCTGGTCGAACAACCCGGATGCGCATTCTGACTTCAGCGGAGTGTCCTCTGCAGGAAGTCTAATTCTGGTTAGGACAGTCCAAAATGAGCGCAGAGGCCTATGTGCCCAAGCACTTTCTCAATCGCGTCCACGTTACTTGGTAGAGACTGTCGGCCTAAGGTCTCCAGACAGGTCTGTGTCCGGATAGTAGGTGCGTATCTCGGCGCAGAATTGACGTTCGGCGGCACGTTGAAACGACGCATGAATCCGCTTCTGCACAAACTGGGCAGTTCCATAGAGACCAAGTACGGCTGCTGCAGCACCGATCGCAGCCTTCCACGGCCAAGGCCAGTCGACGATGTCCGTTCCGAACACCGCAGCGCAGATCAAAGCGACAGCAACGGCAGTGTTGAGAACGATGATCGAAAGCCGATGAAGGAAGCTGAACCGTCGGCTAAGTCGCGCCCGAATGACTTCGATGGCGGTCGACTTTGCAGCAGCCGCTTCGTCAAGCTTGGCGACGAGTTCGTCCCTCTCCGCCGACACGGATTGATTGACGATGCGCTGAAGAACCGCCTCACTTTCGAAGCGCTGCTTCTCTTCCTCGATGGCCTCCGCAGCGCGTTTCCGTTCCTCAGCGACGAGTTCCAGCTTGACGGCTTCGAGGGTGCTCTCAATGGCCGCTTCCGAGATTCGACCGCCGTCATTTGCCACGGCATCCATTGCCATCGCAAGGTAGTGTGGGCGCTGCATGGCGGCGGCGATCAGTTCGGCGTTCTTCGGGTTGACGGCTCGCACTGTCTCAAGCATCGCCGCGACCACGTCGGGTGCCGATGCTCGCGCCCTATCGCAGCTCAGGAGAAGCTGCCGTTGAGACAGTTGGGTTCTCTCCTGCTGCCCGACGAGCAGCCAAAGTACGCCTGCCAGCTCGCGAGCGCCAATCGCGGGTCCAGCTTGGCCCCGCTGATAGCCGCAGTCCGACACAGCGAAGTCGTGAGCATACCGTACTAGATGCTTATTCCGTGTCAGTAGGACGTGCTTCGATCGAAGAATATCTCGGGTTGCGTGCCCCTTGCGCCGGTACATGATCCATTCCACCGAATCGGCGTCGCGCTGGCGGGCCAGATCGTTCTCATGCAGGCTGTAGATTTTGGTGTAGAAGTTGGCGCTGTTGGTGTCCGAGTAGCTGTCCTTGCAGACGTGATGTTTCTGTTTGCCCCGGTCGACAATCTGGATGCTCAACTGATCGAGATAGTGCTGGGGATTGACGCGAACATCCTCCAGATAATGCTCGGTAGCCTCCTGGTGAATAATGGCGGCCGCGGTTGGGCCACGACGGTCCCACGGGTCAGCCTTCAGGACCGCCTTTAGGTTTCCCTGCAGCTCGTCGACGGAATGCTGCAGGATGCAGATCGGAACGCGAAGCGCCCTGAGCGTATCGACGATGAAGCGGGCATCTTCCTTGGCGCTGAAGCCAGAACATCCCAGTAGTTCCATTGCGAATGGCGTGTCGAGATAGATGGTCAGATCAGTGCGATGAGGATTGGCTCCGTCCGGCGTTCGAATGCCGATCAGAGCCTCGGACACGAACGTGCTGGCGCTCAGTTCTGAGAGCCAATCGAAGGTCACGGAGTCGTTCTCTGCGCACCAGCGAATGTATTCCGCTGCGAAATAATCGTATTGTTGTCTGGCCGCATCATCTGGCGTCGGCTGAACGTCTGCCTCGGAGGTACGTCCGCCATTCTCACTGAGCGCCGTCAGGGCTTTGCTCAAGGGGATGTTCCTGCTTAGGAGAACAGACTGGAGGCCGCCCAGGAAGGCCTCCTCGTCAAATTCTCGGGTGAACAGGTCGTGTTTGTCTTGGTACAACTTCGAGGCGTCGGCCAGGAGCTTGTTCAGACGTTCCTCCGCAACCGTTGGTGTCTCGTTAGACCGAGGATCACGCACCCATTCGAAATTCGCATTATCAACACGTCGCAGAAGTCCCAGGGCGTTGAGCTTCTGAATGAAGATTTCGGTGACATCGTTAGAAACGCGCAGGCCATACCGGTCCTTCAGGGCTGCCCGAAACGTGGCGGGATCGAAACGCCTACCGTCCCAATCGACCGCGATCGGCGAAAAAAAGGGCTTTAGCGCGGCGATCGGATCGCCCGAGCCGTCGAGCCGTTGGCTGACAAGAGAATACGTGGCCAGCTGCCGGCGGATTTGAGCGGTGGACATTTTGCGGTCGCGAATCAGGAAAAGGTCGAACGGAAGATACTGCAGCGATTTGCACTCTTAAGGCGAGCTGATTCTCCTGCTCTTTCATCGTTGTGCTCGGATCGCTTCCCTGCAGATTGTCTTTGGCGTCAAAGCACTTGCAGGATGCTGACGGTCCGGGCTGTGGGCAGGGCCGCCTGGACTACACCTCAAATGCCTACACGCCGAAGGTCCGATCAATCCCCAGGTCCTGGCGCTCTGGTTCTTACTTGGGACTCCGCAATCTTGATCGCTGGAGCCTGGAGGATTGATGCCGGGCCTGCGGGCTGGACGGTGACTGGTACGGCGCCCCACTGACGGAGCCGCGACATCCCGACCTGTCCTCGGGCCAGCCTTCCAGCACCGGCGCTGGACCCCGTCAATCAGACAGCCTGATAGAGGCCAGGCGCCGTTCAGAGCGGTGACGGCTCCGTGGCGAACCGGTCCGGCGCGAGGGCCAGTCGCCAGAGGAACTAAGCAGGCCTTCGACAGTCACAGCGGAAATGTCACCAATAGCGGTAGAGAATGACATCCCCATCCGCTGTGCCTGCAGCGGACAGCGTCGACCGCCGCTGTGAGTCACGTGCCGACATGCGAACGCACGAAAAAGCCGCGCGCCCCCAAAGGGCGCGCGGCGAGTTTTTCCTCAATCTGGCGCGACAGCTATTCCGCCGCGAAGGCGTAGGCGTCGTCGTCAGGCGGCGTCACGGCTTCGGCCGCCTCTCCCTCGTCGCCTTCCTCCGAGACCCCGGCTACGGCCGTCCGCAGGACAACTGGCAGCCATCCCTTGCCCTCGACCAGCCTCTCCGCCGCCTCGGCCATGTCGGCCTTTTTGAACCCGGCGATCCGGCCCGCTTCCTCCGCGTTGACGGCCTCCGTCACCGACTCAAGCACCCGCGCCTTGGACACACGGGCGAAGTAGCTGGCCGCCGTCGCCGACCACGTCCCGGTCATGTCGAGGCCGACCGCCGCCGCCAGCGTCTCCGCCTGCGCAAGGGCGCCGGGACGCCGGTCGTGCGGGTCACGCACGGCGTAGAGGCCGACCCCGGCGCAGCAGGCCATCAGGTCAAGCTGCTCCGAGGGCGCCAGATCGGCCACCACGCCCCAGAGGTCTTCTGCCCGCTCGGGCAGGCGCGCCCCCCACGCCTCGCAGCGGTCGCGCACCCGCCGACCGGCGGGACCGTCCTCCACCCCCGGCGCCAGCCGCTGCAGTCCGCTGACCGTCATCCGAAGCTGCAGCGGCGTCCAGACGCCGTAGGTCGGATAGAAGACCTGCAGGGCCAAGGCGTGGACCACGGTCGCCAGCGCCGCTCCCGCATCGGCCTGCACCGCGTCGCGCAGGCCCATGGTTTTGTGGGCCGTCAGGTCGATGATCAGCCGGTCTGACAGGGCCGCGCCCGCCTCCTCCGGCTCGATCCGGCTCCGGTCCGCCTCCGACGCGGCCCCGGTCCCGACGTCCTCGGCTGCTTCGTCCTCGAACGGCGGCGGCGGTTCGGCGACCGCCACCGCGTCCTCGGCCCGGACCAGCCCACGCTCGAAGCGGGCCAGACCGTCGTGGCCGAGCATCACCACGACCCCAGCCCGCGCCCTGGCCTCGGGCGTGTAGTCGAAGTCCGGGCCGAAGACCTGCAAGGCCTTGTCGATCTCTTCCAGCCGGGCGTCCACCTCGGGCGGCAGCATCTCCGCCGCATCGGTTTCCGAAACCAGTCGGTCGTATTCCTCCGACAGGGCGGCGATGACGGCGGAGTCCGCCTCCGACCGCTCGACCGCCACCGGATAGACCCGCCCGAACGCGGAGAGGTCCGGATATTCCAGACCCGTCTCGGCCCATTTCCAGCCCTCGCGCTCGCGCGCCTCGTCCGCCAGCCCCGCCAGCTTGTCGCCGACCAGCCGGTCCAGCAGCACCACGTCCTCCAGCCAGCCGCCGCCGTCCTCGGTGAACAGATCGCGCAGCACCGCCCCGCCTTCGGCCTCATAGGCCTCGACGCCGACGAAGCGGACCCGGCGGTCATCGACCCGGACCTTGGCCTCGGTCATGGCGCGGCGGATGGCGTAGGCCGGGGTGTGGGGGCCAACCTGCTCCAGCACCTGCCGTTGCCGCTCCCGGTCCTCGCTGACGCAGAAGGCCGTCAACTGGTCGAGCGCCAGCGTCCCGGCCCGATACGCCGCCATCAACTCCGGCGCCGCCGACCCCAGCCGCAGCCGCTGGCGCACGACGTGGGCCGAGACCCCGAACCGGGCGCCGATCTCCTCGGGGCCGTAGCCCTTCTCCACGGCCAGCCGCTGGAAGGCCTCGAACTGGTCGGCGGGATGCATGGCCTCGCGTGTCATGTTCTCATCCAGACTGATCTCGTGGGCGTCGTTCTCGGCGTCCACGATGACGCGCACCGGATGGGTGCGCTTGATCGCCTTGCGCTTGGTCAGCAGCCGCAGCCCCTGACGGCGTCCCTCGCCGATGGTGACGAGGTAGTTCCCGGTCGGGGCGCCCTCCCCGTCCCGCTCGACCTCGACCACGGGCGGCTGCAACACCCCCTTGGCCCTGATGGAGGCCGCGAAGGCCTCGATGGTCGCCGCGCTGTGCGGGGTCTTCCTCGCATTCTTCGGCGAGGCCTTGAGCCGGTTCAACGGCACGATCAGTTCCGCGCCGTGCTGCGGCGCGATCGCCTCGGTCGCGGCGGTTTCGATGGATTGAGCAGTCATGGCTGCCTCCTTTGGGCATGGGTTGCAGGCACGCGAACTGCGCGCCTGAAACCCTGCCCGTCGGCGAGACCGGGGTAGCAAGGGCCAGGGCGGACCGGCCGGAGGGGGATCGCCCGGGCTGCACAAGCCGATGACGATGATGATCATGAACAGCATGACCGCGCGGAAGGCCGGGGAGACCGGCCGGTCCGGCGGCGGAGCCGCTTCACCCTGGCCCGCGCGAGGGCGGAGCCCTTAGCGCCTTGCAGCGGCGTGGCGGCGTGCGCCTGTGGACGAGGCGTCCGGCCGGCGGAGTCCATCTTGACCGCGCCGCCTGTTCCGCTTTTGTTCTCGCCATGCCCTACCGCAAGACCGTCATCGTCGAATGGCAGACCGCCGGCGACCGCCGCTCCTATTTCGTGCGGCCCGGCAGCCGGTCCCGCCCCTGGATCTGGTTCCGGGACGGAGACGTGCCGCCGTTCGAGGAGGAGTCGGCGCGCTTCGTAGTCGAAAAACGCGCCGGCCGCTGGGTGGCGGTCGAGCGGGCTCCTGAGAGCGCCACCGGGCGGCGAACGGGCTGACGGCGACGCCCGCAAGCCGCCTCGCCTAATTGATACGTCTCTCGACCGCTAGTCGGCGGCCTCCTGCGCCTTGCGGGCATCCTCCAGGATCTCCAGGCCGCCTTTGGCCGCGATCCCCGCGACGATGACGCCGACCACCAGGTCCGGCCACGACTGGTCCAACCATAGAACCAGTCCGCCCGCGAGGATGATCCCGCCATTGGAGGCGAAGTCGTTGAGACTGAACGTCTCGGCGGCGCGAAGATTGACATCGTCGCCGTCGAGCCGCCGCAGAAGCTGCAGACAAATCAGGTTCACCACCGCAGCGACGATGGCCAGGACGATCATGGTCCCGCCGATCGGCTCGGCCCCAAGCCACCACCGCCGGCCGGCGTCGACCAGGACGCCGGCGGCGAAGATCAGCAGCAGGACGCCCGAGGTCGTCGCCGCGCGCCGCTTCCAGGTCAGGGCCCGGCCGACGGCGAGGAAGCTGATCAGATAGACGACGCTGTCGGAGGCGTTATCGAGCGCATTGGCGAGCAAGGCGCTGGAGTCCGCGAGAAGACCGCCGAGGCCAAGCCCCGCGAACAGCAGGCCGTTGAGGATCAGGACGACCAGCAGGGTGCGTCGCTGCCGGTCGTGCTGGGCGTTCGTGGTCACGACGGCTCCTCCCTCTTGTCCAGAATACGCGCGGCGAGAGTTGGCAGCACCAGAAGCGTCAGCACCGTGGCGGTCAGCAGGCCGCCGATGACGACCGTCGCCAGCGGCTTCTGCACCTCGGCGCCGGCCCCGAAGGCGAACGCCATCGGGATGAAGCCGAGCATCGCGACCAGGGCCGTGGTCAGAACGGCTCTGAGGCGACTGACGGCCCCTTCCACGGCCGCCGCCAAGGGCGCGGCTCCTTGCTCGTAGCGCTGGCGAATGGCCTGCATCAGGACGAGCCCGTTCAGGGTCGCGACGCCGGAGACGGCGATGAAGCCGACAGCCGCCGAGATCGAGAACGGCATGCCGCGCAGCAGTAAGGCGACGGCCCCGCCGACCAAGGCCAGGGGCACGCCGGCGAAGACCAGTGCTGCGTCCTTGAGCGAGCGCAGGGCCAGGAACAGCAACAGGCCGATGGTCAGGAAGACCAGAGGCACGATCATCGCCAACCGGGCGCTGGCGCGTTCGAGGTTCTCGAACTGCCCGCCCCAGTCGAACCAGCCGGAGACCGGCGGCCGCACCTCGCGACCGACGGCGGCGCGGGCCTCGGCCACGAAGCCGCCGAGATCGCGACCCCGGACGTTGGCCTGAACGACGATCCGCCGCTTGCCGTTCTCCCGGCTGATCTGGTTGGGCCCTTCAGTCATGTCGAAGCGAGCCACGGCTGAAAGCGGCACGGTCAGGGCGCCGGGCTCGGCCGATTCCGGCATCACCGGCAGCTGGACCATCACCGCGGGATCGTTGCGCAGCTCGTCGGCCAGGCGGACCACGACGTCGAAGCGGCGATCGCCTTCCAGCACATGGCCGGCCGACCGGCCGCCCAGGGCGATAGCCAGGGCGTCCGCGGCGTCGCTGGCGTGAACCCCTTGCGCCGCCGCGATGGTCCGATCGACGACGGCGGTGATCGACGGCTGGCCCGAGACCTGCTCGACGCGCACGTCGGCCGCCCCCGGGATCCGCCGCAGCACGGCGGCGACCTGGTCGGCGCTGGCCTGCATGGCGGCGAAGTCGTCGCCATAGACGGAGACCGCCACGTCGGAGCGAACCCCGGCGATCAGCTCATTGAAGCGCATCTGGATCGGCTGGGTGAACTCGTAATTGTTCCCCAGCAGGTGGCCGAGTTCCTCCTCCATGCGCTCGACCAGCTCCGCCTTGGGCAGGGAGGGGTTCGGCCACTCGCTGCGCGGTCTGAGCATGACGAAGGTGTCGGAGATCGAGGGCGGCATGGGATCCGACGCCACCTCGGCGGTGCCGGTGCGGGTGACGACCTGCTCCACCTCGGGCATGGCCTGCAGCGTCCGCTCGACCTGGAACTGCATGGCCTGACTCTGTTCCAGCGAGGTGGAAGGGACCCGCAACGCCTGGACCAGGACGTCGCCCTCGTCGAGCGTCGGCACGAACTCGCGGCCCAGGCTCAGGAAGGCCACGAGGCCGACCAGAACGGCCAGGCCGGCCCCCGCGACCACCGCCCGCGGCCGTTCGACCACCCGCCGCAGCAGCGGTTCATAACGGGCCTTGGCGGCACGGCTCAGGCGGGTCTCGTCGTCATGTCCCTTCGGCTCCCGGACCCAGATGGCGGCCATGGCCGGCACGAAGGTGAAGGAGAGGATGAAGGCGCCCAGCAAGGCGAACATCACGGTGCCGGCCATGGGGCCGAACATCTTGCCCTCGACGCCTTCGAACATCAGCAGGGGCGCATAGACCAGAAGGATGATGGCCTGGCCGAAGGCGGCCGGCCGCGCCATCTCCCGGGCCGCCTCTACCGCCACCGTCAGCCGTTCGGGCAAGCTCAAGGCGCGGCCGACGCTCTCGCGGCGCATGGCGAGCCGACGCAGGGTGTTCTCGATGACGACTACGGCGCCGTCGACGATCAGGCCGAAGTCGAGCGCGCCCAGGCTGAGCAGATTGGCGCTGATGCCGAAGCGGTTCATGGCCGCAGCCGCGAACAGGAAGCTGAGCGGGATGACCAAGGCGGTGATGATCGCCGCCCGCACATTGCCGAGCGCGAAGAAGAGCACGGCGATGACCAGCAGGGCGCCGAGGGCGAGGTTGTGCTCGACGGTGCGGATCGTGGCCTCGACCAACTGGGTGCGGTCGAGCGCCGGCCTGGCGACGACCCCCGGCGGCAGGCTGGCCCCAATCTCCTTGAGGCGCTCGCCGACGCGATGGGCGACGGCGCGAGAGTTCTCACCCTGAAGCATCAGGGCGGTGCCGACGACGGTTTCGCGACCGTTGCTGCTGGCCGAACCGAGGCGCGGCGCGCGACCGATCTCCACCGTGGCGACGTCCGAGACCCGGATCACCTGGCCGCCGCGATTGAGGATCGGGGTCTGGGCCAGTTCCTCGAGGCTGCGGATCCGCGCATCGGCGCGGACGATGTAGGCTTCGCCGGCCCGGTTCACATAACCGGCCCCGGCGATGCGGTTGGCGTGCTCGAGGGCCTCGACCAGCTGCACAAGACCCACGCCATAGGCGGCGAGGCGCGCCGGGTCGGGATGGACGGCGTACTCCTTCACATAGCCGCCCTGGACATCGATGCCGGCGACGCCTTCCACGGTCTTGAGCTGGGGCGCGATGATCCAGTCCTGGACCGTGCGCAGATAGGTGGCCTTCTCCTCGTCGGTCGTCAGCCGCTCGCCCTCGGGCGTGATGTAGACCGCCCCCGTGCGGGCGGCCTGTCCCGTCAGCTCGACGGTGAAGATGAACACCTCGCCCAAGCCGGTCACGACAGGGCCCATCGACGGCTGGACGCCCTCGGGAAGGTCGTCCCGCGCGGCCTGCATGCGCTCGTTGACGAGGTTGCGCGCGAAATAGATGTCCGTGCTGTCCGTGAAGACGGCGGTGATCTGCGAGAAGCCGTGCCGCGACAGCGACCGGGTCTCGACGAGGCCCGGCAGGCCGGCCAGGGCCGTCTCCATCGGGAAGGTCACCTGGCGCTCCACCTCCTCAGGCCCCAGCGCGGGGGCGACGGTGGTCACCTGGACCTGGCGATTGGTTATGTCCGGGACGGCGTCAATCGGCAGCCGCACCAGTTCGCGCACGCCGAAGCCGGCGAGCACGATGGCGGCCAGCACGACGAGCCAGCGATAGCGCACCGCGCCTGAGATGATCCGGTCGAGCATCAGTCATCATCCTCCACGGCGCCCTTGCCGAGCTCGGCCTTGAGCAGGAAGGCGTTGGCGCCGGCGATGCGCTCCGCGCCGGTGAGACCGCGGACGATTTCGATGCGGTCTCCGGCCCGGCGACCCGGAACCACCGGCTGGGCCCGGAAGCCCGTCGGGGTGACGATGAAGACGACGCTGGCGCCGTCGACGGTCTGGACCGCCTCGGCTGGCACGGCGATGCCGCTTGCGCCGCCGGTGATGATCGAGCCGCTCACCGCCGAACCCGGCGGCGGCGCGACGCCAGCCGCGCGTGCGCGGATCAGGGTCGATCCGGACTGTTCGTCAGCGTCGGGCGCCACCGCGGTGACGACGGCGGCGTACTCGGCCCCGTCCGGGCCCTGGATCGTGATGCGTGCACCCGGTCTGACCGTCGCCGCCAGGGCGGCGGGAGCGTTGAAGACCAGTTCGACACGGTTGGGATTGGAGATCGTCGCGATCGGATCGCCCTGCTGGACGACGCCGCCGAGACCGACCCGCAGGGCCGTGACGACCCCGCTGATCGGGGCGACGATCGTCGCTCGCCCGCTGGCGTTGGGCCCTCCCGCGGCCGCGACGCGCGCCCGGGTCGCGCGGGCCTGGGCCTCGGCGGCGGCGGCGCGCGCCTCAGACGCCTCGACGTCCTGGCGCGCCACCACGCCCTGGTTGAACAGGTTCGCGTCCCGGGTCCGCGCGGCGGAGGCGGCGCGGGCCTCGGCCGTCGCGGCGTCGGCCTCGGCGCGGAGGGCGGCTCCGTCTCCGCTGATCACGATCGCGATCGGCCGACCGGCACGCACGACCGAGCCCGGGGCGACCAGCAGCCGTTCGATCCGGCCGCCGAGCGCAGCGCCGACGGCCGCCTGGGCGTCGGGCGCGGATTCCACGCGTCCGGCGAGCCGGGTTTCGCCGCCGCCGCCGGACTGCACCGAGATGATGCGGATGCCGGCGGCTTGGGCTTCGGCCGGGGTCAGGATGACCACGCCGGGTTCGCCGCCCTCGCCTTCTTCGGCGTGGCCTTCCTCGCTCTCGGCCGCCGCTCCGGCCGGAGGGGCGGCGGTCAGACGGGCGACGCCATAGCCGGCGCCGACGGCCACGATCAGGGCGGCGACCGCCGCGGTGGTCCGGGTGCGGGTGTTCATAGTTGAGCTCCAAAGGGGGCGCGGCCTTCCAGGCGCGCGAGTTCGGCTTCCGCCCGGGCCCGCGTCAGGCGGGCGGCGATAGCGACGTCCCGGGCCTGCACGAGGCCGGTCCGGGTGCTGCGCAGTTCCAGTTGCGACAGGCGGCCGGCCTCGAAGCCGATCCGCGTCAGACGGTAGGCCTCCGTCGCCGCCGTCACCGCCGCGTCGGCGGCGATGACGCGGCTGACGGCCGCGTCCCGCCGGGCGGCGGCGGCGCGCCAGGCGGCGTCGGCGTCGAGCCGGGCGCCCCGAAGTCGCGCCTCGGCGGCGCGCACCTCGGCCTCCGCGGCCGAGACCCCGCCCCGGTTCCGGTCGAACAGCGGCAGTTGCAGGCTGACGCCGGCGGTCAGGGCTGTGGCGTCCTCGGCCTCGAACCGGCGGACCCCCACGCTGGCGCGAACGTCAGGCCGTCCACGCGCCGTTTCGACGCGCACCCGGCCCTGCGCCGCGTCGCGCTCGGCGACGAGGGCCAGAACCGCCGGCGCCTCGGCCGCCTGCCCCGCCGACACGGCGGGGACGCGGTCGAGCAGCGAGGCCTCCACGGATGTGAGCGGCGTCTGGCCGCCGGCGAGGGCGGTCAGTTCGGCGAAGGCGGCGTCGCGTTCGGCCCGTGCTTCGTCGAGGGCGGCGCGCGCCGCCGCCGCCTCGCTCTCGCCCTGGATGCCCCGAAGCAGGGGCTCGCGGCCTTCCTCGACGAGGATCAGTGCCGCCCGGGCGTCGGCGACCGCGAGTTCGAGCGCTTCCTCGGCCAAGGCGAACCGGCGTTGGGCGGCCTCGGCTTCGGCGTAGGCGATAGCCAGGGCCGCCGCGACCTGCAGCCGACTGGCGTCGCGGCGCCAGCGGGCGGCCTCGCGCTCCGACCGGGCCACGCCGACCCGGGCGCCGCGACGTCCCCAGAGTTCCAGATCCTGAGACACCGTCAGGGTGGTTTCGGCTCCGTCCACCCCCTGAAAGGGGCCGCGGCCAAGGATGTTCTCGACTTCGACCCCGAGCTCCGGGTTGGGCCGAACGCCGGCCTGGGCCAGCCGGCCGTCGGCGGCGGCCAGATTGGCGTCGGCCTCGGCCGCCGCGGGCGCGGTCAGCGCCTGGGTGAGAAGCTGTTCGAAGGCCGGGGCGGGATCGGCCCAGGCCGGAAAGCCGGCCGCCACAGCCAGGACGGCCAGGGCGCAGCCGACCGCGCGCGGCGGCCGACACAAGGGGGAGAGAGGCATCGTTGGGGGTTCCAGAGTTTCGACGAAGGCGATCGCGCGAGCGCGGGCGAACGTCAGGCTCTGGGCGGTCGCTCCGGTCCGGCGGGCGCGCGGGACGGGGGGTGGTCCACGAACAGGACCGGGTGGGTCGCGCCCGCGCTGATCGTGCGGCTGACCTCAGGCGCGACCGGCGGCGCCGTGAGGCCGCCATGGTGGCATTGGCAGTGGGTGCAGCCGCGCGGGTCGGCGGCGCCCCTGTCGGCGTCCTCCCGGTCCCCGGCAGGGGCGGCGACCTGGGTCGCCGTCACCTCGACGAACGACGCGCCGGCCTCCTCGGCGATGCAGGCGGCGGCATCGACCGCCGTCGCCAGGACAAGGAACGACAGGAACGACGCCAGAAGCGTCGCCATCAGTCCTCGTCTCGCCGGGCCCTTGCGCATGGCGCCCTGTAGCACGCGACGCCGTGTCCGTAACCGCATCATGGGCGTGTCGCGCGATAGAAGCCGATCGCGCCGGTCAGGGTAGGCAGGACGGCGACTTCGCTCACCCCGACGAAGCCGGCCTCGGCGATCAGGATCGGCAGGGCGCCGTCGGCGTTCGGCTGGGTGTTCTCGTAACCGTCAAGGGTCTGGACGATGCGGAACAGGGCGCGCATCGCGCCCGTCTGCCGGCCGTAGTCGGCTATGTGGAGCGTCCCGCCGGACCTGAGCGCCCGCCAGCTGGAGGACAAACCCGAGCGCTTCTCCTCCATCGGCAGCTGATGGAAGACCAGGCTGGACACGACCTTGTCGGCGACGCCCTCGCCCAGGAGCTCGGCCACATCACGCGCATAGCCTTGGACAAAGCGCACGGTCCGGCCGGCGGCGTCCGCCTTGGCCGCCGCCCGCTTGAGGATGTCGCCATCAGGATCGAGGCCGATGATGCGCGCGTCCGGGGCGCGGCGCGCCAGCGACACGGCGAAGGATCCGGTGCCGCAGCCGAGGTCGATCACGGTCTCTTCGGAGCGGGGGTCGACCTGGTCGAGCAGTCGCGCGCGCCACGTCCGCTCCCGGGTCAACAGGGCGATGGCGGGATCGTAGAACCCGCTCAGGGCGGCGTGACCGAGCGCGGGAGTGAAGCCCGCGGTCACGCGGCGGCCTTCAACTCTGCGCGCGATTGTTTCAGGATCGACCAGGCCGACTGCAGGAAGACCACCGCCAGGATCGCTCCTGCGATCAGGTCCGGCCAGCGGGACGCGGTCAGCCACACCGCCAGACCGGTGCCGGCGACCACCAGGCTCTGGATCAGGTCGTTGCGCGTGCACAGCCAGACCGAGCGAACATTGGCGTCGCCCTCGCGATGGCGGACCAGCAGGAGCGCGGCCAGGGCGTTGGCGAAGAAGCCGAGGGCGCCCAGTCCTGTGATGACGAAGCCCTCGGGGGGCGCCCCGGAGGTGGCCCGCCAGACCGCATACCCCAGGATCAACAGGGCCAACGCGGCGAGACTGGCGCCCTTGATCATGGCCGCCCCGGACCGCACGGCGACCGAGCGTCCGATCACGGCCAGGCTGATGCCGTAGGTGGCCGCGTCGGCCAGGAAGTCCAGGGCGTTGGCGCCCAGCGAGGCCGAGCCCTGCAGGGCCGCCCCGCCCGCGATGGCCACGAAGGCGGCGCCGTTGATGGCGATCACCGCCATGAGGATGCGGCGATAGGCCGGGGTGGCGCCGTCGAATTTGGCGGCGGAGCCGCAACCGCAGCCGGTCGCAGCCGGGTCCGGGGACGAGAGGGAGTCGGTCATCGGTTCCGCCTTTCACCGGAAGCATGCATACTCCAGTCGCTGGAGGATCAAGCCGAAAATGCATGCCGCGCCTGAAAGGTCGCCAGCTGGCGAATTGACTCGATCCTCTAGTAGCTAGAGGGCGCATAATCGATCGAACCATTTGGAGGCCTGATGATCACCATGCACCCGACCCGACGCGCTCCCGGCCGCCTGCAGGCGGTCGCCTTCGCGCTCGCCGCGCTGATCACCGTTCTGGATCAGGTCGCCAAGGCCGCAGCCCGCGCTCAACTCGACGCCCCGGTGGACCTCGCCCCGTTCCTCTCGCTGCGTCTCGGATTCAATCCGGGCGTCACCTTCGGCCTGTTCGCCGGCTCGGGCGACGCGGGCCGATGGGCGCTGAGCGTTGTGGCGTTCGTGATCATCGGCGCCCTGCTGACCTGGATATGGCGGACGCGAAGCGCTGTCACCGCGGTTGCGGCGGGCTTCATCGCCGGCGGAGCGACCGGGAACCTGCTCGACCGGTTGCGCTTCGGGGCGGTCACCGACTTCATCGACCTTCATTGGGGCGAGGCGCACTGGCCGACTTTCAATCTCGCCGATGCGGCCATCGTCTGCGGCGTCGCGCTGCTCCTCCTGACCGTCCGCGGCTCGGGGAGCCGCCCGGCGTCCTCGACCCTGGGACGGGCGGTGCGATAACCTTGTCCGCCGAACAGAGAGCGATCGCCGTCCGCTCGGCGCTGGCGATCGCCGTGACCGCCGCGGCCATCGCGGCCGCCTGGCTATGGCTGCCGCCGGCTGTGCTTGGGGCCGCGCCGGATATGGCGACGGCCGACCGCCTGGCCTACGCGCTGAAAGCCGAGCTGCCGGTCTTCCTGTGGCTCGGCGGCTGTTTGAGGACCGTGGCCGGCATCCGGTTCCGATCCGACGCCGACCGGCCGGGGTCCGCCTATGCGGCGCCCAGCGCCAGGCTCGCCGTGCCCGCCGCCGTGCTTCAGAACTCGCTCGAGCAGACGGTCCTGGCTGTGGGCGCCCACCTGGTCCTCGCCACGATGCTGCGAGGCGAGCAGATGATCCTCCTGCCGGTGCTGGTCGCCCTCTACCTGGCCGGCCGGGTGTTCTTCGCCCTGGGTTACGCCAAGGGCGCGGGCGCCCGGGCCTTCGGCATGGCCCTCACCGGCGCCTCCACCATCGCCGCCTTCGGCATCGCCATCGTCCTGATGGGGCTCGGCCGATGATCCCGCGCCGGGTCGCCCTCCGGCCTTCAGCCGTCAAATCCGAGACGCCATGACCCCGCCCTCCCCCGCTTCATCGCGCCTGCGCCCGATCGGCAAGCTCGCCGCCGCCACCGGCGTCAAGGTTCCGACCATCCGCTTCTATGAGGAGATCGGCCTGCTTCCCGCGCCGCCGCGCACCGCCAGCGACCGGCGCATGTATGACGACGCGGCGGAGCGCCGCCTATCGTTCATCCGGCATGCCCGCCAGCTGGGGTTCGATCTGGACTCGATCCGCTCCCTGCTGGACCTGTCCGATCACCCGGACCGGCCCTGCGCAGAGGCGAACGTCATCGCCGAACGCCACCTCGCCGAGGTGAAGCAGAAGATCGCCCAACTGAGGGCCCTGCAAGGCGAGCTGTCGCGAATGACGGCGGAATGCGCCGGCGGCCGGGTCTCCGCCTGCAAGGTGATCGAAGCTCTGCACGAGCACCCGGCGTCGCTTTAGAGCGAGACAGTCTCCGGGCGCGAATGCTAATGCGAGCCGCTCACAACTAGGTTCCCCATGCGTCCTCTGTTCCGCCTGCTCGCCCTGCTGTTCGCCTTGGGGCTGGCCGCCCCTGCCCTCGCCCAGGCCCCGACCGCCTCCGAGGCCCAGGTGGCCTGGCGGCTGCTCGACTATGTGGCGGTCGACTACGCGGGCGCGGTGGCCAACGGCGAGGTCGTCAACCCGGCCGAGTACGGCGAGATGATCGAGTTCAGCACCCAGATTCGGACGCGCCTGGACGCCTTGCCGGCCAACCCGGCCAAGGCCGCTCTGGTGCGCGACGCCGAGGGCCTGCAGGCGGCCATCCGGGACAAGGCGGACCCCCGCGTCGTCGGCGCCCGGGCCAAGGCCCTGGCCGGCGCGGTGCTGACGGCCTATCCGAGCCCGCTGGCGCCCTCGTTCCCGCCCGACCTGGCCCGCGGCGCCGCCCTCTATGCCGAGCAGTGCTCGGTCTGCCACGGCGTGACTGGGCGCGCCGACGGCCCGGGCGCCGAGGGGCTAGATCCGCCCGCGATCGCCTTCGCCGACGTAGAGCGCGCCCGCCAGCGCAGCGTCTTCGGCCTCTACCAGGTGATCGACCAGGGCCTTGAGGGCACGGCCATGGCCAGCTTCTCGCACCTGCCGGCCGAGGACCGCTGGGCGCTGGCCTTCTATGTCGGCCGCTTCGCCTTCACCGACGCCGAAGCCGCCGAGGGCAAGCGCCTGTGGGACGGCGATCCGGCGGTCCGTGCGGCCTTCCCCGACCTGGCCGCTCTCACCCAGACCACGCCGGCCGAGCTGGCCACCCGCCTCGGCGAACCCCGGGCGCGTGCCCTGACCGCCTATCTGCGACGTCGCCCCGAGGCGGCGATGCGCCCGGCCGGATCGACGCTGACCCTGGCGCGGACGCGCCTGGCCGAGAGCGAGGCGGCCTACCGCCGGGGCGACCGCAAGACGGCGACGGACCTGGCGCTGTCCGCCTACCTCGACGGCGTCGAGCCGATCGAGCCGGCCCTCGGCGCCCGGGACGGCGCCCTGCTGCGCCGGGTCGAGACCGCCATGACCGAATTGCGCGTCTCGATCAGCCGGGGCGCAGCCGCCCAGGAGGTCGCGGACCGGGTCGCGCGCGCGAACGCCCTGCTGGACACGGCCGAGCGGGCCCTTGCGCCCCAGGAGGCGGACAATCTCGCCAGCTTCCTCGGCGCCTTCACCATCCTGCTGCGCGAGGGCCTGGAGGCCCTGCTCATCGTGGTGGCGATGATCGCCTTCCTCAGGAAGGCTGAACGCCCCGAGGTGCTGCGCTACGTCCACGGCGGCTGGGTGGCCGCGCTGGTCGCCGGCGGCGCCACCTGGGCGGCCGCGACCTTCTTCATCTCCATCAGCGGCGCCAGCCGGGAACTCACCGAAGGGTTCGGCTCGCTTCTGGCGGCCGTCGTGCTCGTCTCCGTGGGCATCTGGATGCACGGCAAGTCGCATGCCGACGCCTGGCAGACCTACATCCGCGACAAGCTCTCCCACGCCTTGTCGAAACGGTCGGCCTGGTTCCTGTTCCTGCTGGCCTTCGTGGTGGTCTACCGGGAGGTGTTCGAGACCATCCTGTTCTATGCGGCGATCTGGAGCCAGGGCGGCCACCTCGGCATGCTGGCCGGCGCCCTGACGGCGGTGGCGATCCTGGCCGTGGTGGCCTGGGCCCTGCTGGCCTACAGCAAGCGCCTGCCGATCGGCCGGTTCTTCTCCCTGAGCTCGATCCTCATGGCCATCCTGTCGGTCGTCCTGGTCGGCAAGGGGGTGGCGGCGCTGCAGGAGGCGGGGTGGCTCGATGTCCATCCGCTGGCCTGGATCCCCCGCATCGAAATCCTCGGCCTCTATCCAACGGTCGAAGGCGTCGCCGTTCAGTTGCTGACGGTCGCCGTTCTGGTGGTCGGCTTCACCCGGCACTCGGCGCCCAAGCCGACCCGGCCAGCGCCTGAGGGCTGACGTCCTCTACGGTCGTAAGGCTACGGCTTGAGGGGCGTCGCCCTCTGGCTCCATCCTGCTACAAATCGCCACTTCTGGCGACTTGAAGCCATTTCCCTACATAACTCGTCATAATTGGCGAATTATTGCCCGATAAATGAATTTTATAAATCGCCAGTATTGACGAGTTAAGGTGTACGGCCCTATATAAGTCGTCGAAAGTGGCGAATTATGAAGATCACCAACCTTACCACCGATGAGGCCGCCCTGGTCGAGTTTGGCCGCAGGATCGCTGACGCGCGGCTCGCGCGGCAGATGACCCAGGCCCAGTTCGCCCAAGCCGCCGGCGTGTCCAAGCGCACGATCGAGCGGCTTGAGGACGGAGCCTCCACCCAGTTCGGCAACCTCGTGCGTTGCCTGCGCGCCCTGGACAGGCTGGACGGCGTCGACCGGCTGCTGCCCGAGACCCCGCCCAATCCCCTCGCCCTGCTCGAGCGCCACGGCAAGACGCGCCAGCGCGCCCGCCCGGCCGAGGCTCCGGAGGCCACGAAGCCGTGGACCTGGGGCGACGAACAATGACCACGGTCGCCGAGGTCCGTCTGTGGGGAAGCCGCATCGGCGCCGTGTCGCTGCAAGACGGCGCCGACGTCGCCGCCTTCGCCTACGATCCGGCGTTCATCGCCAGCGGCATCCAGGTGGCGCCGCTGATGATGCCGCTGGGCCCGGAGGTCTACACTTTCCCCGACCTCAATCCGCGCAGCTTTCACGGCCTGCCCGGCATGCTGGCCGACGCCCTGCCCGACAAGTACGGCAACACCCTGATCGACGCCTGGCTGGCCACCCAGGGCCGCGGCATGGGCGCGCTGGAGTTCGCCCCGGCCAAGGGTCCGCGCCGCAAGGCGGCGACGAAGATCAAGCTCGACGCCCTGGTCGAACTGGCCTCGGAAGTCCTGACCCACCGCAACGACCTGCGCTCCTCCTTTGCTGACGAAAAGAAGGCCGAGGCCCTGCGCGACATCCTGCGGGTCGGCACCTCCGCCGGCGGCGCGCGCGCCAAGGCGGTGATCGCCTGGAACGCCGCGACCAACGAAGTCCGCTCGGGCCAGGTCGAGGCCGGCGACGGCTTCGACTACTGGCTGCTCAAGTTCGACGGCGTGAAGGGCAACAAGGACAAGGAGCTGACCGACCCGCAAGGCTACGGCGCGGTCGAGTACGCCTACGCCCGGATGGCCGCCGCCGCCGGCGTCGCCGTCGCCGAATGCCGGCTCCTTGAAGAGGGCGGCCGGCGCCATTTCATGACCAAACGGTTCGACCGCCTGCCTGGCGGCGGCAAGCTGCACATGCAGTCGCTGGCCGCGCTCGCCCATTACGATTTCAACGACCAGAACGCCTATTCCTACGAACAGGCGCTGTTCGTCATGCGCCGCCTCGGCCTGCCGATGGAGGCGCTGGAAGAGCAGTTCCGGCGCATGGCCTTCAACATCGTCGCCCGCAACCAGGACGACCACGTCAAGAACATCGCCTTCCTGATGGACCGCACCGGGGCCTGGAGCCTGTCGCCGGCCTTTGACATCACCTGGAGCTACAATCCCGACGGCGACTGGACCGCGCGCCATCAGATGTCGATGAACGGCAAGCGCGACGGTTTCACCCTGGAGGATTTCGACGCCTGCGCCCGCACGGCCGCGATCAATGCCCGTCGGGCCCGCGCTATCGTCCAGGAGGTCCGCGAGGCGGTCGCTCGCTGGCCTTCGTTCGCCGAGGACGCCAAGGTCGGCGAGGACTGGCGCGACTCCATCGACCCGTCGCTCAGGACCGCCTTCTAGACCGGTGACGCCCTACTGGGCGGCGATAGCGATCCCCGAAAGGTCGGCGGCGGCGTCGACCGGAGTTCCGGCCGCCTTGCGCTCCGAATAGCGGTCCACCAGCTGGACCGCGTGAGGCCGGGTGAGGATGGTGAAGCGCACCAGTTCCTCCATCACATCGACGATGCGCTCATAATAGGCCGAGGGCTTCATCCGTCCTGCCTCGTCGAATTCCTGAAAGGCCTTGGCCACGCTGGACTGGTTGGGGATGGTGATCATCCGCATCCAGCGGCCAAGCAGGCGCAGGGTGTTGACGGCGTTGAAGCTCTGGGAGCCGCCCGACACCTGCATGACCGCGAGCGTCCGGCCTTGGGTCGGGCGCATGCCGCCCAGGCTCAGCGGCAGATGATCGATCTGCAGCTTCATCAGGCCGGACACCTGACCGTGCCGTTCGGGGCTGCACCAGACCATGCCTTCCGACCAGAGCGCGTGCTCGCGCAACTCTCGCACCGCCGGGTGCGCGTCGTCGCCGGGCGCGCCCGGCAGGGGCAGGTCGGACGGGTCGAAGATGCGGGTCTCGCATCCCATGCGCTGCAGCAGGCGGGCCGCTTCCTCGACGCAGAGCCGCGAGTAGGAGCGTTCGCGCAGCGACCCGTACAGGAGAAGAATGCGTGGCGGGTGGTCGTGCGGACCCAGGCCGCCCGCCGGATCGCTCGACAGAAAAGCCGCGTCCAGGGCCGGCAGATGATCCGGATCCGGCAGCGGCCGCAGACGCGCGAAGGTCATCCGAGATCCTTGGTGAGATAGGCGGCCGAGGCCGGGCAGATGTCCGTGAACTCGCCGGTTCGCCGGATCGCTTCGGGCGCGGCCTCCCGATCGGCGGCGACGAAGCCGCGCCGGATGAAGAAGGGCTCGGCCGTCGTGGTGAGCAGGTGAAGACGTTCCCCGCCCATGTCGCTCGCCACGGCTTCGGCGGCGGTCAGGATGCGGCTTCCGAGGCCTTGCGCCTTCCTGTGGGCGGATACGACCAGGGAGCGCAGCAGCAGGTCCCGCCCCTGCCCTTCCAGGCCGACGTATCCGGCCAGGGCGCTGTCGTCGTCGGCGCGGAAGTAGCGGCCGGCGCCGGGGTCCGGCAGGCCCTCGGTTCTGAGCGCGGCGATCAGACCGGAATCGTTTGCATCGACGCGGTGAAGCCCGATCATCAGACGACGTCCGCCGGCGGGGCGGTGTCCGGGAACCAGCGCCGGCCCATCCACAGCGCGACCGACACCAGCAGGATCAGCACCGGCACCTCGACCAGCGGCCCGATGACCGCCGCGAAGGCGACCGGCGAGGTCAGCCCGAACGCCGCGATGGCCACCGCGATGGCCAGTTCGAAATTGTTCGAGGCCGCTGTGAAGGCCAGGGCTGTGGTGCGCGGATAGTCGGCCTCGATCAGCCTGCCCAGGAGGAAGCTGACCACGAACATGACGAGGAAGTAGATGGTCAGCGGAATGGCGATGCGCAGGGCGTCGAGCGGAAGAGCCACCACCTCGCCGCCCTTGAGGCTGAACATGACCACGATGGTGAACAGCAGGGCGACCAGGGTGATCGGCCCGATGCGCGGCAGGAAGCGGCGCTCGTACCAGTCGGCGCCCCGGCGGGCGATCAGACTGCGGCGGGTCAGGAAGCCGGCCAGGAACGGCAGGCCGAGGTAGATCAGAACGGCGCCGGCGATGGTCCAGACGCTGACGTCGACCACGCTGCCCTGCAGGCCGAACAGCGGCGGCAGGACGGTCAGGAAGATCCAGGCGTAGAGGCTGAAGAACAGGATCTGGAAGATCGAGTTGAAGGCGACGAGCCCGGCCACATACTGATTGTCGCCCCGCGCCAGCTGGTTCCAGACCAGCACCATGGCGATGCACCGCGCCAGGCCGATCAGGATGACGCCGGTCATGTATTCGGGCTGATCGCGCAGGAAGATGACCGCAAGGACGAACATCAGCACCGGACCCAGCACCCAGTTCTGGAACAGGGACAGGGCCAGCACGCGCCTGTCGGCGAACACGCGCGGCAGCGCCTCATAGCGGACCCTGGCCAGCGGCGGGTACATCATCAGGATCAGACCGATGGCGATCGGGATGTTGGTCGCGCCGACCGAAAGGCTGTCGACCCAGGCGGGAAGGCCGGGAACCAGGGTTCCCAAGGCGACGCCCAGACCCATGGCGGCGAAGATCCACGCCGTCAGCCAGCGGTCGAGGAAGGACAGGCGGCGCGGCGGCGCGGCCTCCGACACGGGCGTATCGATCATCGTCCCACCCGCCGGCCGTCGACGTCGATGACCACCTCGCCGTCCTCCTTGGTGAAGGGTTTGAGGCCCTCAGCGGGCAGAAGGTCAAGCACGGCTTCGGACGGCCGGCAGAGCCTGACGCCCAAGGGACTGACGACGATCGGCCGGTTGAGCAGGATCGGATGGGCCTCGATCGCGTCCAGAAGCTGATCGTCCGTCAGGTCGGGATTCCCGAGCGCCAGTTCGGCGAAGGGCGTGTCCTTCTCGCGCAACAGGTCTCGCAGCGGCGCGCCGGTGCGTTCGGCCAGCCAGGCGACCATGGCGCGCGACGGCGGGGTCTTCAGATACTCGACGACGTGCGGCTCGATGCCGAGGTGGCGAACGAGTTCAAGCGCGTTGCGCGACGTCCCGCAGGCCGGGTTGTGATAGATGACGATGTCCACGGGATCCTCAGGGGCAGCAGGGCGCGAGTTCAGCCAGCAGAGGCTCACACAGGTCCGCCCGGCCCCCGCAGCAGTCCTTGAGCAGGAAGAGGACCAGGTCGCGAAGCCGGTCCAGATCGACCCGGTAGATGATCGACCGGCTGCGACGCTCGGAGCGGATCAGCCCCGCGCGGGTCAGGACGCCCAGATGGGACGACAGGGTGTTGGCCGGGATCGCCAGATGGTTTGCGATTTCACCGGCCGGCAAGCCGCCGGGTTCGTGACGCACGAGCAGGCGGAACGCCTCCAGCCGCGTCGATTGCGCCAGGGCGGCGAGCGCCAGGATCGCGGGTTCGGTTTCCATAGTTCCGAATTAGTCGAAATATGGATATGTGCAAGCCCTCTCCGCGCACAACGCAGTAAGCCTACGGTCGAGAGGTTGGCGGCTAGGCCTGACGCGGTCTTTCGACTTCGATTCCCACGACACTGTGGAGATATTCGATGGCCCAGGCCGACCCCCCGCTGAAGCGTACGATCAAGAAGCCCCAGTTGCGCCAGATGGTGCCCCTGGCCGACAGCACCATCTGGGAGATGGAGCAGCGCGGCCAGTTTCCGAGACGGTTCCTGCTGACGCCGCGCTGCGTGGTCTGGGATCTCGCCGAGGTCGAGGCCTGGCTCGCGCTTCGCCGGGCCAAGCCGATCCGCAGGGCTCCGCCGCCTGACGTGCGCAAGCGGGTCAGCCGACCGGTCAGAGCCGCGGATCGAAGCGAGGACCGGCCGTCTCCGGGATGACGAGCACGGGCGTGAACGCCCGCCCGCCCTCCCAGGCGTCCACGGCGTTCGACCACTCCTGGGCCATGTGACGGCGCTGGGCCTCGAACTCGGCCTTGTTGTAGACGCCGCGGGACGACCGCTCCTCGTGGGCCAGACATTTCTCGATCCAGTCCGAGTTGAAGCCCATCTCGTGCAGAAGCGTCGAGGCGGTGCGCCGCAGGTCGTGGACCGTGAAGGGCTCCAGCGGCAGGTCCCGCTCGCGCGCCCGCTCGGCGATCGCCGAGGTTACCCGGTTGAAGGTCGCCCGCGACATCGGCGCGTCGGCGTCATAGCGCGAGGGCAGGATGTAACGGGAGTTTCCGGCGCAGGTCTTCAGCGCGATCAGGATGTCGAGCATCTGGGTCGAGAGGTAGACGTTGTGCGGCCGCGACCGCTTCATCCGTTCCTTCGGAATCGACCAGACCGCGTTGGCGAAGTCGACCTCGTCCCAGACGCCATCCTGCAGCTCGCTCTTGCGAACCATGCTCAGCAGGATGAACTTCAGGCCGAGGCGGATCGTCGGCAGGGTCGCCACCTCCCCCAACAGGTTCAGCGCGATCCGGATCTCCGTCGGCGACAGCGACCGATCGCGCGGCCGGAAGGTGGCGATGGAGGCCGGCCCCACCCCGTCCGCGGGATTGTCGATCTTCTCGCCGTGCAGGATGGCGTAGGCGTAGATCTGTTTGACGATGTCCCGGACGTGGACAGCCGTCGCCGGCGCGCCCCGCTCGACGATCGTCTTGCAGTGGGCGCGAAGATCGTTGGGGGTGATCTCGTTCAGCAGGCGGGTGCGCCATTGAGGCAGGATTTCCCGGTTGAAGATGGATCGCCGCATGTTGCGGGTGCTGTCGGCCATCGGCGCATGATCCATCCATCGGATCGCCACCTGCTCGAACCTCTGGGCCTCCTTCAGCCGGCGCTTGACGCGCTGCTTGTCCAACGCCGGCGAAACGCCTTCGGCGATCTGGCGCTTCGCTTCGACCAGCTTCTCCCGCGCCCTGGCGAGCGAGAGCCCGGTCGGGCCGTAGGCGCCGAACGTGACCGTCTCGCGCCGCCCGTTGAAGCGGTAGTCGTACTTGAAAGCGATGCCGCCTGTCGGTGTTACGAGGACGTAGAGACCGTCCCTGTCGGTCTTTTTGTAAGGCTTCGTTTTTCCACGGGTATTTCGCAATTCAGCGTCGGTGAGCATGCCGTTTTCACTCCAAAAGACCGTCAGGCGTTTTCGGGACCTTTCGGGATCTTTTTCCTCAGCCAAATCCGCAGCTTGGCTCAGAAAAAAGACCGTCAGGACGCCCTCGGTCCTATGACGGTATGGAGCGGAGTCTCCGCGAGCAATGGCGGCGGGACCGTCGGAGCGACCGACAAAAACCAAAGCAGCCCCTCGAAAGGTATCGAGAGGCTGCGAAAGCATTTATCTTGCAAGTCAGTGATTTAGCGCTATATTTCAAAGCGCCGCCGAAAGACTCCGAAAGCCCTGAATCATTCCCACTCGATCGTCCCCGGCGGCTTGGACGTCACGTCGTAGACCACGCGGTTCACGCCGCGGACTTCGTTGATGATGCGGGTGGCGGTCTTGGCCAGGATGTCCCAGGGGAACTGATAGAAGTCGGCGGTCATGCCGTCGGTGGAGGTGACGGCGCGCAGGGCCAGGACTTTTTCGTAGGTGCGGGCGTCGCCCATGACGCCGACGGTCTTGACCGGCAGTAAGACGGCGAAGGCCTGCCAGATGTCGTCATAGAGGCCCGCCTTGCGGATTTCGTCCAGATAGATGGCGTCGGCGTCCTGGAGCGTGGCTACGGCGTCGGGGGTGATCTCGCCGGGGATGCGGATGGCCAGGCCCGGTCCGGGGAACGGGTGGCGGCCCACGAAGGCGTCGGTCAGGCCCAGTTCGCGGCCCAGGGCGCGGACCTCGTCCTTGAACAACTCGCGCAAGGGTTCGACCAGTTTCAGCTTCATATAGTCGGGCAGGCCGCCGACATTGTGGTGGCTCTTGATGACGTGGGCCTTGCCGCTGGACGAGGACACGCTCTCGATCACGTCGGGATAGAGTGTGCCCTGGGCCAGGAATTCGGCGCCTTCGATCTTGGCGGACTCGCGGTCGAAAATCTCGATGAAGACGCGACCGATGATCTTGCGCTTGGTTTCCGGGTCCGACTGGCCAGCCAGCTCGCTCAGGAATTCCTCCGATGCATCAACATGAACCAGCGGGATATTGTAGTGCTCGCGGAACAGGGTCGTGACCTGTTTCGCCTCGTCCTTGCGCAGCAATCCGGTGTCGACGAAGACGCAAGTCAGCTGGTCGCCGATGGCCTCGTGGATCAAGACCGCCGCAACCGAGGAGTCGACCCCGCCGGACAGGCCGCAGATCACCTTGGCGTCGCCGACCTGTTCGCGGATCTGGGCGATCTTCTCGTCGCGATAGGCGGCCATGGTCCAGTCGCCCTTCAAGCCCGCGATGCCGTGGGTGAAGTTCTTCAGCATCTGATGGCCGCGCGGCGTGTGCATCACCTCGGGGTGGAACTGCACGCCGTAGAAGCGGCGGGCCTCGTCGGCGATCACCGCATAGGGCGAACCGTCGGACGAGGCGACCACGTCGAAGCCTTGCGGAATGGCGACGATCTTGTCGCCGTGGCTCATCCAGACCTCTTCGTTCTCGCCGACGGGGGCCAGGTCGGCCAGCAGGGGCGAGGTCTTCTGAACCGTGATCTCGGCGCGACCGAACTCGCGCGTGTGGCCGCCCTCGACCTTGCCGCCCAGCTGTTCGCACATCGTCATCTCGCCGTAGCAGATGCCCAGCACCGGCACGCCGGCCTCGAACACCCCCTGCGGCGCGCGAGGGCTGCCCTCTTCATGCACGCTCTCGGGGCCGCCCGACAGGATGATGGCCGCCGGCTTCATGGCGGCCAGGGCGGCCTCGGCCTTGTGGAACGGATGGATCTCGCAATAGACGCTGGCCTCGCGCAGGCGGCGCGCGATCAGCTGCGTCACCTGACTGCCGAAATCGACGATGAGAACCTTTTGGTGCGGCGTGGTCATGACGTGATCGAATCCGGGGAGAGTTGCGCGGGGTCTTGGCCTTGCGGGGCCGATATTTCAAGGGCGGCGAGGCCGTCGGCCTCCAGCACCGCGACCAGCCGATCCAGCACGACGGCCAGATTGCGATCGACGTGATGCAGGGTGGCGGTCCAGTCCTCCAGCGCCTTCAGCTCGGCCCGGCCGTCGGATACGCCGCGAAGCGCGATCAGGGGCAGGCCGAAGGTCTGGGCGGCGCGGACCAGGGCCCAGGTCTCCATGTCCACCATCTCGGCGTCGATGGCGTCATAGGCGGCGCCGGACACGACGTTGGCGCCGGTCGACAGGCGCGCGACCGGCACGCCGGGGATGGGGCATGGCAGGGGCAGGACCGCCGGTTGGTCCAGCAGCGGCGTCACGCCTTTGGGGAAGCCGAGCGGGCTGGCGTCCATGTCGCGATAGGCGACCGAGGCGGCCTGACAGACGGCGGCATGTTCCAGAACGCGCGACCCGCACGACCCCAGCGACACGATCAGGTCGGGCAGGTTGTCCGCCGCCTCAAGCCGCGCCAGGGCGGCGGTCAGGGCGACGGCGGCCTCGACCGGGCCGATGCCGGTCATCAGCGGCTGGATGCGGGCGCGCAGGTGATCGCCATATTCGGCCGGGGCCGCCATGACATAGAGGACCGAGACCTCGCCATGCCGCTCCAGCCGCGCCGCCGTCACGCCGTGCGCTCGTACAGGGCGATGAAGAAGCCGTCGGTGTCGGCCGATGCGGGCGACAGGCGCAGACGCGCGCCGGACGCGAGTTCGGCGAACTTCGCCCCGGCGGCCTTGGTCAAGAATCCTCTCTCCTCCCCTGCCGCGCCGGAGAGGATCTGAACGGGGCGGAACTCGGGATGGGCGGCCTCGAAGGCGTCGGCGCTGGCCTCGTTCTCGCGCGCCAGCATCGAACAGGTGACATAGGCCAGACGCCCGCCCGGTTTCACCAGCTTGGCCGCCTGACCCAGGATGCGGACCTGCAGGCCGTGCAGCTTCTCGACCTCCTCGGCCGTCAGACGCCAGGCGTCCTCGGGGCGACGACGCCAGGTGCCGGAACCGGAACAGGGCGCATCGACCAGCACCAGATCAGCCTGTCCGTTCAAATCCTCCAGTCCGCCGCCGTTCTGACCGATCAGAACCAGATCCGCCTCGACGCCAGCGCGCTGCAGACGGGGGCGGATGTTCTCCAGCCGCTTGTTCACGACATCGGACGCGATCAGTTTCCCCTGCCCGCCCATGGCCTGCGCCAGACCCAGGGTCTTGCCGCCGCCGCCGGCGCAGTAGTCGACCACCGTCGAACCGGGTTCCGCGCCCGCCAGCCAGCAGACGACCTGGCTGCCTTCGTCCTGAATCTCGAACCGACCCGCCTTGAAGCCATCCAGAGCCTGGATGTTGGGCGGCGGTTCGCTGGGCAGGCGCAGGCCCCATTCGGACCAGGGCGTGCGCGACGGCTCCAGACCCGCGTCGCGCAGTTCGGCCTCGACCTCTTCAACCGTGGCGACGGCGCCGTTGACGCGCAGGTCGATGGGCGCGCGCGGCGCCATCAGGGCGTGGGCTTCCTCGGCCCAGCGGTCGCCGAAGACAGCCTTGAAATCCTCGACCACAAACTCGGGCAGGCCCGCCGCAACCCAGCCGGGCAGCTCGCCCTGCCCCGCCGTGATGCGGCTGCGCTCCTGTTTCGACAGGGGACGCGGGCCATAGCCGTCGCCCGAATGCAGGGCCTCGATCTCTTCCAGCGACAGGCCGTCGATGGCGTGCAGCGAGCCGATGACCAGCGCCCGCCCGTCCTCGCGCCCGCCCATGATCCATGACAGGCGCCCGCGCGCGCGCAGCACCTTATAGACGCGGTCGGCGATGGCGCGGCGGTCCTTGGACCCGGCGTAGCGATTGGCCCCGCCCCAGGCTTTCAGGACGGCTTCGGCCGGTTGGCGGCCCTGGGCGATGGAGTCCAGGACGGAGGCGGCGGCGGCGAGACGGGCGGCTGGGGTCAAGACAGGCTTTCAGACAAGAAACAGGGACGCCAGCACCATGACCAGCCCCGCAAGCGAGACCACCCAGACCAGCGACCGGACATAGGGAACGCCAAAGGCGTAGAGCGGCACATAGACGACGCGCGCCCAGAAATAGAGCGCCGTCCCCCACAGGGTCAGGGGGCCGGCGGCGCCGATCACATGGGCGATCAGCACCGCGCCGATGAACAGCGGCAGGGTCTCGAACAGATTGGCCTGGGCCCGTTCCAGACGGCCGGTCAGCGGGCGGGTCGACGTCGGCGTGACGTCGCGCGCGCCCGCATTCCATTTCGAACCGAACTCGACTGTCCGCGCCCCCGCGGGCAGGAAGACCTGGACCAGCGCCAGGATCAGCGTCAGGGCCAGATAGGTCAGTTCGGTCGTCATGGTCTTATCCCTGTCTGTAGTTCGGCGCCTCGCGCGTGATCATCACGTCGTGGACATGGCTTTCCCGCAGGCCCGCCCCGGTGATCCGCACGAAGCGGGCGCGTTCCTGGAAGTCGGGGATCGTCGCGCCGCCGACATAACCCATCGAGGCGCGAAGCCCGCCGACCAGCTGGTGCAGCACCGGCGCGATCGGCCCCTTGTAGGCGGTCTGGCCCTCGATGCCCTCGGGCACCAGCTTCTCGGACGAGACTTCCTTCTGGAAATACCGATCCGCCGATCCGCGCGCCATCGCCCCGACCGAACCCATGCCGCGATAGGATTTGTAGCTGCGGCCCTGATACAGGAAGACCTCGCCGGGGCTTTCGTCGGTGCCGGCGAACATCGAGCCCATCATGGCCACGTTCGCCCCGGCCGCGATGGCCTTGGCCAGGTCGCCCGAATATTTGATGCCGCCGTCGGCGATGACCGAGGCGCCCGTGCCCCTGGCGGCGCGCGCGGAGTCCATCACGGCCGTCAGCTGCGGCACGCCCACGCCCGCGACGATGCGGGTGGTGCAGATGCTGCCCGGACCGATGCCGACCTTGACCGCATCGGCGCCCGCGTCGATCAGGGCGCGCGTGGCGTCATAGGTGGCGACGTTGCCGGCGATGATCTGCAGCCGGTTGTTCTCGCGCTTGATGCGCTCGACCACCTGGGCGACCGAGGCGGAGTGTCCGTGGGCGGTGTCGATCACCACCACGTCGCAACCCGCGTCGGCCAGGGCCATGGCGCGCTCGAACCCGGCGTCGCCGACGGTGGAGGCCGCGCCGACCAGCAGGCGACCCTGCTCGTCCTTGGCGGCGTTGGGGAAGGCCTGGGCCTTCTCGATGTCCTTCATGGTGATCAGGCCGACGGCGCGATAATCCTCGTCCACCACGATGACCCGCTCGATCTTTCGGGTGCGCAGCAGTTCGCGGGCCTCATCGCGGCTGGCGCCCTCGCGCACCGTGATCAGATCGCCCGTGGTCATCAGCGAGGCGGCGGTGACGTTCGGATCGCTCTCGAACCGCATGTCGCGGTGGGTCAGCATCCCGACCAGCTTGCCGGTGTCGGGATCGACGACCGGGAAGCCGGTGATCTTCCTGGCCTCGACGATCTGGCGCACCTCGCCCAGAGTGGTCTGGGGGCCGACCGTGACCGGATTGACCACCATCCCGCTTTCATAGCGTTTGACGGCGCGGACCTGTTCGGCCTGCTCCTCGATGGTCATGTTCCGGTGCAGCACGCCCAGGCCGCCGGACTGGGCCATGGCGATCGCCAGGCGGCTTTCCGTCACCGTGTCCATGGCGGACGACAGCAGCGGGATGTTCAGTTTGATGTCGCGCGTCAGCTGGGTCGAGACATCGACCATCGCCGGCATGAACTCGGACGGGCCGGGTTCCAGCAAAACATCGTCGAAGGTCAGTCCTTCGCGTATCTCCATAGGGAGTCTCCGTTTTGCGGGCCGCGTATAACGGGATGCGGGGGGCCGGGGCAAGGGTCTTGCCGCTTATGGCCGCGATAGATTTTATTGCTTTGCAACCGTCGCGGCGGCTCACCATTCTGATCGCATGGTCGGCATGATCCTCAGCACCGCGCGAAAAATGGCGATGAAGATCGCCAGCTACGGGCTGATGCACCTGATGGTGGCCATACTGACGGCCTTCGTCATCACGCGCGACTGGCGCGTCGCCCTGGCGGTCGGGGTGGTCGAGCCGATCTTCCAGACGCTGGCCTATTCCATCCACGACCGCGTCTGGCGCCGGATCGAACGCCGTCGCATGGCGTCAGGGCTGGAAGAGGCGACCGAGGCCGTCGCCGCCCGGCTGGACGTCATGTCCCCGCAAGAGCAGGCCCGCGTCCACGACCACGCCGGCCACAGCCACGCCCTGCCCCGCTCTTTCCGGCAGATTGCGACGAAGACCCTGACCTATGGCGTCATGCACTTCACCGTCGCCGTCTCGGTCGCCTTCGCCCTGACGCACGACATCCGTACCGCCCTGGCCATCGGCATGATCGAGCCGCTGGTGCAAACGGTCTTCTTCACCCTGCACGACCGCATCTGGAGCCGGATCGAGGCCCGCCGCGCGCGGCAGTCCATGGTCGCCGCCTGATCCTCAGCGCTTGTTCAGCGCCACCAGAAAGACCTCGGCGCTGTCTTTCCGGCTGGAGGACGGCTTGACGTATTTCACCGTCTCGAACTCTTCGCGCAGACGGGTCAGAACCCCGCCCGCGTCCCCGCCCTGGAAGTTCTTGGACACGAAACTGCCGCCCGGCCGCAGGGTGCGAATGGCGAAGTCGGCGGCGATCTCGATCAATGCGATGATCTTCAGGTGGTCGGTCTGGCGATGGCCGATGGTGTTGTGCGCCATGTCCGACAGGACCAGGTCGGGCGGCCCGCCGATGGCGTCGATCAACTGCTGGTCGACGCCCGGCTCGGTGAAGTCGGCCTGGATCAGGGTCGCGCCGGGGATCGGCTCGATCATCAACAGGTCCACGCCCGCCACCGCCGCCGCGCCGCGGTCCAGCGCCACCTGCACCCAGCCGCCCGGCGCGGCGCCCAGGTCGATGACCCGCGACCCGCGCTTGATCAGGCGAAACTTGTCGTCGATCTCGATCAGCTTGAAGGCCGCGCGCGAACGCCAGCCTTCCGCCCGCGCGCGCTCGGACCATTTGTCCGACAGCTGGCGCTTGATCCACTGCTGGCTCGACATCGACTTGGTGTCGGCCGTCTTCATCTTGGCGCCCATGCCGCGTCCGGCGGCGGTCCCGCCGGTGGGGGGACGCACCATGCGGCGGCGTTCGGGGGGCTTTTCGTCTTCGCTCATCGTTCCCACATAGCCGTCAGACGCGTTGCGGGCTATGTCCCGCCTCAAATCAACCCTCAAGAGGACGACCGAAATGGCCGACACCCTGACCTTCACCCTGGACACCGGCGACGGCGAAGCCCGCGACGTGGTCATCAAGCTGCGCCCAGACCTGGCCCCCGGCCACGTCGAACGCATCACCGAACTGGCCAAGGAAGGCTTCTACGACGGCGTGGTCTTCCACCGCGTGATCCCGGGCTTCATGGCCCAGGGCGGCGACCCCACCGGCACCGGCACTTCGGGTTCGACCAAGCCGAACCTGAAGCAGGAATTCTCGGCCGAGCCGCATGTGCGCGGCGTCTGCTCGATGGCCCGCACGTCCGACCCGAACAGCGCCAATTCGCAGTTCTTCATCTGCTTCGACGACGCCACCTTCCTGGACCGCCAGTACACGGTCTGGGGCCAGGTCGAGTCCGGCATGGAGCACATCGACGCCCTGCCGAAGGGCGAGCCGCCCCGCGCGCCCGGCAAGATCGTCAAGGCGACGGTCAACTAAGACAGGACAGGCCCGGACATCGCGTCCGGGCCTTTTTCGTTCGCGACGCCCTTGCCGGCGACCGACGGGGCCCCGATGTCCTCTTCGGAGGTTGGGCGATTTCGGACTATTCAGACTCCTCGGACTCTCTGGACTCCGTTTTTTCGGTGGTCGTCTGAAACGTCGCGTGATCGGCGGCTTGCTCCTTCGCCTTCGCCGGGTTAGGCGTGGCCCAACGCGCCGATATTCATCAGGCAGTGAAAAGAGGGAGACCGATGGGAAAGATCTACGCTGACGTGAAGTCCGCGCTGGAGGGCCTGACCTTCGACGGCATGACCGTCATGTCCGGCGGCTTCGGCCTTTGCGGCATCCCCGAGAACCTGATCGCCGGGCTGCGCGACACGGGCGTCAAAGGCATCACCGTCATCTCCAACAATGCGGGCGTGGACGGCTTCGGCCTGGGCCAACTGTTGGAGACGCGGCAGATCGCCAAGATGATCTCGTCCTACGTCGGCGAGAACAAGGAGTTCGAACGTCAGTATCTGGCCGGCGAACTGGAACTGGAGTTCAACCCTCAGGGCACGCTGGCCGAGCGCATCCGCGCGGGCGGCGCCGGCATCCCCGCCTTCTTCACCGCCACCGGCGTCGGCACCCTGGTCGCCGAAGGCAAGGAGGTCAGGAACTTCAACGGCCGCGACTACGTCATGGAGACCGGCCTCATCGCCGACCTGTCCATCGTCAAGGCCTGGAAGGCGGACGAGCGCGGCAATCTGGTCTTCCGCAAGACCGCCCGCAACTTCAACCCGATGATGGCCACGGCCGGGAAGGTCACGGTCGTCGAGGTCGAAGAGATCGTCCCCGTCGGTTCGCTCGATCCCGATCACATCCATACGCCGGGCGTCTATGTCGACCGCCTGATCCAGACCTTGTCCGAAAAGCGCATCGAACAGCGCACCGTCCGTCAACGTGCTGCCGGCGCCGCCGCCGGATCGGAGGTCTGATCATGCCCCGCACCCGCGAACAACTGGCCGAACGCGCCGCCCAGGAGCTTCAGGACGGCTTCTACGTCAACCTGGGCATCGGCATCCCGACCCTGGTGGCCAACTACATCCCCGACGGCATGACCGTGACCCTGCAGTCCGAGAACGGCATGCTGGGCATGGGCCCCTTCCCCTATGAGGGCGATGAGGACCCCGACCTGATCAACGCCGGCAAGCAGACGATCACCGAGATCCCGGAGTCGTCCTATTTCAGCAGCGCCGACAGCTTCGCCATGATCCGGGGGGGACACATCAACCTGTCGATCCTGGGCGCGATGGAAGTGGCCCAGAACGGCGACATCGCCAACTGGATGATCCCCGGCAAGCTGGTGAAGGGCATGGGCGGCGCCATGGACCTGGTCGCGGGCGTCAAGCGCGTGGTCGTGGTCATGGAGCACGCCAACAAGCACGGCCAGTCCAAGGTCTTGAAGGCCTGCACCCTGCCCCTGACCGGCACGGGCGTCGTCAGCCGCATCATCACCGACCTGGCCACCTTCGACGTCAAGCCGGACGGCAGCGGTCTGGAACTGATCGAACTGGCCGACGGCGTCACCCTGGACGAGGTCGCCGCCAAGACCGAGGCCGCCTATTCGGTGGCCGCTGGTCTCTGACGCCCCACCGGGTTTGATCGGGCTGTCGAGGGATCAATCCAGCCGCGTCTGCACGCGACGCAGATACGGCTGGCCCTCGATCTCGCTCAGTATGGTCACGGACCGGCCTTCGCGCGGCGCGATGACAGTGCAGGTGAAGCCTTGAAACGGGCGGCCGTTTCGCCACAGCACCAGCAGGCCGGATGACGGAATCTCGGCGCGATAGGTGTCCCCGTCGGCACGATCCAGTTCATCCATACGGGCGTTGATCGCCGCCACGTCCGGATAGTCGCGCGTGGAAGCGAAATACATCATCTCGCCATCCGAACGGAACCGCATGTAGTCCTGGGGCGCGATCGCGGCCAGGTTCTCCACGCCCGGCTCGTCCGAACGCAGCACCTGGCTCTTCCACAATCCCACCACGTCGGCATAGGCGCAGGGCCCCCCTTCAGCCAGGGGCTTGGTCGCCACCTGCGCCTGGGCCGTCGTCGCCGCCAGGGCCATAACGGCCGATAGTCCGACGAGCTTCAGCATCCCCCCGCCTCCCCTCTTGCAGATCAGTTGGCCGACTGGATCGTCCAGTCGGCGATTTGCGTATTGATGTCCCGCGTCGCCGTGTCGAAGGCGGCGACGATGGCCGAGACCCGGTTCTCGCCGGCCGGTTGGGTGACGGTGAAGACCCGCTCGACCGAGCGGCCCTGCTCGGGCCGGATGGCGCCGCCGCCCGCCTGCCGCTCGGGCGTCGAGCGCAATTGGGCGCGCGCCGTGACCACGACCTCAGGCGTAGCACCCGGCGCCGCATAACGGGCCTCGAAGGTCGTGACCGTCACCTGCAGCACCAGCGGCGGCGTACCCGGCTCGCGGCGGCCCAGAACGCGGATTCGGTCGGCGCGATTGGCGAAGGCGGCCTTCAGGCTGTCGTCGAACAGGGTGGAAGCCGGCGAAACCCAGCGCGCACCGGCGATATAGGCGGTCTCAAGCCCGGTCACGCCCAGGATGCGGTCGTCGCCTGCCGCCTGCGGAAACTCGATGCGGCGGATGGACACCGTCAGCGGGGCGGGCGTGTCGCCGACCGTCGACGGGGCGGCCATCGGCAGTCCGAAACGATAGTTCTGCACCGGATCGGGCGTGGACAGCAGCGCACATCCGCTAAGCGCGGCCGCGATCGCCAGACCGGCCGACAGATGAAGGGCGGGACGAAGGATCACGGCTGCACCTCGAGTTCTTTGGATTGGGGACGCCCGATGAAGTCGCGCGGGCTGGCGCGCACGTCGTCGATCAGCGATTGGAGGGAGCGGGTGGCGTCCTGCAACTCCTCGATCGTGCCCGTCAATTGCGGCAGGCTGGTCGTCGCGAAGTCGCCCAGGGGCCGCTCCAGCCCGGTGATCGAACGGTTGGCCGAGGCGATGGCCGTGCGGGCCTCGACCGTCGCGCGGTTGATGTTGGCGATAGCCTCGCGGCCATCGGTGTTGATGATCTGGCGCGTGTCGACGGCCAGGCCCTGGTATTCCTTGACCGCCGCGTTGGCGTTGGTCACGGCCTCTTCCAACTGCTGGAAGATGGCCTTGCGGGCTTCCAGTTCGGTGGTCAGGGCCTCGACGTTCTTCACGCTGGTCGAGAAGCTGCGAATGTTGTCGTCCGACATGACGCGGTTGATGCGGTTCAGGGCGTCCACCGTCTGGGCCAGCACCGTGCCCGACCCGCTGAGCAGTTCGGCGATGCGCGACGGCTGGCTTTGCAGCACCGGCACGACGTTGTCGGGGTATTGATCCTTCAACAGGGCGCTGTTCGGCGAACCGGCGGTGATCTGGATGTAGTTGAGGCCCGTAATGCCCTGCGGCTCCAATTGGGCGCGCGACGTCACGCGGACCGGAGTGGTGGCGTCCACCCGCACCCGCGCGATGACCTGGTCTCCACGCTTGGTGTCGATGTGCACGTCCGTCACCTCGCCTACGCGGATGCCGTTGAAATGCACCTCGCCACCCTCCGACAGGCCTCTGACCGGCCCGTAGAAGACGATGTCGTAAAGGTCGTAGTCGCTGTTGAACTGCAACCGGGCCAACCAGATGGTGAACACGGCCAGGGCCGCCAGCAGGGCGACGGTGGCGATGCCGACCGCGGCGTAATGTGCGTCTCTTTCCATGCTCGGCTCTCCTCAGGCCTTGATCCGGGCGGCCGCGCGACCGCGCGGTCCCAGGAAGTATTCCTTGATCCACGGATGATCGGAACGCTCCAGTTCCTGAACCGTGGCCTTGGCCACCATCCGTTTGTCCGCCAGCACCGCCACCTTGTCGCAGATGGCGTACAGCGTATCGAGGTCGTGGGTGATCATGAACACCGTCAGGCCCAGGTCGTCCGCCAGCTTGCGGATCAGATCGTCGAAGGCGGCGGCGCCGATAGGGTCCAGGCCCGCCGTCGGCTCGTCCAGGAAGATCAGTTCGGGATCCAGCGCCAGGGCGCGCGCCAGGCCGACCCGCTTCTTCATCCCGCCCGATAGTTCGGCGGGCTTCAGATAATGGTGCTCGGGCTTCAGCCCCACCATGGCGATCTTCAGTTCGGCCAGCTCGTAGATGGTCGATTTCGGCAGCCTGGTGTGTTCGACCAGGGGCGAGGCTACGTTCTCCAGCACGCTGAGGGCCGAGAATAGGGCCCCCTGCTGGAACAGGACGCCTGTCCGCCGCTCGATATCGGCGGCCTCGGCGTCGGTCAGATTGGCGCGGTCGTAACCCAGCACCTTCACCGTGCCGCCCTCGGGTTGTTTCAGGCCGATGATGGTGTTCAGTAGCACGGTCTTGCCCGCGCCCGATCCCCCGACGACGCCCAGCACCTCGCCACGCAGCAGGTCCAGATCGAGGTTCTCGTGGATGACCCGGTCGCCGAACTGACTGCGCAGGCCGCGCACCTCGACCATGAGGTCTCGGCCGTCTTTCTCCTGCATCTTGCCGTCTTCGACCGGCGCGGTTCGAGCGTCGGTCATATGTTCAGCTCCAGGAAGATCAGGGCGAACACGGCGTCCAGCAGGATGATGGCGAAGATCGCCTGAACCACCGCCGCGGTCACTCGACGGCCCAGGCTCTCGACATCGCCGGCCACCGCCATGCCCTGACGGCAGCCGATGGCGGCGATGACCAGGGCGAAGACCGGCGCCTTAACCAGGCCGACCATCATGTGCTGGGCCATGCTGCCGTCCTCGAGCAGCCGCTGGAAGAAGAAGGCCGGTCCCAGGTTCAACGACGACCAGCACACGATAAGGCCGCCCAGGAGGCCGCCGATCATTCCCAGAAAAGTCAGCAATGGCAGCATCAGCACCAGCGCGGCCAGACGCGGCACCACCAGCGCCTGGAACGGATTGACGCCCATCACCTCCATGGCGTCGACCTCCTGGTTCATGCGCATCGACCCGATCTCGGCGGCGAAGGCGGAAGAGGATCGGCCGGCCAAAAGCACGGCGGCGATGACGACGGCGAACTCACGGAACATGGCGACGCCGATCAGTTGAACCGCGAACACCTGCGCGCCGAAGTCCGTCAACAGGTCCACGCCGATGAAGGCCACGACCGCGCCGATGAAGAAGTTGGTCATCATGACGATGGGAATGGCGTCCAGACCCGCGCGCTCGGCCTGGCTGAACCACGCGGGCCAGCGGATCGCGCCGGGGTGTTTGGCGGCCTCGACCACCGCCGTCATCAGCCGTCCCAGGAAGGCCAGGGACAACACCGCCTCGGCCCAGAAATCATAGACCCCTCGCCGCACCTTGGCGAACGTGCGGGTGAAGGCGTCCGGCCGCTTGGGCGCCGGCGCGCTCTTGCGTTCCAGCACCTCAATCATCTGGTAGATTCGGCCGGCTTCGGGCCTTTCCTTCCACGCCCCCCTTGGCAGCCGCCCGTTCGACGCCTGCACCAGCGCCAGGGCGCCGGCGGTGTCGAAACGGCCCAGGTCGGTGGTGTCGATTCCGACGATATCGCGGCCGTCGAGGTCGCGACCCAGCTCGCGCGGCAGTCGTCCAAGCGCCGTCGTCGTCCAGTCACCCGTCAGCCGCAGCTTCGCCGTTCCATCGGCGGCGTCCACGATCTCGTATTGCGCCGGGCTCATCAGGCCTCGGACGTCGAATTTGAATTCTGGACGGACATCGTCGCCCCCAACAGACCGTGAGACGGATCGGGCCGCGGCCCGTTCAGCCTCATGCGCTCGCGGGCAGGCGTAGTCAACGCACGATGACATTGCGGCTGCGCTTTCAAGCGCAACTGTGTCGCGACTATGCGCTTCATGGGCCCTCCACCGCCACGCTGGCGTCGAACACCAACGCGGCCGAGGACGTTTTGTTCTGTCGAAGCCGAACCTTGGCCGGTCGCCTTATCGCAGAAGGTCCAGCAGCGAGGTGCTCTTCAACGAATTGACGATCTGCGCCGACGCCTGGATGGCGACCTGGGCCAGTTGCAGGTCGGTGATCGCCTTGGCCGGATCGTAGCCGCTCTTGTCCTTCATCATCTTCTGCAGCGCCGTCTTCTGCCCTTCGTGGGCGTCCAGCGCGGTCTCGACGTGGTTCTGGAGAAGGCCGTTCTTGGCCGTCTGATTGGTCAGGTCGGCGTTGACCTTGTCGAACTGATCCATCTGCGCCTTCAGGAAGGCCGTAACGTTCGCGTCCGGCTGGCCCGTCAGCGTGCCCGACCCCGCCGGCGTGTAGGTGACGCCGTTCACCGTCACCGGCGAACCGTTCTGGAAGGCCTGCAAGTTCCGGAACACCTCTGTCAGCGGGCCGCCCACTTCGTTGGCCAGGAATCCGGTCTCAAGCGTGGTGTTCTCGTCGATGCGCGACTTCTGTTTCAAGCTGTCGTTGGCGAAGGTCGATGCGGTCGATGGCGCAGCCGCCAGATCCGCCAGGGTCCTGGCCGTCGCGGGCGCCGTGTCGCCCCGCCCGCCGCCGAACAGATAGGCGCCCTGATGCTCGGCGTTCAGTCCGCCCACCACCGTCTGGTACTGCAGGCCCAGCTCGGTCATCAGATTGTCGATCCGTCCGGCCGCCAGCGAATTGGCGATCGCCTCGCGCGCGCCGGTTCCACCTTCGTAGATGCGGGTCAGGGCCATATCCTGCGCGCTCAGCCGCGCGGCGGCCGTCTCGCCGGTGGAGATGAAGCCTTCCAGCCGCGCCTGGGTGGACGTCAGGCTGGTCAGGGATTCGGCGCCCCGGCCATAGCCGGCCATGTCGGTGGCGATCTTCTCGCTGGCGATACGCTCCTGCGCCTGTTCCGCGCGGCTCTGGGCGCTCATCAGATCCAGCAGGGCGGACTGGTAGTTTCCGAAGGTGGCGACGCGCGTCATTTCAGCATTCCGATCAGAACGTCGTACATGTCCTTGCTGGCCTGGATCAGGCGGGCCGAGGCGTTGTAGGCCTGCTGGAAGGTGGTCATGTTGACCAGTTCCTCGTCCATGTTCACCCCTTCCGCCGATGTACGGCGGCTGTCCGCCTCGCGCGCCAGGGCGGTGGCGGTCTCGCTGCGGCTCTTGGCGGCCGCGGCCTTGCCGCCGATGTCGCCCGCGAAGTCGGCCGCATAGGCGGACAGCGTCTTGGTCCCGCCCGCGTTGCCGCCGGCCGCGCCGAAGGTGACGTTGCGCTTGCCCACATCGCCCAGCAGCAATCCGCCGCGTCCGTCGTTCTTGCTGAGCGCCGGCGTCCCCGCCGTCGCAGAAAGGTTCAACTGGGCCAGCGCCAGCTTGCCGGGGTCCTGCTGGATATCGCCGCGCACCGTATAGGCGCCCGCGCGCGTCGCACCGGTCGCCCCCAGGCCGAACAACTCCGACATCGACAGGCCCGACGGGTTCTGGGTCGTGCCGTCCTTGATCACGCTCATCGTCTGGGCCGAGGCGTCATAGGCCTTGAAGCTCAGCTTGCCCGCAGCATCCAGGCTGAAGGCGCCGTAGCGGCCGACGCCGCTGACCGGATCGTTCAAGGCCGTCAGCAGTTCGCCCATCGTTCCCGTCCCGGCTGGAACGGCGACGGTGACGTCGCGCATGCGCGAACCGGATTCGCCCGAGAAGCGGAACGTCAGGCTTTCGCCCGGATCGAAACCGTGCTGCGAGGCCAGCGTCAGTCCCGTTTCGTAGAAGGTCGGCGTCGTGGTCGTGACCAGGTCGTTCAACCCGAACCAATGGGAGAAGCCGCGCCCGCCCTTGGCGCTGGGCGTCGTCGCGTCGTCGGCGATGGCGACCCCGTTCCCGCCATTCCCGTCCAATCTCAGAACCCCGTCGGCGAAACTGGCCGTCGCCGCACCGCCCAGTTGGGCGTTCAGCACACTCAGAAAAGTCGTCGAGTCCGCCGCCACGCCGTTGACCGTCATGGTCGCGCCGGAAAAGACGATCTCGGCAGAAGCCTGGACCACGCCCGCGCCGTCGACGGCCGTGATGGTGGTCTTTCCGGTGAATCCCGCTAGGGCGGTCTCCAGCGCCTGGCCGGTGTTGCGGCCGTTCAGAACCGTCGGCGCGGGCACGCTGCTGTTGGCGTTATGGGCGCGATTCAGTTCGTCGGCGAGGCGGGCGGTCAGTTCGCCCAACCTCGCGGCCGCCGCCGGCGCCTCGACGTCGCGCAGTTCGATCAGCCCCTTGATCTGTCCCGAAGACACCCCGTCCAGCAGCGGCCAGCGCGTCCCGCTGGGCTCGGTGATCATGATGTCCGAAAAGGCGGTCGTCGCATCCACCGTCCCGGCCGCCTGATAGGACAGCGTCGCGTGCCCCTCGCCCACCAGGGTCGTGCCCGTGCCGGTGCGCAAGGTGACGCCGCCGTTCGAGCGTGCTTCGACCTTCACATCCATATATTGCGACAACTGGCTGATAAGGCCCAGTTGTGCGTTCTGAGCGCCGGTCACGTCCTGGTTCGTGACCGATCCCGCCGCGATCGTCTTGTTCAGCTTGTCGATCTGCTCCAGCAGCGGATTGATCGTCTCGATGGCGTTCTGTAAGCGACCGTCCGCTTCCTGGCGCACCGACTGGATCTGGCTGGCGATGCCCGCCGCCTGATTGAACAGGGCCTGGGTCTTGTAGATGGTGTCCTGCCGCGCCGCCGACGAGGTGGGACTTTCGGCCATGGCCGCATAGCTGGCGAACAGTTTATCCACCTGGGCGAAGAAGCCGCTGTCGCCGCTGGGATCGCCGAACTGGCTCTGGATCTGGTTGTAGAGTTCGTAGCGGACGCCCTGGCGCGCGGCGTCGGCGCCTGCGCTCAGGCTCGCGGCCTGGAGGAAACGGTCGGTGGCCAGCCGCACGCGCGACACCTCGACCCCGGCGCCGAAGCCGGTCGTCACCGCCGCCGTCTGGTCGGTGATCTTGCGCACATAGCCGGCGGTGTTGACGTTGGCGATATTGTCGGAGGTGACGCGCAACTGCGCCTGGGCCGTCTGCAGGCCAGAGGTCGCGATGTTCATGATCGAATTCAGCGACACGGACAATCCTCCCCCTGCCCGCCCGGCAAGTCCTGCCCTGCCGCGCGCACTTCTTGCCCGGCCACGCGCTCGCGCCGTTCGTTCAGAACGTTGAAAACAAACAAGATTGCTGAACGGATCGCCGTCATGACCGACACGGGCCGCAAAGACTGCGCCAACTGACGAGACCTGACGAACCCCTCCGCGCCAGCCGGGCAAAAAAGGACGATTGCGCGGCAAGAAACGCCCTTGCGCCACCGACCGCCCCACATGAAACAGCCATTACCTGTTGTTTTTCCGTCGTTTTCATCATGGCCCAAGCCTTGCGAGGCGCGTCGCGAAAAACCGGGCGCAGCAAGCGCCGCCACGTCTTCGGAAAACAGCCCGCAGCCCATGCCCTCCACCGCCTACCTGTTCGCGCCTGTCGCGCCGGCTTCCGCCGGAACGATGACGGCTGCGTTCGGAGCAGGGGATGCGGACACGAGCCTTTTCTCCCGCAAGATCGGCGAACTGCTGAAAGCCGGCTCGACTCCAGACGCACGCCCGGGCGCCAAAGGCCTGCCGCCCGTCGCCGCCGTCACCACGTTCGAACAGGCGGAAGGCGATGTGGCGCCGTCTGTCGTCGATGACGCTATCGCCGCTCCGGTCGAAGAGAATGCATCGGATCGCGGCGAGACCGACCAGCCCCTCGCCGCGGCGCCTGGCGATACGCCCGTCGCCGACCTCGTCTTCCCCGTCGCGCCAGCGATCCTCGCATCCGCCGTCGTTCCGCCGCCCGCGCCCGTCGAAACCCCACCTTCGGCTGTCGCTGGGGAAGCGCTTTCCCAGGCGGCGTCGGCTCCGCAGGGCGTCCTGACCTCGACCGACGCCGACGCGCCTTCCGACACGCCCATCGCTCAGGGAACGGGACTGGCCATTCCTGCGGACATCCTGGCCGCTTCGACCACCGACGCCGCCGTTCCGCCATTGCCAGAGCCGATCCTCGAGGCCGCCAAGGACAAGGCGACGCCCGCACCAGACGAACAAAGAGCTCAATCCACAACGACGTCGGGCGCTCCGGCCTCGCCCTCCTCCGCTTTCGCGGCGACCGCAGCGAAAGCCCAGGCTGCCGTCGCCGCAGGGATTCCAGGCGAGCTCGCATCGCAGGCGATCCAGATCATCGTCTCCCAGACCGCGACATCCGACCAAACATCGTCGCCTCAAGCTCAGTCCGCCATCCTACAAGCGGCCCAGATCACAAAGGTCGAACAGGCGGACAAGATCGAGTCGAAAGGTCTCTCGGCGGCTTCGGCCGAAACGCCGACGAAAACAACGCCTGCGGATTCTGAAGCCGTCATCAAGGACGCCCAGACGTCGGGAGCGCCCGCCAAGTCGTTGCATCATGGCGACCATGCGTCCGTTTCGCCTGTCGCGGTCGAGACGACTGACAAGCCGGCCGTGACGGAGGCGTCGAACGTCCGGAAACCGACGGGGACCGAAGCGTCGCCCGCGCCTGCCCCCGCCACGGCTTCGCCCGACGCCGCCGGCTCGCCCGCCTCGGCGCCCGTCGCCGCATCCGAGGTCGCGCAGGCCGTCGCGCCGCAGGACATGCCGACGCAACAGGCGTCGCCGTCCACGGACCGAAGCCCGCTCGCATCGCATCTGTCGCGCGCCACCATCGAGACCACCGCCCATCTGGCCGCCCAGATCGCGCGCAAGCTGGACGGACGCTCCACACGCTTCGACATGGTCCTGACCCCCGAAGACCTCGGACGTGTCGACGTCAGCCTGGAGATCGGTTCCGACGGCCAGCTGGCCGCCAGACTGGCCTTCGACAATCCCGCCGCCGCCGCCGAACTGCGCGGGCGCGCCGACGAACTGCGCCGCCAGCTTCAGGACGCGGGCTTCCAGGTGGCTGGCGACGCCCTGGATTTCAGTCAGCGCGATCCTTCCACGGGCGGCGGCGCCTTCGAGCGTCAGCAGCAACGCAACGCCCTGTTCAGCGGCGGCTCCCGTCTCGCCCGGGAAGCCGACGCCCCCCTCCCGGCGCCCGGCGCCTGGACCACCCTTTCCCAGACGCCTGACCGCGTCGATCTGAAGGTCTGACCCCATGGTCGCCGCCGTAACCTCCGACAACGCCTCGACCCGCATCAACAGCGGCAGCACGATGCTGGCCTCGAACTTCGAGACCTTCCTGACACTGCTGACCACGCAGATGAAGAACCAGGACCCCCTGTCGCCGCTCGACTCCAACGAGTTCACGGCCCAGCTGACCCAGATGGCAGGCGTGGAGCAGCAGTTGCTGACCAACGACCTTCTGACCAGCCTGCTGAAGGCCCAGTCGGCGGGCGGTCTGGACAATGCGGCGAACTACATCGGCAAGAACGTCACCGCCGCCTGGACCGCGACCCAGCTGGAGGGCGGCAAGGCGACCTGGTCCTACGAACTGGCGTCGAACGCCGAGAACGTCACCCTGCAGGTGCTCGACAGCAAGGGCACGGTTGTCTGGGAAGGCCCTGCGCCGGACAAGACCTCGGGCCTGCATTCCTTCACCTGGAACGGCCAGCTGAAGGGCGGCGGCGACATCGCCGACGACGGCGGGGTCTATACGCTGAAGGTCGCCGCCACCGATGCGGCCGGCGCCAAGGTCGGCGCCCAGACCCTGATCCAGGGCCGCGTCACCGGCGTCGAAATGTACAACGGCGAGCCGTATTTGGTGATCGGCGACTCCATACTTCCGCTTTCGACCGTGATCTCGCTGAACGAGATCACCGCGAAGGCAAGCAACTCAGACGATACGGAGAATCCGAACGTCCCGACCGAGGAGGCGGCCGCATGATGCGCTCCGCCGCCTTCCCGATGACCGTCTTCGCTTAAGGAGCGACTTTCATGAGCCTCAACAGCGCCATGCTGGCCGGTGTGTCCGGCCTCGCCGCCAACTCCGCCGCCCTGGCGGCGATCTCGCAGAACATCGCCAATGTGAACACCGTCGGCTACAAGCGCACGGCCGCCGAATTCCAGACTCTGGTCAACAGCCAGACCTCGTCCGGCGGCAGCTATTCCGCCGGCGGCGTCACCACCAACAACCGGTCCTACATCAGCCAGGAAGGTCAGCTTCAGCGCACGACCTCCAGCACGGACCTGGCCATCGCCGGCCAGGGATTCTTCGTCGTGACGGACAAGGCCGAGGGCGTGGCCTCCACCGACACGCGCCTGTTCACCCGCGCGGGCGCCTTCACCGTGGACAAGCAGGGCTATCTGAAGAACAGCGCGGGCCTCTATCTGCAAGGCTGGCCCGTCGATTCCAACGGCGACATCTCCATCGACCCGTCTGACCTGTCGCGCCTGCGCTCGGTGAACATCGGTTCGGTGGGCGGCACGGCCGAGCCGACCACCCGCGTACAGATCAACGCCAACCTGCGTTCGACCCAGGAAGCCAGCTCGGCCGCCAGCGCCCAGGCCTATAAGGGCGTATCGGACACCGCAGCGGCGTCTCACGACGTCACCGTGCGCTACACCCGCACCGGCGCCGACGCCTATGACGTGGTCATCAAGTCGGGCTCGCAGAAGATCAACGCAAGCGCGACCTTCGATCCGACGACCGGCGCCCTGACCGGCCTGACCGTCACTGGACAGAACTCCGGCACGGCCGCGCCTGTGGGCGGCCCGCCGCCCACCCAGATGCTGTTCACCCCGGCCAGCGGCACGCCCTACACCCTGAACCTGGCCGATATCGGCCTGGGGACCAGCGTCACGGCCAAGTCCAAGTACGACCCGACGGTCAACTCGATGGCCATGTACAACGCCGACGCCGACAACCCGGTCGGCGTGAAGCCCGACTTCAAGATGAACATCCCGGTCTCGGACTCCAAGGGCGGCCAGCGCAATCTGGAAATCCGCTTCCTCAAGAGCGACGAGCCGAACATCTGGAACGCCGAAATCATCTCCGTGCCCGCCGACGACGTCGTCGCCGGCACGCCCTATACGAACGGGCAGATCAAGACCGGCAAGATCGCCTTCACCCCGTCGGGCCGCCTCGACGTGGAGACCATGCGCAACTGGCCGGCGGGCACGGGCCTGTTCGACGACCCGACCCAGGCCACTCTGGAGTTCGGCAAGTCCGACCCGAACAATCTGACGATGGCGCCCGGCCAGGTCGCCTGGGCCGAAGGTCTGGGCATCGCCGCCCAGTCGGTGACGCTGGACCTGAACACCTCGGCAGGCGGCCTCAGCCAGCTGAACACCGCCTCGGTCGTGCAGTCGACGGTCACGAACGGCACGGCCTTCGGCAATCTGAGCGAAATCACCATCGACGAGAGCGGCTTCGTCACCGCCATCTTCGACAACGGCGTCATGCGCCGCATCGCCCAGGTCGCGGTCGCCACCTTCCCCAGCCCCGACAGCCTGCGCGAAGTGTCCGGCAACGCCTACGCCGTCAGCCTGCAGTCCGGAACCTTCAACCTGAAGGCGGCGGGCACCGGCGGCGCCGGCTCCATCGCGGCGCAGCAGCTGGAGAACTCCACGGTCGACCTGTCGGCCGAATTCACCGGCCTGATCACGACGCAGCGCGCCTATTCCGCCTCGTCCAAGATCATCACCACGGCCGATGAAATGCTGGCCGAACTGATCAACATCAAACGCTGATCGGTGATTAGGCAGTCGTTAGCTTCAATGAATCGTCGCGCAAGCAAGGTTTACAGAGTCATTCGGGAAGGGACGGATTTTATCCGTTCCTTCACCACGACGCTTAAACGGCCCTTAGCCGGGCTCGCCTACATTCGCCTCAGTACGGTGTTGGTGAGAGAGGTCTAAGCCCATGTTGCAAGAGCGGCGCCTGAACAGCAAAGGCGAACAATACGTGGTCGGACCGACGGGCACGCCCCTGACCCTGAACGATCTCCCGCCGTCCAACACGGACCGCTGGGTGATCCGCCGCAAGGCCGAGGTTGTCGCCGCCGTTCGTGGCGGTCTGCTCAGCCTGGACGACGCCCTGGCCAAGTATCGGCTGACGGCGGAAGAATTCCTCGCCTGGCAAAAGGCGATCGACAAATGGGGCATGCAGGGGCTGCGCACGACGCGGATCCAGAGCTACCGCTCCTGAAGGGTTGCCCCGAAGACCTTGAGGGCCGCATCCGGCGACGGGTGCGGCCCTTTTCGTTTGCGGGCCTCGAAATCGCGCCGGTTCGAGCCTAAATGGCGGCGATGACCCTGGTCGAAGACATCTGCCCCGTTCCCGACATTCGCCGCACCGACATGGATGCGGCGATCGAGAGCGCGCGGACGGCCGTCGGCCTGCCGGTCGGCGCGCGCGTGGTCGCGGCCATGTCCGGCGGAGTGGATTCCACCGTCGTCGCGGCCCTGCTGCACAAGGCCGGCTACGACGTCGTCGGCGTGACCCTTCAACTCTACGACCACGGGGCGGCGCTGAAGAAGAAGGGCGCCTGCTGCGCGGGCCAGGACATCCACGACGCGCGGCTGGCCGCCGACATGATCGGCATCCCTCATTATGTCCTGGATTATGAAAGCCGGTTCAAGGACGCGGTGATCGACCAGTTCGCCGACTCCTATCTGAAGGGCCAGACGCCGGTCCCCTGCATCCGCTGCAATCAGACGGTCAAGTTCCGCGACCTGCTGGACGTCGCCCGCGACCTGGGCGCCGAGGCCATGGCGACGGGTCACTATGTCCGGCGCGCCGCGCTCGGCAACCGCTCGCAGATGCGCAAGGCCGTCGATCATTCGCGCGACCAGTCCTACTTCCTGTTCGCCACGACGCAGGATCAGCTCGACTATCTGCGCTTCCCGCTAGCCGATCTGGAGAAGCCCCAGGTGCGCGGCGTCGCGGCCGAGCTGGGCCTGAAGATCGCCGCCAAGCCGGACAGCCAGGACATCTGTTTCGTGCCGTCCGGCGACTATCGCACCCTGATCGACCGGCTGCGCCCCCAGGGCCGCGAGGCCGGCGAGATCGTCCATATGGACGGCCGGGTGCTGGGCGCCCACGCCGGCATCACCGACTACACCATCGGCCAACGCCGTGGCCTGAACGTGGCGGTGGGCGAGCCCCTGTTCGTCGTCAAGCTGGAGCCAGAGACCCGCCGCGTCCTCGTCGGCCCGCGCGAGGCTCTGCTGACTAGGCGCCTGACGCTGGAAGAAACCAATTGGTTGGGCGACCAGGCCAGCATGGAAGAGGCCGCCCGCGACGGCGCGCCGGTCCTGGCGCGCGTGCGTTCGACTCGCCAGCCGTCGCCCGCCCGTCTGGCGATCGTCGACGACATCGTCTCGGTCGTTTTCGACCAAGGCGAGGAAGGCGTCGCGCCCGGTCAGGCCTGCGTCCTCTACGACCCGGTCGATCCCGACCGCGTGCTGGGCGGCGGCTTCATCGCAGACACCACCGCCGTCGCCGTTTAGCGCGTCACGCCGCCGCGAAGACGCAAAGGCGATGCCCGTCCGGGTCGCTGGCCACGAAGCCCCGCCCGTGCGGCAGATCGCACGGCGGCGTCAGGATGCGCGCCCCGCCGTCCCACCAGTCGACATGAAGGTCGTCGACGTCCGAGGCGCGGTCCACGGCAAACCCCACGGCCCTGGCGGGCTCCGTGGCTTCCGCGCTCCGCCGCCACAGGTTCAGCCGACGCCCTGACGCCAGGACCAGCGTGGCCCGATCCGGCCCGACCAGCACAGCGCGCCCCTGCAACAGCCGACCGTAAAAGCGCGCGCTGACCTCCGGGTCCGCCACGTCCAACAGAATGTCCTGACCTTGATCCATCGCGCCCTCCTGTCCTTGCGACAGGAACAAAGCTAGACCGCGCTGCTGCCAACTTCCGTCAGCAGGATTCCGATCCGCGCCTCAGCGCCTCCTGCTCCCGCCAAGCTTTCATCAGCGCTTGCCGCCGGCGCGGATACCGGCCCTGGCCCAGTTCGACGGCCGAGATGCGGTCTGTGCGGAAACTGCGGAAATCCTGGCGTAGTTCGCACCAAGCCAGCACCAGCCGCACCCGGTCGAAAAAGGCCAGGGCGAAGGGCCAGACCACACGCTGCGACGCCACGCCCGCCTCGTCGTTATAGTACAGGGTCAGCCGCGTCTCGGTGCGGATGGCCTTGCGCAACAGGGCCGGATCGACGGTGTCCAGCGGCGCGGGCGCGCCCGGCGCAACGAACAGGGCCGAACTGTCCATCTCGTCGCGCAAATCCGGCGGCAGGACTGCGCCGATCCGGGCCAGGGCGCTCAACGCCGCGTCCCGCAGCCGTCCGTCCGCCCGCTCCACCACCCAGCGCGACCCCAGGACCAGGGCCTCGATCTCTTCCGGCGGAAACATCAAGGGCGGCAACAGAAACCCTGGCCGCAGCACATAGCCGATACCCGGCTCGCCCTCGATGGTCGCGCCCTGCGCCTGCAGGCTGGCGATGTCGCGATAGAGGGTGCGCAGGCTGATGCCCATCTCTTGGGCCAGCACCTTGCCGCTGACCGGCCGGCGATGCCGCCGCAGGACATTCAACAGATCGAAAAGGCGCTCGGACCGGGACACGCCCGGATCCTATCAGACCTGCTGCCAGAAAGCGGCAGCACAAGGCACTATCGGCCTGCGGGTTGCGTCTCGCGCCCTTCTTGGTAGATGCGGTCTGCCTTCGCGCAGTAGGGATACGTGAGGTCATAGAGAGGGCCGTCGAGGCGGCACGAATAACAGACTCCGGCGCTGGTCCTGCGCACCTCGACGTCGCTTTGAGGGTCGAGAGAAGCCAGCAAGCGTCTGCACTGGTCCTCACGCTTGTACGCCCACGCTCCAGAAAGGGCCGCCACGGCGACGACTGTTCCAATCAGCGATTTGGCGAACAGTTTGCTCACGCCGCCTCGGTCATTGGCTAAGCCGCTTCCTTTGGCATCACATCCCCGACGGTCGGTCGATTTTCGGAGCGGACCAGAAGGATGTCGCGCGGCTTCACGATCTCGCCGCAGCAGCCGCAGGCGATGCGCGGCGTCAGGGTCTGTCCGCAGGTCTTGTGGACCATGTCGATGCCGCTGTCCGCGTCGCCATAGACGTGTTTGGCGCCCCAGCCGTGCAGCGTCACCAGGACGCCGTACAGATCCTTGCCCTTGGCCGTCAGCACATATTCGTTGCGCGGTGGTCGTTCGGAATAGGGACGCGGCTCCAGCACTCCGTGCTGCACCAGGCTTTTCAGGCGGGCGGCCAGAACGTTGCGGGCCACGCCCAGATTGTCCTGCCACTGTTCGAACCGCGTCACCCCGTTGAAGGCGTCACGGATGACCAGAAGCGTCCATGGATCGCCGATCACCTCCAGCGTGGCGGCGATGGAGCAGCTTTGGCGGCTGTAGTCGGCGGTGCGTCCCATAAATGGAAAGTGACCCCGCGTCAGCCTGTTGGCAAGAGGGTTGCCAATCGGAACGCAGTCGGTCAGTCTTGTTTGGCAACGGACAAGCCGCTCTCCCCGGCGCGTCGTCCTTGTTCCTTGACTGGCGGAAGGCCGATTCCTGGCATCGGGCCTTCCGTCCCCTTGTCGCCTGACGCAGGATCGCGCTCATGACCCCGCTGGTTTCCCTGGACGACGTTCTGGCCTTTGGCGCGACGGAGGACGGCGCGCTGTCGACCGTGGTTCCGGGATGTTTCTCGAACGGTCCCGCCGGACTGCCCCCGGAAAAGGGCTTTCCCTTCGGCGGCCTGCTGGCGGCGCTGTGTGCGCGCTCCATGCGGCGCGGGCTGGGGCTGGAGACGCCGTTAAGAACCTTGTCGGTGCAGTATCTGGCCGCCGCCGCCTTTGACGCGCCCTTGGCCTTTCGCCCGCGGCTGCTGCGCGGGGGCCGCAATGTCCTCTATGCGGCCGTCGAGGCCGATCAGGACGGTCGCCTGACTCATCACGCCACGGGCACCTATGGGCGCGACGGCCAGACCTCGTCGCTGTCGCCGCTGCGTCGGCCGCCGCCCCCGCTGAACAGCCTTGACCCAGCCGCCACCATCGGCGGGCCTATGGCCCCGCACTTCGCGCGACACGTCGAATATCGCTTCGACGGCGGCCCCAATATCCTGGGCGGCAATGCAGGCAGGCCGGCGGTCGAACGCACCTGGATACGCATGTCGAACGGTCGTCCGCTGGACGAAACGACGCTGTGCTATCTGCTGGACGCGCTTTACCCACCGGCCTGGACGCTCAGCCCCACGCCCGTCGCCATGACCACCGTGGACTTTCGCATCGACGTTCTGGCCGACCCGACGCCCCAGAACGCGCCCGACGGCTGGGCCTTCTTCGAGTTCAGCATGCTGGACCTGGGCCTGGGCTGGACGGTGGACGAGGCGACGGCCTGGGGCGTCGACGGCACGCCGCTGGCCGTGGCGCGGCAACGTCGACGACTGCTGCCCCAACGCGGGGGCTGACGACGCGGCGCGGTTCGGTCTAACCTTGGGCGCGGGCCGTTCTCCGCGGTCTTCGGAGTGGTCCAGATGCGTCGTCGAAATCGTCTTTTCGCCGTCTCTCAAAGCGTCGTCGTTCTGGGCGGCTGTCTGATGCTTCAGGGCTGCGTCGTCGGCGCGGTTGTGGGCGGGACAGCTGCTGTCGTGGGCGGCGCGGCCAAGGCCACGGGCGCGGTCGTCGGCGCGGGCGTGGACGCCGTCACCACCTCGGACGAGGAAACCCGCGCCCGCCGCGAGCGGGAACAGCGGCAGTACGAACGTGAACAACGCCGCTGCGAACAACGCCAGCGTCAGGGCAAGAGTTGCTGAGGTGACGCCGCCGGTCGTCCTCGTTCCCGGTCTGGCCTGCACGGCCGAGATGTTCGCGCCCCAGGTCGCGGCGCTCAGCCCCCACAGGCCCGTCAGCATCGCCTCGACAGCCGAAGGCGACAGCATGGCCCGGATGGCCGCCGCCATCCTGCGCGACGCCCCGCCCCGCTTTGCCTTGGGCGGGATTTCGATGGGCGGCTACATCGCCTTCGAGATCATGCGTCAGGCGCCGGATCGGGTTGAGCGTCTGGCGCTGTTGGACACCACCGCCCGCCCCGATGCGCCGGAACAGACCGCCCAACGCCAGACCCTGATCGCCCGCGCCGAGGACGGTCAGCTTGAGACCATCATGCGCGAGATCGCGCCACGCCTGCTGCACCCGCTGCATAAGGGGGATCAGACCTTGATCGAGGTTCAGGTCCGCATGGGTCTGGACGTCGGCGCCGCCGGTTTCGTGCGCCAGCAAAGGGCGATCATCGGTCGGCCGGATTCACGCCCCGACCTGCCCGGCATCCGCGTTCCGACGCTGGTTCTGGTCGGCGACCGCGATCCCCTGACGCCGCCGATCCGTGCGCGCGAGATGGCCGACGCCCTGCCCGACGCCCAACTGGTCATCGTCCCCGGCTGCGGCCACGCCTCGACGCTGGAACAGCCGGACGCCGTCAATGCAGCCCTGCTGGAATGGCTGGAGGCCTAAAGGCTTAGCACGCACCGCTCGTTGATCGTCGGGCGGGCCACCTGGATGCGGCACAGGCCCGGCCATTCGGGCTTCAACCGTTCGGCGAACCACAGGCACAGGTTCTCCAGGCTGGGCAGCTCCAGCCCCGGATGTTCGTTCAGCATCCCGTGGTCCAGCGTCTCCGCCGCCGCCTTCAGCGCCCGGTCCAGCGCGCCCAGATCCGCGACCCAGCCATGTTCGTCGTCCAGCACCTCTGACCGCACCGTCGCCTCGACCGTGAAGGAATGGCCGTGGACGCGGCGATAGATGCTGCCCTCGGGTTCGTTGGGGAAGTGGTGGGCGGCGTCGAACGTCGCCTGTTTGGTGATCTCGAAGACAGGCATTAGCGGACGCCGATATATTTGTGGGTCTGGACGCTCAGGCGCCATTGGGGGTGGGTCAGGCAGTATTCGATGGCGGCGGCGGTGTTGGCGGCCTGATCCGGCCCGTCCATCGGCTGCAGCCAGAAACGTTCGAAATCCAGATGCTCGAAACGGTCGGGCATGGCCTTGTCCTGCGGAAAGACCAGTTTCAGCTCCTGCCCGCGCGTCTGCACCACCGGCGCATCGGCCTTGGGGCTGACGCAGATCCAGTCGATCCCGTCGGGCGCCGCCAGGGTGCCGTTGGACTCGATGGCGATCTCGAAGCCGCGCGCTTGCAGGGCCGCGATCAGCGGCGCGTCCAGTTGCAGCAGCGGCTCGCCCCCGGTGCAGACCACCAGTTTCGGATCGCCCGCCCGCCCCCGCCACAGCGAGGCGACATGATCGGCCAGCAGGTCGGGCGTCGCGAACTTGCCGCCCCCGCCGCCGTCCACGCCGACGAAATCGGTGTCGCAGAAGGTGCAGACGGCGCCGGCCCGGTCCTGCTCACGCCCGCTCCACAGATTGCAGCCGGCGAACCGCAGGAAGACCGCCGGCCGCCCCGCCTGTCCGCCCTCGCCCTGAACCGTCAGAAAGACTTCCTTGGCCGAATAGGTCACGTCCCGGCGCCCTGACCCGACGCCCATTCGTCATAGCCCGCTGCGCGCAGTTCGCACGCCGGGCATTCGCCGCAGCCATAGCCCCAGGCGTGCCGGTGCGTCCGGTCGCCCCGATAGCAGGTATGGCTGTCCTCGACGATCATCTGGACCAGCGCCGTCCCGCCAATCTGTTGCGCCAGTTCCCACGTCTCAGCCTTCGTCAGCCACATCAGCGGCGTCTCGATCACCACCGGCTTGTCCAGCCCCAGCGACAGCGCCCGCGCCATCGCCTCCATCGTGTCGTGCCGACAGTCGGGATAGCCGGAATAGTCCGTCTCGCACATGCCGCCGACCAGCACCTCCAGCCCGCGCCGATCCGCCAGCGCCGCCGCCGCGACCAGGAAGATCAGGTTCCGCCCCGGCACGAAGGTCGTCGGCAGGCCGCGCGCGTCCATCTCGATCTTGCGGTCGGCGGTCAGGGCGCTTTCGGCGATCCGGCCGTAGCCGGTCAGGTCCACCACATGATCGTCGCCCAGCCGATCGGCGTACTGCGGCAGGGCCTTGGCCATGCCGTCGCGCACCGTCTGGCGCGCCTGCATCTCGACCGCATGGCGCTGGCCATAGTCGAAGCCGACCGTCTCGACCCGCTCGAACCGCTCCAGCGCCCAGGCCAGACAGGTCGCGCTGTCCTGCCCGCCGGAGAACAGAACCAGGGCCGATGTGAGGGGCTTTTCCAGGATGACGCTCATGACAAACCTGCGGTCGGCCGGTCGGCCGCGCGCATGCACAAAGGGATGAAGACCCAGATGGGTCGGGCGGGCCTCATACACCAGCCCTGGCCGGGGTGCAAAACGCAGCCGCCTTCCCCGCCTTTCCGGTCTTGCGGCGCTTAACGATTCCTCAAGCGAAGTCAGTCAGATTGGGCGATGTAGGGAGTTCCAGGCGGCATGCCGACAGTCGAGAGTCTTTGCGAGCGGGTAAACCCCGTCGGTCCGGCGACGCTGGGCCAGGATGTACTCACGCGTTTCCGCCAGGAGCCGAACACCCTCGTCATTCCGGTCGTCGAGAACGACCGCCCTTTGGGACTGATCGAGCGCACGGCCTTTCTCGAAAAGATCGCCGGTCGCTTCGGTCACGCCCTCTATGACGCCCGGCCCGTCACCTTCGCCATGGACGACGAACCCGCCGTGGTCGAGGGCCACGTCCGCCTGGACGCTCTGTGCGACATCATGCTGCGGGGCGGCCCCGCAGCCCTGCTGCGGGGTTTTATCGTCACCAAGAACGGCCTCTATCAGGGTGTCGGCACCGCCGCGACCCTGCTTCAGGTCGTCCATGATCTGCAGCGCGAACAGAACGCCCTGCTGGCCGACCAGGCCGTCGCTCTGCACGACACTCGCGCCCAGGCCGTCGCCGCCGCGCGCGCCAAGAGCCAATTCCTGGCCGTCATGAGCCACGAGTTGCGCACGCCGATGAACGGCGTCCTGGCCGTCGCCGAACTGCTGCGCCGTCAACCGCTGAACGCGGCCGCCCAGGCTCACGTCCAGACCATCGTCGATTCGTCCGAAACCCTTCTGCGCATCCTCCAGGACGCGGTCGACCTGTCCAAGGCCGAGGCCGGCGAGCTTGAGCTGTCGCCCACGCCCACGCCGCTGCGCGCCCTTATGGACGAAGTCCAGGCCTTGTGGGAGCCGCGCGCGTCCCAGGACGGCGTCACCCTTCTGGTCGGCTATGAGGGCGACACCGAACTGGCCGCGATGATCGACGGCGCCCGGCTGAAGCAGGTCTTCAGCAACCTGATCGGCAATGCGCTGAAATTCGCCCGCAACGGAGTTGTCGAAGTCGGCCTCAAAGCCTGGGTCGAGGGCGATCAGACCCGCATGGAAGCGCGGGTTCGCGACGACGGCCCCGGGGTCGACGAGGATCAGATCGAAGCCCTGTTCGAACCTTTCGGCCAGGCCGCCGGTCTCGACGGCGCGGGCCTGGGTCTTTCGATTTGCCGCCAGGTGATCGACCGGATGGACGGTCGCATCTGGGCCGAGAACAACAAGGGCCGCGGCGCCACCTTCGCCTTCGACGTCAGCGCGCGCCGCGCCCTGATCGAAGCCGAGACGCCGTCGAACGTCTCGACTCTGTCGGAACTGAACCTGAAGTCCGCGCCGCACATCCTTATCGTCGACGACAACGCCACGAACCGTGTGGTGGCCCAGGCCCTGTGCGAAATGTTCGGCTGCAGTTCCGAACTGGCGGAAGACGGACAGGAAGCGGTCGAGGCCGTGCGGGAAAACCGCTACGATCTTATCCTCATGGACATCAAGATGCCGCGCATGGACGGCGTCCAGGCGACCCAGGCCATCCGCGCCCTCGAAGGTCCCGCCGGTCGTGTTCCCATCGTGGCCCTGACCGCGAACGCCGATCCGGAAGACGCCAAACACTATCTGTCGATCGGCATGGCGGCCGTGGTGGAAAAACCAATCAAGCCTGAATGCCTGCGCATGGCGATGAATGCAGCCTTGGCGCCCGCCGAAACGGATGAGGTCGCGCAAGACCCGGTTGTTGCGGCCGACGACGTCCTGCGCCGCTCGCGCGGCTGAGGCTAGTCCGGGCGGGTGTCAAGGCGCTCCTCGTCCTCTTCATCATAGCCGACCAGACGCAGGGCGCGCGCCTTCTGTCCATTGATCTCGGCCCAACGCAGCAGACCCTCCTCCCGTCCGTGGGTGATCCAGACCTCGTCGGGCTTCAGTTCCAGAAACGTCTCGGTCAGTTCCGTCCAGTCGGCGTGATCCGAAACGACAAGCGGCAGTTCCACGCCCCGTTGGCGCGCGCGCGCGCGGACCCCCATCCAGCCCGAAGCGAAGGCCGTGACCGGATCGGCGAACCGTCTGGCCCAACGATCCTGTATGGCCGACGGCGGGGCGATGGCGACCTCCCCGCCCAACGCGCCCTTGGGCAGATCGCGCGTCGGCGAAAGAGGGCCCAGAGGAACGCCCTCGCGTTCATAGAGGGCGTTCAGCCGCTCCAGCGCGCCGTGCACATGAATCGGGCGATCCCAGCCGGCTTCCCGCAACAGACGGATGATCCGCTGCGCCTTGCCCAGGGAATAGGCGCCGACCAGATGCGCGCGATGCGGAAACTGGCCCAGCGACCGCACCAGCCGGTCGACTTCTTCCTCGGCCGGCGGATGGCGAAAGACCGGCAGCCCGAAGGTCGCCTCGGAGATGAAGACATGGCAGGGCACGGGTTCGAACGGCGCGCAGGTCGGGTCCCGCCGCCGCTTGTAGTCGCCCGAGACCACCATCGTCAGTCCCAGCCACCGAACCTCGACCTGGGCCGAACCCAGGACATGCCCCGCTGGAAACAGGCGCAGATCGACGCCGTTAAGCGACACAGCCTCGCCATATGCCGCCGCCTGCTGGCGACCGGCGAAATCCGCTCCATATCGTTCCGCCATGATCGCCAGGGTCTGAGGCGTCGCCAGGACCGCACCATGGCCGGCCCGCGCATGATCGGAATGGCCGTGGGTGATCACGGCGCGATCCACCGGCCGCACCGGATCGACATAGAAATCACCGGGCGGACAATAGAGGCCGGCGGGCGTCGGATGCAGCAGGTCTTCGGGTCGGATCATGAACCTTCTAACGCTCTCGACGACGACGGGCGCCGCCGCCATACAGGAATCGATCAAAATCGCCTGTGAAAGCCGCCCATGCACCACGATGAGTTCGCCTCCACCATATTGCCCCAACTGGCGGCCGGCGCGGCCCATACGGGGGCGTTGGGCTTCACGTTTGACGGCCTGCACGATGGCGAGCCGCGCATTCGCGTGCCCTGGCGCGAAGATCTGGTCGGCGATCCCGAGACAGGCGTGTTCGCCGGAGGGCTGGTGACGACGTTGCTGGATCATATCGGCGGCCTGGCCGTGTGGACGGTGATGGACAGTTTCCAGCCGATCGCCACCCTGGATCTGCGGGTCGACTACATGCGCGCCGCCCGCCCCCGCCAAGACCTGTTCGCCCAGGCGAAATGCTATCGGATGACGCCCACCATCGCCTTCGTCCGCGCCTGGGCTTTCGAGGAAAGCGCCTCCGATCCCGTCGCCGCCGCCCAATCCGCCTATGTGCTGAACAGGCCGCGCGAACGCGGGTTTCAACCGGGGGCCGCAGCATGACCGACATCTTAGAGCACATGCCCTATGCGCGGTTTCTGAACCTCAGGGCCATGATCAGCGGCGACGAGGCGACGGTGATCATGCCCTTCGCCGAACGATTGATCGGCAATCCGATGTTGCCGGCGCTGCACGGCGGATCCACCGCCGCCCTTCTGGAAATGACGGCCATGACGCAGGTGGCGCTCAGCTTTCCAGGCCCGCGCCTGCCCCGACCGATCAACGTCACCGTGTCCTATCTTCGCACCGGACGGCCGATCGACGTTTTCGCCCGCGCCCGCATCAGCCGGGCGGGCCGCCGGATCGCGCACGTCCAGGCGGACGCCTGGCAGGAGGAACGCGGCGATCCCATCGCCTCACTGACGGCGCATTTCCTCCTGAACAACCCCTGATATTCTCGAAACGCCCGCCTCGGCTTTGATACGGCCGCGCCGCGCCCTCAGCGCCGCCCAAGCGACGGCAACCATGGATTGATCCTACGCTTAACAAACCGCTATCAAACACGGTTAAGACATGATAACCATTCAGACGTTGTAAACCTTACTGAGGGGTTATTTATGGACCGGACTGAAGTCGTCGCTGGCGTTGCTGGCGATCTCCACGCGACCGAACACGCGATTGACGCCGCGATCACCCAGGCGACAACGCTGGTTCAATCCTTCATCGGCGCCCGCGCCGCCCTCTCCCTGTCGCCTGTCACGGCCACGGCTTCGCAGTCCAAGGCGATGGAGACCATCGCCGCCCTGGCCGCTGCGCGCGAAGCGATCGTGGCCTGCCACGCCGAACTCCAGAAGGATCACCGCCGCATGGGTTACGGAACCTATGCTGCGGGCCCGATCGGCAAGCCCGACGACTGGCTCGACCCCAAGGACGTCAAGGACATCAAAACTTCGGGCCATCTGCGGTCCGTTGCGTGAAATCGCAGTAAGGTTTGGCTGAGCTTATTCCAGCTTGGCCGAAATACGTTCATAGTCGCCCCCGGCACCGTAGCGCCGGGGGCGACTTCATATGGTGAATATGCTTTACGCCATCGTGGGCGCGGTGTTCATGCTGGTCATGGCCGTGTTCGCCTTTACGGTGGGCGGGAAAACCGAAAAGAACGGGGCGGGCGCCTATCTGTTCGCCTGGTTTGCGTCCTTGCTGATGCAGGAAAACGGCCCCTTGGTGGGCAATTCGCCCATCGGCGTTTTCGTCATCGATCTGATCATGTTAGGGGTTTTTGCGGGCTTGGCGTGGCGATCACGCCGTACCTGGCCCATCTGGGCTGCCGCGATTCAGTTGGTCACAGTCATGAGCCATATCCTGATCCTGACCGACACCCAGATGTCGCGAACTTCAATATATACCGTCATGAACCTCAACGGCTATCTGATCATCGCCTGCTTGATGGTCGGCACCTTCTGGGCGATGACGTGCCTCTGAGTTTTCATCCAGCGGCGACCAGAGTCCTTGGGTTAGTTACGCCTCGCAGCGTGGGGTGAG
>QFQU01000055.1 GCA_003248965.1 Brevundimonas sp. | reverse complement strand
CGGCCGGGCGGGGGCTCATGGCGCCGCCCTTTCCAGCAGCATCGCATCGCCGTAGCTGAAGAAGCGGTAGCGCTCGCGGATGGCGTGTGCGTACAGCGCCATCACGTGCTCGTAACCGGCGAGGGCCGAGACCAGCATCATCAGCGTGCTCTTGGGCAGGTGGAAGTTGGTGATGAGCAGGTCCACATGCCGGAAGCGGAAGCCCGGCGTGATGAAGATCTGCGTGTCGCCCTGCGCCTGGCCGCTCGCGGCCCAGGATTCGAGCGTGCGCACGGTGGTTGTGCCCACCGCCACGATGCGGCCGCCGCGCGCATGGCAGTCGGCAATCGCCTGCTGCGTGGCGGGCGGCACGTCGTAGCGCTCGGCGTGCATCGTGTGCTCGGCGATGTTCTCGGTCTTCACGGGCTGGAAGGTGCCGGCGCCCACATGCAGCGTGACGTTGGCGCGCTGCACGCCGCGCGCGTCCAGTTCGGCCAGCAATGCCTCGTCGAAATGCAGGGCGGCGGTGGGCGCGGCCACAGCGCCGGGCACGCGCGCGAACACGGTCTGGTAGCGGCGCTCGTCGTCTTCGGAGTCGCCGTGCTCGATATACGGCGGCAAGGGCACGTGGCCGCAGCGGGCCATCAGCGCGTACGGGTCCTCGCCGGCGGGGCTTTCGAAGGCGAAGCGGAAGAGGGCGCCGTTCTCCTCCGGCCAGCGGCCCAGCAGCGTCTCGAGCTTGCCGCCGGTCGGCTTCTCGCCGAAGAGCCGCGCCTTGACCACCTGCGTGTCGTTGAACACCAGCAGGTCGCCTGGCCGCAGCAGGCTCGGCAGCGCACGGAAGATGCGGTCGGTTGGGCGAGGCGCGAGGCCCCCACGCTCCCCCGCTTCGCGAGGTCCGCTGCCCCCCGAGGGGGTGCTCGCCGCCTTGGGGCGGCCCGGCGGCGGCGAGGTGGTGCCATCCAGCAAGCGCGAGGCGCTGCGTTCGGCCGCGGGGTGCTGCGCCACCAGCTCGGCGGGCAGGTCGAAATCGAAATCGGACAGCGTGAAGGAGCGCATGCGCTTGAGGGCCGGACGGACCCGTTCCAAGGAGTTGACTTGCCGCGCCGCAGAGGGCGGGGGCGTCGAAGCAAAGGGCAGAATTCTCCCATGCCCGCCAAATCCGCTGCCGCCCCTGCCGCCGACGCGCCCTCGCGTGCGCCCGGCAGCGGCGAGAGCCAGGTGCAGCGCGCGCTGAAAAAGCTGGGCCTGGTGCGCGACATCGATTTCGCGCTCTACCTGCCCATGCGCTACGAGGACGAGACGCGCGTCGTGCGCCTGGCCGACACACGCGACGGCGACACGGTGCAGGTCGAAGGCGTCATCACCGAGTGCGAAGTCGTGTTCCG
>QFQU01000032.1 GCA_003248965.1 Brevundimonas sp. | reverse complement strand
CATCCCAACGGCGAGACGTGGGCGAGTAGATCAGGCGCGATATGGGTACCGCTGGCGGCCCGGGTATTGACGACCTCGCTGTAGATGTCAGAGCTGATTGGCACGGTTCTGTCAGTGGCAATTGACACGCCACGACGAAGCACGCGCTCCTGAAACGACGGCGGATCGGGGGTTACGCATCCTTCTCGAAACTCGGCCTTCTGCACCAATCGAGAACAAGTGGGCGACCGCTGCGCGTCAGTGGGGCCGATCCGGTTTAATCTTGGTGAGCCGCCATCCCTTCGCTAAAGAGCGCGGTGGGGGCGAAAATGCATAAGTTGATATTGATGGCGCTCGCAACCTTCGGGTGCACGAGCCAGGCAGTGGCGCAACGCGCCGATCAGAACGCGGCGCGTGCGGCTGAGGATGCGTTCGGCGTGAGCTACGCCAACGAGTCTGTGGGGCTGTACGACGAAGAGGACGTGCGCGGCTTCTCGCCTATCGATGCCGGCAACGTCCGCATCGAGGGCCTGTATATCGATCAGCAGGCGGACCTCAGCTATCGCATCGTCGATAGCTCGATCATCCGTGTCGGTCTGACGGCGATCGACTACCCGTTTCCAGCACCGACCGGGATCGCCGACTTCCGCCTGCCCGATGCTCCCGCCGCATTGGTCCTAAGCCCCCGACTGAACGCCGGCACCTTTGGCGACGCAAGCATCGAGTTCGACGTTCGCGCGCCGATCGTCGGTGAAACCTTGTCCGCAGCCGGCGGCGTCGGCCTCTATCGGGATAATGAATGGTTCGGAGGCACACCCAAATCGTTCTCCGGGGGCATCAGCTTCAGGTGGCGGCCTGCACCCGATACCGAAATCATCCCTTTCTGGAGCCTGGACAGGACGTGGAGCGAGGAGGCGGTGCCGACCTACTTCACCAACGGGGCCTTCGTTCCGCCACGCGTGCACGATCGTCGCCGCTACACCGGGCAGGATTGGGCGACCAACACCAGTCGCGGCAGCAATACCGGCGTGATCGCGCGCACGAAGCTGGGCGACTGGTCGCTGGCGAGCGGCGTATTCCGCTCGATCTATGCCGTCAGCCGCGATCGAACGACCCTGTGGCTGGACGTGGACAAGGAGGGCACCGGGACGGAAACCGTCTATGCGGCTCCGGCATCGCGCTATGCGTCCACCTCGGGAGAACTGCGCGTGTCCCGCACCTTCGCGGAAGGCCCGCGACTGCACCGCTTCCATGCGTCGGTGCGCGCCCGCGATCAGGCACGACTCTACGGTGAGGCGGAAGCGGTCGGGTTGTCCCGCCGCAATATCGCGACGCGCGCGCCGACCGCCGAGCCGGCATTCGCCTTCGTGGAACGTACGCCCGATGACGTTCGGCAGGTGACGGGCGGGATCGCTTACGAGGGACGCTGGAAAGGCCGTGGCAGCCTCAACATCGGCGTCCAGAAGACCGATTATCGCAAGCATGTCCGCCCACCCGGACGCGACGGCATCGTATCGCGCGATCGGCCGTGGCTGTTCAACCTGATGGCCTCGATCGACGTGGCGTCCGGTCTGTCGGCTTATGCCGGAGTGACACGGGGGCTGGAAGAAAGCGAGGTCGCCCCGGATATCGCGGTCAACCGCAACGCGGCACCACCGGCGCTCCGGACACGGCAGGTCGATGCCGGCGTGCGCGCCTCGCTGGGTAAGCTGCAAGCGGCCGTGGGCGTGTTTGATGTCCGCAAGCCCTACTTCAACCTCGACGGTGCGAACTTCTACCGACGACTGGGCGAGGTTCGCCATCGCGGAATCGAGGGATCGTTGAGCGGCGACGTTACGCAGTTCGCCAGCCTCGTCGCGGGCGCGGTCCTGCTCGATCCGCGCGTCACCGGGGAATTGGTGGAGGACGGAACGATCGGTGCCCGTCCTGTCGGCACAAGCCGCGGCCGCATCGTGCTGGCGCTCGACGTGCATCCGGAAGGTTGGCGCGGCTCGTCCTTCGACGTTCAGGTAACGCGATATGGCGGATCATTCGCCGACCAGGCCAATGCGGTGCGCCTGCCGTCGCGCCCGACCGTCGCCTTGGGTGCGCGTCACCGGTTGCGGTTGGGGCGCCGCGACGTGATCGCCCGCGTGCAGGTGACGAACCTGTTCAACACCTATCGGTGGATCGCCGACTCCTCGGAGGGCCTGACATACAGCTCGGGGCGATACGTCGGGTTCTCCCTTGCGACTGACATAAAGAGTTAGGTTATGCTGGCTCCACGCGGATCGGTCGCCACGGTCCAGCGTCCGAACAGCGTCAGGCCGCACGATCTGGCCAAGGCTACAGATGCGTGATTATCCATTTGGCAACGGTATTGCGGTTCGTACCCCTGCTGCTGCGAAAACCGGTTGATCGACTGAACGGTCGCACGTGCGAACCTCTTCCCCCGAGCGTCGGGGAGCGTCAGCACTCCCAGATCAGCAATAGGGCTGTCGTCCCACAGGTTCATACTAGCAGCGCAGACAAGCCGGCCGCCGTCGAAGCATCCGAACACCGCCCAATGATCCAATTCGACCCAAGCATCCTCACGGTCCTGCTCGGAAGCCGCGTTGTAGAATATCTCGAAGGCAGTGCGATCGGCATCAGTCAGCTTGCGAGGTGCCTTCGCCGGGTCTTCCACCACATGCACGTCGGCCGAAAGGTAAAACAGATAATCCGGATCGTGCAGTGTTACGCCAGCTTGTCCCAAACAGCTTTTCAGGTCATCCGCCGCCAAACCATCCAATTCGGCAATGCCGGCTCGTTGTGCTATCTCGGGAGTAACAACAAGTCGCAACGATCCATCGGCTTGTTCCAGCATCATTGCGGGACGCTTGGGATTCAACCTGTCGCTAACAGCATATGACAGATTACCGTGAACGGAGGCGCGGTCAGCGGAAAGGGTCTGGTGCCAATAGTCGAGCACCGGCTTGGGAAAGGCGGTCATGACGCGACTGTAGCACGAAGACCAGCACGGTCAGAGGTGGCCTTTCTCTTTATCGGTACGATCGGGGTTAGGATCACGCCGCTTTTACCGCAGGCCCGGAAGGTTGACGACCAAGCGTCCGGTACACGGTCGGTCGGGATATCGAGAACACCTCAGCAAGATCGCTGATCGAATAATCGTCGGTGTCGTACATGCGGCGCAGTTCCTTCTGCTGGCGATCCGACAGCTTGGGCTTCTTGCCGCGCAGCTTCCCCTTCGAGCGTGCGACGGCCATGCCCTCGCGGGTCCGCATCCGGATCAGGTCCGCCTCGAACTCGGCGAAGGTGGCAAGGATGTTGAAGAACAGCTTGCCCATCGGGTCGGACGGATCGTGAACACTGGCCCCAAGCTGTAGCTTGACGCCCCGCACGGCAAGGTCGTCGCCGATCGCTCTCGCGTCCGGCACCGACCGCGCCAGACGGTCGAGTTTTGGCACCACCAGCGTGTCGCCGCTCCGTACTGCCGCGAGCGCCTGATCCAGACCGGGGCGGGTCCGGTTGGTCCCGGTGAAGCCCTTGTCGGTATAGATGCGATCGGTTGCGACGCCGAGTTTCACCAGCGCGTCCTGCTGGGCGGCAAGGTCCTGTTTGTCGGTGGAGCATCGGGCGTAGCCGATCAGCGTGTGTGTCATGGTGGAATCTGTAACGTAAAGGGGTCCCTCAACGCAAAAGATATAGTACCATCTATGTGAGACTCGGCTTACGGCGGTTTTCCGTGCCTGGACAGGTTCGCCAGCAACCGTCCGCTGAACGATCCTCTTTCGGACGGGGTAGATCACCATGACCGATGATCGAACGCCAGAACTGGGAAGTGCCGAAGTCGCGAAACGGATGGCCGTGCTTCGCCGGCACCTCCATGACGCAGTGCCAATTGGTGAGGCTGCGGTCGATGCCGGCATATCGGTCCGCACCGCCCGCCGCTGGCTCGCCCGCTACCGTGCCGATGGCCCGGCCGGGTTGGCGCGTCCGATCCGACCGGAAGCCGGCAAGCGCACCTTCCCGAAAGAACTGGTCGAACTGGTCGAGGGCATGGCGCTGCTCAAACCGCCGCCATCGATCGTGACCATCCATCGGCGTCTCGCCGGCATTGTCGGCGAACGGGATTGGCGAATGCCGTCCTATGGCAGCGTGCGCGATATCGTGCGCCGGATCGATCCGGCGATGCTAACCTTGGCGCACGAAGGTGCCGCGGCCTTCCGCGACAAGTTCGAGTTGGTCCATCGACACCGCGCCGAGTGCCCCAATGCGATCTGGCAAGCCGATCATACCCAGCTCGATATCCTGATCCTCGATGCAGGCGGTCGCCCGGTGCGGCCGTGGCTGACGACGGTGCTGGACGATCACTCGCGCGTGATCGCGGGCTACATGGTTTTCCTCGGCGCGCCCTCTGCGCTCAACACCTCGCTCGCGCTGCGACAGGCGATCTGGCGCAAGGCCGATCCGGCATGGGCGGTGTGCGGCATTCCCGACGTGCTGTATGTCGATCACGGATCGGACTTCACCAGCCTCCATCTCGAACAGGCTGCGGCCGATCTGCGTATCCGCCTGATCTACTCCGCCGTCGCCCGTCCACAGGGACGCGGCAAGATCGAGCGGCTGTTCCGCACCATCAACACCGAACTGCTGGCGGAACTTCCGGGCAATCTTCGCAACGGCAAACCGGTTTCTACGCCTCGCCTGACGCTGCCCGAACTGGACGCCGCGATCGGCGCTTACATCGCCACAACCTATAATGTTCGCCCGCACCGCGCGATCGGCGTAACGCCCGTCAATGCGTGGCGCGGCGATGGCTGGCTGCCCCGTATGCCGGAAACACTGGAGGAACTGGACTCGCTGCTGGTCATGGTCGCCAAGCCGCGCATCGTTCACCGTGACGGCATCCGTTTCGAGGGACTGCGCTACTTCAATCCCACGCTTGCCGCCTATGTCGGCGAACCGGTGACGATCCGCTACGATCCTCGCGACGTAGGCGAGGTTCGGGTATTCCACCGCAACGCCTTTCTGTGCCGCGCCGTCAGTCCGGACCATGCTGGCCTGAGCATCACCCTTAAAGATGTTCAAGCCGCGCGTCTCGCCTATCGCCGTCGTCTGCGAAGCGAGATCGGAGAGCGGAAGGCCCGCGTTGCCGACTATCTGCCCGCAATCCTGCGCACGCCCGGTTCAAGTTCAGTGCAGGCACCAACGCCGATGCCCAGACCTGCCAAGCCTCCCGAGGCGATACGCAGCAAGCCGCGCCTCCGCACTTACTACGAGGGCGAATAATGGCAGATGGCAGCGCCCGCGCCACCAGCTTCATCTCGACGCAGGAGCATCGCCGCTTCACCGAGTTTGCCAATGCCGTCCGCAAGC
>QFQU01000004.1 GCA_003248965.1 Brevundimonas sp. | reverse complement strand
ACCTGCTCTTCTTCACGTCCGTCTCCTTTGATGAAACGGACTCTCACTCAAAACGAGGGATCAGGAAGGGGGCGCCTCATGCTCAGTACCGTCAGGGAGTTTTACGCAGTTCGTCCCGCTCCTTCGCATGGTCGGCTAGCCAATCTCGGATGCTTAGCCTCTCACTTTCGCTCGATGTGTGGGGAAGAATGCTGCAACCGACGACCTCAACCCGCAACCGGCCGGACTCGTCAGGCTTGAGAACCTCGGTCGGGGTCCCGCCTCTTGCTTCACACCACGAATCCTGGGGCACATTTCGAAGCTCTGGGTAGATGTCCAACAGAGGATGGTGAGGCGCGCAGGCGGTAAGAAGCAACGCCAAAAACGCTGTCGCTGTCCATGCTTTCATGAATCCATACTGGCAGCCTAGGCCGACTATCCGCAACGGAAGGAGAACGGAAACTTACCTGTTGGCTCAGATTAGGAAGCGAAGGATCTGACCTTGGGATGGCATCAGCGGTTCCAGCTACGGATCGCCAATAGTCTCTAGATCAACCCAGCGTCGCGAAATCCACAACGATCGGCTCCCGCCGCAGCAGCGCCAGCACCTGCCGGAAGGCCGCCTGATCCAGCGCGGTGGTCGCGGTGTTGGTCAGGGGGTGGAAGTTGACGATGTCGGCGTCCCACAGGCGGCGGTCCAGGACGAAGGTGACGCGGCGTTCGACGTCGTTGATCAGGCCCAGCGCCGTGACCGAGCCGGGGCGCACGCCCAGCGTCTCCCACATCAGGGCCTCGTTTCCGAACGACAGGCGGCCTGAGCCCATCGCTCCCGCCGCGCGCTTCAGGTCGATGACCGTGTCCTGATGCGCCGAGATCAGCCACAGCCGGCCTTTGTGATCCTTCAGGAACAGGTTCTTGGTGTGGGCGCCGGGCAGGTCGGCCTTGAGGTCCAGCCCCTCGTCGACGCGAAAGACGGCCGGGTGGTCGTGGGTCACGTGATCCACGCCGTTCGCCTCCAGCCAGACGGTCAAGGTTTCGCGGTCGAAAGCGGGTGCGTCAGTCATGGTTGAGCCGTCGGGTTTCGGGCGGTAGGACAGGGTCATGGTCGATACCGTCAACACGCGCCCACTGGAACTGGAATGCTATCCGATGACGGCCCGGCCGCCGGACCTGGTGCCCGGTCGCCAGTCGCGCAACTGGATGGACGGCTTCATCAGCCGCCACCCCTATCGCTGTCTGCCGCTGAACATGGCCAACACGACGGGTTGGGAGATCCTGTGCCCGTTCGGCTTCTCGGCCGAGTGGAACGGCGGTCCGCGCCAGGAAGACATCGTCATCACGCCGGATCGGCCCCAGCACGATCTGGACCATTTCGTCACCTCGCACTTCTCGCGCGGGGTGCTGACGATGCACCCGCAATATCTGTTCCGCACGCCGCCGGGCTGGGGGATGATGTGTTCGGGGTCGCCCAACCATGTGAAGGACGGCATCCAGCCGCTGGTCGGCCTGATCGAGACCGACTGGCTGCCCTTCCCGTTCACGATGAACTGGATCTTCACCCGGCCGGGGCGGATCACCTTCGAAAAGGGCGAGCCCTTCTGCTTCATCAATCTGATCGAGCACAAGAAGGTCGAGCAGTTCCAGCCGGTGATCCGGACGCTGGACTCCAATCCGACCATGAAGGGCCAGTTCGAAGCCTGGAACCGCGCGCGGACCGACTTCAACCAGCGCCTGGCCGGCGGCGACCCCGACGCGGCCAAGGAGGCCTGGCAGCGGTTCTATTTCAAGGGCGAACTGCCCGAAGATCTGGGCGCGGCCCCCGCCACCCATTCCAACAAGCGCCGGCTGAAATCGCCGCGCGTGGGATAGACAAAAGCCCTCTCCCGGCGGGAGAGGGCTTGAGCTGACGGGGCGAAAGCCGTCGGTCACGACGTGGGGCGCGTGACCTGCGGGCCCAGGTTCTGGATCACTTCGCGCGCGTCGAAGGCGTTGGGGTCGTTCGCGGGCTTGGCGCCCCGGCCCATGACGATCTCGGCGTTGGCTTCGAAGCGATCGACCTGGCGGACGTCGAAGTCGTTGGCGCCCCAGCCCCAACGGTCCCACGGGCTCCAGAAGCCGGCGCGATAGTAGCGCCACGACGGACCCCAGTAGGGGCCATAGAAGCTGTTGTAGCGCGAGTAGAACGGATCGGGCGTGGCGACATAGCGGGTGTCGCGGTCGGTGGCGCGGTTGACGGTGGCGAACCAGTCATAGCCGCTTTCGGCCGTCAGCTCCGCCGAGCGCAGCAGCAGGCCCATCTCGACCTGTTCGCGCGATGTGACGGAATTGCCCGAGAAGCTGACGCGGAAACGGTTGTTCTCCAACCGCTGTTCGGCATAGCCGCCGCGCTGGCCGTTCAGCCCGGCGGGTTGGTACGGCGTGGCGGTAGCGCAGGCGGCGAGCGCCAGCCCCGCCGCCACCGTCATCGCCAAGGTCTTTAAGGGGAGGGCTTTCATGACATCAAACTCCTTGATCGCCCATTCGGGCGCGCTGACGGCTGAACGGAGCATGAACGGCGGCGTTCAGCCTGCAATTTAGGGCGAAGCGGGGCGGCGTCTAGAGCCTTGCGACGATCAGCAGCGCCGCCGTCATCAGAAGCACGCCGACGAAGACGCCGAAAGCCTTTCTAAAACGGGGCTGCTGCATCCGCCGCGACAGGGCCGCACCGGACAGGGCGTAGGCGCTCATCGACATCATATCCATGCCGATGACGGCGACGGCGAACAGGGCCATCTGCGGCGCGACCGGCCGGCTGACATCCACGAACGGCGGCAGGACGGCGGTGAAGAACAGGATGGCCTTGGGGTTGGCGATCTGCACGGCGAAGCCGTCGACGAAGGCGCTGCGGCCTTTTCTGACGATGAGGCGATCGGGCTGACCGGCCGTGGCGAAGGCCCCGCGCAGCGCCTTGACGCCCAGCCACGCGACATAGACGGCGCCCAGGACGGCGACGACCTTAAAGGCGGCGGGGAAGGCCTTGACCAGGGCGGCCAGACCCAGGGCCGCCGCACCGAACCAGACCAGGGTGGCGACGTTCATGCCCAGCACCCCGACCAGGGCCGAGGCGCGCCCCTTCTCCATCCCCGTGGCGACAGCGAACAGATTGGCCGGGCCGGGCGTCACGGCCATGACGGCCATCACCCCCAGGAAGGTCGAATAGAGGTGCGGATCGACGGGAAGGGCGGCCATGCGGCGCGGTGTCGCCCCGCCTCGCCCCCCGGTCAAGCGTCGATCAAGCCTCAGGGGCGGCGTGGTGCGGGCGGCGGCGGCGGGGCCTCGGGCGCTTCCGGTCGTTCCGGCGCCTCGATGCTGTCTTCGACGGCGTCGGCGGCCTGGTCCAGGGCGTATTGAGCGATCAGGCCGTAGGTTTCGATCTGATCCTTGTCGGGATTGGTCCAGGCGCTGTTGCGAACGACGCCTTCGCCGGCGGCGACGCCGTGCGCCATGCCGTCGGCCATGGCCTGTTTGACCTCGGGGTCGTTCAGGGCGTCCTGGACCAGGGCCTCGACGTCGATGTCCTGCAGCGCCTGGGCGGCGACCTCGCCCGCGTGCTGGGTCGCCTGGGCGGTGAAGGCGGTCACGTCCGGCTGATACTCGGCCCACAGGGCGGCGACGCGGCGACCGCGTTCCGCCTCGCTGAGGCCAGCGTCTTCCGAAATGGCTTCGGCGCGTTTGCCGAACTCTTCCATGCGCGCCTCGAACGCCGATGCGGCGGCGTCCAGCCGGGCCTCCGCCGCATCGGCGGCAGGCGCGGGTCCATCCTGGGCCAGGGCCGAAGACAGGGGCAAAAGGGCCAGGGCGGCGGTCAGGCTGAGCAGGCGGATCATGGGAAGAGTCCCCGTTGACGACCCGCGTAAACTCGACCCAAGGCGCCCCGGCCTCAAGTGAAATCGCGGTAAGGCGCGACCTTACCGGGGCGTGGCCGGACCGGCCGACGCGGCGACCGCGCCTTCGATCTGGGCGCGGACCATGGCCGGGATGGCCTTGATCTGCTGCACCGCCTCGGCGATCTCGTCGGCCGCCGCGGCCTGGGTCGCCGCGAACGTCTGGACATCGTCGGCGAAGGCGTCGACCTCGCCCTGATAGCGGGCCTGGACCGCATCGAGATCCGTCTTGGCCTTGGCCTTGTCCGACTGGGCGGCGGCGGCCTGCATTTCTGCGGCCATGGCCTGAATCTTCTCGCCGAAGGCTTCGGCCCTGGCCTCGAACGCCGCTTCCTCGGGGCTCTTGGCGGCGTCGTCCGCGGCCGGCGCCTGGGCGGCCGGGGCCGGCTGCGGCGTCGCGACGGCCTGGGCGAAGGCGGGGGCCGCTAGGGCCAGAACGGCGGCGGCCGCGACGAAGGACAGAGGACGCATGGGAAGACTCCGGGCGTCGGCCGGAATGGCCGGAAACGCGAACCCCGGACTATATCGGAAGCTAAGAGGGTCCGTCACCCGGCCTTGGCCCGAGAACCGCGAACCTCGGGCTGGGAGCCGCACCGGATCGCCCATCCGCAATTGTACGTAGAAATTACAGGTGCGGATTTTTAAGACCTGAACGCCCAAGGTCGGTCTCATGGGGTTCAGAACGAAGACCTTGGGGCGCGGACGGTGGCGGTTCTTCCGCCATGACGCCGGTCAGGCGGCGGGCCCGCCCGCATGGGCCTATGTCCTGCTGTTCGCGGCCTGTCAGCTTCTGGGCCAGTGGAGCCTGAGCACGCTGCACGTCATGGTCATGTGGCCGGCCAACGCCGTCCTGCTGGCCGCCGTATTGCAGCTTCACCGACGACCGGCCCTGGCGGTTCTGGTCTGCTGTTTTTCGGTCAATCTGATCGGCAACGTGTTCCGCGGCCAACCGGACGTCTTCACCCTTGTCAACGCCGTGCTGAACCTGGTTCAGGTGCTGGCCGCCGCCCTTCTGGCCCGGCGTCTGTGCGGCGCCGCGCTGGACATGCGACGACCCGCCCGCCTGTTCCGATTCGCACTCGGCGCGGCCGTCCCCGCCGTGGCCCTGAGCACCGCCCTGGCCGGCGTCATCGCCCTGGCCACCGGACGGCTGTCGCCGGAGGTGCTGAGCTTCCGCCTGCACCACCTGTTCGACATGGAGCTGCTGGCGATGATGATCTTCACGCCGTCCCTGCTGCTTCTGGCGCGCAGTCATCGCTTCTCCAAGGACGCCGTGGCGCCCGCCGCCGAGGTCGTCGCCTTGATGGGATTGGTCGTGATCGCGACCGTGTGGGGCTTTGGCCAGACCGTGGCGCCGATCCTGTTCGTGGTCTTCCCGCCCTTGATCCTGCTGGCCTTCCGGCTGTCGCCGCCCTGGACGGCCCTGGCGGTCATCGCCATCGCGGTGATCGGGGGCGCGGCGACCGTAACGGGACACGGCCCGGTGACGCAGACCCATGTGGCGCAGAACCCCGCCCTCTCCTCCATTCCGCTGATCATGCGCCAGATGAACGTCTTTCATCTGTTCCTGCTGATGGTCGTGGCCACCGCCTTGCCGATCACCACCCTGTCGTCGGAACGGCGCAGACTGGTGGCCCAGTTGCGCGCGCGCACCGCCGCCGCCCTGGCCGCCCTGCAGCGGGCCGAGGCGGCCGACGTCGCCAAATCCCGTTTCCTGGCCCTGATGAGCCATGAAATGCGCACGCCCCTGACCGGCGTGACCGGCTATGCCGATCTGCTGGCGCAACGTCCCTGCCTGGACGAGGAAGGCCGCCGTCAGGTCGAAGCCCTGCGCCTGTGCGGCGAGGCCATGCTGCGTCTGGTCGAGGACCTGCTTGAGGTGTCGCGCGGCGGCGGCGAGGTGATGCTGAGACCCATCGACGTGCGCGCCCTGATCGACGATGCGGTCGCCCCCGCCCGCGAATGGGCGGCCGTTCGCGGCCTGGATTTCACCGTCTCGATCGCGCCGGAAGCCGAAGGGACCGTGCTGACCGATGCACGACGCCTTCGCCAGACCCTGCACCATCTGTCCGGCAACGCCGTCAAATTCACCAGCCGTGGCGGCGTGGACATCGCCGTGGATCGGGTCGACGAGCGGCTGCGCATCGCCGTCAGGGACACCGGATGCGGCATGAGCGACGCCGTGCTGTCGGGCGTGTTCAGCCTGTTCGCCCAGGCCGACGCCAGCACCAGCCGCGCGCATGAGGGCGCAGGCGTGGGCCTGGCCCTGGCCAAGACCCACATCGACCGCCTGGGCGGGACGATCGGGGTCGAGAGCGTCCAATGGACCGGCACGACCTTCACCCTGGTCCTTCCCGCCGAAGTCGTCGCCGCCGCCGCGCGCGAGCCCGACGCCCCGCGCGACGATGGCCGGATTCGGGTGCTGATCGTCGACGACCATCCGGCCAATCGCGACCTCCTGCGCATCATGCTGCAGGCGGCCGACTGCGAGACGACCGAGGCGCGCGACGGCCAGGAAGCCCTGGACGCCGTGGCGGCGGGCGCCTTCGACCTGGTGCTGATGGACGTGCGCATGCCGGTGATGGACGGCCTGGCCGCCACCCGCGCGATCCGCGCCCTGGACGCGCCCGTGTGCGACCTGCCGATCCTGGCGGTCACGGCCGAGGCCATGCCCGAAGACGCCGCGCGGTGCCTGGCCGCCGGCATGGACGGCCATCTGGCCAAGCCCGTGACCCAGGCCCGCCTTTATGCAGCGGTGACGGAGGTTCTGGACGCCACGGCCGAACGAACCGCCTCGGCCCAGGCCGCCTGACACATCCAAGCGACGGTCGCGCCTGTAAATCGCCGCCGTCTTTTGGCATAAGCCCGCGATGAAGTTCCTCGATCAGGCCAAAATCTTTATTCGCTCGGGCAACGGCGGCGCGGGCTCCGTGTCGTTCCGGCGCGAGAAATTCATTCCCAACGGCGGGCCGGACGGCGGCGACGGCGGGCGCGGCGGCGACGTCTGGATCGAGGCGGTCGAGGGGCTGAACACCCTCATCGACTATCGCTACCAGCAGCATTTCAAGGCCCAGACCGGCCACCACGGCCAGGGCCGTCAGATGCACGGCGGCAAGGGCGAGGACGTCGTCCTGAAGGTGCCGGTCGGCACCCAGGTGCTGGACGAGGACAAGGAGACGGTCCTCCTGGACATGGATGCGCCCGGCAAGACCGAACTGCTGCTGAAGGGCGGCAACGGCGGCTGGGGCAACACCCGCTTCAAGGGGCCGGTCAACCAGGCGCCGACCCACGCCAATCCGGGCCAGGAAGGCCAGGAACGCTGGATCTGGCTGCGGCTGAAGCTGATCGCCGACATCGGCCTGGCGGGCCTGCCCAATGCGGGCAAGTCCACCTTCTTGGCCGCGGCCAGCGCCGCGCGGCCCAAGATCGCCGACTATCCCTTCACCACCCTGACGCCGAATCTGGGGATGGTGGACCTGTCGCCGACCGAGCGGTTCGTCATCGCCGACATCCCCGGCCTGATCGAGGGCGCCAGCGACGGCGCAGGGCTCGGCACGCGCTTTCTGGGCCATGTCGAGCGGTCGGCCAGCCTGATCCACCTGGTGGACGGCACCCAGGACGACGTCGCCGCCGCCTATCTGATCATCCGCGGCGAACTGGAGGCCTATGGCGCGGGCCTGGCCGACAAGACCGAAATCCTGGCCCTGAACAAGATCGACGCCCTGACGCCCGAGATGCGCGAGGAAAAGGCCGCCGAGCTGGAAGCCGTCGCCGGTCGCCGGCCCATGCTGGTCTCGGGCGTGTCGGGCGAGGGGGTGCCGGCCCTGCTGCGCGCCGCCTGGGCCGAGGTGAAGAAGACGCGCGGCGCCCTGGCCGGGGAAGGCGCGGCCGATCAGATCAGCGGCTGGCAGCCCTGACCGGCTCTAGCCCGCGGCTTCGGCATCGCCCTTGGTCGCGGGCTTTCGGCGTGGTTTCGGCGGCGTCTTCCCGCCTTTGCGCGGGCCCTTGTCGGCATAGGGCTCGCCGTCGCCCGACAGCAGCACCGCCATCCAGCGCGAGCCCTGGAACTCGGCCAGGACGGCCATGGCCATGACCGCCAGCGGCGTGGACAGGAACATGCCGACCACGCCCCACAGCTTGCCCCAGAAGGCCAGAGCCAGCAGAACCACCACCGGGTCGATGTTCTGATTGTCGCCCTGCATGCGCGGCTGGATGAAGTTGCCGACCACGAACAGGATGATCTGCAGGCCCACCAGCAGAATCACCGCGGGCCAGTAGCTGGAGAACTGCACCAGGGCGAACAGCGGCGGGGCCAGGCCCGCGACCGCCCCGCCCAGCACCGGAATGAAGCCGACGATGAAGATGACGAAGGTCCAGAACTCGGCGTTCTGAAGCCCGACCGCCCGCATCAGCAGCCAGGCGGCGGCGCAGATCATGATCCCGGTCACGGCCTGGACCCACAGATAGCCCTCGACCCCGCCACGCACGCGCTGGAACACCGCCACCGCCTCGTCGCGGTGGGCCTTGGCCGGGAACATGGCGACGATCTTGCGCTGGAAGCCCATCTGCGAGGCCAGGAGAAAACCCAGATAGACCAGGACGAAGAAGGCGCTGGAGGCGATGCCCTGCACCTGCATGGCGGTCGAGGCCAGATAACCCCGAAGGTCGATGCTGTTGATCAGGTCCTGGGCCGTGGGCGGATTGACCAGGTGGAACAGGCCGTAGACGTCGCGGATGATCTGGTCGATGCGCGGGCCGATGTTCTGGGACACGCCCGACGCCTCGCCGAAGAAGCCGGCCGCTCCGTTCACGATGATGCCGATTGAGGCGAAGAAGGCCAGGACCACCAGGGCCAGGGCCGCGACCCCGGCCCAGCGGCGCGGCAGGGGCGTGCGCGCCTCGATGGTGCGCTTGACCCCGTCGATCATGATCAGAAGGAAGATCGCCATGGCCAGGGGGGTCAGTATGTCCCGCAGCCAATAGACGGCGGCGCCCGCCGCCACGGTCGCGATCACGGCCAGGGCGTTGCGCGACGCGGTTTCGGGCGGGGTGACGATGGCGCTTTTCATGATCCTGTCATCGGCTTGAGCATCGAGCGCGTCAATCGCTGTTCCGGGCGCGGCGATCATGCTCTAGAGCTTGGCGCAACGCTTGCGGAGACCGGCATGTCCGACACCCCCACCGGCCTGTTCATCGGCCAGTCCGACGCCAACGCGCCGGAGACCCTTCTGTTCAACCGGGCCAATCGCCACGGCGTCGTCGCCGGCGCGACGGGCACGGGCAAGACCGTCACCCTGCAGATCATGGCCCAGGGTTTCTCGGACGCCGGGGTGCCGGTCTTCTGTTCGGACGTGAAGGGCGACCTGTCGGGCATCTGCCAGCCGGGAACGCCCAACGAGAAGCTGACGGCGCGGGCCAAGAGCATGGGCCTGACCCTGACCCCGCGCGCCGCGCCGACGGTGTTCTGGGATCTGTACGGTCAGAAGGGCCACCCGATCCGCACCACGGTGTCCGAGATCGGGCCGGTCCTGATGGCGCGGATGCTGAACCTGAACGAGGTGCAGGAAGGCGTTCTGACCGTGGTCTTCCACGTCGCCGACAAGGAGGGCCTGCTGCTGCTGGACCTGGGCGATCTGCGCAGCCTCCTGGTCTATGTGGGCGAGAACGCCGACCGGATCGGACGCGAGGTCGGCAATGTGGCCCCCGCCTCCATCGCCTCCATCCAGCGCGCCCTGCTGCAGCTGGAACAGGAGGGCGGCGCCGCCTTCTTCGGCGAACCGGCGCTGCGGCTGGAAGACATGATCCGTGTCGGCCTGGACGGCCGGGGTCAGGTCAATGTGCTGGATTCCACCCGCCTGATGAACAGCCCGCGCCTGTATGCGGCCTTCCTGCTGTGGCTTTTGTCGGAGTTGTTCGAGCAGCTTCCGGAGGTGGGCGATCCCGACAAGCCGCGCCTGGTCTTCTTCTTCGACGAGGCGCACCTGCTGTTCAACGACGCGCCCAAGGCCCTGTTGGAGAAAGTCGAACAGGTCGTGCGCCTGATCCGGTCCAAGGGGGTCGGCGTCTATTTCGTGACCCAGAACCCGGCCGACATTCCCGACACCGTCCTGGCCCAGCTGGGCAACCGGGTGCAGCACGCACTTCGCGCCTATACCCCTTCGGACCAGAAGGGGCTGCGCGCGGCCTCGCAGAGCTTCCGGGTCAATCCGGCCTTCGATACGGCCGAGGTGATCCAGGCTCTGGGCGTGGGCGAGGCCCTGGTTTCGCTGCTGGACGAGAAGGGCGCCCCGACCGTCGTGGCGCGCACCAAGATTCGGCCGCCCGATTCGCGCCTGGGCCCGGCGACCGACGCCGAGCGCGCCGCCGTCATGGCCGCCAGCCCCGTGCGCGGCGTCTACGACCAGGCCGTGAACCGCGAATCCGCCGAGGAGATCCTGGCCGCGCGCCACGCCGCCAGCGACCAGGCCGCCGCCCAGGCCAAAGCCCAGGCAGACGCCGCCAAGGCCGCCGAGGCCCAGGCGAAGCTGGACGCCAAGGCGGCCGCCGCCCAGGCGAAGGAACAAGCCAGGGAACAGGCGCGCGTCGCCCGCGCCCCTGCCGCGCCGCGCCGCTCGACCCGCGAGACGCCGATCGAGTCCCTGACCAAGTCGGTGCTGCGCACGGCCGGTTCGACCCTGACCCGCGAACTGCTGCGCGGCGTGCTGGGCGGGTTGAAGCGACGCTGAGGCTTCCTGCGCCGACCCCTTGCAACAGGGCGGGGGACGGCGCATCTCCCGCCCATGTTCATCCAGACCGAAGCCACGCCGAACCCCAATGCGCTGAAGTTTCTGCCGGGCCGCGAAGTCTCGCCGAACGCGGCGCTGGAGTACCGCACCATCGACGAGGCGACCGCCTCTCCGCTGGCCGAGGCCCTGTTCGAGCTGGAAGGCGTCGACGGCGTCTTCTTCGGCACCGACTACGTCTCGGTCACGCGTCATGAGCTGGGTCCCGACTGGTCGGCGATGAAGCCGGCGGTGCTGGGCGTGATCATGGATCATTTCGTTTCGGGTCAGCCGCTGACGCGCGGCGGCGACGGCGAGGCGGCCCACGCCGAGGACGACAGTGAGATCGTCGCCGAGATCAAGGCCCTGTTGGACAGCCGCATCCGACCCGCCGTGGCCCAGGACGGGGGCGACATCCTGTTCGATTCCTTCGACGAGGAGACCGGCGTGCTGTCGCTGCGTATGCGCGGCGCCTGTTCCGGCTGCCCGTCGTCGTCGGCGACGCTGAAGGCGGGGGTGGAGCAGATGATGCGCCACTATGTCCCCGAGGTGACGCGGGTCGAACCGACGATCTGACCGCCGGGGCGGTTTCCACCTCGCCAGACGCGCGGCGGGGCGCCATCTTAAGTTGATGGCTCGCTTCGTCCCTGACCCAGAAGTTATTCGCCTCGGGGAGGCCCTGGCCGTTTTGCGCCGCGAGCGCGGCCTGTCCCAGGCCGAGGCGGGCGCCCGGCTGGACATGACCAGCCAGGGTTGGGGCCTTTATGAATCCGGGCGTCGCCCCGGCCTGTTCCGCCCCGACGTGCAGCGCCGTCTGACCGCCGCCCTGGACTCTACGCCCGAGGTGCTGGCCCTGACGGCCGCCCGCATCGTCCCGCCGCTGGCCGAGCGGACGCCGCAGGGGCTGGAGAGCAAGGGGCGCGGCTTCGACGGTCCGCCTGTCCAGAAAATCCGCAGTCTTCGCCTGACCGACGACGGCCTGTCACCTTGGGCGGGGGCGGGGGTGACGGTGGATTATCGGCCGGGCCAGCTTCCCCGCATGGGCCAGGGATGCGTGGTCGAGATGACGGACGGGGCGATCCTGGTTCGATTGTTCGACGGCGACGAAGGCGCGACGGTTCGCCTGCGCGGGGCCGGGGCGCTGGATCGCCTTGAGACCCTGCCGCGCGACCGCATCCGGCGGATTTCGGCCGTTGTGGCGCGCCGCGAAGAATGAAACGAAATGGTTGCATGCGCGGTCAGGTTGTGAAAGGACTGGGGCATGGACACCGATCCCGCCCCGCCGCCCAGGACGCCCCGATCCGTCGATGCGATCGACGTGGCGGTCGGCGAACGCATTGCGGCGCGCCGGGCGGCGCTAGGCCTGTCGCAGACGGCCTTGGCCGAACGAATCGGCGTCAGCTGCCAGCAGGTCCAGAAATACGAGGGCGGCCGCAACCGAATCTCGGCCGCGCGCCTGCACAGTCTGGCCGCAGCCCTCGGCCTGCCCATCGCGGCCTTCTTTCCAGCGGGCGCCGAGGCGGAGGAGACCGGGGAGGTCTCGGTCATGCGCGCCCTGGCCGCGACGCCGGAGGGACGCAACCTGGCGCTGGGCTTTTCCCGAATCGAGGATCACGCCGTGCGCCACGCCTTGACCCGGCTGGTCAGCGCCCTGGCCGCCGCCTGACCCCAAACGCCTGACCGCCGCCGCCCGGACCGGACGGTTTCGCCGACGGTCCTCGAGCGCTAGAAGGCCGGCATGAGACTTCTCGTGATCGATACGGCGCTGGGCGCCTGCACGGCGGCCGTGTTCCAGGACGACCGGCCCTTGGCGGTGCGGTTCGAGCCCATGACCAAGGGCCACCAGGAACGGCTGGGCGGGCTGGTCCGCGACGTGGCGGCCGAGGCGGACGGCGGCTTCGAGGCCCTGGACCGGATCGGCGTCACCGTCGGGCCGGGGTCATTCACGGGGCTTCGGGTCGGCCTGGCCTTCGCGCAAGGATTGGGCGCCGCGCTGGACCGGCCGGTGGTCGGGATTTCGACCCTGGCGGCGCTGGCGGCCTCTCTGGACGACGGCGACGGCCCGGTCGCGGCCCTGATCGACGCCCGGCGCGGCCAGGTCTATGCACGGCTGTTCGAGGAGGGTTCGCCCCTGGGGCCGGACGAAGCCCTGACGCTGGACGTCGCCGCCGCCCGCATCGCCGCCCTGCCGAAAGCGACCGCCCAGCCTGTGCGTCTGGTCGGCGGCGGCGCGTCTGTTCTGTGCGAGGCCTTTCCCGACCTGGCGGCGGGCGCGGTCGATCCGAGAGCGGCGCCGTCGCCCGAGGCCCTGGCGCGGCTGACGCTCGCCGCCGACCCGGCCGCCTGCCCGCCCCGGCCCCTCTATCTGCGCGCCCCCGACGCCACGCCGCCCAGCCGCCTGCCGGGCCAGCCGCGCCAGCCCGTCGCATGACGCCGCCCGACCCCTCGGTCCTGGCCGCCCTGCACGCTCAGGCCTTCGCCGCGCCCTGGGACGCGGCGGCCTTCGCCGACCTTCTGGCCCAACCGGGCGTCTTCGCCGTGGTCGAGACGGACGGTTTCATCCTGATCCGCCTGGTGCTGGACGAGGCGGAAATCCTGACCCTGGCGGTGCGGCCCGCTGCCCGGCGCGCCGGGCTGGGCGGGCGTCTGGTCGGCCAGGGGGCGGTTCAAGCCGTGCAGGGCGGCGCAAACCGCCTGTTCCTGGAGGTGGCCGAGGACAACGCCGCCGCCCGCGCGCTTTACGCCCGTGCCGGCTTTCGCTTCTTGGGACGACGAAAGGCCTATTACGCCGCGCCGGACGGCGGTCGGACGGACGCCCTGGTGCTGGGACTGGACCTTGCGGCGAATCCCGACACGGTCCCGCTTCCCTGATGCGATCCGAACCCCTATTCTAGGCGCATGGACCGGATCGAGAAACTCTGCGCCGACCGCGGCATGCGCATGACCGAACAGCGTAGGGTGATCGCCCGCGTGCTGTCGAACGCCGAAGACCACCCCGATGTCGAGGAGCTGTATCGCCGCGCCTCGGCCATCGACCCGCATATCTCCATCGCCACCGTCTATCGCACCGTGCGCCTGTTCGAAGAGGCGGGCGTGGTCGAGAAGCACGACTTCGGCGACGGCCGCAGCCGCTATGAAGAGGCGGGCGACGACCATCACGACCACCTTATCGACACCAAGTCGGGCGAGGTGATCGAATTCTTCGACGCCGAGATCGAGCGGTTGAAGACCGAGATCGCCGAACGGCTGGGCTTCCAGCTGATCGGCCACAAGCTGGAGCTTTACGGCGTGCCGATCGAGGGCGCAGAGCCCTCCAAGCGCGAGGGTCTGATCTTCACCCGCCACGCCGCCCGCGTCGATCCCGAGACCGCCGCCTGACCCAGGCCGCGCGTCTGCAAGGCTTTCGGTCGCCAGGACCGCGCTCAAGTAGCGCGAAGCGCGATAGCGCACTAAAAAGCCCCTCATGACCGAGACCCTTGAGACCGCCGAGGCTGGACGCGCGCCCGAGAAGCGCCTGTTCATCAAGACCTACGGCTGCCAGATGAATGTCTATGACTCCGAGCGCATGGCCGACGTCCTGCGCCCGCTGGGTTATGCCACGACCGACGATGCGGCCCAGGCCGATTTCGTCATCCTGAACACCTGTCACATCCGCGAGAAGGCCGCCGAGAAGGTCTATTCCGAACTGGGCAAGCTGAGAGAATTGAAAGAGGCCAAGGCGGAGACGTCCGGCGCGACGATGACCATCGCCGTTGCCGGCTGCGTCGCCCAGGCCGAGGGCGAGGAAATCATGCGCCGCCAGCCGGCGGTCGACATCGTCGTCGGCCCCCAGGCCTATCACCAACTGCCCGAGCTTCTGACCCGCACGGCGCGGGCGCGGGGCGAGCGGATCGGCGCCGACTTCGCGCCCGACGACAAGTTCGACGCCCTGCCGGTCGCGCGGGGAACCACCGGCCCGACCGCCTTCCTGACGGTGCAGGAGGGCTGCGACAAGTTCTGCACCTTCTGCGTCGTGCCCTATACGCGCGGCGCCGAATGGTCGCGGCCCCTGGCGGCGGTGCTGGAGGAGGCCCGCGCCCTGGGCGATCGCGGCGTGCGCGAAGTCACCCTGCTGGGCCAGAACGTCAACGCCTATGACGGCGAACGGTCGGATGGAAAGAAGGCGACCCTGGCCGAACTGGCCTATGCCCTGGCCGAAATCCCCGGCCTGGACCGCATCCGCTATACGACCAGCCACCCCAACGACATGTCCGACGACCTGATCGCCGCCCACGGCGATCTGGACGCCCTGATGCCCTATCTGCACCTGCCGGTTCAGTCGGGGTCGGATCGCATCCTGCGGCTGATGAACAGGAAGCACGGCCGCCAGAAGTATTTCGACCTGATCGACCGCATCCGCGCCGCGCGGCCGGACATGGCGCTGTCGGGCGACTTCATCGTCGGCTTCCCCGGCGAGACGGATCGGGAGTTCGAGGACACGCTGGATCTGGTGCGGCGGGTCAACTACGCCAGCGCCTTCTCCTTCATGTATTCGCCGCGACCCGGCACGCCGGCCGCCGGCATGGGCCGGCAGGTCGAGCCCGAGGTGTCGAAGGATCGGCTGCATCGCCTGCAGGCCCTGCTGTTGGAACAGCAGGTCGCCTTCAACGCCGCCCAGGCGGGCCGGACCCTGAACGTCTTGTTCGAGAAGAAGGGTCGCCACGGCCGCCAAGCCATCGGTCGGTCCCCCTATCTGCAGTCCGTCCATGTCGATGATGCGGATCATCTGATCGGTCAGATCGTTCCGGTCCGCATCGTCAGTGGGCAACAGAACAGCCTGACCGGCGAACTGGTCCACGACGGGCTCAAGCAGCCGAGCCCCGCGGGCACGGCGGTAGCCCAAGAAGAAAAGGCGGCCTAGTGGCGCGCGAGTCCGATTTCGTTCCCCTGAACCATGCCGAACTGCGGGCCGTCGTCGGTCCCAACAGCCGACACGTCGCCCTGATCGAGGACGCCTTCAAGGTGCTGATCGAGGCGCCGGGCGGCGGGGTGTCGATCAACGGCGGCACGCGCGACCGGTCCGACGCACGCCGGGTGGTCGAGGACCTGGCCAAGCGCGCGGCCCTGGGCGCCGAGGTGACGGAGGCCGACGTGCGCGCGGCCCTGGGCCTGGCGCGCGGCGGCAAGGGCACGCCCGGCATGGCGGCGGCGGGCGTGTCCCTGCCTGGCGGCAAGCGCGGCGCCATCGTGCCCAAGACCAAGGCTCAGGCGGCCTATCTGGACATGTTGGGCCGGTGCGAACTGACCTTCGGCGTCGGCCCGGCCGGCACGGGCAAGACCTTTCTGGCGGCGGCCTATGGCGCCAGTCTGCTGCGGCGGGGCCAAGTGGACCGGCTGGTCATCACGCGCCCGGCGGTCGAGGCGGGGGAGAAGCTGGGCTTTCTGCCCGGCGATCTGAACGAGAAGGTCGATCCCTATCTGGCGCCCATCTGGGAGGCGCTGAACGACATCCTGGGGGCCGAGGACGTCCAGCGCCGCCGCGACAAGGGCGAGATCGAGGCCGCGCCCATCGCCTTCATGCGCGGCCGCACCCTCAGCCACGCCTTCGTCATCGTGGACGAGGCTCAGAACACCAGCCGTCTGCAGATGAAGATGGTGCTGACCCGGCTGGGCGAAGGCGCGCGCATGGTGGTGACGGGCGACCCGTCCCAGGTCGACCTGTTGAACCCGCGCGATTCCGGCCTGGCCCACGCCCTGCGGATTCTGGGGGGGGTGGAGGGCGTCGGCGTGCTGAAGTTCGCCGCCGCCGACGTGGTCCGTCACGCCATGGTCGAGCGGATCGTGCGCGCCTATGACGCCGACGCCGCGCGCGGGCGTCCCACGCCGGACCTCGAAGACCCGGCATGATCCCGGGAACGATCGAAGTCGAGATCGAGGCGGACGCCTGGACCGCCGCCCTGCCCGAGGCCGAAACGGTCGTGCGACGCGCGGCGACGGAGGCGCTGGGAACCGTCGTGGGCGATGTCGTCGTCCTTTTGACCGACGATGCGGCGGTGCGCGATCTGAACGCCCGGTTCCGCGACAAGGACCGGCCGACCAATGTCCTGTCCTTCCCGGCGCCCGAAACCGCCGAGCCGCATCTGGGCGACATCGTCCTGGCCTACGGCGTCTGCGCCGATGAGGCGGCGGCCCAGGGCAAGAGTCTGGCCGACCATCTCAGCCATCTGGTCGTGCACGGCGTGCTGCACCTGCTGGGCCGCGATCACGAGGACGACGCCGAGGCCGAGGAGATGGAGGCCGAGGAGCGCGAGATTCTGGCCGGGATCGGCGTCGCCGACCCCTACGCATCCGAGCAGGACTGACCGATGTTTCCAGACACCCTGCTTGACCGTTTCGCGACCCCGATCCGCGCCCTGCCCGAGCGGCGTCGCGCCTGGACGTGGCGGGCGATCCGCATCGTCCTGGCCCTGCTGGCCGGGGCGGGCGCGGCCTTCGCCCACCCGCCTTTCGGGATACTGATCGGCCTTCTGGGGTATCCGCTGCTGATGATCCTGTCGGAGCGGTCCGACCGGCCGCGCGGCGCCTTCTGGATGGGGTGGCTGGCGGGTTTCGCCTATTTCTTCGTCGGCTGCTGGTGGGTGGCCGAGGCCTTCTTCGTCAATCCCGAACAGGCGTGGATGGCGCCCTTCGCCGCCAGTCTGCTGCCGGCGGGGCTGGGCCTGTTCTGGGGCGGGGCCTGCGCCCTGTATCGCCTCTTCGCTCCCATTGGGGCGGTGCGGGTCCTGCTGTTCGCCGCCCTGTTCTGCGCCTTCGAATGGCTGAGAGGCCATGTGCTGACCGGCTTTCCGTGGAACCCGGCCGGAGCGACCTGGCGCGCCGGCGGCGGCATGTCGCAGTTCGCCGCCGTCGTCGGCGTCTATGGGCTGAGCCTGGTCACGGTCGGGGCGACGGCGGCGCTGGCGCCCCTGGTCGGCCCCGGGGCGCGGCACGGGCGGCTGATCTCGGCAGGGCTGGGGATCGGCGCGCTGCTGGCCGTCGGCCTGTTCGGCGCCGCGCGCCTGGCCCAGGCGCATCTGACCTTCACCGACACCGTCGTGCGCCTGGTCCAGGCCGATGTGAAACAGGAGACGAAATGGTCGCCCGAGGCCTATCGCTCCATCGTCGATCGCTATCTGGCCCTGACGGCCCAGGCGCCGGTCGAACCGGGCGGGCGCGTCCCGAACGTCGTCGTCTGGCCCGAGGGCGCCCTTCCCGCCTCGGCCAACGACGTCTTCGCCTCGGCCGACGCCCAGGCCCTGGCGGCCGCCGTCCGGCCCGGCCAGACCCTGATGATCGGCCTGGCGCGCGGCGAGCCGGACCTGACGGCGCCCGAAGGTGCGCGCTACTACAACAGCCTGTTCGCCCTGCGCAGCGAGGGGACGGCGGGCCTGCGCGTCGCGGCCGTCTATGACAAGCATCGGCTGGTCCCGTTCGGAGAATATCTGCCCCTGGGGTCGCTGATGACCGCCATCGGCCTGCGCAGCCTGGTGCATATGCCCAGCGATTTCTCGGCCGGGCCGACGCCCAGCCCCATCGCCGTGCCCGGCGCGCCGCCCGCCCAGGTGCTGATCTGCTACGAAAGCCTCTATCCCGGCTTCACGCCCGGTGCGGCGGGACGTCCGGACTGGATCGTCAACGCCTCCAACGACGCCTGGTTCGGCGCCACATCCGGGCCGCGCCAGCATCTGAATCTGGCCAGCTATCGCGCCATCGAGACCGGCCTGCCCATCGCGCGGGCCACGCCGACCGGCATCTCGGCCATGATCGACTCCTGGGGCCGGATCGTGGACGGCGAGAAGCTGGAGCCCGGCGTCATGGGGGTGATCGACGCCCCCCTGCCGCGCCCGACCGACGTGACCCCCTATGGCCGATTCGGCGACTGGCCCTTTTTGATCGCTCTTCTGGCGGCCTGCGCCCTATCCTTGTGGCCGTCGATCCTGCGATCTAAGGTTCGCCTGGAGTCGTCCGTGATTTGAGCTGAGGGGAACGCCGTGGCGCGCAGCGGGGAAGAGGACATCCATCCGGTCGATCGCCACGTCGGTCGCCGCGTTCAGGAAAAGCGCCTGGGCCTGGGTCTCAGTCAGACCGCCCTGGCCCAGGCGGTCGGCGTCAGTTTCCAACAGGTGCAGAAGTACGAGAAGGGGACCAATCGCGTCTCGGCCTCCAAACTGTTCGAGATCGCCGAGTTCATGCGAGAGGAGATCGCCTTCTTCTTCGACGGTTATTCGTCACGGCGACCCGGTCTGGCCGAAGAGACCGCGCCCGTCTTCGAGCATGACTTCCCCATGACCAAACACAGCCTGGAGATCAGCAAGCTCGCCCCGCGTCTGCCATTGCGCAAGCAGAAGGCGGTCGTGCAGATCATGCGCGAGATGCTGGACGACGGGGCCGACAACGACGCCTGAAGCCTAGTCGACCGCGACGATCTCTGCGGTCTGGCCGGCGATCCGGACCTCGTCTCCGATCTGTCTGCCCAGCACGGCCCGGGCCAGGGGGGAGACGTGGCTGACGGATCCTTGCGCCGGATCCGCCTCATCCTCGCCGACGATGCGCCAGGTCTGGACGCGACCGTCCTCGCGTTCGACGCCGACGCTTCCGCCGAAGCGCACGCGGCCGTCGCAGGCCCCAGGTTCGACCAATTGGGCCGAGGCGCGGCGGGCGGACCAGTAGCGCAGGTCGCGCGTGGCGCGGGCCATGGCTGTGCGGTCGCTGTCGATGGAGCCCTTCACCTGGGCGGCGGCGTAGGCCGCCCGCGCCGAGGCCAGTTCGGCCTCGATCAGGGCCAGACCCTGGGGCGTGACCAGGTTGGGGTGGGGCGAGATCGGCCGGTCCGCCAGGTCGGCGGCGGTGGCTTCCAGATCTTCCTCTCGGGTGAAGGCGACGCTCATGACACGGAACATAGCGACGCCGCCCGCTATAGCCAGCGCGACCGCGAGCGGGCAAAGCGGGGATATGAGCGAAACCTCCTCCGTCCATGTCATCGGTGCCGGTCCCGCCGGTCTGATGGCGGCCGAGCGGTTGGCGAACGCGGGCCTGCGCGTCGTCGTGCACGAGCGGATGCCGTCCGTGGCGCGCAAGCTGCTGATGGCCGGACGCGGCGGGCTGAACCTGACCCATTCCGAGCCGCTGGACCGGTTCCTGTCCCGCTACGGCGCGGCCCAGGCGACGGCGACGGACTGGATCGCGACCTTCACCCCCGACGATTTGGTCGCCTGGGTCGAGGGGCTGGGTCAGCCGACCTTCGTGGGGTCCAGCGGGCGGGTGTTTCCCCGGGCGATGAAGGCTTCGCCGCTGTTGCGCGCCTGGCTGGCGCGGCTGGAGGGATTGGGAGTCGAGGTGCGCACCCGATCGCGCTGGGTCGGGCGACGCGACGGCGCCTGGATGTTCGACACGCCCGAGGGCGAGCGGATGGAGCGACCGGACGCCGTCGTCCTGGCCCTGGGCGGAGCCAGCTGGCCGCGTCTGGGTTCGGACGGCGCCTGGAGCGGAGAGGTCGAGGCCCTGGGCGCGACGCTGTCGCCCTTCCGGGCCGCCAACGCCGGCTTCGACGTGGCCTGGTCGCCCCTGTTCCGAGAGCGTTTCGCCGGACGACCGGTGAAGGGAATCGCCCTGACCCACGCCGGACGCACCGTGCGGGGCGAAGCCATGATCGCCGCCTATGGGATCGAGGGCGGGGCGGTCTACGCCCTGTCGGCCGACCTGCGCCGGACGCTGGAGCGGGAAGGCCGCGCCGAGCTGATCCTGGACCTGAAGCCCGACCTGACCCCGGCGCGCCTGGCCGAACGGCTGGCCCGGCCGCGCGGCAAGGCCAGCGTCTCCAACCATCTGCGCAAGACAGCCGGGCTGGACGCGACCGCCGTCGCCCTGCTGCGCGAAGCCGGGCCGCCGCCCGAGGCGGCAAAGTCTTTGGCCGAACGGATCAAGGCCCTGCCCCTGACATTGACCGGCATGCAGGGGCTGGAGCGCGCCATCTCCTCGGCCGGCGGCGTGCGGCTGGACGCCCTGGACGAACGACTGATGCTGAAGACCGCCCCCGGCGTCTTCCTCGCCGGCGAAATGCTGGACTGGGAGGCGCCGACCGGCGGCTATCTGCTCCAAGCCAACTTCGCCTCGGGGGCCGCGGCGGCGCGTGGCGTCCTGGACTGGCTCGACAGCCGGGGCCCAGCGGGGCAGGCTGTCCCTCCATCGTCCCGGAGTTCCTGATGCGCCCTTCCCTGATCGCCTTGTCCGGCCTGTCGCTGGTTCTGTCCTCGCCCGCCTGGGCCGGCGATGCGCCGACCATCGACGCCGAACGGATGAACCAGGCGGTGCGGGTGCTGGCTTCGGACGAGTTCGAAGGCCGCGCTCCCGCCTCGGCGGGCGAGGAGAAGACGGTGGCCTGGCTGGTCGAACAGTTCCGCGCCGCCGGCGCCGAGGGCGGCGGGCCGGACGGGTCGTTCGTCCAGGTCGCCCATCTGTCGCGCACGCGCCAGGACGGCCCGGCGACCATCGTCGCCCATGTCGGGGGCCATGGCGGGGGCCATGTCGGGGGGCGGGCGATCGACCTGGTGCGCGGGCCGGACGTCCTGGTCTCCAGCGACCGGCCGGTCAGCCATATCACCGTGACGGACGCCCCCGTCGTCTTCGTCGGCTATGGGGCGACCGCGCCCGAGCGTCAGTGGGACGACTTCAAGGACGTGGACGTGCGCGGCAAGGTGATCGTCGTCCTGGTCAACGACCCGGATTTCGAGGCGGCGGCGAGCGATCCCGTCGCGGGGATGTTCGACGGCCAGGCCATGACCTTCTACGGCCGCTGGACCTACAAATTCCTGGAAGCCGGCCGTCGCGGGGCGGCCGGCGTCCTGGTGGTGCATGAGACGGCGGGGGCCGGCTATCCCTGGTCCACACTCCAGAATTCGTCGGCCGCGCCCAAGTTCGACATCGTGCGCGCCGACCCGGACGCCGAACGCGCGCCCTTCCAAGGCTGGATTCAACGGGCCAAGGCCGAACAGCTGTTCACGGCCGCCGGCCTGGACTTCGCCGCCCTGAAGGAAAGCGCCCGCCGCGCCGACTTTCGCCCTGTGGTGCTGCCGGGCCTGACCCTCAGCGTCGATTTCGGTCAGGTCGCCGACCGGGTGGAGACCAAAAACGTCCTGGCCCGCATTCCGGGTTCGGAACATCCAAACGAAACGGTGATGTACGGCGCCCACTGGGATGGTTACGGCGTCGGCACGCCCAACGCCCAGGGCGACAAAATCTATAACGCCGCCGTGGACAATGCGACGGGGGTCGCCGCCCTGCTGGAACTGGCCCACGCCTTCGCCGAGGGGCCGCGTCCCAGGCGATCGGTCGTTTTCGCCGCCTGGTCGGGCGAGGAGGCGGGCCTGCTGGGCTCCACCTACTACGCCGCCAATCCGGTCTGGCCGCTGGAGACGACGGTAGCCGACATCAATGTCGACAGCCTGCTGCCGGGAACCGAGGTCGATCCCAACGTCGTCGTCATCGGCAAGGGCAAGAACCAGCTGGACGACATTCTGGCCCGTCACGCCGCCGCGACCGGCCGGGTGCTGATCGCCGATCCAGCGCCCCAGGCGGGGGCCTTCTACCGCTCGGACCACTTCCCTCTGGCGCTGAAGGGGGTGCCGGCCCTGTTCCCGGCGGCGGGCTTCACCGGCGCCAGCGCGGCCAGCCGCGACTATGTCCAGAACCGCTACCATCAGCCTACGGACGAATGGAACGAGACCTGGCGGATGGACGCCGCAGCCGCAGACGTCGCCCTGATCTACGCCGTGGGCCGCGAACTGGCCGACAGCGACCAATGGCCCGACTGGAACCCCGGCGCCGAGTTCGGCCCGGCGCGCGACGCCTCCAAAGGGATGCGGCGTTAAAGTCGAACCCCAGCCATGCCCGAACTTCCCGAGGTCGAAACCGTCCGACGCGGCCTGACGCCGGTGCTGGAGGGCGCGCGTCTGTCGCGTGTCAGGATCAACCGGCCCGACCTGCGGTTTCCCTTTCCCGAGCGGTTCGTCGAACGGCTGGACGGCGCGACCGTGCTGCGGATCGACCGGCGGGCCAAATATCTGCTGATGCCGTTGTCCACCGGCGAGACCTGGATCACGCACTTAGGCATGACCGGCCGCTTCACCCTGGACGGGACGCTGCTGGGCGAGTTCGAAGAGGCGGCGCCCATCGCGGGCAAGCACGAACATTTCAGCGGCTGCGCCATCCGCGACGGCGCCGCGACTCGCATCGGCTACGCCGACGCCCGCCGGTTCGGCTTCATGGGGTTGATCGCGACCGACCTGATCGAGGCCCATCCCTGGTTCGCGGGTCTGGGGCCGGAGCCCCTGGGCAACGGCTTTTCCGGCGCCCACCTGGTCGAGGCCTTCGCGGGCAAGAAACAGAACATCAAGGTGTCCTTGCTGGATCAGCGGATCGTCGCCGGACTGGGCAATATCTATGTGTGCGAGGCGCTGTATCGCGCCCGCATCTCGCCCCTCGTCGCGGCTGGATCGGTGTCGAAGGCGCGGCTGGCGCGGCTGGCGGGCGAGGTCCGCAACGTGCTGAACGACGCCATCGCGGCGGGCGGCTCCACCTTGCGCGACTTCGCCAACGCCCAGGGCGGCCAAGGCTATTTCCAGCACCGTTTCGACGTCTATGGCCGCGAGGGCGAGCCGTGTCGCGGCGACAAATGCACCGGCGTCGTCGCCCGGATCGTCCAGGGCGGCCGCTCCACCTTCTACTGCCCCTCCTGCCAGAAGGCTTAACCCCGATGCGTAAAATCCATCTCTGGATCAGTCTGGTGGTCGGCGTTCTGGTCTGGGGCGCCTATTTCGCCCACTTCGTTCAGGGGCTGCGCGACGGCGACCTGAGCGATCTGGTCTGGTGGTTCGTGGCGGCCCTGATCGTCGCCGCCGTGGCCGAGGCCGCGGCCACCGGCCTGATCGCGCGTCTGTTCCGCCGTCGCGAGCGGGCGCTGGACGACGGGCCGACGCTGCAGGCGGCGCTGAAGGCGGGTCACGGCGCCCTGATGCTGCTGGTCGGCCTGGTCCTGATCTCGGCCCTGGTCCTGGCCCTGTCCTCGGTCTTCGGCTGGACGCTGGACCTTTCGGGCGCGCGCGGCCAGGTGATCGCCGCCAATCTGTTGCTGGCCATGGTCGTGGTTGTCGAACTGGCGCGCGCCGCCCTGACCCTGGCCCTGATGCCGCGTCGCTAGACCGCGCGCTGGATCGCCCGACCGCGCCCCTGTATGACCGTCGCCAAAGGAGACTGACCATGGCCGACGCCTACGCCAACCTGCTGATCGAACGCCACGCCGACGGTTACGCCGTCGTCACCCTGAACCGGCCCGAGGCGTTGAATGCCCTGAACGCGGCCCTGTTCAAGGACCTCGCGGACTTTCTCGACAGCGTCGAACAGGACGACAGCGTGCGCTGTCTGATCCTGACCGGCGCGGGCGAAAAGGCCTTCGCAGCCGGCGCCGACATCAAGGAGATGGCGGACCAGACCTATGCCCAGATGTACACGGGCAACTATTTCGCCCTCGGCCACGACCGCATCACCCGATTCAGAAAGCCGATCATCGCCGCCGTCAACGGCTTCGCCCTGGGCGGCGGTTGCGAACTGGCCATGCTGTGCGACTTCATCGTGGCGTCGGAGAAGGCGAAGTTCGGCCAGCCCGAGATCAATCTGGGGGTCGCGCCCGGCATCGGCGGCTCGCAGCGCCTGACCCGTCTGGTCGGCAAGTCCAAGGCCATGGACATGGTCCTGACCGCCCGGATGATGGATGCGGCAGAAGCAGAGCGCGCCGGTCTGGCCTCGCGCGTCTTCCCCCACGAGACCCTTTTGGACGAGACCCGCAAGATCGCCGCCCGGATCGCCTCGCAAAGCCCGCTGGCGGTCATGGCCAACAAGGAGATGGTCAACGCCGCGCTGGAGACGACTCTGACCCAAGGCGTCCAGTTCGAACGCCGCCTGTTCCACTCCCTGTTCGCCTTCGAGGACCAGAAGGAGGGCATGGCCGCCTTCGTCGAGAAGCGCAAACCCGACTTCAAGGGGCGCTGACTCCGGGTCGCGGCCGCAAGGGCGTCAACCGATCGCCGCGATCCGGCGTTAGGGGCGGATGATGAGCCGATTTCCGCCCGCCCTTGTCCTGTCCGTCGCCCTGGCCCTGGGGGGCGCGCTGCCCGCCTGCGCCCAGACGCCGCCGGCCCTGCCCTTCACCGCCGTCAAGCCGGCCTTCCAGTCCAACCGTATCCTGGTCGACGCCTATGGGCGGGGGCCGGACGTGATCTTCATTCCGGGTCTGGGCTCCACCGGCGACGCCTGGAAACCGACGGCGGACCGGCTGGCCGGACGTTACCGGGTCCATCTCGTGACACTGCGCGGATTCGGCCGCACCGATCCCCAAGCCAACGCCCAGGGCGCCCTGTCGGCCCCGGCGGCGGCCGAGATCGAACGCTACATCCGCGATCAGGGGCTGGTCCGCCCCGCCTTGGTCGGCCATTCGCTGGGCGGCCAGATCGCCCTGCGCGTCGCCTCCGACCTGGGCGACCGCGTCGGACGGGTCATGGTGGTGGATTCCGCCCCCTTCTTTCCGGCCCTGGTCGATTCTCGCGTCACACCCGCCGAGATCGAGCCCCTGGCGCGCCTGGGCTATCAGGCCCTGATGCTTTTCGGCGATCAGGCGTTGAAGACGCAGGTGGCCGGGATGGGCGGCGACCTGGGCCTGGCCGGGGACATGGTGTTCGGCGGCCTGAACCTGCAGGGCGGCGACCGACGTGTGCTGGCGCAAGGGTTGTACGAAGCCCTGACCGTCGATCTGCGTCCGCGTCTGGGCCGCATCCGCGCGCCTGTCACCGTCGTCTATGGCTGGACGCCCGATCCCGACAATCCCCGCAACCGGCTGGAGGGCCTGTATCGCTACGGCTTCGCCGCCCTGCCCGATCCGCCCCGGTTCGAGCGGATCGAAGGCGCCGAACACCAGGTCATGACCGACCAGCCCGCCCGTTTCCTGAACGTGGTGGAACGGTTTTTGACGTGACCTGAGGCAGAGCGGTTTCGAACAGACCCTAGTGCACGGCGAGGTCCGCGATCCAGGCGTGCAAGGCTGCATCGTCGGCCATGTCGCCTTCGAACAGGCGGTCGGGGCGCTGCGGTTCGTTATTGCCCCGCGCGCGGCCGCGATAGACCTTCATCGGCACGGCGATCTGGGCCAGGCCGCTGGGCAGGACCGGATTGCGGATATCCATATAGACGGTGTCGGCCGAGGTCTCGCGCCCGACCTGGACGGCGCCTGCGGTCTTCCACAGATCCACGGCGTCGAGGCAGGCCGAGCCGCAACTGGAATCGGTGAGAACGTAGACCCGGCCCGACATCAGTTGTGGCACAGATGGGGGGGCAGCGGACGAGGCGGCGCTGTCGTCGTTTGCGTCGCGCCAATAGACCTGGCCCGCAGCCTTCGCCGCCTTCATGCCGGTCACGACCCTTTCGGCCCAGGTGATCATCTGGGGCTGGCCGTTTGCGGCGCGAAGCTGGTCGAGGAAGCTCGACATCTGGGCCAGGTTGTCGTCCGATGCGCGCCATTCGACCGCCTGAACCGTCTGGTCCGAGTGAGCGGCCATCCAGTCGTCGCCCCACAGGATTTGCGCCATCAGTTCGCTCCAGTGCGAGGAGCCGCCGCCGTTTCGGCGCAGGTCAAGCACCACATAGGAGGCCGCGCGCAAAGCCGGCTGTCTCGCCTGCATGTCGGCGATCAGGGTGGTCAGCTTGGCGTACGCTTCGCTGGAAGGATCGCCGTTGAACGACGGCGTCGAAATCCAGAAACCACCGTCGTCGAGAGGTTTGAGTCCGAAGTCGATCGAGGCGCTCTGGATCAGCCGGGCGCGGCGCGCGCCCAGATCATCGGGCGTGGCCCGCCAGTTCAGGGTGTAGGACTTGGTAGCGCCATCGGCCTCGAACCGGCACTGGCGCATTTCGTCGATCCATGGGTTCTGGGCGCTGAGGAACAGCCAGTCTCCGAAGAGGACATGCTGGGCTTCCAGGAACCAGCGGCCGCGGAATTGGCCGATGCGCTGTTCGGCCAGGGTTTCGGCGGCCACGCCGTCGCAGTCGATCAGCCGGGCGTCCAGCGGCGGGGTCGAGGGATCGGTCGCGTCACGGTCGGCCACCACCTGATCGGCGCCGCGAAAGACGGTCAGGAAACCGGGCCAGCGCGTGGGGAAACCGTAACCCGGCTGAGTGACGTTAATACCGACGTGGCCGTCCTCGAAGCTGGCGACATAGGCCCGCAGCGCCCACCACCAACCGCCTGCGTCGGTCGTCCTTTTCGCGCGTTCGAGCGCGACGGCCAGCCCTTGGTCCAGCCGAGGTCGGAAGGCGGGATTGAGGGGATCGTACGCCCCCGGATGGCTGTCCACGATGATATCGTGCAGGCCTGTCGCGTCCTGAATCAAGGTCGCCGACCAGTCGCGAGGCTGGTCCATCGGCTTGGGTGCTTCCGCCGTCTCAGCCTGGGGCAGGCCTTGCTCCTGAACTCGCGCCTGGGCCGCGCTCGCCATCGCCAGACAGGCCGAGCCCGCCGCCAGAAATCGTTTCATACTCAGTCACCTTGATCGTCTTGAGCCAAGCGTAGCAGGGTGCCGGAACCTCGCCAATTGCGCCTCGTCATGGGGCGTCATCACCCGACTGCGGCCAGCGTCTCCAGCACGCCCTTGCCGTAACGGTCCAGCTTGGACTGGCCGACGCCGGAAACGGCGCCCAGGGCGATCAGGTCGCCCGGTTCGGCGTGGGCGATCTCCAGCAGGGTCTTGTCCTGAAAGATGACATAGGGCGGGACATGTTGTTCCGATGCCCGGTCGCGGCGCCAGGCGCGCAAGGCCTCGAACCGGGCGCGGACGTCGGCGTCCATCGTTTCCAGGGCGGCGTTGCGACCCTCGCCCGAACGGTCGCGGCGGCGGGTCGAGGCGGCGGCGCTGGGCGGAGCGCGGCGGACCTCGATGCGGCGTTCGGCCTTGTAGACCGCGCGCACGGCCTCGGGATCGCCCAGGCCGACCAGCGGCTTGCCGTCGTTGGGATCTTCGGCCAGCAGCCCCTCGAACAGCAGGTGGTCGACGATGTCGCGCCAGCCGTTCGGCGAGATGTCCGCGCCGACGCCCCAGGTCGACAGCGCCTGTTCCCACGGCTGGACGTCCTTGGTGCGGCCGGTCAGGTGATCGACCACGCGGCCTCGGCCGAAGCGGCCGCCCAGCCGCTGCACCGCCGCCAGAGCCTTCTGGGCGGGCACGGTGGCGTCATAAAGTTGGGGCGGATCCCCGCAGACGTCGCAGACGCCGCAAGGGCCTGCGTCCTGCTCGCCGAAATAGCGACGCACCGCCTGGGGCCGACAAACGGCGCCGTCCAGCATGGCGAACAGCTGGCGGGTCTTGCGGACCTGGACCTGTTTGACCTCCTCGGCCATCGGGCGGCCGTCCAGACGACGCAGAGACCAGGCGATGTCCGACGGGCCGTACAGGGTGATCCCCTCGGCCGGCTCGCCGTCGCGGCCCGCGCGGCCGATCTCCTGCCAATAGGCCTCAAGACTGCCGGGGGGATCGGCGTGGATGACGAAGCGCACGTCGGCCTTGTCGACCCCCATGCCGAAGGCGATGGTGGCGACCATGACGGCGCCCTCCTCGGCCAGAAAGCGTTCCAGCCGCCGGTCGCGCTCTTTCGTGTCCATGCCGGCGTGATAGGCGATGGCGTTGGTTCCGGCGTCGCGCAGGGCCTGGGACACGCGGTCGCAGCCGTCGCGGCTGCCGCAATAGACCACGCCCGACTTGCCGCGCCGTTCGCGCACCAGTTCGATGACCCGCGCGTCGGTCCTGGCGCGCGAGGCGTTCTCCTTGCGCGCGGCCGACAGTTGCAGGTTCGGACGGGCGAAGCTGTCGACGAAGACCCGCGCCCCCTCCAGCCGGAGCGAGCGCAGGATGTCGTCGCGGGTGCGGGCGTCGGCGGTCGCCGTCACCGCGATGCGGGGCGTATCGGGAAACCGTTCGGCCAGAAGTCCCAGGTTGCGATAGTCGGGGCGGAAGTCGTGACCCCATTGGGACACGCAGTGGGCCTCGTCGATGGCGATCAGGCTGAGGGGCAGTTCGGCCAGACGATCCATCATGGCCCCCGCCGCCAGACCTTCGGGCGAGACGTAAAGCAGATCCAGCTCGCCCGAGCGCGCCGCGCGCCAGATGGCCGATCGCTCGTCCAGGGACACGCCGGAATCCAGCCGGGCGGCGGCCACGCCCTGCTGTTTCAACGCCTCGACCTGGTCGGTCATCAGGGCGATCAGCGGGGAGACGACCAGACCCAGGCCGGGACGGAGGATAGCGGGAATCTGATAGCAGACGCTCTTGCCGCCGCCGGTCGGCAGAACGGCCAGAACGTCGCCGCCGGCCAGAATCGTTTCCACCACCTGGCCCTGAAGCCCGCGAAAATCGGCATGCCCCCAGACCCGCGACAACAGGGCGCGGGCGTCGTCCAGCGTCGGGCGTTCGACCTGCGAAGCCTGAAGGCTCAAAGCGCGGGAGATTCGGCGAACTGTCCGCCGACGCGGTATTTCCACAGATAGGAGGCGGCGATCACCTCCATGCCGTTCGGATGCTGGACGCCCAGGTCCGCCAGGGTGGCGGCGCCGTCGGCGACGACGTTGTCATGCTCCAGCATGAAGACCTGATCGCGCGTCAGGGGCGGGGTCACGCCCACGATTCCCGTCAGTTCCAACAGGCCGCCCAGAGGCTTGGCGACGAAGAAGGGCAGAGGCGCCAGAAGGCGATTGCGGCCCGTCTCGTGGTTTACCAGCTCCAGGATTTCGCGGAAGCTGTAGACGCGCGGGCCGCCCAGCTCATAGGTGCGGCCGGCGGCGTCGGCGTGGGTCACGGCCCGGGCGATCGCCTCGGCGACATCGCCGACATAGACAGGCTGGAACCGGGTTTCGCCGCCGCCGATCAGGGGCAGGACAGGCGACATCGCGGCCAGGGCGGCGAACCGGTTCAAAAAGCCGTCGTCGGCCCCGAACACCAGCGACGGCCGCAGGATGACGGCGTCGGGATAGACGGCGCGCACGGCGTCCTCGGCCTTGGCCTTGGAACGGCCGTAGGCGGATTTGGACATCGGATCGGCGCCGATGGCCGACATCTGCACCAGACGCTTGACGCCGGCGGCGCGGGCGGCCTCGGCCACGATCTGTGCGGCCTGGACGTGAACCGTGTCGAAGCCGCGCTTGCCGCGTCCGTCGTGCAGCACGCCGACCAGATTGACCACCGCATCGGCGCCGCGCAGGGCGGCGGCGACATCGTCGGGATCGGTCACGTCGCAGCGGGTGAACTGGATCTGGCCGGGGTCGCCGGCGGTCTGGACCTCGATGGCCAGAACCGGATTGCGAACGGCGACGCGGATGCGCCAGCCGCGACGCGCCAGGGCGCGCACCGCCTGCGATCCGATAAAGCCCGATCCACCGATAACGGTCACGACGCCGGGGGCCAGATCAGCCATCAGAAACTCCAGTCCATGCAGTGAGGGCGGGATAGCCGATGGGGCGCCGCACCGCAACGCGATCCATCGGCATGCTCACGCCTGTGCGCGCTGCGTCAGGGACGGCCGACCAGTTCATCGACCGAACCGGCGGTGACGGGGTGATACAGCGGCCGGGCCTCGGCGTAGATGCGGCGCGCGTTGGACCGGCCCCAGTCGCCCTCGTTCCACAGGGTCTGGAACAGCGGCAGAACGAATTTGCGACGGCCCTGGCTGGTCAGGAAATTTTCGGCCGTGGCGACCGACGGCTGATAGCGGTGGGCCAGGGCGATCTGCAGCCAGGCGAAGGTCAGTTCGCTGTTGCCTTCGTTCGCCAGATTCAGGGTGCGTTCCAGATCGGCCAGCTGGGCGTCGGTCAGCCAGTCGGCCCCCGTCCGCAGGCCGTCGGGACGCCAGCCCAGGAAACGCTGGCGCTGCTGGGTGTTCCAGTCCGACCACGGAATGGCCGAGGCCGGGCCCTTGTCCTTGAAGAAGGCGACGGCGGCCGCGTCCACCGGCTCGAAGGCGTGGGACACCGGGGCCACGGCGTTGGACGGCAGACCGGGCTGATAGACCCAGGCGTCCATCTGCAACTGGCTTTCCAGCGCCGCGTCGCCCTTGATCAGATTGTCGCGGATGTCCTGAAGGAACATGGCCGTGGTCATCGGGCGATAGGCGTTGCGGTCGAAATAGCCGCGCAGCCAGGCGTCGAACCGATCGCGCCCGACGGTGCGTTCGATGGTCCGCAGGAACAGGGCGCCCTTCTCATAGGCGATGTCGTTCATGCCGTCGTCGGGATCGCGGCCTTTCAGGTCCAGATGCAGGCGGGTGTCCGCCGCCGGCAGGGACTTCAGGGTGTCCTGAAGACTGTCCCAGCCCAGCACCTGCTCCTGCATGGCGCGGTCATGGCCATAAACCGACTCCATGATCCGGTTCTCGAAGTAGACGGTGAAACCCTCGTTCAACCAGAAGTCGTCCCAGGTGGCGTTCGTGACCAGATTGCCCGACCAGGAGTGGGCCAGTTCGTGCGCCACCAGCGACACCAGCGAGCGGTCTCCGGCGATGATGGTCGGGGTGGCGAAGGTCAGTTTGGGGTTCTCCATCCCGCCGAACGGGAAGGAGGGCGGCAGGACCAGAAGGTCGTAGCGGCCCCAGCGATAGGGGCCGTACAGCCGCTCGGCCGCCGTCACCATCTGGGCGGTGGGCTCCAGCTCCCACTGGGCGGCGCGCAGGCGGCTGGGCTCGGTCCAGACCCCGGTGCGGCCGTCGAACGGCGCAAAGGCGATGTCGCCCACGCCGATGGCGATCAGATAGGGCGGGATCGGATTGTTCATGCGGAAGCGCCAGGTCTTCATCCCGGCGGCGGCCGGCTCGCCGTTCGGCGTCAGATGATCGGCGCTCATGACCACGGTCAGGTCTTCGGGCGCGGTGATGCGGGCCGAATAGGTCTGGCGGATGCCGGGGCTGTCCTGGGTCGGGACCCAGGTGCGAGTCAGGATCGCCTGGCCCTGACTGAACAGATAGGGCTTCTGACCGCCCGCCGTCTGGCTGGGGTTCAACCATTGCAGCGCCGCCGCGTCGGGGCGGGTCGAATAACGGATAGTGATCTTGCGCCGCTCATCGGGGGCGAAGGCCGGGAAATAGACGGTCAGCGGCTGGCCCAGGATCGGATCGTTGTCGCCCACCACATAGCGCAATGGCTGGCCGGCGGCGTCGCGCACGTCCTGAATGTCCAGGTCGCGGATATCCAGCACGATCTCGTTGGCGCCGGGAACGGCGAGGATGTCCAGCGTCGCCGTGCCCGACAGGGTCTTGGCCTGGAAGTTCGCGGTCAGGTCCAGGGCCACGTCGACCACGCGGGCGATCTCGGGCCGGGCGTGGGTGTGGACGTCCACCGCTTCGGGTCCCGGCGCCGGGGCGACGGCGGGCGGGGCCAGCGAGGCGCCGCCGGTGGGGGTGGAGCAGGCGGACAGGCCCATGGCCGAAGCGAGGGCGAGGGCGGAGACGAGGCCGAGCGCTTTGCGCGTCATCGAGGTATTCCCGAGCTGATCTTTGCGATTGGCCGGAGAACGCGCGGAAACGCGAAAAAGATCAAGCCTCGGCGCGAACCGGCGCATGATGGGCGCGGAACAGCCGCCCCCGTTCGGCGAACAGGACGCAGCCCAGGGCGATCAGGCCGAAACAGGTGAAGCCCAGCGACATGGGCACGGTCGTGCCGTTGAACTGCTGGCCCACCGCAAAGCCCAGAAGGGAGCCGACGATGGTCGAGACGAAGCCCTGGATCGAGGCGGCGGTGCCGGCGATATTGCCCATGGTCTCCATCGCCATCGATCCGAAATTGCCCGCGATCAGGCCGAAGCAGAACATGGTCAGGGTCTGCAGCACCGCAAAGGTCCAGATCGATTCATGGCCGCTGATCGCCACGGCGGCGTGAACGGCGGCGATGCTGGTGAAGCCGATCAGGGCGGTGTGGGAAATCTTGCGCGACCCCAGCTTGACCACCAACCGGGCATTGACCAGGGAGGCCACGGCGATACCGCCCGCGATCAGGGCGAAGACGGCCGGAAACACCGCCTCCGCGTGGAAGACGTCGGCGAAGATTTGCTGGGACGAGTTGATGAAGCCGAACAGCGCCCCGGTGATCGCCGTCATGGCCAGCGTATAGCCGACGGCGGTGCGGTCCGTCAGCGCGACCCGATAGGCCGAGGCCAGACGCTTGACCTGAATGGGCAGGCGATCCTCGGGCTTCAGCGTCTCGGGCAGGCGAAGGCCCGCCCAGACGATCAGGCCGACGCCGACCAGACCCAGTCCGGCGAAAATCCAGCGCCAGGGGCCGACCAGCATGATCAGCTGGCCCAGCGACGGGGCCAGGATGGGCACGCCCAGGAAGACCAGGAAGCTGAACGACATGACCCGCGCCATGGTCCGCCCCTCGTAGCGGTCGCGCACGATGGAGACGGCCAGAACACGGGTGCAGGCGCTGCCCAGACCCTGACCGACACGCGCGGCGATCAGGGTGTCGAAGGTCGGCGCCAGGGTCGCCAGCAGGCTGAACAGCACATAGACGCCGACGCCGAACATCAGGACGGGCTTGCGCCCGAACCGGTCGGCCAGAGGTCCGTAGATCAACTGCGCCCCGCCGAAGCCCAGCAGATAGGCGGTCACCACCCACTGGCGGCCGTTTTCGTTGGCGACGCCCAGATCCGCTCCGATGTGGGGCAGGGCCGGCAGCATGGAGTCGATGGCCAGGGCGTTCAGGGCCATCATCAGGGCGATCAGACAGACGAACTCGACGAAGCCGGGCTCTTTCTTGGCGGGGACTGACGCAGCGGAAACGGACATTGGGACCAGATGCGTCGTCGCGCCTCGATCCGCAACCGTGCGCCTGTCATAAATTGCTGCAATGCAGCGAAATCGAGATTGACCGGACGGCGCCTCGCCAAAGACAAGAAGCTTCGCTAGAGGAAGTCATGACAAAACAGATGACAGCACAGGCGGCGCTGGACCGCCTCGAAACCCTCTACACCCAATCCGTGACCAACCTGCGCGACGCCGTGCGGGATTTCGTCGAGACCGGCGCGCGGCCCGATCCGCTGAAACGCGCCGAAGGGGTGTTCGCCTATCCCGAACTTCGCATCCGCTGGGACGGGGATCGCCCCCAGGACCTGGAGCCGCGCGCCTACGCCCGCCTGTCCAAACAGGGGGTCTATTCGACCACCGTTACGCGGCCGGACCTGTTCCGTCCCTATCTGACCGAACAGTTGGAACTGCTGGAGCGGGAGTATGACGCGACCTTCGAAGTCGAGGTCTCGCGCCAGGAAATTCCCTTCCCCTATGTGACCGACGGACTGGAGGTCGCGTTGGATCGGTCGATGACGGCCGCCCTGGCCCGATGGTTCCCGACCACCGACCTGGCCAATATAGGTGACGAGATCGCCGACGGCCTGTTCGATCCCGCAGAGGATCTGCCGCTATCGCTGTTCGATGGCCTGAGGACGGATTTCTCGCTGGCGCGGCTTAAGCACTACACCGGCACGCCGGTAGACGACGTCCAGTCCTATGTGCTGTTTACCAACTACAATCGTTACGTCGACGAGTTCGTGCGCTGGGCCATCGAACAGCTTCAGACGCCGGACAGCCCTTACGAGACCCTGTCCTGCGCCGGCGGCGTCGTGATCACCCGCGACACGCCCAATCCCGAGACGGCGATCAGCGATACGGCCTGGAAGAAGCACCAGATGCCGGCCTATCACCTGACCGCGCCCGGCCATAAGGGCGTGACCCTGGTCAACATCGGCGTCGGCCCATCCAACGCCAAGACGATCACGGATCATTTGGCCGTCACCCGTCCGCACGTCTGGCTGATGATCGGTCACTGCGGGGGCCTGCGCGCCAGCCAGACCATCGGCGACTATGTCCTGGCCCACGCCTATCTGCGCGACGATCACGTCCTGGACGCGGTGCTGCCGCCCGATATTCCGATCCCGTCGATCGCCGAAGTTCAACGCGCGCTCTATGACGCCACCAAGTCGGTCAGCGGCATGCCGGGCGACGAGGTCAAGCTGCGCCTGCGCACCGGCACTGTCGTCACCACCGACGACCGGAACTGGGAGCTGCGCTATTCCAAGTCGGCCCTGCGCTTCAACCAGAGCCGCGCCGTCGCCATCGACATGGAAAGCGCCACCATCGCCGCGCAAGGGTATCGCTTCCGCGTGCCCTACGGGACGCTGCTGTGCGTGTCGGACAAGCCGCTGCACGGCGAGATCAAACTGCCGGGCCAGGCCAACCGCTTCTACGAAGGCTCGATCTCCGAACACCTGCAGATCGGCATCCAGGCGGTCGATCTGATGCGTAACGAAGGCTCGCGCCTGCATTCGCGCAAGCTGCGGGCCTTCGACGAGCCGCCGTTCCGCTAAGCCGCCGCCCTCAGGACTCGGGGGCGACCACGGCCTTCTCCAGTTCGCCGGGCCTGTCCGGACTGGGGGCCGTGGCGGCCTTTCGCGTGTCCTGCCGGCGCGGCAGACGCCAGACCTGATGGGAGTTGTAGCGTTCGCCGTCCCAGGCCAGGGCCGTGACGGTGATGGTCCTGGCGTCCCAGTCGATCTGGTTGAAGCCGGGCGGGGAGCCGCGCTCGCGGTGCGACAGGGTTCCGCAGCCGACGGCGTAGGAGCAATGATCCGCCAACGGAATGGGCATGGCGAAGGGCACATGGACGTGGCCCGTCATGATCAGATCGACCCCCGCCTCGGCGAAGATCAGGGCGGCCTCGTCGCCACGTTTGACGTCGCCGGTCATGGGCGTGCCGACCATTTCGATCAGCGGGTGGTGACAGGCCAGAATGCGCAGCGCCCCGATCGGCGCCTGGCGCAACGCCTCGGCCGCGCGACGCGTCTGATCCAGGTCGATGACGCCCTTGGACCAGTTGGGCCGCGCCTGCCAGCCGCGCGCTGTGACGACGCCGCGCACCATCAGGGCGTCGCCGCGGAACTGACCGTCGTGGGCCGGAAAACCGGTCGCCGTCTCGAACGCCCGCCACGGATGAAAGACGCGGGCGACGGCGTCCCAATAGGGCACGTCGTGATTGCCCACGATGACGAAGCGCGGCTCGGGCATGGCGCGCATCCAGGCGGCGGCGGCCTTGAATTCGTCGGGAAAGCCCTGTTGGGTGATGTCGCCAGTGATCAGAATCAGGTCGTTGGGCGTGGCGTGGGCGTAGTCCAGGGCGGCGGCGCAGGCGCGCTTGTGCTCGCAGCCGAAATGGACGTCTGAGAACTGAAGCAGCCGCCCCATCAGACGCTGTCCTCGGCCGAGGGCGGCAGGGGCGCCAGGGCCTTGAAGGCCTTGGGCACGAAACGGATCACCGCCTCGGGCTTCAGCTGCAGGGGCTCGCCGTCGATCACGGCGGGAATGCGCGAGCGGGCCCGCACCTCGATCAGACGCGCCGGCCGGGTGGAGACGGCCGGATCCTGACGCCAGTCGCTGAACAGGGCGGTGGCCGCCAGGCGGAAGGCCTGGGTGGTGTCCGAGGGGTCCATGGCGGCGGCTTCCAGCCCCACCGGCTCCTCCATGGCCTTGGAGATCATCGGGCTGATCAGGACCAGGGCTTCGGTGCGACGCTTCTCGCCCCCGTCCAGGGTGAAGCGCAGCCGACCGGAAAAGGCCCGCTTGAAAGCCCGGCGGCCATATTGCCAGGCCAGTTTCAGCTTGCCGGTCCGCACCGCCTCGCGCGCCGGCGCCCACAGGGCGGGCGAACCCAGGATGGCGGCGCAATAGAAATATTCGCCCTGAACCTCGCCGCCCGAGACCGGCTGGGGCGCGCCTTCCTCCAGCGCCCGCTTCAGCGCCAGCTTCCAGTCCGCCGTGCCGTAAAGCGCCTTGGGCAACATGTTCATGGTGCCGCCCGGAAGGGGCGCGATCATCGGCCCATCCGAACGGGCGCGCGCAGCCACCGCCCGGGCCGTGCCGTCGCCCGCCAGCACCAGGATGGCGTCCGGCTTGTCGGCGAAGGCTTCGGCGATATGGGCGTCGAAATTGCCGGACAGGACGATCACCTTGGCTTCCAGCTCGTAGGCCTCCAGCAAGGTCCGCGCCTCGTCCGCCGCGCGCGGGCCGACGCTGCCCGACAGCGGATTGACCAGCATGACCACCCGCTTCAGCGCCACATGCGGCGTCAGGACATGCGCGGGCGTGTCGGACGCATCTGCCGACGGCGAAGGCGGACTATGGGACGGGGGGTGCGCAAGCTCGTTCATGGGCGACGGAACGTCTCGTCTCGTCGCCCGTTCCGGAAGCGTGGCTGTATTTCGGCCGCAATGGTTCGCACAGTGGTCAAGACGATACGGTTCGGGACGAACGGCCTGTTCGATCCCCGCCTTCGGCGGAACCTGAACCCTATCGTGACGTTTGAAACTCGGGACGACCCCAGGGACAAAGAGGATTTCATCATGAACAAAGCGATCATCGCAATTGCGGGCGCCGGTCTGCTGGCGTCGGCCTGCGCCAGCGATCCCTACGGCTACAACAGCGGCCCGAACCAGGCGGTTCGCCAAGGCGCCATCGGCGCAGGCCTGGGCGCGGTCGCCGGCGCCATCGTCGGCAACAACGTCGGCGGCGGCAATGCGGCCACGGGCGCCCTGATCGGCGCGGCCGTCGGCGGCGCGGCGGGCGCGATCCGCGGCTCGAACCAGGACCGCAACAACCAGCAGCGCTACCGCGACAGCCAGGGCCGGTACTACTACTGCTATGACAATCGCCAAGACGAGTGCTACTGGGAGAACGGCCAGCGTCGCTATTGATCGACGCCGGTTTCCGGTCGCGGAGGCGCGACCGGGCTTGAGTTCCGGGGGCGGCGCGTCAAAGGATGGGCCGCCCCTTTCGTGTCCGAGGGGCAGTTTCAAGGAGGGGGTCATGAAGGTTTTCAAAGCGGGCGTGGTTGCGGTGGCGATCGGCCTGGCGGCGGTCGGGTGCGCGCAGACGCCGAAACGGTCGTCGCTGGTGGTCGGCGAGAGCGGGTGCCAGTCGGGCCGGTTCGACGTCTATTTCGTGGAGAACCAGGCGCGATTGACGGATGCGGCGCAGCTGTTGCTGAACACGGCAGCGGAAAAGGCGCGTCAGTGCCGGGTCGCCAAGGTGCGGGTGTTGGGGCTGGCGGACGCCACGGGCGCGTCGGAGGCCAACATGACCCTGTCGCAGCAGCGCGCCCGCGCGGTGGCCCAGGCCCTGACCCGCGCCGGCATGCCGGCCCCGGTGTTCGAGGTGGCGGCGGCCGGCGACGCCGGCGCGGTCACGCCTTCGGGTCAGGACGAATTGCTGCGGCGGCGCACCGAGGTGATCGTAGAGGTCGCCCCGCGCTGATCGCGCGCAGCCGCGCGTGATGGCGAAAGGGGATGCAAGCGCCTAAGGTCCGCAGGCTTCTCGCGCCTTTCGGAATGCCCACCTTGCGTCCCTTCGCCCTTCTCGCCGCCCTGATCCTGGCCGTCCTGGCGCCGACCGTTCACGCCTCGGCGGCGGTCGAGCCGGCTTTCGGAGCCCAGAGAACCGAACGGATCGCAGCGGAACTGGTCCCCATGACCCAGTGGGCGACGCCCGGTTCCACCGTGGTCGTCGCGGTGCGCCAGGATATTCAGCCGGGCTGGCATACCTATTGGCGCAATCCCGGTGATTCCGGCGGGGCGACCACCCTGGACTGGACCCTGCCGGCCGGGGTGAAGGCCGATCCCATCCTGTGGCCCCTGCCCACGCGCCAGAGACTGCTGGGCCTGATGAATTACGGCTATTCGGGCGAGGTCTTCCTGCCCGTGCCGATCCAGGTTCCTGCGTCGGCCCGACCGGGCGAAATCCTGACCCTGACGGCCCAGGCGCTGTTCCTGGTGTGCAGCGACCGGATGTGCGTGCCCGAACCCCTGACCCTGTCCCTGGCCCTGCCGGTGCGCGAGGGAACCGCGCCCTTGTCGCGGCCCTGGGGCGAAGTGATCCGCAAGACGGTCGAGACCGCGCCGCGGCCAGCCGGGATCACGGCCCATGTCACGCGTGACGGACAAGGTTTGATCCTGACCGCGACGGGCGGGCCGTTGGCGAGCGGAACGGTCGGCGCGGCCTATGTCTTCCCGTTCGAGCCCGGTCGCATCGACCATGCGGCGGGCCAGTCGGGTCAGCTTGGCCCCGAGGGCCTGACCCTGAGGCTGGCGCCGGGGCGGGAGACGGGGGACGGCGCCCTGTCGGGCGTTCTGGCCACCGACAAGGGCGCCTGGGAGATCACGGCCGAGCCGGGGCCGCCGCTGGACGGGGCGACGGGCAAGGGCCCGCTTGCGCCCCCGCCCGAAGGCGAAGCGACCAAGGCGCCGGCCTCGGCGCCCGCCAGCCTGGGTTTGCTGCACGTCCTGGGCCTGGCCCTGCTGGGCGGGCTGGTGCTGAACCTGATGCCCTGCGTCTTTCCAGTGCTGGCGATGAAGGCCGCCGCCCTGTCGGCCGCCGCCCACGATCCGGCCCGCGCGCGCCGCGACGGCCTGGCCTTCCTGGTCGGGGTGCTGGTCAGTTTCCTGGCGCTGGCGGGAATCCTGTTGGCGTTGCGGGCCGCCGGTCAGGCCGTCGGCTGGGGCTTTCAGCTGCAGTCGCCGGGCGTGACCGCGACCCTGGCCCTGATACTGCTGGGCGTCGGGCTGAACCTGTCGGGCGTCTTCCATGTCGGCGCCGGTCTGCAGGGCGCGGGGTCGGGCCCTCTGGCCCGCCTGCCCGGCGCGACCGGCGCCTTCTTCACCGGGGTTCTGGCGGTGGTGGTGGCGGCGCCCTGCACAGCCCCCTTCATGGCGGCGGCCCTGGGGGCGGCCCTCGTTTTGCCCTGGCCTCTGGCTCTGGCGGTCTTTCTGGCCCTGGGGCTAGGTCTGGCGGCGCCCTATGTGGCGATCAGCCTGTCGCCTGGACTTCTGGCGCGCCTGCCGCGCCCCGGCGCCTGGATGGAGACGCTGAAAGGCGTCCTGGCCTTTCCCATGTACGGCGCCGCCCTGTGGCTGACCTGGGTGTTCAGCCAGCAGGGCGGGGGACAGGCCCTGGCAGGCCTTCTGGCCGCCGGCCTGCTATTGGCCTTCGCCGGCTGGACCTATGGCCGCGTGCAGGCCCGCCGGGCCGAAGGTCGGCAGGCGGTCGCCGGCGTCGTGACCGCGACCCTGGCGCTGTTGCTGACCCTGATGCTGGCCGGTGCGGCGGCCATGGCGGCGCGAGAGCGACCGGCGGTCATCGAAACCGCCGAAGCGGCGACCGCCCTGGCCTCCCAGCCCTGGTCGGCCCAGGCCGTGGCCCAGGCGACGGCCGCCGGCCGACCCGTCCTGGTCAATCTGACCGCAGACTGGTGCGTGACCTGCAAGATCAACGAGCGGGCGGCCCTGTCGTCGCCCCGCGTGGCCGAAGCGATCCGGGCGGCGAACGCCGTCTATCTGGTGGGGGACTGGACTCGTCGCGACGACGCCATCACCCGAGAGCTTCAGGCGCACGGGCGTTCAGGCGTGCCGCTGTATCTGGTCTATCGTCCCGGCCGGGACGAGCCGGAAATCCTGCCCCAGCTTCTGACCGAAGGGGTGGTGATCGAGGCGCTGAAGGGCGGCTGAGCCGTCAGACTTCCGGCTTCGGCGGGGCGGTGATGACCTCGACATTGTCGTTCAGCAGATAGGACAGTTCCGACAGGGCGGTGGCGCGCTCGGCCGGATTGGCCGCCGCCTGAACCGCCGCGACCTTTTTGGGCATGTCCTCGGAAATGCCGCGCAGGATGCATTTCAGATCGCCGTCGGTGCCGCGTTCCTTCAGGATCAGATGGCCCTGCATGTCCAGGGCCGCCAGTTCGTCGGCCTGGGCCTTGAAGCCGGTGAAGGCCTGACTGGTGAAGAAGGCGGCGTCGTCCGCGGCCTTGGCGGCGGCCCAGCCGTCGACCATCGTCTTCAGCCGCGTCGAGCGGGCGATGATGTCGGCGAACAGCGGCTCTCCGGCCACGGAGACGGGCGCGCCGGGAACCGCCGCAGGCTGTTCGGCCGCCAGGGCGACGGCGGGATTGGACATCGACAGGGCGATCGTGAGAGCAAGGCCGCAGGACATGAGGTGACTTCCTGTTTCAGCGTCCGCTGGGACGTTGAACCTGCATACGCCCCGACCGTAAACGAGTGTTTACCCTGTTTGACGAGGACCGCCGATGACCCGCGACGCCGCCTGGACGCGCTTCGACCTGACCGCCGCCGAGGCCGCCGAGAGCCGGATCGCGGACCAGTTCGCGGCCGATCCCGCCCGACTGGACCGGATGTCGGTCGAGGCGGCGGGTCTTTATGTCGACCTGTCGAAACAGAGCTGGACCCGCGCGGCGTTTGACGCCTGCCTGGACCTGGCCCGCGCCTGCGAGGTGGAGGGCCGGCGCGACGCCCTTTTCGCGGGCGAGGCGGTCAATCTGACCGAGGGGCGGGCCGTGCTGCACCCGGCCCTGCGCGCGGCGCCCGGCGCCGACTTCAAGGCCTTGGGAGAGCCGGTCTCGGCCGAGGTGGACGCCGTCCGCGCCGAGATGAAGGCCTATGCGGACGCCGTGCGGTCGGGCGCCGAGACGGGAGCCGCGGGCAAGCGGTTCCAGGCCATCGTCCATGTCGGCATCGGGGGGTCCGACCTGGGGCCGCGCCTGGTGTGGGACGCCCTGCGGCCGCTCGATCCGGCCATCGACCTGCGCTTCGTCGCCAATATCGACCCGCGCGACATGGCCGAGGCCCTGACCGGCCTGGATCCCGAAACCACCCTGGTGGTGGTGGTGTCCAAGACCTTCACGACGCAGGAAACCCTGGCCAACGCCGAGGCGGCCAAGGCCTGGCTGGCCGCCGCCCTGCCCGCCGATGGACTGGCCAGACACTTCATCGGGGTGACGGCGGCGCCGGACAAGGCGCGGGCCTTCGGCTGCGGCCGGACGTTCGCGTTCCGGGACTGGGTCGGCGGGCGCTACTCCCTTTGGTCGGCGGTCAGCCTGTCGTGCGCCATCGCCCTGGGGTGGGAGGCGTTCGAACAGATGCTGGCCGGGGCGGCGGCGATGGACGACCATTTCGTCGCGGCGCCGCTGGAGAAGAACGCGCCGGTGCTGATGGCCCTGGCCCAGGTGTTCAACGTGGACGGCCTGGACCGGCGGGCGCGGACGGTGGCGCCCTACGCCCACGCGCTTCGCCGCCTGCCGTCCTTCCTGCAGCAGCTGGAGATGGAATCCAACGGCAAGCGGGTGCATCGCGACGGGTCGCCTGTGACGCGCCAGACCTGCCCGGTCGTTTTCGGCGAACCGGGGACCAACGGCCAGCACGCCTTCTTCCAGCAGATCCACCAGGGGCCGCAGGTGGTTCCGGCCGAGTTCGTGATCGTGGCCCGAACGCATGAGGACGCGCCCGAGGCGCCCCTCTGGTCCAACGCCCTGGCCCAGGCCCAGGCCCTGATGCTGGGCAAGTCCGCCGAGGCGGCCGAAACCGAAGGTCTGGCCCAGGGCCTTGCGGCCGAGGAGGCGAAACGTCTGTCGACCCACCGCACCTTCACCGGAAACCGCCCGTCGACCGCCATCGTGATGGAACGGCTGACGCCCCGGACCCTGGGCGCCCTGATCGCCCTTTATGAGCACAAGACCTTCGTCGAGGGCGTGATCTGGGACATCAACAGCTTCGACCAGTGGGGCGTGGAACTGGGCAAGGTGCTGGCCAAGGCGATCCTGAAGGATGTTCAGGACGGCGGCCCGTCCGCCGATCTGGACCCGTCCACCGCCGCCCTGATGACACGGCTGATGCGGTGAGCGTGGTTGCGGGGCGCTGGCAGCGGCTGGAGGGGCTGGCCCATATCGGGCTCGACCGGATGCTGGGCTATGGGCTGAAATCGTCTGAGGCGTTCGAGGTCACTCACCTCGGCCTGGTCGGCAGTACCCGAGAGACCCGTCCGTCATGACAAAAGGCCCGGTCGGAGGACCGGGCCTTTCGGTTGACGGGATTGGATCGCCTACCAGCGGCGGTCGTAGCGGTAGTCGCGATCATAGTTGCGGCGATCGTAACGCTGGTCGCGGCGATAATCGCGGTAGTCACGATAATCCTGGCGGCCGCCATAGCGGTAGTCATAGCCGTAGTCGCGGCTGTTGATGCCGTGCTCGCGTTCCCAGTGACCCTGGTTCCGGTAACACTGGCCGCCGCGATAGTATTCGCAGCCCGATCCGCGATTGGAGGCGACCGCGCCCAAGGCCGCGCCGGCCAGGGCGCCGCCGGCGATGTAGTTGCCGTCGCCGTTGCCATAGAGGGCGCCAGCCAGGCCGCCCACGGCGGCGCCGATCAGGGCGTTGCGGGCCGAATCGTCACGGCCACGATCATGGTCGCGATAGCGGCTCTGGGCGTCGGCCGGACTGGCGGCCATCACGGTGGCGGCCATGAGCGGCACGAAGGCGGTCGCGGCGATCTTGCTGAAGGTCTTCATACGCTGTCTCCTCTTTCCGGGGGCGAACCGGCCGGCGGCCGGGTTTCCCGATGACGTTGGAGACCGTTCTAGGGGGCGCCGCCTGAACGCGTCGGGAGGCCGCCGTTCATCGGGGGTTCATCGCGCCCAGCCGCGCGGATGCGATTTTTGTTCGTCGGGATCGCCTTGACGCCCCGGTTCGGCCCTCCTACTTGCCGAACGCGTTAGCACTCTTGCCGGTCGTCTGCCAAAACAGCGATCGCGAGAGCGCCGCTCACCGTATTCAGAACGCCCCGCTTCGGGGGTTAAGAGGGAGAAGTCCGATGGCGTTTCGTCCGCTCGGCGACCGCGTGCTGGTCAAGCGCGTTGAAGAAGAATCCAAGACCAAGGGCGGGATCATCATCCCCGACACCGCCAAGGAAAAGCCGCAGGAAGGCGAAGTCGTCTCCGTCGGCCCCGGCGCCCGCGATGACCAGGGCAAGGTCAACGCCCTGGAACTGAAGGCCGGCGACCGCATCCTGTTCGGCAAGTGGTCGGGCACGGAAGTGAAGATCGACGGCGAAGACCTGATCATCATGAAGGAATCCGACGTCCTGGGCGTGCTGTCCTAAGCGCCGACGTCCCGTTTCCTCAGTCAAATCCTCTAGACAGGAGCAGCCCGCATGGCCGCTAAAATCGTAAAGTTCAACACCGACGCCCGCGACAAGATGCTGAAGGGCGTCAACGTCCTGGCTGACGCCGTCAAGGTGACCCTGGGTCCGAAGGGCCGCAACGTCGTGATCCAGAAGTCCTTCGGCGCCCCGCGCTCGACCAAGGACGGCGTGTCGGTCGCCAAGGAAATCGAGCTGGAAGACGCCTTCGAGAACATGGGCGCCCAGATGATCCGCGAAGTCGCTTCGAAGACGAACGACAAGGCGGGCGACGGCACCACCACCGCAACCGTCCTGGCGCAGGCCATCGTGAAAGAGGGCCTGAAGGCCGTCGCCGCCGGCATGAACCCGATGGACCTGAAGCGCGGCATCGACAAGGCCGTCGGCCTGGTCATCGAAGAGATCAAGACCAACTCCAAGCCCGTTTCCAACAACTCGGAAATCGCGCAAGTCGGCACCATCTCGGCCAACGGCGATAGCGAAATCGGCGAGCTGATCGCTCAGGCGATGGCCAAGGTCGGCAACGAAGGCGTCATCACCGTCGAAGAAGCCAAGACCGCCGACACCTCCGTCGACGTCGTCGAAGGCATGCAGTTCGACCGCGGCTATCTGTCGCCCTACTTCATCACCAACGCCGACAAGATGGAGGCTGTCCTCGAAGAGCCGCTCATCCTGCTGTTCGAGAAGAAGCTGACCAGCCTGCAGGCCATGCTGCCGATCCTGGAAGCCGTGGTGCAGTCGGGTCGTCCGCTGCGCCTGCGCGTCGCCGCCGTCAAGGCTCCGGGCTTCGGCGACCGCCGCAAGGCCATGCTGGAAGACATCGCCATCCTGACGGGCGGCCAGGTCATCTCGGAAGACCTGGGCATCAAGCTGGAGAGCGTCACGCTCGACATGCTGGGCAAGGCCAAGAAGGTCTCGATCACCAAGGACGACACCACCATCGTCGAAGGCGTCGGCGGCAAGGACGAGATCGAAGCTCGCGTGGCCCAGATCAAGCGCCAGATCGAAGACACCACCTCGGACTACGACAAGGAAAAGCTGCAGGAACGTCTGGCCAAGCTGGCCGGCGGCGTCGCGGTTCTGCGCGTCGGCGGTTCGACCGAAGTCGAAGTGAAGGAAAAGAAGGACCGCGTCGACGACGCCCTGAACGCCACGCGCGCCGCGGCTGACGAAGGCATCGTTCCGGGCGGCGGCATCGCCCTGCTGAAGGCCTCCAAAATCCTGGCCGACGTCAAGGGCGACAACGCCGACCAGAACGCCGGCGTCAACATCATCCGTCGCGCCCTGCAGGCTCCGATCCGTCAGATCTCGGAAAACGCAGGCGTCGAAGGTTCGATCGTCGTCGGCAAGGTGCTGGAGAACGGTGAAGCCTCGTTCGGCTTCAACGCCCAGACCGAAGAGTACGGCGACCTGGTCAAGATGGGCGTCATCGACCCCGCCAAGGTGGTCCGCACGGCCCTGCAAGACGCCGCTTCGGTGGCCGGCATCCTGATCACCACGGAAGCCGCTGTCGCCGATGCGCCGAAGAAGGCTTCGGCCGGCGGCGCCCCCGACATGGGCGGAATGGGCGGAATGGGCGGCATGGACTTCTAAGTCCAAGCCATCCGACGCTGAAACGCAGAAGGGCGGGACCGAAAGGCCCCGCCCTTTTCTTTTGGCGTATATATACTTTGCAAACCCAGTGAGTTTGGGCTAGATTGAGCGGGTCAAAGAGGCCCGCTCATGTCCGTTCTGTCCAAGCCCTATTTCCACGATGAAGAAGCCGCCTTCCGCTTCGTCGAAGGCCTGATCTGGTCAAACGAACCCGTCTGCCCGAAGTGCGGCGGCGTGGATCGCATCAGCGCGATCAAGGCGAACCCTGAGAAGCGCGTCCGCTACGGCCTAAAGAAGTGCGGCCAGTGCAAGAGCCAGTTCACCGTCCGCATGGGCACGATCTTCGAGGAATCGAAGCTGCCCCTGCACAAGTGGCTCCAAGCCATCTACCTGATGTGCTCGTCCAAGAAGGGCATCAGCGCCAAGCAGCTGGAGCGCACTCTGGAGGTCACTTACAAGACCGCGTGGTTCCTGGCGCACCGCATCCGTGAGGCCATGCGTTCGGGCGAACTGGCGCCCTTCGGTCAGGACGGCGGCGCGGTCGAGGTCGATGAAACCTACATCGGCCGCGAACCCGGCAAGCCGGTGAAGCGCGCCTTCCACCACAAGATGAAGGTTCTTTCCTTGGTGGACCGCTCCACTGGCCAAGTCCGTTCGGTCGTGGTGGACAACATCCGCCCCGCCACCATCGCACCCATCGTGCTGGACAACCTGCACCGCGAAGCCCGCCTGATGACTGACGAAGCCGGTCACTATCTGGCGGTCGGTCATCAGTTCGCGGAGCACGGCGTGGTCCGCCACGGTCAGGATGAATACGTCTCGACCGACGACCGCACGATCCACACGAACACGATCGAAGGCTACTTCTCGATCTTCAAGCGCGGCATGAAGGGCGTCTATCAGCACTGCTCCAAGAAGCACCTGCACCGCTATCTGGCGGAGTTCGACTTCCGCTACTCGAACCGGTCGGCGCTAGGCTGCGAAGATCAGGAACGTGCGATGCGCGCTGTTGTCAGCGGCGTTGGCAAGCGTCTGACGTATCGCGGGCCTGACGGCAGGACCGAAGCCGCCGCCTAATGGAAGATGGCGGGGCGCGCGGTGGAAAGCGCGCCCCCGAAAAGGCTGAATCCTTGACGATTCAGCGCCATCATGGGACATTGAGGCTCCGCCAGCCGCGCCCTAGTTTGGACCTCGGGTGGCTGGCGGGACTGCCCTCCTCCTTGTGGAAGGGAGGAAGGACTGGTGGACCTAGAGGGACTTGCACCCTCGGGGCGAAAGGTGGGTAGCCGACACCCCGCGCTTGCTAGGCCCGATCTCTAGACGGCCTCCTCCACATCGGAGGGGGCCGTTTCTGCATCGGCCGCGTCGTCGTCCTCGTCCGGTTCGGTGGAAGACGGTGCGGTAGACTTCTGCGACTTGGCGTGGGGATACCAAGACGTCATGCCATAAGTGCCGTTCGGCAGCTTGTGGAAGAACTGAGTGCGCTTGCGCATCATGGCGCGCAAGCCGATCAGAGCGACATCTGGGCTGCTTGCTTCGAACTCAAAGCCGCCAGCGGTAATGGCATCGTAAATCTCGCGAGGCTTTGCCGGGCCAAGTCCCTGTGCCTTTCGCATTTCTAGGTATTCGCGAACGGCAGTCTGGAGCTTCTTTCCGTAGAAGGTGTCGGGCCGGATTTGCGTTACGGTCGCGCCTGTCGCTTCGGCGGACGGACTGTCCGGAAGGGCTGGCTGGCCAGCCTCCTTGCGCAGGAAATTGATTGTTGAGCGCAGTTCAGCGGCCTGCTGTTCCAGCGTGCGCAGCTTTCCCTCCAGCAGCGCAATCGCCGGGCTTAGTTCGTTCGACATGCCGCGCCTCCCTCAAAACAATTTCCGGTGGCGTGGATTAGGTCATGCGCACGCGGAAATTGCAAGCGCTAGAGGCTTGCTGGCGCCACACCATCAGACTGGTGCGAGCTCTAGATCGCTCAACGTCAGACAAGATGAGCCAGATAGCCCTTAAAACACAATATGTTGCAGCTAACCAATATGCGATTTGTTTCCGGCGTTCTTCGCTAGAAAATGTGGCGTTCACCATATGTCCGACCGCGCTTTCGGGCGCTAGTGTCTGTGGTATTCTTGGTTCATGACCCAGCAGAAGCCACCCGCCAGGCCCGTTGATTCGCCCGCCCAAGCCGACAAGTTCCGCGACATGGCGCGCGAGCTAGAGTGCGACGAGGACGAAGCCGCCTTTGAAGAGAAGGTGCGGCGGGTAGCGACCGCGCCGAAGTCGGACCATCCAGAGCCGCACGAATGAGGAAAAAAGTCACGGCCTACGTCGGGGGCCTGGAGGTCGCAAATCAGCCGTTGGAGATCGGGATATTTGACCCGCGAGATGACTCAGCGGCGATCGAGTGGGCCAAGCGCAAAATCGAGCCATATCTAAGCGACCGTGAACGGGCTGAAGCGACCTACCGCGTGGAGGAATACTAGTTCCTGCTTAGTAGCCCTTGCCTATCAAGTTCGGCGCAGTATTCGCGCGCATTCTCGTATCCGAAGCTGCCTCGCAAAGCGGCGCACTGATTTATACGACGGGCGGGCTGGTATGCGAGCCATGCCAAATAGCCCGCAGCCCCTAGCGCGATCACGATTGCGATGAAGAGCCTGAACTGTTTCGCGGTCATGCCGATTCCCCAGGAGGGACATCGCACACGATCATCGGGTTTGCAAACTACATATACGCCTTTCTTTTGGCCGCCGCCTTCCCGCCGACGGGACGGGCGCGATCAGAACTCCGAGATCGCGCCGGGCTGGCGCGCGCGGGTCTTCAACCACATGACGCCCAGGAGGTCCGAAACCGAGGCGCGCAGGCGGCCCCAGTTGGTGTATTTCGACTGGCCCGTCTCGCGGTGGCGGTGATCCACGTCCAGATACTGGTTCTTGAACCCTTCGCGGATCATCAGGGCCGGCAGATAGCGGTGGACGTGATCGAAATAGGGAAGGCGCAGGAAGATGTCGCGGCGGAAGGCCTTCAGCCCGCAGCCCGTGTCGTCGGCGTCGTCGCCCAGCAAGCGACGGCGGATGCGGTTGGCCCAGAGCGAAGCCTGGCGCTTGGCGTTGGAATCCTGGCGCTTGGCGCGACGGCCGCCGACCAGGGCCACGTCGGCGGGAGCGGCGATCAGGGCGTCCGCCAGGCGCGGCGCGTCGGCAGGCGGATTCTGGCCGTCCCCGTCCAGGGTGACGACGACGGGAGCGCGCGCGGCCAGGACGCCGGTGCGCACGGCCCGGCTCTGGCCCGCATTGGCGGCATGGGCCAGGACGCGCAGGCGCGGCAGGTCGGCCATGGCGGCCTTCAGTTCGGCCAGGGTCGTGTCCTTGGAGGCGTCGTCGACGAAGATCATCTCATAGGAGCGGCCGGCGAAGGCGGCGGCGATTTCGCGCGCCAGGGGCACGGCGGCCCCCGATTCATTGTGCACCGGCACCACGACGGAGATGTCCGGGGCGGCGGTTTCGGGCGGGGAGACGGCGGCGTCGGTCATCGCGGCTCTGTAGCGCATCGTCCGGCGCGGCGAAACGGCGACGCGCGCGCGATCAGGACCGCTTCCGGCGGGGCCGGATGGCGTGATACGACTGCCGCATGACCCTTCCGAACCTGGATCACCTCATCGCCGGTTGGCGCGGCCCGGTCCTGGCGGCCCTCCTGACCCTGGTCGCGGGCCTGCCCAGCCTGATGCTGCTGCCGCCGCTGGACCGCGACGAGAGCCGTTTCGCCCAGGCCACGGCCCAGATGCTGGAAAGCCACGACTTCGTCGACATCCGCTTCCAGGACGAGCCGCGCTGGAAGAAGCCGGTCGGCATCTATTGGCTGCAGGCGGCGGCCGTGGCCCTGACCTCCGACGTCGAGGATCGGGACATCGCCCCCTATCGCCTGCCGTCCCTGCTGGGGGCCGCGCTGGCGGCCTGGGCCGCCGCCTGGGCGGGAACGGCCCTGTTCGGCAATCGCGTCGGCTTTCTGGGTGGGGCCATACTAGGCACCACCCTCCTGCTGTCGACCGAGGCGGGCATCGCCAAGACCGACGCCGTCCTGTGCGGGGCCACGACCCTGGCCATGGCGGCCCTGGCGCGCATCTATATGGCGACCCAGGCGGGCGAACGGCCCATCCGACCGCACAAGCTGCTGTTCTGGCTGGGTTTGGGCCTGTCGATCCTGATCAAGGGACCGATCGGCCTTCTGGTCGTGGGCCTGGCGATCATCGCCTTGTCGATCTGGGACCGCGACGTCAAATGGCTGGGCCGGCTGGGCTGGGGCTGGGGCCTGCCGCTGGTCGCCCTGATGGTCGGGCCGTGGGCCATCGCCATCACCATCGCCACCGACGGCGGCTTCTGGCGCGAGGCCATAGGCGGCGACCTGGCGCCCAAGATCGCCGGCGCGCACGAGAGCCATTCGGGTTTCCCCGGCATGTATCTGTTGCTGGCGCCCCTGCTGTTCTTCCCCTCCACCCTGCTGCTGCCGGCCGCCGTATCGACGGGCTGGAGCCGGCGGGCCGAGCCGGCGATCCGGTTCCTGGTCTGCTGGCTGGTTCCCGGTTGGCTGATGTTCGAACTGGCCCCGACCAAGCTGTGGCACTACACCCTGCCGACCTTCGGCGCCCTGGCCCTGCTGGCGGCGGCCGCCCTGGCCCGCCCGATCGGGACCGTGTCGCGGATCGTCGGCGCGATCCTGGCGGTTCTGGCGGCCGTGCTGATCATCGGCGTCACCGTCTATGGGCTGACCGTCTATGGCACCTCCACGGCCCAGACCTGGGCGGCCCTGACCATCGGGACGGCGGCGGCGGCGGCCCTGGTGGGGGCCTTCCTGCTGCTGAACCGGGCGTCGATCACGGCGCTCTTGGCCTCGCTCGTTTTCGGGATCACCGCCCATGCGGCCCTGGCGGGGACCATTCGCCAGCTGCGTCCCCTGGCCATAGCGCCCCAGCTGGAAAAGACGCTGGAGGCGGCCGACCTGCATCCCCGCCAGGGCCGCACGCCGGGACCGGTGGCCATCACCGGCTTCCATGAGCCCAGCTTCGTCTTCCTGACCGGGCGCGACACCGACCTGACCGACGCGCAAGGGGCGGCCGAGGCCCTGGCCGAAGGACGGCCCGCCATCGTGGAAGCGCGCGACGCCGACGCCTTCCGCGCCGCCTCGGCCCGGCTGGGCGTGTCGGGCCGGGCGGTCGGCACGGTGCGGGGCCACAACTATTCGGAAGGCGACGACGTCAGCCTGACGGTCTACGCCCCGCCGCCCCGACCCGTTTCAGGCGCGGCGGCGGGCGCCGATGCGGGCGCCGACCGATGAGCCGTTTCATCCAGATCGTCGAGGTCGGACCGCGCGACGGCCTGCAAAACGAGAAGGCCGTTCTGGAGCCGGCCATGCGCGCCGACCTGGTGCGACGGCTGGAGACGGCCGGCGCCAGACGCATCGAGGCCGTCTCCTTCGTCCATCCGAAATATGTGCCCCAGATGGCTGGCGCCGAAACGGTCATGGCCGCCTTGCCGCATCAGGCGGGACGCAGTCGCATCGGCCTGGTTTTGAACGGCAAGGGCTATGACCGGGCGCTGACCACCGGGGTGGACGAGGTCAATGTGTCGGTCGCCGCCACCGACGGTTTCGGCCTGAAGAACCAGGGCCTGGCGGTGAAGGAACAGTTGGCCATGCTGGGCGAGATCGTGGCCCGGCGGCACAACGCCGAAGCGTCCGAAGGCGCGCCTTCGCTGTCGGCGACGATCTCCTGCGTGTGGGGCTGTCCGTTCGAGGGTGAGGTTTCGGTCGCGCAGGTCGCGGACATGGTCGGAGCCATAGGCGAAATGGGCGTAGCCGAAATCGGCTTGGCCGACACCATCGGCGCTGGCGACCCCTGGGCGGTGACAAGGAAGGTGGAGGCCGCCAGAAAGGCCGCGCCGGACGCGACCCTGCGTCTGCATTTTCACGACACGCGCAACACCGGCCTGGCCAACGCCTACGCCGGGGTGGAGGCCGGCGTCGACGTGCTGGACGCCTCGGTCGGCGGCATCGGCGGCTGTCCCTTCGCGCCCGGCGCAACGGGCAATATCGCCACGGAGGCCCTGGTCTATATGCTGTCGCGGGCCGGGTTCGAGACCGGCTACGATCTGGAGGCCCTGATCGCCACGGCGCGCTGGATCGGCGCGGCGATCGGCCGTCCCGCCCCCTCGGCGCTGAGCCGCGCGGGCGGCTTTCCCAAGGGGTGAGCCCCCGCCCGAGGCTTGACCGTGGCGGGCGGCGGCGAAGCGCGCTATCGTCACCCCGACGCGACGGCCCCGGACGCGCCGCGCGAAGAAGACCGGACCCATGCTGATCGCGATCCCCCTGCTGATTATTCCGGTTGTGCTCTACAACATACTGGTGCTGACCGAGGGGGCGACCCAGGCGGACGCCCTGCTGAACGATCCGCTGTTTTCCGTCACCATGACCTCGGGCGCGCAATGGGGCGTCAGCTGGGGCGACCTGATCCTGTTCGTCGGGCTGATCCTGCTGTTCTTCGAACTGATCAAGTCCACGTCCAGCCAGCGGGTCGCCATCGTCAACCACGCCCTGTCGATGGTGCTGTTCATCGCCGTGCTGATCGAATTCCTGCTGCTGCGCGGCTTCGCCACCTCGACCTTCTTCCTGATCGTGGTGATGATCCTGCTGGACGTGCTGGCCGGTTTCATCGTGACCATCATCGCGTCCCGCAAGGACTTCGACTTGGGCAACTAAGACCGTTTGTCACGTCTCTCCGAAGCGCTGGTCACGCTTCACGGCCCCAAGTCGCGCGAAGCGCGGGCCCGGCCATGCTGGCCGAAGGCCGATAGGCCTTAGGAAAAAACGCTGAAGATCAGGGCCACGACGGCGACGTCGAAGACCTTGGCGGCGAGGCTGAAGGCGGCAGGCATGGGCGGGTCCGGAAAGAAGCGGCGTCGCCCCCTCCCAGCAAGCCCCGTGCCGCGCGATCAGATATCGGTCTTGGTCGATTTTCCGGCGGGCGGACGACGCTCGGCCGCGCCGGAATATTCCGTTCCCAGATAGGCGGCGCGGGCCGCGTCCAGCACGGGCGCGCCGCCGCGCAAACCCCGCTTGTGGCCGCCCTGACCGATCTGCTGGGCGACGAAGGCGGCGGCGACGGGTTCCGGCGCCGTGTGGACGGCAGGTCTTGCCGGGTCGGGCGCGGCGGCGTCCTCGGCCTGGACCTCGGAAACCGGAACCAGGGCGCGGGCGGCGGCGCGGCGGTCGCGGCGGCGGCGCTCGCTCTCGCGGCGTTCGACCCGTTCGGGTCCGCCGACCGGACGGACGCCGTCGGTCATTCGGACTTGCCGCCCGCCAGCCGGTCGATCTGACGGCGCATCTCGTCCATCTGGCGACGCATTTCGGCCAGGGCGTCGGGGGCCTCGGCCGCAGGCGCGGGATCGTCGGTCTTGTCCCTGGGCGGGGTCGCCGTGTCCGCGGCCGGTTCGGCGCGAGCGTAACCGAAGCCAGGGAACATCTGCAGGGCGCGTTCGAACATGGCCATGTTGGCGCGGGCGGCCTCTTCCATCAGGGTCGCGCCCGAACCGGTTCCGAAGGCGCGGCTCATCTGGCTGGCGAACTGCTCCTGCTGGCGACTGAAATTAGCCAGGGACATCTCCAGATAGGAGGGCAGAACCCCCTGCATCGATCCGCCGTAGAAGCCGATCAACTGGCGCAGGAACTGGACCGGCAGCAGGGCCTCGCCCCGGCTTTCCTCCTCGAAGATGATCTGGGTCAGGATCTGGCGGGTCAGGTCGTCGTTGGTCTTGGCGTCATAGACCACGAACTCGACCCCCTCGCGCACCATGGCGGCCAGGTCCTCCAGCGTCACATAGGCGCTGGTTCGGGTGTTGTAGAGCCTGCGGTTCGCATATTTCTTGATGACGATCACATCGGTGTCGCCGGCTTTTGCGCCCTTGGTCTTTTCGTCAGCCACGCTTGTTCTCGCGATGTTGCAACGCGTCACTATCGTCCGTTGCGACACGAAGCGCCAGAGGGCGCGACCGCGCAGGGGCGACGCTCAACCGTGCGCCATCGCCGGCGCCAGCACCACGCCCACCAGAACCGCCGTCCAGTGGACCGTCGCGCCGGTGACGACGAAGCCGTGCCAGATGGCGCGACGGAAGCGCACCTTGGGGCTGATGAAGACGAAGACCCCGGCGGTATAGATCAGGCCGCCTATGACCAGAAGGGCCAGGGCGACCGGGTGCACCGTCTCGACCATGGGCTTCAAGGCCGCGACCGCCAGCCAGCCGAAGACGACATAGACCGCGCTCCAGAACCTGTCCGAAATGCGCGGGGCGAACAGCTTAACCCCTGCGCCGGCGAAGGCCAGGGCCCAGATCAGGGCGGTGAAACCCGCCGCCCAGCCCCCCTCGAACCGCTGGGTCGTGAAGGGGGTGTAGCTTCCGGCGATCATCAGGAAGATGGCCGCCTCGTCCAACCGACGCAGCACCGGCCGCGCGGCGCACGGGGTGGTCCAGTTGTAGATCGTCGAAGCCGTCAGCATCCCCACCAGGCACAGGGCGTAGATGGCCGTCGCCATCACCCCGCCAATGCCCGTATAGACGCCGGCCAGCCCCGCCAGTACGACGCCGCCCACCGCCGCCAGCATCAGCCCCACCACATGGACCCACAGATCGGCCAGTCGTTCGGCCCGCGTCTGATAATGGTCGATCATGTCCAGTTCGTCCGGCGTGCAGACGTGGGCGACAAGACGGTTCAAGGTGCGCAGCATGGCCTTTCCAATCCCGGATCGCCGCCAACGTTCCCGCCACAATGCGCCCGGAGGGTGACAATTGGCTGAATCGCCATGCGACCACGCGCCTCGGGGTGACGAAACCCGCGCAATGCGGCAGAACGGCCACGACTTTTATTCCGCAGAGAGTGAAATCCCATGACCGAGGTCGTCATCGTCTCCGCCGCCCGCACGCCGGTCGGGTCCTTCCTGGGCGCCCTGTCGTCCTTGCCCGCCGCCAAGCTGGGCGAGATCGCCATCAAGGCCGCGCTGGAGCGCGCCGGCGTTTCGGGCGACGAGGTGGACGAGGTGATCCTGGGCCATGTGCTTCAGGCCGCCGCTGGTCAGGGACCGGCGCGTCAAGCCGCCGTCGGCGCGGGCGTCCGAAAGGAAGCCGCCGCCTGGAGCCTGAACCAGATCTGCGGCTCGGGCCTGCGCGCCGTCGCCATCGCCGCCCAGCAGATCGCCCTGGGCGACGCGAAGATCGTCGTCGCCGGCGGCCAGGAAAGCATGAGCCAGGCGCCGCACGCCCAACAGCTGCGGACCGGACACAAGATGGGCGACGTCGCCTTCGTCGACACCATGATCAAGGACGGCCTGTGGGACGCCTTCAACGGCTATCACATGGGCCAGACCGCCGAGAACATCGCCGACAAATGGTCGATCAGCCGCGAGGCTCAGGACGAATTCGCCGTCGCCAGCCAGCACAAGGCCGAGGCCGCCCAGAAGGCAGGGCGGTTCGCCGATGAGATCGTTCCCGTCGTCATCCCTGGCAAGAAGGGCGACGTGACGGTCGATCAGGACGAATATATCCGTCACGGCGCGACCCTCGAGGCCATGCAGAAGCTGAAACCCGCTTTCGCCAAGGACGGCAGCGTCACGGCCGCCAATGCATCCGGCCTGAACGACGGCGCCGCCGCCCTGGTGCTGATGAGCGCGGACGACGCCAAGGCGCGCGGGCTGGAGCCGCTGGCCCGTATCGCCAGCTACGCCACGGCCGGGGTCGATCCCTCGATCATGGGCACGGGGCCGATCCCGGCGTCGAAGAAGGCGCTGGAGAAGGCGGGCTGGACCGTCGCCGACCTGGACCTGGTCGAATCCAACGAGGCCTTCGCCGCCCAGAGCCTGTGCGTGGTCAAGGAACTGGGCCTCGACCCGGCCAAGGTCAACGTCAACGGCGGCGCCATCGCCATCGGCCACCCCATCGGCGCCTCGGGCGCGCGCATCCTGACGACCCTGCTGTTCGAGATGAAACGGTCGGGCGCCAAGAAGGGTCTGGCCACCCTGTGCATCGGCGGCGGCATGGGCGTGGCCATGTGCGTCGAGCGCGCGAACGCTTAAACCGTCATTCCGGGGCCGAGCGAAGCGAGGAACCCGGAACCCAGGACTGCCCGCTCGCTTTGAGCGGCGTCGAAAGTGGACACCACACCCTGGGTTCCGGGTTCGCCCGATGGGCGCCCCGGAATGACGTTCTGGGCGACTACACCTCAATCCGCCGGATATTCGAACGGATCGCTGGGCGTCGGCTGGGTCGGCAACGGCATCCGCGGCAGGGGTTCGTCGCGGTTGGCGGCGTTCAGCAGGAAACTGGCCAGGATGACGGCCGCCTGACGCAGGTCTTCGGCCTTCAGGTGGTCGTAGCTGTCGATGCTGGTGTGGTGCAGGCGGCTGGAATAGTCGAGCGGGTCCTGGATGAACTGATACCCCGGCACGCCGACGGTCTGCATATAGACGTGGTCGGTGCCGCCCGAGTTGCGCAGCGAGACGCTGGTCGCGCCCATGCTGGCGAACGGCGCCAGCCAGTCCTGGAAGATCGGGGCGGCGGCGACATTGCCCTCGGCGTTGATGCCGCGGATCTTGCCCGAGCCGTTGTCCAGATTGAAATAGGCGACCAGATCGCGATAGCCGGCGCGCGGCTCGATAGGCCAGCGGCTGCGCCAGGTGCGATTGTTCGACAGGCCCGCCAGCGCCGGATCGTTCGACGGCGCGCGCGTCGCCAGATGTCGGTCCACATAGGCCAGGGAGCCGAGGATGCCCTGCTCCTCGCCGTTCCACAGGGCGAAGCGGATGGTGCGCTTGGGCCGCACGTTCAGGGCCTTCAGGATGCGCGCCGCCTCCAGAACGACCGCGCTGCCCGCCGCATTGTCCACCGCGCCGTCCGAGGCGACCCAGCTGTCCAGATGGGCGCCGGCCATGACGTATTCGGTCCCGCGCGCCGTGCCGGGAATGTCGGCCAGAATGTTGTAGGCGTTGACGTCCTCGTCGTGGAAACGGACCTCGCTGTTCAACTCCAGCGTCGGCGGGGCGTCGGTCAGGGCCAGACGCGCCAGACGGCGATAATCCTCGGCCGCCAGCTCCACCCCCGCGAGTTTCGGCGTGGCGCCCACCTGATAGGTATAGCCCGTGCCGTGCAGCAGGTCGCCGTCGCGCTGTGAAATCCGCACCCAGGCCAGGTCGCCCTGTTCGACCAGGAAGGCGTCCATCTTCAAGGCGAAATCGGCGGTCTCCAGCGACTTGCGGATGGCGGCGGGCGAATATTGCGGCTGGTTATAGGTGTTGCGCTCGGCCAGCTCGGCGCTGGTCCAGCGGCGGAAGGCCGGCTCGGTCGGCTCCGACCCCGTGCCAGGCTGGGAGATCATGACGATCTTGCCCGCCAGCTTGCCGCGCCATTTGTCGAAATCCTCCACCTTGGACAGGGGCGCGACGATCACGCCCGCACTGATCGTTCCATTGGTGCCGGGCGTCCAGGCCACGGGAATGGCGCGCAGATCCAGCGGGCGCGGCGCGGTCATGCGGGCGCTGGAGCGGACGATGGACCAGCCCCGGCCGAACTCGAAACCCTCGGCGCGCACGTCGGACAGGCCGTAGTCGCGGAACCGCTGCTGCGCCCAGCGTTCGGCCTCGCGCATCTGGGGCGAGTTGGTCATCCGCCCGCCGATCCGGTCGGTCAGATAGGCGGCGGTCTGCATCACCTGGCTGTGGTTCAGCCCCTGGTCGATGATGCCGTTGACGGCGACGCGGTCCACCGACTGGGCGGCGACCGGCGTGGCGAGCAGCGCCGAGGCGCAGACGAAGGCGAGCAGACGCGACATGAAACCCCCAGGACGAAGCAGGTCCCTATCTGAAGCGATCCGGCCATCGAGTGCAAACCACGAGGAGGAACAAGAACCCGGATCAGCCCCACGGTCCGCGCGGCGGCGCGGTGATGGGCACGCCCGTGGTCGTGGTCGCGGTTGGAGCCGCAACTGAAGACGGGGCCGCCGCAGGCGCGACAGGCGCGGCCTCCACCACCGGTCGGGGCCGCAGCCCCATCCGCGCGCCCAATTCCATCAGGGCGCGGACCCGGTTGCCGGTCGCCGGATGGGTCGAGAACAGATTGTCCGCGCCGCGCCCGGCCAGGGGGTTGATGATGAACAGCTGGCCCGAGGCTGGATTGCGCTCCGCCGTCGGATTGTGGATGCGCTTGGCGTAGGCCTCGATCTTCTGCAGGGCGCTGGCCAGGGCCTGGGGATCGCCGGCGATCTCGGCGCCGACGCGGTCGGCCTCGTATTCGCGACCCCGGCTGATCGCCATCTGCACCAGGCCCGCAGCCATGGGCGCCAGCAGCATCAGGGCGATCGTGCCGATAATGCCGCCCGGCCGCTCGCGGTCGTCGCCGCCGCCGAAGAACAGGGCGAAGTTGGCCAGGGCGGCGATGGCGCCCGCAATGGTCGCCGTCACCGTCATGGTCAGGGTGTCGCGGTTCTTCACATGGGCCAGTTCGTGCGCCATCACCCCGCGCACCTCTTCGCGCGTCAGCATGTCCAGAAGGCCCGTCGTGGCGCAGACGGCGGCGTTCCGGGGATTGCGGCCGGTGGCGAAGGCGTTGGGCTGGTCGTTGGGAATGATGGCGACCTGGGGCTGGGGCAGGCCGGCGTCCCGCGCCATCTGGCGCACGTCGGCGACATAGTTTCTGACCACGGCGTTGGGATGCTGTTCGTCGACCGGCTGGGCGCGATACATCTTCAGCACGATCTTGTCGGCGTTCCAGTAGCTGAACAGATTCATCCCGCCCGCGAACAGCAGGGCGATCGCCATGCCAGGCCCGCGACCGATCAGATAACCCAGCCCCATGAACAGGGCGGTCATGACGGCCAGCAGCACGAAGGTCTTCAGATGGTTCATCGTCTCTTCCGTTTCGCGCGCGCCGGTCCGATCCTTCGCTACGTTGGCGTCGCGCGTTCGATCGCCTATTTGAGGCGGCCCGATCCCGCGCTCAAGGGAGCCGCCCTGTGACCGAACAGCCCACCCCCGCGCCCCAGCCGACCGAGGCGCAAGGCGCGCACGGCCCGGCCTTCAACACCGACGTGCCCCACGCCACGCCGGAGCGCCCGCTGTCCGAGACGGCGCGCCGCGCCCTCCTGGAGGCCGCCGCACGGCGCGCGGCCGAACCGACGCCGGAGGCCCAGCCCGAACACGGCGGCCCCCGCGGGCCCGAACCGACGCGCTATGGCGACTGGGAAAAGAAGGGCCTGGCGGTCGATTTCTAGGCCTGTCGGCCTTTCCAGGCTTTTTCTTTTTCGACGGGACGCGCTAGGTCCGGCGTCATGGCCACCGCCCTCTACATCGACGCCGACGCCTGCCCGGTGAAGGAGGAGGTCTATCGCGTGGCGCGGCGGTATGGGCTTAAGACCTATGTCGTCTCCAACGGCTGGATGCAGGTTCCGCGCGAAGCCCTGATCGAACAGGTCGTGGTGGACGCCGGGCCCGACGTGGCCGACGACTGGATCGCCGAGCGGGCCGGACCAGGCGATGTGGTGATCACCGCCGACATCCCCCTGGCCGACCGCTGCCTGAAAGCCGGCGCCCAGGCGCTGAAATCGAATGGTCAGCCCTTCACCCCGGATTCGATCGGATCCGCCCTGGCGGGGCGGATGGTGGGCGAGCACCTGCGCTCCATCGGCGTGGCGACCGCTGGGCCGCCCCCCTTTTCGGCCGCCGACCGCTCGCGCTTTCTGCAGGCGCTGGATCAGGCCGTGGTCAAGGCGCGCAAGGCCGTTCCATGACGACCATACCCGAGGAGGAGCTGGAATTCCGCTTCTACCGCGCCGGCGGACCCGGCGGGCAGAACGTCAACAAGGTCTCCACCGCCGTGCAGATGCGGTTCGACGTCAGGAACTCACCCTCCCTGACCGAACCGGTCAAGGCGCGGCTGATGAAGCTGGCGGGCAGCCGCCTGACGCTGGACGGGGTGATCCTGATCAACGCCGTGCGCCACCGCACCCAGGATCGCAACCGCGCCGACGCCATGGCCCGGCTTCAGGAGATGGTGGACGCCGCCTCGATCAAGCCGGTCTTCCGCGTCCCGACGCGTCCGACCCGCGCCTCCAAGGAACGGCGTCTGCAGGCCAAGACCAGCCGGTCCGCCATCAAGTCCGGCCGGGGCAAGCCCAGGATCGACTAGGGTTCATCGACATTCGACCTTAGGACGCCCGCGTCGTCATTCAGGGGCTTGCGACAGGACGAATGGGAATGACCAAAAAGCCGGAAGGCCGCGCCGTCAGTCCTGAGCGGGGCGGAACAGAAGGGCGGCGATCTTGTCGTCGGCGTCGAAGCCGATCATCCACTCCGTGACCTGATTGTCGAACGTCACCTTGAACAGCTGGGCCTCGCCCTCCTGGCGCTGGTAGTCGACGGATTTCAGGGCGCCGAAGCTCTTGATCAGCGGCGTGACCTGGGCGGCCTGCTGGCGGATCTTGGACGCCAGGTCGGGGGTGAAGACGGAATAGTCGAAACCGGCCCCCTGCGCCGCCGCGATGACGCCGCGCAAGGCTTCCTGAGAGCGGGCGACGTCGGGCGCCTGGGCGTCGGAGGCGGCCGAGCCGGGACGCACGGTCTGAGTCTGACCCTGAGCTTGGCCCCGAGTCTGGCCGTGAGTCTGGGCCGGCGCGTCGAAGCTGTTGGGCACGGCGCCGGCGGCCGCGCCGGACTGGGCCAGGGCGAGGCCGGGCGTCAGCAGGAGGGCGGCGGCCAGAGGCGCGGTCGCAAGGGCAACGGTCTTCAGGGTCGTCTTCATGATGAAGGCTCCGGTCAATGCAGATAGGGCCACAGCGAAAAGCCCAGGGCCGCCAGGGCCGCGATCGTCGCGACGGTGACGGAAACCGCCAGCCAAGCCGGAGTTCCCGACTTTTCCATGACCACCGTCGTCGGCTGCGGCGGGTCCTGGACCAGACGCGAGATGGCGCGGGCGGCGGCGATCAGCTCGTTCAGGGCGTCGCGGGCCTGGGCCTGAGGCCCCAGCTCGCGGCGGATCCAGCGCTCGACCACGGGCTTGGCGGCGGCCCACAGGTCGTGATCGGGATTGAGGCGGCGCGCCACCCCCTCGACCGACACCATGGTCTTCTGCAACAGGATCAGTTCGGGCCTCAGCCGCATGTCGAACAGGGCGGTGATCTCGAACAACTGACCCAGCAGACGGCCCATCGAGACCTGGCTGGCGGCGCGGCCGATCACCGGCTCGCCCACCGCGCGCAGGGCCTGGGCGAAGGTCTCGACCGAATGGTGCGGCGGCACATATCCGGCCTCGAAATGGACGCGGGCGATGCGGTCGTAGTCGCGGCTGATGAAGCCCCACAGGATCTCGGCCAGATAGCGCCGCTCGGCCGGACCCAGCCGCCCGACGATGCCGAAGTCGATGGCTGTCAGATGGGCCGGGGCGCCGGCGAACAGATTGCCCTCGTGCAGGTCGGCGTGGAAGGCCCCGTGATCCAGCGCCTGCACCAGAAAGGCGCGCACCACATTGTCGGCCAGGAGGTCCACGTCCAGGCCCGGCAGATCGCGCAAGGCCGGGTCGGTCATGGGCACGCCCGGCGCCCATTCCAGGGTCAACACCCGCTTGCCCACCCCGTCCCAGACCACCGGCGGAGCGGACATGTAGCCGTCCTTGGCCATGACCTCGGCCATTTCGCTGGCGGCGGCCGCTTCCAGCCGCATGTCCAGCTCCAGGTCCAGAGAGCGGGCGATGGTCTCGACGAAGGCCTGTGGCTCCAACCGCCGCGCCGCCGGCACGAAACGCCAGACCAGGGCCGCGCCCAGCCGCATCGAATCCAGTCCGTCGGCGACCCGGCGCTCCACGCCCGGCCGCAGCACCTTGACCGCCACCGCCCGGCCGTCGGCCAGGGTCGCCCGGTGCGCCTGGGCCAGGGAGGCGGCGGCGACCGCCGGTCCCAGGCCGATGAACAGGCTGTCGACCGGCCGCCCCAGCGACCGTTCGATCTCGCGCCGCGCCACATCTTCGGGGAAGGGCGGCAGGGCGTCCTTCAACCGCCCCAGGTCGCGGGCGAACTCCAGGCCGAAGATGTCGGCGCGCGTGGCCAGCACCTGACCCAGCTTGATCGCCACCGGCCCCAGATGCTCGAACGCCTTGCCCAACCGTTGGCCGGGGCGGCCCTGACGGCCCGCCTTTCCGGAAAGCAGTTGCACGAACCGCGCGAAGGGCCGGGTCCAGGCCGGCAGCAGGGGCGTGACCTCGCGCGGGATCAGGGCGTCATGGCGCGCCAACACCCACAGCCATCCCATCAGCCGCAGGAAGGCGGCGACCGGGTGCTGCACCGCCACGGTCGCGGGCGGCGGCGGGGCCGTGCGATAGATCCGGCTGGTCAGATCGCCCACCCGTGGTGGATGGCGGCGATCCCGCCCGACAGATTGGTCACGGACACGCGGCTGAAGCCCGCCTGTTCGATCATCCGCTTGAACGCCGTTTGATCGGGGAAACGTCGGATGCTCTCGACCAGATACTGATAGCTGTCGCGATCCTTGGCGACCCAGCCGCCGATGCGCGGAATGGCGTGGAAGGACCAGGCGTCATAGACCTTGCGGATCGGCGTGGTCGTGGGCCGAGAGAACTCCAGGCACAGGAACCGGCCGCCGGGCTTCAGCACCCTGCGCGCCTCGGCCAGGGCCTTGTCGATATGGGCCACGTTCCTGATGCCGAAACTGATCGAATAGGCGTCGACCGAGGCGTCCGGCAGCGGCAGGTTCATGGCGTCGCCGACCGTCCAGCTCATCTCCGGCTCGCCGCCCTTGTGGACGCCCGCCAGGATCATTTCGGCGTTGTAGTCCAGCACGATGACCGAGGCGTCCTCGCCCCCGCGCCGCTGCTGCGCCGCGCGGGCCATCTTCGAATAGCGCCGCGCCATGTCGCCGGTGCCGCCCGCCACGTCCAGAATGGTCTCGCCGGGGCGGGGGTTCAGCTTGGCGGCGGCGATATCCTTCCAGATGCGGTGGACGCCCACGCTCATCAGGTCGTTCATCACGTCATAGTTGGAGGCGACGGAATCGAAGACCCCGCGCACCATCTTCACCTTTTCGCGCGCGTCCACGTCGCGAAAGCCGAAGGAGGAGCGGTCGCCCTGCGAATGCGGGCCGTGCGGGGAGGCGTAGGTCATGGCGACGGTCTAGCGCGTCGCGACGGCCGCGTCACGCCGCCTGGGGACGCGGAAGATGCAGTTCCCTGGCCACCTCGCGCATCAGGCCGTAGCAGCCGCACGACGCCGCCTCCAGCCCGTCGCGGTCAGCGACGCGCACCCAGCCGCGACCGCGCTCGATCAGGCCCCGGTTCTCCAGCACGGCCCCGACCTCGGACACGGTGGCGCGCCGCACGCCCAGCATGCCGGCGATGTCGGCCTGGGTCAGGTCCAGACGATCCTCCTCGGCCCGGTCGTGCAGGACCAGAAGCCAACGCGCCAGCCGTTCGTCCAGGGTGTGCTGGGCGTTGCAGGCGGCCGCCTGCTGCACCTGGGCCATCAATCCTTCGGTATAGCGTGACAGGGCCAGGCGCAGGCTCTCGCTGGCCTCCAGCGCCGCGCCGAACACCTCGGCGTCGCAACAGGCGGCCAGGCCTTCACGCTGGCTGACCGCCCGGCTGACGGCGCGCGCGTTCATGGGTCCGCACGTCACCCCGACCAGGCCCTCTCGCCCGATGGCGGCGGTCTCCACCGCCTTGTCGTCGGGCAGCAGGGTCATCAGGGAGACCACGCCCTTCAGCGGAAACCAGACCTGGTCCACCGGCTCCCCCGCGTCGAACAGCACCTGTCCGCGCGCCATCTCGCGGGATTGCAGATGGGGTTCGATCCGCGCCCGATCCTCGGCGTCCAGGTCGGCGATCCAAAGATTGTTTCTCATCCGGCGCTCTCGGCTCCAACGGCGACGCTTTCTCAACGCCAAGCTTGAGGCCCCGTTCCGCCGCTTGCCGTCGTCGTCCGGGCGCCTTAGCCCTGTCGCAAAAGAGGAACGCCCATGACCGACGCCCGCCTTGACCTTGCGGAAGCCTTGAAATCCCTGCCGGACTGGCGTGTGGCCGACGACGCCCGACCGGCCCTGACCCGCACCCTGCGCTTCGCCGATTTCAACGCCGCCTTCGGCTTCATGACCCGCGTCGCCCTGACGGCGGACAAGATGGACCATCACCCCGAATGGTCGAACGTCTATGATCGGGTGGAGGTGCTGCTGACCACCCACGACGCCGACGGCGTGACCGACAAGGATGTCGCCCTGGCCCGCTTCATCGATCGGGCCGCCGCTGAAACCGGAGCCCGCGCATGAGCGTCAAACCCCGTCCCGGCCGCGTCGCCGGCAAGAAGGTCCTGATCACCGGCGCCGCCGGCGGCCTGGGCGAGGCCATGGCCTTCATGATGGCGCGCGAGGGCGCGACCCTGGCCCTGACCGACATCGACGAGACCCGGGTGGCGGACCTGGCCTGGCGCGTCAACGTCCAGACCCCCGGCTCGGCCTTCGCCTACGCCCACGACGTCGCCAGCGAGGACGACTGGGCCCGCGTGATCGACGCCGCCGCGGCCGACCTGGGCGGTCTGTCGGTCCTGGTCAACAACGCCGGCGTCGGCGGCCCCCTGGCCTTCGTCGAACAGGACACGGTCGAGAACTGGCAGCGTCAGTACGAGATCAACCTGCGATCCGTCATGCTGGGCGCCAAACACGCCCTGCCGCATCTGCGCGCCGCCGCACCGGCCTCGATCGTCAACATCTCCTCCATCGCCGGCCTGGCCGCCGCCCCCGGCATGGGCGCCTACAACGCCACCAAGGCCGGCGTCTGGATGTACACCAAGACCCTGGCGCTGGAGGCGGCCAAGGCCGACTGGAACGTGCGCTGCAACTCGGTCCATCCGGTCTTCATCAAGACCCCGATCCTGGACCCCTTCATCGCCATGGCCGGCGGGGACCCGGACAAGGCCGCCGAACGCCTGGCGCGCGGCATCCCGCTGAAACGGATCGGGGAACCGGACGACGTCGCCTATTGCGTCCTCTATCTGGCGTCGGACGAATCCAAATTCGTCACCGGGTCCGAGTTCAAGATCGACGGCGGCATGACGGCCCAATAGGCCCCGAACACCTCAATCGGCGCATTCGGGATTGAGACCGTCCGCGCCTTGCTGTAAGCGGCCCTTTCCGGCGTCACGCCGCGTACGCACCCGTAGCTCAGCTGGATAGAGTGCTGCCCTCCGAAGGCAGAGGTCACAGGTTCGAATCCTGTCGGGTGCGCCATACTTCCCAAGTAAGCATTTGAAATACTTGGAAAAATTATCTCCCGGGCAGGAAAACCCTAACAGCCGCCCCAACATATGGGTCCGTTTCCAAAAACCATCATGCTCGTTCGTCTATTTGCCAATGAACCGAAGCGACGGACCGAAGACGCTGACAGGACAAATCAACACCCCACAATTCGCCCCAAACCCGAGCCCTGTAGAGTGAGCGACGCGAAAGCGGCTTTCTAATAAGCCACACCGATCTGAGCTCGGCGGTGCGCCGGCGTCTCGATCTCATCCAGAACGGCCCTTGCGTAGTCCGGGCCGCTGATCGCGGACCGGCCGTTTTCATCGAACAGGGCGACATCGCCACCGACGCGGTGGCGGCCCAGATCCTCGCCCGGCATCCAGGCCGAAAACTCCATCGCCGGCGAGACGAACAGCCAGTCAAGGTCCGACACATCCGCCAGAAGGGCGTTCAGGACGTCCATGTTTTCCTTGGCTTCGACCACGACGGCCTCCGGGACTTCGGGCGGAAAACTTTCGCCCTCGATCATGCGCGGTGCGCCGGCCTCGCGGCGAAGGCAGGAGAAGCCCCCGACCAGGACCAGCCTGGCTCCGGCAGCGCGGGTCTTGTCCATCAGACGGCGGTAGGACTTCAAAAGCGTGCCGGCGTTCTCGGCCCGCGGAGATAAGGCCCCGATGACGACCTGCGCCGCGCCCAGGTCGATGTCGTCCGCAAGGGCGTCGGCCGAGACATACTGGACGCCGTCGACCGGCGCGGCGGGCGCGGATCGGCTCACAGCCGTAACCGAATGACCGCGCAGGACGGCTTCGCGCGCCAGTGCGGACCCCGCGTAGCCGGTGCCGCCGAGGATGAGGATGTTTTTGGTTGCAGACATGATGGTTCCTTCAGAACTTGTCGCTGGGGCTATTTTAGCGGATGTCGGCGGTCTGACGCCACGGATGTACGGACGTCGTCTTCAGTGAGCGCCGAGAGGGGATAACTGGCCCATATGGCCTTGGTGATACCGGCTGATCGCACGATTGATCTCTGCAGAGTCGCGCATGATGAAAGGGCCGTGTTGAACGACCGTGTCGGCGTTGGAGAGTCCGGCGAGATAGAGAGCCTGTCCGCCGCCGAGGCTTTCCAGACGCACCCTTCCCGCCCCTTCGAACGCCATCGCGCAGCCTGACTCGATCCTTCGAACGACGCCCTTGTGAATGAGATCGACGGGGCCCTGTCGCGCATAGACCGTGCCGAACTCGCCGTCGGCCTGATCGATATCCAGACCTTGCCCGAGATCGAGGTCCAGCAGGCGGAACGGCTCCAGCGGCGCCAGCGGCGAGACGAGTCCTTCATAGTCGCCCACGACGATGCGGACCCGTGCGCCGTCCGGGCCGGTCCAGACCGGCAGACGGTCCGCCTCAAGCGCGAAGACCTCCGGGGCCGCGGACTTGTTGTCGCCGGTCAGGTTCACGAAAAACTGCAGACCGTGAAGGCTCTTTTCGGGATCAGCCAGCAGTTCCTCATGCATCAGTCCGTCGGCGGCCTGCGTCCAGACGATGCCGCCCGGTCCGACGATATGGTCGTTGCCGAGAGAGTCGCGACTTCTGAGCCGGCCCGGCGAGTCCGGGAAGACATAGGTCACCGCCGAGAATCCCGCATGGGGGTGGGGCCCGAACGGATGGCCCCGAACGGTGAAGTCGTCGAACATGACGAGCGGCGATTGGGTCAGGCCTTGCGCCAGCAGATCGAAGCTCTGGACCGCCAGTATGGCGCCGTCGCCTCGAACGGCAGGTCTGATCGGCGACGAAAAGGACAGGGTCATCGGCTCGGTCTCCGTCAGACGGCCAGATTTTCGACAGCCGTCATCGCATCCTGAACGGCGCGGCTCTTCTGCTCGGGACCCATTCCCAGACCCTCGGCGTTGACGAACGTCAGGTCCGTCACGCCCAAGAAGCCGAAGAAGGTCTTGAGGTAGCGATCCTGAAGTTCGTAGCTCGTGATCGGAGACTCCGGACCGTAGAATCCGCCCCGCGTCGACGCCACGATGACTTTTCTTCCACCGGCCAGTCCGGAAGGTCCGTTTGCGGCGTACTGGAACGTCTTTCCGGCGATGGCGATGCGATCCAGCCAAGCCTTGAGGTTGGTTGGAACGGTGAAATTATACATCGGCGCGCCGAGCACGATTGCATCGGCCGACAGGAATTCGTCGACAAGCTGATGATCGGACAGGTCAGCCAGGCTGAGGTGCGGCAGCGGCTCCGCGCCCAGATCGCGATAGACGACGTCCGCCTCAGGATGTTCGGCCTGCAGCTTCTCGACGGCGGCGAGAGAGAGTTTTCGACTGACGCTTTCCGGACCCGAAATGCTGCTGTCGATATGAAGGATTTTCATGACGCGCCTTTGCGGTATGGGGGAGTAACCAACGCACGCTAGATAACCGCCCTGAAATGCCCCACAAGGAGGCACAATTATCTGCCCTACGCACATGGATGATACTGACATGGCTGGATTGCCGGAGATCGGTCTCGAATGTTTCGACCCTGAAAGCGCGCGATGCAGGGGCGTGAGCAATGTCCTCCAGCGCGTCGGCGACAAATGGAGCGTGCTGGTCGTCGCCACCCTATCGCGAGGGCCGCACCGCTTTTCGGAGTTGAGGCGCGAGATCGAGGCCATCTCCCAGCGGATGCTGACGCTGACCCTGCGAAGCCTTGAGCGTGATGGCCTGATCTCCAGAACCGTGACGCCGACCATTCCCCCTAGGGTCGACTACGCCCTCACGCCTCTGGGACATTCGCTTCAACAGCCGGTTCTGGCCTTGGCGGGCTGGGCGATCGATCACCTCGAAGAGATTTCGGCGGCGCAGAGCGCCTTCGACAGCCGCGACAAAGCGGTCGCTGGATGACTAGGCAATGATAACTACCCAACCGTCCTGAGACCAGATAGCGATCATCGTAGAAGGGCTTGCCGTTAGCGGTCATCGCGGGCGGCCAGTTGGGATGGTCTGCAACTTCCAGCCCTCGCTTCGCGCTTAACGCCCGCGACGATCCCGACCGCTGGCCCACGACCAGTCCAGTCTTCTCAACACGCTGACTGATCAAATCAGCAGCCAGTATCGTGCCCTTGTCGCGATCCCATATCGGCGTCGGTTCATCAGGATTAAGCCCCTTCGATATGTATTGGAACCGTCGCCATTGGGCCGCCGTATCCCTGTGAAGGGTGGCGTGGCCACGCGACAGATGCACTGTTTGGATTCCTGCTCACGAAGGTCCGCCATCAGCGCAGGGATGGTCTCAAACGCCATCGCCTTGTGATGACCGCGCTGGAGGCGGGACACCTTCGGCAGCAATTGATCCATGTGGCCCGCCCATCGCGCCGGGTTCTCCCCGGTCCGCCAGCCCTGAGCCTTGGCGGCGTTCAGCACCTGCTCGATGTAGCCTCGGGCCATTTTCGCCGTTTCGGCCTTCACCGACCAGATCGGCTTGAGAACCGCCAACACGTCCTCGGTCGTCACGCCATCGACCCGGATGTCCCGCAGGGCGGCCGCATGCACGGTCAGCGCCCGCTTCCAGCGTTCGAGGCTTTTGGGCGAGCGGAACTCACCCGCCTTGTCCGCCATCCAGCTATCCGCCGCTTCACCGAAGGTGGGGATCGCCCTGCGAGACTGCCGCGCCGAAATCGGATCCACGCCTGCCGCCAGAAGGGCATGGGCTTCGACGGCCAGTTCGCGGGCGCGTTTGAGATCGACGCCCTTGATCGAGCCCACACCCATTTCCCTCAGCTTGCCAGCCCAGGGACACCGGATCGCTTCGCACGATAGATGAAGGCCCAACGTTTGGCCCCGCTGGGATCGATCACCAGATAGAGGTTGTTGCCGTCGCTATGACGGCCCGGCGCGCTCAAGGTGGCGACCCTGCGAGCCGAAAGCTTGTTGATCGCCCGGCAGGAGAACGAACGGGTCTTCATAAGACACAAAATCCACCCTAACATTCACCCCAACAGCTGACGCGGATTGCGCCGAACGGAGCGAAACGTAAGCGAACAAATTATACCAAATCTTGTTGAAATACAAAGACAAGGTCGGACCCTGGCGAACGTCTGCGGACCCCGGTTTTCCCCGTGTCGGGTGCGCCATTACTCTTCGCAGCAGCCGCTTCAGGCGCCGCCCAGGCGGGATACGATCTCGGGGTCGTTCTCGGAGGCGAGGACCTCGGCGTCGAAGGCCTGTTCGGCCGTGGCCAGGTCGTTGAAATCACGCGCGGCTTCCAAGCGGAGGCTGGTCAGGCGATAGCCGTCGTCGCGGTGTTCGAGCACGACGCCGCTGCGAGCGTGAAGAATGCGAGCTTCGGTCATGAGCAATCCCTGTTCGTCTTTCGCACAGGCTAATGCTCAGTCCGCACGGACGATCCCGTTCAGACGCTGGGCCAGCGTAGCCTCGTCCAATCCTTCGACTGTGATCATCTTCAGGCGCGACTGGCCGCCGCGCGCGAGGGTCAGCGACGACTTCGGCACGCCCATGGCCTTGGCCAGCAGTTTGATCAGGGCGACGTTGGCCTCTCCGTCCACCGGGCGCGCGCGCACGCGGACCTTCAGCACGCGTCGACCGTCGGGATCGGCGTCCCAGCCGTCGATCCGGTCGGCGGCGGCGCCGGGCTGAAGCTTGATCGGCAGTTGGGCCATGGGCGGTTTCACAGACGAAGAAGGGCGCGACGTCCGACGTCGCGCCCCTCCCTATCGATTTGGCGGACCGGGCCTCAGCCCAGGGCGGCCATCAGTTCGGGCACGGCGGTCTTGTAGTCGGCGACCAGGCCGTAATCCGCGACCTGGAAGATCGGAGCGTCGGGGTCCTTGTTGATGGCGACGATGGTCTTGGAGTCCTTCATCCCCGCCAGGTGCTGGATGGCGCCCGAGATGCCGATGGCGACATAGAGCTGGGGCGCGACCACCTTGCCGGTCTGACCGACCTGATAGTCGTTGGGCGCATAGCCCGCATCGACCGCCGCGCGCGAGGCGCCGATGGCGGCGCCCAGCTTGTCGGCCAGGGGCTCCATGACGGCATGGAACTCTTCCGCCGAACCCAGGGCCCGGCCGCCCGAAACGATGATCTTTGCGGCGCCCAGTTCGGGACGGTCCGACTTGACCATTTCCTCCGAGACGAAGGCGGTCTTGGGCGCATCGGCGCCGGCGACGGATTCGACCGAGGCCGAACCGCCTTCGGCGGCGGCGTTGAAGGCCGTCGGACGAACCGTGATGACCTTCTTGGCGTCGGACGACTGCACCGTCTCCAGCGCATTGCCCGCATAGATGGGCCGCACGAAGGTGTCGGGGGACACGACCTCGACGATGTCGGAGATCGGGGCCACGTCCAGCTTGGCGGCGATGCGCGGCGCGAAATTCTTGCCGTCGGTCGAGGCCGGGGTCAGGATCGCGTCATACTCAGCGGCCAGCGGCACGACGGTCGCCTCGACCGCCTCGGCCAGGCCGTGGCCCAGACCGGCGCTTTCGGCCAGCAGCACCTTGCGGACGCCCGCGATCTTGGCGGCGCTGTCGGCGGCGGCCTGTGCGCCCTGCCCCACGACCAGAACATCGACGTCAGGCGACAGGGCCAGGGCCGCGGTCACGGTCTTGTTGGTGGTGTCGCGAACGGTCGAACCGTCGTGATCGGCGATGACGAGGACAGCCATATTACAGCGCTCCCGCGGACTTGAGCTTGGAAACCAGTTCGGCGGCGTCGGCGACCTTGACCCCGGCGGAACGCTTGGGCGGCTCCGTGACCTTGAGGACTTTCAGTCGGTCGGCGACATCGACGCCGTAGTCGGCGACCGCCTTGACCGCGATCTCCTTCTTCTTGGCCTTCATGATGTTGGGCAGCGACGCATAGCGCGGCGTATTCAGCCGCAGGTCCACCGTCACCACGGCGGGCAGGTCGGCCGCGATCGTCTGCAGGCCGCCATCCACTTCGCGCGTCACCGTGGCCTTGCCGCCGTCGATGACCAGCTTGCCGGCGAAGGTCGCCTGGGGCCAGTCCAGGAGGGCGGCCAGCATCTGGCCCACCGCATTATTGTCGCCGTCGATGGACTGTTTGCCCATCAGGACCAGATCGGGCTTCTCCTCGTCGACCACCGCCTTCAGCAGCTTGGCGACCGCCAGCGGCTCAAGATCCGTATCCGACTGGATCAGCAGGCCGCGATCCGCGCCCATGGCCAGGGCCGTGCGGATGGTTTCCTGGGCCTGGGTCACGCCGATGGAGACCACGACGATTTCCGTCGCCGTGCCGGCGGCATGGTGTTCCTTGCCTTCCTTGAGACGAACCGCCTCTTCGACGGCGATCTCGTCGAAGGGGTTCATGCTCATTTTGACGTTGGCCAGATCGACGCCCGACTGGTCCGCCTTGACGCGGGCCTTGACGTTATAGTCGATCACCCGTTTGACGGGGACGAGTACCTTCATGGGTCTATCCGTGAAATCGCCTGAATGTGTGGGCAGAGGACATGGAGCGGTCGCGAAGGCCTGTCAATGTAACGCGGCGTCAGGTTTCAAGGCCGGACCCGCCCCAGCGGACCGAGACATGAAGCGTTTTCTGACCTTTCCCCGCCTGGCGATGCTGTTCGCGGGCGTCTTCGGCCTGGCGGTCATCGGCATTTTCGCCTTGCAGGATTACTGGGTCGCGCCCGGTAAACGCTGCGAGGCGGCCGGCAAATGGTACGACATGGACAATCGCATCTGCGCCCAGCCCATCTCCATCGCCCAGATCACCGGCCGGCCCATCGGCGTCTCGCGCGCCCAGGCCTCCGAAGAGAAGAACCGCGAACTGGTGCGCATCGAAAGCGAACTGGCCGCCCAGGACCGCGCCCGCGCCGCCGAGGTCGAACGCCAGAAGGCCGCCCTGGCCGCCGCCCGCCCGGCGACCTGATGGGAAAGATCAGCGCGTCGCGCCAGGCTTCCATTTGACGTCGTCGGCCCCGTTGGCGTTGGCGCGACGGCCGGCGACGAACAGGTGATCGGACAGGCGGTTCAGATATTTCACCGCCGCCGGGTTCACCTCGGATCCGCCTTCCATCAGGCGCACGGCCTCGCGCTCGGCCCGGCGGCAAAAGGTGCGGGCGACGTGAAGGTGGGCCGATAGGGGCGAACCGCCCGGCAAGATGAAGCTGTCCAGCGGCTTCAGGCTCTCGTTCATCCAGTCGATCTCGCGCTCCAATCGCTCGACCTGGCTGTCCAGGATGCGCAGCGCCTCCCAGGCGGGGGGCGGGTCCAGCGGGGTGGCCAGGTCGGCGCCCAGGTCGAACAGCTCGTTCTGGATACGGCCCAGCATGGCGTCGATCCGGTCGTTCTGACCGCTGTTCAGTCGGGCCACGCCGATGACGGCGTTCAACTCGTCCACCGCGCCATAGGCTTCGACCCGGCGGTCCGTCTTGGACACGGGCGCGCCGGAAGCCAGGCGTGTGCGGCCCTCGTCGCCGGCGCGCGTGTAGATCTTGTTCAGCGTCACCATGACCTATCCTCCGCTGGTCGCCTTCCACACCATGCCGCCCACCAGCAGCAGCACCGCCACGGCCTGCAGAGCCACGCGCAGCCGCATCAACCGGTTGGAATGGGTCCGCGCATAGTCGCCGCCTCGGAACAGCGAATAGAGCCCCAGCCCCAGGGTGACGGTCACGGCCAGGATGGCGAGGGCGATCAGGATGTCGATCAACTGCATGTCGTCCTTCTAGGCCCGCCCCGCCGTCCTGACCAGCGGCGCAGCCATGCCGACTTCCTTGCGACCGATGGGCGCACCCCCCTTGGTCAAGCTTGCGAATGATGTTGAGAGGCGCTCGCAAATAAGGGGCCTTTCTGCTTATGACCGTCTCGACCCGCGCCCGGCTGCTGTCCGGCGCCGCCTTCGTTCTCATGCTGACCTCCGCCGGCGTCGCCGCCCAGGCGAATCCGGCCGCCGACGACCAGTCACGGGGACCAGCGGCGCCCGTGGCGGAACTGGGCGAGGTGGTGGTCACGGCGGCCGGGTTCGAGCAACGGATCAACCAGGCCCCGGCCTCGATCAGCGTCCTGCCCCGCGCCGAGATCGAAGAGACGCGCGCGGTCTCCATCGCCGAGATCCTGAACACGGTCGAAGGCGTCGACACCGGCGCGGCCGTCGGCAAGTCGGGCGGCCAGACCATCAACATCCGGGGCATGGGTTCGGACTACACCCTGATCCTGATCGACGGCCGCCGCCAGAACACGGCCGGCAGCGTCACGCCCAACGGCTTCGGCGAGACCGCGACCAGTTTCCTGCCTCCCGTATCGGCCATCGAACGGGTCGAGGTGGTGCGCGGCCCCGTCTCCACCCTCTATGGTTCGGACGCCATGGGCGGGGTGGTCAACATCATCACGCGCAAGATCGGCGATCGCTGGGTCGGCGCGGCGACCGCCCATTACACCGTCCAGGGCGATGACGAATTCGGCCCGATCCGGGGCGGCGACCTCTATCTGGCCGGCCCCCTGATCAAGGACCGCGTCGGCCTGTCGCTGCGCGCCTCGCGTTCTGAGCGCGAACAGTCGCGCCTGACCTTCCAGGACGTTTCCAGCGCCGAGGCGCCCGTGACCGGCTTCGGCCGCAGCGCCACCGCCAACCGGATCTGGTCCGCCGGCGCCCGCCTGGCCTTCGACCTGCACCCCGACCACGACCTGTGGATCGACGCCGATGTGGCGCGTCAGTGGTACGATAACTCCAAGGGCCAGATGGGCACGGCGACCACCGCCGGCGGCTACGACAAATTCCTGGAATTCAACCGCGACCAGTTCGCCGTCGCCCACAACTGGCGCCTGCCCTTCGGCGTGCTGGAATCCAACTATTCGGTGGGCCGGACGGAAACGAAGGGCCGCATCATCCCCAATGGCGTAGCCGGCGCGGGCGGCCCCCGCACCCTTGAGAGCGAGAACCGCATCCTCGACAGCAAGCTGTTCTCGCAGTGGGGGGCGCACACCTTCACCATCGGCGGCCAGCACTGGGAGGCCGAGATGACCGACGGCGTGGTGTCCGGCGCCTTCCGCCACACCCAATGGGCCGTCTTCGCCGAGGACGAATGGCGGTTCACCGACGCCCTGGCCCTGACGGTCGGCGCTCGCCACGACGACCATTCGACCTTCGGCGCCCATTTCAGCCCCCGCGCCTATCTGGTCTGGAACCCGTCCGAGGTCTGGACCGTCAAGGGCGGGGTCAGTCAGGGCTTCAAGACCCCCCGGCTGGAACAGCTGGCTTCGGGCATCAACGGCTTCGGCGCCCAGGGCCGCCTGCCCCTCTTGGGCAGTCCCGGCCTTAAGCCCGAGACCTCGACCTCGACCGAGTTCGCGGTTCTCTATGACGACCACGACCGCCTGCGGGCCGGCCTGACCCTGTTCCACAACCAGTTCGACGACAAGATCGCCACCGGCGTGCCCATCGCCAACTGCCTGTTCGGCCTGACCGCCGCCCAGTATTCGGCCGGCGGCTACAACACCTCGGGCTGCTACGACGTGGGCTTCTACACCCCCTATATCTCCACCGTCGCCAGCTTCGGTCAGTCGGTGAATATCGACGAGGCGGTGACGCAGGGGATCGAGGCCACGGCCCGTTATCGCTTCGCCGAGGCCTGGACGATCCAGGGCAACTACACCTTCACCGACAGCGAGCAGAAGTCCGGCGCGGCGGCCGGGGCGCCGCTGACCGACACGCCGCGCCACATGGTCAACGGCCAACTGCGCTGGCGGGCCACGGACCGGATGAATCTGTGGCTGCGCGGCGAATATCGGTCGGAACGCTATCGCGGCGCGGGCGCGGCCCAGGACGCGCTGGGCGACTATGGCGCCTACAGCCTGTTCCATCTGGGCGGCGCCTATCGGGTGGACGACCACCTGACCATCCATGCCGCGGTCTACAATCTGTTCGACAAGGATTTCGTCAGCCTGCTGCCCTATGGGACGCCGGTCGCCTATGCGCCGGAATACGCCAACAATCAGGAGCCGCGCCGTCTCTGGTTCTCCGTGAGCGCCGCCTTCTGATCCGGGGCCCTTGCGCCCGACGAACGGGGATCGTTCCGTCGATCCCCGTTCTTTTCCCGCAAAGCTAAGCCATTGGTCATCATTGCCGTGGCAGATTGCGCCGCATGTCTGATCGCGCCGTCCGCAGTCTCGAACACCTCAAGGGGTCGGCCTCCACCGCCCGGGTCCTGAACCTGCTGCGGGTGTGGGAGGAAAACGGCGACAGCCGCGCCGACGGCGCCGTGCGCAATGCCGACTGGGCCGCGCGCCCCATCTTCCGCACCACGGCGCTGAACCGCGCCCTGTTCATCAAGCACCGGCTGCGCCGCAACGAGACGGACCTGTTCACCGGCCGCCGCCAGGTCGCCACCAAGGTGATCATCCCCATCGACGAGGACGATCTGAAGACCGGCGGCCGCTACCTCTTCGTCAACCAGATCGGCTTCGAGCGAATGATGATGGAGGCGTTCGGCGTGCCGTCGTCCCATCCGGACCTGGAAACCCTGCGCCTGATCGACAAGCTGCCGTCGCTGGATCCCTTCCTGCTGCGCGAGCAGCTGCGACGCGGCGGGCTGGATCCGTCGCCCTGCTACTTCTCGATCAGCGACAGCGACCTGCAGCGGATGCTGGCCTTCGTTCGGTCCGAGATCGAACCCCTGGTCACGCTGAGCCTGGGCGGAGACACCATCGCCGTGGCCTCCGATTCCGCCTCGCGCATGGCGGCGAAGATCCTGTCCAATACGCCCGGCGACCAGCTGGACGCCCTGCGCCTGACCCTGCGCCTGGCGCCCGAGCAGTATCAGGAGGGCGTCTTCTGCTGGAAGGGCTTCCTCTATTACAAATGGACCCTGTCGGCCCTGCTGGGCGACGTAGCCGCCGTCGCCGAGGCCGTGCGCACCATCAAGCCTATCGGCAAGACCGACGACGCCGCGCGCGAATTCCTGGCCCGCAGCCGCGACGTCCTGCGCGCCCGGATCATCAAGACCTGCGACGAGGTCAGCCGCACCCTGCGCGTCTATGACGACGCCTACTCCAAGCTGACGCGCGAGGGTCAGCCCACGGCCTTCCGCGACTTCCTGCTGGATGCGCCGGCCATGTTCGCCAAGCTGGGCGACCAGCTGGGCGCGGTCCAACACATCGTCAGCTACTGGCGCTTCCGTTTCGCCCCCGGCGCGCCCCCCGCGAACGTCGAGGAGCTGATGGACATCTTCATGGACTTCGAGACGGGCCTTTTGGGTCGGGGCGAATTTCCCGACGCCATCCCCGGCGCCCTGGCCGCCTGACTTGCCGGGCCCCCAGGACAGGGCTCAGAACGGCGGAGAGACATCGGTCAGGAAGGCCTGAAAGCGGCGCAGCGCTTCCTCGGTCAGGGCCGGGTCGTGTCGCATCGGCCCGTTGTTCGTTCCCTCGTCGAAGGCGTGAGTGCCGACCGCGATCCAGCTTTCTACCTCGGCCCCGCAGTCGCGGATCATGGCGTTCACCTGTTCGGCGTTGCGCACCGTGGTCAGGTGGTCGCGCTTGCAGGTCACGGCCAGGACGCGCGGACACAACCGCCACGGCTTCATCCGGTTGAAGGCGAACGGGCCGATGTAGGGATACATCAGCCACACCGCCTTGATCCCTGACAGGTCGGCGGTCTGGGGATCGGCGACGCCCATGGCGCCGGGGCTCCGTTCGCCGCTCATCAGCTCCATGATCGACCAGCCGCCGTGGCTCCAGCCGGCCAGGGCCAGCCGCGTCTCGTCCACGTCAGGGCGCGCCGACACCGCCTGGATCGCCGCCAGGACGTCGCCCGCCCGCTCGCGCCCGCGTAGCACAAGCCCGGTGCAGACCGTCGTCAGGGTGAAGGCCCGACCCCAGCCGCGCGGCCCGTAGGAATCGACGACGAAGGCGCGCCATCCCGCCGCCCTGGCCGCCTAGGCGTAGCGCGGCAGATGTTCGCGCAGTCCGCCGCAGCCGTGAAACATCAGCACCGCCGGGCGGGGCCTGTCGTCGTCCGGACCGACGACGGTCACATGGGGCGCCAGCCGCTCCCAGCGGCGTTTCAGATCGTCCATGCCCTTCTTAGGCCGCAAGGCGGGCGCGAACGCCAGCCCCCAAAGATCGACACCTTGCGTATTTCAATGTTTCGATATATCTGAACCGGCATGATTAGATATATCGAAAAGGAATGGACAATGCGGTCCGACAAATATGTTCACGGTCGCGGCCACGGCTGCGACGAAAGCCATGGACGGCGCGGCTTCGGAGGGTTCGGTTTCGGCCGGGGCATGCGAGGCGGCGGCTTCGGCCCCGGCTGGGGCGCGCGCCACGAGGGACGGGGTCATGGCCGGCGCGGCGGCGGCCGTCTGTTCGACCACGGGACGCTGCGCTGGGTGCTGCTGTCGCTGATCGCGGACAAGCCCAGCCACGGCTATGAGCTGATCAAGGCGGTCGAGACGAAACTCGGCGGCGCCTATTCGCCCAGCCCCGGCGTCATCTATCCCAGCCTGACCCTGCTGGAGGAGATGGGCGCCCTGGAATCCGAGGCCCAGGGCGGCAAGAAGCTGTATTCCATCACCGAAGCCGGTCGCGCCCTGCTGGCCGAGAACGCCGAGGTGCTGCGCGGAGCCGAGGCCACCATGGACAAGTTCGCGGCCCGCGCCCTGCGCCCCGCCGCGATCCAAGACGCCATCGGCCGTCTGCGCCACGCCGTTCACGCCCGACTGACCGGCGAGACCGCCCTGACCGAGGCCCAGGTGGAGGCCATCGCCGCCGCTATCGCCGCCGCCGCCGACACGGTGGAAAAGGCATGAGCGCGCGCGACATCCAGCGGGTGCGGCACGACCTGCGGTTCCGCACCCTGACCGTCGCCGCCGTCCAGGACCTGACGCCGTCGCTGCGGCGCGTGGTGCTGGAAGGGCCGGAACTGGACGGATTCGTCTCCCTGGGCTTCGACGACCATGTGAAAATCTTCCCGGCCGCCGAGGGCGAGGCCGCGGTCCTGCCGACCCTGGGGCCGGACGGGCCGATCTTTCCCGAACCACGCCCGGCGATGCGCGACTATACGCCCCGCGCTTTCGACCCCACGACCAACCGGCTGACGCTGGACTTCGTGACGGGCCACGGCGGCCCGGCCACGGAATGGGCCATGGCTGCACGGCCCGGCGCGACCCTGGGTGTGGGCGGGCCGCGCGGCTCCTTCGTCGTTCCCACCGACTACGCCGACCATGTGCTGATCGGCGACGAGACGGCCCTGCCTGCCATCGCTCGACGGCTGGAGGAACTGCCGCCCCAGGCCCGCGCCCATGCGGTGATCGAGGTGGGAACCTTCGCCGACCGGATCGCCCTGGACAGTCCGGCCCGGGCGACCGTGACCTGGGCCATGCGGGACGGCGCCCCGCGTGGCGAGAGTCAGGCCCTGCTGAAGGCGGCCGAAACCGCCCTGGCCGGGGTCGATCCGACCGACGCCTATGTCTGGATCGCCGCCGAGGCGACGGCGGCCAAGGCGCTGCGGGCGCGCGCGCTCGACCTCGGCTTCTCGCCCAAGGCGATGAAGGCGGCCGGCTATTGGCGTCTGGACACAGCGGGCGGTGAAAAGATCAGTCTGGACTGACGCCGGCCCGGCGCAGCGTCAGGTTCAGACGCCCGCCGCCGGGGATCAGGCGCGACGACCCTTCCAGCACCCGGTCGATCCCGTGCCGCGCCAGACGCGCCGGACCGGTCAGGGCGCAGAGGTCGCCGCTCTCCAATCTCAGGGTCGTGGTGGGTCCGCCCTCGGCCGGCCCGATGCGGAACACCGCCGTATCGCCCAGGGACACCGACAGGACCGGTGCGGACAGGTCCGCCTCGTCCCGGTCCTGATGCAGGCCCATCCGCGCGCCGTCCCGGTACAGATTGACCAGACAGGCGTCCGGCGTCGGCCCGCCGACCGTCGCGGCCCACAGGTCCAGCAGGACGGCCGGAATATCGGGCCAGCCCTGCCCCGTTTCCGGATGGATCGCCTGATAGCGATAGCCACGCGGGTCGGAGACCCAGCCCAACGGCCCGAAATTGCTCATCCGAACCGACAGGGGCCGTCCGCCCGGCGTCATCGGCCGATAGAGGGGCGCTGCTTCCAGACGCGCGAAAACGTCAGCCGTCAGTTGGGCCTGGGCCTGGGCGTCCAGGGCCCCCGGCCACAGCCGAAAGCCCGGCAGAGCGGTTCCGACCTCAGCGGGTGTAGGTGTATTCGCTGACTTCGCAGACGTTGATGCGGAAACGGGTCAACTCCTGGCCGTTGGTGAACTGGGCCTTGAAGTCATAGATGCAGGCGCCGGAGCCGTCATCGATATTGATCCGCAGATCGCGCCCGTTTTCCAGCACACGGTCGCCCAGGATATCCTCCTCCCAGTCGTCGGTGCGCGAATCCGAGGCGTAGAACCGCAGCATGGTCCAGCCCGTGCGGTTCTTGATCATGACATGGCGATCATAGCCGTCGCGCGACTGGCCCGCGACCAGATTGGCGCTCGACGCCACGGATACGGCCGGGGCCGGGGCGGCCGCCACGGCGCCGACCAGGACGACAGCGCACGCAGCGCTCTTCAAAAACACCTTGAACATGGGTCCCTCTCTTCTCCGTTCCCCTGCGACGAACAACGTTATGCGTCAATTCCGCGCAGGCGGCACCCGAAAAATCTCGAAGCCTGAATCGCACCGGGAATCGCAGATCGCCCTTGCGAGCCGGGGGGTCTTTCCCATATCGGGGCCAGCTTCGGAGAAACCCCGCGAAAACTGGGGCTATCCGATCAACTTCAACGCCAACCCACTGGGGGCGGTCACGCGCGGCGCTTCATCGAAGGCCGCCGCATCGCCCGCCGATACGGAAAGAGAACAGAACGCGCATGGCCAAGATCATCGGCATCGACCTCGGCACCACCAACTCGTGCGTCGCCGTCATGGACGGCAAGAACCCCAAGGTCATCGAAAACGCGGAAGGCAACCGCACCACACCCTCGGTCGTCGCCATCCAGGACGGCGGCGAAACCCTGGTCGGCCAGCCGGCAAAACGCCAGGCCGTGACCAATCCGGCCAATACCTTCTTCGCCATCAAGCGTCTGATCGGCCGTAACTTCGACGACCCCGTCGTGGCGAAGGACAAGGCCATGGTGCCCTACGACATCGTCAAGGGCCCGAACGGCGACGCCTGGGTGCGCGCCTTCGGCAAGGACTATTCCCCGCAACAGATCTCGGCCTTCATCCTGCAGAAGATGAAGGAAGCGGCCGAAGGCTATCTGGGCGAGAAGGTGACGCAGGCCGTCATCACCGTCCCGGCCTATTTCAACGACAGCCAGCGCCAGGCCACCAAGGACGCCGGCAAGATCGCCGGACTGGAAGTCCTGCGCATCATCAACGAGCCGACCGCAGCCGCCCTGGCCTATGGGCTGGAAAAGAACGACGGTCAGAAGATCGCCGTCTACGACCTGGGCGGCGGCACCTTCGACGTCTCGATCCTGGAGATCGGCGACGGCGTGTTCGAGGTGAAGTCGACCAACGGCGACACCTTCCTGGGCGGCGAGGACTTCGACCTGCGTCTGGTCGACTACCTGGCCGACGAGTTCAAGAAGGAGCAGGGCGTCGACCTGCGCCAGGACAAGCTGGCCCTGCAGCGCCTGAAGGAAGAGGCCGAAAAGGCCAAGAAGGAGCTGTCCTCGACCACCCAGTACGAGGTCAATCTGCCGTTCATCACCATGAACGCCTCGGGTCCGCTGCACCTGAACATCAAGCTGACGCGCGCCAAGCTGGAATCCCTGGTGGACGACCTGATCCAGCGCACCATCGAGCCGTGCAAGAAGGCCCTGGCCGACGCCGGCCTGAAGGCTTCGGACATCGACGAGGTGGTGCTGGTCGGCGGCATGACCCGCATGCCAGCCGTTCAGGAAGCGGTGAAGAAGTTCTTCGGCAAGGAGCCGCACAAGGGCGTGAACCCCGATGAGGTCGTGGCCCTGGGCGCCGCCGTTCAGGCCGGCGTTCTGCAAGGCGACGTCAAGGACGTGCTGCTGCTGGACGTGACGCCCCTGACCCTGGGCATCGAGACCCTGGGCGGCGTCTTCACGCCCCTGATCGAACGCAACACGACGATCCCGACCAAGAAGAGCCAGACCTTCTCGACCGCCGACGACAACCAGTCGGCCGTGACGATCCGGGTCTTCCAGGGCGAGCGTCCGATGGCGTCGGACAACAAGATGCTGGGTCAGTTCGACCTGATGGGCATTCCGCCCGCACCGCGCGGCATGCCCCAGATCGAGGTCGCCTTCGACATCGACGCCAACGGCATCGTCAACGTCTCGGCCAAGGACAAGGCGACCAACAAGGAACAGTCGATCCGCATCCAGGCGAACGGCGGCCTATCGGACGCCGACATCGACAAGATGGTCAAGGAAGCCGAGGCCAACGCCGCCTCCGACAAGGCCAAGAAGGATCTGGTCGAGGCCCAGAACGCCGCCGACAGCCTGATCCACTCGACCGAGAAGGCCCTGGCCGACCACGGCGACAAGGTCGGCGCGGACGAGAAGGCCGCCATCGAGACCGGCCTGGCCGACCTGAAGACCGCCCGCGAGGGAACCGACGCCGAGGACATCCGCGCCAAGACCAACACCCTGGTCCAGGCGTCGATGAAGCTGGGCGAGGCCATGTACGCCGCCCAGCAGGGCTCGGGCGACGCGGCCGCCGAAGGCCAGCCGGCTGACGACGGCGTGGTCGATGCGGAGTTCGAGGAAGTCTCGGACGACGACGACAAGAAGAACGCCTGATCGGTTCGGGCGGCTGAAACGGAACGGCCCCGCTTGTCTCGCGATAGGCGGGGCCTTTTCTTGACGCTTGCATCATCCGTCCCGGCCCCCATGTCAGCCGGGACAGCGTTTTCGACCAGCGTTCACAAAGAGACGCGGCGGAACGTCAGGGGAAGTATGAGGACGAACGCCCTATGGCGCGTGATTATTACGAGGTTCTGGGCGTCGAGCGCACCATCGACGCCCCCGGCCTGAAAGCGGCCTATCGCAAGCTGGCGATGATCCACCACCCGGATCGCAACGGCGGCTCCGAAGAGTCCGTCGTGGCGTTCAAGGAAATCTCCGAGGCCTACAGCGTTCTGTCCGACGACCAGAAGCGCGCGGCCTACGATCGTTACGGCCACGCCGGCGTGAACGGCGGCGGCGGCAACCCGTTCGGTCAGGGCGGTCAGGGCTTTTCGGACATCAACGACATCTTCTCCCAGGTCTTCGGCGATGCGTTCGGCGACGCCTTCGGCGGCCGCCAGGGCCGGGGCCAGCAGGGCGGTCCGCGTCGCGGCTCGGACCTGCGCTACGACCTGGAGATCACCCTGGAGCAGGCCTACAAGGGCGCCGAGGTCGAGATCGCCGTCCCCTCCACCCTGACCTGTGAAACCTGCGAAGGGACGGGCGCCAAGCCGGGCACCAAGCCCGTCACCTGCACCACCTGCCACGGCGCCGGCCGGGTGCGTCAGGCCAACGGCTTCTTCCAGGTGGAGCGCACCTGCCCCCGCTGCCATGGCGCGGGCCAGATGATCGCCGATCCCTGCACCACCTGCCACGGCCAGGGCCAGGTGCGTAAAAACCGCACCCTGAACCTGAAGATTCCGGCCGGCGTGGACGACGGCTCGCGCATCCGCCTGTCGGGCGAGGGCGACGCCGGCCAGCGCGGCGGCCCGCGCGGCGACCTCTATGTCTTCCTGTCGGTCGCGCCCCACGACCTGTTCGAGCGGGACAACCTGGACCTGCTCGTCACCGTGCCCGTGCCGATGACGGTGGCGGCCCTGGGCGGAGAGATCGACGCCCCCTGCCTGGTTTCGGACGCCTGCGACGGCCGGTGCAAGGCCGCCGTCCAGGTGCCGGCCGGCGCCCAGACCGGCAAGACCGTCCGCATCAAGGGCAAGGGCATGCCCCACCTGAACGGCCGCAACCGGGGCGATCTGGTGGTTGAGCTGTTCGTCGAGACCCCCACCGACCTGACTGCGCGCCAGAAGGAACTGTTGCAGGAGCTTGCCCTGTCGTTCGGGGAGGCGCAAAACCCCAGGAACTCCAGCTTCGCCGGAAAGGCCAAGCGCTTCTGGGCCGACATCCTGGGCAGTCAGGACGCGGACGGGTCGAAAGAGAACGCGGTTTGAGCGCCATCTTCCACGCCGGCATATCCGGTTATCGCGGCCGAATGGGTCGGGCGGTGTCCCAGGTGCTGGATGCGCGCGACGACGTGGTCGTCGCCGCCCGTTTCGACTGGGGCGAGACGGCCGACATCTCTCTGTGCGACGTCATCATCGACTTTTCGACCCCGGACGCCTCTGTGGCCCTGGCCCAGGCGGCGGCGGCGCGCGGCGCGCCCGCCCTGGTCATCGGCTCCACCGGCATGACGCCCGAACAGGAGGCCGAGATACTGAAGGCGTCCGAGACCGTGGCCATCGTCAAGAGCGGCAACTTCTCCCTGGGCGTCAACGTCCTGATCGGGCTGGTGCAGCAGGCGGCGCAGCGGCTGGACGCCCAGGAGTGGGACATCGAGATCACCGAGAGCCATCATCGCCGCAAGGTCGACGCGCCTTCCGGCACCGCCCTGATGCTGGGCGAGGCCGCTGCAGAGGGGCGGTTCGGCGAACTGTCCGACCTGCGCAGCCCGCCCTACGACGGCGTCCAGGGCGAGCGCGAGCCCGGCAGGATCGGCTTCTCTTCCATCCGCGCAGGCGGAATCATCGGCGAACATTCGGTGTTGTTCGCCTCGGAAGCCGAGGTCCTGACCCTCAGCCATTCGGCCATCGACCGCTCCCTGTTCGCCAAGGGCGCCGTCGCCGCCGCCGCCTGGGTCCGCACGCGCCGCCCCGGCCTCTACGACATGCAGGACGTGCTGGGCTTCAGGCAGGCGTGACGGCCCGCGCCGCATCGGCGGTGAGTGCGGCGCCCGCGAACAAGCCGTGCGCGGAGGTCCCATGACCGCCAGGACCGGCGCGGAGACCATCGCCAACGGCATCGCCCTGCGGATCGCCGCGGCGGGCTGTTTCTCGATCATGGCGGCGGTTCTGAAACTGGCGTCGCTGGACGGCGTCGGCGCGCCGGAGATGCTGTTCTACCGCGCCTTCTTCGGCCTGCCCGTCGTGCTGATCTGGGTGCTGAGCCGCCCCGACGGCCTGAAGGCCCTGACCACGCGCCGGCCCTGGGCCCATGTCGGACGCAGCGCCCTGGGCATCGCCTCGATCCTGTGCGTCTTCCAGACCCTGACCCTGTTGCCCCTGGCCGACGCCACGACGCTCAGCTTCACCGCCCCGGTCTTCGCCACCCTCTTGTCCTTTCTGATCCTGAAGGAGGCGATCGGGCCGCGACGCTGGGCGGCTGTGGCCCTGGGTTTCGTCGGCGTCATTATCGTCATGCGGCCAGGTGCGGGCAATCACGCCGTGCCCCTGGTCGGCATCGGCTTCGGCCTGGCGGCGGCGGTTTTGACGGCGGCCGTCACCATCACCCTGCGCCAGTTGCGCGACACCGAACACGTCGCCGCCATCGTCTTCTGGTTCTTCGTGGCCTCGTCCATCGTCGGCGCGATCCTGCTGCCCTTCGTCGGCCATTGGCGGTCGCCCCAGATCCTGGCCCTGCTGATCGCATCGGGCGTCGTCGGCGGGCTGGCCCAGCTGTTCATGACCGCCTCCCTGCAGAAGGCGCCGGTCGCCGTGGTCGCGCCCTTCGACTATCTGCAGATCATCGGGGCGGTGATCTTCGGCTGGTGGCTGCTGCATACGCCGCCCAGCCTGAACACCCTGGCTGGCGCCGCCCTGATCGCCTCCAGCGGCCTCTACACCGCCTGGCGCGAACACGTTCGGCGCAAGGACAGCCTGATCCAGCCGACCTCCCCGCCGGTTTAGGGTTCAGCGCCCCGTCGAGCCGAAGCCCCCCGCGCCACGCGCCGTCTCATCCAGTTCCTCCACCTCGACCCAGTCGGCGCGCTCGTGGCGGGCGATCACCAGCTGGGCGATGCGTTCGCCCCGGCGGACGACGAAAGGTTCATGGCCGATGTTGGCAAGGATGACCCCGCACTCGCCGCGATAGTCGCTGTCGATGGTGCCCGGCGCGTTGGGGCAGATGATTCCGTGCTTCAGCGCCAGGCCCGAACGGGCGCGCACCTGGGCCTCGAAGCCCAGCGGCACGGCGATCTTCAGCCCCGTGGGCACCAGGGCACGCTGGCCCGGCGCCAGGGCCAGGGGCTGGTCCTCGGGCACGGCGGCGCGCAGGTCCATGCCCGCCGATCCCGCCGTCTCATAGGCCGGCAGGGGCAGTCCCTCGGCGTGGGGCAGGCGCTGGATCTGCACGGCGAGCGGGGCGTGGGTCATGCGGGGTCCTTGAAATGGTCGGCGATGCGGGCGGCCAGGGCGCGGGCCACGGCGGTCTTGGACTGGCGCGGCCAGGCCTCGGTTCCCTCAGACGAAATCAGAAGCACGGCGTTGCCGTCCGCGCCGAACACCTCGTCCGAGACGTCGTTGGCCACGATCCAATCGCAGCCCTTGCGCGACAGCTTGGCTCGCGCGTTGGCCTCCAGATCCGAGGTCTCTGCCGCGAAGCCAACGACCAGCGCCGGCCGATCCGGTCCCGGGGCGGCGATCCCGGCCAGGATATCGGGGTTTTCGATCAGGGCCAGGGTCGGCGGCCCGCCCGGCCCCTTCTTGATCTTGCCCCCCGCGACCGTGTCCACGCGCCAGTCGGCCACAGCGGCGGACAGGACGGCGATGTCGGCGGGCAAGGCTGCGCGCGTCGCGGCCTGCATCTCCAGCGCGCTCTCCACATCGATGCGGATCACGCCGGCCGGCGCGTTCAGTCCCGTCGGCCCGGACACCAGCGTCACCTCGGCTCCCAGTTCGGCCAGGGCGGCGGCGATGGCGTAGCCCTGTTTGCCGCTGGAGCGATTGGTCAGGCCGCGCACCGGGTCGATGGGTTCGAAGGTCGGTCCCGCCGTGATCACGGCGCGGCGCCCCGTCAGCGGCCGTCCGGCGGCGCCGGCCAGCAGACCTTCGATCGCCTCCAGTATGGCGGCCGGTTCAGCCATCCGACCGGGACCATGTTCGCCGCAGGCCATCTCGCCCACGTCGGGTCCGACCACGGCGACGCCGTGGAAACCCTCGAAGCCCTTCAGCCGCGCCACATTGGCCTGGACCGCCGGATGCTGCCACATCCGCACGTTCATCGCCGGCGCCAGCAACACCCGCTTGTCCGTCGCGATCAGGGTGGTGGAGGCCAGGTCGTCGGCCAGGCCGTTCGCCGCCTTGGCGATCAAACCGGCCGTCGCCGGCGCCACGACCACCAGGTCGGCCCAGCGCGACAGCTCGATATGGCCCATGCTGGTCTCGTCGTCGGGATGAAACAGACCCGCCCGCACCGGATGGCCGCTCAGCGCCGCCAACGACAGGGGGGTGACGAACTCGGCCCCCGCCTCGGTCAGGATGACGCGTGTCTCACCGCCCGCCCGGGCGATCAGCCGCACCAACTCCAGCGCCTTGTAGGCGGCGATTCCGCCACCGACGATCAGCAGCACCTTGCGGTTCGAAAGGGATCGGCTGTCCATATCCTCGCTCTAGCGGCCCTGCGCGACGGCGTCGAGACGGATGACAAGAACATTGCAGGAACAATCAAGTTGTGGTTTCCTCTCGTCACACGGGTGTCGGGAGGGACAAATGGGACTGCGATCGACGAGTTTGGGATCAGCCGGGACGGCGGCGGCGCTGATCCTGCTGACGCTGGCGGGTTGCGACCGGCCGTCGGCGGTGGAGACGCGGGAGCGGGCGTCGGCCGACGCGCCGATGGCCCTGGCCTCGACGCCAGAGGCGGCCGGCGCCGAAAACAGAGGCGCGGCCGCACCCAAGCCCGTCCTGACCGCCAACCGGCGCGAGACGACGGACGCCAAGGTCGCCCGCCTGTTCGAGCGCAACGGCGCCGCCTTCGACGCCCGCACGCCGGACGACTATCTGGCCAAGGTGGAGGCCTTCACCGCCAAGCCGCCGCGCGACGTCGAAACGGTCAAGCGTCCCAACGGCGACACCCTGATCTATCAGGCCTCGACCAACACCTTCGCCGTCGTGGCGCGCGACGGGACGGCGCGCACCATGTTCAAGCCCACGACCGGCGCCGCCTACTGGGCCGAGCAGAAGGCGGCGGCGCCCACCTTCGGCCGCCGCCGCCAATCGACGGACGCCGCCGGCTGATATAGAGGGCGGGTTCCAGACCCCAGGATTCCGCCCATGGCCGCCAACAAGACCCCGCCGCTGAAGACCGCCCTGATCTACGATTTCGACGGCACCCTGGCGCGCGGCAACATGCAGGAGGTCAGCTTCATCCCCTCGGTGGGGATGGACATCGGCGCCTTCTGGACCGAGGCCGAACGCCTGACCAAGGACGCCGACGGCGACGGCATCCTGATGTACATGCAGCTGATGCTGCACCACGCGCGCCAGAACGGATCGCCCGTCACGCGCGACACCCTGCGCCAACATGGCGAGGCCGTGGCCCTGTTCGAGGGACTGAAGGACCTGAGCTGGTTCGACCGGATGAACGATTTCGGCGCCCGCTACGGCCTGGAGATCGAACACTACATCGTCTCCGCCGGCCTGGAGGAGATGATCGACGGCACGCCGATCCGCCCCGCCCTGACCCACGTCTTCGCCTCCCACTACGTCTATGACGACAAGGGCGAGGCGGCCTGGCCGGCGGTGGGCGTCAATTACACCACCAAGACCCAGTATCTGTTCCGCATCAACAAGGGCGTGAAGAACCACTGGGAGCACGAACGCATCAACCACTTCATCCCCGACGACGAACGCGCCGTGCCGTTCGAACGGATGATCTTCATCGGCGACGGCGACACCGACGTGCCGACCATGAAGATGATGCACACCAAGGGCGGCTTCTCCATCGCCGTCTACGACCCGCGCTCGAACGAAAAGGATCAGAAGAAGGTCTATTCCCTGATCTCGGAGGACCGGGTGAATTTCGTCGCCGCCGCCGACTATCGCGAGGGCTCGGCCCTGGACCTGATCGTCAAGGGTCTGATCGGACGCATCGCCATCAACGCCGGTTCCATGCCGTCGGACGCCTAGCGGCCGCCGGCCCTCAGCCAGGCGGCCCGCGCCTCGATCAGACGCGCCGGGGCCAGACCGCGCAGGGATTTGCCCCCGGTCTGCTTCAATCCCGCCTCGTGACCCTTCTGCCAGACGACCGTCGCCGGATAGGCCACGGCCTCGGCCACATCGACCACCACCACCTCGCGCGGCAGGGCGGCGCCGCGGTCCAGCCGCACCCGCATCCCGCCGTCCGACAGATCCACGATGACGCAGGCCGTCTCCATCCCCGGCGCGCAGACGACGCCGCGCGCGTTCATCGGCCGACGGGGCGTTCCACGCCGATCTTCGCCGGAGACGGCGTTGAATCTGAACAGGCTCATGCGATCTCAACGCCCGGGCGCAACGCAACGATCCGACGTCGCGCGTCCAGTTCGGCGGTCAGGTCCGGACGAACCCCGCCCGCCAGCATATGCCGCGTGATCCGCTCGTAGTGACCGATGAAGCCGGCCAGGGCCGCGCGACGCTGGGGCGACACGGCCGCGACGCCCAGCAATTCCGCCTCCTGTTCGCAACGCCAGTCCAGCACCACTTCAAACCCCGGCGCCTTCAGAAACACCAGGGCGTCCAGCCGCGCGGCCAAGCTGGCATAGCCGTCACCCATGGCGGCATCGACCGCCCGTCGCCAGACCCCATCGGAGTCCTTCTCACGTTCCAGCGCGTTGACCGGCGCCGTCAACGCCTCGGGTCGTTGCGCCGTCGCGCCCAGACACCAGCCCTCCAGCACGATCAGGCGCGGACGTCCCCACACCACGGCCCAATCCGTCTCCGGCGCCCGCTCGTCGGCCAGCTTGTCGAAACGCGGCAGGCGAATCTCCTCGTCGGAACCCGCGGCGCGCAACCGGTCCAGCAGGCGGTTCAGCAGAGCCAGGTCGTGCGTGCCCGGCGGCCCGCGCACGGCGAACAGCGGATGCACCCTTTCGGCCAGCGCCGCCCGCGCGGCCTGGGTCAGATAGACGTCGTCCAGAGACAGCGCCGCCCCGCCGAACCTTTGGGCGACGGCGCGGGCCAGTGTCGATTTTCCGCTGCCCTGCGATCCCGCGATCCCTAGGATCGGCGGCGGCGCGGCCAGATCGGCCGTTTCGATCCAGCGGCCGATCCAGTCGATCAGCGCAGGATCGACCTCGACCATCTCAGTGCTGATTTTCCGGCAGGCGCACGACCAGCCCGTCCAGCGCGTCCGACACCCGGATCTGGCACGACAGGCGGCTGTTGGGTTCGACCTCTTCGGCGAAGTCGAGCATGGACTCCTCCATGGCGCTGGGCTTGCCCGTCGCCTCGCGCCAGGCTTCGTCTACATAGACGTGGCAGGTGGCGCAGGCGCAGGCCCCGCCGCAGTCGGCGTCGATGCCCGGCACATTGTTGCGGATCGCGCCTTCCATGACGGAAAGGCCCGGCTTCACGTCCACGACGTGTTCGGTTCCGTCATGTTCGATGTAGGTGATCTTGGCCATGGCCCGCTCTTAGACGAGGGCGCGGCGGAGGCAAGCCTCCACCGCCGAATCCTCAGGCCGCCTGCTTCCTGCGCTCGGGCGAGACCATCAGCTTCTTGGTCTCGGCGATGGCCTTGGCCGGGTTCAGACCCTTGGGGCACACCTGGGCGCAGTTCATGATCGTGTGGCAGCGATACAGTTTGAACGGGTCTTCCAGGTCGTCCAGACGCTTCTGCGTGGCGTCGTCGCGGCTGTCCGAAATCCAGCGATAGGATTGCAGCAGCGCCGCCGGGCCGAGGTATTCTTCCTGGTTCCACCAGTAGCTGGGGCACGAGGTCGAGCAGCAGGCGCACAGGATGCACTCGTACAGGCCGTCCAGCTTCTCGCGTTCAGCCGGGGTCTGCAGACGTTCTTTCTCGGGGTCCGGCTCGTCCGACTGGAGATAGGGCTGGATCGAGTCGTACTGGGCGTAGAACAGGCTCAGGTCCGTCACCAGGTCCTTGACCACCGGCTGGTGCGGCAGGGGCGAAATGGTGATGTCGGACGACTGGCACTCGTCCCAGCCCTTGGTGCAGGCCAGGGTGTTGCGCCCGTCGATGTTCATCGAGCAGGAGCCGCAGATCCCTTCGCGGCACGACCGGCGGAACGACAGGGTCGGATCGATCTCGTTCTTGATGTGGATCAGGGCGTCCAGCAGCATCGGCCCGTGATCGTCGGACGACACCTCATAGACGTCCCAGCGCGGATCGGCGTCCACCTCGGGATCGTAGCGATAGACCTTGTAGGTCTTGACGTTCTTGGCGCCGGCCGGCGCCTTGTGGACCTTGCCCTTGCTGGGCTTGGAACCCCGGGGGAGAGTGAGCTGCACCATCAGGATATGTCCTTGGTCGCGGCGCCGGTGATGCCGTACCAATCAAGCTTGCGAGTGAAATACATGACCGCGAAGATCGCGGCGAAGCTGGCCAGGGCGCCGACCAGCAGGGCGTAGTCCTCCAGCCGCATCAGCACATAGATGAGGCCGTAGAGGAAGGTGAAGGCGACCAGGGCGCGCACGCCCTGCCGCCGGCTGTCGAAGGTCCATCCGGCGTAGGCCGAGATCAGGGCGACGGTGGCCGTCGCCGCCAGGGCGAAACCGATGTCGAACCCGGTGTGTTCGGCGATGGACAACAGCAGCATGTAGAAGATGACCTGGGCCAGGCCGATCAGGATGTATTGCGCCGGGTGGACGCGGCGGCCCGTGGTCGTCTCGAACAGGAAGAAGGCCAGGAAGACCAGACCGATGAACATCGGCGCGTATTTCAGCGACCGGCTGACAGACTGATAGGGATTGGCCGGCTCCACGAAGCTGACCGCCAGGTCCGCGGCGCCCAGTCGGGCCAGGGCGCTGGCGTCGCCTTCGGCCGGAATGCCCCGCGCGACGAACGGCACGCTCCAGTTCGCATCGAACCGCCCGGCGCTCGCCTCGCGCTTGGTCGGCAGGAAGCCGCCGTTATAGGACGGATGCGGCCAGTCGCCCTTGATCCCCGCCTCGGTGGTTCCCGCGAACGGCAGGACCGACACCCGTTGGGCGCCGGAGAAGGTCGCCCGGCCCGACACCGGCAGGACGCCCGAACGGTCGGTCAGGTTCAACGGCGCCCCGAACAGCTTCAGCACCGAACGCGGGCCGGCGCGCTGATCGACATTGGGATCGCCGACCAGGCTGACGGACGCATCAAGGGTGGACGGGGTCAGGGCGACGGTGCGATCACCGATCTTCAGGACGATGTCGGAGCGTGCGCCCCGCGCATCGGACGCCCCGACCACGATCTCGGCCCGGCTCCAGTCCAGTACGGCGCCGCTGGGCGCCTCGGACCCGGCGCGCGCCAGGTCGAACTGGCCGGAATAGACGACCTGGGCCTGATAGACGGCGACGCGGAACAGCGAGCGTTTGCGCACCTCGGAATCGGTATCGACGTCGATCTTTCCCTGGGTCGGGAAGACGTACCAGACGCCGGTCTCCAGGCGCGGGACGTTCGGCTGAACGACCGGCCCGCCCGGCGCATTCGACGGGCCGCTGGCCATCCGGCTGTACGGCACGGCGATCACCGGCCCCAGGAAGGTCTGCTGGCCGCCCATCAGGTCGCCGACCTCGGCCGCGACCCGTTCCGCCCGGTGGCTGCGATCCATCAACAGGCCGAAGACGAACAGCGCCGGAATGCTCATCAGAAGCGCCAGGGCGCAGACCAGCAGCAGCTTCAGCCCCAACGAACGCCGGGGCGTCGCCCGGGCCGCCGCCAGGCGCGCAGCCGTCGCCGCGCTGCCCTCGAAGGGCGAAGCGGGATCAGGCTGGACGTCTGAAGGGGGCAGGGCCATGGCGGATCAGTAAACCCGCGCCTTCGGCTCGATGTACGAGACGTCGTCAGTCATGGTGTAGTTGTGCACCGGACGATAGTCGATCTGGACGCCTTCGCCCGGACGCTTCCACGCCAGGGTGTGCTTCATCCAGTGGACGTCGTCGCGCTCGGGATAGTCTTCGCGGGCGTGGGCGCCGCGCGATTCCGTGCGGTTCAGGGCGCCTTCGATCGTCACCGTCGCCTGGGCGATCAGGTTGTCGTATTCCAGCGTCTCGACTAGGTCGGTGTTCCAGATCAGGCCGCGATCGGTCGTCTTGATGTCGGCGCCTTGGGCGTCGATGGCGCGCAGCTTCTGAACGCCTTCTTCCAGCGTCTTGCCGGTGCGGAACACCGCCGCATCGGCCTGCATGGCGCGCTGCATCGACAGGCGCAGCTCGGCGGTCGGGGTCGAGCCGTCGGCGTAGCGGAAGCGGTCCAGCCGGGCCATGTGGGCGTCGATCTGGGCCTTGGGGGCGCTCGGCACGGCGGACGCCTTGTCCACCACCTCGCCGCAGCGCAGGCCGACAGCGCGGCCGAACACCACCAGGTCGGTCAGGGAGTTGGAGCCCAGGCGGTTGGCGCCGTGCACCGAAACGCACGCCGCCTCGCCCACGGCCATCAGGCCCGGAACCACGCTGTCGGGGTTGCCGTCGCGCAGCGTCAGGACTTCGCCGTGATAGTTCGTGGGGATGCCGCCCATGTTGTAGTGGACGGTCGGCAGGACCGGGATCGGCTCCTTGGTCACATCCACGCCGGCGAAGATCTTGGCCGACTCCGAGATGCCCGGCAGGCGCTGGTGCAGGATTTTCGGATCCAGGTGATCCAGGTGCAGGAAGATGTGGTCCTTGTTCGGACCCACGCCGCGGCCTTCACGGATTTCGATGGTCATGGAGCGCGAAACCATGTCGCGCGGGGCGAGGTCCTTCACGGTCGGCGCATAGCGCTCCATGAAACGCTCGCCTTCCGAATTGGTCAGATAACCGCCCTCGCCGCGCGCGCCCTCGGTGATCAGGCAGCCTGCGCCATAGATGCCGGTCGGGTGGAACTGAACGAACTCCATGTCCTGCAACGGCAGGCCGGCGCGCAACACCATCGCATTGCCGTCGCCGGTGCAGGTGTGGGCCGAGGTGGCCGAGAAGTAGGCGCGGCCGTAGCCGCCGGTCGCCAGCACCACCATCTTGGCGCGGAACTGGTGCAGCTGGCCGGTGTCAAGCTGCAGCGCCGTCACGCCGGTGCAGGCGCCGTCCTGCATGATCAGGTCCAGCGCGAAATATTCGATGAAGAACTTCACCTCGCGACGGACCGACTGGCCATACAGGGTGTGCAGGATGGCGTGGCCGGTGCGGTCGGCGGCGGCGCAGGTGCGCTGCACCGGGCCTTCGCCGAAGTTGCGGGTCATGCCGCCGAAGGCGCGCTGATAGATCTTGCCTTCGTCGGTGCGGCTGAAGGGCACGCCCCAGTGTTCCAGCTCATAGACCGCCTTGGGGGCGTTGCGGACCAGATATTCGATGGCGTCCTGGTCGCCCAGCCAGTCCGACCCCTTGACGGTGTCGTACATGTGCCATTGCCAGCTGTCCTCGCCCATGTTGCCGAGCGAGGCGGAGATGCCCCCTTGCGCCGCCACGGTGTGGGAGCGGGTCGGGAAGACCTTGGTGACGCAGGCGACCTTCAGCCCCTGCTGGGCGGCGCCCAGCGCGGCGCGCAGGCCCGAGCCGCCCGCGCCGACGACGACGACGTCGTATTCGTGATCGATGAGTTCGTAAGCAGCCATTGGACGATCAGGCTCCGAAGCCGGCGGGCAGCGGCGCGGATCCCAGCGCCATCCGCGTGATGAAGAAGACGCCGGCCGCCGCCAGCACCAGGCAGATCAGATTGACCAGCAGGACCAGGGCCCGCCGCGCGCCCGCCTGGGGCACATAGTCCTCGAGGATGACCTTCCAGGCCAGGCTGGCGAAACCGCAGAAGACCACCAGCGTCAGGCCCGCCAGGACGGCGTTCAGCGTATTGGCGAACCAGGCGGCAACCGCGCTGTAATCGGCGCCGGCCAGGGTGTGGATCGTCGACAGGACCCACAGGCCCAGCGGCATCAGGGCCAGCAGCAGGACCCGCTCGCTGAGCCACTCCGACGCGCCGTGGCGCTCGGAGACCTTGACGTGGTTCTTGAATTTGACCGGGCTGCTCACAGCGCGACCCTCCCCGAAGCGAACAGCACGACCCAGAACAGGACGGCCAGCGGAACCGGCGCCCAGACCGCGATATTGGCCATCAGCGTCGCCGACTTCAGCGTCAGGCCGTGACCGGTGTCGTTGATCAGGTGGCGCCCGCCGTTCAGCACGAAGGACAGGACCACCACCGTCAGGCCGAACCCGACCAGCAGCCCCAGGGGCGAGCCCGCCAGCGACAGGAAGCAGGCGTAGTGTTCGGGTCCGAACGCCAGGGCGCCCAGCCAGCCGACCATGATCACGGCGCCGACGCTGGCGGCGATGATGGTGGCGCGGAACAGGATGGAGGCGGTCATGGTGACGTGCCAGCGCCACACCTCCATGAAGGGCGACATCGGCGTGACATGGCCGTTGGGCTGGATGACGTAGCGACCGGTCGGATCGACCGGCGCGCCCCGCCGGGTCGGGTTGGGCTGAGTCATGCGAATCGTTCTCAAAGACGAATGAATTCAATCGCCGTGTGCGGTTGCGAAGGCTTTTGTGACCCCGAGGGGCCGGTGTCAACGGACGGGGGAAAACATCGTCGCCTCGGCGCCCGGTTTCGCCCGCTCGCCATCGCAAAACCGCCACCCTATATGTAGCGGATGCCAGACCTGACCCACCGCCCCGTCCTCCGTCTGCACCCCGCCCATCGCGAAGACATCGGCGATCTGATCACGCGCAGGCCTGTGCCCGGCCCCGGCGTGGACCAGATCGACCCCTTCCTGTTCCTGAACCACCACGGACCCCAGACCTATGCGCCGGGCAACGCCGGCCTGCCGTTCGGCCCGCACCCGCACCGGGGCTTCGAGACCGTCACCTTCATCCTGGACGGCGAGCTGGCCCACAACGATTCCGGCGGCGGCGAGAGCATCATCAAGGCGGGCGGCGTCCAGTGGATGACCGCCGGCTCGGGCCTGATTCACGCCGAACTGTCGCCCGCGTCGTTCAAGCGCGACGGCGGGCCGATGGAAATCCTCCAGCTCTGGGTCAACCTGCCGTCCCGGCTGAAGATGACCAAGCCGAACTACGTCGGCCTGCAGAAGGCCGACATTCCGACTTTCACGACCGAGGCCGGCGTGATCGTGGAACCGGTGTCCGGCGACTGGCTGGGCGTGACCGCGCCGATCCAGTCCCTGATCGACATCCATCTGGCCGTCGTCCGCCTGCCCGCCGACGCGCTGTTCCAGACGCCGGTAGCGCCCGGCCGCAACGTCTTCCTCTATGTCGTGAAGGGCGATGTCTCCGTCGCCGGAACCCCCGTGCCGCAATGGAACCTGGCCGCCCTGGGCGACGGCGACGCGGTCGAGATCACGGCCGCATCGGACGCCGTCGTCCTGCTGGGCCACGCCCGCCCCATCGACGAGCCGGTCTTCAGTCACGGCCCCTTCGTCATGAACACCCGCGAAGAGATCATCCAGGCCATCCAGGACTATCAGGCCGGCAAGTTCGGCCCGCCGCCGCGCGTCTAGGACCGGCTCGGCGGCGGGGATGCGTTCGCCGCCAAAACCCTATATGACGCCGGTTCCTAGCGACCGCCCCAGCCGAAGACACGCCGAATGCCCAGCCTGAACGAGATCCGCGCCACCTACCTCGACTATTTCGCGGCGGACGGCCACGCCAAGGTCCATTCGGCTCCGCTGGTGCCGCAGAACGACCCGAGCCTGCTCTTCGTCAACGCCGGCATGGTGCCGTTCAAGGACTATTTCACCGGCGCGGCCAAGCCGCCCTATCCGCGCGCGACCAGCTCGCAGAAATGCGTGCGCGCGGGGGGCAAGCACAACGACCTGGACAACGTCGGCTACACCGCCCGCCACCTGACCTTCTTCGAAATGCTGGGGAACTTCTCCTTCGGCGACTATTTCAAGGAACACGCCATCGAGAAGGCGTGGAACCTGGTCACGGACGGCTTCGGCCTGGACCCCAAGCGTCTGTTGGTCACGGTCTATATCGACGATGACGAGGCCGCCGCGATCTGGAAGAAGGTCACGGGTTTTTCCGACGACAAGATCATCCGCATCGCCGGCTCGGACAACTTCTGGGCCATGGGCGATAGCGGCCCCTGCGGCCCCTGCACCGAAATCTTCTGGGATCACGGCGACAAGATCGCCGGCGGCCCTCCCGGTTCGCCCGATGAAGACGGCGACCGGTTCGTCGAGATCTGGAACAACGTCTTCATGCAGTTCGAGAAGGAGAACGATCAGATCGTTCGCAGCCTTCCCAAGCCCAGCGTGGACACCGGCATGGGTCTGGAGCGGATCACCACCGTGTTGCAAGGCGTCCATTCGGTGTTCGAGACCGATCTGTTCAAGACCCTGATCGCCGCCTCCGAAGACGCCACCTCGACCAAGTCGGAGGGCGAGCGCGCCGCCAGTCACCGGGTCATCGCCGACCACCTGCGCTCGTCGTCCTTCCTGATCGCCGACGGCGTCACCCCCTCGAACGAAGGCCGGGGCTATGTGCTGCGTCGGATCATGCGCCGCGCCATGCGCCACGCCCACCTGCTGGGCGCCGCCGATCCGCTGATGCATCGTCTGGTCCCGACGCTGGTGGCGCAGATGGGCGACGCCTATCCCGAACTGGCCCGCGCCCAGCCCTTCATCGAGGACACGCTGAAGCAGGAGGAGATCCGCTTCCGCACCACGCTGGGCCGGGGCATGACCCTGTTCGACACGGCGGTTCAGGGCTTCCGTCCCGGCGACATGCTGGACGGCCAGACGGCCTTCACCCTGTCCGACACCTATGGCTTCCCGCTGGACCTGACTCAGGACGAGGCGCGTCGTCGCGGCTTTTCGGTCAATGTCGACGGTTTCGAGGCCGCCATGGCCGAGCAGCGCCAGCGCTCGCGCGAGAACTGGAAGGGCTCGGGCCAGTCGGCCAACGCCGGCGAATGGCTGGCCGTGCGCGACCGGATGGGACCGACCGTCTTCACCGGCTATGACAATATCGAGGGTTCGGGCGAGGTCCAGGCCATCATGAACGGCGGCGCGCCCGTCGAGGCGGCCGAGGCCGGCGAGATCGTCGAGGTCCTGTTCGACACCACCCCCTTCTACGCCGAAAGCGGCGGCCAGACCGGCGATCAGGGCAGGCTGGAATGGCCGGGCGGCGAGGCCGAGGTGCTGGACGTCAAGAAACACGCCGGCGACCTTCATGTCCTGTCGGTCCAGATCACGGCCGGGACCCTTGCCATGGGCGCCCGCGTCGCCCAGTCGGTGGACGCCGAAAAGCGGCGCACGACCCGCGCCAACCACTCCGCCGCCCACCTGCTGCACACCGCATTGAAGAATGTGCTGGGCCCGCAGGTGGCCCAAAAGGGTCAGCTGGTGGACGCAGAGCGCGCCCGCTTCGACTTCAGCCATTCGGCCCCCGTCACCGAGGACGAGCTGGCCGCCATCGAGGCCGAGGTCAACGCCGTGATCCGCCAGAACGTCCCGGCGGAGACAAAACTGATGGCCCCCGCCGACGCCATCGAGGCCGGCGCCATCGCCCTGTTCGGCGAGAAATACGGCGACGAGGTCCGCGTCCTGACGCTGGGCCGTTCGCTGGTCAGCGACAATGCTCCCTATTCGGTCGAACTGTGCGGCGGCACCCACGTCGCCCGCACAGGCGACATCGGCCTGTTCAAGGTGGTTCAGGAAACCGGCGTCGCCGCCGGCGTCCGCCGCATCGAGGCCCTGACCGGCGAGGCGGCCCGCCTGTATCTGGAAGGTCAGGCCAGGGTCGCCCGCAACCTGGCCCGCGATTTCAAGATCCAGCCGCTGGACGTCCCGGCCCGCGTCGAAACCCTGCAAGGCTCGGTCAGGACGCTGGAGAAACAGGTCGCCGAACTGAAGAAGCAGCTGGCCCTGGGCGGCGGTTCGGGCGCTTCGTCCGCGCCCGAGGAGATCAACGGCGTCAAGCTGATCGCCCGCGTTCTGGACGGGGTGGACGGCAAGGGCCTGCGCGGCGTGGCCGAGGACTTCCGTAAACAGGTTGGAACCGGCGTCGTCGCCCTGATCGGCGTGACGGACGGCAAGGCCGCCGTGACCGTCGCCGTCACCTCGGACCTGACCGGCCGCGTCAACGCCGCCGATCTGGCGCGGGCGGCGGTCATCGCCATGGGCGGCCAGGGCGCGGGCGGCAAACCCGACTTCGCCCAGGGCGGCGCCCCGGACGGGTCGAAGGCCGATGACGGTCTGGCGGCGGTGCGGGCGGCCCTGGCGGGCTGAGACCCAGCGGCGCCGAAGAGCGGACCGTGCGATTTCGCTGGGCGATCAGGCCATCGGATCGGGCGTCAGGTCCACGCCCGACAGCTTCCAAGAGAACGGCCCGCGCCGGCTCATCAGCAGGACCAGGGCGTCGTCGGGCCGATCCTCGCGCGTCAGGGTGACGGCGAAGGTGTTCAGCCCGCGATAGGCCCAGGACTGATGCAAACGGTCCTTGGGCGCGGCGGGCGTGTCCGGGGAGGGGGCGGGCCGTTCCGGCTCGGGCTTTTCTGCGGACCGCACCATGGCGGCGACCGCCTGGGGTGTGACCAGATTATCGACCGCCCCATCCACCAGGGACGGCGCCAGCAGCATGCCCAGCGCCGTCAGGCCGGCGTCGCCCTTGGCCCGTTGGCGGATTTCCATCGTGGCGCGGGCGTTCAGCTCCTCGCGCAGACTGGCGCGAAAGGCGGGAAAGTCCACGCGCCGCTCCAACTGGGCCGCGTCGCCCGCCCGCGCCGCCCGGATCAGCCCCTGGGCCGCCAAGAAGGGCGAAACGAACAGGGCGATCAACACGGCGCCCGCCACCACGATCACCGCCCCCCAGAGGCGCTTTCTGGTCGAGGAGCGGTTCATGGCGTGTCCTTTCGCGGAGCGGGGCGAGGGGTCGAAGCAGGCGAGGTTGGAGCGGATGGGGCGGCGCCGTCGGGCAGGCCGATCTGAACCAGGGTCCAGGCGAAGGGTCCGCGACGCTCGAAGGTGAAGACGGTGCGCGATCCGCCCCGATCCCGAACCGCGAAACGCGCCCGGTTCACGCCCCAGAAGACGAGCCGGGGCCAGGGCTTGTCCACACGGGCGTCGGTGGCGGTCGTGGTCGTCCACTGGCTGGCGTAGCGTCCCTCGCCCCTTGTCAGGGCCGAAAGGGCGGCGGGCGTCAGATAGGCGTCCACGTCCGGCGGCCGAATGATCGGGTTCTGCTGCAACTGGTGGCGGAAGGCGCCGATCGGGTCTTCCAGAAAGGACGGCGCGGGCGCCATCGCCTCGGGCCGACCGGCCAGCTGCGGCCGCAGCGACTGACGCACGGCCGAGAAGTCGATCAGCCGCGACAGCCCCTGGACGTCGCTGGCCTCGGCCGCCGAACGGATGGCGAAGAAGGCCACCCCCGGCGCGGCGAAGAAGGACACGGTCGCCAGAACGACCGCCGCCAACAGCAGATTTGCGAACAGGCGCCTCACCCGAACTCCCTCATGACCGCGATCATGCACGGCTTTCACCCCGGCACAACGAAAAGCCCCGCCGGAGCGATCCGGCGGGGCCATTCTTCTTTGTCCTACCGCGCTTCGCACTGCTTGAGGACGTTTGGGCGTCCTGTCGGCAAGGCTTGTGCGGCGGGGCGGCTGCGAGGCTTAGCCCACGTCCGGCAGGGCGGCCTTCAGGTTCTCGGCGACCTTGTCCAGGAAGCCTTCGGTGGTCAGCCAGCCTTGCTGATCGCCGACCAGCAGCGCCAGGTCCTTGGTCATGTAGCCGGCCTCGACCGTATCGACGACGACCTTCTCCAGGGTGTCGGCGAACGCCACCAGCGCCTGGTTGTCGTCCAGCTTGCCGCGATGCTTGAAGCCGCGCGTCCAGGCGAAGATCGAGGCGATGGAGTTGGTCGAGGTGGCCTCGCCCTTCTGATGCTGGCGATAGTGGCGGGTCACGGTGCCGTGGGCGGCTTCCGTCTCCAACACCTTGCCGTCCGGCGTCATCAGCACCGAGGTCATCAGACCCAGCGAGCCGAAGCCTTGCGCCACCACGTCCGACTGCACGTCGCCGTCGTAGTTCTTGCACGCCCAGACGAAACCGCCCGACCATTTGATCGCGGCCGCCACCATGTCGTCGATCAGACGGTGTTCATAGGTCAGGCCGCGCGCCTTGAACTCCTCGGCGTAGTGTTCGTCGAACACCTCCTGGAACAGGTCCTTGAAGCGGCCGTCATAGGCTTTCAGGATGGTGTTCTTGGTCGACAGATAGACCGGATAGTTGCGCGCCAGGCCGTAGGCGAAGCTGGCGTGGGCGAACTCGCGGATCGAGGCGTCCAGGTTGTACATGCCCATGGCCACGCCCGAGCCGGGGAACTGGAACACCTCGTGTTCGATCTCCTGGCCGTCGTCGCCGACGAACTTGATCGTCAGCTTGCCGGGACCGGGGACCAGGAAGTCGGTGGCCTTGTACTGGTCGCCGAAGGCGTGACGGCCGACGACGATCGGCTGGGTCCAGCCGGGCACCAGGCGCGGCACGTTCGAGCAGATGATCGGCTCGCGGAAGACCACGCCGCCCAGGATGTTGCGGATGGTGCCGTTCGGCGACTTCCACATCTTTTTCAGGCCGAACTCCTTCACCCGCGCTTCGTCCGGGGTGATGGTGGCGCATTTGACGCCGACGCCGTGCTTCTGGATGGCGTGAGCGGCGTCGATCGTCACCTGATCGTCGGTGGCGTCGCGGTTCTCCATGCCCAGGTCGTAGTAGTCCAGATCAAGGTCCAGGAACGGAAAGACCAGCTTGTCCTTGATCATCTGCCAGATGATGCGGGTCATTTCGTCGCCGTCGATGTCGACGATGGGGTTTTCGACCTTGATCTTGGCCATGCGCGTGTCCGCCTATGAGCTTTGGGGAAGGAATATCGTGGCGGCGGTATAGCGGGGCCGCGCGCCCACGCAAAGCCCGCCGTCCGACAGGCGGAACCGATGCGGCGGCGGATCGCTGAAACTTCAGCGCGATGATCACGGAGCAACGCCCATGTCCGACACGACTTTCAAGGCCGGAGACAAGGTCAAGTGGGACCACAGCCAAGGCACGACCACCGGAAAGGTGATCAAGAAGGTTACATCCGAAACTCGGGTCAAGGGCCACAAGGTCGCGGCCTCCAAGGACAATCCGGAGTATATCGTCGAAAGCGCCAAGACCGGCGCACGCGCCGCCCATAAACCTTCGGAACTGAGGAAGGCATGATCTCTTCTCGCGGCCCTCACGGCCTACAATGCCTGACCTTCGGCCTGGGCGCCCTGGCGCTTCTGGCCGGTTGCGGCGACCGAACGGACAAGGCCCCGACGGCTGCGCCCGGTTCCCCGGCTGCGTCGAGCACACCCGCCGCCACAGCGCCGGTCCTGCAGATTCGCAGCGAGACCCGTACCTTCAGGGACTGGCAGGCCAGCTGCGGGAACGACGGGAACTGCTGGGCCTTCGGCTTTGCGCCCGACTTTGGCGCGGGCTGGATCCGCATCGCCCTGGCGCCCGGCCCGGACGCCCAGCCGCAGATATCCTTCGGCTTTTGGCCTGACAGTGACGGTCCCCCTGCGCGGCGGCTGTCGCTGGATGTCGACGGTCGCGTCTTCCCGGCCAGCATGAGCCCTGACGGAACCAAGGAGGCGCCGATCGGCGTGATCGCCGGAGGCGACGCTCGCGCGCTTATCGACGCCTTGGCCCAGGGCAAGAGCCTGACCCTTCGAGGCGGCGCGAACCAGGCCGTGTCGCTGAACGGGGCGGCGGCCTCCCTGCTTTGGATCGACGACAAGCAAGGCCGTCTGGACACCTCGACCGCACTGATCCGGCGCGGCGCCAAACCATCCTCCACAGTGCCGACGGCCCCGCCCCTGCCGACCGTGACCCTATCCTCGGCGGTCAGTCAGGCCGGCTTCGGCGACACGGGCCAGACCGTTCCAGACGCGCTTCTGAATCGCAGCGACGTCGCCAACTGCATGAAGGAATCCGTGACGCCGGACGTTACGGACACCGTCGCTTCGGCGCGACTGGACGCCAATACTGAGCTGTGGGCCATTCCCTGCGGCGCAGGCGCCTACAACATTACCCAGGCCTGGTTCTTGACCGGACCGGGCGGCCGCGACGCGCGACCCGTCGCCCTGGTCGGAACCGGCGGCCCAGGCGCGGACCCCACGACGCCCGACAACACCACCATAAATGGCGCCTACGATCCCAAGACCCGCCTTCTGACGGCCTTCCCCAAGGGGCGAGGACTCGGTGACTGTGGGACACTACAGACTTGGGGCTGGACCGGCCGTCAGTTCGTCCTGACGAAGGAGCAGACCATGGGCGAATGCGCCGGGGTCGATCTCGACTACTGGCCCACGACTTGGCGCGCCCGAACGAACTGACCGAAGCTCGGACCAGGTCTCACGCCTGGGTGGACGTCCAGTCCTGCACGATCCGCTCCAGCACCGACAGGGGCACGCCGCCGGCGGCCAGGGCCGTGTCGTGGAAGCCCTTGATGTCGAACTTCGGTCCCAGGGTCGTCTTGGCCTGTTCGCGCAGCCGGACCCATTCGTTGTGCCCGACCTTGTAGGCGCAGGCCTGGCCGGGCCAGCCGCAGTAGCGTTCCACCTCCGACGTCGCGGCCCCTTCCTGGTCGCCATAGGCGTCCATCATGTAGCGGATGCCCTGTTCGCGGCTCCAGCCCTTGGAATGGATGCCGGTATCGACCACCAGGCGCGCGGCGCGGAACATCAGCGACTGAATGTAACCGATCTGACCCACGGGATCGTTCTCATAGGCGCCCAGTTCGTCGGCCAGCTGTTCGGCATAGAGCCCCCAGCCCTCGACGTAGCTGGAGAAGCCCAGAAGGTTCATCAGCAGGGGCGCCGAGGGGCTTTCCTGCTGCAGGCTGATCTGCAGATGGTGGCCCGGCGTCGCCTCGTGATAGGTCAGGGTCGGCAGGGACCAGGACGGCCATTCCGCCGTGTCCTTCAGATTGATCCAGTAGATGCCGGGCCGCGCCCCATCCAGGCTGGGCGAGTTGTAATAGCCCATCGGCGCCCCGGCCTCGATCTCGGGCGGGACGCGCTTGATCTCGACCTTGGCCTTGGGCAGGCGGCCGAAGGCGCTAGGCAGCCGGGCCTGCATGTCGGCCATCTGGGCGTTCAGCTTGGCGATCAGCTCGGCCTTGCCCGCGTCGGTGTTCGGATAGATGTATTTGGGATCGTCTCCCAGGGCCTTGATGCGGTCGGCGACCGAACCCTGCGTCATCCCCTGCGCCTTCAGCAGTTCGTCGGCGCGCGCGGTCAGTTCGGCCATCTGGGCCAGGCCGGTGCGGTGGATCTCCTCGGCCGTCAGCCGGGTGGTGGTGATGTAGTTCAGACTGTTGGCGTAGTACTGCTCGCCCTGAGGCAGGCGGCGCACAGACGCTTCATGGGTCGCGCCCGGCTGGGCCGCCTTCAACACGGCGTTCTGGGCGGCCAGGGCCGGATAGACGCGTTCGGTCAGAAGGCGTTCGACCTGGGCGTCCCAGTCGCCGCTCAGCCCCTTTTCGCGCGCCCGGTCGCGCACCGACTGGGTCAGGGTCGAGGTCGCGACAGGCGTCGCCAGGAAACCGTCCTGCTGGCGCACCGCCTTGGCCAGGATGAAGTCGGGCGGGACGACGCCCAGGGCGTACTCCTCCTTCAACCGGTCGGTCTCTGCGGTCAGGACGTCGGCGAAGGCGTTGACGCGGGCCACATAGGCGTCCGCGTCGGCGGCCGTCTCTATGGTGTGCTGATTGGCCAGGAAGTCGGGCGTCGACTGATAGGCGCCGCCCTGCTGGCTGACGCGATAGGGATTGGGCCAGCCGCCCTGGCCGTAGGGGATGGCGTAGGTGGCGATCACGCCGTCCAGATTGGACTTTAGGCTGTCGTAATAGTTGACGTTGCGCGGCGTCAGGGCAGCGCGGTCGATCCGCGCCAGTTCGGCCGCCTGGCGGCGAACGAAGGCGCGCTGGTCGTCCTCCTCCTGTCGGGTCGGGGCAGTCAGCTGGGACTTGGCGGCGGCGCGCGCGCCCTTGTCCAGGCCGAACATGGTCACGACCTCGGGCGCGCGATCCAGCGTCTCCTCGAACGCCCGGTCCATGAAGCCGCGGAATGTCGCATCCACCGGCCCGCCCTCGACGGGGGCGGCGGTCTGGATGCGGGCCAAGGCGGACCCGCCCACGGCGGCGAGACCCGCGCCCAGGGCGGCGGACTGAAGCAGGCGGCGACGATCGAGCATGGACTTCTCCCACGAAATGACGCCGCAATGGAGACCCGCCGCGTCACGCCCGCAAGTGAAATCCGCGACAGGCCGGCGCGCCCGGAGCGGGCGGCGCGAAAAAGCCCGGCGGATCGCTCCGCCGGGCCTCTTTCGTCAGGGGTGACGTCGTCGCCTAGTCGCGACGACGACGGCCGCGGTCGCCGCCGCGATCACCGCCCTCGCGCTTCGGACGACCGCCGGTGTCTTCCGACAGCGGAGCCTCGCCGCGTTCGGCGCGCTCGGCGTTGATCTTGTCGGTGATGTCCTCGCCAGTTTCCTGATCGACGACCTTCATCGACAGCTTGGTCTTGCCGCGATCGTCGAAGCCCAGGAACTTGACCTTGACCTCCTGGCCTTCCGACAGGACGTCGGCCGGGTTGGCGACGCGCTCCAGAGCGATCTGGGACACGTGGACCAGGCCGTCCTTGGCGCCGAAGAAGTTCACGAAGGCGCCGAAGTCGACGACCTTCACGACCTTGCCGGTGTAGATCGTGCCGACTTCCGGTTCCGAGGCGATTGACTGAATCCAGGCCTTGGCGGCGTCGATCTTTTCCTGGTCGTTGGCGGCGATCTTGATGGTGCCGTCGTCGCCGATGTCGATCTTGGCGCCGGTCTTCTCCACGATCTCGCGGATGACCTTGCCGCCCGAACCGATCACTTCACGGATCTTGTCGACCGCGATCTTGATGGATTCGATCTTGGGCGCGAACTCGCCCAGTTCGGTGCGGGCGCCGTCAATGGCCTTGTCCATCTCGTCCAGGATGTGCAGGCGGCCGGCCGAAGCCTGGGCGATGGCCTGTTTCATGATCTCCTCGGTGATGCCGGGGACCTTGATGTCCATCTGCAGCGAGGTGATGCCTTCACGGGTGCCCGCGACCTTGAAGTCCATGTCGCCCAGGTGGTCTTCGTCGCCCAGGATGTCCGACAGAATGGCGAACTCGCCCGACGGCTCCAGGATCAGGCCCATGGCGATGCCCGAGACCGGACGCGCCAGCGGCACGCCGGCGTCCATCAGGGCCAGCGACGAACCGCAGACCGTGGCCATCGAGGACGAGCCGTTGGACTCGGTGATCTCCGACACCAAACGGATGGTGTAGGGGAAGTCTTCGCGCGACGGCAGCATCGGACGGATGGCGCGCCAGGCCAACTTGCCGTGACCGATCTCGCGACGGCCGGGCGAGCCCATGCGCCCCGCTTCACCCACCGAATAGGGGGGGAAGTTGTAGTGCAGCAGGAACGACTCCTTATAGGTGCCGGTCAGGCTGTCGATGTACTGCTCGTCCTCGCCGGTGCCCAGGGTGGCGACGACCAAGGCCTGGGTTTCACCGCGCGTGAACAGGGCCGAACCGTGGGTGCGCGGCAGGACGCCGACTTCCGACACGATGGCGCGGACCTTGTCCAGGGCGCGGCCGTCGACGCGGTGGCCGTTTTCGATGATGTCGCGGCGCAGGACCTCGGCTTCGCACTCCTTGAAGGCGGCCGAGAATTTCGATGCGTCGACGCCGTCGGGGTTCTCGTCGGTCTTCACCAGGGCGGCGGCTGCGGTCTTCTTGGCCGCATCGACGCCCGAACGGCGCTCGTATTTGCCGGGGTGGGTATAGGCGGCCTTGATGTCCTCGCCGACCAGCGACTTGATCGCGGCGACGACGTCCGAATTGTCTTCGGCCTGGAAGTCGAAGGGTTCCTTGGCGGCGTGTTCGGCCAGGTCGATGATCGCGTCGATCACCGGCTGCATGCCGGCGTGGGCGAACATCAGGGCCTTCAGCATCAGGTCTTCCGACAGCTCCTTGGCCTCGGATTCGACCATCATCAGGGCGTCCTGGGTGCCGGCGACCACCAGGTCCAGATCCGAGGACGGCATCTGGTCGATGGTCGGGTTCAGCACCAGCTCGCCGTCGATCACGCCGACGCGGGCGGCGCCGATCGGGCCCATGAAGGGCACGCCCGAAATGGTCAGGGCGGCCGAGGCGGCGACCATGCCCAGGACGTCGGGATCGTTCTCGAGGTCGTGCTGCAGCACGGTGACGACGACCTGGGTCTCGTTCTTGAAGCCCTTGACGAACAGCGGGCGGATCGGACGGTCGATCAGGCGGGAAACCAGGGTTTCCTTCTCGGTCGGACGGCCTTCACGCTTGAAGTAGCCGCCGGGAATCTTGCCGGCCGCGAAGGTCTTTTCCTGATAGTTGACCGTCAGGGGGAAGAAATCCAGGCCGGGCTTGGGCGCGCGGCCATAGACGACGGTGGCCAGAACCACGGTCTCGCCGTAGGTCGCCAGCACGGCGCCGTCGGCCTGACGGGCGATACGGCCCGTCTCCAGGGTCAGCGGGCGTCCGGCCCACTCGATCGTCTTGCGTTTGATATCGAACATATCTCGTCTTTCGTAGCCCGGGCGGCGTATTCCGCGCGGGGTCCCATCATTGGGCGGATGCGTCGGCGTTCAGTCCTTCGATCCATGGGCCGCCGCGCCATCGCGGAAGACCCGATGAGGACCGGCATGGCCCTCGCGTCTGCGCCGTTGTCCTGCGGCGCCCAGGTCGTGTGAGGGGACGTCTAGGTACACAACGAGGCGCGGACGTGACCGCCCGCGCCTCGAAATGATCTCTACATCCGTCCGGCGCCTTAGCGGCGCAGGCCCAGCTTGGCGATCAGCGCCTGGTAGCGGGCGCTGTCGGTCTTGTTCAGGTGGTCCAGAAGGCGACGACGCTGCGACACCATCTTGAGCAGGCCGCGGCGCGAATGGTTGTCCTTCTTGTGGGTCTTGAAGTGTTCGGTGAGGTTGGCGATGCGTTCCGACAGGATCGCGACCTGGACCTCGGCCGAGCCGGTGTCGCCGGCGGAGCGGGCGTTATCGGCGATGATCTCGTGCTTGCGTTCAGCAGTAACCGACATCGAAAGTCTCCCTTGGTGGCCTACCGCGCGTCGTGCTGCTTGAGGCCGGGTTGGAGTCCCCTGATCAGGCGATCAGGAAAGATTGAAAACGCGGTCGGGTTCTAACCGGCCGGCCCGCAACTGACACAGCGCGACGAGGGTCTGGCCCTGAAAGGCTGAAACCGTACGCGAACCGCCTGAAAGACGATCCTTGAGGGTTTCCACCTGCCGGGGGAGCAGAACGATCGGGCGTCCCTGCCGAAGCGAGAAGGCGTCCTGTTCATTCACGGCCAGTTCCGGGATGTCGTCCAGAGCGGTCGCGACGGCAAGCAAGCCTTCCGAGGCGGCGCCCCTATGCACCATTTCCTCCAGAGAATCCAGCGTCACCGCATTTTCCGTACTGAAGGGGCCGACCCGCTCGCGTCGCAGGGCCGAGACATGGCCCTCCGCACCCAGAGCCAAAGCCAGATCGCGGGCCAGCGAGCGCACATAGACGCCCTTGCCGGTGCGGATGGTCAGCTCGACGTGATCGGGGTCGGGGGCGTCCGTCACCTCGGCCGAATGGATGGTCACGCGGCGGGCCTGAAGCTCGAACTCCACCCCGTCGCGCGCTAGGTCGTAGGCGCGGGCGCCGTCCACCTTGATCGCGGAAAAGCGCGGCGGCGTCTGGTCGATCTCACCCACGAAGGCCGGCAGGGCCGCACGGACCTGTTCGACCGTGGGCCGCACGTCGGAGCGGCCGATAATCTCGCCCTCGCGGTCCACGCTGTCGGTCGAGACGCCCCAGTTGATGGTGAAGCGATAGACCTTCTGCGCTTCCATCATGAACGGCACCGTCTTGGTCGCTTCGCCCAGCGCGATGGGTAGGACGCCGCTGGCCAGGGGGTCGAGCGTTCCGGCGTGACCGGCCTTCTGGGCGTTGAACAGGCGACGGATGCGGCTGACGGCCTCGGTCGATCCCATCTCGAACGGCTTGTCCAGGCAGACCCAGCCGTCGACGATGTCGCCCTTCTTCTTGCGGGCCATTATGTTTGGCCTAACGCGCTTCGCGCTGCTTGAGGCCGGGGGGATGCTGGGCCTGTCGCGCTGCGCGCTGCTTGAGGCCGGGCGATCAAGCTTCGTCCTCGTCGTCGTGGCGGGCCAGGTCGGCCTGGACGCGCGGATCGGCAAACAGCCGGTCCATATGGCTGGCGGCGTCGAAGCTTTCGTCGTGGCGGAAGCGCAGGTCGGGCGTGAACTTCATGTCCAGCTTTGAGCCCAGGCGACCGCGCAAGAATTTGGCGTGGGCGTTAAGAGCCTTGATGATCTCGCTCTCATGACCCGTGGTCTCGGCCGCCTCGACGCCTGCGCCCAGGGGTTCGACGAAACAGGTGGCGTGCTTCAGATCGGGCGACAGCCGCACCTCGGTCACGGTGACGGAGACACCGCGCAGGGCCTCGTCGTGGATGTCCTCCTCGCGGAAGACGTCCACCAGAGCATGCCGGATCAGCTCGCCGGCGCGCAGCTGGCGCTGGCTGGGCCCCGTTCCAGAGTGGCCGGGACCGGAGGCGTTGCGGGTGTGTTGCTTGCGGGACATGGGCCGCTCCTTGGTTCATCGCACACGGCCGATCATCGGCGCGACCGGGGATCGGACCCGGCGGACTGGCGGAAGCCGGGCGGTCTAGTCGCCTCGCGCCGCCGTGTCCAGTTCCGCCATGGTCTGCTCACGCGCCGTCCGCAGCACCTCGGCCGAGACGATCGACCGGACCGGCCGGATCGGCAGGCCGGCGGCGTTCAGAACCTGGGCGCTCCAATGATTGCACAGATGCAGGATGGAGAAGGTCTCGCGGCTGGCGAAGAAGCGCGCGTCGTCGCCCGGCCGCACCGCCGCGATGCGGGGCCCGCCGCCCGACAGGTCCAGCGATCCCTCGATCCGGTCCGCCATCCGGTCGAAGGCGGCCCGCGCCAGGATCAACGCCGCGCGGCCGTCGGCGGCGTAGCGCGTCCGAGGGTCCTCCACCTCCGGATCCAGCATCAGGACGGATGGATTGCCCGGCCGGAAAAAGGCCCGTGCGCCGTCAGGCAGGCGGCTGCCCATCGGGCTTTGATCGACGTAGAATTTCGCATCGCCCCAGCCGATCACGATCCAGTCGCCCGGCGCCAGTTCGGCGACCGCCTGGGCCAGGGGACCGCCGCGCCGCATCAGGGCCGCGCGCGGAACGACCAGATCGGTATGGAAGCCATTGTCCAACACATAGGCGGAGATCCGCTCCGCCCCCGGATCCGAAGGCGTGGAACGACCCGGCGTCGTCCAGGTCAGAAGCGCGGCTGTAACGCCCAGAACGACCGCCAGGATCAGACCCCGTCTCATCGGATCGGCCCTTCAGCGGTTCAGGGCGACGACGGCGCACAGCCGGTCGTCGGTCGCCAGGCTTCCCGGCGGTGGTCCCTGGCGAACCGGCATGACGATCACGCCCTGGCGATGAACGGCCAGGGCCAGCCAGCCCACGGCATGACCGGCGCACAGGCGCGACTCCCGGTCGGCGACGACGCGGCGGACCTCGATCTGGGCGGCGGGCGGCGTCTGCAGAACCTCGGCGAAGGTGCGGGCCGCGCTGGCGGCCTGGTCGGCGGAAACCAGGCGATGCGGCGCGGTCTCCAGCCCCCCCGCGCCCGGCCGCGTCACCGTCGCCCCGTCGAACGCCAAGGTCACGGCTCCGTCGGCCGTGCGATAGGCGCCGGCCAAGACAGGGTCGCCGACCTCGACCCGGTCGGGCGCCAGAGACGGCAGGCCACGCGGCAGGACGCCGGCGAAACTCAGGCGATGCAGGGCCGGCTCCACCACCACCGCCCCGATCAGGACGCAGACGAAGGCGCACAGGCCAATGGCGGCCAGAATCCAGGTCGGCGGCGGGGCGTCATAGGCGGTTTCGGACACGCTCATGCGTCCAATCTAGAACGCTGTGCGCCGAGGGTCGAATCCGTCGTCAGTCGGCGCGGGGGGCGGGTCCGGCCGGGGCGGTCTGCCATTCTCCGCGCCAGTCGTATTGCAGGGTGACGCAATGGCGGAAGGTCCCGTCGCTCCAGCGGCCGACCGCCTGCATCGTCAGGGGGCGCGGGGCGCGCACCCGACCCATCGCCAGCCAGACCTCGTCGGCGCCGGGACACAGGGCGCGCGACAGGCCGCGGCCGTCGCCCTCCGGGTCGATGGCGTAGAGATCACGCTCCTCGGCGCCTTGCGGCAGGACGCGAAGCGCCTCGCCCGGCCCGCCGCGCACGAAGCCCGCCGTGCCCCGCTGGGTGGTCGAGAACAGCCGCTGCACCGTCACCGCCCCGAACAGGCCGCGCCGCACCTGCAGCGTCACCCCCTTGGTCAGGGCCTGGGTGATCCGGTCCGAAGCGTTATAGGCGTAGTAGCGCGTGTCGGCCCGGGCGGGCGCGGCGGCCACGGCCGACATCAGGCCCGAGACGACGACGGCGGAGAGAAGAAGGCGGCGCATCAGTCTTCCTTTCCCGGCCTTTGCGGCGACAAAGCGGCTCAGCCCTCGCCCAGGCAGCGCAGGGCGACTTCCAGATTGCGCAGGCCGTCCTCGCCCGTCACCGCCGGGGTCTCGCCCGTCACGATGGCGTACGCGAAAGCCTCCAGTTCCTTCTTCAGCGGCTCGGCCGGCCAGCTGTTCAGCATCCGCGTGGAATAGGAGCCGTCCGGCTGCTGGCCGAAATATTCCGTCACCTGGCGGGTGATCAGGTCGGCGACGATGAATTTGGTCTTGGTCGCGACCTGAAGGGTGCGGGTCTTGTAGGGCGTGACCCAGTTGGTGGTGATGTGGGCGATCACCCCGTTGTCCAGGCGGAACTGCAGCAGGGCCGTATCCTCGCGGTCGGCGCGGGTGCGGGCCAACTGGGGCTGGACCTCGACGATCTCCGATCCGGTCAGGTGGCGGATGATGTCGATGTCATGCACGGCCAGATCGATGACCACCCCGACCTCGCCCATGCGGGGCGGGAAGGGGCCGACGCGGGTGATCTGGATGGAGATGATTTCGTCGTCAGCGACCGCGCGCTTGACCGTCTCGACCGCCGGATTGAACCGTTCGACCTGGCCGACCATCAGGACGCGGTCGTTGGCGCGGGCCGCGTCGATCATGCGCTGGGCGTCGGCGACCGTGGCGGCGATGGGCTTTTCGACCAGGACGTGGACGCCCTTCTCCAGCAGGGCCACCCCGACTTCGGCATGGAAACGGTTGGGCGTGGCGACGACGGCGGCGTCCAGCCCCGCTTCGACGAAGGCCTGGGCCGTCGTGACGGCCTGCGCGCCATAGGCGGCGGCCACGCCCTCGGCCGTCACGGCGTCGGGATCGAAGATGGTCGTCAGCTCGAACTCGCGCATTTCCGAAGCGACGCGCGCATGGTTGCGGCCCATGACGCCTGCGCCGGCGACGCCGATCTTGAGGGGGGCGGTGGTCGGCATGGCTTAACCCTTGAAGCTGGCGACGGCGGCGACGATGCGATCCTGGGTCGCGGCGTCCAGATCGGAATGCATCGGCAGGCTGACGACCACGTCCTTCAGCCGCTCGGTCACGGGCAGGCCGCCCGCGCCGCGCGGATAGTGTTCATAGGCGGGCTGCAGGTGCAGCGGGATCGGATAATAGACCGCCGTGGGAACGTCGTTGGCCTTCAGGTGCGCGGCCAGACCATCCCGGTTCGGGTGTTCGATCGTATATTGCGCCCAGTTGGAGATGTTTCCGGCCGGCACGTCCGGCACCTTGGCGACATGGGGACGCAATCCGTCGTTGTAACGGGCGGCGGCGGCGTTTCGCCATTCGATCTCCTGAGCGAAGACCTTCAGCTTCTCGATCAGGACAGCGGCCTGGATCGTGTCCAGACGGCTGTTCAGGCCGATGCGCATGTTCAGATATTTGGGGTCGTGGTCGAAGGTGCGGTCCTTCAGGTCCACCGCGACGGCCTTACCGTGGACGCGGATGGAATCCATCAGCTGGGCCAGTTCGTCGTCATTGGTCAGCACCGCCCCGCCGTCGCCGTAGCAGCCCAGCGGCTTGGCCGGGAAGAAGCTGGTGGTGGTGACGTCGGCCCATTTCAGCGGGTGGGCGCCGTCGATGGTGCAGCCGAAGCCTTGCGCCGAATCCGAGATCAGCTTCAGCCCATGCTTGTCGCAAATGGCCTTGATCGCCGGATAATCGGCGGGCTGGCCGAACAGGTCGACAGCGATGACCACGCGGGGCGTCAAACGACCCTCGGCCTTGATCCCTTCGATGGCGCGCTCCAGCGCGGCGGGGTCCATATTGTAGGTGTCAGGGTCCACGTCCACGAACACCGGCTCGGCGTCGAACCAGGGCACGACCTCGGCGGTGGCGGCGAAGGTGAAGCTGGGCACGAAGACTGCGTCGCCGCGTCCCACGCCCCAGGCCATCAGCGGCAGGGCCAGGGCGTCGGTGCCGTTGGCGCAGCCCAGGGCGTGTTTGGCCTGGCCGAAGGCGGCCAGATCGGCCTCGAACTGACGGACCTGCGGGCCCATGACCCAGGCGCCGCCGACGACGGCCTCCTGGACGGCGGCCTCGATCTTGCCGCCGAGACGCAGCCGCTGGGCCTGAAGGTCGATGAAGGGGATCATGGGTCGCGCTCTCCGGAACTGGGGCGGGCAGGGTCGGGCGGCGGCGCGGCCGGGCCCGGAACATGAGGCCCTCCTAGCAAGATCGGACGCGAGGGCCAAATCCGGCGCCCTCACTTCGCGTTGCCCTTTGCAACGGCGCCCCGCTTGGAGCCTGGTCCCTGGAACTGGCCCTTGGCGCCCGCCGCCCAGCGCCTTAAGCCGAAGCCATGACGAAGCTTTCCGCCGCCAAGACCCGGGTCCGAACCTGGCTGTTCGACCAGGCCTTGCCGCTGTGGTCCGGTCGCGGCGTGGATGATCAGGGCCGCTTCTACGAGCAGCTTGATTTCGACGGCCGGCCGGTCACGGGCCGTCCCCGGCGCACCCGCGTCCAGGCGCGTCAGGTCTATGTCTTCTGCCAGGCGACGACCCTGGGCTGGACGCCCGGCCGCGCGGTGGCGGAACGGGGCCTGGACCGGCTGATCGCCGACTATCGCCGCGACGACGGCCTGTGGATCACGTCCACGGACGACGCCGGCGCCGTGCTGGACGCCACGCCGGACCTCTATGACCTGGCCTTCGTCCTGTTCGCCCTGGCGGCGGCGCACCGGGGGCTGGGCGACGCCCGCGCCCGGGACCTGGCGCTGGAGACGCTGGCCGCGATCCAGGCGCGGATGGCCGCGCCCCATGGCGGCTGGCATGAGACCCTGCCGACCCGACTGCCGCGGCGTCAGAACCCGCACATGCATATGCTGGAGGCCCTGCTGGCCTGGCAGGCGACGGCGCCCGATCCCGCGTTCGTGGCGACGGCGCGCTCCGTCCTGGACCTGGCCCACGAACGGCTGATCGTCGATGGCGCGGTGCGGGAGTATTTCACCGCCGACTGGGCGCCCGATCCGGCGACGGGCCAGGTGATCGAGCCGGGCCACTTGGAGGAATGGGCCTGGCTCCTGATGCAGGCGACCAGGCTGGGCCTGTGCGACGGATCGGCGGCGACCGACCTGCACCGCCGCGCCATGACGCACGGCCGGCGCGACGGCTTTTTGATCCGCGAGATGGCGCCGGACGGGTCGCCCCTCGACGCGGGCCGCCGCCTGTGGGCCCAGACCGAGGCGATCCGGACGGGCCTGGCCTTCAACGATCCCGAAACGCCGAACCTGATCGCCCGAACCTTCGAGACCCACCTGGCGACCGAAATCCCCGGCCTGTGGATCGACAGCTACGAGGCCGACGGCCGCTCGGCGGACCGGGCGGCGCCCGCCTCCAGCCTCTATCACCTGACCACCGCCTTTTCCGAACTGCTGGGGAGCGACGCATGACCGGCCGACCCGCCGCCTTCCTGGACCGCGACGGCGTCCTGATCGAGGACAGCGGCTATCCGCATCGACCCGAGGATCTGAAGCTGATTCCCGGCGCCGCGGCGGCCGTGCGGCGGATGAAGGACGCCGGCTATCGGACCATCATCGTCACCAACCAGTCGGGGGTGGCGCGCGGCCTTTTCAGCGAAGAGCGGATGCACGCCTTCAACGCCGAACTGGTCGCCCGGCTGGCCCAGGACGGGGCCGTGATCGACGCCGTCTACGCCTGCCCCTTCCATGAGAAGGCGGTCGAGGCCCGCTATCGCCATCCCGACCATCCGGACCGCAAGCCCAATCCCGGCATGCTGCTGCGGGCCATCGCCGATCACGGGCTGGACCCCGCCCGGTCCTTCATCATCGGCGACAGGGAAAGCGACCTTCAGGCCGGCGTCCGCGCGGGCGTGGCGGGTCATCTGTTCGAAGGGGGCGATCTGGACGCCTTCGTGCGCGACGCGGTCCTCGGCCAGGGCTGACTGCGGACATCGCAATTCCGCAGGCGATGAATTACTCTGGACCAAAAGCCTAAAAGACAGAGGAAACCGCCCGTGACCGCCCAAACATCCGCCTTCGTCGATCGCCGCTGGACCTCGCCCGAGGGGCTCAGCCTCCATGCCCGCGACTATGCGCCAGCGGCGGGACCGGCCCGCCCGCCGGTCGTCGCCATCCACGGCCTGACCCGCAACAGCACCGATTTCGAAGCCATCGCGCCCCTGCTGGCGCAGAGCGGTCGGCGTGTGCTGGCGGTGGACGTGCGCGGCCGGGGCCTGTCGGACCGCGCGCCCGATCCCATGACCTATACGCCCGACGTCTACGCCCGCGACATCCTGGCCCTGATGGATCAGGCCGCCATCGACCGCGCGGTCTTCGTCGGCACCTCCATGGGCGGATTGATCACCATGGCCCTGACGGCGATGCGGCCCAAGGCCGTGGTCGCGGCGATCCTGAACGACATCGGCCCGGAGGTCGCGCCGGAAGGCCTGGCCCGCATCGCCGCCTATAGCGGCCAGCCGGTCGAGATCGGCTCATGGACCGACGCGGCGGACTACGCCAAACGGATCAACGCCGTCGCCTTCCCGCATTATACGGACGCGGACTGGGACGCCTTCGCCCGCCGCATCTTCCGCCAGCAACCGGACGGCAGGATCGACCTGGACTACGATCCCGACATCGCCGTGCCGATCCGGGCGGCGGGGGCAAAGGCCATGGTCCCCGATCTGTGGCCAATGTTCCGGCGGCTGGCGAAGAAAAAACCGACGCTTCTGGTGCGGGGCGCGACCTCGGACCTGCTGAGCGCCGACATCGCCGAGCGCATGAAAAAGGCGGCCCCCGCCATGGCCTATGTCGAGGTTCCGGGCGTCGGCCACGCTCCCATGCTGGACGAGGCCGAGGCGCGCGCCGCGATCTTCGAATTCCTGGCCGAGATCGACTGACCGGGTCAGTATTTGGTCGGATCGTCCTGTGAGGCGTCGCCATAGGTCAGGGCCAGGAAGACGTCCTCCAGGTCCGGATCCTCGGTGGTGATGTCGGCGATGGTGACGCCGGCGGCGCGCACGGCGTTGATGACCTGCTCCACCGACGACTGGCCCTTCTTGTAGGCCACGGCGAAGGCGCCGCCCGGCCGGGCCGTGACCTCGAAACCCGCCAGAACCGGCGGAGTCGCCTGGGGCGTTTCCGGCGTCACCACGACGTTGCGGCTGTCCAGACGGCGCAACAGTTGCGGCGTCGGCTCGCAGGCCACCACCTCGCCCCGGTTGACGATGGCGATGGTGTCGCAGAGCTCCTGCGCCTCCTCCAGATAGTGGGTGGTCAGGACGATGGTCACGCCCTCTTCGTTGATGCGCCGGACATAGGCCCACAGCTGGCGACGCAGTTCGACGTCCACTCCTGCGGTCGGCTCGTCCAGGATCAGGATGGGCGGATTGTGGACCAGGGCCTTGGCCACCATCAGGCGGCGCTTCATGCCGCCGGACAGGGCACGGACATAGGCGTTGGCCTTGTCCGACAGGCCCAGCGCCGCCAGCAGTTCGTCGGATCGGCGCTCGTCCTTGGGCATGCCATAGAAGCCGGCCTGCACCTCCAGCGATTCGCGCGGGGTGAAGAAGACGTCGGCGACGATCTCCTGCGGCACGACGCCCAGGGCCGCTGCGGCGTCGCGCGGCTCCTTGTCGATGTCGCGGCCCCAGATCTTCACCGTGCCTTCCGTCTTCTTGACCACCCCGGCCAGGATGTTGATCAAGGTCGACTTGCCGGCGCCGTTCGGCCCCAGCAGACCGAAGACCGAGCCGCGCGGGATGACCAGGTCGACGCCGCGCAGGGCCGTCTTGGGCGGCGCCTTCTTGGACCCGGCGTAGGTCTTCTTCAGCCCCCGCACCTCGATGGCGTTTTCAGGCAGGGCGGCGGTCTGGGACATGGGCAGGAGCGCTCAAGGAAGGTCGGGCGGCATAGGTAGGGCGCATGGGCGGGTTCGCCAAGCCGTCGGCGACGAGGCGTTGGGTAAGCACCCTTGTCTTGGTGTCAATGATGCTTGACTAGATGGTTGGTTATGTCTAGCATGCTTGTCATAACGTCAAACCTGCTTGATGGAGACCGCCATGACCCAAGCCCGCCGCCTGACCAAGACCCGCCTGATCGGTTTCGTCGCCATGGGGGTGAGCGCCCTGGGCTACGCCGGCGCCGGACTGGCGCTGCTGGCCGGAAAGACCGACCAGATCGCCATGACCACGGCGGCCCTGGCCTTCGCCGTCCTGGCCCTGATCGGCGAATGCGGCCTGTGGGTCGGCGCCGCCTGCCTGGGTCTGACCCTGTTCAAGAAGCGCAAGGCGATGCTGGACCGTCTGCTGCGCCGGCGCCCCGCCTCCGCCGCCGAGGTTTGACGCGCGGGTCCGGTCCGCCTAGGAACGCGCAAGCCCTCCAACCTTGGACCGGACCATGCCTCCCCGCCATCCCGAAGCCCTGATCCTTCCGCCCGAAGAGGTCGTCGTCTCCACCAAGCGCGTGGCCTGCGACGGCGGCGGCGGCGCCCTGGGTCATCCGCTGGTCTATCTGGACATGGGCGGCGAGGACTTCATCGAGTGCTCCTATTGCGACCGCCGGTTCGTCCTGTCGGCCCATCCGCACGACGAGAACGAATATCTGAGCCCGGCGGCCCGCGCGCCTGAAGCCCACTAGAACGGGGCCCCTAGGGCCGTAACGCCAGTTCAGTCGCCTGGGCGTGGTCGGCGGCGTATAGACCGCGCACACGCCGTTCGGACGGAGACGAACCCTTGCGCTATTTGCACACCATGGTCCGGGTGAAGGACCTTGAGGCCTCGCTGCATTTCTACTGCGACCTTCTGGGTCTTCAGGAGGTGCGTCGCACCGAGAACGAGGCCGGACGGTTCACCCTGATCTTCCTGGCGGCGCCGAAGAACCTGGATCAGTCGCAGGCCGAGCACGCGCCCGAGGTGGAACTGACCTTCAACTGGGATCCGGAAGACTATTCCGGCGGCCGCAATTTCGGCCATCTGGCCTACGAGGTCGACGACATCTACGCCGCCTGCCGCCGACTGATGGACGGGGGCGTCACGATCAACCGCCCGCCGCGCGACGGCTATATGGCCTTTGTCCGGTCGCCGGACGGCGTCTCCGTCGAACTGCTTCAGAAAGGCCACGCCCTGGCGCCGGCCGAACCCTGGGCCTCCATGCCCAATACGGGAAGCTGGTGATGGTTCGGTTTGGGGCCGCGCAGGCGCGCATGGCCGCCGCGCTGGGGACGACGGTCATCCTGGCGTCGGCCTGCGCCTCGACGACCGAATCGAACATCGGCCGCACCGCGACCGAGCAGCTGTTGCTGGCGCGGGCCGCCGACAAGGCGGTCGAGGGTCTATCCCTGCCCCTGCCGACAGCCTCGGCCATCTTCGTCGACGAGACCTATTTCCAGGCCGAAAACTCCCGCTACGCCATCAGCGCGATCCGCGCGGCCCTGTCCGACGCCGGCTATCGACTGACCCGCAACAGGGAAGACGCCGACGCCGTGTTCGAACTCCGCACCGGCGCCCTGGCGCTGGAGCAGATGCGTCGCGTGGTCGGCATTCCGGAAATGCGGATTCCGATCAACGAGAACCTGAACGTCGTTTCGCTGCCGGAGCTGTCGGTCTACAGCAACCGGGACCGCGCCGGCGTCGCCGAATTCTCCGGATTTCTCTACGAAGCGAAGACCGGGGCGCCCCTGGGCGCGGTTCTGCCGATGATCGGCCAGTATCGCATCCGCAGCCACAAGCTGTTCATGATCGTGACCTGGGGCCAGCAGCAGGCCCAACCGGGCCGCCGTAACCCCGGTTCCAGCTGGACCGAATTCTGACGGCTGACGCGGCGGCTTCGGCCGCCTATGTTCCGCCCATGACCGACGCCTCCGCCCCCGACGCCGCCGACACCCAGGACCGCCCTTTGACCCAGGACGGGCCGGCGCTGCGTCTGTGGATGATCGACGCCTCGGCCTATATCTTCCGCGCCTATCACGCCCTGCCGCCCCTGACGCGCAAGTCGGACGGCCTGCCGGTGGGCGCCGTCCAGGGCTACTGCAACATGTTGTGGAAGCTGTTGAAGGACATGAAGGGCGCGGATGGTCCGACCCATCTGGTCGCCATCTTCGACCATTCGGAAAAGACGTTCCGCAACACCCTGTATGATCAATACAAGGCCCACCGTCCGCCGCCGCCCGAAGACCTGATCCCGCAGTTTCCGCTGGTGCGCGAGGCGACGGCGGCGTTCGGCGTCCATTGCGTCGAACTGCCCGGCTACGAGGCCGACGACCTGATCGCCACCTACGCCTGCAAGGCGCGCGAGGCGGGCGGCGAGGCGGTGATCGTGTCGTCCGACAAGGACCTGATGCAGCTGATCGGCGGCGGCGTGGTCATGTGGGACCCGATGAAGGACCGGCGTCTGGCCGAGCCGGAGGTGTTCGAGAAGTTCGGCGTGGGGCCCGAGAAGATGGTCGATCTTCAGGCCCTGATCGGCGACAGCGTCGACAACGTCCCAGGCGCGCCCGGCATCGGCCCCAAGACGGCGGCCCAGCTGCTGGACGAATATGGCGATCTGGACACGCTGCTGGCCCGCGCCGACGAGATCAAACAGCCCAAGCGGCGCCAGACCCTGATCGATTTCGCCGATCAGATCCGCCTGTCGCGCGAACTGGTGCGCCTGACCTGCGATGCGCCGACGCCCGAGCCGATCGCGGATTTCGCCGTCAGGGATCCTGACCCCGAAACCCTCTCCGCCTTCCTTGAGACGATGGAATTCCGCTCCCTGGCGCGGCGGGTCGGCGACGGCAAGGCGGGCCCCAGCGAGACCTCGGTCTTCGCGCCGAAGCGCGCGCCCAACCTGTCCGCGCCGGTGGCCACGCCGCGCTATGCGCCCAAGGAAGTCGCCGCCCCGGCCGAGCCGCACCTCTTCGACCTGAGCGCCTATGAATGCGTACGGACCGAAGACGCCCTGGAGCGCTGGATCGAACGCGCGACCGAGGCGGGCGTCGTCGGGTTCGACACCGAGACCGACGCCCTGTCGGCGACCCATGCGGGCCTGTGCGGCGTGTCCTTGGCCATCGGACCCAACGACGCCTGCTACATTCCCCTGACCCACGAACACGAGCCGCAGGACGGCGAAGGCGGCCTGTTCGGAGAACCGGGCGAAACGCGCGAACCGATCCATCAGCTGGACAAGACGACGACCCTGGCGCGGCTGAAGACCCTGCTGGAAGACCCGTCGGTGCTGAAGATCGTTCAGAACGGCAAGTACGACATCGCCGTAATGGCGCGTCGCGGCATCCGCGTCGCCCCCTATGACGACACCATGCTGATCTCCTACGTCCTGGACGGCGGGCTGCACGGACACGGCATGGACGATCTGGCGCGACTGCACCTGGGCCACGATCCCATCCCCTTCAAGAAGGTGGCTGGCACGGGCAAGAGCCAGAAGTCGTTCAAGCACGTCGCCCTGGAGCCCGCGACCCAGTATGCGGCCGAGGACGCGGACGTGACCCTGCGCCTGTGGCGGCTTCTGAAGCCACGGCTGGCGCGCGAGGGCCTGTCCACCGTCTATGAGACGCTGGAACGGCCGATGCCGACCGTCCTGGCCGAGATGGAGCGGGTGGGCGTCCGCATCGATCCCGACCGGCTGAAACGCTTGTCCAGCGAATTCGGTCTGCGCATGGCCGAGCTGGAGGCCAAGGCCCACGAGATCGCAGGCCGCCCCTTCAACATCGGTTCGCCCCGCCAGATCGGCGACATCCTGTTTGGCGAACTGAACCTGCCCGGCGGCAAGAAGACCGCCTCGGGCCAATGGGGCACCGACGCCAGCGTGCTGGAGGAACTGGCCCTCACCCACGACCTGCCGCGCGTCCTTCTGGACTGGCGCCAGCTGTCCAAGCTGAAGGGCACATACACCGACGCCCTGATCGCCGCCGCCGATCCGAAGACCGACCGGGTCCACACCTCCTATCAGCTGGCGGCGGCCTCGACCGGGCGGCTGGCCTCGTCGGACCCGAACCTGCAGAACATCCCCATCCGCACCGAGACCGGACGCGAAATCCGCCAGGCCTTCATCGCCTCGCCGGGCCATGTGCTGATCTCGGCGGACTACAGCCAGATCGAATTACGTCTTCTGGCCCATATCGGCGACATCCCCGAGCTGAAGCGCGCCTTCAAGGCCGGGCTGGACATTCACGCGGCCACCGCCTCGGAAATGTTCGGCGTGCCGGTCGAGGGCATGCCGTCCGAGACGCGCCGCCGGGCCAAGGCGATCAATTTCGGCATCGTCTATGGCATCTCGGCCTTCGGTCTGGCCGCCCAGCTCGGCATCGATCAGGGCGAGGCCGGGGCCTATATCAAGACCTATTTCGAGCGTTTCCCCGGCATCCGCGCCTATATGGACAAGACCAAGGCCGAGGTGCGCCAGACGGGCTTCGTCTCCACCGTCTTCGGCCGCCGAATCCACATCCCGGCCATTCACTCCAAGTCCGGCGCCGAGCGCCAGTTCGGCGAGCGCGCCGCCATCAACGCCCCGATCCAGGGCGCCGCGGCCGACATCATCCGCCGCGCCATGATCCGCATGCCCGCCGCCCTGACCGACGCCGGCCTGAGCACGCGCATGCTGCTTCAGGTGCACGACGAACTGGTGTTCGAGGCGCCGGAAGCCGAGGCCGACCGCGCCATCGCCGTCATCAAGCGTGTGATGGAAAACGCCGCCGAGCCCGCCGTCGCCTTGTCCGTTCCGCTCGTCGTCGACGCCCGCGCCGCCGCCAACTGGGACGAGGCGCACTAGGACGCGAACCCTGAAAGGCGTTCAGCCGACAGTAGCCTCAATGGCGATGGTCGCGCGGACCGAATGGGCCATTTCGCAATGATCGTGGGCCTGGTGGTGCAGGGCGTCGATCTCGGCTTGATCGGGCTCGCGGCCGGTGAAGCTGGTGAAGGGGCGCAGCGTCACCTGGGCCAGATAGCGCTTGCCGTCATCGTCCTTGCCCATCTTGCCCGACGCCTCGTCGACATAGGTGTCGACCACCAGGCCGGCGTTGGCGGCGAAAGCCAGGAACCACAGCATATGACAGCTGGAAAGAGAGGCGACCATCGCCTCTTCCGGATCGACGCCTGCGGGATCGGACATCGGCAGCGGCACGCTGGACGGCGCTGACGAAGCCGGAACCACCGCCCCGCCGTCGAAGCTCCAGGAATGGGCGCGGCTGTAGCGCTTGTCCAGGAAGGGCTGATCGCCCCGGTTCCAGACGACCCTGGCTTCATAGACGCCCATTACGCCCTCCAGAAGCCGACGATCTTCTTGACCTCGTCAACCACCGGATCGGCGACGGCGGCGGCGCGCTCGGCGCCGTCCTTCAGCACACGGTCGATCTCGGCCGGGTCGGCCATCAGGCGGCGCATCTCGGCCGTGACGGGGGCCAGGCTGGACACCGCCAGATCGGCCAGGGCCGGCTTGAAGGCGCCGAAGCCCTGGCCGCCGAACTGTTCGATCACCTGTTCGCGCGTCAGCCCGGCCAGGGCGGCGTAGATGGCGACCAGGTTCTTGGCCTCGGGCCGGTCGTCCAGTCCCTCCAGAGTCTCGGGCAGGGGCGCGGGGTCGGTCTTGGCCTTCCTGATCTTGCCGGCGATGGTGTCGGCGTCGTCGGTCAGGTTGATGCGGCTGTTGTCCGAGGGGTCCGACTTGGACATCTTGGCCGCGCCGTCGCGCAGGGACATGACCCGCGTCGCCGGCCCCTGGATCAGCGGCTCGGGCACGGGGAAATAGCCCGGAACGCCGAAGTCGTTGTTGAACTTGGCGGCGATGTCGCGGGTCAGTTCCAGATGCTGCTTCTGGTCTTCGCCGACCGGCACTTCGGTCGCCTTGTAAAGCAGGATGTCGGCCGCCTGCAGCACCGGATAGGTGTAGAGGCCAACCGAGGCACGCTCCTTGTGCTTGCCCGACTTCTCCTTGAACTGGGTCATCCGGTCGAGCCAGCCGAGGCGGGCGACGCAGTTGAAGATCCAGGCCAGGTCGGCATGGGCGCGCACGGCCGACTGGGGGAAGATGGCCGCCTTGGCCGGGTCCAGGCCCGAGGCCAGATAGGCGGCGGCGATCTCGCGCGTCTGAGCCGTCAGCTTGGCCGGGTCCTGCCACACGGTGATGGCGTGCATGTCGGCGACGAAGACGAACAGGGGCGCGCCCTGATCCTGAAGCTCGACGAAACGCTTCAGCGCGCCGAGATAATTGCCCAGATGCAGGGCGCCGGAGGCCTGGATGCCGGAAAGGATGCGGCGCGGGCCGTCATAGGCCGGGGCGGCGGGAGCCGGGGTCTGATCAGTCATGAGGTCGGGTCTCGAAAATACAGGGGCAGGCGTGGCGAAGCGATCGGCGATCAGCCGCGCCATCGCCGATCAAGAACAGGGCCCGAATTGATCATGGTCTCGCGCTTATCGGTTCGTCGCCCGTCAGTCCAGACCGGAGACGCCACCGCCCGGCTCGCGGCGGAGCGTCGCCTTCAGCTCGCCCAGCGTGACCGCGCGGAACAGCAGCAGGCAGAACCCGTAAAGCGCCGCGCCGACGCCGCAGACCACCAGGATCGCGATCTCCTTGGCCAGGAACACCCGGCTCAACAGGGCGTATTCGACGCTGGCGGCGAACAACAGGGCGGCCATGACCAGGCTGGCGGCGACGACGCGGCCGATGCGCGACAGAAAGGCGGGCGACGGCCGCCAGCTGTTCTCTCGGACCAGCACCCCGCCCAGGAGGCCGACATTGACCCAGGCGGCGGTGCTGGTGGCGACCGCCAGACCCAGAACGCCGTCCCAGCCCCGGCTGCGGAACCAGAAGAACAGGGCCGAACCCAGAACCACGGTCACGATCACGCTGGCGACGGCGAAGATCATCGGCCGGCGGGTGTCCTGACGGGCGAAGAAGGGCGGCGTCAGCACCTTGGCCAGGACGAAGGCCGGCACGCCCCAGGCGAACTGGCGCAGGACATCGGCGGTGCGGGCGGCGTCGGCCGAGGTGAAGGCCCCGCGCGTCACCGTGGCGTCGATGACGAAGAACGGAATGACGAACAGGGCGACGGCCGCCGGCAGGGTGAAGGCCATGGCCAGATTGATGCCGTCGTCCAGCGTCCGCTGGCCGCCTTCGTGATCGCCGGCGACGAAGGCCCTGGTCAGGCGCGGAACAAGGGCCAGGCCGATGGCGACCCCCACCAGGCCCAGCGGCAGTTGATACAGACGGTCCGCGTTATAGAGGACCGAGCGCGCGCCCTCGTCCGAGCCGGTCAGGAACTGCGACACCAGGGAGTTGATCTGCAAGGCGCCGCCGGCCAGGGCGCCGGGCACGGCCAGGCTCAGCGTCCTTTTGACGTTGGGCGTGATGCGCGGCAGGCCCAGCTTCAGCCGCACGCCCAGGCGTCGCACGCCCCACCACAGAAGCGCGGCCTGGATGACGCCGGACACGGTGACGGCGGCCGTCACCATCATCAGCACCGTCTCCTGCGGAATCGGCAGCAGCATGGGCGGAACCAGCGCCGCCAGGGTGCACAGGTTCAGAAAGACCGGCACGCCGGCCGACAGGGCGAACCGCCCCCCGGTGTTCAATATCCCCGACAACAGGGATGCGGCCGTCATGCAGGCCAGATAGGGCATGGCCAGCTGGGTCGCGATCACGGCCGCGCGCAGCACCTCGGGCTGGCCGCGATAGGCCGACAGCAGCCAGGGCATGATCCAGGGCATGACGACCTGCAACAGGACGCAGAAGCCGGCGACCACCGCCAGCATGAAGCTGAGCGCCTCCGAGGCCGTCACGGCGGCGGCTTCATCGCCCTCGCGCGCCTTGACCCCGCCATAGACCGGCACGAAGGCCTGGGCGAAGGCGCCCTCGGCGAACAGGCGCCGGAACATGTTGGGCAGCATCAGCGCCGTGGTGAAGGCGTCCATCATCGGCCCCTGGCCGAACCGGGCGGCCAGGGCCATGTCGCGCGCGAAGCCGAGAATACGACTGCCCAGGGTCAGGCTCGATTGAACCAGGGTGTTGCGGGCGAGGCTCATGCGGACGTTCGGCGAGGTCGAAGGAAGGGTCCGAGGCTTAGCGCGCTTCCGGTCCCCGCGATACAGGCTTGCGCGCCCGGCGGCCCAGTTCGGACACGTCGCGGGCGCTGGCGCGGGCAGAGGCCACCTTGCGGCCGGCGGGCGCGGGCGCGCGGCTGTCCAGCACCGCCTCCAGCGCGCGCCTCAGCTCCTCGATCCGCTGTTCCGAGGCGACCTTGCGTCCCTTGCGGTCAACGACATAGAAGCTGTCCACCGCCCGCTCGCCGAAGCTGGCGACATGGGCCGAACGGATGCTCAGCCCCTCGTCGTTGAAGACGCGCGACAGGGCCGCCAGAAGGCCGGGGCGGTCGGCGCCCGACACCTCGACCACCGTGGCGGTCTCGCTGGCGTGATGATCGACCATGACGACGGGGCGGACCTCGAAGGCGGCCTTTCGCGCATTGCCGGCGGGTTCGGGCGCCTTGCCGATACGGCCCTCCCCCCGCGCGGCGCGCTCCAGCGCCTCGACCATGGCCTTGAGGCGACGGGGTTCGGCCTGGCCGTAGGGCAGCCCCGCCCCGTCCTGAACGCGAAAGACGTCCAGGACGACGCCCTGATCGCTGGTGGCGACGCGAGCGTCGGTCACGTCCGCCCCCAGGGCGGCCATGGTCTGGGCCAGGTCGGCGAACAGGCCGGGACGGTCGGCGGCGGCGATGGAGATTTCGGTGGTCTGGACCGGCAGGCCCTCCACCGCCGGCGTCGCCCGCGCCCGGGCCGCCGCCCCCTCGATCCGCGCCCGCGCCACCAGTTCGGCCTCCTCGGCCAGGGGATCGGCGCGCGCCATGTCCTCGCCCCGGAACAGGGCGGCGACCTGGTTATAGAGCGTGCGCATCAGCTGCCCCTTCCAGCCGTTCCAGACGCCCGGGCCCACGGCGCGGATGTCGGCGACGGTCAACACCAGCAGCATCCGCAGGCGCTCGGGATCGCCGACCAGTTCGGCGAAGGCGCGGATGGTGGCCGGGTCGGACAGGTCGCGCTTCTGGGCGTGATCGCTCAGCGCCAGATGGTTGCGAACCAGCCAGACGACCAGTTCGATCCGGCGCGGATCGACGCCCAGCCGTTCGCACGCGCGGCGCGCGGCGATGGCGCCGTCCTCCAGCTGTCCCCGCTCGCCGCCCTTGCCGACGTCGTGCAGCAGCATGGCCAGCATCAGGGCCTCCATGTCCGAGATCAGATGCACGATCTCGGAAGCCATCGGGTGGTCGTCCCGCAACTTGCCGCGGGCGATGTCGTTGATGACCCCGATGGCCTGGAGCGTATGCTCGTCCACCGTATAGGCGTGGTACATGTTGAACTGGGTCTGGCCGACGATCCGGCCCCATTCCGGCAGGAAGCGACCCAGAAGGCCCGTCTCGTTCATCAGGGTCAGAACGCGGTAGGGCCGCTGGCCATGCGCCAGGATGCTAAGGAAGGCCTTGCTGGCCTCGGGGTCGCGCCTCAGCCGGGGCGTCACCAGCGACAGGGACCGCGTCACCGCCGAAAAGGCGTCCGGGTGCAGGTCCAGATCGTGCCGGTCGGCGCAGACGAACAGCTTCAACAGTTTGGTCGGATCGGCGGCGAAGACCTCGGCGCCCTCGACCGACAGGCGGCCCTGGTCGATCCAGAAGCCTTCGACCTCCAGCTTGCGCCGCGCCGGGCGGAAGGGCGTGATCAGGCGCGACAGACCCAGGGCCGTCTTCTGGTGGCGCGCCTCCAGCTTGGCCGACATGGCGCGCGTCAAGGCGCCGACATCGCGCGCGACCAGAAAATAACGTCGCATGAACCGCTCTACCGCCGGCTCGTCGCCGCGCCCGCGCCAGCCCATGCGCCGGGCCACCTCGGGCTGCATGTCGAAGGTCAGCTTCTCCTCGGCACGCCCCGCGATCAGGTGCAGGTGGATGCGAACCCGCCACAGGAAGTCGAACGCCTCGTCAGACGTGCGCCGTTCACGCGGGGTGAACAGCTCGTCCATCACCGTCGCGCCCAGCCGGCTTTCCGGGGCCAGGGACCGGGCGATCCAGTACAGGGTGTTCAGGTCGCGAAGGCCGCCCTTGCCGTCCTTGACGTTGGGTTCGACCTTGTAGCGGGTCGATCCGGCCTTCTCGTGCCGCACAGCCCGTTCTTCCAGCTTGGCGGCGATGAAGGGGCGCGGGTCGGACCTGGACACCATGTCGCGGAACCGGCCGATCATCAGCTGGGCCAGCGCCTCGTCCCCCGCCAGCGGACGCGCCTCCAGCAGGGTCGTCCGCACCGTCATGTCGGTGCGCGACAGGCTCAGACACTCTTCGACCGAGCGCACCGACGGCCCGACCTTCACCCCCAGATCCCACAGCACATAGAGGACGAATCCGATCACGCTCTCCCCGCGTGGCGTCGCCTTGGCCGGGCGCAGGAACAGCAGGTCCAGATCCGAGAAGGGCGCCAGGACGCCCCGCCCATAGCCCCCCACCGCCACCAGCGACAGACGTTCGCTCTCGACCGGCGAGACGGGAAACAGGGTCTCGGTCGCCACCCGCCACAGGGCCTTCAGCATGTCGTCGGCGGCCGCGGCGTACAGACGGGCGACCTCGCGCCCCTTCGAACCGGCGTCCAGCTTGCGCTCGGCGCGGGTGCGGGCGGCGTCATAGGCCTCGCGCAGAACGAAAGAGACCGCCGCGCGCGGATCCTGCGCGGCGGCGGCCTCGTCTAGTCGGTCGTCGAGGCTGGGCGGAGCGGGGGTCATGCGCCGATATAGGCCTCAAACCCTCGCCGCGTCAGTCAGCGATTATTCCGGGCGAACGCGCTTCTTGCGGAACGACGGGTTCAGCACCTGCTTGCGCAGGCGGATGGACTTGGGCGTCACCTCGACCAGCTCGTCGTCGTCGATATAGGCGATGGCCTGTTCCAGCGACATCTGGCGCGGCGGGGTCAGGCGAACGGCCTCGTCCTTGCCGGCGGCGCGGACGTTGGTCAGCTGCTTGCCCTTGATCGGGTTGACGTCCAGGTCGTCCCAGCGCGCGTTCTCGCCGATGATCATGCCCTGATAGGTCTTCTCGCCGGCGCCGACGAACATGACGCCCCGGTCTTCCAGGTTCCACAGGGCGAAGGCGGCGGTTTCACCGTCCGAGTTCGAGATCAGAACGCCCTTCAGACGACCGGCGATGGCGCCCTTGTGCGGCTCATAGTGGCTGAACACGCGGTTCAGCACGCCCGAACCGCGCGTGTCCGTCAGGAACTCGCCCTGATAGCCGATCAGGGCGCGCGACGGCGCCTTCAGGCTGATGCGGGTCTTGCCGGCGCCGGACGGACCCATGTCGGCCAGCTCGGCCTTGCGGGCCGACAGCTTTTCGATGACCACGCCGGTGAATTCGTCGTCCACATCGATCATGACGTCTTCGATCGGCTCCAGCTTCTCGCCGTTCTCGCCTTCCTTGAACACGACGCGCGGACGCGAGATCGAAACCTCGAAGCCTTCGCGGCGCATGTTCTCGATCAGAACACCCAACTGCAGTTCGCCACGGCCGGCGACCTCATAGGCGTCGCCGCCTTCGGTCGTGGTGACGCGGATGGCGACGTTGGCCTCGGCCTCCTTCAGCAGGCGGTCGCGGATCACGCGCGACTGGACCTTGTCGCCCTCGCGGCCGGCCAGGGGGCTGTCGTTGACCGAGACGGTCATGGAGATGGTCGGCGGATCGATCGGCTGGGCGTCCAGCGGCTCGGTGACTTCCATGGCGCACAGGGTGTCGGCCACGGTCGCCTTGGACATGCCGGCGATGGCGACGATGTCGCCCGCTTCCGAACCCTCGTCCAGCGGCTGGCGCTTCAGGCCGCGGAAGGCCAGCACCTTGGTGATGCGGCCGCGTTCGATTTCCTTGCCTTCGCGGTCCAGGGCGTGGATCGCCATGCCGGGAACGGCCTTGCCGCTCTCGATCCGGCCGGTCAGCAGGCGGCCCAGGAACGGGTCGCTTTCGATCAGCACGTCCAGCATGCGGAACGGCTTGTCCCGGTTGGCCTGGACGGCGGGCGGCGGCACGTGGTCGACGATCAGGTCGAACAGCGGGGCCAGGTTGTCGTTGGGCTGGTTCAGGTCCAGCGTCGCCCAGCCGTTGCGGCCCGAGGCGTAGATGTGCGGGAAGTCCAGCTGCTCGTCCGTCGCGCCGATGGCGGCGAACAGGTCGAAGGTCTCGTTGTGGACGCGGTCCGGGTCGGCGTGGGCGCGGTCGACCTTGTTGATGCACAGGATCGGGCGCAGGCCCATCTTCAGCGCCTTGGTCAGCACGAACTTGGTCTGGGGCATGACGCCCTCTTCGGCGTCGACCAGGATGACGCAACCGTCCACCATGCCCAGGATGCGCTCGACCTCGCCGCCGAAGTCGGCGTGGCCGGGGGTGTCGATGATGTTGATGCGCGTCTCGCCCGCCTTGCCGTTCCACAGCACCGAGGTGCACTTGGCCAGGATGGTGATGCCGCGCTCTTTTTCCTGGTCGTTGGAGTCCATGGCGCGCTCGGTCGTCGCCTCATTGGCTCGGAACACGCCGGACTGGGCGAGAAGCTGGTCGACCAGGGTCGTTTTGCCGTGGTCAACGTGGGCGATGATGGCGACGTTACGCAGGTTCATGTCGGGCTCGGGCGGACTGTGTTCGGTCACGGAAAATCCGCGCCGCTGCAAGGGATGCAGGCATTGGGGGGAGAGAGTTTCGCGCGCCTCTTACAGGCAAGAGCGCCGAAACGCCAGAGCAGGCGTTTTCGCGCCCCGTCCGGCCCCGGCGCCCACGCCAGCGCGCCTTACCGATATTTCATCCGCAACGCCGCATCCGCAGGCCCCGCAGGTCGCCTCCTGTTCGCAAGACGCCGACCCGGCGAATGCAATGGAGACGACGATGAGCCTGATCGCCGGATTGACCTTGGCCACAACCCTGCTGGCCGGACCGGCGCCGGACATGTCTGTTCAGGCCCAGGGCCTGAACCTGGCGCGGCGGGACGAGGCCCTGATCCTGGCCCAGCGCATTCGCGTCGCCAGCCGCGACTGGTGCGCCCTGAACCGGGCGTTCCTGACGCCGGATTCCATCGGGGATCCGCGCGTCTGCGAGCAGGAGATGCGGCGGCGCGCGGTCAACGCCATTCCACGCGCCCATCGTGTCTACTTCGTTCGGGCCGGCGGCCGGACAGCGTTGAACCGGCCCTGACGTCACACCTCAGAGCGGGCGCACCATATAGCGGGCATCCGGTCCATAGCTGGCCAACTTCTCGGCCAGGGCGTCCGAGGCCCGGTCCTGAAATCCGTGACGCCGCCAGAAGTCGGCGGCGTCATTGACCGCCACCAGGGCCACGGCGGGCCAGCCGTCCCCGGCCGCCTGTTCGGCCAGACGCTCCACTATGGCGCCGGTCACGCCGCCGCCCCGCGCCTCGGGGTGCAGGGCCAGGTCGTGCAGATAGATCAGCGCCGGTTCGCCCGGCAGCCCTTCGATCACCGTGTTCAGCGGCGGCGCGCTGTCGGCCTTCCAGGGATAGGCGATCAGATAGCCGCGCGCCGGCCCCTCCGCCTCGGTCAGGACGAAACAGCCGCGCGGATAGAGGGCCAGCCGGTTGTCGAAACAGGCGCGGTCCTCGAAATGATCGGGAAACGACAGCCGCGCCACATCGACCACCGCATCGATGTCGTCAGGCCGCATCAGCCGCCAGGTCAGAGCCATCAATGAACCTTTCCGGGATCGGGCGGGGCAGACGGCAGGGGAGCGACGGGGACCCCGTCGTCCTTCAGCTTGCGAACCTCAGCCGGCGTCGCCTCGCCGTAGATTTCGCGCTTTTCGGACCGGCCTTCGTGGATGTCGCGGGCCTCGCGGGCGAAAGCGTCGCCGACATAGTCGAAATTGGCCTCGACATGGGCGCGCACCTCGCGGGCCGCCTCCATCATCATGGTCTGCATGCGGGCCGCCGCGTCGGTGGCCGCGTCGGCCTTGCGCGCGCCGCCGACCGCCGGCGCCATCACGGCCTTGTCCACCGCGTGCGAGCCGCAGAACGGGCATTCGACCAGGCCGCGCGCCGCCTGGTCGTCATAGTCGGCGGAGGAGCCGAACCAGGCCTCGAAACCATGGGCCTGATCGCATTTCAGGGCGTAACGGATCATGAGGGGTCCAAGACGGGGCTGAAGTCGCGGTCGTGGGTCAGGGCGGGCACGGCGGCGCGCGCGCGCGTCACGGCCGTCAGATCCAGGGTCGCCGGCACGACGCAGGGCTCGTCGTGATCCGCCTTGGCGACGATCTCCCCCCACGGCCCGACGACGGTCGAACGGCCCCAGGTCCGGCGGCCGTCCTCATGCGTCCCGCCCTGCGCCGGGGCCAGGATGAAGGCGCCCGTCTCTATGGCCCGGGCGCGCAGAAGGGTCTCCCAGTGCGCCTCTCCGGTCGGGACGGTGAAGGCGGCGGGAACCGCGATCATCGCCGCCCCCGCCTTGGCCAGCTGACGATACAGATGCGGAAAACGGATGTCGTAGCAGACGGTCAGACCCAGGCCGCCCCAGGGCGTCTGGGCCATCGCCGCCCGATCGCCGGGCCGGACCGTGGCGCTTTCGCGATAGGTCTCGCCGTTCGGCAGATCGACGTCGAAGACGTGCAGCTTGTCATAACGGGCGACGACCGCGCCGGTCGGATCGATCAACAACGACCGGTTGGCCGCCCGGCCGTCGCCGGGCTGATCGGACCGCACCAGGGCCGAACCGATCAGCAGCCAGACGCCCAGTTCGGACGCCAGGGCCCGCAAGCCCAGAACGGCGACGTCATTTTCCTCGTCCGCCAGAACGGCCTCGCGCAGGGCGCGACGCTGTTCCAGCAGATTGGTCCCTTCGGGCGTCAATATGAGTTTCGCCCCGCCGGCCGCCGCCTGCCGGATCAGCGGCGAGACATGGGCCAACCCGCCCGCCGCCGTCGCCGGCGTGCGGGTCTGGATCAGGGCGATGTCCAGCGTCTCGCCCAAGGCGCGTCAGGCGGCCAGCAGGGGGTCGAGCTTGCCCTCGCTGTCCAGGGCGTGGAGATCGTCCGACCCGCCGACATGGCGGCCGTCGATGAAGATCTGCGGAAAGGTCATGCGTCCGCCGGAACGTTCGACCATCTCGGCCTTCTTCTCGGGATCGTTGGACGCGACGATCTCGACATAGTCGACGCCCTTCTTCTTCAGCAGGCTCATGGCGCTGAAGCAGTAGGGGCAGCCGGGCTTGGTGTAGATGACGACGTCGGCCAAAGCAGGTCTCCAGATTGGGGTTGGAGCCTACATAACGATCTCGCGCGCGTTTCGCACCCTCGCCACCACCGCCAGGTCCACGCCGCGCGCCCCGGCGGCCGTCAGGGCCCGCGCGCAGGCCTCTGCCGTCGCCCCCGTAGTCAGGACGTCGTCGATCAGCAACACCCGTCTTCCCTTGATGCGGCGCCGCCCCGCCTCGGTCACGGCGAAGGCGGCCTTGACGTTCAGCCGCCGTCCACGCCGGCTTCGCCCGCCCTGGCTGGCGGTATGGCTGATCCGGACCAGGGCGTCGGGCGCATAGTCGAGGGCCGATGCGCGGGCCAGAGGTCGGGCGATCTCGGCCGCCTGGTTGAACCGGCGCGACAACAGGCGAAACCGGTGCAGAGGCACGGGCGCGACCACGTCCGCCTCGGCGATCAGATCGGCGGCGGCGCGGCCGATCCAGCGGGCGAACAGGGGCGCGAACTGCTGCTGGTCGCCATGTTTGAACCGCAGGATCAGACCGCGCGAATCTTCGTCATAGACACAGGCCGCCCGCGCCCGTTCGAAGGCGTAGGGCCGAGCCAGACAGGCGGCGCAGCGGCTGTCGGCGAAGTCGCCCCCGTCCATCTCGAAGGCCGCGCCGCAGCCGTCGCACACCGGCGCCTCCAGAAACCGGATGCGGCTCCAGGCGTCTGGCGTCAGGCCGGCGGCGGCCGTCGCCTCGCGGCTGTCGTGGGCCATGGGCGGCAGGATCAGGTCGGCCATCCCCCGCATCCATAAGCCGGGCCCCTCGCGCAAACCCCGTTCCGCCCCTTCCCAGGCGCGCCGCCAGACCCCATTCTGCCCTGCCATGGCCCCCTCCCCGCTCCAGTCACCGCCTCAGGCCGACGGCCCGCCGCTGATCTTCGACGCCGCCCGCCGCGCCGCGCGCCTGACCCGATCGGCCCCAAGGTTCGATCAGGCCGACTTCCTGCACGCCCGCGCCGCCCAGAACGCGGCCGAAAGCCTGGAAGCCATCCTGCGCGATTTTCCCGTCACGGTCGATTCTTCCGCCCACCCTGGCGTGTTTGAGGCGGCGGTGCGCGCCAGCGACGCGGCCGGACGGGTCGGACCTGTCGCAACACCTCTAAGCGTGTATCAGCGCGCCGCGCCGGGCGCCGCGCCCCTGCCGCTTGCGGCGGACAGCGCCGATCTGATCGTGTCGCTGCTGTCGCTGCACTGGGCCAACGACCTGCCCGGCGCCCTGTCCCAGATCCGCCAGGCCCTGAAGCCCGACGGTCTGTTCATCGGCGCCCTGTTCGGCGCGGGCACGCTGAAGGAGCTGCGCGGCGTCCTGACCGAGGCCGAACTGGCCGAACGCGGGGGCGCCCAGGCGCGAGTCTCTCCCTTCGCCGACGGCCATGACGGGGCGGCCCTGCTGCAACGCGCCGGCTTCGCCCTGCCCGTCTCGGACGTGGATCGCTTCACCGTCCGCTATCCGGACCTGTTCGCCCTGGTCCGCGACCTGCGCGCCATGGGAGAGACCAATGTGCTGAACGGCCCGATCCGGCCCTTGACCCGGTCCATGGTGGCGCGAGCGGCCGATCTCTACGCCCAGCGGCACGGCGACGCCGACGGCCGCATTCCCGCGACGTTCGAGATCATCCATGTCGCCGGCTGGAAGCCGCACGCAAGCCAGCAGAAGCCCCTGCCGCGCGGATCGGCCAAGATGCGTCTGGCCGACGCCCTGGGCGTGAAGGAACGAACCGGCGAAGAGGCCGACTAGCCGCCGATCGCCGCCTGAATGGCGGTGCTCAGCTTCTCGACCGTCCGGGCGAAACCGCCGGTGTTCGTATTGCCGAGGGCGCTGATCGAACCGACTATGGCCAAGAAGATCAGGGCGCAGATCAGGCCGTATTCGATGGCCGTGGCGCCGTCGTCGTCGCGCAGGAACCGGCCGATGAAGCGTCGCATGGCCGGCCTCCCTGGTCGGCGGTGGTCACAAGAGGTCGCGTAGCCAGGCGACCAGCGGTTCGTCGGCGGGCGGCATGGGATAGTCCGACAATTTGTTCGGCTTCACCCAGGCCAGAGCGTCATGCTCGCGCGCGGCGACCACGCCGTCCCAACGTCGACACAGATACAGTGGCATCAAGAGGTGAAAGGAATCGTAAGCGTGGCTGGCGAAGACGAAGGGCGCCAGGCAGCTTTCCTTGACGTCGATGTCCAGTTCTTCCTTCAGCTCGCGGATCAGGGCCTGTTCGGGCCGTTCGCCCGGCTCGACCTTGCCGCCTGGAAACTCCCACAGCCCGGCCAGTTTCTTGCCCTCGGGCCGTTTGGCGATCAGCACGCGACCGTCCACGTCGATCAGGGCGACGGCGACGACCAGAACGGTGGGCAGAGGCGCGTCGGTCACGAGCGATAGTCGCCGTTGATCTCGATGTAGCCCTTGGTCAGGTCGCAGGTCCAGACGGTGGCCGAAGCGCGGCCCGAACCCACATCGACGGTGATGTCGATCTCCGGATTCTTCATATAGGCCGTCATCTTGGCCTCGTCGTAGGTCGGGGCCGGAGCGCCGTCGAGGGCGGCCTGGTGCGGGCCGAAACGGATGGCCAGGCGGTCGCGGTCGACCGGCTCCTCGGTCTTGCCCACGGCCATGACGACGCGGCCCCAGTTGGCGTCCTGACCGGCGATGGCGGTCTTGACCAGGGGACTGTCGGCGATGGACTTGGCCAGTTTTCGGGCCGAGGCGGGCGAAGCCGCGCCGTCGACCGTCACCTTGACGAACTTGGTCGCGCCCTCGCCGTCGCGCACCAGCTGGTGCGCCAGGTCCAGCATCACCTTGTCCAGGGCGGCCGAGAAGCTCTTCAACCGCCGGTCGCCGACCCGGCCGATGCGCGGCGCGCCCGAGGCGCCGGTGGCGAACAGCAGGCAGGTGTCGTTGGTGGAGGTGTCGCCGTCCACCGTCACCGAGTTGAAGGTGGTGCGCACATGCAGGCCCAGAAGGGCGCGCAGCACGCTGGGATGGATGTCGGCGTCGGTGACGATGAAGGCCAGCATGGTCGCCATGTCCGGCGCGATCATGCCCGAGCCCTTGGCGATGCCGGCGATGCGGACCTTGTAGCCCTCGATCTCGGCCTCGGCGTAGGCGCCCTTGGGGAAGGTGTCGGTGGTCATGATGCCGCGACCGGCTTTGGCCCAGGCGTCGGCGGCCAGCCCGTGTTCGATCTCGGGCAGCTTGGCCAGGATCTTCTTTTCGTCCAGCACCACCCCGATCACACCGGTCGAGGCCAGCATGACGTCGCGCTGGCGACAGCCGAAGCGTTTGGCGACCTCGGTCGCCGTGCGCCGGGCGGCGTCCGCCCCGGCCTTGCCGGTGAAGGCGTTGGCGCACCCGGCGTTGATCACCAGGGCGCGCACGTCCTTGCCGTCGCCGGCGGCCAGCTGTTTCTTGCACCAGTCCACGGGGGCCGAGCCGATCTTGTGACGGGTGAAGACCCCGGCGCAGCTGGTTCCGCGCGCGAAGCGGAACACCACCAGATCGTCGCGTTCATGCTTGTAAAAGCCCGCCCGCGCCGTCGCCATCTCCACCCCGCCGATGGGCGGAATGGTCGGAAACGGCACGGCCAGGGGCGAGATGGCCAGGCCCGGCTTTCCGGCCGGCGGCGTCGGCGCGGCGGCCTCGGTCCCCGACGGGCGGGTCGCGCGCTTCAGCGCCGTCGCCAACGGATCCAGCGCCTTTTCCAGCGCCTGTTCGATCTTCTGGCCGGTGGTGGAAGGAGTCTTGTTCATGTCAGGCGGCCGGTACGGGGGCGGAAGACGGCGACGCGGGCGTCGGCGGGACGGAAGCGGCGGGCGATGCGGGCAGAAGGACGTCCACCTTGGACTTGCCGCGCAACTGCTCCAACAGGCGGCGCACCCCGTCATAGGTCAGGTAACGGACGATCTGCGGGCGTGCCTGCTCCAAAGTGGGCGGGGTTTCCTTGCGCCGATCCTCGACCCGCAGAACGGCCCAGCCGCCCTCGGTCTGGAACGGGCCGACGACGGACCCCGCCGGCCTGTCTCGCAGCGCGGCGGCGTAGCTTTGCGGCATGACGTCCAGGGTGGAATAGCCCAGGTCGCCGCCGGAAAAGCGGGTCGCCTCGTCGATGGAGCGTTCGCTGGCCACCGCCTCGAAGGCGGCGCCCTGACGCAAGATGCCCAGAACGGCGTCGGCCTCGGCCTTGGTGCGGGTAAGGATCAGGCGGACGCGGATTTCCTCCGACGTCTTCGCCAGACGAAGCTGTTCGTTATAAAGCGTCTGCACCGCCTGGTCGGATACCGCGCCGTCGACGACGTTCTCGACCAGCATGTCGCCCAGGATGCGCTCGCGCGTGGCCTCCAGCCGGCGCTGGGCCAGGGGCGAAGCGTCCAGCCGGCGCCGCTCGGCCTCGCGCGCCAAAAGCTTCTGGTCGATGACCTCGTCCAGCACCCGGCGGAACAGCTCGGAGGTCGTGTCCAGCGGTTCGTTTTCGCCGATCAGCCCCTGGGCCACCGCCTCGCGTCGCACGTCCGAAGCCCAAATGGTCGCGTCCTGCACACGGGCCACCGCCTTGTCGCCGGCCTCTGGCGCGTGGTCGCGGCCGCCGCGCGAACAGGCCGATACGGCCAGGCTGGCGACCATCAGCGCCGCCGCCAGAACACCAAAGGGTCGCCGGATTGGGATCAAGGGGGCGCTCCGTCGAAGGCGGCCGAAAGCCCCTCGCGTTGACAGGGGTTAGGTCGGTGCTTAAGTCCCGCCTGCGCCCAAGTCGAGGGGTTTTGATCGTCTGCGCGGCCCTTCGCGCGCGCCCGTTGCGGCGTGCACGGGGCCGGCGCCGTTCATGCTCCTTCCCCCGGCGTTCCGTCTCGCCGCCCCTTCTCGGGATTCCTGAGCCGTTCGAACGACGCTCGACCCTTACCGGATCTGCCATGCTCGGCTTCGCCAAGAAACTTTTCGGCTCTTCCAACGATCGCAAGGTCAAGGCCTTCCAGGATCAGGCCCAGCGCATCAATGCGCTGGAGCCCAAGTTCGCGGCCCTGTCCGACGACGAACTGCGCATGATGACGGACACGTTCCGCGACCGTCTGGCGGCGGGCGAGACCCTGGACAAGCTTCTGCCCGAAGCCTTCGCCGTGGTGCGCGAGGCGTCCAAGCGGGTGCTGGGCCAGCGTCAGTACGACGTCCAGCTGGCCGGCGGCATGATCCTTCACCAGGGCGGCATCGCCGAGATGCGGACCGGCGAGGGCAAGACCCTGGTGGCCGTCGCCCCCGTCTATCTGAACGCCCTGACGGGCAAGGGCGTGCACGTCATCACCGTCAACGACTATCTGGCCCGGCGCGACGCCGAGACCATGGGGCGGGTCTATCGTTTCCTGGGGCTCGAGGTCGGGGTCATCGTCAACGGCCTGTCCCAGGGCCAGCGCCAGGCCGCCTACGCCGCTGACGTCACCTATGGCACCAACAACGAATTCGGCTTCGACTATCTGCGCGACAACCTGGTCTACGACCGGCGCGAGATGGTGCAACGCCCGCACAACTTCGCCATCGTCGACGAAGTCGACTCCATCCTGATCGACGAGGCCCGCACCCCTCTGATCATCTCGGGTCCGACCGAAGACCGTTCGGACCTCTACAAGGTGCTGGACGCCCTGATCAAAGAGCTGATCAAGGACCCCGACACCTTCGAGCTGGACGAAAAGCAGAAGCAGGTCCTGCTGACCGAACTGGGTTCGGAACGGCTGGAAGAGGCGCTGGAGAAGGGCGGCCACTTCGCCGAGGACACCACCGGCCTGTACGACGCGGCCAACATCACCCTGGTCCACCACTCCAACCAGGCCCTGCGCGCCAACACCCTGTACCAGCGTGACAAGGACTACATCATCAAGGGCGGCGAGATCGTCCTGATCGACGAATTTACCGGCCGCATGATGACGGGCCGCCGCCTGTCCGAAGGTCTGCACCAGGCCATCGAGGCCAAGGAGGACGTCAAGATCCAGCCCGAGAACCAGACCCTGGCCTCGGTCACGATCCAGAACTACTTCCGCCTCTACGAAAAACTGTCCGGCATGACCGGCACGGCCGCGACCGAGGCTCAGGAATTCGGCGACATCTACAAGATGGACGTGCTGGAGGTGCCGACCAACCGGCCGATCCAGCGCAAGGACTATGACGACGAGGTCTATCGGACCCACGCCGAGAAGAACCAGGCCATCGCCCGCCAGATCGCCGAGTGCCACCTCGCCGGTCAGCCGATCCTGGTCGGCACCGTTTCCATCGAACGGTCGGAACAGCTGTCGGACCTGCTGAACCGCTTCGAATACAAGGTCGAGGTTTCGCGCGCCCTGAAGCCCGAATACGCCGGCAAGGCCAAGGAAGCCGAGAAGATCGGCGACGCCGCCTATGACATCACCTACGAGACCAAGCTGCGCGGCATTCCGCACAGCGTTCTGAACGCCCGCCAGCATGAGCAGGAAGCCTATATCGTCGCCGACGCCGGCCTGCCGGGCGCCGTGACCATCGCCACCAACATGGCCGGCCGCGGCACGGACATCCAGCTCGGGGGCAACCTCGAAATGAAGATGCAGAAGTGGCTGCTGGACCAGCGCAACCTGGCCGTCGAGGTGACGCCGGAAATGGAAGCGGCCAAGGAGGCCGAGTTCAAGGCCGAGATCGCCGTCCTGAAGGAACAGGCCCTGGCCGCCGGCGGCCTGTTCGTCCTGGGCACCGAACGCCACGAAAGCCGCCGCATCGACAATCAGCTGCGCGGCCGGACAGGGCGTCAGGGCGACCCCGGCGTGTCGAAATTCTACCTGTCCTGCGAGGACGATCTGCTGCGCATCTTCGCCGGCGATCGTCTGGACTCGATCATGAAGACCTTCGGCGTGGCGGAAGGCGAGGCCATCACCCACCCCTGGCTGAACCGCGCCATCGAGACCGCCCAGAAGCGTGTCGAGACCCGCAACTACGACATCCGCAAGAACCTGCTGAAATACGACGACGTCGTGAACGACCAGCGCAAGGCCGTGTTCGAGCAGCGCCAGGAGTTCATGGACTCCGAGGATCTGTCCGAACTGGTCGGCGACTTCCGCCGCGACGTCGTGTCCGACCTGGTCGAGCGCTACATGCCGCCCAAGGCCTATGCGGAGCAGTGGGACATCGACGGCCTGGACGAAAAGGTCCGCTCGACCCTGGGTCTGGAGCTGCCGTTGCACGACTGGGCCGCTGAGGAAGGCGTGTCGAACGAGGAGATCGAGGAGCGGCTGCTGGAAGCCGCCGACGCCCGCGCCGCCGAACGGCTGGAGATGATCGGCGCCGAACAGACGCGCGGTCTGGAAAAGCAGTTCCTGCTGCAGATGATCGACATGCAGTGGCGCGAACATCTGGTTCACCTGGACCATCTGCGCGGCGTCATCGGCCTGCGCGGCTACGGCCAGCGCGATCCGCTGCAGGAGTACAAGACCGAGGCCTTCAACCTGTTCGAGGGCCTGCTGCACGACCTGCGCCACAACGTCACCCGCTGGCTGATGACGGTGGAGTTCCGCTTCCAGCCGCCGCCCGAAATGCCCGAGTTCCAGGAAATCCACCTGAATCCCGGCACCGGCGAGAACGAGATGGCGAACCCGTCCGCTCAGAACCCGGAAGGCACCCTGATCGGCGACGACCGTTCCAAGCTGCCCATCGAGGCCCTGCCGCCCGGCTGGGAGATGACCGGCCGCAACGCCCCCTGCCCCTGCGGTTCGGGCCGCAAGTTCAAACACTGCCACGGCGCGCTCATCTGAGGCGCGTCACGCGCGGCTTGAGCGCCAGGTGAGATGGCCTAAAGGGGAGGGATGAGCCACAAATCCCTCTTCTCCCGCGCTCTGGCGGCGGCGCCCGGTCGGCTGCATTTCGCGGCGCACAGCCATCATCTGTGGCCCGACGTCAGTTTCGAGGCCCAGCAGCAGGCCTGGTTGGACGCCAACGCCCATGCCGACCAGAAGTGGGACCTGGTCTTCGGCGAAGTGATCCCCGAGGCTCAGGCCCATGTGGCGGCCGAACTGGGTTTGCCGACGACCGACGGCCTGGTCTTTTCCTCCAACACCCACGACTTCCTGTTGCGGATCTTCTCGGCGTTCGAGCGGCGGCCCGTGCGCATCCTGGCCACGGACGGAGAATTCCATTCCTTCCGCCGCCAGGCCCAACGCTGGGAAGAGGCCGGTCTGGCGGTCGTCACGCACGTGCCTTTGGCCCCGTTCGACACCTTCCCCGACCGCTTCGTCCAGGCGGCGCAGGCGGGCGGGCACGACTGGATCCTGGTCAGTCAGGTCTTCTTCCGCACCGGCGGCCTGTTCGACAGGATCGAGGCCCTCGCCGCCCTGGCGCGCCCCGAGGGGCCGTGGATCACGCTGGACGGCTATCACGGCTTCATGGCCGTGCCGACCGATCTGTCGGCGGTGGCGGATCGGGTCTTCTACGTCGCCGGGGGCTATAAATACGCCATGGCGGGCGAGGGCGCCTGTTTCCTGCATGCGCCGGAAGGGTTCGGTCCGCGTCCGGCCGTCACCGGCTGGTTCGCCGAATTCGGCGATCTGGAGGGGCCGCCCGGCGGGGTCCGGTATCGCCGGGACGGCGGCCGCTTCTGGGGCGCGACCTTCGACTGTTCGGCGCTGTACCGATTCAACGCCGTGCGCCGGATGCTGCAGGATCAGGGCCTGACAACCGCCGATACGGCCGAGCATGCGCGCCGCCTGGCGACCCGGTTTCAGGCGGCGGTGACGGACGGCCAGGCCGGGGCCCTGTCCCAGGCCGAAATCCTCAATCCCGTGGAGGGCGAGGGTCCCCGCGCCCGCTTCCTGGCCCTGCGCCACCCCGAGGCGCCGGCCTGGCGCGCCAGGCTGTTGGCGGCGGGCGTCGTCTCCGACGTGCGCGACGACGTGATCCGCTTCGGCTTCGGCCTCTATCAGGATCAGGAAGACGTGGATCGCCTGATCGCCGCCTGCCGCACCCTCTGATCGCGCCTCAGAAGAAGGTCGTGTCCTCCTCGCGTCGGGGCAGGGGCGCCGGGCGCGGCGTTCGGCCCGCCGGCGCTCGGCTGCGGGGAGGCTCTGCCGTCGGTGTTCGAGGCTGGACGGCCGGCGAGGGAGGCGACACAGGCGCCGGCGCACCGGTCGCAGGGGCCGGCCTGGCGGGCGGCGGCAGTTCCGGATAGGCCAGGGACGGGCGTCCGGGAGCGGCGGCGGCGGCCGGGTCCTCGGCCTTGGGCGCAGGACGGACGTCAGGCTTGGGCGCCTGGGCCGATCCCAGATCGTCTTCGATCCTTTTCCACGACCGGCTGTCGGAGCAGCCGCAGGCCGTCAGCCTCCCGTTTCGGTCCCGCCACAGGATCAGCGGATAGCGGATCACGACCCCGGCCGCCCGCAACCGGCCGGTCAGGTCCGCGTCGAACCGCCGCCCCGCCTCGACCATGGCCGCGCGGGACAGATCGTGGTCGGCGCGCGGCAAACCCGCCGCCGTCCAGCTGCGCGACGGCGTCTCGGCCCAGCGGCGATACAGGGTCCAGTCACGGCTCAACCACAGTTCGGCGATCGTGGCCCGTTCGGTCGCCGTAGAGCGGGGCGCCCCGTCCTGATCCGGGCGGGCGAACAGGAACAACCGGGTCTCGGCACCGGCGGCGCGCAGACGCGGCGCCTCCTCGCGCATGAAGGTCTCCACCGCCGCGCTGTCGCGCCAGCCGACGACATAGACCGGCCGCTCTCCGACCCCGTCCGACACCCAGGACGCCTCGTCCAGAAGGCCCTGAACGGTTTCGTCGGCCTCCCGGTCCAGGGTCACGGGCTGGAACCGGACATGCAGCGCCCAATAGGCGCCGAAACCGGCCCCTGCCAGGACCACGCCGATCAGGGCCGACAACACGGACCAGAAGAAAAAGCGACGCAACCCAGGGCTCTCCGGCTTCATGGCCCCACGCGGATCGACGCGCGCGCCGCCCCTCTTGTCCCCCGAAGCTGCGGTCATTTCCAGCCTGGTTTCGGCGCCTGTGCGCCTGCGGCGTCTTGTCCTGCACAAAGGCGAAGACGGGGGCCTTGAACCGCGACGCCTCCTTCCCATCTTGGGTCGGACGGCACGGGTTTCTCCCCCCTCCAACCCGTGACGACAGCGAGGCCGACGCCCCTCCCCTCCCCAACGTCGGTCCGCGCAGGCCGCCGGACTCCCCCAGTCCGGCGGCTTTCTCTTTTGTGGCGCCGCACAATAATTCCAAGGTGATCGATGTTCATGACAATGATCGATCCGCAAGGGCTTCCCGAGCGACCGGACCTGGCCTAGTCAGCAGATGTGGCGCTGCGTCGCGCCGCATCCCTTGCGGCCCTGCCGCGTCGCCCGAGACTGCTTGTCCATGACCGCCCTCGATCCGAGCCCCGTTCCGGTTCAGCCGATCACCAAGGCCGCGTTGGAGGCGGCCTTCGCCAAGATCGTGGGCACGGGTCCGGGCGCGGCGGAACAGGCCTTCCTGGCTCAGGCGCACGAGGACTACGCCGCCGACGAGACGCCCGAACTGGGCGGCGAGGATCTGGCCGCCCTGCTGGCCGCCTCGTGGGACGCCGCCAAGGCCTATCCGGCCGGCGCCGCGCCCCTGATCACCGTGGGCGCCCTGACGGGGGCGAACGGCCAGGCGCTGGACTACGACCTGATCCGCATCGTCCAGGCGGACGCCCCCTTCCTGGTCGACAGCGTCATGGGCGTGCTGGCCGAAGCCGGCGTTTCGGTCCGCGCCCTGTTCCACCCTCTGGTCGAGATGAACGGTCGCCGCCTGTCGGTCATCATGCTGGTGATCGACCCCGTGCCCCAGGAGCGCCGCGACGTCCTGGGCGAGGGGCTGGCCCAGACCCTGGCCGACGTTCATGCCGCCGTCGCCGATCACGACGCCATGACCGGCCTGATGCGCCAGGCCGTCAAACGCCTGGAAGAAACGCCGCCGCCGGTCGATCCCGCCGTCCTGGCCGAGAACATCGCCTTCCTGAAGTGGCTGAAGAGCGATCATTTCGTCTTCCTGGGCGCGCGCGACTACGACTATCCCCGCGCCGCCGACGGCGATTATGAGGCCGAGGCCGCCCTCAGCCAGTCCGTCGCGGGCCTGGGAATCCTGGCCGATCCGGAGCGCACGATCCTGCGCCGCGCGTCCGAACCGGCCGTCCTGACCCGGCAGATGCGCCGCCAGCTGGACCTGTCCGAGCCGGTGACGGTGGCCAAGGCCAATTCCCGCTCGCGCGTCCATCGCCGCGCCTACATGGATTACGTCGGGGTCAAACGCTACGGCGCCGACGGCAAGGCGACGGGCGAGACCCGCTTCGTCGGCCTGTTCACCTCCGAAGCCTACGACAAGGCGGCCAACGAGGTTCCGCTGATCCGGCGCAAGGTCGCCAACGCCCTGGCCCGCGCCGACAAGGCCCCCGGCAGCCACAACGAAAAGCGGCTGAAGAACATCCTGGAGAACTATCCCCGCGACGAGCTGTTCCAGATCAGCGAGGACGAACTGTTGTCCATCGCCCTGGGCATTCTTCACCTTTACGACCGGCCGCGCATTCGCCTGTTCTCGCGTCAGGACCCGTTCGACCGCTTCGTCTCGGTCCTGTGCTTCATCCCGCGCGAACGGTTCGACGCGGCGGTGCGCGAACGCATCGGCCAGATCGTGGCCCGCGCCTGGGGCGGCCGAATCTCGGCCTGGTATCCGCAACTGTCCGACGCCCCGCTGGTCCGCGTCCACTACATCATCGGCGTCGAGCCGGGGAACCATCCGACCCCCGATCCCGTCCAGCTGGAACATGACGTGGCCGAGGCCGGTCGCGGCTGGGTCGACCGGTTCGAATCCGCCCTGCGCCGCGCCGATATCGACGATGTCGAGGTCGGGCCGCTCAGCGCCCGCTGGGCCCGGGCCTTCGGCGCCGCCTACCGCGACCGCTATGACGCGGACGAGGCCGCCGTCGACCTGCGCGAGATGGACCGGCTGAACGCCGACGGCCGCGTCGGATCGGGCGAGCCGGTGGCCGTGCGCGCCTTCCGCCGCGACGACGACAGCCCGCTGCAGTTCCGCTTCAAGATGTATCGCCGCGGCCCGGCCGTCCCCTTGTCGGACGTCCTGCCGATCATGGCCGACATGGGACTGAAAACGCTGGAGGAATACGGCTATCCGATCCGTCCGGCGGGCGGGGACGAGATTCACGTCCACGAATTCCTGATGGAAGATCCGCGCGGCGGCGACCTGGTCTTCGCCGACGTCAAGGCGCCGTTCGAGCGCGCCTTCGCCGCCGTCTGGAACGGCTTGACCGAAAGCGACGGCTTCAACCGCCTGGTCATCGAACTGGGCGTGGAGTGGCGCGAGGCCGCCCTGATCCGCACCCTGGCCCGTTATCGCCAGCAGACCGGCCTCGATCCGTCCCAGGCGGTGCAGGAAGAGGCCCTGCGCGAATACCCCGACGTGTCGCGCGCCCTGTTGTCGCTGTTCAAGGCCAAGTTCGCCGAGGCTGGCGGCGATGTCGCGGCGCGTCAGGCCCAGGTCGCCGAGCTGGACGCCAAGATCACGGCCCTGCTTCAGGACGTGAAGAGCCTGGATCACGACCGGGCGCTGCGCCGGATCGCGGCCCTGATCGGGGCGATCAAGCGTACAAACTATTTCCAGCTCGATGCGGACGGCCAGCCCAAGCCGCACATCTCGATCAAGATCGCCTCGCGCGAGCTGGAAGACCTGCCCCTGCCCAAGCCCTATCGAGAAATCTTCGTCTGGGCGCCCCACGTCGAGGGCGTGCACCTGCGCTTCGGCCCCGTGGCGCGCGGGGGCCTGCGCTGGTCCGACCGCCGCGACGACTTCCGCACCGAGGTGCTTGGCCTGGTCAAGGCCCAGCAGGTCAAGAACGCCGTCATCGTGCCCGTCGGCTCCAAGGGCGGCTTCTATCCCAAGCAGCTGCCGCGCACGACGGACCGCGAGGCGGTGCAGGCCGAGGCCATCCGCGCCTATCGCACCTTCCTGTCCGGCCTTCTGGACATCACCGACAACATCGCCGCCGACGGTTCGGTGATCCGACCGGCTCACGTCGTGGCGTGGGAGGGGGACGATCCCTATCTGGTCGTCGCCGCCGACAAGGGCACGGCGACCTTCTCGGACATCGCCAACGGCGTGTCGGCCTCCTACGGCTTCTGGCTGGGCGACGCCTTCGCCTCCGGCGGCTCGGTCGGCTACGACCACAAGGGGATGGGCATCACCGCGCGAGGCGCCTGGGAGGCGGTCAAGCGCCACTTCCGCGAGATCGGCAAGGACATCCAGACCCAGCCCTTCACCATGGTGGGCGTGGGCGACATGTCCGGCGACGTCTTCGGCAACGGCGCCCTCTTGTCCAAGGCCACGCGCCTGGTCGCCGCCTTCGACCACCGCGACATCTTCATAGACCCGAACCCGGATCAGGAGACCAGCTGGGTCGAGCGCAAACGCCTGTTCGACCTGCAACGCTCGTCCTGGCAGGACTATGACAAGAGCCTGATCTCGGAAGGCGGCGGCGTCTTCTCGCGTGCGGCCAAGTCGATCCAGTTGACGCCGCAGATCAAGGCCGTGCTGGACATCGCCGAGGACGAACTGGACCCGGTCAGCCTGATCCGCGCCATCCTGAAGGCGCCGGTCGAACTGCTCTATCTCGGCGGCATCGGCACCTATGTGAAGTCGCCGGCCGAGACCGACGCCCAGGTCGGGGACAAGGGCACCGACGCCCTGCGCATCAACGGCGACGAGCTGCGGGTCAAGGTGGTGGGCGAGGGCGCCAATCTGGGCTTCACCCAGGCGGGCCGCATCGCGTTCGCCCAGAACGGCGGACGCATCAACACCGACGCCATCGACAACTCCGCCGGGGTGGACACCTCCGACCACGAGGTCAACATCAAGATCCTGGTGGGTTCGGCCATAACCAACGGCGTCCTGCCGATGGAGGAGCGGGCGCCGCTTCTGGCCTCCATGACCGACGAGGTCGGCCATAAGGTCCTGGCCCACAACTACGACCAGACCCTGGCCCTGAGCCTGCAGCAGGCCGAGGGCGTCGGCGCCCTGGACGCCCAGGAGCGGTTCATGCAGACCCTGTCGGCGCGGGGCAAGCTGGACCGCAAGGTCGAGGGCCTGCCCAACAGCCTGCGCATCAAGGAGATGATGGCGGCCGGCCTCCCGCTGGCCCGGCCTGAATTGGCCGTGCTGATGGCCTATGGCAAGCTGGAGCTGTCGGACGACATCGTCGCTTCTGCGGCGCCGGAAGACCCCTTCTTCGAGCACATCCTGACGGGCTATTTCCCCGACGCCCTGGCCCGGTTCGAGCCGGAGATGAAGAGCCACCGGCTGCGGCGCGAGATCATCGCCACCGTCCTGTCGAACGAGGTGGTCAATATGTGCGGCCCGACCTTCCCCGACCGCCTGCGCGGCTCGGCGGAATGCGACACCACCGCCCTGATCATCGCCTTCGAGGCCGCCCGGAGGGCCTTCCGTCTGGACGAGGCCTGGGACGCCGTCTCGGCCCTGGACCTGAAGATCTCGGCAGAGGCCCAGATCGCGCTTTATCAAGAGATCGCCGTCGTCCTGCGTCGCCAGACCTTCTGGCTGGCCCGCCGCGCCAAGAAGGGCATGACGGTCCAGGCCCTGATCGACCAGTATCGCCCCGTCGCGGACGCGCTTCAGGCCGAGGGTCCGGGCGTGCTGTCGCGCTTCGAACAGGGTCGATTGGAGGAGCGCGTGCGCCGCTTCGCCGACCTGGGCGCGCCCGAGGACCTGGCCCGCTCGATCTCGATCATGCGGCCCCTGGTCGCCGCCTCCGACGTCGGCGATCTGGCGCAGGAAGCCGGCTGGCCGGTCGCGGCCATGGCGCGCCTCTATCACCAGGTCGGGGCCGCCTTCGACTTCGACCGCCTGCGCGCCGCCGCCGGCTCCATCCCCTCGGCGGATCATTTCGACCGCCTGGCCGTGCGCCGTCTGATCGAGGATCTGATGAACGAGCAGGCGACCCTGACCCGGGCCGTGGCCAAGGCGTCGGATCCGTCCGTCGGCGTCAGCGAGGACGCGGCTGAAGCCGCCGTCGACGCCTGGATCGGCTCCAAACAGGCGGTGGTGGAGGGCGTCCGCGCCTCGGTGGACGAGATCGAACAGTCCGGCTCGGGCTGGACCTTCGCCAAGCTGACCATCGCCAACGCCACCATCCGCGACCTGGCGACGGCGGCCCTCTGATCGTCCTTATCCGTCGCCTTGTCTGGCCGCGCAGTCGGACAAGGCGACGGGACCGCTTGACGAAGCCGGCGTCGCGCGGCCTTTTCATCGTCCCATAGGCGGGCAGGGGAGGCCGTCATGCCCAGAAAATTCCTGGTCGTCGTCGACGACAGTCCCGAGTTCGAGGCCGCGCTGCGCTTCGCCTGTCGGCGCGCCCGATCGACCGGCGGCCATGTCGTCCTGCTGCGCGTCCTGCCCTCCAACAGCGACGCCCACTGGTCCGGCGCCCGCGAGGAGATCGAACGTCAGCAGCGCGAGGAGGCGGAAACCCTGTTGAACCGCCTGGGCGAAGAGGTGCTGGAACGCGCCGGCGCCCCTCCCGTCTTCCTGATCGAGCAGGGCGACGTCCAGGGCGCGATCAAGAAGGTCGTCTCGGCCGATCCCGACATCAAGATTCTGGTCCTGGCCGCCAGCGCCGGCTCGCGCGGACCCGGCCCGCTGGTCTCGGCCATCATCAAACAGGGCGCCCAGGTCGGCGGACGCAAGCTGCCCGTCACCATCGTGCCGGGCGAACTGACCGAGGACGAGATCGAGGACTTGGCCTAGGCTTTAGCCCTTCGGAACCAATTTCCACATGCGCAGGGGATGGCGCACCGTGCCCGCCTCGGCGCCGGCCCGGTCGCCGCGTCCCATATAGAGATCGGCCCGCACCGGCCCGCGAATGGCCGAACCGGTGTCCAGCGCCATGGCCAGACCGCGATAGCTGGCCGTCGCCCCGCGCAGATCGCCCCCGTCCGCTTCCAGCCAGACCAGTTCGCCATAGCGCCAGCGCGACGGATCGACCGCCACGGCGCGCCGCTCGGTCAGGGGCAGGCCCGCCGCCCCGGGCGGATGGCCGTTGTCGTCCGGGTCCAACCGGAAGAAGATGTAGCGAGGGTTCAACGCCATCACCGCCTGGGCCTCGGGGCCCCTGTGCGACGCCAGCCAGCCCCGGATCGCATCGCCCGAGGTGCCGTTCTCCGGCAGCAGGCCCTGGCGCGCCATAGGTCGGGCGATGCCGACGAAGGTCTTGCCGTTGTCGGCGGCGTAGGCGGCCCGGCCACGCGTTCCATCCTCGAACGTCAGATAGCCCGAGCCCTGGATCTGCATGAAAAACAGGTCCTCGGCCCGCATCCAGGCCAAGGCCTGATCGGGCCGGGCGCGCGCCTCGATGGCCGCCCGGTCGCCGGCGCTGCGCGGGTCGGCGGGCCTGGGCAGGACGGGCGCCGAGAATTCGGCGTCGGGCCTGCGTCGAGCGGGATACTCGGGTGCGAAATAGGCGGTCAACAGACCCGGTCGACCATCGGCCGTCGCCACCGGCTCGGCGCTGAAACTGGCTTCGAAGAAGGCGCGGGCGTCGGACGGGGTGACGGTCGTGGTCGCCGCCAGGGCCTTGGCTCGGCCGCAGACCGCGCGGGCGACCGCCTCTCGCGCCACGCCGCATCCGTCCACATAGGCGCGGAAGGCCGCCAGATGATCCTCGTCGTTCCAGCCGGGCAGGACCGCCGGACTGACCGCATCCCCCGGTCGGACCGGCCCCGGTTCCGGCAGGGGCGAGGGCGGCGGCGTATAGGGAACCGGCCCGCCGGTCTGTCCGGTTGCGGGCGGGACCGTCGGGGTCATCGGCCCGGTCGAACAGGCGGCCAAGGTCAGGGCCGTCAGAGTCAGGACCGTCAGGGTCGAGGCTATCGGGGCTGCGGCCCGACCCGGCCGCTGCGCGCCCCCGGCCCGGGCGGACATCAGGCGTTGGCCGGTTCGACGCGCGCCAGGACCCAATTCGGGTCCGCCGCGCCCAGGGCGCGTTCGAAGGTCCAGTGTTCGGCCGTGCGGCGCTCTTCGATCACGGGTTCGCCCTCGCCCGACGTCTTGGCGATCTGGCTGCGCAGTTCGGCCAGGAAGCGGATCTTTGCCACCGCCTTGTCGCCCTCGGCCGTCGCCGCTTCCAGGTCGGCGCGGGGCGGGAACAGAAACTCGGCCGTCTCGGTCTCGCCACGCGCCTCGCGCGCCGCGATGCCGGCTTCGAACGAGGCCATGACGGCCGGGGTCAGCAACGGCTTCAGCGCGGCGCGGTCGCCGGCGGCGTAGCCACGCACGATGATCTCATAGGCCTGACGCGCGCCCTCGACGAAACGGGCGGGATCGAAGGCGGGGTCGCGCGCCTTCAGGCCGGCGACGGCGGCCTGGGTCGCGGCGTCCACGGCCGGCTGGACCTTGGCGGATTCCGCCGCGGTCGGGGCGGGCAGGGGAGTCTTGGCGTCTTCCTGCGGCTGACGCCCCACCTTCTTGCCCAGCACATTGTACAGCTGGAACAAGACGAAGGCCGCGATCACGGCGAAGACGACGATCTGGAACTGGACCGGCATATTCAAGACGACATTCCTGTAGCGGCGACGGGCGCGCGCGGGCGCGTCCCTGGAGGATTAGGGGCTCATATAGGGCGAAGCAAGGCGCGGCGCGCCCCCTGAAAGCGACCGACGTTGCGGCGAAGCGTCCCGGCATGGTAGTCGCGGCCCCTCATTCCCGGCCGGACCGGCCCCTGATCCGAAGACTGCCTTTCATGACCGACGCTGCACCGCCCGCCGAAACCCCGAACGGCGACCCATCGCAACAGGGCCAACCCGCCGGCCCCGGCTTCCGCATCCTGGCCCAATATGTCCGGGATTTCTCGTTCGAGAATCCGCGCGCGCCGGAATCCCTGCGCATCGACGGCAAGCCCGCCATCGACCTGGGCGTGGAAATGGCCGCCCAGGGCCGCCCCGACGGCCTGTTCGAGCTGGACCTGAAGCTGTCGATCAAGGCCACGCACGAGAACCAGCCGGTGTTCCACGTCGAGCTGGTCTATGGCGGACTGTTCCAGCTGGCCAATGTCCAGGAGCAGGACATCGAGCCGATGCTGCTGATCGAATGCCCGCGCTACCTCTTCCCCTTCGCCCGCGAGATCATCTCGGGCGCGACGGCGGACGGCGGCTTCTATCCCCCGTTCCAGCTGGACCCGATCGACTTCGCGGCCATCTACATCGCCCGTCAGCAGCAGATCGCCCAGCAGCCGGTCGAGACCGGCCAGGCCTGATCCGGCGGTTCATAAATCCGACGAAACGAGGCGGCCCTTCGCGGGGCCGCCTTTTTTACGCGGGTTCGGTCGCGGACGTCTCCAGGAACGTCACCCCGTGCGCCTGCCACAGCGACTGGTCCTTAAGCACCGAGGCCAGGAAGGCGACATGGGCGGCGTGTTCCGCCTCGGTCGAACGGGGCGCCAGCGGACGTGGGCGGGCGCCATACGCCGCGATCTCGATCAGGCCGCCGGGACCGCGCCCGCCCACGCCCGACGACAGGTCCAGCACACGCTCCTTGCCGCCCCGCAGCTCCAGATAGACCTCGGCCAGCAGCCGGGCGTCGATCAGGGCGCCGTGCAGCGTCCGTTCGACCAGCGACACCTTGTAGCGTTTGCACAGGGCGTCCAGCGAGTTGGGCATGCCCGGAAACCGCGTCTGGGCCAGTTTCAGCGTGTCGATCCAGCGCGGCTCGCCCGTGATCGGCCGGCCGCAGCGGTTCAGCTCGAAATCGATGAAGTTGCGGTCGAAGGCGGCGTTGTGGGCGATCATCTGAGCATCGCCGACGAATTCCATCAGATCGTCGACGATCTCGTGAAATTTGGGGGCGTCGCGCACCTTGTCGTCGGTGATGCCGTGCACCTTGATGGCGTCGGCGGGGATGGAGCGTTCCGGATTCACGAACCGGTGGAAGGTCCGTCCGGTGGGCAGCAGGTCCAACAGTTCGATGCAGCCGACCTCGATCAGCCGGTCGCCCGTCCTGGGGTCGAAGCCGGTGGTTTCCGTATCCAGAACGATCTCGCGCGCCATGGCCTCTTAATGGCGATGTTCGCGGCCGTGGAAAAGGGCCCCGCCCCCATTCAATCGGGGACGGATCGCCGTCTTCGGCGAGGCGGCGACCAATCCGGGTCCAGCACCGTCGCCAAGATGGTCTCGACCTGGGTGCGGGCCGCCTCAAGCCCCCGGCCGGTGTCGACGACGAAGTCGGCCCGCGCGCGCTTTTCGGCGTCGGGCAGCTGGCGCGCCAGGATGGCCTCGAACCGTTCGCGCGTCATGCCGGGGCGGGCTAGGACCCGTTCGGCCTGAACCGCTGCATCGGCCGTGACAACCACGACGGCGTCCACCGCCCGGTCGCCGCCCGTTTCGAACAGCAGGGGGATGTCCAGCACAGCCAGGCGCACCCCGGCCCGCCGCGCCGCCTCCAGATCGGCCAGCCGCCCCTCGGCGACCAGCGGATGGACGATGGTCTCCAGTCGACGAAAGGCGTCGTCGTCACGGCCCAGCGCCTCGGCCAACCTTGTGCGGTCCACCGCCCCGTCTGCGACCACGCCCGGAAAGGCCTGGCCCACCGGTTCGACCGCCGCACCGCCGGGGGCGTAGAGCCGATGCACGGCGTCGTCGGCGTTCCAAATCACCGCGCCCAGATCGGCGAACATGGCCGTCGTCGTGGACTTGCCCATGCCGATGGAGCCGGTCAGTCCCAGGACGATCATGTCGCCGCCTCGCCCAGATGCGCCAGCAACAGGGTCCGCAGGTCCAGCGGCGGCGGCGGGCGACGGAACAGGGCCTCGAACGACGGCGCCGCCTGGCCGATCAGCATCGACAGGCCGTCCACGGTCTTCAGGCCTCGCGCCCGCGCCGCCGTCAGGAAAGGCGTCCACAGCGGCTTGTAGGTCATGTCCATCACGACCGTGCCGGGCGTGATCCGGTCGAAATCCACCGCCGGCTGGACGCTCAATGCATTGATCACCAGGGCCGCGCCCTCGAACGCCCCGTCCGCCGCCATAACCCGCACCGACGGCCCCAGATCGGCGGCCAGGGCCTCGGCCCGGTCAAGCGAACGGTTGACGATCCGCACCTCGGCGCCGGCCTCGACCAGGGCGCCCGCCCCGGCCCGCGCCGCCCCGCCGGCGCCCAGCATGACCACGGCGCGACCCTTGATCTTCAGGTCCGGCGCCTGGTCCTTCAGACCGCGCATCAGGCCGATCCCGTCGGAACTGTCGGCCTGAACCCTGCCGTCCTGAAAGGTCAGGATGTTGGCCGAGGCCGTCAGACGCGCCGCCGGGGTGGCCTCGTCGGCCAGGGCGAAGGCCTGTTCCTTGAACGGGGCGGTGACGTTCAGCCCCTGGATCAACCCCGCCCGTCCCGCCGCAACCAGGGCCTCGAATCCTGCCGCGTCCGCCGGCGCGAAGGGAACGTAGGCGCCGTCGATCCCGCCCGCCGCCAGCCAGGCGTTATGGATGATCGGGCTCAACGAATGGGCGACCGGCCGGCCGGCGATGCCCGCGACCTGGGCCGCGCCCGTGATTCTGTGCGCGCTCATGCCGCCAGCACTCCGGCGCGACGCAGTTCCGCCAGCACGGGCCACAGCGGCAGGCCCAGGACGGTGAAATAGTCGCCCTCCACCGCCTCGAACAGCTGCGAACCCAGGCCTTCCAGCCGATAGGACCCGACACAGGCCAGCAAGGCCGCGCCCTCCGCGTCCAGATAGGCGTCCAGGAAGGCGTCGGAGAAATCGCGCATCCGCATCCGCACCGTATCGACGCCGGACCAGACCACCTGACCCTTGATCGCCAGGGCCGCGCCGGAATGCAGATGATGTGTGCGGCCGCGCATGGCCTTCAGACGGTCGCGCGCCGCCTCCAAGGTCGGCGCCTTGGACACCAGGCCGCCGTCGAAGGACAGGGTCTGGTCCGAGCCCAGAACCCAGGCCGCCTCGTCGTCGCGCGACACCGCCAGGGCCTTGGCCTCCGCCAGGCGCACGGCCAGGGCGGCCGCATCCAGGTCGCGCGAGGCGGCCTTGACGGCGTCTTCGTCCACGCCCGCCACGCGCACCTCAAACGGCACGCCTGCGTTTTCCAGCATGGCGCGGCGCGCGGCGCTCTTTGACGCCAGGATCAGGGTTTCGTGCGTATCGCTCACCAGGTCGTCCCAATCTTCTGGTTTCTGTGCTCGCTGAGCAGATTGGTGATGGCCGCCGCCGTTTCCTCCACCGAACGGCGGGTCACGTCGATGGTCGGCCAGCCGCGCCGCTCGAACGCCCGCCGCGCCTTGATCGTCTCTTCGCGCACGGCGTCCTGGTCGGTGTAGTTCGACGCCTGGCTGGCGTTCAGATTGTCGATCCGGTTGCGGCGGATCTGGATCAGCCGGTCGGGCGAGACCGTCAGGCCGATGACCAGCGGATTCTTCAGCTGGGTCAGGCGCTCTCCGTCCTCCTGTCCCGGCACCAGGGGCACATTGGCGGCCCGGATGCCCCGGTGCGCCAGATAGATGCAGGTGGGGGTCTTGGAGGTGCGGCTGACCCCGCACAGAACGACGTCGGCGCCTTCCAACTGCTCCAGCGTGCCCTGGCCGTCATCATAGGCCATGGCGAAGTCCAGGGCCGCGATCCGGTTGAAATAGTCGTGGTCCAGGGCGTGCTGGGCGCCGACGCGCGACGACAGAGCCGCCCCCAGATAACGCGACATGGCCCCGACCAGCGGGTCCAGCGCCCCGATCTGCGGCATGTCCAGCCGACGACACCCTTCTTCCAACTGTTCGCGCAGGTCGCGGTCGACCAGGGTGTGCAGCACCACCCCGGGCGCCGAGGCCACCTCCTCCAGAACCCGCTCCATCTGTTTCGACGACCGGACCAGGGCGTAGATGTGCTCGATCGGAATGACGCCGTCGAACCGGGCCGTCACCGCCTTGGCCATGGCGTTCAACGTCTCGCCGGTGGAATCGGACACCAGGTGCACATGGAAATAGGTCGCCAGGCGAAGCGGTCGGGCAGGGCTCATTCGAACAGTCCGGACGGGTCCGGTCCCTGTGGAAAGGGTGGGGGAGATCCGGCGAGGCCGGGGCGCCGTTCTCCTTAGCCGCTGATCCGACGGGGCGCGAGCGGGGATGACGGTGGGCGACGCGCACTGAGAACGCCCCGTTCATCCCAAGGAGGACAGGCGGTTTCGCCTCGGCTGTGGAAAATCCTAACGAGAGGTTAACGGCGCTTAACCGCGTTCACAGCCCCGCGCCGCGCAAAGCCTGACGCATTAAGGCTTTGTTAAGGATTATCCACCGACTGGGCAGCCCGCGCGACCATCCCCGTTAAGGATCCGGCCGCCGGGGATATCCGCTTTTGTTCCGGGGGCGAGCCTTGAGTCTTCCCCGGCTTTCCACGGCCCTACCTGCCTCTACGAATCTTTTAATTCTTATTTTGATTAGGGATTGAGAGCGGGGGGCTGTGACCTTAATCGTCCGGCATGACCGATCTCGACGCGATCCAGACCTCAACGGCCCATCCGGTCCCCCGGATGATCCGGGCCTTGGCCGGGGAGACCCTGGATCGGCCGCCCGTCTGGTTCATGCGTCAGGCGGGTCGTTACCTGCCGGAGTATCGTCGTCTCCGCGCCGAGGCGCCGGATTTCATCGCCTTCTGCCTGAATCCCGAGATGGCCGCCGAGGCGACGCTGCAACCCATGCGCCGGTTCGGTTTCGACGCCGCCATCGTCTTCGCCGACATTCTTCTGATCCCGCGCGCCCTGGGTCAGGATGTCTGGTTCGAGACGGGCGAGGGGCCGCGTCTGGGCGAAATGCCGATTCCGGGGCGCATGGCCGAGCTGGCCCCCGCGGCGGGAGACCATCTGTCGGCGGTAGGCGAGACCCTGTCCCTGGTCCGCGCGGCCCTGGAGCCCGAGCGGACCCTGATCGGCTTCGCCGGCGCCCCCTGGACGGTCGCCACCTATATGCTGGACGGCGAACACCGCACCATCGGCAAGGGCGAGCGCGCCCAGGCCCGCACCTACGCCTACGCCGACCCCAAACGGGTGGACGAGACGCTGGAGGTTCTGGTCGAGGCCACCGCCCGCTATCTGAAGATGCAGGCCGACGCCGGTGCCCAGGTGCTGAAGATCTTCGAGAGTTGGGCCGAGGGTCTACCCGACGACCTGTTCGAACGGTTGGTCCTGAAGCCACACCAGGCGCTGGTGCGGCGCACGCGGGAACTGGGTGTCGATGTGCCCCTGATCGGCTTCCCACGCGGCTCTGCGGCGCTGGCGGAACGGTATGCCGAGGACGTTGAGGTCGACGCCGTCGCGCTCGACACGGCCTGCCCGCTGGAGGTCGGCAAACGGGTTCAGCAGATCAAGCCGATCCAGGGCGCGCTGGACCCCTTGCTTCTGCGCGCCGGGGGCGAACTTCTGGATCGCCGCGTCGATCAGCTGATGGAGGCCTGGGGCCAGGGGCCCTGGGTCTTCAACCTTGGTCACGGCATCCTGCCCGACGTGCCCATCGACCACGTCGAGCGGGTGCTGAAACGGATCGGCGCTCAATGAGCGGCGCCGGGTCGGAGGCGCCGGTCGAAGCGGGTTACGGACGGGGGCTGAAGGGTCGTCGGATCGCCGTGGTCCTGTTCAATCTGGGCGGACCGGACGATCAGGCCTCGGTCAAGCCGTTCCTGTTCAACCTGTTCAACGATCCGGCCATCATCGGCCTGCCTGATTTCGCCCGCACGCCGTTGGCGCGTCTGATATCCCGCCGGCGCGAGGCTTCGGCCCAGGCCAACTATCGCCGGATGGGCGGCGGCTCGCCCCTGTTGCCCGAGACGCGGCGTCAGGCCGAGGCGCTGGAGGCGCGGTTGAACGCCCGACTGACGGACGACGAGGTGCGGGTCTTCATCGCCATGCGCTATTGGCGCCCGCTGACCGAGGAGACGGCCGCCGATGTCGCCGTCTTCGGCCCGGACGAGGTGGTGCTGCTGCCGCTCTATCCGCAGTATTCGACCACCACGACCCAATCGTCGCTGAAGCTGTGGAACGCCGTCTATGCGGGCTCTGGCGTCAGCCGCACCGTCTGCTGCTGGCCCACCGCGCCCGGCTGGATCGAGGTTCAGGCCGACGCCGTCTGCGACCGGCTGGACCAGGCGGGCGACCGGCCGGTGCGCGTCCTCTTCTCCGCCCACGGCATTCCGGAGCGCCTGGTGACGGCCAAGGGCGATCCGTACCAGGAGCAGGTGGAGACGACCGTCGCCGCCGTGGTCGCCGCCGTCCAGGCGCGTCGCGGTCCCATCGACCACGCCATCTGCTATCAGAGCCGCGTCGGCCCGATGAAATGGCTGGGTCCCGCGACGCCCGAGGCCGTGGAACAGGCCGGGGTCGACGGCAAGGGCGTGGTGGTCGTTCCCATCGCCTTCGTCTCCGAACATATCGAGACCCTGGTCGAACTGGATGTCGACTATGCCGAACTGGCCCTGGAAAAAGGGGCCAGCCCCTATTTTCGGGTCCCCACCGCCGGGGTCCAGACGCCCTTCATCGAGACCCTGGCCGACGCCGCCGTCGCCGCCCTGGGCCGCACCGGCGTCGCGCCCTTCGGACCTGGTTGCAAGGCCGACTGGAAGGCCTGTCCTCACCGCAATGGAAAACACGCGGCATGAACACCTACGATCTCGCGCGGGGCCTGCACATTCTGGCCGTCATCGCCTGGATGGCGGGCATGCTGTTCCTGCCGCGTCTGTTCGCCTACGACGCCGAGCAGAACGCCAAACCCGAGCCGCTGCGCAGCGAGATGCAGGGCCTGCTGCGCACATGGCAGACGCGTCTGCTGCGCATCATCATCAATCCGGCGATGGTCCTGACCTTCGTCTTCGGCCTGTGGCTGATCCATCTGGATGTCGCCGCGCGCGGCTGGAGCTTCCTGGCCGAGCCGTGGATGATCACCAAATTGATCGGCGTCTTCCTGCTCAGCGGCTGGCACGGCTTCCTGGCGGGTCAGCGCAGGAAGATCGCCGCCGGCACGTCGAAATACTCCGGTAAGTTCTGGCGCATGACCAACGAGATTCCGTTCCTTCTCGCCATCGTCATGGTCCTGTCGGTGACGACGGAATGGACCTTCCGTTGATCGTCCTCCGCCGGGTCCGTTCCGGCGCCGCTTGACCTGTCCGGCCGCCTGTGGTTTCGCTGGCGGTGAACCGTTCGGCCCGGCTGGCGGTCCCACTCTTTTCGCGACGCCCGCAGGCCTTGACCGGCGGGAGCCCGTCGCGCCCTCCCTTCCGGCCCCTGGGCCAGACATCCCGAGACCCGACGCCGCACCGTGCCGGTGCGCGCCCGCGAGCCTGCATCATGACCGACGTCCGCGACACTGACCCCGATTCCCCCGAGGTCGAAGCCTTCGAACCCGCCGAACATCACGGCGCCATCCATGCGCCGGGCGAGGCCGCCGGCGCCGATTCCGGCGTGGACACCACGGCCGAGGACGAGGAGGACGGCGAACCCATCGTCGCCAACGGCCGCATCACCCTGGCTGAACTGAACGAGAAGACGCCGGCCGACCTGGTCGCCTTCGCCGAACAGCTGGAGGTCGAGAACGCCTCGAACCTGCGTAAACAGGATCTGCTGTTCGCCATCCTGAAGGCCCTGTCGGACGAGGAAGTCGAGATCATCGCCGACGGCGTGCTGGAAATCTTGCCCGACGGCTTCGGCTTCCTGCGCAGCCCGGACGCCAACTATCTTCCGGGTCCGGACGATATCTATGTCTCGCCCTCGCAGATCCGCCGCTTCGGCCTGCGTTCGGGCGATACGGTCCACGGCGCCGTGCGCGGCCCGCGCGAGGGCGAGCGCTACTTCGCTCTGCTGAAGGTCGACACGATCAATCTGGAAGACCCGGAACTGGTCAAGACCAAGGTCCTGTTCGACAACCTGACGCCCCTCTATCCCGAAGAGCGGCTGCACATGGAAATCCAGGACCCCACCCTGAAGGATCGTTCGGGCCGGGTCATCGACATCGTCGCCCCTCTGGGCAAGGGCCAGCGCTGCCTGATCGTGGCGCCGCCGCGCGTCGGCAAGACGGTGATGCTGCAGAACATCGCCAAGTCGATCGAGAAGAACCACCCTGAGGTCTTCCTGATTGTCCTCCTGATCGACGAACGCCCCGAAGAAGTCACCGACATGCAGCGCACGGTGAAGGGCGAGGTCGTCGCCTCGACCTTCGACGAGCCCGCCACCCGCCACGTCGCCGTCGCAGAAATGGTGATCGAAAAGGCCAAGCGTCTGGTCGAGCACAAGAAGGATGTGGTGATCCTGCTGGACTCCATCACCCGCCTGGGTCGCGCCTACAACGCCACTGTCCCGTCGTCGGGCAAGGTGCTGACCGGCGGCGTCGACGCCAACGCCCTGCAGCGGCCCAAGCGTTTCTTCGGCGCCGCGCGCAATGTGGAGCAGGGCGGCTCTCTGACCATCATCGCCACGGCCCTGATCGACACCGGCAGCCGCATGGACGAGGTGATTTTCGAAGAGTTCAAGGGCACCGGCAACTCGGAAATCGTGCTGGACCGCAAGGTCGCCGACAAGCGCATCTTCCCCGCCATCGACGTACTGAAGTCCGGCACCCGCAAGGAGGACCTGATCACGCCCAAGGATCAGCTGGCCAAGACCTATGTCCTGCGCCGCATTCTGAACCCCATGGGTCCGCAGGACGCGATCGAGTTCCTGCTCGACAAACTGCGTCAATCCAAGAACAACGCAGATTTCTTCCAGTCGATGAACACCTGAGACGGCCTGCGCCGCCGGGCGTTCTGTTTCACGTGAAACGGAGCTGAGACCGATGAAGATCAATGTCGAAGTCGATTGCACCCCGGCGGAGGCGCGCGCCTTTCTGGGTCTGCCCGACGTCGCCCCGCTGAACGAGGCGATGGTGGCCGAGATACAGAAGCGAATGCAGGCCAATGTCGCGGCGATGCAGCCCGAGGAGTTGATGAAGACCTGGACCAGCTTCGGCCTCCAGGCCCAGGATCAGTTCCGACGTCTGATGGAAGCTGCAGTCAAGTGAACCCCGCGGGTCCTCGCCGGTTTTGCGGGGAGGCGGGTCGCCCATCATGACCGACACCATCTTCGCCATCGCCACCCCACCCGGTCGGGGCGCCATCGCGGTCATCCGTCTGTCCGGCCCCGCCGTGGAGCCGACTCTGGCGGCCCTGGGCGCCACGCGATTGAAGCCGCGTCTGGCTGCCGTGCGCGATCTGACCCATGATGGCGCGGTCATCGATCAGGCCCTGGTCATGCGGTTCATCGCGCCCAACAGCTATACCGGAGAAGACGCCGCCGAGCTTCACCTGCATGGCGGGCGGGCGGTGGTGGAGGCGACCAATCGCGCCTTGATCGCTCTGGGCGTCCGGCCCGCCGAACCCGGGGAGTTCACACGCCGCGCCTTCCAGAACGGACGGATGGATCTGGCCCAGGCCGAGGCGGTGGCCGACCTGATCGACGCCGAAACCACCGCCCAGGCCCGACAGGCCCTAGGCCAGCTAGACGGCCGTCTCAGCGAGACCTACGCCGGCTTCCGTCGCGACCTGTTGCACGCCCTGGCCCTGGTCGAGGCCGAGATCGATTTTCCCGACGAAGAGGTGCCGGACAATCTGGCCCGCACCGCCGGGCCGGTGCTGGACCAGCTAGCCGAGGAGCTGGCCCAAGCGGTGGAGACCGGCCGGCGCGGCGAACGGGTCCGCGACGGCTATCGCATCGTCCTGATCGGAGAGACCAACGCCGGCAAGTCGTCGTTGTTCAACGCCCTGGTGGCGCGCGAGGCGGCCATCGTCACCCCCATCGCCGGCACGACGCGCGACGTGCTGGACGCCGCCCTGACCATAGGCGGCTATGCCGTGACCTTGTCGGATACGGCGGGCTTGCGCGACAGCGACGACCCGGTGGAGGCCGAGGGGGTGCGCCGCGCCCGGCTTCGCGCGGAGCAGGCCGACCTGCGCCTGTGGGTTCGGGCCCCGGGCGATCCCGACGGCGTCGCCGCGGATTACGCCCGGCCCGGCGACCTGGTGGTGTGCAACAAGGCGGATCTGGGCGCAGTCGCGGTCGATGGCGGCTTCGAAAGCCTGTCGGTCAGCAGTCGCACGGGCGAGGGTCTGGCGCCGCTGCATGACTGGATCGCGGCCAGACTGGCGCGCGATCTATCGGGCGCGGACTTTCCCGCCGTCACGCGCGAGCGTCACCGCCTGCGCCTGACCGAAGCTCTGAGGGCGGTGCAGGCGGCGCGGGCGGCGCTGGACCTCGCGCCGGAAATGGCGGGCGAAGACCTGCGCCGCGCGGCCGAAGCGCTGTCGCGCGTCACAGGCGCCATTGGCGTCGAGGATATTCTCGGTCAGGTCTTTTCGACCTTCTGCATCGGCAAGTAGGGTCGCCGTTTCACGTGAAACACCAAAGTGAGACCGGCGTTCTTTCGCCGCCCAAGCTGGCGAAACGACCCGATCTGGACTAAGGGGCGGGGATGTCTTTCTCCAAAGATCTTTCGTTCGACGTCGTGGTCATCGGCGGCGGCCATGCCGGTTGTGAAGCCGCCGCTGCCTCGGCGCGCGCCGGCGCTCGCACGGTCCTGCTGACCCAGAAGCTGGAAACCATCGGCGAGATGAGCTGCAACCCGGCCATCGGCGGTCTGGGGAAGGGACATCTGGTGCGCGAGATCGACGCCCTGGACGGGATCATGGGGCGGCTGGCCGACGTATCCGGCATTCAATTCCGCCTGCTCAACCGCTCCAAGGGCGCCGCCGTGCGCGGCCCGCGCAGCCAGATCGACCGCCGCCTGTACCGTGAGGCCATGCAGGCCGAACTGGCGCGGACGCCGAACCTGACCTTGATGGCCGGGACGGCCGAGGGTCTGGTGCTGGACGGCGACCGGGTGGTGGGGGTCACGACCGGGGCGGGGGAGACGATCCGCGCCGGGGCCGTCGTCCTGACGACCGGCACCTTTCTAAACGGCGTCATCCATCGGGGGGACGAGCGCATTCCGGCCGGCCGCCACGGCGAGGCGCCGTCCACCGGCCTGGCGGCCGATCTGCACGCGGCCGATCTGGCCATGGGTCGACTGAAGACCGGCACGCCTGCCCGCCTGGATGGCCGAACCATCGCCTGGGATCGGCTGGAGATGCAACAGGCGGACGAGACGCCGTCCGCCTTCTCCTTCCTGACCGACCGGATCACCGTTCCGCAGATCGCCTGTGGCGTGACCCACACGACCGAGGAGACGCACCGGATCATCGCCGAGAACCTGGGCGAGAGCGCCGTCTATGGCGGCCGGTTGTCGGGTCGGGGTCCGCGCTACTGCCCCTCGATCGAGGACAAGGTGGTGCGGTTCGCCGACAAGACCAGCCACCAGATCTTCCTGGAGCCGGAGGGGTTGGACGATCCGACCGTCTATCCGAATGGCATCTCGACCTCGGTGGGGGAGGCGACGCAGCTGGCCTTTCTGCGGACCATCCCCGGCCTGGAGGCCGTGGAGCTGTTCCGCTACGGCTACGCCATCGAATACGACTATGTCGATCCGCGCGAGCTGAGCCCGGCGCTGGAGGTCAAGAAACGGCCCGGCCTCTATCTGGCCGGTCAGATCAACGGCACCACCGGCTATGAGGAGGCGGCGGCCCAGGGCCTGATGGCCGGGCTGAATGCGGCGCGCGCGGCGGCGGGCCAGGATGCGGTCGTCCTGGGTCGGGACCAGGCCTATATCGGCGTGATGATCGACGATCTGGTGACGCGCGGCGTGACCGAGCCCTACCGCATGTTCACCAGTCGCGCCGAATATCGACTGACGCTGAGGGCGGACAACGCCGATCAGCGCCTGACGCCGCTGGGGATCGAACTCGGGATCGTGGGGCCGGAGCGGCAGGCGCGGTTCGAGACCAAGGCTGAGCAGTTGGCGGAGGCCAACCGTGTTTCACGTGAAACCCTGTTTACGCCCAACGAAGCCAACGCCCTGGGCATTGCGGTCAACGCCGACGGACGCCGTCGCTCGATGCGCGAGCTTCTGGCCTTCCCAGGCGTAGCTTTGGATCGGTTCCTGACCGCCCATCCGGCCATCGCCGACTGGGCCGCCGACATCCGAGAGCAGATCGAGATCGACGCCGGCTACGCCAACTATCTGGATCGTCAGGCCGTGGAGGCCGAGGCGTTGCGGACGGAGGAGGGGCTTCTGCTGCCGGTCGACCTCGACTACGCCGTGATCGGGGGCCTGTCGAACGAGGTCCGGGAGAAGCTCATCCGCGTCCAGCCGCGCACCTTGGGCCAGGCCGGCCGGATCGAGGGCATGACGCCTGGCGCCCTGACCGCGCTTCTGGCCCATGTGAAACGGACCCCGCGCGCCGTGGCGGCCGCCTGATGCTGGAGACCGAGAAGGCCGCCTTCCAGGTGAAGACGGGCGCCGACGACCAGCAGTTGGCCGACCTGGAGGCGTTCCGGGAGCGGCTGACGGAGGCGAATGCGGTGATGAACCTGGTCGGGCCGGACAGTCTGCCCGACTTCTGGAACCGCCACGCCTGGGACAGCGCCCAGCTGCTGAACTTTGCGCCAGGCGCGCTGACCTGGGCCGACCTGGGGGCTGGGGCGGGGTTTCCGGGCGTTATACTGACCATCCTTTTGAAGGGGCGGGAGGGGGCGCATGTCTGGCTGATCGACAGCCTGGGCAAACGGTGCCGTTTCCTTCAGGAGATCGTCGACGCGCTCGATCTTCCGGCCACCGTTCTGAACGGCCGCGCCGAGGCGCAGAGCGTGACATGCGACATCGTCACCGCGCGGGCTGTGGCGCCGATGGAGCGGCTGCTGGGTTATGCACAGCCCTACTTTGAAAGGGGTGCACAAGGTCTGTTTCTGAAGGGCGAGAAGGCCGAATCCGAGTTGATCGAAGCCCGGAAATCCTGGCATTTCGATGCTGAACTGGCCCCGTCGCAAAGCGACCCGCGCGGCCGCATCGTATCCATCCGGAGCCTTCGCCGTGTCCGCACAACGCGCTAAAAAGCCCGCTCGCGTGCTTGCCGTGTCCAATCAGAAGGGCGGAGTGGGCAAGACCACGACCGCCATCAACCTGGGCACCGCCCTGGCCGCCATCGGCGAGAAGGTTCTGATCGTGGACATGGACCCCCAGGGCAATGCATCCACGGGCCTGGGTGTTCCACGTGAAACACGGCGTGTCACCATCTATGACGTGGTGGTGGATCAACGCTCCATCGACGATGCTGCGGTGCAGACAACGGTGCCGGGCCTCTGGATCGTGCCGGCCGACGCCGACATGTCAGGGGTGGAGATCGAGCTGAGTCAGGCGGATCGACGGTCCTATCGTCTGCGTGACGCCCTGCGGGCCCATGACGACGGCCCTACCGCGTATGACTATGTGCTGATCGACTGTCCGCCGTCGCTGAACCTCCTGACCCTGAACGCCATGGCGGCGGCCGATGCGGTGCTGGTGCCGCTGCAGTGCGAGTTCTTCGCCCTGGAAGGCCTGAGCCAGCTGATGCGGACCATCGATATGGTGAAACACAGCCTGAACCCGGCGCTGGAGATTCAAGGTCTGATCCTGACCATGTACGACCGCCGCAGCGCCCTGTCGGGTCAGGTGGCGAACGATGTGCGCGCCCATTTCGGCGACAAGGTCTATGACAGCGTCATTCCCCGTAACGTGAGGGTGGCCGAAGCGCCGTCCTTCGGCAAGCCGGCTCTTATCTACGACCTGAAATGCGCGGGCAGCCAGGCCTATCTGCGCCTGGCCAAGGAAGTGGTGAAGCGCGAGCGCGAGCGGATGAAGCTGGCTGCCTGACCCCGGCGCCTGAACAACGAAGAAACGGAAACAGTATCTTGGCTGAACGACACAGAGGTTTGGGCCGCGGCCTGTCGGCTTTGATGGGCGAGAACGCCGAGGCGCCGGTGGCGTCGGATGCGCCGGCCCCGGCGGGCGTGCGCCGCGTGCCGATCGAAAGCTTGAAGCCTAATCCCGACCAGCCGCGCAAGACCTTCCGCCAGGAGGACCTGGAGGAACTGACGGCCTCGATCCGCGACAAGGGGGTGCTGCAGCCGATCCTGGTGCGGACCCAGCCGGGCGAGGACGGGGTCTGGCAGATCATCGCCGGTGAACGGCGCTGGCGCGCCTCCCAGGCCGCGCGCCTGACCGAGGTGCCGATCGTGGTCCACGAGATGGACGACGTGGAGGTGTTCGAGGTCGCCATCGTCGAAAACGTCCAGCGCGCCGACCTGAATCCGCTGGAAGAGGCCGAAGCCTATCGCGTGCTGATGGAGCGGTTCGGTCGGACCCAGGATGCGGTGGCGGGCGTGGTCGGCAAGAGCCGCAGCCATGTGGCCAACACCCTGCGCCTGTTGCAATTGCCGGAACGGGTGCTGTTCTATGTGCGCGAGGGCAAGCTGACGGCGGGCCATGCGCGCGCCCTGATCAACACGCCCGACCCTGCCCAGCTGGCCGACATCGCCTTCGTCGACGGGCTGAGCGTGCGCGAGACCGAGGCCCTGGCGCGGCGCGCCGTCGATGGGCCCAAGCCCGCCAAGGCGCGGGCAGGCGGACCCAAGGGCGGGGCGGAGGGTTCCGCCGACGTCGTCGCGCTGCAGCAGGATCTGGCCGACGCCCTGGGCCTGAACGTCCAGCTGACCGACACGAACGGCAAGGGCGAGCTGACCATCCGCTATGGCACGCTGGAGCAGCTGGACGATCTGTGCCGGCGTTTGATGCGAGGTTGAGGCGCGGAACGTGCTAAGGGTCTCGGCATGACCGAACCGAACACCCCGACCGCCGCCGACAAGCTGAAGGCCGCCCTGGCGGCCAAGAAGGCCAAGACAGGCCACGGCTTCAACGGCCAACCGGGCGCCAAGGCCGAGGAGAAGGCGGTCGCGGCGCGCAACGTGGCCTTGGCCAAGCCGGCCTTCCGCCGGGCGTCCAAGCGCGGCTGACGAACTTTTAGAGCCCCAGCCGACGAGCGCGGCCCGCGATCTCTAGCAGCAGGCGTTCGGCGATCAGCTGATCGGGCAGACCGGTCGTCTTGGTGGCGACATCGGCGGTGTTGATGCTGTCCATCACCTCGTCCAGGGCCTCCAGCCGCCAGGCGCGGGCCTGACGCAGCATTTCCGCCTCCTGTTTCCAGAAGACGCAGGCGGCCTTGGCCGCCTCCTTGGCGTGGGCGCCGTTGGCCTGCAAGATATTGATCCGACGAAGCTTTCCAAGGTGCAGCGCGGCCGAACGAACGGCCAGGACCGAGGACTCGCCCTCGGCGAAGGCGCGCCTCAGGCCCGATTGGGCTGGACCTGGCCGGGCGCCAAAGGCCTGTAGCGCTGCGTCGGACAGGGAGGCGTCAGGCTCCACGCCCAGATGCTGTTCCAGTTCTTCCACATCCAGGGTGCGGCCCGAGCCGGGGCCGATGAACAGGACCAGCCGCTCGATCTCCTGGCGCATCAGGCCGCGTTCGCGCGGCAGGCGGGCGACGAACCGATCCAGGGCGTCGGACGTCAGGGCCACCTTGTCGGCGGCCAGGGCCTCGCGCGTCATGCGGGCCACGTCGCCCGTCTCGTCCTCGTAGCAGACGATGCCGACCGCGCCGTTCTCCTTTTCGGCGGTCTTGCGAAGGGCGGATTCGCGGCCCAGCTGGTCGGCCTCGACCACCAGCATGGCGTCGGGATTGTAGCCGCCAGCGGCGTGAATCTTGACGGCGGCGGCCACGGCCTTGTCCACGCCAGGTTTTGCGGCCGACAGGCGCACCCGCACCAGACGCCGCCCGCCCATCAGGGACAGGGCGGTCAGGGCCTCTTCCAGCCGGGTCTCGTCGCTGTCGATGTCGCTGTCGGTCAGGACGGTGACGTTGAACGGGTCGTTCAGGTCCGGCGTGACGGTGCGGCACAGGATCTCGGCCCGTTCGGCGACCCCGGACCGGTCCTTGCCGTGGATGACCGCCGCGCGGACGGCCGGGTCGGGCGCCTTCAGGAAGCGATCGATCTCGGGACGTTTGGCCAGGATCATCGCGGTCGGCTCACCGCGCCGCCAAGGCCTGCATCACGTCCAGACGGATCAGACGCGCCAGTTCGGCGGCCGCGCGTTCCTCGCCGTCCTGCTGGGCGGCGATGGCGGCGTAGGGCTGGTCGGCGGCGGCGTAGGTGGTGGTGACGGTCTCGCTGCCGCTGACAGGGGTTCCGCCCGTCGCGGGCGTCAGGGTCCAGTCCGCCTTGACTGTCAGTTCGTAGCGGGTGGCGGTGTCGTCGATACGGCGGCCCAGGGGTCGGCGGCTCTGACGCACCTGGGTCTCCAGCCGATAGAGCGGCGTCGCCGACCGATCCCAGGCCAAAGCGTCCTCCAGCTGCTCGCGCAGGCGATAGCCCAGCCGGTCGTCCTGGCCGATCACGGCGATGCGGCGCAGCGGCGATCCGACCGCCGGATCGGCGTATAGGGGGGTGAAGCCGCAGGCCGAAAGCCCGGCGGCCGCGCCCAGGACCGCCAGGGCCGAGAGGATCGCCGCGCGCCGCATCAGCCGGCCACCAGATTGACGATGCGGTCCTTGACCACGACGATCTTCTTCACGCTCAGACCCTCCAGCCGCGCCTTGACGGTGTCGTCGGCCAGGACCAGCGCCTCGACCTCGGCCGGTTCGGAACCGCGCGCCACGCGGATTTCCGCCCGGCGCTTGCCGTTGATCTGGATGGGCAGGACCACGTCGTCGTCGGCCGCCAGCGCAGCGTCCCACACGGGCCACGGCGCGTCCAGAACCATCCCGTCCTCGCCCAGCCGCGTCCAGCCTTCCTCGGCCAGGTGCGGGGTGAAGGGGGCGATCAGACGGGCCAGGGCCGACAGGGCCTGGCGCCTGGCCTCGCCGCCCGCCTGGGCCGCGTCGCGGATGACGGCGACGAAGGCGTAGAGTTTGGCGATGGCCGAGTTGAAACGGAAACCTTCCACCCCTTCGGACACGGCCTTGATCGCCTTGTGCGTCTCGCGGATCAGTTCGGCGTCGGCCTTGGCGTCGCCGGGGGCGGCGGGGTCGAAGCCGTCGAACAGGGCCCAGACCCGCTGGACGAAGCGGCTGGCGCCCTCAATCCCGCCGGGGGTCCACTGGATGTCGCGCTCGGGCGGGCTGTCGGACAGCACGAACAGGCGGCCGGCGTCCACGCCGTGGGTGGTCAGGATTTCAGCCGGCGCCACGACGTTCTTCTTGGACTTGGACATCTTTTCGATGTCGCCGATGATCAGGGTCTCGCCGGTGGACAGCTGGCGGGCCGAACGCACGCCGTCGACGTTGGTCAGTTCGACGTCGGTGGGTTCGACCCAGGCGCCGTCGGGGCGGCGATAGGTCTCGTGGACCACCATCCCTTGCGTGAACAGGCCGGCGAAGGGTTCCTTGACGCTCATCAGGCCGGCGTCGGTCAGGGCGCGGGTGATGAAACGGGCGTACAGCAGGTGCAGCACCGCATGCTCGACCCCGCCGATATACTGATCCACCGGCAGCCAGTGGTCGGCGGCGGCCTTGTTTATCGGCGCCTCGGCCTTGGGGTCGGTGAAGCGGGCGAAATACCAGCTGGAGTCCACGAAGGTGTCCAGGGTGTCGGTCTCGCGCGTCGCGTCATCGCCGCAGGTCGGACATTTGACGTGTTTCCACGTCGGATGGCGGTCCAGCGGATTGCCGGGCGTGTCGAAAGTGACGTCGTCGGGCAGGACGACCGGCAACTGGTCCGCTGGAACCTCCACCGGACCGCAGGTCGGGCAGTGGATGATGGGAATGGGGCAGCCCCAGTAACGCTGGCGCGAAACGCCCCAGTCGCGCAGGCGATAGATGGTCTCGGCGCGGCCCTGGCCGGACTTCTCGAGCTGGGCGATCGCTGCGGCCCTGGCTTCGCCCGTGTCCAATCCGTCGAGAAAACCGGAATTCTCGATGCGGCCTGGGCCGGTGTAGGCTTCACCCTCGATGTGCAGGATGCTGGCCGTTTCTCCGATGTAGGGAATGACCACCGGGGTGACGGGCAGATCGTATTTGCGGGCGAAATCCAGGTCGCGCTGGTCATGCGCTGGGCAGCCGAAGATGGCGCCGGAGCCATAGGTCGACAGGACGAAATTGGCGGCCCAGACCGGCACGGTGCGCGCCGGGTCGAACGGGTGCTGTACCCGGACGCCCAGATCGACGCCCAGCTTTTCGGCCTTCTCGATCTCGGCTTCGCTGGTGCCCGTCTGGGCGCAGGCCTTGACGAACTCGGCCACGTCCGGGCGATGTTCGGCGATGGCCTTGGTCAGGGGGTGGTCGGGCGCCAGGGCCAGGAAGCTGGCCCCGAACAGGGTGTCGGGACGGGTGGTGTAGACCTCGATCGGATCGCGGGCGTGGTTGGGCTCTCCGGCCGGGCTGTCGGGCAGGAAGGCCGGCGCCTCGACCACCTTCCACCACACGGTGGCGCCCTGGCTCTTGCCGATCCAGTTCTCCTGCATCAGCCGGACCTTCTCGGGCCAGCGGTCCAGGGTCTTCAGGCCATCGATCAGATCGTCGGCATAGTCGGTGATGCGCAGGAACCACTGGTTCAGCTTGCGCTTCTCGACAGGTGCGCCCGAACGCCAACCACGCCCGTCGATGACCTGTTCGTTGGCCAGGACGGTGTTGTCGACCGGATCCCAGTTGACGATCCCGTCCTTCCTGTAGACCAGGCCGCGCCGATACAGCTCCAGGAACCAGGCCTGTTGCTTGCCGTAATAGTCCGGGTCGCAGGTGGCGAATTCGCGCGACCAGTCCAGCGACAGGCCCAGCAGTTTCAACTGTTCGCGCATGTTGGCGATATTGTCGTAGGTCCAGCCCTTGGGGTGGATGCCGCGCTCCATGGCCGCATTCTCGGCCGGCATGCCGAAGGCGTCCCAGCCCATGGGGTGCAGGACGTCGAAGCCCTGCGCGCGCTTGGACCGCGCCACCACGTCGCCCATCACATAGTTGCGGGCGTGACCCATGTGGATGTTGCCCGACGGATAGGGGAACATCTCCAGCACATAGTATTTCGGCCGGCCGGTGTCCTTCGTGACGAAGGCGGAAGCCTCGGCCCATCGGGCCTGCTGGCGGGGTTCGGCGGTCTTGGGGTCGTAACGGGCCACGGTCGTCCTGAAAGTCGAAAGGGCGCTGACGCCCTCCCGGCTCCACTAGCCCGAAGGACGACAACGCCCAAGAAGTAATGCGTTTCGCCGGCCCGACGGGACGGACGAAACTGGATCGGTCGGCGCTCGCCTAGCCCGAGGCAGGAAAGCGCCGACCCAAAACCCTAATGCTGGCGATCAGCCCGCGTTGGACAGGTTCAGCTGGCGCGCCTTGGTCAGGATGGCGTTTTCCAGGTCCGTCTCGGTCTGGGCGGCGACCGGGGCGGCGGTCCACTGGCCGTCGGCGCCCTTGACCTCCTTGGTCACGGTGACGTTCAGGGCGTCGGCGCGCAGGCGCGTGTCTAGGATGAAGACGGTCGCCTTGAAGCGCTCGTTCGGGGCCTGGGGATTGATGTACCAGTCATAGTTGATGACGCCGCCCCACGGGTCGGCCGTCAGCAGGGGCATGAAGCTGAGGGTGTCCAGCGAGGCGCGCCACAGATAGCCATTGACGCCGATGCCTTGCTGCACGTTCGTCTTGGGGGCCGTCTTCTTGCCGCCGACGAAGGGGAGGCTGGAACAGCCCGCCGCGCTCAGGGCGACGCCCGAGACCAGGGCGACCGCGACGCCGCGAACCAGGGCCTTGTTGAGGCTCATCAAGGAAGTCTCCGTAAACTCAGGGACGTGAGGGCCCTCGCCCACACGCGCGGACGGCTTCGCGCTTCGTCAAAGGCCGTTGCTGCGCTCTATAACACGGCGAAAAGGGGCGATGACAAGGCGAAGTCGGCGCCATCGCCCGATGTCGGACGACCGGCGGTCGTACGGACGCCCGTTTCGAACATTTCCCGTGACGCTCGCGCCACATCGCACTGCAACAATTCGCCTGGATGCGACTCTATGGTCCCGGTCACGTTGACCGCGTCGGCGCCCGGTGTCTAATCGCGCCTCCATACCCATATGACAGGGGATGGTGTTTCGAAGTCCGCTCGCAGAGGCGGAATTCAAGGGATCTGGAATGCGTTTCGGCGGCGTCTTGGCGATGGTGATGGCGACGGGGGTTCTGACCGCCGGCGCGCCCGCGTTGGCGCAGAGCCGGGCGCCGACGGTGTCCCTGTCGGAAGCCCAGGCAGCCCAGCGCAGCGCGCCCGCGCCGCAGCGCCGGGGCCTGCGCCTGGACCAGCACGGCCGCTGGGGCCTGGACTTCAACCTGAATCAGCCTGTCGGCCGCGAGACCGAATGGGGCGACGTGGAGGCCGGGGCCTATTATCGGCTGAACGACCGGCTGCGCGTCGGCGCCGCCGCGGCGGTCGCCGCGCCCGAGGCGGACCCGGCCCGCGCCCCGGAAACCAACGGCCGCGCCCAGCCGCGCGTGCGTCTGGAAACCATCTTCAAGTTCTGACGACGGCTTCGGCGAAGGCCGATCGAATCGCCCCCACCCCGGCCAGACCGCAGGCGCCGGAGCCCGTCAACCTGTCCGCTGTCTTCGCGTCGACGCCGCCCAGGGCGTAGACAGGCAGGGCGGCGCGCCGCACCTGCGCCGTGAAACCCTGAACCCCCAACGCGGGCTTGTCGGCCGAGGCGCCGCCCGCCGGAAACACGGGCGACAACACCAGGGCGTCCAGCCCCTGGACCGGCGGCGTCTCCGCCCCATGCCAGGCCGCCGTCAGCAGGGCGTCCGGCCAGGCCGTGCGGATCGCAGGCGCGCGCGTCGCGGCCCGTTCGGGCAGATGCAGGCCGTCGGCCTGGACCGACCGGGCCAAGTCGGAATCCAGCCCGACCAGCAGTTTCACCCCGGCGGCCCGGGTCGCGTCGCGCAGGCGTCGGCCCGTTTCCATCGCATCGGGGGCGCCGAAGGCGCGAAATACGACCGCCGCTCCGGCCGGCAGGCGCTTCGCCGTCTCCCAGGGCCGTGGGGTGCGCACCGGGTCGGTGAAGAACAGCAGGGGCGGCAAGGCGGCCGGGCGCGGGCTGACAGCGGCGGCGGCGCGGTTTAGAGCGGTCGCCACGTCCCAGAGCGCGCGCGCCTCAGCGCTGTAACCGGCCGACAGGTTCATGACCCCTTCTTCTCCCGCTTCCGTCCCGCCGTCCATCGCCGAACGGGTGGCCGAGGTGCGGACCCGCATCGCCGCCGCCTGCCGCGCCGCGGGGCGCGATCCGGCCTCGGTGGTGCTGACGGCGGTGTCCAAGACTCAAACGCCCGAGGCCATCGACGCCATCCTGGCGACGGGCCAGCAGGTGTACGGCGAAAACCGGGTGCAGGAGGCGCAGGGCCGCTGGATCCCGCGCCGGTCTGAATCGGCGAAAGGACTGGAGCTGCGGCTGATCGGTCCGCTGCAGACCAACAAGGCGGTCGAGGCGGTCGATCTGTTCGATGTGATCGAGACCCTGGACCGCGAACGGCTGGCCCGCGCCCTGGCCGAGGCCGCGATGAGGCGCGGCCGTTCGCCGCGCCTGCTGGTCCAGGTCAACACCGGCGCGGAGCCGCAGAAGGCCGGCGTCCTGCCTGATCAGGCCGACGCCCTGATCCGCGCCGCACGCGACGCCTACGACCTGACGGTCGAAGGGCTGATGTGCATTCCGCCGGCGGACCAGGATCCGACGCCCCATTTCGTCCTGTTGCGCGATCTGGCCGAACGCCACGGCCTGTCGGTCCTTTCGATGGGGATGAGCGGCGATTACGAGACCGCGATCCGCTGCGGCGCGACCCATGTGCGGGTCGGAACGGCGCTGTTCGGGGAACGAAATCGGCCCTAAACCGCCTCTAGGCCGTAACCCGACGTGATTATTCGCCCTCAAGCCTTGGCGCGGGGGCCAAGCCTCGCCATTGTCTGAACCATGCCCACGCCCAAGACCATCCTGATCATCGACGACGACGACGACCTGCGCGAGGCCCTGGCCGAGCAGTTGAACCTGCACGAGGAGTTCCGCACCCTGCAGGCCTCGACCGCGACCGACGGGGTTCGGATGGGCCGAGAAGTGCGCGCCGATCTGATCCTGCTGGATGTCGATCTGCCCGATATGGACGGCCGCGAGGCCTGTCGTCTGTTGCGAAAGGACGGGGTGTCCACGCCGGTCATCATGCTGACGGCGCAATCGGCCGACGCCGACGCCATCCTGGGCCTGGACGCCGGGGCCAACGACTATGTGACCAAGCCCTTCCGCTTCCAGGTGTTGCTGGCGCGCATCCGGGCCCATCTGCGCAGCCACGAACAGTCCGAGGACGCCGTCTTCACCATCGGCCCGTATGAGTTCCGGCCCGCCGCCAAGGTCCTGACCGACGCCAAGGGCAAGAAGGTCCGGCTGACGGAAAAGGAAACCAACATCCTGAAATACCTCTATCGCGCCGGGGCCAAGCCGGTATCGCGCGAGGAGCTGCTGACGGAGGTGTGGGGCTATAACGCCGGGGTCACGACCCACACCCTGGAAACCCACATCTATCGCCTGCGCCAGAAGATCGAGCCCGAGCCCGGCCAGGCGCGCCTGCTGCTGACCGACGCGGGCGGATACCGGCTTCAACCCTGAGGCTCAGTCCCGCTTCCGGATCGTGAACAGCGGCAGGAAGATGTGCACCAGCGGGCCGATGGCCACGGCGTAGAGGATGGTGCCCAGGCCGACCGATCCGCCCAGCAGCCAGCCGACGGCGACCACCGCGACCTCGATGGCGGTCCTGACCCATTTGACCGGCCAGCCGGTGCGGGCCACCAGGCCGGTCATCAGGCCGTCGCGCGGGCCGGGCCCCAGGCCTGCGCCGATATAGGCTCCGCTGGCGACGCCGTTCAGGACCACGCCCGCGACCAGCAGGCCGGCGCGAACCGGTAGGGCCAGGTCCGCCGGAATCCAGTCCAGGCCGACATTGGCGACCGTGCCGATGACCAGGACGTTGGCCACCGTGCCCACGCCCGGCTTTTGGCGCAGCGGCAGCCACAGCAGCAGCACGGCCATACCGATCAGATTGACCACCAGACCGAAGCTGAGCCCGGCCGGACCGGCGAAACGTTCGAACACGCCCTGGGCCAGAACGTCCCAGGGATCCAGCCCCAGATCGGCGCGCACGATCAGGGCGATGGAAACGCCGTAGAGGGCGAGGCCGAGGAACAGCTGGATCAGGCGACGGGTCATGCGCGCCGATTTGGACCAAACTGGCTATCGAAAAAAGGGGCCAGTTGTGGCATTCTGGACCGATGAACGTACGAATGGTCGGCCCCGCCTCCCTGATCCGCCATCTGGGCGCCTGGCGCGGCCAGGGGGCGGGACCGGCCTATCGCCAGCTGGCCGAGGCGGTAAGACTGCTGATCCTGGACGGACGACTGCCGTTGGCGGCGCGTCTGCCGGGAGAGCGTGACCTGGCCCAGGCCCTGGGCGTGAGCCGGACCACCGTGTCCTCCGCCTATGGACGGCTGCGGGACGAAGGATTTCTTACGGGCGGTCAGGGAGCAGCGGCGCGAACCCGCCTGCCCGCCGGTTCGGGGCCGAGCCGTCCCCAGGCCGACAGCGGCGACGCGCGACCGGACGTGATCGACCTGACCTCGGCCGTCCTGCCGGCCGATCCCAACGTCCATGCCGCCTATGTGCGGGCGCTGGAGCGGCTTCCGGCCCGCCTGCCGGGCCACGGCTACGAGAGGGAGGGGCTGGAAGAACTGCGCGAGACGGTCGCTGCGGCCTATCGACGGCGCGGACTGCCGACCTCGGCGGGACAGATTCTGATCACCCACGGCGCCCACAACGGCCTGGTGCATCTGCTGCGGCTGATCATACGACCCGGCGATCCGGTGGTGTTCGACCATCCCACCTATCCGCAGGCGATCGACGCCATAATGTCGGCGGGCGCGCGGCCGGTCCCGGTCGCCCTGCCGGACAGCGATGGGGAAGACGGCTGGGACGTGGACGGCCTGGCGGCCGCCTGTCGGCGCGGCGGGGCGCCGATGGCCTATCTGGTGCTCGACCACAACAATCCGACCGGACGGATGATGCGGGCGGCGGACCGCGCCCGGCTGCTCTCGGCGCTGAAGGGATCGGAGACCCTGCTTGTGCTGGACGAGACCCTGGTCGATCTGACGTTGAGCGGACCGCCGGCCCTGACCGCCTCGGCTGTCGACGCGCCGCGCGTGGTGCGGCTGGGCTCCATGTCCAAGAGCGTCTGGGGCGGCCTCAGAATCGGTTGGATTCGCGCCGACCGGGCGGTTATCCAGCGCCTGGCCCAGAGCCGGGCCAGCTTCGACCTGGGCGTGCCGGTCCTGGAACAATTGGCGGCGGTCGAACTGCTGAACGACGGTGGTGCGGCGCTGGCGGCGCGGCGTCCGCTGCTGCGCGCGCGACGGGACCATCTGCGCGCTCGCATGGCCGAGGCGTTGCCGGACTGGGTCTGCCCGCGTCCAGCGGGCGGGCTGTCGCTGTGGGCGCGGCTGCCCGCGCCGATCAGCTCGGCCCTGACGGCGCGGGCGGCGGCGGAGGGTCTGCGTCTGGCGGCCGGCCCCCGATTCGGCGTGGACGGCGCCTTCGAACGCCGCCTGCGCCTGCCCTACACCCTGTCGGAGGACCAGTTGGATCGAGCGGTGGAGCGTCTGGCCCGTGCTGCGGCCAGGATCGGGCGAAAGGCTGGACTCGAGAAATCGCCCCGTCCCAGCATCGTCTACTGACGGATCAGACGTCCAGATCCACCGTCACCGGGGCGTGGTCGGACGGGCGGTCCCATTCGCGCACGTCGTCGTGGATGCGGGCCGTGTCCCTGACCACCGCAGGCGTCAGGCCGGGCGAGGTCCAGATGTGGTCCAGGCGCAGGCCGCGGTTCGACTTGCGGAAGTCGGCGGCGCGATAGCTCCACCAGCTGGCCAGCTTCTGCGGTTCGGGGAAACGGTCGCGCAGCACGTCGGCGAAACCGCCCGTGGCCTGAAGCCGGTTCAGGGTCTCGACCTCGATCGGCGTATGGCTGACGATCTTGGACATATAGCGGTGGTTCCACACATCGCCTTCGCCCGGCGCGATGTTGAAGTCGCCGGCCATCACCAGCGGCCGGGCCTTGTCCTGTCTGGCGACGATGCCGGTCAGCTGTTCGTAGAAATCCATCTTGTGATCGAACTTGGGGTTCAGCGCCCGGTCGGGAATGTCGCCGCCCGCCGGGATGTAGAAGTTCTGCACGTCGATCCCGGCGACGCTGGCCGAAACGCAGCGCGCATGGCCCAGCTTGCAGACCTGGAAGGTGTCGCTGTCCTCAAGCGGCAGACGGCTGGCGATGGCCACGCCGTGCCAGCCCTTCTGACCCGCCACCCGCAGATGCGGCAGGCCCATCTCCTCGAAGGCGGCGCGCGGGAACTGGTCCGTGGTGCATTTGATCTCCTGCAGCATCAGGACGTCGGGCGCGCGTTCGGCGACGAACCGGGCGACCTGGTCGATGCGCAGGCGGACGGAGTTGATGTTCCAGGTGGCGAGGCGAAGGGTCATGGCCCGCCATAGCAGGCCCACGCGCGAAAAAAAGCCCGGCCGCAGGGGGCCGGGCTTGTAAAAGGTGTCTCTCTCGCCGCCGGGAAGGGGGGATGACATCCTGGCGTTGGAACGACCGCCGCCGTTCCTGTGGTTCTAATGTCACGACCGAGAGAAAAGGTCAAACTGTCACAATTCGCGCTTGGACGTGCCTGAACAGCAACGCCCGAACGTCAAAATCCGATCAGTTGCGGCCGGGGCGACGCGTCGGGTCCGTGAGCTGGAACAGACGGGCCGACAGGTTCGACGCCGGTTGCAGCGAGGTCAGCTGGGTGCGGGTGCGCGCGCCCTGAGCGTCGGTGATGGTCCATTCCGTCAGGCGCAGCGGCGATCCGGCGAAGGTCAGGACCACCTGACCGTCGTTGGGGCGGCGGCTGTCGCGCGCGGTGATCGAGAAGGCGCCGCCGGCCATGCGGTTGACGCTGTCGATGCGGACGCCCTGATCCAGTCGCACGTTGCGCGCCAGGAAGACCGACAGGGGCGTGCGGCTCAGCGGCACCTGCTGGAAGCTGTTCAGGCGAGGGTCGTAACGTTTGACGTTGTAGCCGTCCGACACGACCACAAGGCCGGCCGGATTGGTGTATTCGAACCGCATCTTGCCCGGGCGCAGCAGGGAGAAACTGCCCTGGCGCGTGACATTGTTCGGACCCGTCTCGACAAAGGCGCCCTGCGCGGCGGTCAGGCCCTGAAGATAGGTCTGGGCCTGCTGGACCAAGGCGCGGTCGGCGGCCGACAGATTGGCCTGGGCGTGAGCCGGGCCGGCCAGGCCTCCGACCGAGGCGAGGCCGGCCAAAAGGCCCGCGCCCAGCAGCAGCCGGCGGCGCTGGATGTCGGTGTCGGCCCGGGCGACGGCCTGGGAAACGGCGCGGTGGGTCATGGTATTCAAATCTCCCGTTCGGGATAGTTGTCGATGCCGCACCCTCGCGTCCGGCTCTGGCGTCAGAATGACGCGAGCCTGACCATATTCCGGCGCTGCGATGAAGCCCTGTTCATCGAAATGCTGAAGCTTGGCCCGGAGTGCGGCGGGGGTAACGGGTCAGGACCGACGCGGTTGCACGTTTCGTCTCGCCTTCTCTCGGGGAGAAGCGGGCCCGTCACGCCATCGGCGGAGGGCCGGCCAGGACGTCGCGCTTGCCGGCGTGGTTGGCGGGGCTGACCACGCCTTCCTGCTCCATCCGCTCGATCAGGGAGGCGGCGCGGTTGTAGCCGATCTGGAGGCGGCGCTGGACATAGGAGGTCGAGGCCTTGCGGTCGCGCGTGACCACGGCGACGGCGCGATCATACAGGTCGTCTCCCGATCCGCTCCCGCCGCCCTCGTCATAGCCCCCGTCGCCGTCGCCGTCTGGCTCGTCGGTGATCAGGTCCAGATAGTCGGGCTCGGCCTGCGCCTTCAGGTGTTTGCAGACGTCCTCGACTTCCTTGTCGTCCACGAACGGGCCGTGCAGGCGGGTGATGCGGCCGCCGCCCGCCATATAGAGCATGTCGCCCTGGCCCAGCAGCTGTTCGCCGCCCTGCTCGCCCAGGATGGTGCGGCTGTCGATCTTTGACGTGACCTGGAAGGAGATCCGCGTCGGGAAGTTGGCCTTGATGGTGCCGGTGATGACGTCCACCGAGGGGCGCTGGGTGGCCATGATCAGGTGGATGCCGGCGGCGCGGGCCATCTGGGCCAGACGCTGAACCGCGCCTTCGACGTCCTTGCCGGCGACCAGCATCAGGTCGGCCATCTCGTCCATGACCACGACCAGGAAGGGCAGGGGTTCGGGGCGGATCTTCTCGGACTCATAGACCGGGCGGCCCTGATCGTCGAAGCCGGTCTGGACCGTGCGTTCGAAATGCTCGCCCTTGGCCTGGGCCTCGCGGGCGCGCTCGTTGTAGCTGGCGATGTTGCGCACCCCCAGCTTGGACATGCGGCGATAGCGATCCTCCATCTCGCGCACCGTCCATTTCAGCGCGACGACGGCCTTCTTCGGATCGGTCACGACGGGCGCCAGCAGGTGCGGAATGCCGTCATAGACCGACAGCTCCAGCATCTTCGGGTCGATCATGATGAAGCGGCATTCGGCCGGGCTGTGGCGATACAGGATCGACAGGATCATGGCGTTGACCCCCACCGACTTGCCCGAGCCGGTGGTGCCTGCGATCAGCAGGTGCGGCATCCGCGCCAGGTCGGCGACATAGGGTTCGCCGCCGATGGTTTCGCCCAGCGCCAGGGGCAGCAGATGGCCCTTCTTGTCGTATTCGGCGCTAGACAGCAGGTCGCGCAGATAGACGGTCTCGCGCTTGGCGTTAGGCAGTTCGATGCCGATGGCGTTACGGCCTTGGACCACCGAAATCCGGCAGGCGCGGGCGGACATGGAGCGGGCGATGTCGTCGGCCAGGGCCACGACGCGGCCGTGCTTGACCCCCGGCGCGGGGACAAGCTCGTACAGGGTGACGACCGGGCCGGGCCTGATCTGGTCGATCACGCCGCGCACGCCGAACTCCTGCAGCACGCCTTCCAGCATCTTGGCGTTCTGCTTCAGCGAATCCTCGTCGACCGAGGCGGTGCGCTGGCCGGGCTTGCTCAATATGCCCAGCGGCGGCAGGTCGAAATCACCCTCAGGCCGGGTGAAGTCGAAGGCCTGCTGGTCCAGGTCGTCCTTCCTGACCTTGGGCGCCTTGACCGCGGCCACGCGTGGCTCGACCGAACGGGCGGCGGCCGAGGCGGAAGGCGGGGGCGGAACGGCCTCGGCATCCTCCCACGGGGGCAGGTCGTCGTAAGCGGTCGCGGCCGTTTCCGGCGGCACGAAGGGCGCAGCCACGTCCAGCGGCGCGTCGGGCGCGGCCACGCGCGGTTCGGCCCGGGTCTTCTTGGCCGGCGTCTTCGTGGTCGCGGCGCGCGCGGTCTGGCGCGGCGCGGCGGGGGCGCGCAGCGATCGGCCCCAGTGCAGGGCGTCCAGAAAGTCCGAGGCGCGGATGCCGATGGCGTAGGCCGTCAACCACAGTCCCCCGCCCAGGAACAGAAGACCTGCGATGATCCGTCCGCCGGGAACGTGCAGGGCGCTGATCCCCTTGGCCGTCAGCCCGGTCAGGGCTTCGCCCCACAGGCCGCCCAGGCCGGCGGCCAGGGGCCAGGCGGCGGGCGCGGCCAGGGCCGCCAGGGCGCCGGACAGCAGCAGGGTTCCCCCCGTCGCCGCCAGGGCCTTGACCGGCGTGGGCTTCAGGCGGGGCTGAAGCGCGTCGCCGACCGCGCGGGCCAGGCCGAAGGCGCCCACCAGCAGGGCGGCCGGCCAGGCGGCCAGACCCAGCGACTGCATGAACAGGTCGGCGAACAGGGCGCCGTTCGCACCCAGCCAGTTGGTCGGCGCCACGCTGGAGGCGGCGTTCAGGCTGGCGTCCAGCGGATTCCACGACAACAGGGCGACCAGCAGCAGAACCGCCAGGAGGGCCTGAAGCACGCCCCGGAACCGCACGACGAAGGGCGCGTCCCACAGGATGCGGGCGCTGATCCAGGCCTGGCGGCCGACGGCGAGGGCGGTGGACATGAAGGGCGGGACCTTCCGGGCGGCTGACGTTCGGCCGCCCTTGTCGCACCCACAGGGTTAAGAGCTCATTTACCAGCTTGGCCCTTAAAACTGCCGGTGTTAGCTGATTGCAAAAAGATGAATCGATTGAATCACTTAGCAAATTTCATCACAAAGTGTGGTTTGTGATTAGACATTCAGCACAAGATGTGATGCATTGTGCGCACAAAAGAGAGGCCGCCTCTTGTGAGGCGGCCCCAGTCGTGGACCAGACGGTGTAGACAGTTTCTCGTCTGGGGGCCCTGTAGTTCAGGGCCTACCAGCCGAAACACCCTTTCGGGCGGGACGTACCTTGGCCGGGCGTCCCGTTCTGTCGTTTCGACGCCAGCACCATGGCTTACTTGTTTCCCGGCGCCAAGCCAGGAAAACGCTATGTTGCGATCACTTTTTAAGCAGACCACTAGATGATGTGGTTTGAGTCGGCCGCGTCTTGGCGGAGTCAATAGCGTTTGCGGCAGTCCGCACTTTTGCCCACAACAATTCCGTGAGACCTTAAGGCCCACTTTTTGTTGTCAACGTACATGAGGCGCTGGACGAGTAATGCTCTCAGCGCGACAAGCCTGTCATGGCCGAGACCGAACCCTACGACATCGTCATCGCCGGCGCCGGACTGGCCGGGGCCGCCTTCGCCCTGGCGGCGGCGCAAGGCGGGCTGAGGGTGGTGATGGTCGACCCCCAGCCGTTCGACGCCCAACTGGCGCCGACCTTCGACGGGCGCTCGACCGCCATCGCCTTTTCGACCTTCCGCATGCTGGACGCCCTGGGCCTGGGCGAGGCGCTGCGGCCCCACGCCTGCCGGATGGACCATATTCTGGTGACGGACGGACGTCGGCCCGGCGCGGCCAGTCGTGCGGCCTCGCCCGCCTTCCTGCGGTTCGACGCCGAGGAGATCGGCGGCCGCACGGGCGGCGAGCCCCTGGGCTACATGGTCGAGAACCGCCGCATCCGCGCCGCCCTGGCCGAGGCCGTCACGCGGGCCGGGATCGAGGTCCGCGCGCCGGCCTCCGTGGCGCAGGTCGCGACAGATGCGGGCCGGGCGACCGTGACCCTGGCGGACGGTTCGGTCCTGACCGCGCCGCTGGTGGTCGGGGCCGAGGGGCGGGGATCGGCCGTGCGACAGTCGGCCGGCATCGACACGGTCGGCTGGACCTATGGCCAGAGCGGGGTGGTGGCGACGGTGCGGCTGGGCCGCGACCACGGCAATGTCGCCCACGAATATTTCCTGCCCAGCGGTCCCTTCGCCATCCTGCCCCTGACCGACCGGCGCGCCAGCCTGGTCTGGACCGAGACGATGCGGCGGGGCGATGCGCTGCGGACCGCGTCCGACGAGGCCTTCCACGCCCATCTGATGCGACGCTTCGGCGAATTCCTGGACGGGGCGACGGTCGAGGGGCCGCGCTTCGTCTATCCCCTGTCGCTCAGCCTGGCCGAACGGCTGGTCGCCCCGCGCATCGCCCTGATCGGCGACGCCGCCCACGGGGTGCATCCGGTGGCGGGCCAGGGGCTGAACATGGGTCTGAAGGATGCGGCCGCCCTGGCCGAGGTCCTGGCTGAGGCCGTCCGTCTGGGCGAGGATCTGGGCGCCGAAACGGTGCTGGAGCGATATGCGCGCTGGCGTCGGTTCGACAATGCGGCCCTGGCGACGGGCTTCGACGCCTTCGTGCGCCTGTTCTCCAACGACATCGCGCCGGTGCGCCTGGCGCGCGACCTGGGGATGGCGGTGGTGAACCGCATCGGCCCGCTGCGCCGCGCCTTCATGCACGAGGCCGGCGGCGCAACCGGCGACCTGCCCCGGCTGCTAAGGGGCGAGCCGGTCTAGCAGCCGTCAGTTCAGGCGCATCCGCACGCGGTCGAAGCTGGCGGTGCGCCAGACGGCCTCGGCGCCCTCCAGGCTGCGCGCGTGCGACAGGGCGACCAGGGCGCCGGCGAGGGCGCCCTGCTTCTCGCGGGCCGAGGCGACATCCAGCCAGGGACGATGGTCCGCCGGGTCCAGGAGGGCGCGGCGCAGGGCCGAGCGTTCGGCGGCCTCATAGTCGTGGCGGGCCAGGGCGCGGCTGAACAGCACGTTCTGAAGCCGGATCAGGGCCTGACGGTCGCTGACCGGCGCCATCAGAACGTCCAGCCGATCCGCCACCTGGGGCGTCAGGCCGGCGCGCAGGGCCCGGCGCGTCAGTTCGCTGGGCAGAACCAGCCGGCCGTGGCTGAAAGGGTCCAGGGCGACCGGTCCCTCGGCCGTCTCGACCCGCACCAGGAAATGACCGGGGAAGTCGACCCCCGCGGCCGTCAGTCCGACCGCCGCCGCCGCGTGGAGATAGAAGACCGCCAGGGTCGCCGACAGGCCGCGCCGCCGCTCGGCGACGTCGATCACGTCGGTGTTGGCCGCCAGGTCGTGGGTCAAGAGGTCGCCGTTCAGCCGCAGATCGGCGGCCATGGTCTCGGACAGGGCGTCGTCGGGGCCTTCGCCGCCGATCCGTTCCCGAAGGCGCAGACACGCGCTGCGCGCCAGGGTGCGGACGGGTTCGGGATCGCGAAACGGGCGGTCGTGAACGGCGCAGGCGATCGCCGCCTCCAGCAGGGGAAAGCCCGTATCGCCCGCCTCTCCAGCGGCCGTCAGGACGGCCTCGGCCTCATCCCGCGTCATGGATTTCCTTCAGTCGCCGCGTTCGACGCCGCGAAGATGACGCGGAAACCGACCCGGAGCCAGCGCCACCATATCAATTCTCAAGTCCAGCGATTGCAGGGCGGGGCGTTTGCGGCGGATCGCCTGGCCGGCGGCGATCAATCGGTCGTACTGGGCGGGCTTCAGCGCCAGGCGGGCGGCCTCCAGCGTGGCGCGGCGCTTGACCTCCACCACCGCCAGGACGCGACCGCGTCGGGCCAGGAGGTCGATCTCGCCGGCCCGGTCCTTCAGGCGAAAACCCAGGATCCGGTAGCCTTTGGCCATCAAGAAGACGGCGGCGACCCATTCGGCGGCGTGGCCGCTGCGAAAGGCCGTCCCGCCCTTCGTCCGACGCCAGGCCGCCTTCGGGCGCGGCGCCAAGGTCGGACGGGGCAGTCGAGGCGGTTTCATCGGCCCTGGAGGTCGAGGGCGCGCCGATAGAGGGTCTTGCGGTTCAGACCCAGGGCCTTGGCCACCTCGGCGGCTGCCTCCCCGGTCGGCAGGCGGGTCAGGGCCTCGGCCAGGGCGGCGTCCGCCTCGGCCTCGGTGGCCTGTTCGACCGCGCCGGGGCCGATCACCACGACGATCTCGCCCTTGGGGCTGTCCAGGCGCGGATCCACCGCCAGGGCGTCCAGCGGGCCGCGCACGCATTCCTCGTAGAGTTTGGTCAGTTCACGCGCGACGGCGGCGGGGCGGGGGCCCAGAACGGCGGCCATGTCGGTCAGGCTGTCCTTCAGGCGCGGGCCGCTTTCGAAGAAGACCAGGGTCTGTCGCGGGCCTTTCAGGTCTTCCAGAGCGGCGCGTCGCCCGGCCGTCTTGGGAGGCAGGAAGCCGGCGAACAGGACGCGGTCGGCGGGCAGGCCGGCGATGCACAGGGCCGCCAGAAGGCTGGAGGCGCCGGGGATCGGGTGAACCGGCAGGCCCTCGGCGATGACGGCGCGGGCCACGACGAAGCCCGGATCGCTGACCAGCGGCGTGCCGGCGTCCGACACCAGGGCCACCACCTGCCCTTCGCGCAGGCGTTCCACGGCCAGATCGGCGGCGCGGGCGGAGGCATGGTCGTCGCACCGCTCCAGCCGCGCCTTCAGGCCGTAGGCGGACAACAGCTTGGCCGTGACGCGGGTGTCCTCGGCCAGAACCAGATCGGCGGCGGCCAGAACGTCCAGCGCCCTGAGGGTGATGTCCCTCAGATTGCCGATCGGGGTGGCGACCAGATAGAGGCCGGGCTCCACCCGCCGGGGCGGGGGCGCCGTCATGGAAGCCGTCAGAGGCGGGACTGCGGGGTCCAAGCCGGAATCAGCGGTCGACGGCCGAGGCCGCCGGCGGACGCGGCGCCGAGGTCAGGCCCGTGCCCTGGAAGGCGGGACCGGCGTCGTAGGCGGCGAAGGTTGCGGCGGTGATGATCTCCGAGACCGAGGCCCCCAGGGAGACGATCTGCACCGGCTTTTCCAGACCGACCAGCAGCGGACCGATCAGGGTCGCCCCGCCCAGAGCCTGAACCAGCTTGGTCGAGATGGCGGCCGAATGGATGGCGGGCATGACCAGGGTGTTGGCCGGCTTGGACAGGCGGTTGAACGGATAGGCCGGGTGCCCCTTGGGATCCAGGGCGATCTCGGGCGGCATCTCGCCCTCGTATTCGAAGTCGACGCCCATCTTGTCCAGGATGCGGATGGCCTCGCGCACCTTCTCGCCCCGGTCGCCGGGCGGATTGCCGAAGGTGGAGTAGGACAGGAAGGCCACGCGCGGATTGCGGCCCAGCTTGCGCACCGTATCGGCCGCCTTGACCGCGATCTCCGCCAACTGTTCGGCGTCCGGCAGTTCGTGGATCGAGGTGTCGGCGACGAACAGGGTGCGGCCCTTGGCCAGCAGGATCGACAGGCCGATCAGGGTGTCGTCGACGTCCAGGACGCGCTGCACCTCTTTCAGGGCCATGTTGAAATTGCGGGTCACGCCCGCGACCATGCCGTCGGCCCGGCCCTTGGCGACCAGGGTGGCGGCGTAATAGTTGCGGTCCTGATTGATCATCCGCTGGACGTCGCGACGCAGATAACCCCGGCGCTGAAGCTTTTGATATAGCCATTCGGTGTCTTCGACATTGTGGCCAGAGACGCGGGCGTTGGTGATCTCAATGTCCAGGTCGTCGAAGTTCAGGCCCGCCTCGGCGGCGTTCTGACGGATCAGATCCTCGCGGCCGACCAGGATCGGCGTGCCCAGGCCCGCCTGTTTGAAGCCCCAGGCGGCGCGGATTACGGCGGTCTCCTCGCCCTCGGCGAAGACGATGCGCTTGTCCGGCCCGCCGCGCACGGCCGAGTTGATCTTCTGCATCAGGGCGGCGGACGGATCGACGCGCGACCGCAGGGCGTCGCGATAGGCGTCCATGTCCTCGATCTGAACGCGGGCCACGCCCGTGTCCATCGCCGCCTGGGCGATGAAGGGCGGGATGTACCAGATCAGGCGCGGGTCGAACGGGGTCGGAATGATGTAGTCGGGGCCGAACTTCAGCTTGCGGCCGCGATAGGCGGCGGCGACCTCGTCCGGCACGTCCTCGCGCGCCAGGGCGGCCAGGGCCTGGGCGCAGGCGACCTTCATCTCGTGGTTCACCCGACGCGCGCGCACGTCCAGCGCGCCCCGGAACAGATAGGGGAAGGCCAGGACGTTGTTGACCTGGTTCACATAGTCCGAGCGGCCGGTGGCGATGATGGCGTCCGAACGCACCGACTGCACGTCCTCGGGCGTGATCTCGGGATCGGGGTTGGCCATGGCGAAGATGATCGGATTGGGCGCCATGGAGGCGACCATCTCCTTGGTGATGGCGCCCTTGGCCGACAGGCCCAGCACCACGTCGGCGCCGACCATGGCCTCGGCCAGGGTGCGCAGGGGGGTGTCGGTGGCGTGGGCGGCCTTCCACTGGTCCATGCCGTGTTCGCGGCCCTTGTAGACCACGCCGTCACGGTCGCAGATCACGGTGTTCTCGGCCTTGACGCCCGCCGCCTTCATCAGGGCGATGGAGGACAGGCCCGCGGCGCCGGCGCCGGCCAGCACCACCTTGACCTCGTCCAGCTTCTTGCCGGCGATGTGGACGGCGTTGATCAGGCCGGCGGTCGAGATGATGGCCGTGCCGTGCTGGTCGTCATGGAAGACGGGGATGTCCAGCAGGTCCTGCAGCTCGCTTTCGATGACGAAGCACTCGGGGGACTTGATGTCTTCCAGATTGACGCCCCCCCAGGTGTCGCCGATGTTCTTGACGACGGTGATGAACTCCTGCGGGTCGGTGGTCTTCACCTCCACGTCGAAGCTGTCGACGTCGGCGAAGCGTTTGAACAGGACGGACTTGCCCTCCATCACCGGCTTGGAGGCCATGTGGCCCAGGTTGCCCAGCCCCAGGATGGCCGTGCCGTTGGAGATGACGGCGACCATATTGCCCTTGGCGGTATAGTCGTAGGCGGCGTCCACGTCCTTGGCGATGGCCAGGACCGGCACCGCGACCCCCGGCGAATAGGCCAGCGACAGATCGCGCTGGGTCGCCATGGGCTTGGTCGGGCTCATGGAAATCTTGCCCGGGGTCGGAAGGCGGTGGAAATCCAGCGCTTCCTGGTCGGAGAAGGTCTGTTTTTCGGTTTGGTCGGGCATGGGAGCAGGCGTTTCCGGCGCGTCGTCTAGGACTGTCCCCTCGTTCCTAGTGCGCTGGGCGGCGCGGGACAACCGCGCAGCCGTCTTGGCGCGAGATGGGCGCGAGAAGGGCGGAAAAGACCGCGGGGTGGTTCGCGTCGTGCGGAAAAGGTGATCGCGCCGCACTGGATCGTGCGGCTTTTCGCCTGAAGCCGTCGCCGGGCTTCAGAACGGCAGCAGGCCGGTGCGTTCGATCTCGACGGGGCCGGTCATCAGGACATGGTCGGTGTCGGCGTCCCAGTCGATGACCATTTCGCCCCCATCCACGATCACGGCCGCCTTGCGGTCGGTCAGGCCGCGGCGCGCGGCGGCGACCAGGGCGGCGCAGGCGCCGGTGCCGCAGGCCTTGGTCAGGCCGGCGCCCCGTTCCCAGACGCGCAGTCGGATGCGGTCGCGCGCCTGCACGTCGGCGAAGCCCACGTTCACGCCTTCGGGGAACAGCGGATGATGTTCGACCAAGGATCCCGAGCCGGACACGAACCCGTCGTCCTGTCGGTCGGTGAAGAAGACGACGTGCGGATTGCCCATGGAAACGGCGCCCGGCGTGTGCAGCACAGGCGCGTCGATGGGGCCGACCTGCAGTTCGATCCCGCGCGTGTCCATGTCTTCGGACAGGGGCACCTGGGTCCAGTCCAGGCGGGGGCGACCCATGTCCACCGTGACACGGCGGTCCCCGGCGCGGCTGGCGGTCGTCGGTCCCGCCGCCGTGTCGATGACCACGCGATCCGACCCGGTCGCCTCCATCAGCAGCCATCCGACGCAGCGCAGGGCGTTGCCGCAGGTCTGGACCATCGAGCCGTCCGCGTTCCACACCCGCATGAAGGCGTCGGCCGTTTCGGACGGCTCGATGGCGATCAACTGGTCGAATCCTTCGCCGGTCGCGCGGTCGCCCAGCGCCCGGACCTGATCCTCGGTCGGGCGGAACGGGCGCTCCAGCGCATCGACGACGACGAAGTCGTTGCCGGCGCCGTTCATCTTGACGAAGGGCCGGGGGGCGGCGGTGTGGCTCATGGCTCGCCATATAGGCGCGGATCGGGCCGGGGGAAATCGTCACCCTCGCGCTTCGGCCTGCGGAACCGTTGGACAGGCAGGGCGTCAGGCTGTTGATTGCAGGCGGTAGAGTTCCGGAACGCCGGACGAAGGGGGCGCGTGACCAAGGACAGGATGGACGATCCACGCAGGGTTTCGGGCGAGGACGGCCTGCGCCTGCGCGCACGGCTGCGCTACCTCTATCACGGCTCCCAACCACCGGCGGTCCGGTTTCGTCTGGCCGTGATCGGCGTGGACATCGTGATCATCGCCTTCTTCCTGGCCGCGCCGATCCTGCGCAACATGGGATGGGCCTTCTATGTCATCGACTATCTGATCGCCGTGGTCCTGGCGGCCGACTTGGCGGCGCGGGCCTATGCCTATGCCGACATCAGGGACTGGCTGAAACGTCCCATCGTCTGGGTCGATCTGTTCGTCCTGGCGACCCTGCTGTTTCCCGCATGGCTGTTCAACCTGGGCTTCCTGCGGATGCTCAGGCTCTGGACCCTGCTGAATTCGGACTTCTTCTGGCGGACGGTGGGCCACAAGTTCGACGACACGCGGGTCGAAGGGGTCGTGCGGGCGCTGGCAAATCTCGTGACCTTCGTCTTCGTGGCCACCGGCTTCGTCTATGCGACCTTCCGGGGCACGCCGGGCGTCGGCGGCTATGTGGACGCGCTGTATTTCACCGTGGCGACCCTGACGACGACGGGGTTCGGCGACGTGACCCTGCCCGGCGCCTGGGGCAAGTTGTTGTCGATCGCCATCATGTTGACCGGCATCACCCTGTTCCTGCGGCTGGCCCAGGCCCTGATCCGGCCGTCAAAGATCAGCTTCCCCTGCGATCGCTGCGGCCTGAGCAAGCACGATCCGGACGCGGTGCACTGCAAGGCCTGCGGCAATCTGCTGTGTATTCCGGACGAGGGTCTGTAGGGCCGATCATGACAAAGCCGTAAGGTAACGGGCGCCTCGCTTGCCGCGCGGGGCCGCGTCGTTAAGGTGCGCCGACTTCATCCGACCGGGGCCTTTCATGATCCGCACGTCCGTCGCCGCCCTCGCGGTCCTTCTCGCCTCCACCAGCCTGACACCGAGCGCCATGGCCCAGACGACTTCCGCCGCCGCCCCCGCCGTTCCGGCCGGCGGCTTCGCCACCAGCGCCGAGACCGATCCCTATCTGTGGCTGGAAGAGGTGGACGGCGCGCGGGCGATGGAATGGGTCCACGCCCAGAACGCCCGCACCCTGGGGATTCTTCAGGGCGATCCGCGCTATGCCACCCTGCATCAGGAGGCGCTGGACATCGTCCAGTCGCGCGACCGGATCCCGTCGCCCGGCTTCACCCACGACGGCCACATCGACAACTTCTGGCAGGACGCCCAGCATGTGCGCGGGGTCTGGCGGCGCACGACGCTGGACAGCTATCGCACCGCGACGCCGCAGTGGGAGACCATTCTGGACATCGACGCCCTGGCGACGGCCGAGGGCGCCAACTGGGTCTACAAGGGCTCGACCTGCCTGCAGCCCGAAGAACGCTACTGCCTGATCAGCCTGTCGAACGGCGGCAAGGACGCCGTCACCCTGCGCGAGTTCGACAGCGTTGAGCGCAGGTTCGTCGAGGGCGGTATCGTCCTGCCCGAATCCAAGGGCGGCGCATCCTGGATCGACAAGGACACCCTGTTGGTCTCGCGCGATTTCGGCCCCGGCACCCTGACCAACTCGGGCTATCCGATGGTGGTCAAGCGGATGAAGCGCGGCCAGAGCCTGGACCAGGCCGAGACCCTGTTCACCGGCCAGCCGACCGACGTCGCCGTGTCCGGCTATACGCTGCGCGACGCCGACGGGGTGGTGAAGGCGGTCCTGATCAACCGCTCGGTGGACTTCTATTCCTCCGAGACCTGGCGCGTGACCGACGACGGCGCCCTGACCCAGCTGCAACTGCCGCCCAAGTCCGACATCAGCGGCCTGGTCGACGGGCGGCTTCTGGTGTCGTTGAAGCAGGACTGGACCGCGCCCTCGGGTCAGGACTTCAAGACCGGGGACCTGATCGCCTGGCCGCTGGAGGCTTGGCTGGCCGATTCCAAGACCCCCGCTCAGCTGGTGCTGCGCCCGACCGAGCGTCAGGCCATCGAGGGCGTCAACGTCACGCGCAACCGTCTGGTCGTGGCCCTGTACGACAATGTGCGCGGATCGGTGCGGGTTTATACGCCCTCTGACGGCGAGTGGGCGTACAAGACGCTGGACCTGCCCCAGAACGTCTCGGTCGGCGTCGGCTCGGCGTCGGAAAGGGACGACAAGGTCTTCGTCAGCGTCACAGGCTATCTGAACCCGTCCAGCCTGTGGCTGGCCGATGCGGCGACCGGCGCGGTCGATCAGGTCAAGTCCATGCCGGCCAAGTTCGACGCGACGGGCATGACGGTCGACCAATTCCAGGCGCGGTCGGCCGACGGGACGATGATCCCCTATTTCGTGGTGCATAAGGCGGACATGCCGCTGAACGGCTCCAACCCGACCCTGCTGTACGGCTACGGCGGGTTCGAAAGCTCGCTTCTGCCCGGCTATTCGGCGCCCGTCGGCAAGCTGTGGCTGGAGCGGGGCGGCGTCTATGTGGTGGCCAATACGCGCGGCGGCGGCGAGTTCGGCCCCCGCTGGCACGAGGCGGCCCTGCAGCAGAACCGCCAGCGCGCGCACGAGGACTTCCAGGCCGTGGCCCTGGACCTGATCGCCCGCAACATCACCAGCCAGCCGAAACTCGGCATCATGGGCGGCTCGCAGGGCGGGCTGTTCATGGGCGCGATGCTGACCCAGCGCCCGGACCTGATCAACGCCGCCGTCATCCAGGTGCCCCTGTTCGACATGCTGCGCTTCAACAAGCTGTTGGCCGGCGCCAGCTGGATCGGCGAATACGGCGATCCCGACATTCCGGAACAGCGCGCCTGGATCGAGCAGTATTCCCCCTATCAGAACCTGCGGGCGGGCCAGCCCTATCCGGAGGTCTTCATCCACACCTCGACCAAGGACGACCGGGTCCATCCGGGCCATGCCCGCAAGGCGGCGGCGCGTCTGGAAGCGCTGGGCTATCCGGTCCTGTTCTATGAGAACACAGACGGCGGCCACGCGGCGGGGGCGAACCTTCAGGAGACGGCCCGCCGTCTGGCTCTGGAATACACCTATCTGTCGCGCCGCCTGATGGACACGCCGGCGCAGCAATAGTTTTTAGTTCCGCTCATCCCCGCGAAAGCGGGGACCCAGTGCTTTCGCAAGGTTCGGCGGCTGGGATCGGGTTCAGTACGAACGGGCGACGCCGAACGCCCAAAGGTCTGGGTCCCCGCTTTCGCGGGGATGAGCGGAAAGTTTAAGCCATGCGTCACCTGATCCTGTCCGCCGCTATTCCGGCCCTTCTGCTGGGCGCTTGCGCCACCGCACCCGTCGCGACCGGCGTGGACGAAGTCGTGGTTTCGACCAACGACAGCCCTCCGCCCCACTTCCCCCGCGATCTGACCCCGGCCGGCGTCGCGGCCGCCGACGATCATCTGGCGCTGGAGCAGGTGGACGGGGCCGAGGCCATGGCCTTCGTCGCCGAGGAGAACCGGAAGTCGCTGGCCGCCCTGACCGGCGACCCGCGCTACGAGACCTTCAGGTCCGAGGCCCAGGCCATACTGACCGCGACCGATCGCATTCCCATGCCCAGTTTCCTGGGCGACGGGATCGGGAACTTCTGGCAGGACGCGACCAATCCCAAGGGCGTCTGGCGCCGCACGACGCTGGCCAGCTACCGGACCGCGACGCCGCAGTGGGAGACGCTGCTGGACATCGACGCCTTGTCCAAGGCGGAGGGCAAGGACTGGGTGTTCAAGGGCGCCGATTGCCTGGCGCCGGACGACACGCGCTGCCTGATCAATCTGTCCGACGGCGGCAAGGACGCGGTGGTCGTGCGCGAGTTCGACCTGACCACCAAACGTTTCGTGGATGGTGGTTTCAACCTGCCCGAAGGCAAGCACCGCATCGAATGGCTGGACCGCGACACGCTTCTGGTCGCCACCGACTTCGGCGCCGGAACCATGACGGAGTCCGGCTATCCCTTCATCGTCAAGACGCTGAAGCGTGGCCAGACCCTGACCCAGGCGACCGAGGTCTATCGCGGCGAACAGTCGGACGGCGGCTATGGCGTCAGCCCCGCCGTCTATCGCGACAGGGACGGCAAGGTGAGCGCCGTCATCATCACCCGCCCGTTGGACACCTTCCGGTCCGAGACGTGGCGGTTGGTGGATGGCGGTCCGGTCAGGCTTCAGATCCCATCGCGCGTAACAATCTACGGGGTCATAGCCAACAGACTTGTGTTCGGTTTGGAGGAAGATTGGAACGGGTCGATCAAGTCCTTCAAGGCTGGGACACTCGTCGCGCCTGACCTCGATTCGCTGTCGTTCGCTAATCCAAGCCTCGTTTTCGGCAATATGGAGGTGGGGGTTTTTACTCCTGGACCGCGCCAAGCCGTGTCTGATGTTCGAGTGATGTCAGATCGCCTTGTCGTTGCGTATACGGACAATGTGCGTGGTCGAGCAGCGATCTTTCGGCCGGGCGGCGAGCGCGCATGGCCCCGCCGGGATTTGAACGTGCCGGACAATCTCGCCGTCGGTCTGGGCGATTCCTCCAAGTCGCGCGGAGAGGTCTTCGTGTCGACTCAGGGCTTCCTTGTGCCGCCGACCCTCAGTCTGGCCGATGCGGACGCCGCGACCCTGACGCCGCTGAAGTCGGCGCCCGCCAAGTTCGACGCCTCGCGCGACGTGACGGAACAGTATGAGGCGACATCCGCCGACGGGACCAAGATTCCCTATTTCATCACCCATCCGCGCGACATGAAGCTGGACGGGTCGAACCCGACCATCATGCTGGGCTATGGCGGGTTCCAGATCAGCCTGAACCCGGCCTACAAGCCCGAGATGGGCAAGCTGTGGCTGGAGCGAGGCGGGGTCTTCGTCCAGGCCAACATCCGCGGCGGCGGCGAGTTCGGGCCCGGCTGGCACCAGGCAGCCCTGAAAGAGAACCGCCAGCGCGCCTTCGACGACTTCGCCGCCGTGGCCCGCGATCTGGAGCAGCGCGGCGTCACCAGCCCGCGTCGCCTGGGCATCTATGGCCGGTCGAACGGCGGGGTCCTGACCTCCGTGTCCATCACCCAGCACCCGGAACTGTTCAATGCGGCGGTGATCGAAAGCCCGCTGGTGGACATGCTGCGCTATCAGGAGCTTCCGGCCGGGGCCTCGTGGATCGGCGAATACGGCGACCCGCGCATACCCTCAGACGCCGCCTTCATCGCCCGCTATTCGGCCTATCAGCAGCTGCGGCCCGGCGTCGGCTATCCGCGCGTCTATCTGACCACCAACACCCGCGACGACCGCGTCCATCCCGGCCATGCGCGCAAGTTCGCCGCGCGTCTGGGCGACCTGGGCTATGACCACCTCTATTACGAGGACACGGCGGGCGGTCACTCCAACGACGCCGATCCGGTGGCCAACGCCCGGCGCTGGGCGCGGCACTATGTCTATCTGTCGCAACAGCTGATGGACTGAGGCGGGCGGTCGTCGGTTCACGGACTTATGACCGACGCCGTCCCGCGCGGACGCTAAGAACGAGAGCATGAAACGCAAGGCTTGGATGCTGGCGGCGGCGGTGACGGCGTGCGCCTTCGCCTCGGCGGCCGTCACGGCCCAGCCGACGAACGGGCGGGCGTCCCACGCCCCGCGCCGCGTGGCCCAGTCCGCGCTGGCCGCGCCGGTGGTGGTGGAGCTGTTCACCGCCCAGGGCTGCGCCGCCTGTGTCGAGGCCAATGCGGTGGTCGAGCGCGCGGCGGCCGAGCCGGGCGTTGTGGCCCTGACCTATGGCGTCGATTACTGGGACTATCTGGGGTGGAACGACACCTTCGCCCGTCCGAAGTTCGCCGAGCGCCAGCGCGCCTATCGTTCGGCCCTGCGGCTGCGCGGGGTCTCGACCCCCGAAGTGGTGATCGACGGCCGCCGCCAGGTCTCGGGCGCGCGCGGCGCCGAGCTCGAGGCCGCCATCGGCGAGGAGGCCGATCGCCACGTCTGGCCCCCGCAGATCGAGTTCCGCGAGACGGGCGACCGCGTCGGCGTCGGCTCTGGCCGCCTGCCTGTCGGCGGCGCCGAGGTTCTGGCCGTCACCTACACGCCGGGCGCACAGGTGGTGCAGGTGCGGGCCGGCGAGAACCGGGGCCAGGCCGTGCGGCACGTCAATGTGGTGCGCGACGTAGTTCGTCTGGGCGACTGGCGCGGCCGCCCGGCCCTGTTCGACCTGCCCGCCTCCGCCGAGGGTCAGGGGGTCGTGATCCTGATCCAGGCCAAGGGCGACCGCCGCATCCTGGGCGCCGCCGTCCGGAAATAGACGACCATCGTCAGGTCTTCGATATGGTCACGCCGCCGTCCACGCACATCGCCGCCCCCGTCATGAAGCGCGAGGCGTCGGACGCCAGGAACAGGGCGGCCTGGGCGATCTCCTCGGGCGTCGCCAACCGTTTCAAGGCATGCATGTTCTCGACGAAGGCGACGATCTCGGGCGTGCTGGCGAAGGTTCGACCCGTTTCGGTGTCGACTCCGCCCGGCAAAAGACAGTTGCTGCGGAGCCCCTGCGCCCCGTGCTCGGCCGCGATCACGCGCGACAGGCCGATCAGCCCGGCCTTGGCGGCGGCATAGGCGCCCATGCCCGGCAGGCCGATGTGATGGCCGACGAAGGTCGAGGTGAAGATCAGCGACCCGCCGCCTCGCTTCAGCAGGGCCGGAATCTGCGCCCGTGCGCCCAGGAACGCCCCCGTCAGGTTGACGTCCACGGTTTCGCGCCACTGATCCAGCGTCAGGTCCGACACCGGCGCATTGACGCCGACCGCCCCGGCGTTGTTCAGGGCGATGTCCAGACCGCCGAAAGCCTGGGTCGCCGTGGCGACCAGCCGGTCCGCCAGGTCGGGATCGCAGACGTCGCCGGCGACCGCCACGGCTTGGCCGCCCTCGCCGCGGATCGTTTCGACCAAGGCCTCCAGCCGATCCTGCCGCCGCGCCGAGACGACGACGGCCGCTCCGGCCTGGGCGAACAGGCGGGCGGCCGCGGCGCCGATGCCGGAACTGGCGCCGGTGACGATGGCGACCTTGTCGATCAGGGTGAACATGAAGACCTCCGTTGAAAACGTGGTCTTCGGCCTAGAGGCCGCGAAGGGCTCAGTCTGGCGGAGTTCGGACGCCCAAATCGCCGACGATCAGGCTCCGGCCTTTTTCGCAAAGCCCCAGGCGGCGTCGCTGAGGGGGCCGACCTGGGCGGCCATGCTCCTGGCATGGGCGCTGGCGGCGGTGCCGTCGCGGACCCGACCGGCGATCCCCTGGCAGATGGCGGCCAGACGAAACAGATTATAGGCGTAGAGCCAGTCCAGATTGGCGGGCCGCATGCCGGTCGCGGCGGCGTAACGGTCCACCGTCTCCTCGACGGAGGGGATGCCCAGCGCCTCCAGGTCCGCGCCGGCCAGACCGTTGCGCAGGCTGGCCGGAATGGCCCAGGCGATCAGCAGATAGGAAAAGTCCGCCATCGGATCGCCCAGGGTCGACAGCTCCCAGTCCAGAACCGCGCGCACCTGGGGCGCGTCGGGCGCCAGGATCATATTGTCCAGGCGGAAGTCGCCGTGGACGATGCGGCTGGGCCCCTCGGGCGGCAGACTGTCGGGCAGGAAGGCGATCAGCCGGTCCATGGCGGCGACGGGCTCGGTCTCCGAGGCGCGATACTGTTTGGTCCAGCGCCCGACCTGGCGCGCGAAATAGTTTCCGGTCTTGCCATAGTCGGCCAGGCCGACAGCGGCGGGATCGAAGGCGTGCAGCCGGGCCAGGGTATCCGTCTGGACCTCATAGATCGCGCGGCGTTCGGCCGGCGTCAGACCGGGCAGTTTCAGATCCCAGAAGATACGGCCCTCGACCCGATCCATCACATAGAAGATGGAGCCGATAACGTTTTCGTCCGTACACAGAGCATAAGGCCGGGCGACCGGAAAACCCTGGGCGTAGAGGGCCGAGACGACCTTGAATTCGCGATCCACGGCATGGGCGCTGGGCAGCAGGACGCCCGGCGGCTTGCGGCGCAGCACATAGGATGCGCCCGGCGTGGTCAGGGCGTAGGTGGGATTGGACTGGCCGCCCTTGAACTGGCTGATGGTCAACGGCCCGGCGTAGCCCTCGACGTGGGCCTTCATCCAGCGATCCAGCGCGGCCTCGTCCAGGCGGTAGCGCGGATCGACCTCGCGCGTGCCGGAAAAGGCGGCTTGAGCGTCCATCGGGGCGTCCAGCTTTGCGTCGGTCATGGGCGGTTCCGTCGTTTCCTTCAGCCGTCCGGCTCTTGCGCCCGGTCCGGCGCGGCGATGATGGCGGCCTTCACCGCCCGACGCCAGCCGGAAAGCAACCGTTCCCGCTCCGCCGCCGCCATGCGGGGTTTCCACAAGGCCGGCGCCTCGGCCGGGCGGGCCTTAAGATCGTCCAGCAGGCCGACGCCCAAGGCCGCAAGGCGCGCCGCGCCCAGGGCCGTCATCTCCTGAAAGGCCGGGCGTTCCACCTCCACCTCGCAGATGTCGGCGACGAACTGAATGGCGAAGCTGTTGGCGGTCACGCCGCCGTCCACCTTCAGGGTCTTCAGGGGCGGTGCGCCGTCGGCGGCCAGCGCGTCCAGCAGATCCCGCGTCTGATAGGCCAGGGCTTCCAGCGCCGCCCGCACGAAATGGGCCGGACCGGAATCGCGGGTCAGGCCGACGACTGTTCCGCGCGCCTCGGGCTCCCACCACGGCGCGCCCAGACCGGTGAAGCCGGGCACCAGATAGACGCCGCTGTTGTCCGGCAACCCTTGCGCCATCGCTTCGGACTGGCGGGATTCCGAGATCATGCCGGCGCCGTCGCGCAGCCACTGGATGGCCGAACCGGCCGAGAAGATCGACCCCTCCAGCGCATAGGCCGTCCGCCCCTCGGCCTGATAGGCCAGGGTGCCCAACAGGCGCCGGGTCGAGGCGACGGGGGCGGCCCCCACATTGGCCACCAGAAAGGCGCCGGTGCCATAGGTGATCTTGGCGTCGCCCGGGTTCAGGGCCCCGTGACCGACCAGCGCCGCCTGCTGGTCGCCGGCCGATCCGGCGATGGGCAGGGCGCGTCCGAACAGGGCGGGATCGGTCTGGCCCATCATCCCCGCGCAGGGCAGGATCTCGGGCAGGGCGATGCGCGGCACGTCGAACAGGGCGCACAGGTCGTCGCGCCACGCGACGGTCTCAAGGTCCATCAGGGCGGTGCGCGAGGCGTTGGAGGCGTCGGTGACATGGCTTTCGCCCCCCGTCAGCTTCCAGATCAGCCAGCTGTCGATCGTGCCCAGCCGAACCTCGCCTTTCGCCGCCTGTGCCCTCGCCCCGGGCACGGCGTCCAGCAGCCAGGCGAACTTCGTCGCGGAGAAGTAGGGGTCGAGGATCAGGCCGGTCGCCGCCTGGACCGCCGGCTCATGTCCCTCGGCGATCAGCCGGGTGGTCAGGTCGGCCGTGCGTCGATCCTGCCAGACGATGGCGCGGTGCAGGGGCGCGCCCGTCGCCGCGTCCCATAGAACGGCGGTCTCGCGCTGGTTGGTCAGGCCGACGGCGGCGAAGCGGGCGACCCCGCCGGCCTTGCGCACCACCTCGCGGCAGGTCTGGAGGGTGGCGGCCCAGATTTCGGCGGCGTCATGTTCGACCCAGCCCGAGCGGGGAAAGTGCTGGCTCAGCTCGATCTGGCTGACCGCCACCGGGGTCAAACCCTGGTCGCGTGTCTCGAAGGCGATGGCGCGGGTCGAGGTCGTGCCCTGGTCGATGGCGAGGATCAGGCTCATGCGTTTGCGCTCCCGGTCGGCGATCGACGTCTTGGGCGTCGTGTGCGGTTCAGGCTAAAGGGAGCATATGACGAACCGCCTGCCCAGCTATGAAGGCGTCCTGGACGCCGCCCGCCAGATCGAAGGCGTCGCCGTGCGTACGCCATTGTTGGAAAGTCCCGCCCTGAACGCCGTCGTGGGTGGTCGGGTGCTGATGAAGGCCGAGACCCTGCAGCGCGCCGGGGCGTTCAAGTTTCGCGGGGCCTACAACCGGATCAGCCGCCTGAACGCCGAGGAGCGGCGGCGCGGCGTGGTCGCCTTCTCCTCCGGCAATCATGCGCAAGGGGTGGCCGCCGCCGCCGCCCTGGCGGGAACGCCGGCGATCATCGTCATGCCGTCGGATTCGCCCCGGGTGAAGGTGGAAGGGGTGATCGGCTTCGGCGGAGAGGTGCGGACCTACGACCGCTGGACCGAGAGCCGCGAGGCCATCGGCGCGGCCATCGCCGCCGAGCGCGGGGCGATCCTGGTGCCGCCGTTCGACGATCCCTTCATCATCGAGGGGCAGGGGACGACGGCGCTGGAGATGCTGGACCAGGCCGATGCGCCGTTTGATCAGCTGTTGTGCGGCGCGTCGGGCGGGGGGTTGCTCGCCGGGATCAATCTGGTTCTGGCCGAACGGTCGCCCGACACCCAGGTGTTTGTGGTGGAGCCCGAGGCGTTCGACGATACGGCGCGGTCCCTGGCGGCCGGAGAACGGGTCGGCCATCCGCAAGGCCCGCCCTCGATCTGCGACGCCCTGATGGCGCCCATGCCCGGCGAACTGACCTGGCCGATCAACCGGCGTCTGGCCGGAGCCCTGACCGTGTCGGACGCCGAGGCGGCCGAGGCCATGCGCTTCGCCTTCCGACATCTGAAGCTGGTGATCGAGCCGGGCGGAGCCGTGTCCCTGGCGGCCCTGCTTTCAGGCAAGGCGAAGGCGCGCGATCGAGTGACGGGGATCGTCCTGTCCGGCGGCAATGTCGATCCCGCCCTCTATGCCGAAATTATCGAAGGACGTTTCGAGGGATAGGGCTTTTCATCCCGCCGTCGCTCGGACAAGCTCGCCTCTAACAGAACCGGGAGGACGGGATGACTGCGGTCGACGCGCTACAGGGATTGATCGGCCAGGAGGTCGGCGTCTCCCGATGGATCGAAGTGAGCCAGGCCCGGATCGACGCCTTCGCCGACTGCACCGAGGACCATCAGTTCATCCATGTGGACCCCGAGGCCGCCAGGGCCACGCCCTTCGGCGGCACGATCGCCCACGGCTTTCTGACCCTCAGCCTGGCTTCGGCCATGAGCTACGACGCCGTCCGGCCGCTGGACGGCGTGGTGATGGGCGTCAACTACGGCTTCGACAAGTTGCGCTTCCTGGCGCCGGTGCCCGCCGGTTCGCGCATCCGCGGCCGGTTCAGGCTGCTGGCCGCGGACGACAAGGGCCAGGGCCGCTGGCTGCTCAAACACGAACTGACTGTCGAGATCGAAGGCGGCGACAAACCGGCCCTCATCGCAGAATGGCTGGGCATGCAGATGATCGCCGTCTAACTATCGGTTGTCGTTCCAACGACCGTTCCGATTGCGTCTTCGGCGAGGTCGAATTGGGTCGTGCGGCAAATTCACCTGTATCATCAAGGTCACGGTGTGGGTTTCAGCGCCGAACACCGCCACGTTTCCGCCTCGACCTTCCAAGGCAACGCTGATAAGACCCGCTTAGGCGGTGGAATCCGCCCTACATCAACAGGCGGAGGGCTAACCCCCATGCGTATGAAGACTATCGTGCTGGCCTCCAGCGCAGCGGCCGCCTTGGCCCTGTCGGCTGGCGCGGCGTCGGCGGAACCGAACGGTTGGTACGGCGCGATCGACGCCGGCTACCACATGATGGACGACATCAACG
>QFQU01000022.1 GCA_003248965.1 Brevundimonas sp. | reverse complement strand
CCGCTCAACCGTCGCGCGACCATCGACATCAACTTCTAAGACCAAGCGAAACCCGGCCCGGAGCAAAAATCCGGGCCGGGAATCGATGCGTCATGACGTTGCAAGACCAGCGGGCCGTCCCGTTCTCGAAAGGGACACGGGGCGGCTTTGCTTTGTTTTGGAGGGGTGTCTTCAATCTGCACCACTCGACGACAGGCCTGTCTTCGGACGGTGTTTTTCGATTGATTACAAATATGTCGCGCGCGACATAGGGGGCAAATGATCCGATCTTTCAAACGTTCTGATTGCATCGGCGATGCGGCCGCGCCGTCGCTGGCGCGGCCGCGCCGGGAGCGGTCTTAGTGGTCGATCTGCGTCAGTCCTCCAAAGCGTTCCAAGGGCGTCGCCGTCGACGTTATCGCCTGCGCGCCGAGAACGTCCTGGGTGCGAGCGCGCCCCTCCGCCTACGAACGCCGGCCGTTGGGGAGCCGCGCCGCTCAATCGTGCTGGACGCTCCGTTCCGCCGTAGCGGGGCGGCGCTTTCCGGACGACGTTTTCTGATCGTCACCGCGCCCTTCGGTCCTTTCGCCAGCGCCTTGGCGGCGGTGCTCGAATCCAGAGGCGCCGAAGTCGCCCGGATGATCTTCAACGCCGGCGACGCCATCTCTTGGCGGCGGCGCGGCGCCATTGTGTTCAAGGGCGACGCCCAGGCGTGGGCCTCGCGCCTGCCGGACGTCGCGCAGGGCTTCACCGACGTGGTTCTGTTCGGCGAGGGCGGTCCCTACAATCGCGCGGTCGTAGCCGCCGGCGAGGCGATGGGTGTGCGGATCTGGGTGCTGGAGAACGGCTATTTCCGTCCCGACTGGATCACGGTCGAGCGCAACGGCGTGAACGGCTCCAGCGCCCTGCCGCGTTTCGCCCAGGGTTATCCGGCGCCTGCGCCTCGCCTGATCGAGCCGACGCCGGTCGGCAAGATTTTGCCGCACCATGTCGTGAACATCAGTGCCTATCATCTGGCGCAGGGTCTAGGCGGGTTCCTGTTTCCGAACTACGTCAACTACTATACCGCCTCGCCGTTGCGGCAGTGTCTGGGCCATATCCGTCGCTATCTGGCGCTGTCGCTTAGGTCTCGCGCAGATTGCGATGTCGCCGCCATCGCCCCGCGCGGCCCCTTTTTCATCGCCTGTCTCCAACGCGAGGGCGACGCCCAGCTGCTGCGATATTCGCGCTATGCCGACAATACGGCCTTCCTTGCAGCGGTCATAAGCAGTTTCGCCCGGCATGCCCAAGCCGGCGACCGGCTGGTGGTCAAGAACCATCCGCTGGATCCGGGTCTGGTCGATCTTCAGGCCGTGACGCGCCGTCTGGCGGTCGAGCGGGGCGTCGAGGGGCGCGTCGACTTCATCGACGGCGGCAATCTGGCCCAGTTGTGTCGCGCCTCGCGCGGCATGATCGTGAACAACTCAAGCGCTGCGCTCTCCGCCCTGGGGTTCCATACGCCGGTCAAGGTGCTGGGCGACGCCTTCTTCGATTTCGAAGGTCTCACGGATCAGCAGGATATCGACGACTTCTGGCGCAATCCGCAGGCGCCGGACGCCGCCCTGTTCCACCGATTCCGCGCCCATGTGATCGCCCAGAGCCAGGTCAACGGCAATTTCCACGAGCCGAGGGCCATGGCCCGGACGGCCGCAGGCGTCGTATCGGTGTTCGAACGATCCGAGGATTGACCCGCGATGGGGTGTGGCGCCGGCACCACCCCTCCGCTCTGTCATATCAGTGTCATATAACTGTCGCCCGACGTTCCGACATTGGCCTTAGAGGGGGCGACATCGAGGCAGGCGACTCATGCCTGCCGCCTTCACGCCTTTCATCTGGGGATAGATGTAATGACCAACCGCAAAAGCCTGATCTGGGCGACCACCGCGCTTGCGGGTTCCTTCGCCTTCTCGGGCGCCGCTTTCGCACAATCTACCGGTACGACCGCGGTTGAAGTTCAAGAAGTCGTCGTCACTGGCCAGCGCGGCCCACGCAACATCGACGGCGCCATCGTGGCGGAAACCGTCGGCAAGTCGCGTTCGACGGTCACGCAGGAGTTCATCGAGGCCCAGGCCGCCGGTCAGACGATCAACGAAGTTCTGAACTTGGTTCCGGGCATGAGCTTCACCAACAACGACGCCTATGGTTCGTCGGGCGGCAACATTCGCCTGCATGGTTTCGACGGTCCTCGCATCTCGCAGACCTTCGACGGCATGCCGCTGAACGACTCGGGCAACTATTCGCTGTATTCGAACCAGCAACTGGACAGCGAACTGATCGGCTCGGCTTCGGTCAACACCGGTACGACCGACGTTGACTCCCCGACGGCCTCGGCCTCGGGCGGCACCATTAACATGTCCTCGATCCCTGTTCCGACCGAGTTTGGCGGCCGCATCAAAGGCTCGCTGGGCGACAGCGACTTCCGCCGTATCTTCGCTCAACTGAACACGGGCGAAGTCGGTGCCTTCGGCACCCGCGCCTGGCTCGCCTATTCGGATCAATCGTACGACAAGTACAAGGGTCAGGGCGACCTGAACAAAACGCAGTACAACTTCAAGATTTTCCAGCCGATCCGCGATAATGGCGATTTCGTTTCGCTGGCCGGTCACTGGAACCGCAACCGCAACAACAACTATGCGGACCTGCAACTGCAGCGCAACGCTGACGGTTCGGCCAGCCTGGCCAACGGCGTGACCTGGAACAGCGACTTCGACACCAACTACACGGCTCCGACCTACCGCAACGGCCAAGCCGATGTCGACGGCAACAGCAACCGGTTCTGGGCTCTGCGTCAAAACCCCTCGGACACCGGCAACCTCCGCGCTCAATCGCGCTTCACCCTGCGCGACAACCTGATCTTTACCTTCGATCCATCGTTCCAGTACACCCTGGCGACTGGCGGGTCGGGTCAGTTCGTCCTGTCGGAAACCGACCGTACGATCCGCGGCTCCAAGACCACGGGCGGCGTTGACCTGAACGGCGACGGCGACACGCTGGACAGCGTCCGTATTCACTCAACCAACGTGACGCATACTCAGCGTTACGGCATCAGCTCCTCGCTGATCTGGAAGCTGTCGGACACGCAGACCCTGCGCGCCGCCTACACCCTGGACGACGCCCGTCACCGTCAGTCCGGCCTCTATGGTCGGATCGACTTCTCGGACCCGTCTCAGCCGCGCTTCTTCGATCCGTTCGCCGGCTTGCGTGACGATGCTCATCGCATCGTCAACCTGGATGGTTATGAACTGCGTGCCCGTGACCGTCTGTCCTACGCCATCCTGAACCAGTTCGCCGTCGAATACGCCGGTCGCTTCCTTGACGATGCGCTGCGCGTCAACGTCGGTCTGCGCGTGCCCTACTTCAAGCGCGAAATGAACCAGAACTGCTACTCGCAGTCGAAGAGCAGCTCGGTTGTCTGCACGACTGAAACTGCGGTCAAGCAAACGGACGGCACCTACAAGGTCGGCACGCGCTCGCAGAGCTACATTGCGCCTTATTCGCGTGACGTGAAGTTCGATGACGTCCTGCCGAACGTGAACGTCAGCTGGAACTTCTCTGGCCCTCATTCGGTCTATGCTTCGTTCGCTCAGTCGCTGACCCTGCCGCGTACCGACAATCTGTACACCGTCTTCTTCGACACGAAGGGCGAAATCACCTCGCCGATCACCGCGCCGGAAAAGACCACCACCTACGACCTGGGCTACCGTTATCAAACGGGCGCCCTGATCGCCTCGGCCAACGTCTGGTACACCCAGTTCAAGAACCGCATCGTGTCGCGCTACGATCAGGATCTGGGCGTTTCGTTCGACTCGAACGTCGGCGATGTGAAGCTGTACGGCTTCGACTCGCAGGTCGGCTGGTCGCCGATGGAAGGTCTGTCGTTGTACGCCTCGGCTTCGTACACGGACTCGGAAATCGCCAACGACTATCTGGACGGCACGAACCTGATCAAGACGGGCGGCAAGTCGCTGACGGAGACGCCGGATTGGACCTTCGGCGGCCGCATCCAGTACGAAACCGGCCCGCTGCAACTGGGCGCTCAGGTCAAGTACACCGGCGAGCGTTGGGTGACTGACGTCAACGATCTGTACACGGACGCCTACACGGTTGTTAACGCCGACGCCAAGTTCGACCTTGGCTACTTCGGATACAAGCACTCCAGCCTTGCGCTGCGTGTCGTGAACCTGTTCGACGAGAAGTACTTCGGTTCGATCTCGGGTGCGACGGATTCGTCCAAGTCCACCTATGCCTACCGTGGCGCCCCGCGCACCATCCAGGCGACCGTCACCTACGCCTTCTGATCGCGTAGCAATCCAATACGACGAAGGGCGGTCCGTTCGCGGGCCGCCCTTTTTCTTTGGGGGCGCCGGGCGTTGAAGTCGGGGGCGCTTGGGGCCATATGGCGCGGCTCGCGTTTCGCCTGCGGACGCCTTGGGCCGCACAGACAGGACAGTTCGCCGATGACCGCCGCCATCCCCGCCGAATGGGCTCCGCATCGCGCCATGTGGGTGGGTTGGCCGACGCACGGCGAATACTGGTTCGACCATCTCGACCAGGCCCGTGACGAGGTCGAAGGGTTGGTGCGGGCGCTGGCCGGGCCGGGGCGCGAACAGGTCAAGCTGATGGTCGGCGGGCAGGCGGCGCTGGCGGACGCCCGGGCGCGGTTCGCCGGGGTCGAGAACGTCGAGGTCGTCGCGGGCACGTTCGGCGACGTCTGGCTGCGCGACACCGGCCCGATCTTCGGTGTGGGGTCCAGGACGGCGGCCGCCTTCAAGTTCAACGGCTGGGGCGGCAAGTACGACATGCCGGGCGACGAACTGGTGGCGGACCAGATCGGCGCGCACGCGGGCGTGGCCCTGACCCGGAACGACTTCGTCATGGAGGGCGGGTCGCTGGATCACGACGGGGAAGGAACGGTCCTGACCACGCGCCAATGCCTGTTGAACCCCAATCGCAACCCGGCCTGGAACCAGGACGAGGCGGTCGCGGCCGCCGCTCTGGAGAAGGCCGTCGGGGCCAAGGTGGTGGTCTGGCTGGGCGACGGCCTGTTGAACGACCACACCGACGGTCATGTCGACAACCTGGCCCGTTTCGTCGCGCCGGGCGTAGTGGCCTGCCCCATCGCCTGGGGACGCAACGACCCGAACGCCGAGGTCTATGACGCCACGGCGCGCGATCTGGCGGCTGTCACGGACGCCGCCGGAAGAAGGTTGAAGGTCGTGCGCATTCCGTCGCCCGGCCTGGTGCTGGACGAGGACGAACGCCCGATCCCGGCCAGCCACATGAACTTCCTGATCGCCAATGGCGCTGTGATCGTGCCGACCTATGGCGACGCGCGTGCGGCCGACATGGCCTGTCAGGCGTTGAAGGAGGCCTTCCCCGACCGTGAAATCATTCCGCTGCCCTCCAACGCCATCCTGACCGGCGGCGGCTCATTCCACTGCATCTCCCAGCAGGAGCCCGCATGACCCGCACCATCACCGTCGCCGGCATCCAGACCTCGTATGGCGAGGACATGCAGGCGAACATCGACAAAACCATCGCCTTCGTGCGCGAGGCGGCGGGGCAGGGCGCGCAGGTGATCCTGCCGTCGGAACTGTTCCAGGGGCCGTATTTCTGCGTGTCGCAGGAGGAGCATTGGTTCAGCCACGCCTATGAATGGCGCGAGCATCCGTGTGTGACGGCGATGTCCGAGGTGGCGAAAGAGCTGGGCGTGGCCATTCCCGTGTCCATCTTCGAGAAGGACGGGCCGCAATACTATAACTCGCTAGTCATGCTGGACGCGGACGGCGAGGCGCTGGGCGTCTATAGGAAGAGCCATATTCCCGACGGCCCCGGCTATCAGGAGAAATACTATTTTCGACCGGGCGACACCGGCTTCAAGGTCTGGAAGACCCGCTTCGGCAAGGTCGGGGTCGGCATCTGCTGGGACCAGTGGTTCCCGGAAGCGGCGCGGGCGATGATGCTGATGGGCGCAGACGTCCTGATGTATCCGACCGCCATCGGCACCGAGCCGCACGACGCGAGCCTGCACACCGCCCAACCCTGGCGCCGCGCCATGCAGGGCCATGCGGTGTCCAACGCCGTGCCGGTGGTCGGCGCCAACCGCATCGGGCATGAGCGCGTGACCGAGGTCGGCCAGACCTTCTACGGTCATTCCTTCATCGCCGACCAGCAGGGCGAACTGGTCGAGCAGTTGGGCGCCGAGGAGGAGGGGGTGTTGGTCCACGCCTTCGACCTGGACGCGCTGGACAAATACCGCGCGGCCTGGGGCTTCTTCCGGGATCGGCGCACGGATCTGTATGGGGCGCTGACGGGCAAGGGGTGAAAACAACCCGCTCATCCCCGCGAAGGCGGGGACCCAGGTCTTTACGCATCACCCTGCGTTGGATCGGCTTCGGCGTGAGCTTGAGGCAGAGGAGCGCCCAAAGCGCTGGGTCCCCGCCTTCGCGGGGATGAGCGGCGTCAGGGGCGCATCGCCTCCACCGCCGCGACCAGCCGGTCGAGGTCGGCGGGCGAGGACAGGCGGTGGTCGCCGCCTTCGATCAGGTCCAGGCGCACGTCGCCGCCGGTCAGGCGCTCGACCAGTTCGATCTGATGACGCCAGGGCACCACGTCGTCGGCGCGGCCTTGCAGGATGTGGACGGGGGCTGTGATCGGGATCGCCCCGTCCAACAGCCGCCAGTCCTTCGCCTCCTCGAACATCCGGCGGGTCAGGACGTATTCGCCCAGGCCTTCCTCGACGATCAGGGTCTCGCCCTCGCGCAGGATGGCCTGGCGCTCGTGATCGGCCAGACCCGGCCACATAAGCCGCTCGGTGAAGTCCTGGGCCGGATTGACCAGAACCAGTCCCTTGATCCGCTCGGGCCGCGCCAGGGTCGCCAACAGCGACACCCAGCCGCCCATGGACGAGCCGACCGGAATGACCGGCCCGGACAGGCTGTCGATCAGGGCGATGGCGTCCTCGCGCCAGCGGCCGATGGTGGCTTGGCGCCAGTCGCCGGAGGAGCGGCCGTGGGCGAAATGATCGTAGCGGACGAAGCTCCAGCCGCGTTCGCGTGCGGCGGCGTCCAGCGCCAGGGCCTTGGTCCCCTCCATGTCCGAGCGGAAACCGCCGACCCAGATCACGGTCGGGCCGTCGCCCTCGACGCGCTTGAGAGCCAGGGTTTCGCCGTCGGGGCGGGACAGATGCTGGATGTCGGTCATGGCGGTGTTGTGCCCCGACTTTTATCGTTCGTCATCCCGATGTTCCCTTCGTCGTCATCCTCGGGCTTGACCCGAGGATCGGGCGTGACGCACACGGACGGTTGAAGGCGGTTCCGACCGTAACCCCCGTCGCGCACGTTCCGCGCGGCGCTGCCGATCCTCGGGTCAAGCCCGAGGATGACGGAGGAAGAAGTGTCCGCACCCCCAAAGTCGCCCCAGGTCCTGTTCGTCACCTCCAACCGCATCGGCGACTGCGTCATCTCCTCGGGCGTGATCCGCGAGATCAGCCGGCAGGTTCCGGGGGCCGAGATCACCGTGGCCTGCGGTCGGCCGCCCGCGCCCTTCGTCCGCTCGGCGCCCGGCGTGGTGCGGACGATCATCCTGGACAAGAAGAAGATGTCCGGCCACTGGCTCGATCTGTGGAAACAGGTCGTCGGCACACGCTGGGATCTGGTCATCGACATCCGGGGCTCGGCGCTCGGCTATCTGATCCCGGCGAAACGGCGTATCGTCTATAATCGGTCGTGGGAGACGGGCCTGCGCAAGGTCGAGATGGTGTCGCGCCTGATGGGATCGCCCGCGCCGCTGGACCCCGAAATCTTCCTGGACGACCGGGCGCGGGCCGAGGCCGCCGCCGTCATCGATCCGCAGCTGGCGGGGGGCGCCGGTCCCGGTCGGATCATCGCCCTGGCCCCCATCGCGCACCAGCCGGGCAAGAGCTGGCCCGCCGACCGCTGGGGCGCGCTGGTCGAGAAGCTGAAGGCCGAGCCGCGGTTCGACGGCTGGCGCTTCATGCTGGTCGGCGGACCGGGCGACCGGCCGCCGGCGACCCCGGCTTTGGAGGCGGCGGGGCCGCGCGGGATCGACTTCGTCGGCAAGGGCGACATTCTGGCCTCGGCCGCCGCCATCGACCGGGCCGACCTGTTCGTGGGCAATGATTCGGGGCTGATGCACGTCTCGGCGGCGCTGGGGCGGCCGACGCTGGGCCTGTTCGGTCCGACCGAATGGTGGCTGTACGGCCCGTGGGGGCCCAAGACGCGCACCGCGGCCTCTAACGAGACGCGCGGCCAGTTCGCGCCCATCGAGGACCTGAGCGTGAATCATGTGTTCGAGGCGGTGCTGGCGCTTCATGACGCCTATGTCGGGGAAACGCCCGCCAACCCTTGAAAAACGGGGCTTCCAGCGTCATATTGCCCGCCTTGAGGGGAACGTGGCGCTCGCCGCGCGTTTCTGCTCATCAAGACACACGCTTCTTCTGACCACATAAGGAAACGACGCCCATTCGCCGTCCCATGCAAGCGCCGCCCGTGAAAGACGGGCCGCGTATTAACCAGGATATCCGCGCCCCTCGCGTTCTGCTCATCGACCAGAACGGCGAAAAACAAGGCGTCATGCCCACCTCCGCCGCTCTGGAAGCCGCCGAGGAAGCCGGGTTGGATCTGGTCGAGATCGTCTCCACCTCCGAGCCGCCGGTGGCCAAGATCCTCGATTACGGCAAGCACCGTTTCCAGGAACAGAAGAAGAAGGCCGAGCAGCGCAAGCGCCAGAAGGTCGTCGAGCTGAAGGAAATCAAGCTGCGGCCCAATATCGACACCCACGACTATGAGGTGAAGGCCAAGGCCATGCACCGCTTCTTCGACGAGGGCGATAAGGTCAAGGTCACGCTGCGCTTCCGCGGTCGTGAAATGGCGCACCCCGAACTGGGCATGAAGCTGCTGAACAAGGTCCAGGCCGACTTCGACGAAGTCGCTAAGGTCGAGTTCGCGCCCAAGATGGAAGGCCGCCAGATGATCATGATCCTGGCCCCGCGCTGATCGCGATCCCGCGCTGAAATCCAGAACGCCCCGGTCGAAAGGCCGGGGTGTTTTTGCATCCGGCGCTTGCGTCGGTCCGTGTCTTCGGGTTGAGTTTCGCCCTTGGGGGCGTTCATGCTGAAGTTTGGTCTGCCGGGATTGCTCCTGGCCGTAGTGTGCGTCGCACTGTCGACCGGCGCCTGGAGTTCCGCCGCCAGCGCCCATGCCGCGCAACAGGAGCCGCCGCCGATAGAGGCCTACGCCGCCTCTCCGACCGTCGAACTGATGGAACTGTCGCCCAGCGGCGACCTGATCGCGCGCATCGTGGTGACGCAGGAGGCTCGGGCCATCGCGGTCACGCGGATGGACACGGGCGAGCATCTGTTCCTCTCGACCCTGGGCGAGACCAAGGTGCGCGATCTGCGATGGATCGGCGAGGGGCGGGTGCTGATCGTCACCTCGCAGACGCGGGCGATCCCCTTCGTGGGCGTGCCGCGATCCGAACTCTATTTCGGCATGGTGCTGGATCTGGCGTCGCGGAAGCTGGTCCAGGTGCTGGATCGCACCGAGGGCGTCCTGTCCGTCCTTTACGGCCCCGCGTCGGTGCGAAACACGGCCCACGGCGAGGCGCTGTTCGTGCGGGGCGTCAATGTCGATAGCGGACTGGTCGATCTGTACAGGATCGATCTGAATTCCGGCCGGGGGCGATCCGTCAAGTCGATGACCCTGGAGACGGACGACTATGTGCTGGACGGCGAGGGCGCCGTGATCGCCTATTCGCGCTATGTCGACTTCACGCGCCGGTGGTCGATGATGCTGCCGGGCGGTCGCGTCTTTCGCGAGTCCTGGTCGGTCGAGGCGCCGATCGATACGCCGCGGTTTCACGGCCTGGGGCGGTCGCCGCGCACGGTGGTGATCGGCGCGGACCGGCCGGACCTGGCGGCTCAGGACACCGACGCCGATACGGCGACCAATCTGTTCGAGGTGAACGTCGACACCGGGGAATGGACCAAGCTGCCGTTTGAGCATCATCCTCACGCCCTGCTGCATCACCCCGAGACGCACCTTCTGGTCGGCGCCTCGCGCATGGAGGAGGATGGCATGCGCTACGAGTTCATCGACCCGGTCTCGGCCAGCCGCTGGCGGTCGATCACGCGGGCGCTGGGCGACAAGGCCCCGCAGCTGATGTCGTGGAGCGCGGACCAGAGCCGCGTCCTGGTCTTCACCGATATCGGGGAATCCGGCCTCTATCAGCTGGTGGATTTCGATCGGCGGACGGCCGACATCCTGGCCGAGGCCTATCCCGCGATCCCGTCCGAACAGGTCGGCGCGGTTCGCCCGATCCGTTACGCCGCCGCGGACGGGCTGGAGATTGCGGGTTATCTGACCCTGCCGCCCGGCGTCGAGACGCCCGAGAGGCTGCCGCTGATCGTCCTGGCCCACGGCGGGCCGGCTGCGCGCGACGTCGCCGGTTTCGACTGGTGGGCCCAGGCGCTGGCCTCGCGCGGCTATGCCGTGCTCCAGGCCAATTTCCGCGGATCGACCGGATACGGCCGAGCCTTCCTGGAAGCGGGCTACGGCGAGTGGGGGCGCAAGATGCAGACCGACCTGTCCGACGGCGTCCGCTGGCTGGCCGATCAGCACATCGTCGATCCGAGCCGGGTCTGCATCGTCGGCGCCAGTTACGGCGGCTACGCCGCTCTGGCCGGGCTGACGCTGGACAAGGGCGCCTATCGCTGCGGCGTCGCCATCGCCGGCGTGTCCGACCTGCGCCGCATGGTGAACTGGGAGGGGCGTCAGGAAGGGCGTCGCGACAGCCAGACCGTGCGCTATTGGAACCGGTTCATGGGGGCGGCGCGAATGAACGACCGCACCCTGGACGCCCGGTCGCCGGCCTATCTGGCGGAGGCGGTCGACAGTCCCCTGCTGCTGATCCACGGCCGCGACGACACCGTGGTTCCGGTCGAGCAAAGCCGCCTCATGGCCGAGGCGATGCGCCGCGCGGGCAAGCCGGCCGAACTGATCGAGCTTCAGGGCGAAGATCACTGGATGTCCCGCGCCGACACCCGTCAGCAGATGTTGCGCGAGACCGTGCGGTTTCTGGAGACCCACAATCCGCCTCGCTAGTCGCGGAGCGTCGCGCTAGATCGGCGGCATGACGATGTTCCAATCCACGCCTCCCAAGGTCCAGGCTTCGGCGCTGGCCGTGCTGTTCTCGGTGGTGTTTATCAATCTGGTCGGGTTCGGGCTGGTGGTGCCGCTGCTGCCGTTCTTCGCCCAGAGCCTGAAGGCCGAGGCGTGGCAGATCACCCTGATGTTCTCGGCCTATTCGCTGGGGCAGTTCTTCGCCGAACCGTTCTGGGGGCGGCTGTCGGATCGGATCGGGCGAAAGCCGGTGCTGCTGATGACGTTGATGGCCAATGCGCTGGGCTATCTGATGCTGGCCTTCGTTCCCAACATCTGGCTGGCCATCGCGGTGCGGCTGTTCACCGGCCTGGGGGCGGGGAATATATCGACGGTCCAGGGCTATGTGGCCGATGTGACGCCGCCCGAGCAGCGGGCTGGGCGGATGGGGCTGATCGGGGCGGCGTTCGGTCTGGGCTTCATCGTCGGGCCGGGACTGGGCGGGCTGCTGACCCAGCCGCAGATGGGCCATATCGGCTATCAGCTGCCGATCTTTCTGGCGTCGGCCTTGGCGGCTCTGGCGGCGGTGGGGGTGATCGTCTTCCTGCGCGAGAGCCGGGCCAAGGCCGATCCTGCCGCGCCGCGCCCGGCCTTTCTGTCTGGCCTGAAGGCGGCGCGCGACAACGCCGTGGTGTCGCGGGTGCTGGTCGTGACCCTGATCTATATGGCCGGGTTTTCGGCGATGGAGAGCGTGTTCGGCCTGTGGGCCGAGCAACGCTATCAGTGGGGCGCGCGCGAGGTGGGGCTCAGCTTCATGATCGTGGGCGTCGTCTCGACGCTGAACCAGGGGTTTCTCGCCGGACGTTTCGCGCGGCGGTTCGGAGAATCCAGGGTGCTGGCGACGGGGATGTTGCTGTTCGGAACCTCGCTGGTGCTGCAGGTCCTGGCGCCCGCGGTTTGGTTCCCGGCCGTGCGGCTTGAGATCGGCGCCCTGACGATCCCGGTGGTGCAGGGCTGGATCATTCCGATCGTGATGGCGGTCGGGGCCTGCGGCATGTCCCTGGCCATGCCCAACATCTCGGCCATGATCAGCCGGGCCTCGCCGCCCGACCGGCAGGGGGCCATGCTGGGGCTGAACATGGCGTCCAGTTCGGTGGCGCGCATCTTCGGGCCGATGATCGCCGGCGCGCTGTTCTCGGGCCTGGGGCACGACTGGCCCTTCCTGATCGGGGCCCTGCTGACGATTCCGGCGGCGGTGATGGCGATCAATGCGGGCCGGGTGATCCGCAACGGCGGCGGCGTCAAAGCCCCCTCCTGACTCGTCTTGCGTTAGGCGGCGTCTTCGCGTAGAAGCCGCGCCTTCGCGTACCGAACCGTCGGGCGAACAGGCATGCCTGGGCGGTTCTTAAACTCTGGAGAGACGCCACCCAACGGGCTCAAGTAGCCCCAGGGACGGTAGCCCCTCCAAAAAGGAGACTGAAATGCCGAAACTGAAGACCAAGTCGGGCGCCAAGAAGCGCTTCAAATTCACTGCATCCGGCAAGGTGAAGTCGGGCGTTGCGGGCAAGCGTCACCGTTTGATCAGCCACAACTCGAAATACATCCGCCAGAACCGCGGCACGGAGACCATGTCCGACGCCGACGCCAAGAAGATCAAGTCCTACATGCCCTACGCCTAAGGCGTGGCGCGAACAGACGATTTTCAACGAATTTGAACAGCATAGTCCCTCAAGCAGTGAGCCGCCGCGCGGCGAACGATAGGGACTTCCCGAAGGGAATAAAAAAATGGCTCGCGTCAAACGTGGCGTAACCTCGCACGCCAAGCACAAGAAGGTTCTGGAGCAGGCCAAGGGCTTCTCCGGCCGCCGCAAGAATACGATCCGCACGGCCAAGGCCGCCGTCGACCGCGCCGGGCAATACGCCTATCGCGACCGTCGCGCCAAGAAGCGCAACTTCCGCGCCCTGTGGATCCAGCGCATCAACGCCGCCGCGCGTCTGGAAGGCTTTACCTACAGCCAGTTCATCAACGGCCTGAACAAGGCTGGCATCGAACTGGACCGCAAGGTCCTGGCCGCCATCGCCGCCGATGCGACCGGCTTCAAGGCCATCGCCGACAAGGTCCGCACCGCCCTGGCGTAAGCCAGGTCGTCACGACGAAGATCAACGCCCGCTCCAGTTCGCTGGGGCGGGCGTTTTCGTTGGGGCGTTAATTCGCCTCCGAATTTCGTCATTCCGGGGCTGAGCGGAGCGAGGAACCCGGAAGCCAGGGGTGCGGTCGCGCGGCTGAACGTATCTGGCGTCGGGGATGTTTTCCCGGGTTCCGGGTTCGTCTTTCGGACGCCCCGGAAGGACGATCTTCAAGCCGCATGGGACAGGTTGGTTTCGGCGGCGGTCATGACCAGCCGGATGGCGTTAAGCAAGGCGTCGGGCTGGATCGGCTTTTGCGCCACACCGTTCATACCGGCGGCGACATAGTCCATCTCGTCGCGTTCGTCGGCGTTGGCGGCCAGGGCCAGGTCGCGGGCCAGGGCGCCCATCGCCTCGGCGCGCTGGCGGTGAACGGCGGCGCCGGCCTGAACGACCTGAAGCGCCGTGCCGACGCCGACATAGCGTCCGTTCGACACCACGATGAAGCCGCTGAGCAGGGTGCCCAGTTCGGCGGCGTCATAGGCGTCAAAGAAGGTCTCGGCGCTTGCAGAGGCCTCGGCGACCGGCGCATTGCGGTCCATCAGGCTGTCGGCCGGTTTGCGGGCATAGAGGGCGCGCCCGAACTCGGCCGCCATGCGCAGGGTGAAGGCGTTGCGTTCGATGACGCCCAGCGGACGGCCCTGATCGTCGACCACGGCCAGGGCCAGGGTGTTGGGTTCGTTCTGAAACCGCTCGAACACCTCTGCGCCCAGGGTGGACGGCGCCACGGGCGCGATCAAATCGACGAAATCACCGATCAGCGGCATCGCGGTCCCCACCTGTTCCGCCATCGCCTTAGCGCCTGAAATTTAACGCCAGCTTTGCCGTTCATGAAGCTTTCGCGGCGGGTTTTCGACAGTTGTTCCGTCAGCGGATCGAAACTCGCCAAGGTGCAGACCCGCGCGCTCGCCAGGGCGGCCAATGCGGCGCCGGCGTCGGAGCTGGAGGCCATTGCGGCGGGTCAAACCGCGCCTTGAAGGGTGACGAAACGGCTCGAGGCCGTTAAGGCGTCAGCCACAATGACCGATCTCGCCACACTCGAACTCGAACTGATCAACGCCATCGGCTCGGCCGAAAGCGTCGCCGCCCTGGAAGAGGTGCGGGTCGCCGCGCTGGGCAAGTCCGGCTCGATCTCCGGCCTGTTGAAGGGGATGGGGGCGATGAGCCCCGATCAGCGGCGCGAACAGGGGCCGATCATCAACGGTCTGCGCGACCGGGTCGCCTCGGCCATCGCCGGACGCAAGACCGAGCTGGAGGCGGCCGAGATGGACGCGCGGCTTCAGGCCGAGCGCATCGACCTGACCCTGCCGGCCCGGCCGCGTCGCAGGGGCGGGGTCCACCCGACCATGCAGGTGATGGACGAGATGGTCGCCATCTTCGCCGAGATGGGCTTCGCCGTGGCGGAAGGCCCGGACATAGAGGACGACTTCCACAACTTCACCGCCCTGAACTTTCCGCCCAAACATCCGGCGCGGGAGATGCACGACACCTTCTTCCTGAAGCCCGATCCCGAGACGGGCGAGCGCAAGGTGCTGCGAACCCACACTAGTCCGGTGCAGGTCCGCACCATGATGTCGCAGAAGCCGCCGATCCGCATCATCGCGCCGGGCCGCACCTTCCGTAAGGATTCGGACGCCACCCACACGCCGATGTTTCACCAGATCGAAGGTCTGGTGATCGACCGCGACATCCACATGGGCCATCTGAAGACCACGCTTGAAACCTTCATCGCCCGCTTCTTCGAGCTGGACGAAGTGCAGGCCCGGTTCCGGCCGCACCACTTCCCCTTCACCGAGCCGTCGGCCGAGATGGACATCTGCTGCGACCGTTCGGGCGGGAAACTGGTGTTCAACACCGGCGACGACTGGCTGGAGATTCTGGGCTGCGGGATGGTGCATCCCAATGTGCTGAAAAACTGCGGCATCGACCCGAACGAATATCAGGGCTTCGCCTTCGGCATGGGCGTGGACCGCCTGGCCATGCTGAAATACGGCGTGCCGGACCTGCGCCCGATGTTCGAGGCCGACACCCGCTGGCTGGCCCACTATGGCTTTTCCGCCTTCGCCGCCCCCAACCCGGCCTCGGGCCTGAGCTGACATCTGAGGATTTGAAATGACCGACACCCAATCAGCCTCGATCAGTTTCGACGCCATCGGCCCGGGGCCCGAATATCGCAATGGTTCGATCTGGTTGCCTCAGCTGTTTCTGGAAACCCGCCAGGCAGGCGGCGGCAACATCGAAGGCCGCACCTTCATCGAATGCCTGATCGAAGGACCGGGCATCCTGCTTCCGCTTGGGGGATGCCATTTCGACGCCTGCAACATGGGCGAGGCGCATGGCGATCCGCGCAATCTCATGGTCAAGCCGCTGGCCGACCGGGTGACGGGCACGATCCCGATCCAGAACTGCAAGTTCATCCGTTGCCGTTTCCTGGGCGTCGGCTTCACCGGGGAGCAGGCGTTCCTCGACGAGATGATCGCCGGCCTGGGCGCCGGCGCATGAAGTCCATTCTGCCGATCAATCGTCCGCTGACCGACGCGCCGGACCTGAATGCGACGACCTTCGAAAACGTCGACATCATCCTGTATGAACTCTTCACGGCGGCGGCCGCGAAGGGCGTTCCGCTGATCGAGGGGCGGACGTTCCGGGGATGCCGGTTCCAGGGGCCGGCCATCGTCCTGGCCTCGACCGGCGTGACCTTCTCCGACACCAATTTCGGCGAAAGCCGTGGCGGCATCGCCAATCTGTTGCTGCGCCCCGTGGGCGACAAGGCCATCGGCACCATTCCGATGCGCGACTGCCATTTCATAGGCTGTGAATTCTACGGCGTCGGTTTCACCGGGCCAGAATCGTTCATCGCCGAGGTCAGCACCCTGACCGACAAGCCCAAGGCCTGAAACGACCATGAAATTCACCCTGTCCTGGCTGAAGGACCACCTCGAGACCGAGGCGGACGTCCATCAGATCGCCGAGGCCATGACCATGGCCGGGCTGGAGGTCGAGAAGGTTCTCGACCCCGCCGCCAAGCTGGCGCCCTTCACCGTGGCCAGGATCGTCTCAGCCGAGCGGCATCCGAACGCCGACCGGCTGCAGGTCTGTCAGGTCGAGACGGTGGACGGGATGAAGGAGATCGTCTGCGGCGCGCCGAACGCGCGGGCGGGCCTGACCACCATCTACGCCCCCATCGGCGCCTATGTGCCGGGGCTGGGCGTCACCCTGGTCGAGAAGCCGGTGCGTGGCGTGGTGTCGAATGGCATGCTGTGTTCGGCGTCGGAGCTGGAGCTGGCCGACGAGAGCGACGGCATTCAGGAGCTGCCGCCGGAAATCCCGGTCGGGACGCCTGTTGCGGGCCTTTTCGGCGCCGAGCCCGTCATCGATTTCGAGGTCACGCCGAACCGGCCCGACTGGCTGGGCGTTGCGGGCATCGCGCGCGATCTGGCCGCCGCCAGCGTGGGCAGGCTGAAGCATTTCGACATCGCCGTGGTGCGCGGCGGTTTCCCGTCGCCGATCTCGGTACGGCTGGAGGCGCCCGAGATGTGCCCGGTCTTCGCCGGGCGCGTCATTCGCGGCGTGCAAAACGGTCCGTCGCCGGCCTGGCTGCACAAACGCCTGACCGCCATCGGCCTGCGCTCGATCAACCGTCTGGTCGATGTGACCAATCTGATCGCCTACGACCGCGCCCGCCCGCTGCACGTCTATGACCTGGCCAAGCTGTCGGGGACCGAGATCGTGGTGCGTGGCGGTCTGACCTCGGCCGAGACGGGCGAGCACGAGCATCTGATCGCGCTGGACGGCAAGACCTATGCGGCCGGGCCGACCGACTGCGTCATCGCCGACGCCAATGGGGAACGCCCCATCGGCCTGGGCGGCGTCATGGGCGGGGAATCGACCGGCTGTGACGACGACACCACCGACGTCTTCCTGGAGAGCGCCTGGTTCGATCCACTGGTCATCGCCCAGACGGGGCGGACGCTGGGCATCCATTCCGACGCCCAATATCGGTTCGCGCGCGGCGTCGATCCGGTTTCGGTCACGCCGGGGCTGGAGCTGGCCACCCGCCTGATCCTGGACCTGTGCGGGGGCGAGCCGTCCGACATCGTCTTTGTCGGCGAACCCCCGGCCAGTCCCTCGCCCTTCGCCTTCGATCCCGCCCATGTGAAGCGGCTGACGGGCATGGACCTGACCGACGACCGGATCGGGACCATTCTGGGCCAACTGGGCTTTCTGGTTCAGGCCGCGCCCACGGGGCAGGCCGAACCGTGGATCGTCACCCCGCCGTCGTGGCGCCGCGACGTGGAAGGCCCCGCCGATCTGGTGGAGGAGGTCGCCCGCATCGAGGGCTTCGATACTCTGCCCGAGGTCGCCCTGCCGCCGGTCGCCAACGCCGCCGGGGGCGTGCTGAACCCGCGCCAGGCCCGCGTCCGCACGGCGCGCCGGGCGCTGGCGGCGCTGGGATACGCCGAGGCCGTCACCTGGTCCTTCACCAAACAGTCGACGGCGGCCCTGTTCGGCGGCGGCGACGACAGACTGGTGCTGGAAAACCCCATCGCCGCCGATCTGGACTGCATGCGGCCCTCGGCCCTGCCGAACCTGATCCAGGCGGCCGCCCGCAACGCCGCGCGCGGTTTCGCCGATGCAGCCCTGTTCGAGATCGGCCCCATCTATCTGGGCGACGGGCCGAAGGATCAGCGCACGGTCATCGCCGGCCTGATCGCGCCGCACGCCGCCCGGCATTGGGAGGGCGCGGGCGAGAACCCGCTGTTCGCGCTGAAGGGCGACCTGAACGCCGTGCTGGAGGAGATCGGCGCGCCGGTCGCCTCGCTGCAGCTGGTTCAGGGCCAGAACCGCGACTGGTGGCACCCCGGCCGTTCGGCCCGGCTGCAACTGGGGCCGAAGAATGTGATGGTCGAGTTCGGCGAACTGCATCCGCGCGTGCTGAAGGCGCTGGATGCGGACGGGCCCATGCTGGCCTTCGAGATCGTGCTGGAGAACGTGCCCGAACCGCGTGGCAAGTCGGGCAAGACGCGCGGGTCGGCCGACCTGTCGGCCTTCATGCCCCTGACCCGCGACTTCGCCTTCGTGGTCGAGGACGCAAAGCCGGTCGGCGATCTGGTCCGCGCGGCCGCCGGCGCCGACAAGACCCTGATCGCCGACGTGCGCGTCTTCGACGTCTATCGCGGCAAGGGCGTGGATGAGGGCTTCAAGTCCGTCGCCCTGGAGGTCGTCATCCAGCCCCGCGACGCCACCTTGGCCGAGGCCGAGATCGAGGCCCTGACCGCCAAGATCGTGGCGGCGGTGGAGAAGCAGGGCGGGAAACTGCGGGCGTAGTCGCGGTTGCGCTTTGAAGATAATTATCGTTTGTTGGGTTGTAGAGTTTGCCGTTTTTTGAGGCTGATGAATGGGTCAAGAAGTTCAGCTTTGGCAGGTCATTTTCGACGGTCGAAAGCATCGGATGATTCACGATCATTTGGATACCGATCACAGCGTGGTTTCCAAGGGAATGACTCATCGGGAGGCTTCTGAAACGGTTTCTGCAAGAAATGCGGGTAACAGTCGCAAGGCCGTTGGAAACTTCTTTACGGGACTTATGCACATGTCTGCCGAGGCAGCGGGGCATTGCGTGAAAACCGTGAAAGACGGCTATGACAAGGGGCGTGGCTAGGCCTCCCTGTGAGCGTTGCTTTATTAGCGTAAGTCTCTGTTAACCTTGAAGCCGCAAGGCTGCCGCAAAGGTCGGGGACGGTGTGAGCAAGACCGGCGCGTCAGCCGGCCGTCCTCTCGCCGCCTTTCGGAGCGTCCCCATGCATCGTCGCCAACTAATTCTTTCTGGCCTCGCCACCGCCGCAGGGGCGTCGTCGCTGGGCGGCTGCGCCACGGCGCCGGCCAATCCCAACTATCCGATCGCGTCGGACCAGACGGCCCAGGCCTATACGTTCGACGAACTGGTCGCGGCCGGGTCCAAGGAGCTGGGCATCGCCGCCGAGGTCGTGGGCGGCGCCATCGAACGGGTCTTCGCCGATCAGGGCGACCGGCCGACCGCCTATATCGCGGGCGAGGAAGGGGCGGGCTCCTTCGTCGTGGGCGCCCGCTATGGCCGCGGCGCCCTGCATATGAAGGACCTGTCGGCTTCGCAGGAGGTGTTCTGGCAGGGGGCCTCGATCGGCTGGGACTGGGGCGGCAACGCCAGCCGGGTCTTCACCCTGGTCTATGGCCTGTATCACCCCGACATGATCTATCGCCGCTATCCGGGGGTGGAGGGTTCGGCCTATCTGGTCGCCGGCCTGGGCGTGAACTATCAGCGCGCGGACGGCATCGTCCTGGCGCCCATCCGCACCGGCGTCGGCCTGCGCCTGGGCGCCAACGTCGGCACCATGAGCTATAGCCGTCAGCGGAATCTGCTGCCGTTCTAGGTCCACACGCTGTCCGTCATCCTCGGGCTCGACCCGAGGACCGGGCGCGGATCGGGTTGTGCGTCGATCCTGTCGCACGCGCGGCGGATCATCTGATCCTCGGGTCGAGTCCGAGGATGACGGGGGCTTGGGTCAACTCGCCAGCCGCAGCGGCGGCGGGGCGTCGAGCAGCGCCGCCAGGCCTTCGCGCCAGGTCGGGTAGCGCGGGCGCCAGCCCAGTTCGGCCTTGGCCAGGGCGTTCGAGACGCGCTTTGAGTCCAGGTAGAAGCGGCGCATGGCGTCGCTGACCGAGGGATCGTCCAACTGGACCTCGGGCGGGCGGGGCAGGCCCATCCGTTCGGCCGCCCATTCCATCACCACATCGGCGGGCGAGGGTTCGTCGTCGGTCAGATTGTAGGCTGCGCCCGGACGTGGCCGCGCCATCGAGGCGAACAGGCCCGAGACGATGTCGTCGACATGGATTCGGTTGAAGACCTGGCCGGGTTTCCTCACCAGACGGGCGCTGCCGTCGCGCAACCGATCGACCACGCTGCGTCCCGGTCCGTAGAAGCCAGGCAGGCGGAAGATCTGCATCGTCAGCCCCATGCCGCGCGCCCCGTCCAGCCAGTCGCGCTCGGCCCGCACGCGGCGGGCGCCTTCCAGGGCGGCGGCGTTCAGCGGGCCGTCCTCGAACACCCAGCCGCCCGCCCGGTCGCCATAGACGGCGGTGGAGGACAGATAGCCGATCCAGTCGGGCCAGGCGTTAGAGGCCAGGGGCGCCAGCGCCCGAAGACCCGGACAGCCCTGACCGTCCGGCGCCGCCGTGACCAGAATCGCCGTGGCCTGCTCCAGCGCCGCCTTCAGCGCGGCGTGATCGGCGGGGTCCAGGGCGGCGATCCCCTCGGCCGCCAGGGCCTGACGGCGGTCGGCGTCGCGCGAGGTGGCCCAGGCCCGGCCGCCGCGTCGGATCGCCTCCAGGGCGGCGGCGCGGCCGACATAGCCGCCGCCGAAGACCAACAGGGACGGGGCGGGGGCGGGGCTCGGCATGGCGGCGGTCGGTCTTTCGGCGGTCAGGCGGTGCGGTGCTGCGCGGGGGGCGCATCGAACGGCCACGCTTGGTTTTCCAGCGCTTCGGCCCGACGTTGGTTCCAGGCGGAGACGCAAGGGACGCGTGTCAGATCGGCCCGGTCGGCGTAACGACGGGCGATCTCGGTCACGTCACGCATCAGTCCCTCGGCCAGGGTGATCGGCTTCAGCCCCAACTCCTTGAACTGGTCGTTGGCGACGACCAGGTCGTTCTCGTCGGCTTCCTGTCGGGGGTTGGGGACGTTATGAACCGGGGCGCCCGTCATGTCGGCGACCATCCGGGCCAGATCGCGCACCCGGCGGCTCTCGGTCATCTGGTTCAGGATTTTTACCCGCTCGCCCCGGCGCGGCGGGTTGTTCAGCGCCAGTTCGACGCAACGCACCGTGTCCTGGATATGGATGAAGGCCCGCGTCTGGCCGCCCGATCCATGCACCGTCAGCGGATAGCCGACCGCCGCCTGCATCAGGAAACGGTTCAGCACCGTGCCGTAATCGCCGTCATAGTCGAAACGGTTGATCAGTCGCTCGTCCTTGCGGGTCTCCTGGGTCTGGCAGCCCCAGACGATGCCCTGATGCAGGTCGGTTATGCGCAGCCCGTCGTTCTTGGCGTAGAACTGGAACAGCAGGGCGTCCTGGGTCTTGGTCATGTGATAGATGCTGCCCGGATTGGGCGGGAACAGGATTTCCTGTTCGGTCGGACCGTTGTCCGTATCGACCGTCACCTTCAGATAGCCCTCGGGGATGCGCAGGCCGGCGGTGCCGTAGCCATAGACCCCCATGGTCCCCAGGTGCGCCAGATGGACGTCGCGCCCGCTCTCGACGATGGCGGCCAACAGGTGGTTGGTGGCGTTGATGTTGTTGTCGACGGTGTAGAGCTTGTGCCGCGCCGACTTCATCGAATAGGGGGCCGCCCGCTGTTCGGCGAAATGGACCACGCTGTCGGGCTTCAGGTCGCGGATCAGGGCGACCAGCCGGTCGAACTCCTTGCCCACCGTCATGTTGACGAAGCCGATGTCGCGGCCCGAGACGTCCTTCCACGCCTTGATTCGCTCGCCCATGGTGCGGATGGGCGTCAGGGACTGGACCTCCAGCTCGTTGTCGATGTTTCGACGGCTCAGGTTGTCGACGATGGTCACATCCCAGCCGCCGGCCGACAGGTGCAGCGCCGTGGGCCAGCCGCAGAAACCGTCGCCGCCCAGAACCAGAACGCGCATGAAATAAAGCCTCGTAGCCGTCTCAAAGCCCATGCCTAGCCCATGCGGCGCGCATCGGCAAAGCGCCGGGCGATGTCCGGGCCGCGACACCTTGACGAATATCGCTTGGAAAGGCGCGTCGCACAGGCTAAGTCATCCTCGTCTCCCACTCACGACGCAGCCTTCCGGATGAACGTCCGGCTGTTCGCGGCTTGAGCCGGCCATGACGGTCGGTCCGAAAGGGCCGGCGCACCATGCGGGCGGCAAGGCATTCCGACAGATCGACAATCGGGGATCGGCCCCGAGCGAGACGGAACCACGAAACGGACGGACCCGGCCTTTCAGGCGTCGGCTCCGCCCCTGCACACGGTAGCGGGCATGAGAGATTTCAAGGGCATGAAGCGTCAACGCGGACGCAATCGGAACAAGGCGGGGGCGAACAACGCCAACAGCGCCAATCCGAATCGTTCGTGGGATTCGCAAGGTCCCGAGAACATCAAGGTCCGGGGCAACGCCCAGACCGTCTATGAACGGTATCAGCAACTGGCCCGCGACGCGGCGTCCAGCGGCGACCGGGTTCTGGCCGAGAACTATCAGCAGCACGCCGAACACTATTACCGCGTCCTCAGGGCGCTTCAGCCGCAGCGGTCCTTCTCGGACATCGCCGCGCGCGAACAGTCGAACCAGGGCTTCGACATCGATTTCGAGGACGAATCGGGCGCTCAGGCCGCCGCCTTCGTCGCCGCCCAGCAGGCGGCCGAGCGCCAGGCCCAGGAAGCCGCCGAGCGCGCCGAGCAGAATCAGAACCGCGACCGGGACCGCGACTTCAACCGCGACCGGGATCGGGATCGCGACCAGAACCGCGAGCCGCGTGAACCCCGCGAGCCGCGCGAGGACGGCGAGACCCGCGCCGAGGGCGAGGGCGGCGGTCGCCGCGAAAGCCGTCGCGAACGCTGGGAGCGTCGCCGCGAGGAACGCAACCGCCGCTTCGAGAATCAGGAAGGTGAAACCTTCTCGGGCGAAGCCGCGCAGGCCGACGCTGATCAGGTCGAGGCCGCGCCTGCCGAAACGCCGGTCGAGACGCCCGCCGTCCAGGATCAGGCCGCGGTCGAACGCCCGGCCCGCCGCACCCGTCGTCCGGCCGCCGCCGCCACCGCTGAGGATGAAGCGCCTGCGGCCCTGCCCGGTTTTCTGACCCGGCCAACCACCCCTGCTGCGGCGGCCGAGCCCGAGGGCGAGGCCGCCCCACGTCGTCGCGCGCCGCGCCGCAAGGCCGAACCCGCGACCGGCGAGGACTGAGAATAACTTAAGCGGGCGTATTTACCGGAACGCAACCCTTGCGAGCAATTCTGCTCGCGTGGGAGGGCGTCATGGATATCGTCTTGCTCGTCTTGGCTCTGGCGCTGACCGGAGCCGCCGCAGGGATCTGGATGTGGCTTCGGACCCGCCGAATCGCGGCGGGCCTGCACCGGCGCAACGCCGGGCTGGAACGCCAGGTCGCCGAGCGGACGGCCGCACTGCGCCGGGCCTTGTCCGTCGCCGACGCCGACAGCCGCCGTCTGGCCGAGGACAATCGCGCGAAAACGGAACTGCTGCGCGCCATAGGGCGCGAACTGCGCACGCCGCTGACCACCGTCATGGGCTTCAGCCAGTGGCTGCAGGCCAATCCCGACGCCGATCCCCTCACCCATCGCCAGTCCGAGGCCCTGCGCCAGATCGAGGCCGCCGGCGGGGTGTTGTGGGCGTTGGTCGAGGAGGCGGACGATGTCATCGCGGCTCACGAGGCCGTGTGCATGCTGTCGGCGCAGCGCGTCGACATGCGGCTGGCCCTGCGACAGGTCTGCGACGGGCTGGAGCCGCAGGCGCGGGCGGCCGGGGTCGTCCTGGCCTGTCCGCCGCCGACCTCCGGCCTGGGTGTGGTGGGCGACCCGGCGCGGGTGCGGCACATCCTGCGGCGGCTGATGCTGAACGCCATCCGCCACACGCCAGCGGGCGGGACGGTGAGGCTGGAGCTTGAGCGGATCGACGACCGGGTGGTGACGACCGTCTTCGACCCCGACTGCGCCCTCGACGATCCGGTGGATCGGCTGGCCTGTCCGCTGGGCGTGACGACGGCCAGACAGCTGGCCGAACGCATGGGCGGCGGGATCGCGGCCGCGATCGGCGCGGAAGGCGAGGCGATCTTCGCCCTGAGCCTGCCGGCCGCGGGCGCCGCGCCGGTCGAGGGGCGCCAAGGCGCGGTGGTGCTTTATATCGAGGACAGTCTGGCCAACATCGCCCTGTTGCGGCAGGTGGCGGACGGACTGGGCCTGACGCTCTATTCGGCGACGTCCGGCCCCGAAGGTCTGGATCTGGCGCGGTCGTTGCGTCCCGACCTCGTGCTTCTGGACATCGGCTTGCCGGGCATGGACGGCTATGAGGTGAAGACGCATCTGGGACTGGACCCGGCGACGTGCGGGATTCCGGTTCTGGCCCTGACCGCCGCCGCTTCGCCGTCCGACATTCGCAAGGGGCGGGCGGCCGGGTTCGACGCCTATCTGACCAAGCCGCTGGACCTGCCGGCCCTGGCGACGGCGCTGAACGGCGCCCTGCGATCCACGCCTGCGGCGGCGTCCGCGACATCGGCGGCGTGACGCTGGACGGCCTCGGCGGCGGTTTCGCGCCAAACGATCATGCTCTAAGGGTGGCCGGGCCTAAGGACCGCCCAAGGGAAGCCCATGCGTCTGTTCGTTCGCCTCGCCTCGTTCGCCGCGCTTAGCGCCGCAGCCGCCTGTGCGACGACGCCGCCCCCGCCCGCCCCGCCGCCGGCGCCGGGCGCGGCCGTTCTGATGGACTGGCGCGGCGTGATCTCCAGCACCGACCGCGACCGCTATCAGCGCCGTCAGGCCGCCTGGGACCTGGCCCTGCAGCAGGCGCGCCGTCAGAAGGGATCGGGCGATCTGAACAGTCTGGGCGACCTGATCCGGCCAGACGCCGACCGGCCCGGCGTGACGCCGCCCCCCGGCGACTATCGCTGTCGCACGGTCAAGCTGGGTTCGCAGGGCGGCGAGGACGGGCTGGGCTATGTCGTCTATGGCTGGTTCGCCTGTCGCATCGAACAGACGCCGCAGGGGCTGCGCTTCACCAAGCTGACGGGGTCGCAGCGGCCGTCGGGCCTGCTGTATCCCGAAAACGACCGGCACATGGTGATGCTGGGCTCCCTGGCCCTGGCGCAGGAGCCGACGGCCGGCGCCTATGGTCGCAATGCGGAGCGCGACTTGGTGGGCGTTCTGGAGCGGATCGGCGAGGCGCGCTGGCGGCTGGTGGCGCCATGGCCGGCCTATGAGTCCAACCTGGACCTGATCGAACTGGTTCCCGCCAGACGGAGCTGAACCGTTGGGGCGTCTGGGCCGTTGTCCTTGCTCACCCTGTGCGAGGAGACCCCGATGCGCCGCTCATCCGTCCTGACCGCCCTGGCCCTGGCCACCGCCGCAGCCGCCGGCCTGGCCGCCTGCGGCGACAACCGGCCGAACAGCCCCGCCGAGATGTCCCCCGCCGTCAGCAAGCCGGCGCCCGGCGTCCCGCAACAGGTCGCGCCCCAGGCCGCCTCGGACGCCGCCGCCCAGCCGGACCCGACCGGCGCGACGCCTCCGGCCGCCGGCGAACAGGGCGGAACCGACCAATGGCGCGCGGTCGCCAAACGCGACGACGCGGCCTCGCTGGGGCGACTGGACGACGCCTGGCGCATGGCGCGGGCCGAAGCCGACGCCAAGGGGTTCGCCGCAAAGGTCGAGAAGCTGGGCGTCCTGGTGGATCCGAACGCCGCCCAGGCGGGTCGCCTTCAACCCCCGCCCGGAGCCTATCGCTGCCGCACGATCAAGATGGGCAGTCGCGACGGGGCGGGGCTGGCCTATGTGGATTATCCGTGGTTCGCCTGTTCGGTCGAGTTGACGCCGGGCGGCGACCTGATCCTGAGCAAGGCCACCGGCTCGCAGCGGACGCAGGGGCTGCTGTATCCCGACACCGATCGCCGTCTGGTCTATGTCGGCGCCCAGGCCTGGGGGGACGAGGCCCAATATCCCCGCTACGGCCAGACGCCCGAGCGCGACCAACTGGGCGTGCTGGAACGGATCGGCCAGAACCGCTGGCGTCTGACCATCCCCTGGCCCAAGCAGGAGGCCAAGCTGGAGCTGCTGGAGATCGTTCCGTAGGTCGCCCTGGATAGATTTGATCGTCATTCCGGGGCCCCGGAATGACGAGTTAGGATGGGTTTGGCTGCCCCTCACCGCGCCCCGGTCGAGCGGGCGATGGCGGCGCGCATGCCTTCGGCGTGCAGGGCGCCGGAGGGGGCGATCTTGGTGTTGGGGGTTTCGGCCGGGCCGGTGTCGGCGGTGCGGTCTTCGGGGCCGGTCCAGCGCGGGGTGTCGGCCTTTCGCGCCACGGCCTTGCGCAAATTGGCGGTCGCGGAACGCCCGTCCTTGCGCGCCGCCATTTCGTCGGCCACGCGGGCGATAGCCTCGGTCAGCAGGGCCTTCTTCTCGCGCGCGCCCGTATCCGGCCCGTCGCGACCGTCGCGTACGCGGGTTCGGATCTGACGCTGCACCCGGTCGCGCCGCGCGCGCAGCCGCCCGATCAGGTCGCGCAGTTCGGCAGGGCCGTGATCGCTCAGGGTCTTGGACTGCTCCACCATCAGCGCTTCGTCGCGGTCGAGCGCGCGGGGGGGCGGGGTCTTGGACATGACAGTCTCCCTTCGGATTGATGGGAAGACAGTGCCCGAACCCGGACCCCGTTCCGGCTTTGCGACCCTGGGTCACAGCCCTCTCCTCTATTTCAGAGGAATAGCCTGGTAGCTTAGGTGCGCCCGGTCGAACACCAGAGCGATTTGCGACCCGTTTCGAAGGACGAAAAGCGTCGGAAGGTCTCGCGTCCGCAAGGGCGCGATCTGAAGCCGGTCGGTGGCGTGGTCGTAAATGATCGTCGGAACACTAGGCGTAAGATCGGTCCAGCCGCCATCGGTTCGCTTGGCGTAAATCTGAAGATGAGTCTGACTGTCGAACGGCATCAGAACCAAGGCGAGTCGGCTGAAAACCTCCCGGCTGCTGATTGGGGCGAAGGCGACGCATGCCTGATCGCCGATGCCCTGGTAGGTGATCGCCAGTCTCGCCCGAATATCGACCAGCGCTGCATGGCCCGCCGCACATTCGAACGAAGCCTCCCGGAGATCGCCAACAGTCGGTTCCGCGTGCGCTGGAGGCGTCGCAAGCAGAAGTGCGGCGAAGGCGAAGAAGCCTTTCAGCCCACCAGACGCAGGACGAAATACGAGCATCGCCGACCTACACCCGCGTCAGGCGCAAGTCCTGATAGTCGTAGCTGAAGTCGATGTCGGGGCTGACGCCCTTCATCGTCGCGGTCGCCGGGCGGGCCGTCTGGATGGCGAAGGTGACGAAGGCGTCCTCCTCGCGCTTGTCGGGGAAGCGGGTGCGGAAGGTCTCGCCGTCATACGGCTCAAGCCAGCCCTGAAGGGCGGGGGTGTGGGTGAAACGCAGCCACAGGCCGCTCTTTTTGTTGCGGCCCCGGCCCTCGGTGCGTGGTTCGATGACGATGTCGCCGTACCAGGGGTCGCGCCAGGTTCCGGCATAGGCCTCCAGCGGCATGGCGGGCGGGGCGCCGGCGCGTTGTTTGGCGTCGATCTCGACGGCGGCGGCCTGGGACTTGGCCTCGCCCTCGGCCTCCAGCTTCTTTGAATCGGCGATCCAGTCGACATCGACCTTGCCCATGCACAGGTCGGATATGCCCGAGCGCAGGGCGCGCAGCAGGAAGCTCTCCTCCGCATTGGAGAAGATGCAGAAACCGGTCTTGCGGCCGGGGATCAGCACCGTAGCCGAAATCCCGCCGGGCGAGCCGCCGCCGTGGCTGGCGATCCGCTCGCCGCGATAATCCTGAACCTGCAGGCCCATGGCGTAGGTCGAGGCGATCGACCGATTGGGCAGTTCCGCCGTCGGTCCCGGCGACGAGCTGACGATGATGTTGGGCCGATACATCTCGCGCGCGGCGTCTTCGGAGAACAGGCGCGAACCGTCGGCCAGCCTGCCCTCGTTCAGCCGCACCGCGATCCATTTGGCCCAGTCGGTCGGGGTGGTGCAGATCCCGCCCGCCGCGGCGGCGGAATCCCAGTTCCAGACCTCGGCGATGGACTGGGCGATCTGAACCATCGGCCCGTGGGTCCGCAGCGGCGGCCCGACGCGGGCATGGGGCAGGGCGGATTTCGACGCATCGGCCAGACGCGCCAGCGGGACCGTCTCGGTCATGCCCACCCGGTCCAGGATGCGCGTCTGGATGAAGGTCTCCCACGCCATCCCCGACACGGCCTCCAGCACCGCGCCCGCCACCACGAACATCAGGTTGCAGTAGTGATAGCGCGCCCGGAACCCGTCCTCGATCGGCACGAAGGCGGCCTGGGCCACCACCTCGGCGCGGGTGCGGTCCGAATTGGGCCAGAACAGCAGGTCGCCGGCGCCCAGGCCGAAGCCGGCGCGGTGGCTGAGCGTATCGCGCACCGTGACGTGTTCGCCGATATAGGGGTCGGACAGTTTGAAGTCCGGCAGATAGGTTTTGACGGGTTCGTCCCACTTCACCTTGCCCTCGTCGACCAGGATGGCCAGGGCGGCGGCGGTGACGTTCTTGGTGTTGGAGGCGATGGCGAACAGGGTGTGTTCGTCGGCGCGGGCCGGCTTGCCCTGAACCTTGACGCCATAGCCGCGCGCCAGGACGGTCGCCCCGTCCTTGACCACGGCGACGCCCAAGGCCGGCTGATCGGGCCAGGCCGCCATACATGTCTTCACATAGGCGTCCACCGCCTGGACCAGCGCGGCGTCGTCATTCGCCGCCGACGTTTGGGCCCCCGTCTGGGCGAAGGCCGGCCTCGCCGCCAGCGCTGCGGCGCCGCCCGAAGCGAACAGGGATCGGCGCGAAAGGCGAAGGGACATGGCGAACTCCGACGAAGACGCCGCGACGCTAGCGCCCCGCGTCGCCTTACGCCAGTCGCCACCCCTGCAGCTTGTCCAGGACATCGGCGACGATCTGGGCCTGGGTGAAGCCGGTGATGTCGTGGGGGCGTTCGCCGGCGCCGGTCTGGGCGGTCAGACGCCATTCCAGCGGGCGGCGGCCGACCGGGGCTTCGCGCTGGGTGACGGCGGGGCGGGCGCGCGAACGGGCGCCCAGCCGATACATGAACACCCGGTCGGCGTGGCGGACGATCAGCCAGGCGGCGGCCTCGTCGCGGCCGATCTCGGCGTCGGAATCCTCGGCGCCTAGGGCGGCGTAAACCGTTTCCAGCGCGGGCAGGCCCTGGCGTTCGATCTCCTTGAGGATGTCGGTGCGGCTGGCGGGCGTCATGATCCGCCGCAGCTGCTGCGACAGGGGGGCGCCTTCGGTGTTGAGGGTTTCGCCCGTCAGGTCGGCGTTCATCTGGCGGAACAGCCCCGCGACCAGCAGGATCATGATGACGCAGAAGGGCAGGGCCGCCACCAGGGTCGCCGCCTGCAACGCGCCCAAACCGCCGGCCAACAGCAGCAGGGCCGCCGCCGCCTATCCCACGGCGCACATCCAGTATCAGCTGACGCCCGAACAGACCCTGCGCGCCAGCTATTCGCGGCGTATCCAACGGCCCCAGCCGGCCCAGCTGAACCCCTTCGTCGTCTATCAGGATCCGCTGAACGTCCGTTCGGGCAATCCGGATCTGGAGCCGCAGGAGACCGACAGCTTCGAGGCCATGTGGCAGATGCGAAAAGGCCAGAGCTTCTACCAGGCCACCGCCTATCTGCGGAACACGGACAAGGCCTTCACCGACGTGGCCTCCGACATCGGCGGCGGCGTCTTCCTGACGCGGCCCGAAAATCTGGGCTCGCGCCGGGACGTGGGCGTGGAGGCGGCGGCGAACGGGCGCCTGTCCTCGACCCTGCGTTACAGCGCCGGCGTCAACGTCTTCCGCCAGGAGATCGACGCGGGCGCGGTGGTCGGCGGCGGCGACCGCGAGGCGACGCTGGCCAGCGGGCGGCTGAGCCTGAACTGGCAGCCGACGGCCAAGGACTTCGTCCAGCTGTCCAGCTTCTGGCAGGGCGACAGCCTGCTGGCCCAGGGCAGGCGCGAGGCCGGCGGCATGATCAACCTGGGCTATCGCAGAAAGCTGAACGAGCAGCTGTCGTTCAACTTCACCGCCCGCGACCTGTTCAACACCTTCAACACCACGACGATCTACGAGACGCCGCAGTTCCGCGAACGCTCGGAGCAGGACATCAAGCTGCGCGCCTTCTATATCGGCCTGACGTGGAACTTCGGCGGACCGCGTCGCCAGCCGGAACAGTTCGACTTCTCGACCGGCCCGACGGGCGGCTGACGATCTGGAGGGCGGGGCTGAAAAAGTCTCGCCCTCGCCCCTTGTGTGCCTCCAGGGTCACACCATCTGGATTTCATAGGCCCGCGTCGTCGCTTCCTGGAAGGGCGATGCGGGGAAAATCCGCCTGATGAGGGGACACGATGAATCTCGATCTCTATTCCGACCGCGCCAAACAGGCCGTCCAGTCGGCCCAGTCGCTGGCGCTCGCACGCCGTCACCAGCAGTTCGCGCCCGAACACCTGCTCAAGGTGTTGCTGGAGGAACGCGACGGCCTGGCCCGCAACCTGATCAACGCCGCCGGGGGCGACGTACGTCGCGCCGAGGCCGACGTCGAAACGGCGCTGAAGAAGCGCGCCCAGGTCACGGGCGGCTCGGGCCAGCTCTATCTGGATGGCGACACGGCCCGCGTCTTCGCCACTGCCGAGGACGCGTCCAAGAAGGCAGGGGACGCATTCGTCACCACTGAACGCCTGCTGGCCGCCCTGGCCAAGGAAGGCGGGGTCGCCGCCGAGGTGCTGAAGGCGGCCGGCGTCACAGACGGCAAGCTGGACGCCGCCATCGCCGATGTCCGCAAGGGCAAGACCGCCGACAGCGCCGCGGCCGAGGACGGCTACGATGCGCTGAAACGCTACGCCCGCGACCTGACCCAGGCCGCCGCCGACGGCAAGATCGACCCGGTCATCGGCCGCGACGAGGAAATCCGCCGCACCATCCAGGTGCTGGCTAGGCGGACCAAGAACAACCCCGTCCTGATCGGCGAACCCGGCGTGGGCAAGACCGCCATCGTCGAGGGGCTGGCCCTGCGGATCGTCAACGGCGACGTGCCCGAATCCCTGCGCGACAAGACCGTCATGGCGCTGGACATGGGATCGCTGATCGCCGGTGCGAAATATCGCGGCGAGTTCGAGGAGCGGCTGAAGGCGGTTCTGAACGAGGTCTCTGCGGCCGAGGGCGGCATCATCCTGTTCATCGACGAGATGCACACCCTGGTCGGCGCCGGAAAGGGCGACGGGGCCATGGACGCCTCCAATCTGCTGAAGCCCGCCCTGGCGCGCGGCGAACTGCACTGCGTCGGCGCCACCACGCTGGACGAATACCGCAAGCACGTCGAGAAGGACCCGGCCCTGGCCCGGCGCTTCCAGCCCGTCTTCGTCGAGGAGCCCTCGGTCGAGGATACGGTGTCGATCCTGCGCGGCCTGAAGGAGAAGTACGAGGTCCACCACGGGGTGCGCATCTCCGACAGCGCCATCGTCGCGGCCGCCACCCTGTCGAACCGCTACATCACCGACCGCTTCCTGCCAGACAAGGCCATCGACCTGATCGACGAGGCCGCCAGCCGCGTGCGCATGGCCGTGGATTCCAAGCCCGAGGCCCTGGACGAGATCGACCGGCGCCTGGTGCAGCTGAAGATCGAACGCGAGGCCCTGAAGAAGGAAACCGACACCGCATCCCAGCACCGGCTGGAACGGCTGGAGGACGAGATCGCCGATCTGGAAGGCCAGTCCGACGACCTGACCGCCCAGTGGAAGGCCGAAAAGGACAAGGTCGGCCAGGGCGCCCAGCTGCGTGAAACCCTGGACCGGTTGCGCCTTGAATTGGCCAACGCCCAGCGCGCCGGCGACCTGGGCCGAGCGTCCGAGATCGCCTATGGCCAGATTCCCCAGATCGAGAAGCAACTCGAGGAAGCCGAGGCCAACGAGACCGGCGACGCCTCGGGCCGTGGGAGTCCGCTGACGCCCGAGGTCGTCGACGCCGAACAGATCGCCGCCGTCGTCAGCCGCTGGACCGGCGTGCCTGTCGACAAGATGCTGGAGGGCGAGCGCGAGAAGCTGTTGAAGATGGAGGACGCTCTGCGCGGCCGCGTGGTGGGGCAGGACGAGGCCCTGGTCGCCGTCGCCGATGCGGTGCGCCGCGCGCGCGCCGGCCTGAACGACCCGAACCGGCCGCTGGGCAGCTTCCTGTTCCTGGGGCCGACGGGCGTGGGCAAGACCGAGCTGACCAAGGCCCTGGCCGAGTTCCTGTTCGACGACGAGACGGCCATCACCCGGCTGGATATGTCCGAATATATGGAGAAGCACAGCGTCTCCCGCCTGATCGGCGCCCCTCCCGGCTATGTCGGCTATGACGAGGGCGGCGCCCTGACCGAAGCGGTGCGTCGCCGGCCGTATCAGGTCGTCCTGTTCGACGAGGTGGAAAAGGCCCACCCCGACGTCTTCAACGTGCTGTTGCAGGTGCTGGACGACGGCCGTCTGACCGACGGTCAGGGGCGGACCGTCGACTTCAGGAACACCCTGATCATCATGACCTCCAACCTGGGTTCGCAATTCCTGGCCGAACAGGGCGAGGGCGACGACGTGGAGGCCGTGCGGCCCTTCGTCATGGAGGCCGTCCGCGCCCACTTCCGGCCCGAGTTCCTGAACCGGATCGACGAGATCATCCTGTTCCACCGCCTGGGCCGCGAACAGATGGGCGGCATCGTCCGCATCCAGTTGCAGCGGTTCGAGAAGCTCCTGGCCGATCGCCGCATGGCGCTGGACCTGGACGAGGCCGCCCTGGCCTGGTTGGCGGACAAGGGCTACGACCCCGCCTACGGGGCGCGGCCGTTGAAGCGCGTGATCCAGAAGGAGTTGGTCGATCCCATCGCTCGCAAGCTGCTGGCCGGAGAGATCGAGGACGGCGGCCTGATCGCCGTCACCGCCAGCGATGACGGGTTGGAGATCGGAAAGGCCAGGGTGCACTGACCGGAGTGTGGGGCGAACGGCGTTTCGCCTTCGTCCCGCACAAAAAGTCGGCCTTTTGATCATCTGTGCGGAACCGAACAGTTCGCCGCGCGCTAGGGCGTGTGGCGAACGGTCGGCGCCGGGTCGCTGCTGGTATCCAGCCTGACTTTACGGACGACATTTGGACTTCCTGGGCGATGACACCGAGACAGGCGCGCTGATCCGCGCGCGGGACTGGGCTGGCACGCCGCTCGGTCATCCCAAGCTTTGGCCTCTGTCTCTCAAGGCCGCCGTGGGGCTGATGCTGGCGACCCGCCAGCCCGCGTGCATGGCCTGGGGGCCGGACCTCGTCTTCCTTTACAACGACGCCTATCGACCCGTCCTCGCCGATCGCCATCCCGCAGCCCTGGGGGCGCGACTGCCCGATGTCTGGCCCGAGGTCTGGAGCGACATCGAGCCTCTGGTGAAGACGGCGATGTCCGGCGGTTCGACCTGGTCCGAGGACATGCACCTGGTGATGACCCGAAAGGGTTACCCGGAGGACACCTGGTGGAGTTTCTCCTACAGCCCCCTGCGTGACGACGCCGGCAAGGTGGTCGGCTTCCTGGACCTGTGCTCCGACACCACGGCCAAGGTGATGGGCGAACGCCAGGCCAGGGTCCTGTCCGAACTGGCCGACCTGACCGCCCGCACGCGCGACGCGGCTGAGGTGCAACGCCTGGCGGCCGGCCTGCTGGGCCGGGTGCTGAGTGTCGACCGCGTCAGTTACGGCGAGGCGGACCCCCGAGGCGAGCGGGTCGTTATGACGCGCGATTGGACCGAGACCGGCGCCTCTCTCGCGGGCGAGGTCGCAACCTTGGCCGACTTCGGACCGGAGATATCCGCCAGTCTGGCGCGGGGCGAGACCCTGCGCATCGACGACATAGACACCGACCCGCGCGCCAAGGGACGACTGCAACCTTATCGGGACCGAGGCGTGCGGGCGGGGGTAGCCGTTCCCCTGATCCGCAACGGCCGCCTGACCGCCGCCCTCGTGCTGCTGGAAAAGGCGCCGCGCCGGTGGTCCGACCATGACGTGGCCCTGGCCGAGGCCTTCGCCGCCCGGACGTGGGACGCGGTCGAGCGCGCGCGCGCCGAAGAGGCGCTGCACGTCCTGAACGAGACGCTGGAATCCCGCGTCGCCGCCCGCACCGCCGAACTGCAAGAGACGCAGGAGGCCCTGCGCCAGGCCCAGAAGCTGGAGGCCATGGGCCAGTTGACCGGCGGCGTCGCCCATGACTTCAACAATCTGCTGACGCCCATCTTCGGCAGCCTGGACCTGCTGCAGCGACGCAAGATCGGTGGCGAGCGCGAGCAGAAGCTGATCGACGGCGCCTTGCAGTCGGCCGAACGGGCGCGGGTTCTGGTTCAGCGCCTCCTGGCCTTCGCCCGGCGACAGCCGCTGCAGACGACGGCGGTGGATGTCTCGGCCCTGGTCGCGGACATGGGCGACCTGCTGGACAGCATCACCGGCCCGCAGATCCGGGTGGCGATCGAGGCGCACGAGGGTCTGCCCGCCGCCCGCGCCGACCGCAATCAGTTGGAGATGGCGATCCTGAACCTGGGTGTGAACGCCCGCGACGCCATGCCTGACGGCGGGGTGTTGCGTCTGTCGGTGACGGCGGTCGGCCCGCGCGGCAAGCGCCCTTCGAACCTGCCGCCCGGTCCCTATATCCGCCTGTCGGTCGCCGACACGGGGGTGGGCATGGACGAGGCCACACGGGCGCGGGCCATCGAACCCTTCTTCTCGACCAAGGGCGTGGGCAAGGGAACGGGTTTGGGGCTGTCCATGGCGCACGGTCTCGCGGCCCAGCTGGGCGGCGCCTTGACCATCGCCAGCGCACCGGGCCTCGGCGCCAATATCGAACTGTGGCTGCCCGCGACGGGAGATGCCGCCGAGACGGAGCCCGCCGATCTGCGTTGCGCGCCGGCGGAATCGGGCCTGGCCCTGGTCGTGGACGACGAACCCCTGGTCCGCGCCGCCACGGCCGCTTCCCTGTCCGAGCTGGGCTTCGGCGTGGTCGAGGCCGAAAGCGGCGAGGCGGCCCTGGCCCTGCTGGACTCCGGCGTTCGGCCCAAGGTTCTGGTGACGGACCATCTGATGCCCGGACTGACCGGCGTCGAGCTGGCGCGACAGGTCCAGAACCGGAGCCCCGACTGCGCCGTCCTGATCGTTTCGGGCTATACGGAGGTGGATGATCTGGCGCCGGACCTGCCGCGCCTGGTCAAGCCCTTCCGCCACGCCGATCTGGCCGCCGCCCTGGCGAGCGCGCGCGGATGAGGCCCGCTTTCGGTCTAGCCCGCCTGGACCAACGGCCCTAAACCACGGGTTCGACCGCCCCCGGACCCGCCTTGACGACACACTCCGCCCCGACCGCCGACGCCGCGACCAAGACTGTCGCCTGGGTGTGTGCGCCCGGCGTTTTGAAGGTTCCGTTTCTCGACGTGTTTCTGGCTGATTACGACCTGCGGCGCCTGCCGGGGGATGATGTGCGGGCGGTGCTGGGTTGGGGGATGAAGCCGACGGCGGCGGCGGGGCGAAGGTGGGCCGAGAAGAACGGGCGGCCCTATGTGGCGCTGGAGGACGGGTTCCTGCGCTCGGTCGGGATCGGCGAGGCGGGGGCGACGAGCCTCAGTCTGATCGTCGATGATCTGGGCGTCTATTACGATGCGACGCGGCCCAGCCGGCTGGAGCACCTGATCGCGGGCGCCGACGACTGGTGCGACGCGGCCCTGACGGCGCGGGCGCGGGGGCTGATCGACCGCATCGTCGCCTCGGGCGTGTCCAAGACGAACATGGGCGGGCCGTTGGACGCCAGCCTGCTGAAGCCCGGTCGGCGGGTGTTGATCGTGGATCAGACGTTCGGGGACGCCTCCATCGCCCATGGTCTGGCGACGGCGCAAAGCTTCGACGAGATGATCGCCGCCGCGCGGCGCGACGAGCCGGACGCCCGGTTGATCGTCAAACGCCATCCGGCCGTGGCGGCGGGGCGAAAGCGCGGCTGCGTCACCGATCTGGACGGCGTCACCCTGATCGACGCCGACGTGCGGCCCGCCGACCTGCTGGCGGCGGTGGACGCGGTCTATTGCGTGACCTCGGCGCTGGGGTTCGAGGCCCTGTTGCGCGGCCTGCCGGTGCGGTGTTTCGGCGCGCCCTTCTATTCCGGCTGGGGCCTGACGGCCGATGCGGTCCAGACCGGACGGCGCGGCGTCGCGCGGTCCATCGAACAGGTCGCCGCCGCCGCCCTGATCGCCTACAGCCGCTATGTCGATCCGATAACGGGCCAGCGATGCGAGGCCGAACAGGCGCTGGAGCGGCTGATCGCCTTGCGGGACCGGGCCGACCGGCTGGCGGGGTTGTGGTCGGCGGTCGGGTTCGCGCCCGCCAAGCGTCCGCCGGTGCGCCGCCTGCTGAATTCGCCCAAGGCGTCGATGCGCTATTTCATGTCGCCCTCGCGCGCCGCCGCTCATGCGACCGCGACCAACGGCCGGCTAATCTGGTGGGCGGGCAAGGAGAGCGAGGCGACGCGTCAGGCGGCGGCTGCGTTCGCCAAAGATACTGGGGGCCCGACCGTGCGGATGGAAGACGGCTTCATCCGTTCGCGCGGCCTGGGGTCCGATTTCGTCGGCGCCCTGTCGGTCGCTCTGGACGATCAGGGCGTCTATTACGACCCGTCGCGGCCGTCGCGGCTGGAGACCCTGATCGAGACCTCGGACCTGTCGCCGGTTCAGCTGGCGCGGGCGGCGGGATTACGGACGCGCGTGGTCGATGCCGGCCTGTCGAAATACAATCTGAGGGGCCAGGCGCCGACGGATTGGCCTGTCGATCGCGACATCCTGCTGGTCGTCGGCCAAGTCGAGAATGACAGGTCGATCTTGCTGGGCTGTGCGCCCGATCTAAACACCAACTCAGCCCTGGTGGAGGCGGCGCGGCGCGATCATCCGAACGCCTTTCTGGTCTATCGCAATCACCCCGACGTGCTGGCGGGCAATCGGCCGGGGCGGCTGGACGCCGGGGCCATGGCCTCGGTCGATGCGGTGGGCGACGGGCTGGATATCGTCGACTGTCTGAACGCCTGTCGGCGGGTGGCGACCCTGACCTCGCTGACGGGGTTCGAGGCCCTGATGCGAGGCAAGGCGGTGTCGGTCTATGGCCGGCCCTTTTATGCCGGATGGGGCCTGACCGACGACCGGCTGACGTTCGAGCGCCGCAGCCGCCGGGCGACGGTCGATCATCTGGTCCACGCCGCCCTGATCGCCTATCCCCTTTATGTCACGCCCGAGGGCTGGCCGTGCGAGGCCGAGGATCTGGTGGACCGGCTGATCGCCGCGCGCGACCAGCCCACGCCAAGGGCGCCGCGCGGCCAGGTGCAGCGTTGGGCGGCGGGGATCATCGCCAGTCTCGACCGCAGGCCGCCGCCGTCCTATTGAAGGCGTTCTGATAGGAAACGGACTGTCCTCAAGCCGCGAGGCCCCGCGAGCCGAGCGATAGGAACAAATATCTCCTCAAGCAGCGAGACGCCGGGCGTCGAGCGATAGGAACAAAAACAAAGTGACCCACGCCGTCATCGCCGCCACCGGCCTCTTCACCCCCGAACAGTCGGTGTCCAACGCCGAACTGGTCGACAGCTACAACGCCTGGGCCGACGGCTGGAACGCGCGCCACGCCGCCCAGATCGAGGCCGGCGAGTTGGAAGCCAAGTCGCACTCCTCGCCCGAGTTCATCGAGAAGGCGTCGGGCATCAAGAGCCGGTTCGTGCTGGACAAGGCCGGGATCATCGACCCCGAGCGAATGGCGCCGAACCTGGCCGAACGCTCCAACGACGAACTGTCGATCCTGGCCGAGATGGCGGTCAAGGCGGCGCGTCAGGCGATCGCAGCCTGGGGCAAGCCGGTCTCGGAGATTGGCGCCGTCCTGTGCGCGGCGTCGAACATGCAGCGCGCCTATCCGGCCATCGCCATCGAGGTGCAGCAGGCGCTGGGGATCGAAGGTTTTGCCTTCGACATGAACGTGGCGTGCAGTTCGGCGACCTTCGGCATCAAGACGGCGGCTGACTTCATCGGCGGCGGCTCGGTCAAGGCCGTGCTGATGGTCAACCCGGAGGTCTGTTCGGCCCATTTGAACTTCACCGACCGCGACAGCCATTTCATCTTCGGCGACGTGGCGACGGCGGTGATCGTGGAATCGTCTGAGACGGCGGGTCCGGGCGGCTGGGACGTGCTGGGCACGCGGCTGAAGACGACCTTTTCCAACAATATCAGGAACAACTTTGGCTTCCTGAACCGCAATGCGCGCGACACGGCGCATCTGGACAGCCCCGTCGCCGACGACAGCGTGCAGAACGACAAGCTGTTCATCCAGCAGGGCCGCAAGGTGTTCCGGGACGTGGTGCCGATGGTGTCGGACATGATCGTGGACCACGCCGGCGAACTGGGCGTCGATCCGCACGGCCTGAAGCGGCTGTGGCTGCACCAGGCCAACATCAATATGAACACCCTGATCGGCAAGAAGGTGCTGGGGCGCGAACCGTCGACGGACGAGAACGTCATCATCCTGGACGAATACGCCAACACCTCCTCGGCCGGGTCGATCATCGCCTTCCACCTGCACAATGACGGGTTCGAGGCGGGCGAAACCGGGCTGATCTGCAGCTTTGGCGCCGGCTATTCGGCCGGGACGGTCTTCGTCAGGAAGCGCGCCGCCTGAACCCTTAAAGCCGGGGCAGGAACAGGACGAAGTCCAGGCTCCACAGCCCCGGTCCATTGGCCATCAGCCAGATCAGGATGACCATCAGCAGGGTCTCGGGCAGGTCGAAATAGCTGGAGAGGCGATAGCCGAGGCTGGTTCCCTCCACCGACTTTGACGCCACCGTCACCAGGGCGACCAGGCTGATGATCAGCAGCACCAGGGCCGCCAGGCTGGTGAACAGACCCATGATCAGCAGGGCGCCGAAGGCGAACTCGCACACAGAAACAAACTTCGCGGTCTGGCGCGGGGCGGCGATGCCGGCCTCGACCATCGTCTTCTGCATCTTCTCGGCCTGGGCCGGGGTGAACAGCTTGTAGAAGCCGGACAGGAAGAACATTCCGCCGACCACGACCCGCGCGATCAGGGGCGCGATGTCCATCAAGGCAACGCCGAGGCCGAGGCCGCGATAGAGGTCGATCATGGGGCGAAGGCTCCGCTTGGAATGGCGGAGCCTTCAATGCCTTACGGGCGCGTCGGTTGCTCGGCCCCGTCGCGTGGCGGATGTGTTGCCTTCCATTCCATGGCGCGGCGGATGCGGTTCTCGACGCTGGGGTGGTCGTAGAACAGGAACTCCTCCACCGCCGAGGGCGACGGGGCGCGGTATTCGGCCGTCTTGATCAGGGCCTTGGACAGGCCGTCAGGCTCGTTGGCGTGGACCAGGGAGAAGTGGTCGGCGTCGGCTTCCATCGTGCGGGTCATGGTGGCCAGGACGGGCGTGCCAAGAACGCCAAGGAAGGCCAGGATCAACGCCAGGATGGGCAGCCCCGCCGGATCGGCGATGTCGCCTACCCGGTCCGCCCGCAGCAGGCGGCGGACGAGGGGATAGAGCCGATCGGTCAGCCAGAAGGCCAGGGCGGACAGGACGATCAGGATCGCCACGGTCCACAGCACATGGACGTGGGCGTAGTGGCCCATCTCATGGCCGACGACGCCGCGCACCTCGGCCAGGTCCGCCCCCTTCTTGAACATGGTGTCGCTCATGGCCACGCGGGCCGAGCCGAACAGGCCCGAGACATTGGCGGTGTAGCGGTCGGACTGTTTGGAGCCGTTGTAGATGAAGATCTTGTCCGACGGCGTGCCGGTCTCCTTGGCCAGGGCCACGACCGCGTCGCGCACGGGCCCGTTGGGCGCCGGCGTGTAGGTGTTGAAGATGGGCTCGATCACCAGGGGTGAAAGGACCAGGCCGATGACGATGAAGGCGGCGGTGACGCCGGACGCCCACATCCACCAGAAGCGTCGCGCGCGCCGGATCAGGGCGTAGATGGCGACCAGCAGAAGCGATCCGACCACTGCGCCTATGGCGGCGCTGATCGCCGCCTCGCCCAGCCAACCGCCGAACGCCTGACTGGTCAGGCCATACTGCTTCTCGCGCCACCAGCCCTGATAGGCCGCCCAGGGAAGGGTCAGAAGCCAGCTGACGACGGAATAGAGCAAGGCGACGCAGAAGCTGGCCAGGACCGGTCGCCGCCGCCTCCGCTCGATCCGGCTGCGCAACGACACCAAAAGATTGGTGCGGACGATGATCCAGGCGACCAGGGCCGAGACCAGAAAGCCCCACAGGATCAGCCAGTGCGATCCGTGCGTATAGGCCACGGCACGGGCCGTTTCCTGGGGCGAAAGGGTCGCCAGCCAGGCGGCGGTCGCGGCGGCCGGATCGAAGTGCGTCATGATGGTGTCTCCCCCAAGAACCAAAGCGCGGGACCGGCGTTATGTCAGGTTAATTCGCGTCCATGCTGATTCTTGCTCGGTTACGCTTGAATCTGTCACATTCTTTTGCCACGGATTTCGACGTCGAGAACAGGGGAGTTCCCAGATGGCTCAGACGACGCCGAAGCATGTGCTGGAAAGCCTGGCCAAGGACATAGCCGCCGTGCTGAAGAGCATGGGCGGTTCGGCCCACCAGAATCTGGTGATGGACTGCGTGGCGGCCCTGAAGCGCCAGCGCGGCGAGGCTGTGAATCCGCCCGATCTCAGACAGAAGATCATCGAAGCCTTCGAACAGTACCGCGACTGGTTCATCCGCCCATTCGGCGAAGGGTCGCAGCGGTGGGCGCTGGCGCCGAACGTCGCCTGACGCCTCTGAAAAGATGAAAGGCGCGCCCCGTTCGGAGCGCGCCTTCGTCTTAGGCCTGATCGTTCGGATCAGAAGCGACGGATGTAGCTGACCGAATAGGCGTCGGCCTTGCCCGCGTCGTCGCGGTAGTCGCGGCGGGTCCAGTCGGCGCGAACGCCGTTCACGCCATCCACGAAGTAGTTGGCGCCCGCGCCATAGTTCCAGCTGTCGCCGCCGACGTCGGTGTTCGCGCCCGGGAACTTCTGCTTCAGCTCGGTATGACCGTAACCGCCGCGCGCGAACAGCTCCAGCTTGTCGGACACCGGCACCTTGCCGACGACATAGCCCGCGGCGTCCCACTCCTGCTTGATCTCGCCATCGACGCCGGCGACGGTGAAGTCGTCATGTTTGACGCCGACCGAAGCTTCGGTCTCGACAGCCAGGTAACGGTTCAGGTTCACGCCCAGACGACCCGTGACGGCGCCGGTCGTTGCATTGTCGCCTTCAAGATGAGTGTAGCCCAGAGAGCCGTAACCACGAGGTTCGGGATTGGTTTGAGCAAAAGCCGGAGCGGCGATGGCGGCAACGGCGACGGCGGCGAGAAGAATGTTACGCATTGTTTCTTATTAACTCCTAGATGTGATGACCAAGCCGATCACCAGCCCCATCCAGCGAGTGCTTAAATAGGTCACGCCCTCTTCTGTTCCAGAGCCTATCGAAGGCCGCGAATGCCTGTTGACGCCAAGACACATACGACGTTCCGCCAAGATTGGCGGTTTTGTGACGGCATGAAAAAGGGCGGCCTCGTCGGAGACCGCCCTCATCAACTTCCCAGCCGTCATCCTCGGGTCGAGCCCGAGGATGACGGATATTAGATAGCTCTACCGATCCTTCTCGCGCTCCACGTTAAGGGCGGCCTGGGCGGCGGCGAGGCGGGCGATGGGCACGCGGTAGGGGGAGCAGGAGACGTAATCCAGCCCAGCCTTTTCGCAGAAGGCGATGGACGACGGATCGCCCCCGTGCTCGCCGCAGATGCCCAGCTTGACCTCGGGCCGGACGGCGCGGCCCCGCTCGGCGGCGATCTCGATCAGGCCGCCGACGCCGTCCTGGTCCAGACGCACGAAGGGATCGGTCTCGAAGATGCCCTTGTCCAGATAGGCCTGCAGGAACCGGCCGGAGTCGTCGCGGCTGATGCCGAAGGTCGTTTGGGTCAGGTCGTTGGTGCCGAAGCTGAAGAACTGGGCGTATTCGGCCAGATCACCCGCGCGAATGGCGGCGCGCGGCAGTTCGATCATGGTCCCGACCAGATAGTCGACGCTGTCGCCCGCCTCTTCGAACACGGCTTTGGCGGTGCGGTCGGTCAGTTCGCGGAGGTATTTCATCTCCAGCCCCGTCGCGACCAGCGGGTGCATGATCTCGGGCAGGGGCGCCTGGCCCGAGGCGGTCTTCACCTCCAGCGCCGCCTCCAAGATGGCCCGGACCTGCATCTCGTAGATTTCGGGATAGGCGACGCCCAGACGGCAGCCGCGATGGCCCAGCATGGGGTTGGTTTCGTGCAACTCCTTGGCGCGGCGCTTCAGCTTGTCGGCGTCGATGCCCGAGGAGGCGGCCAGGGCGTCGATGTCCTCGTCCGTGTGCGGGATGAACTCGTGCAGCGGCGGATCCAACAGGCGCACCGTGACGGGGAGGCCGGCCATGATGTCGAACAGTTCGACGAAGTCGGACTTCTGGAACGGAGCGATCTTGGCGAGCGCGGTGCGCCGGCCGGCTTCGTCGTCGGCCAGGCCGATGCCCTCGGCGCCGAAACCGCGCGCGGTCTTGGCGTCCAGCGGGGTCTCGGCGTTGGCGCGGACCTTCAGGCGACGCACGGCGTCGGCCCAGCCCATCAGGGTCTGGAAGTCGCCGGTCAGCTCGGGCTCGATCATCGGCACGGCGCCGTCCAGCACCTCGCCCTTGGAGCCGTCGATGGTGATCACCTCGCCGGCCTTGAAGGTGCGGCCGCGCGCGGTGAACACGCCCTTGGCCTCGTCGATGTGGATCTCGCCGGCGCCGGAGACGCAGGCCCGGCCCATGCCGCGCGCCACAACGGCGGCGTGGCTGGTCATGCCGCCGCGGGCGGTGACGATGCCGCGCGCCGCATGCATGCCGTGGATGTCTTCGGGGCTGGTCTCCTCGCGCACCAGTATGACCGCCTCGCCCAGACCCGACATGCGCTCGGCCTCGTCGGCGTCGAAGACGATCTTGCCGGTCGCGGCGCCGGGCGAGGCCGGCAGACCGGCGGCGACCACGGTGCGCGCCGCATCGGGGTCCAGCGTCGGGTGCAGCAGCTGGTCCAGCGCCGACGGCTCGACCCGGCTGATGGCCTCTTCCTGAGAGATCACGCCCTCGGCGGCCAGATCGACCGCTACCTTCAGCGCTGACTTGGCCGTGCGCTTGCCGTTGCGGGTCTGCAGCATCCACAGCCGGCCCTGTTCGACCGTGAACTCGATGTCCTGCATGTCGCGATAGTGGCTTTCCAGCTTGCCGACCACGTCGACGAACTGGGCGAACACCTCGGGCATGGCCTCTTCCATCGAGGGGGCGGTCTCGCCCATCTCCTCGCGGCCGACCTTGGTCAGGCTTTGCGGGGTGCGGATGCCCGCCACCACGTCCTCGCCCTGGGCGTTGATCAGGAACTCGCCGTACAGGCGCGCTTCGCCGGTCGAGGGGTTGCGGGTGAAGGCCACGCCCGTCGCCGAGGTCTCGCCCATATTGCCGAACACCATCGACTGGACGTTGACGGCCGTGCCCCAGCTTTCGGGGATGTCGTGCATGCGGCGATAGAATTTCGCCCGGTCGTTCATCCAGCTTTCGAACACGGCGCCGATGGCGCCCCACAACTGGTCCTTGGGATCCTGCGGGAAGGCGTGGCCCAGTTCGCGCTCGACCACGGCCTTGTAGTCGGCGACGACCTTTTCCCAGTCGGCGGCGGTCAGGTCGGTGTCGACCGTGACACCCAGCCGATCCTTGTGCTGATCCAGCACCTCTTCGAAATCGTCGTGGCTGAGGCCCAGGACCACGTTCGAATACATGGTGATGAAGCGACGATAGGAGTCGAAGGCGAAGCGGCGGTCGCCCGACAGCCTGGCCAGACCCTCGACCGTCTGGTCGTTCAGACCCAGGTTCAGAACCGTGTCCATCATGCCGGGCATGGAGGCGCGGGCGCCGGAACGGACGGAAACCAGCAGCGGATTGTCCACGTCGCCGAAGGTCTTGCCGACCACGCCCTCGACCTTGGCCAGGGCGGCCTGGACCTGGGCTTCCAGATCGGCGGGATAGGTCTCGCCGTTGGCGTAATAGTGGGTGCAGACCTCGGTGGTGACGGTGAAGCCCGGCGGCACCGGAAGGCCCAGGGCCGACATCTCGGCTAGGTTGGCGCCCTTGCCGCCAAGAAGGTTCTTCATCGACGCGTCGCCGTCGGCGGAGCCGCCGCCGAAGCCGTACACCCACTGAGTCATCTGTAGCCCCTGAGCCTTTTCAGATCGTCGGCGGGTTATCCCCGCTCGCACATGCAGCACGATCTAGCGCGGCGAACCCGCCTTGACCATGGCGGATGTAACAAAGCGTGAGGCGACGACGGGTTTCCTGCGGGTCGGCCCGCCGTCGGAGATTTTCATTGGCGCGGGCCGAAAGCGGGTTCGGAGCCGGACGCAAAAAACGGAGTCCGAAGAGTCCGGATTGTCCGAAACCGGCGTCGCCTTCCTGCGGCCTTGTGCGAACGGCCGATCATAAGGGCGATTTCGGCCGTGCGAGGTCGATGAGTCCGTGGATGGCGCAGGCCGTTGAAATCCCGGCGCAAGCCCTTCACGGCCCGGGCGGGGAGGCGATGCGCCGCCCTTCCGCCGGAACGGAAGGACGGCGAAGGGAATCAGCCGTGGGTTTGGTCCCAGTAGCGCACGGCGTCGGCGTCGCGGGCCGAAAGGTCCGGATAGGCCGGATCGGAGCCGACGTCCGGCACCCGCCGCCAGGAGCGGGCGCATTTGGGATAGTCGGCCAGATCGACCGAGACGGTCACGGCGTCGCCGCCCTGCACCAGTTCCGCGCCCGAGGTGCGGAAGATTTCGGCCGCGTCCAGCCCCTGGAAGGGCGCCAGAAGTTCGGCGGGGGCCGTGACGGTCGGCCAGGCGTCCAGGGCGCCGCCGATGCGCTTGTCGCGGCGGGCGGCCTCCAACTGTTCGTTGACCACTTCCAGCACGGCGTTGATCGCGGCCCATCGCGCGGCCTCGGCGTCGTTCTCCCACTCGGCCGGCGTGTGCGGGATGATGCGGGCGCAGTTGGAGCCGCCTTCGGGGAAGCGGGTGGTCCAGGCCTCTTCCATGGTGAAGGGGGTCAGGGGCGACAGCCAGGCGGTCAGGCGCATGAACACCGCGTCCATCACCGTGCGGGCGGCGCGGCGACGGATCGAATCGGGACGGTCGCAGTACAGGGCGTCCTTGCGGATGTCGAAATAGAGGGCCGACAGGTCGCCCGAGCAGAACTCCAGCACCGGGCGCACGACGTCCTGGAAGCGATAGTCGGCGTAGGCCTGGCGCACCTGGGCGTCCAGCTCCCACAGGCGGTGCAGGATGTATTTCTCCAGCGGCGGGAACTGGTCGAGGTCGGTCAGCCGCTCGGTCTCGTCGAAGCCGGCCAGGGCGCCCAGCAGATAGCGGACGGTGTTCCTGAGCTTGCGATAGGCGTCGACCGTGGTCTGGAGGATCTGTTTGCCGATCCGCTGGTCGTCCGAATAGTCGACCAGGGCCACCCACAGACGCAGGATGTCGGCGCCCGATTCCTTGATGATGGTCAGGGGGTCGGTGGTGTTGCCCCGCGACTTGGACATCTTCTCCCCGTTCTCGTCCAGGGTGAAGCCGTGGGTCAGGACCGCCTTGAACGGCGCCCGGCCGCGCGTGCCGCAACCCTCCAGCAGGGACGACTGGAACCAGCCGCGGTGCTGGTCGGAGCCTTCCAGATAGAGGTCGGCGGGCCAGTGCGAGGGGCGGTCGCCCGTATAGCCGTGCTCGGCCGTGCGCGGATCGATCGTGAAGGCATGGGTCGAGCCGCTGTCGAACCAGACGTCCAGAATGTCCTCGACCTTTTCGTAGCGGGCCGGGTCGTGGGCGCCCAGGAAGTCGCTGTCCGGCGCGGTGAACCAGATGTCGGCGCCGTGTTCGGCGATGGCGGCGACGATGCGGGCGTCGACCTCGGGGTCATGCAAGGGCTGGCCGGTCTGCTTGTCCATATACATGGCCAGAGGCGTGCCCCAGGCGCGCTGGCGGCTGACCAGCCAGTCGGGACGGCCCTCGACCATCGAACGGATGCGGTTGCGACCGGCGGCGGGGTGGAAGGCGGTGTCGTCGATGGCCTGAAGCGCGGTTTCGCGCAGGGTGTCGCCCGACTTCAGGGGCTCATCCATGCGGATGAACCACTGGGGCGTATTGCGGAAGATGATCGGGGCTTTGGAGCGCCACGAGTGCGGATAGGAATGCTCCATCCGGCCGCGCGCCAGAAGGTTGCCGGCCTCGATCAGTTTTTCCATCACCGCGCCGTTGGCGGGGCCGAACTTGCCGGTCTTCTTGCCTTCGGTCTCCAGCACCTTGAGCCCCGCGAACAGCGGGACGTGGTCGTAATAGGCGCCGTCGGGATCGACGGTGTCGGGCACCTCGTGATGACCGTGGGCCTTCCAGACCTCGAAGTCGTCGGCGCCGTGGCCCGGCGCGGTGTGGACGAAGCCCGTGCCGGCGTCGTCGGTGACGTGGTCGCCAGCCAGCAGGGGGACCGAGAAGCCATAGCCGCTGTCCAGCGCCGCCAGCGGGTGTGCGGTCTCCAGGCCGGAGGGATTGATGTCGTACACGCGGGTCCAGGCGGCGACCTTGGCGGCCTTGAACACGTCCTCGGCCAGCTTGTCGGCCAGGATCAGCCGGTCCCCCGGCTTGGCCCAGGGCGCGAACTCAAGCCCTTCCTCCATGGCCGTGACCTCGTACAGGCCATAGGCGATCTCGGGGCCGTAGCTGATGGCGCGGTTGGCCGGGATGGTCCAGGGCGTCGTCGTCCAGATGACGATGGACGGCGTCGAACTGCGGAAGGACAGCAGGTCGTCGGGATGGTCGTCCGACACGCCCGTGACCGGGAACTTGACCCAGATCGTGGGCGAAACATGGTCGTGGTATTCGATCTCGGCGTCGGCAAGCGCCGTGCGCTCGACCGGCGACCACATGACGGGCTTGGAGCCGCGATACAGCTGGCCCGAGTTCTTGAACTTGTGGAACTCGGCGACGATGGCCGCTTCGGACGAGAAGTCCATGGTGGCGTAGCGGTTGGCGAAGTCGCCCACGGCGCCCAGACGCAGGAACTGGTCGCGCTGGAGGTCGATGTATTTGCCGGCGTAGTCGCGGCAGGCGCGCCGGAACTCGTCCTTGGACACCTCGTCCTTGCGGCGACCCTTGGCGCGGAACTGCTCTTCGATCTTCCACTCGATCGGCAGGCCGTGGCAGTCCCAGCCGGGGACGTAGTCGACGTCGTAGCCCAACAGGAACCGGCTGCGGACCACGAAGTCCTTCAGCGTCTTGTTCAGCGCATGGCCGATGTGAATGTCGCCGTTCGCATAGGGCGGGCCGTCGTGCAGGACGTAAAGCGGGGCGTTCTGCTTCTGACGTTCGGCGCGCAGGGTTCCATACAGGTCGCCCCACTGCTCCAGGATCAGCGGCTCCTTCTGTGGCAGGCCGCCGCGCATGGGGAAGGCGGTCTCGGGCAGGAAGACGGTGTCGCGGTAGTCGCGGCCGGAAGCGGTGTCGGGGGTCTCGGGGGCGTCAGCCATTGAGCAGTCTCGGCGTCTTGAAAGTGATGTCGCTGTTCTCTTCGCCCTATCGCGCTTCGCGCTGCTTGAGGGCTTTCGATCCCGGCGTGCGCTGGGCCTGGGCCCAGAGGCGCTACGCCGGGCGACTAATCGAAATCAGGCGAAGGAAGACGCGGACGGTCATCATGCGGGCGGTCTAGCAGACCGATGCGGCATTGCGCCATCCCGAAGGCGGCGACGCATCAACGGAAACGAAAGGCTTTTGATGTTTTGGTGAACGCTGGATCGGTCGGCGTCGCGCCGGGCCGACGCGTTTTTCGTTCGGGAGCCCCGCCTATGCGGCTGCGGATCACAAACTGGATGCTGGGCCTAGCGGCCGGTCTGTTCGTCGCGACGAGCGCCGGCGCCGCCCTGGCGCAATGCTCGTCTGGCTGCACGCCGCCGGACCCCGACCCCTGCGGATCAAGCTGTCAGCCGCCGGAACCCCCGCCCCCCCCGCCGGGCTGCGGTGGCGGTGGCGGTGGCGGCGGTGGAGACTGCGGCGGCGGCGGCCGCCCGGGCTGGAACGGCAACTGGAACCAGAACCAGAACGTCAATGTGAACGTCAACATCAACAACGCGGGGTCCAGCGCCAATGCGAACGCCAGCGCCGGCGGTTATGCCCGCAACTATCTGAACGCGCGCGGCTGGTCCGGCTCGCGCGGCTATGGCTACGGCGGGGGCGGCGGTTCGGCCTATGTCTCGGTCGACCAGCCCTATCCGACGACGATCCAGGGCCTGGCCGTGGAAGGCATGGCGGCCCAGGTGGTGCGCACCCCCTTCACCGCCTGGCGGCGCATGATGAAGCGCGTGGTGATCCAGGCCGTCTGCATCGACGACCGTCAGGTGCCGCACCCGGCCTCCCAGGTGAAGCCCGATCGCGAGATCGCCGACGGCTACGAGGGCGAACTCTATCGCTGCCTGGCCGGCACCTGGCTGCAGGCGACCCTCGCCGACTACGAAGGCGACGTGAACTTCGATCACGGCACGACCCTGACCTGCAAGAAGCACGAGGCGCTGTGGTTCGGAGACGGCGGCCAGCTGGTCTGCCGGCCCGAGAAGCCCGAGCGGGACTGCAACGAACGCTCGCTGCTGCGTCGCTACGGCGCCGGGATCAAGATCCTGACCATGTACCGCGAGGAAGAATACACCGAGTACCGCGAAGAGCAGGTCCAGGCCGCGACGGTCATCACCGGCGCCATCACCCTGGACGGCGGCGTCGGCGGCCGGGTGTTCTGAACCGGAGTCGAACGGGGCCGTTCAGGCGCCGATCAGGTTCCAGATGCAAAAAAGGACCGTCGGCTCTCCGTCGACGATCCTGAAGACTGGCCCCGGCTCGGATCGAGCCGGGGCCTTTTCTTGCCCGATCAGGGCTGGGCGGGGGCCTTGTCCGACACGATCTCAGCGCGCCAGGCGGTCGAGGGTTTCAGATACTGCTGGGCCAGGCGTTGCAGGTCGGCCGGGGTGACGGCCTCCAGCACGGCGATCTGGCGGCGCGTCTGCTCCAGGCTTTCCGGCTTGGACTGGGCTTCCGACAGCTGGGTCAGCCAGTAGCCGTTGTCGGCCATGCTGCGACGCAGGCGTTCGACCGCCGGCAGACGGGCGCGGTTCAGTTCGTCGGCGCCGACGGGCTTGTCGCGCAGATCGGCGGCGATGGCGTCCACCGTCTCGAACAGCTTGGGCAGGGCCTCGGGCGGCACCTCGGCCGTGACCGCCAGATAGCCGTAGCCGGGGAAGACGTCCGAGGACGAGGAGGCCGCGCGCGGCGAATAGGCCAGGCCCTGCTTCTCGCGGATTTCGTCGTTCAGTCGCAGCTGCAGCACGTCGGACAGGACGCCCAACTCGCGGGCGGTGGTGCGGTCGCCCACCTGGTCGGTGGTCGGCCAGGCGGTGAAGCCCAGGGCCTGTTCGGCCGGACCCGTGTGGGTCAGGCGCACGGGCGTCGCCGTCGGGGCCGGGAAACGACGGGTCGCCGAACCGGGCGCCGGCGTCGGGGCCTGGCCGCGCGCGGGCAGGGCGCCGAAGGTTGAGCCGACGGCGGCGATCACCGCGTCCACGTCCACATCGCCGACGACCGTGATCTCGATCGGGCCGTGGGCCAGGGCGCCGTGGACACCCGTGCGAATCTCGTCGATCGACATGGCGGCCACCTCGTCCGCCGTCGGCACCGCCTCGCGCTTGTCGCCCGAGGCCAGAAGGCCGGTCACGTCCCGCTGGAACACGCCGCGCGGCGTGGCCGACAGCTGCGCCAGGATTTGCGGGAAGACGGCCTTGGTCTGTTCGAACGGGGCGGCGCGCAGGCCGGGGTCGGTCAGATAGGCGGCCAGAACCTGCATCTCCAGCTGCAGGTCCTCGGGGCGGGTGGCGCCCGAGAAGGTGTAGGAGTCCGTGCCCTGGTTGACGCTGGCGCTATAGACGTGGCCGGTCAGGGCGCGGTTCAACTCGTCCAGGCTCAGCTTGCCCGTGCCGCCCGGACCCATGACCGTGTCGGCCAGAGCCATGGAGGTGACGCGATCGGTCGGCAGGCCCAGTTCGCCGATGCCGGTCGAGGCGCTGACCAGAATCTGGTCGTCGCGGAACTTGGTCGGCTTGATGTTCAGAAGCACGCCATTGGGGAAGCGGACCAGGGTGGCGCCCAGGTCGGCGACCTCGGTGCGGGTCGCGGGGACGGCCGGCGCGCCGAAGTCGGAATAGGGCCATTGCAGGGCGGCCTGGGCCGCGCGGGCGGCGACCGCCGTCTGACGTGATTCCTGAAGGGCGGCGGTGACGGCGGCTTCTCCGCCCTCGACGGGAACCGGGCTGGTGAACAGGACCAGCGGACCCTGGCCCTCGAAGACCGGGCGAACGGCGGCGTTGACCTGATCGACCGTCAGATTCTTCACCCCCTGTTCGAACAGGGCCAGGCCCTCCTGCGGGGTGTTGAACACCTCGTCGTCGTTGACGTCACTGAGGAGTGCGCCGGCAAGAGCGGTCGTCGAGCGGGTGGCGGCGGTGGCGACGGCGTTCTGAAGCGCGGTGCGATACTGGGTGATCTCCCGCTCCAGCTCCTCGGCGGTGACGCCGTACTGGGCCAGGCGTCGGGCTTCCTGCTCAGTCGCGGTCAGGGCCTTCTTCCAGTCGCCGGGATTGAAGGAGACGGCCAAGGTGCCCGCGTCCAGGCTGTCGAACAGGGACTGATAGGCGGCGCCGGCGCCCAGGAAGGGCGGATTGTCGGCGCGCGCCATCTCGCCCAGGCGACGGTTCAGCACCGCCAGGCCCAGGCTGCGGCGCAGGGCCTGGGTGCGTTTGGCGACCGTGTCGGGCGACAGGTCGGGCGCCTTGATCCAGTTGATCTGGATCGAGGACTGGATGCCCGGTTCGACGATGATGCTGGTCTCGGGGCCGCGCACGGCGACCTGTCCCAGGTCCGGCTCGGGGCCGTCCGGCGCCTTGGGCGTCCAGGAAGCGAAGGCGTCGCGCACCTGGCGCTCCATCACGTCCACGTCGAAGTCGCCTACGGCGATCAGGGTGGCGCGCGACGGACGGTAATAGGCGTCATAGAAGTCTACGAACCGCTGGCGCTCCGCGGTGCGGATGATGTCCAGATCGCCGATGGGCAGGCGCTGGGACAGACGTTGGCCGGGCGCCAGAAGGGCGAGCTGGGTCTTGAGAACGCGCTGCTGGGGCGTGTTGCGGGTGCGTTCCTCGCCCACGATGACGCCGCGTTCGGAATCGATGTCGGCCTGGGCCATCAGGGCGTCGGACATCATCTCGCGCAGGACGTGCAGCGAGGTCTCGACCGTCTCGGTCTTGGTGTTGGGCAGTTCCAGCGAATAGGCCGTCTGGTCGAAGCTGGTGAAGGCGTTGGTGTCCGCGCCGAAGGCCAGGCCCAGCCGTTCGAGGATGCGCAGCATCTCGTTCTCGGGGATGTCCTTGGTGCCGTTGAAGGCCATGTGCTCCATGAAGTGGGCCAGGCCCTTCTGGTCGTCGCGCTCCATCAGCGAACCGGCGGCGATGCGCAGGCGGATCGACGCCTGACCCGGCGGCGTCGCATTGTGCATCAGGGCGTAGCGCATGCCGTTCGGCAACTGGCCGAAGCGGACGGCCGGATCGGCGGGAATGTCGCTGGCGGCCTGGGCCCAGGGCGAGGAGGGGGCGACGGCGGCGGTCGAAGCGGCGGTCTGACCGGCGGGCGTCAGGGCGAAGGCGGCGCCGCTGGCGGCGGTCAGACCCGTGGCGAGGGCGAGGCCCGAGGCCGCGACAAGAAGAAGACGACGCGCAGAACGCATGAACCAGCTCCGAAAGACCGCAACCCCCGATGGGGCGGACATTCGGCACTAGGCCAGGGGTGGCGCCGGGGCAAGACGCCTTGGCCGGTCCGCGTCATTTCGGGCGACGCCGCCCGAAGACGGCCTCAGCCGCCAGGACGCGAGACGTAGAAGGTCGCGGTGTTGCCCACGGCGTTGGAGCCGACCACGGCGGCGCGGCCGGGCTGGGCGATGTTGACGTTGGCGGTGGCGGACACCGAGCCGTTGTTGACCTGGGTGTTGTTGACGTTGACCTCGCCCCCGCACTGGGAGCAGGCGTAGCCGACGACGCTGTTGCCCGCGGCCTCGGCGCTGACATAGCTGTCGTAGCCCTTGACCCCGACATATTCGGCCGTCGCCTCGACCCCGCCCGAGTTCAACTGGGTGTTGTCCAGCTTCAGATAGATGTCGTTGTTGCCGGCGACGACCTCGTTGGCCACGGCGCGGGCGCCGGCCGTCGTCTCGCCTTGCAGATTGGTCTGGACGCGGGTGTAGGCGCGGACCCGGCCCTGGTTGTCCTGGGTCGTATCGGCGATCATGGAGCCGCCGCTGTTGTGAAGCGTGGCGCGGTTGGCCGAGGCGTTGGCCCGGCCCGCCAGGTTCCAGGCGTTGTCGACATAGACGCTGGTGCGCGCCTCGACCGTTGAGGGGGCGTTGGTCTGGTTGATCACCAGGTCCTGATGGGATGCGCCGGTCGTGACCGCCTGGGCCGTATTGGCCTGGGCGTCGGCCGAGAAGGTCAGGGGCGCGGGGACGTACTGGACGTCGGCGACCGTCTCGGCGAAGACGGTCGTCTGGCTGGCCTGGGCGACGCGGCCGGTCAGGACGGTGGAGGGGCCGCCCATGGCCACGGCGTTGGCCGTCGCGCCGGTGGCGACCCGGCCGCCCTGAAGAATGTGGGTCGAGGGACCGTGCAGATTGGTGCGGGCGCTGACGTTGTCGCCGCGCGCCGACTGGCCCACGTCGGCGTCGAAGGTCGCGCCGTCGGTGGAGACCTGGAAATGGTTGCCCGCCGCCTGGGTGGTCGAATCGACGAAGCCCTCGCTGACGCCGTTCAGATTGATCGGCGTGCCGGCCGACACCGTCCCTGTCAGGGTCTGGCGCGAGACGATGGCGCCGCTGGTCGACTGTATGCCGCCGACCACGCGATTGCCCGTCGCCGTGTTGGAGACGGTCAACTGACCGACGGCCACGTCCAGATTGACCTCGCCCGTCACCTCGCCCGTCTGGGTCTGGTCGATCCGGCAGGCCGAGCCGGTTTCCGGCGGGCAGGTCGGCGTCGTCTGGGCGTTCGCCTCAGTAGCGGCTAGGGCGAACGTCGCCGTCGCGGCGATCATGCCAGCGAGAGGGATCGGCGCGAGTCTGGCCATTGTTCGTGTCCTGGGTGGGATAGGCCGGGTAGTAGCCGCCGGTCGGTCCGACCGTGGAATCCCCGAGAGGGTCGTTGGCGGCGTTCAGGCAGATTTCCGGGCCCGGTGCGCCATAGAGGTTGGCCATGAACTCGACCGTGGCGCGTTCGACCAGGGCGCGGACCGCCAGCTGGACCGGCTCCATGCCGCCCGTGCCGGCCGACAGGTCGAAGACGTTGCCGTTCAGGAAGTCGAACACGCCCGCCGAGATTTCGCGGCCGATGATCTGTTTCTGGTAGGAGACGACGTCCACCACCTCCAGCGTCGTGGTCTGCACCAGGCGCAGGTCCATGGCGATGTTCATCACATAGACGCGGTGGTTGATCAGGCCCGAGCCGGGACGGTTGCTGTCGACCTCGCCCCCGGCCAGATCGAAACCGCCCGAGCGGATGTTGTAGTTCACCTCGGTGATTCCGCCGACGATGTAGAAGTCCGAACCGGGCACCTGGCCGGCCAGGATGCGGCGATACTGGGTGTCTTCCGGGCTCTGGGCGTCCGGCGCCTGGTCGCCGATCAGCTTGTTGTTGGCGTAGCGCAGCTCCAGCTCCGACACCGAGGTGTCGTAGCGTTCGACGATCCGCGCCCCGGCCTTGGCCAGGGCCGAGTTGGCCATCAAGGACGCGCCGCCCGTGATCTGACGCCCGCCGTCGGCCGAGACCGTGCCGGTGTAGTCGCTGATCCGGCCCACGGCCATGCGCGGCGAGGGCAGGTTGTAGCGCCGGGCGTAGTCGGCCAGGCAGTAGAGGGCGGTCGAATAGGGCGTCGGGTTGGACGTCACCGGCGCATTGCCGATCGGCGAGGCGTAGAGGCCCGAAGGTCCCGCCACCGGACTGACGCAGCCGGCCAGCAGCAGGGCGGCGGCCGTCGCGGCGGCGGCGATGCGAAGAGGGGAACGACGGCTCATGGCAGGTTGATGCTTCCGTTCAGGGCCGTGCCGGCGTTGATCGCGCCGGTGTTGGTCTGGGTCGAATTGACGATGACGGTGTTGCGGCTGCCCTGAACCACCACGTTCAGCTGGTTGCCGATGGCGGTGGCGCCGCCGATGGTCGTGCCGCCGTTGCGTGTGGAGCCCGCGCCGGAATAGGCCGAGGCCACGCCGTCGGACTGGCTGGAATAGGACGAGGCGCCGGCCTGGATGATGCCGTTGACGATCAGGCGGTTGCCGTTGGCGTCGCGGGTGGAGCCGGTGGTCGGGGCGGCGGCGGCCGAACGCGCGCCGCCATAGCCCTGCTGGAAGCGCGCCGCGCCGCCCGAACCGGTCGACTGGGCGGCGGCGGGCAGGGCCGCGACGACGGCCAGACCGGCGGCGAACGCAGTCGCCACGGGCGGAATCAGCCTTCTGGCGGTCATCTGAGGGGTCTCCTGGCGCGCATACTCGTCACGGATCCAAGACGCGATCCGACCCCCATGCTGCATTAAGGTTATTAAGAACCGCTTGATGCGGACGAAGGCCCTGCGCATTTGAAACCCATGTCCGACCCCCACGCCCGATTCGACGGCCCGCCTGCCCGCGAGAAGATGTTCAACGCGCCTCTGGCCGTGGTGGCGATCACCCTGGCCCTGCCGGTTCTGTTCTTCTTTCAGGAGCGGCTGCCGGATCTGGGCGCGGGCATGGCCTTCGTTCCGGTGGACCTGGAGCAGGGCCGGTGGAGCGGCCTGTTCACCTATATGCTGGTGCACGGCGGCTGGGGTCATGTGTCGATGAACGCCGTCGGCGTCCTGGCCTTCGGCACGCCGGTCGCGCGCCAGTTCGGGCCGCGATACGGCTCCAGCGTCTTTCTGCTGTTCTTTGTTTTCTGCGGCGCGGCGGCGGCCCTGGGCTATGGACTGATCCACTGGGGCTCGACCGCCGGCGTGGCCGGCGCCTCGGGCGCGGTGTTCGGCCTGATCGGGGCGGCGACGCGCCTGCTGGGCGGACATGGCCGGGTGCTGCCGCTGTTCGACCGGCGCGTGCTGACGATGTCCCTGGCCTGGATGGCGGTCAATGCGATCACCGGCCTGATCGGCTTCGCCCCCGGCCTGGGCGGGGCGCAGATCGCCTGGGAGGCGCACGCCGTCGGCTTCCTGGTCGGCCTGGTCGCCATCGGGCCGTTGGGACGGACCTTCGGACGCGACGCGACCGTTTGATTCCCGACGCAGGCTGAGCGATCATCGGTCGTGAGCGGCCCTGTCGCCATCCCGGCCCCGCGGTCGTCTCTTGTAGATAGAGAGAAGGAGCCGCGATGTTCGTCGCCGAGATCCTCAAGACCAAGGGAAACGCCGTCTTCTCCATCGCGCCCGACATCACGGTGGCGCAGGCGTGCAAGGAACTGGAACACCGGCGCGTCGGCGCCCTGGTCGTCCGCGAGGGAGAGCGGGTCGCGGGCGTCTTTTCCGAACGCGATGTGGTCAAGGCCCTGGCGGCCGACGGCCAGGACGCCCTGACCCGCCCCGTGTCGGACTATATGTCGGCCCAGGTGATCTTCGCCCAGCCGGGCGAGGAGATGTCGGTGCTGATGAGCCGCATGACCGACCGGCGGATTCGCCATCTTCCCGTGCTTCTGGACGATCGGCTGGTGGGGGTGGTCTCCATCGGGGACGTGGTCAAATGCCAGATCGCCGAACACGCGCGTGAAGCCGAAAGCCTCAGAACCTATATCGCCGCCGGCTGAACGAGATTTTGGGGCGGCTCAAGGATTCCGGTTCCGTCAGTTTTTTCGTCAAAGTTTCAGAATCCCCTTGCTGCCAAAACCGGGTGTCCGTATAGGGCTGCCTCGCTCGGAGACGGGCCGGCCTTTTGGGCTTTGGGGACTGCGGTTTCCGGGGTTTTGAGGAGAGGGGGAGGGGGAAAACCTCTTGCTTTTCCGGGTTGGTTTCCTTAGTTTCCGCGCTTCAATCGAATCGCCGGTTT
>QFQU01000021.1 GCA_003248965.1 Brevundimonas sp. | reverse complement strand
CGCGCTGTCTCCGGCTTCAATGACCAGAGTGAATCAGCCCCCGCCGTCCGAGGCAATTGCCGACTTTTTCAACGGTATCAGTCAGCTCCGGACGTTCCGGCAGCTCTCGCGCGCCTTGGACCGCACCATACCCGCTGTGAGAGAAACGAGCCTCGGTAAGGGGTCGTAGCTTTCGCGCTTGGGTCTGTGGCGGAGGCGATTTGGGGGCTGTCTACCAGGATTTCCGGAGCGTGCGGAAAGTCACCGAATACCGCAGCGCTTCGCCCGGGGTGATGCTGTGCTGCCAGGCATCTCGCGCAGGACCATCGAGCAGGTAAGCGGAGCCCGGGCGAAGGGACTGGGCTACCCTAGCCCATCCGCCGTCGGCGCGTTGGCGAAAGCGCAGGAGGCACTCCGAGACGAAGGACAGGCCGACGACCTGGCCATATTCGGGCCGATCCCTGTGCCAGCCGATCCCCGCACCGGGCGCGTATTCCGTGACGAGAGCCTGAACCAGAGCGGTCTCGGGGAGATCCGCGAAAGCCGCCGCGGCGGCGCGCAGGGGCATCAGCGCGTCCGGGATGGCGTCGGCGGGACCGACACGGTTGTGCGTGAAGTCGTAGCGGGAACCGAATGACACGGTCCGCCGGTTGCCCTTGAAGCCACGGAAGTCGAACGGCGTGAACGCGAGCGTCGGCGCCCACTCCACCAGGGCCGCCTGAACCTCGGGCGGGACGACGTCGTCCTCATAGCGCAGTCCGACCGGCGCGACTGGGGCGCGTGACGGCATGAGCTCGGGAAAGAGGGCGAGGGTGGCGGTCATGGCCTCAGCGAAGCTGGCTGTCCTTGCTGCCGCGCCGGTTTATGCCGGCGACGACCACGCGACTGTCCCGGCCGGACTGGCAGGGCACGCAGGTCGTCACGCCGGGCTGGGCGCGGCGGCGCGCCGGGGGAATTGGGTCACCGCATTCAATGCAGTCTTCGGTGCCTTCTCCGACAGGCATGCGCGCGCGTGCGGTCAGCACGCCGTCGAGAATGGTGTCGTCGATCTGATCCAGAACCGCGCCGTCGCGGGTCCACCCTCCAGCCATGGGGCGCTCCGTATGCATGATTTGGGATGGATCGAAGATGGGAAACCCACCCCGAAAACCAAGCGTTGCCGCTTCTCCTCACGACATCTGAAGCGCTGCGCCCGGCCCGCAGCCGACAGCCTGTCGCCGACGCGTGGTGCGCCCTCGCGAGCCCCCACGCTTCGGTCGAGGATGCGAGGAACGCGCTCGTCGAAGATCATCACCTGGCCAACAAGGGATCCGCCCGCAGCGCCAAGACTCGACCTGTTGCTACTGGTTCGATCCCGCTTGGTCGGCGGACTGCTGCTGAATTTCCGGATGCGCGGGGCGTGACGTCGCCCCCAATATGCAACACACTCCCGCTCCGCACCTTGGGTCGGAGCTGACATCATGCTGAAGCGATCATTCCTCGCCGCCGTTTTGTTGGTCTCGCTCACGGGCGCCGGTCAGGCCGCCGACGCCGGCCCTTGGTTGGGCACCTGGGCTTTGCGAGACGAAGACGCCGGCGGGCAGCCGGAGACGCTTGTCTACAGCGACGCCGGCGCGGGCGCGATGCGGATGGAATCGGTCGAGGCCCGAAGTGTGATCATCACCCATTTCGACGGCCAACCTGTGCCGGACAGCGGCCCCACAAACTCCGGCAATGCCCTGGCGGTCACAGCTACATCCCCCAGGAGCTACACCTGGATTTTCTGGACGGGCGGAGCGCCCTTCGTGCAGGGCGTCAACACCCTCGCGGAGGACGGCCGATCGTTCACCGAGATCAGTTGGCGGATCGACCGGCCCGAGCGACGGGTCACGCTCATCTACGAACGACAGTGACGGAAACGCGCCCTCCATCGTCGACCCCCGCGGCTTCCCCACTCGGAGGTAGGAGACGCGCCGAGAAGCGCGCGCGTCTCGAGCAAGGCCGAGATCCGTCTGACCCGCTCCAGACCAGCCCGACCGTCAGTCGCCGGAGGGTTGCGTGTTGGCGGCCGCAGAGGCCAGGGCCAGGACGGCCTCCATAGCCGAAGACGCCGGCGCCGGCACATCGGGGTGCACGCCGACGCCCTCCCAGTTCGTACCGGTGGCGGACAGAACGGTCGTCGCAATGGGCATGACGACGGTGAACCAGGGCCCCAGGTCCATCCCCGCCGACGGATTGGCCCCGCCGCCCGACGTCTCGCCGACGACGACCGCGTGGCGGGTCGCCTGCAGATTGTAGGCGATGGCCTCGGCGGCGGAGAAGGTCCGGCCGGAGGTCAGGATGAAGATGGGCTGCGTGGGAAAGGCCGGCTGATCCACCCGGTCCGCCGTCCGCGTCTCGATGTCGACACGTCCGTCCTGGAGACACCCTTCGCGGTCGCCGGGATCGGGTTCGCAATGCCGGAAGCGGATCTCCTCCAGTGGCAGGGGTGACGCGGCCAGATGCCCGAGCAGGCGACGCTGGACGACCTCGCCTCCGCCGCCGTTGTTCCGCAGATCCAGGATCAGGACTTCGGCGCCTCGAAGAGCCTCCATCGCGCGGTCAAGCGCCGCCGCAGCCCTCGCATCCCCGCTGACTTCGGTGAGTTCGAGCACCGCGACCCTCCCCTGCCGACGTACGGTCCGGAGACCGAAGTCCGGTTGAGCGCTGTCCGCGCCAGCCGGGTCAGCAGGCGGAGTTGGCGCGTCGCGGCTGCGCGGCTCCACCCAGACCTGGAGGTGGCGGTCTTGGGAGATCGCATACAGGTCGGCGTTGACCATCGTGAGGAAGCCGTCCGTCGTCGGCTGGGCGAGGTAGACGGCGCGACGCTCTTGTAGTCTCGCCCTGATGTCAGGGATGCGCCGCCAGGCCACATAGTGAGCGAGGCGACGATCGAGCTGATCAAGCGCTCGAGACCGCTCCATTGGCGACGAGGGCCCGCCCAGGTCCTCGGCGACGGAGGGAGACGTCACCGTCAGGAGGAGGAAGGCGGCGAGAGCGGTGCGGAAGCTTCGGGACATGCCCTTCAGAGGCGTCCGGCCGAGCGCGCGGATGCAGTTCGCCGCATGAAATCGGCGTCATGAAGGGCCGGTTACGCCGAATTCACGGGTCAGCCTGCCGTGGGTCGGGCGATACGGGGTTCTCACACGCACCGGACCAAGCCGTCATGTCTCACCGCCTCGCCACGAACGTCACTGCCATCGCGCTCGCCCTGATCGCTTCAGCTGCGGCCGACCAGACGTTCGCCCAGAGCGCTCCTCAGCCCGTGGTTCTCGTGCGCGCCGGGAACCTGTTCGATTCCGAAGCCGGCCGAATGGTCGGGCCCCGTGACATCCTGATCCGCGGTGAGCGCGTGGCCGAGGTCGGCGAAGGTTTGTCAGCCCCTGAAGGAGCGACGGTGCTGGATCTGCGCCGCTGCTCGGTCATCCCGGGGCTGATCGACGCCCACACCCACCTCCTACTTGAACAGCGCAGCGGCGAAGGCCTCTCCGACGTCGCCGCGCGCGACCAGGCTGTGCAGGGCGATGTTTACAGGACCCTGGCCGCAGCCGGCCGAGCTCGCGAGTATCTGGAGGCCGGGTTCACCACCGTCCGAGACCTCGGCAACTCCGGGCGCTTCCTCGATCTCGTTCTGGAGCGGGCGGTCAACGATGGCCGCGTCGTCGGTCCGCGCATCTATAGTTCGGGCCCGGGCCTGGCACCGGCGGGCGGCCAGATGGAGCCTCTGCCGGGGGATCCGCACGACCTGGTCAACGGCGAGTACCGGATCGTCACCGGCGTCGAGGACGCGCGCGCCGCCGTGCGTGAGGCCATCGCCCGCGGCGCCGATGTCATCAAGGTCTACCCGGAGGCCACGCCGCAACGCACCCGCCTCTCGGTCGAGGAGATCGCCGCCATCGTCTCGGAGGCGAAGCGGCACAACATCCCCGTCGCCGCCCACGCCACCAGCGACGCCTCGATCCGGGAAGCGATCGACGCCGGGGTGACGTCGATCGAGCACGGCTACGACATCTCGGACGAGACTCTGCGGCTGATGGCCCGCAACGGCGTGTGGCTCGTCCCGACCGATCCTTCTCTGGAGATGGCGCTGGAGTTCACCCGTAGCTGGCCTGAACAGCCGCCGCGTGAGGAGGTTGATCGGCATCTGCAGGCCGGGCGCGACCGCCTGATGCGGGCTCATCGCGCCGGCGTCCGCATCGCTCTCGGCTCTGACCTCTATTTTCCCTACGCTCCCGGGCGCGGGGCCGGATCCCGCGGGACCCTGGAGGGCTATGTGGAAGCTGGGCTCACGCCGGCTCAAGCGCTGCGATCCGCGACCTGGGAAGCGGGCCGGATGCTGGGCGATGAGGGTCTGGGCGTTGTTCGGCCCCGAGCATGGGCCGACCTGGTCGTGCTAGCGAGCGACCCCAGCCAGGGGCTTTCGGCTTTGAAGACGCCTTGGGCGGTCATCAAGGGGGGGCGCGTCGTTGCCGGTGAAAGCCGCGATTGTCCGACTGGCTGACGCGTTCGCGACCCCTCGCCGGGCGCGGGCCAGCCGTATCGCGGGCGTATTCTGTTTACACCCGCCCTGGACAGAAATGTCCCGGTATAGGCGGCTGTTTGGAACGTCCTAATATACGTTCCATGGGCAAGCACGCAGTCAGTTTCGAAGGTTCGGTGACCACCACCGGCAGGTCCGAGGCTGTGCGCCTTGAGAAGGCGTTTTTCCGTGCCCACCCGGAGTTTCGCCAGAAGGCGCGCGTGCGCGCCCAGGCGATCGGCGAGGGCCATGTTCTCGTGTCCGTCGCCGAGCCCCTGGTCCCTACATCCGACGAGGTCGATCCCGTGGTCTCCGCCTATCTCTCCTTCCTCGAAGCGGACATGGTGGCCCACCCCGAGCGTCTCTCGCCCTTCAGCAGCGCCGATCTCGCCGCCGCGCGCGAACTGACGCGCGGAGTCGAGGTGTCGGACGACGACGTCCTCCCCGACGACGTGACGATCTAGCTTCGGTGCCCCTGCGGCCGATCCCCGCTGTCATCCGCGCTGGATCGGATCACGCGTCCTGTTCGGCTGTTGTCGGATAGAGCTCGACGATCAGGGAGCGGCACCGGTCAAAGATGACCTCGGCCATATTGGGTGGATAGACGTGGTCGCTGCCGTGAGCGATCTCGTTGCGGATCGAAGCCAGCAACGCGTGATCGTCTCCCCATGCGCTGGGTGTGGGCGCGCTCAGGAGGCCGAGCTTTACCGCGTGGTCCAGTCTCGGCTTCAGGCCTGTCATCTTCGCCGCCGGTGCGCCCAGACGGGTCTTGAGTGAGAACTCCAGTGTCGCGAGGGCCTGACCACAGGCCACCACCATCAGCTCATAGTCGAACCAACCGTAGAGCAGAGCGTGAAGGGCGCGACCATAGAGGCGATCGATCACCTCCGGGACCGCCGTCGGCAGGCCGAGCCGGGCGACCATCTCGTAGTGGTCTTCGAAGGTGATCGGCCTGAGCCCGCTGTCGGGGTCGTCGACCATGATGATCCGATAGCGATCGTCGGGCAGAAGCGCCTGTGCGTAGGATTTCATCGGCTCGAGCCAGGGCCATGTCGAGAAGGGTGCGCCGGGCGTTGAGAACATGTGAGATTCGCATGCGCTCACGCCTTTAGCCGAAGCCTGTACATACGCGTGAGCCGCACCGGGCGGCGTCATCCTAGCTGAGTGGGAGGCCGACAGGTAGGTCGCGGCGATCGTGAACCGTCGTCAGGCGAGAAGCACGGCGGCGGCCTCGGCCGGCGTATGGACCATGTAGTCCGGCACGGCGGCGCTGAGCGCGGAGGCCGCGCCGTATCCCCAGGACACGGCCATGGCCGCGATGTGCGCGTGGTGCGCCGCTTCAATGTCGCGCACTTTGTCCCCGACGGCGCAGACGCGGGCGGGCTCGACATCCAGTTTGCGGATCAGGGACGAGAAGCGCGCGCCCTTCCCGAACAGCGACGCGCCGCAGCTGAAGGCCGAGATCAACGAGGCCGACGGCCCGAGCACCGCGCGGACATTCTCCTCGCTGTTGGAGCTGACCACGGCGGACCGGACGCCGCCGTCGTGCAGTCGTCTCAGAAGATCGGGAACACCGTCGAAGAGGGCGATCTGATGCGCCTCATGGGCCATTCGCTTGCGTAGATCGGCGGCGATCCCCGGAAGGCGGAGCGGCGAGACGCCCAGCGCCTTGACGACGTCTCGGGTCGGCAAGCCTCGAAGCCGTTCTATCTCCGCCGCGTCGGGGGACCGGAAGCGATGCGCCTCGGCGAGGCTCGGCAGCTGGGCGATGAACCAGGCCGCACTGTCGGCGAGGACGCCGTCGAAGTCGAAGAGGACGAGTTTGTACTGGGCCATTCGGATCGCCATAGCGGGATTACGGTCGGCGGGCACGGGGTCCGGCCTCGCTGCGCCCCGCCGACCCCGGGAAACAGGGTGAACGCGGTCGTTAACGGCGACGCTTAAACGAGCCTTCAGCGCCTCGCCCTAGGTGTCGGGCATGAGCTTCCCCGTCGCCAGACCCGATCGCCGCATTCTCGCGCGCCGCCGCTGCGCCGAACAGTGCGTCATTGAGTACGGCCAGGGAGAGACAACGCCCGGCGTGCTGCGCCAGCTCGATCTGCACGGCGCCCGCGTGAGACTGCTCCAACGCGGCGCTGCGCTCTCCGGCGATGTCCGCATCCTCACTCAGGCCGGCGATGAGGTTTTCGGCGCGACGGCCTGGCGCATCGGCGACGTACTTGGCGTGCGGCAGCACTCCCGATCCGAAGCCAGGATCAGGGCGCTCCGGGCGAGTTGAACCCCGCTCCAGACCCGAGGCGCTAGAAGTCGAAGCCAAGCTGACCCTCCGCGATGACCGGTCCGGTCCGACGACGGGGGCGGGACTTCGGCTTGCCGCCTCCCGGTGACAGCGCCGGGTTCGGCTTTGCGGTCGCCGTCGCAATGACGCGGTCTTCATGAGGACGGGGCGGCGTCGGCCTGGTCGGCCGGGCGGTCGGTTCGGGTTCCGGTGTCGGCCCGCGGCTCTCGTTCCAACGGGCGATATCGCGCTCGCGCCAGGCCACCCGGCCCGGCGAAATCGGCACCGGCTCCGGGAAGTCTCCCGCCTGACGCATGCGCCAGGCGGTCGTGCGGCCGAGACCCGTCAGGTCCCGGACCTGGCGCCAGCCCAGGAACCGCTCCAGCCCGTCGTCATGGGCCATGGCGCTGTTCCAGAAGCGCAGTCGCGCGATCGCCCATGACCGAGGCGAGGGCCGCCGCATCGTTGGCCGCGTCCAGAGGATCCCGACTCCACCAGACCAGCAGCACGGCCTTGAGCGGATAGCTGACCGCCGGGTCGTTCATCAGGGTCTCGAGACTGGGGCGATCGGGCGTCATGAGGTCGCCTCCCGTCGCCGGGCCTCCCGCCGCAGTCGCTGGCGTTCGCTCGACGAAGCGACGGGCGCCGTGATCTGGGCCTCGGCCCAGGTCTCCAGCAGGTCCAGCGGATAGTAGGGCTTGTTGCGGATGTGTCGGCACGGCGGACCGCCCGATCCGGTCGAATAGGCGCGCGCCAGGGTCGTCGGCTTCATCCGGATGCCCTTGCCCTCCAGAAAGACGGACGCTTCCGCGCGGGTCAGCAGCGTTTCCCGGGGCTCCGCGGACGCCGTGTTCGTGCTGTCTTGAGGGGCAGCCGCGAAGGTCACAGCCCGGCCTCCGCCGGCGCGCATTCCCGCGACGATCGCACCCCGCGTCCCGCCGTGAGCGCCAGGTAGCAGTTGATCACCGAGACGACGTAGTTCTGGGTCTCTGTGATGTTCGGGATCCGGCCCAGCCGGGCGACCCGATCCGGACCCGAATTATAGGCCGCGAGGGCGAGGCGAAGGTCGCCGAAGCGGAGGATCTGGCGGGCCAGATAGTCGGCCCCTCCTCGCAGGTTTTCATCGGGATCGAAGCGGTCGCGCACGCCGAGATCCGCGGCGGTGCCCGGCATCAGCTGGGTCAGGCCGCAGGCGCCGGCGTGGGAGCAGGCCTGGGCGCGGTAGGCGCTTTCCACCACCACAAGGGCATGGAGCAGCTTGCGATCCAGACCATGGCGGTCGGCCGCTTCCGCGATCGCGTCGGCGAAGGGCTGGTCGAGGTCCGCAAGACGGACGGCCTCGAGACCGGCGACTTCAGGCGCGGGTGTTTCCGGGACGGCGCCCACGAACAGGTCGCCGCCGGCCGGGCGCCAGTCGATGCGGGTCTGGGCCGCGACCGGCGTCGCCGCAAGGGCGATGACGGCGGCAAGGGGAAGCAGGCGGATTACCATGTCAGGGTCTCCCGATAGACGCCCTCGATCTGGGCGATCCTCACCGGCCCGAAATACCGGCTGTCCAGGCTGGCCGGCGTATCGCCGAGCAGCAGTCGTTCGTCGGAGGCGAGCCTGCGGCAGCCTCGCCAGGCCGGAAGCGCGACGCCCGCTCGATCCCGGGCGTGGATGCGGACCGTGCGCATCGGGGCGATGAGCCATCGGCCGTCCGAGCAGACCGTGTCGCCGCCCGTCGCCGCCACCCGTTTGATCAGCCGCACCTCGGCGGGCATCCCCTGGCGCGAAAGGTAGGTCCGCACGATCTCGGGCTGACGAATGGCGACCACCGCGCCGCGCCCGATCTCCGGGGCCGAGGTGCGGACATAGACGCCCCGGGGCAGGCTCGGGCTCTCATTGACCAGGGCCAAGGCGGGACGCTGCGCCGCGACCGCGCCGAAGGCGAGGAGGCCGACGGCGGGCGCGACGGCCGCTACGAGAAGACGACGGAGACGGGTCATCGGCGGTATGGCTCCAGAATGAGGTCGCGGGTGATCATCACCCGGACCGGGGCCCCCGCCCGGACCCGTATGGACGGCTGGACGCCGAGCTCGCGATCGACGAGCCGCCCGCCGACCTGGGAGGCCTCGATCGAGGCGGCGCTCCCCGCGCTGGCGGCGAACGATCGATCCTCGGATCCGCCGCGAGCCAGTTCGCCCAGGGTCGTGATGGCGCCCGCGAACAGGGTCGCCACGCCGAGCGGAAGCAGCCGCCGGTCCACCTCCCCCCGCACGCCGACCGCGCCCTGCGCATCCACGCCGGGTTCTTCCGACAGGATCAGGCTCTTGCCATTGGGAAGGATCAGTCGATCCCAGACGAGGAAGGCCCGACGATCGCCGTGGGCGCTCTCGCCTTCGTGGCGGCCGATCAGGCGGGTCCCCTGCGGAACGACCAGATGCCGACCGGTGATGGAGTCGAAGACGTTCTGGCTGACCGTGGCCACGACCGGACCGGGACGCGAGGTGTCCACGGCCGTCAGCAGAACGCCCGGGATGATGGCGCCGGCCTTCAACTCATAGGGCGAGACCGGCGCCAAGAGGCCGTGGGGGCTGTAGATGGCGCCATAGTCCCGCATCGCAGAGGACGGCGGCGCATCCGTTCGCCCGCTTCCGGCCTGAACGGCGGCGCCGCTCGACGGGCCGCCGAAGAACAGCCCGGACGCCGCCGCCTGTTCCGCCGGTCGCGGCGCTCTGGGAACCGTCGCGTATGACGGCGCCGGCACGCGTGCGGGCGGCGGCGAGGCGGTGGGCGGCGCCTCTTCCGGCGTCTCGCCCCGCCGCTCCGGCAAGGTGTCCGCCTGGGCAAGCCGGTCGTAGCTCGCGGGCTGGTCCGTGACCCGTTCCGAGGGTCGCACGCTGCCCCGCGCCTCGCCGCCGCCGTCAGCCTCAGCGGCGTCCCGGGCCTGACGCGTCATCTGCGGCTGGACGACGAAGGCCCAGGCCAGCGAGCCGGACACCAGGAGCGCGGCGGCCATCACCGCACCCTGGACGACAGACTTGCGGATGCGGACCGCGCCGGGCCGCGGGGCGCGGCCCATAAGGGGCGGCGGCGGAGCCTTCAGCGTTGATGTCGGGGCGGATGAAGCCGGCGCGACGTCGTCGGCGACACTGTCTGGAGAGAGATTGTGATCGGTCATCGGGCGGCTCCCGGAATGCGACGGATACGGACGATCTGCGGTCGACGGTCGCCGAGCCGGAGCTCGGCCTCGTCAAACAGGCGGTCGACGATCAGGACGCCGTCGGCCTGCCGGTAGTTGACCAGCTGCAGTTCCTCGCCCGCCCGAACGAAGAGGGCCGGCGCCTCATCGATCGCGGCCCCCGGCGACAGGGTGATGAAGGTCCGCGCGCCGTCGTTGAAGACGGCGGTCGGAGCCCAGCGCGGAGACCGCCCTCGCGCCTCTATCCTGTAGCGCGCGTCGATGGGGCCCTGGGGCGTCGCCGCCTGCACATCGACCGGGGGAAGGCCAGACAGCGGATCGGCGACCGCGTGCCCTGAGGCCGCGAAGCCGTAGTCCCAGGCGATGGCGGCGTTGAAGGCGTCGGCGCCGCCGCTGCGCAAGGTCAGAAGATAGACCCGCTGGCTGGTGGTCAGGACGAGGTTGGTCTCCAGGCCCGCCTGCAAGGGTTTGATCAGGACATGGGTCCGGGCGGAAGCGCCGGCGCCCGACTGGCTTTCGCCGATCTGCCACCGCACCGTATCCCCGGCCGCCTTGGCCGTGACCGTTTCGCCGGGCGCCAGGGTGAGGGTGGTCACTCGCAGGGGCGCGGTCCAGACCTCGTAAACCCGACCGTCGGACCAGCCGAACACCTGGACTCCGCCCATGAAGGCGTCAGCGCTGGAGGCGGCGCGAGCGGATCGATTGGCTTCGGCGATCGCGGCGCGTCCGGAAGGCGTCTCCGGCGGCGGCGTCTCCGGACGGCGTCGGCGCGGCGGCTCCGCCCGTGCGACCGCTTCGAGATAGGGTCGGGCCGTCGAGCCAGGCTCGACGGGCTGCTGGACCGGGTCCGGCTCCGCCGAAGGCAGAGGCTCGGACCCTGCCTCGGGTGTCGGGACGTCGGGCGTGATCGCCTGGGTTAGCAGGATGGGGTCGGCGTCCGGCCCTCTCAGAAGGGCGCAGCCGGAGAGCGCGAGAGCGGCGACCGCCGAAAGGGCGGTCACGCTCAGGAAGCGTCGGGGGTCCATGAGACATCCTCGATCTTGAGGCCAAGGGGATTGCGCATCAGCTCGGCCTCGTTGCGGGGCGGCTGATGGGCGACGGTGATCAGGGCGCGCCAACGCTCGGCCCCGGCCTGCTGGCCGTTCACGAAGCGGGTCTCGCGCCATTGCAGGTCGAAGGTGCGATCGCTGCGGCGGACGACGTTCAGCACCTCGACGTTGACGGCTTCCCGCCCCGCCTCCGCGAACGGATCGTTGGCCTGGGCCCAGTCGTTCAGGAAGGCGGAGGCCTTGGGGGTCAGGAGATCGTAGGCGCGCAGCCAGTTCTGCCGGATCACGATCGGATCGATGGATTTGGAACGGACGTCCCGGATCCATTGGGCGAGCGCGTAGCCGGTCTGGGCCTCGGTCGGTTCGTACCGGCCGTCCAGGGCGGTGATCCTCTGGGTCTGTCCCCAGTCGGACACCTCGACGACGAACGGCCGCACCACCGCGCGATCGGCCTGGACCCACCAACCGGCGCCCAGAAAGGCCGCCAATGCGAGATTGGCCAAGGCGATACGCCGCCAGTTGCGGGCATGGGCGATGGAGAGGCCCATCCGGTCGTCCCAGACCTGGCCGGCCCTCTGGTACGGCGTGGCCTCGGGCGACGCGGTCAGGGCGCGTTTCGGTTTGAAGAAGGGATGCATGCTCAATCCTCGGGTCTGACGGTGGGCTTGAGGGCGCCGCTGTTCTCACCGACCGGCATCAGGGCGCGACCGGAGTTGGCGATGAAGAAGGCCTGGAGGGCGGCGGACCGGCCGCCGGAGCGTCCCCCCTTCGCCCCCCCGCCCTGCGGCCGGTCCTCGGACAGGGACGGCCGGGAACGGGTGTCGGGCTGGGTCCCCGCCTTGCCCGGAGGCGGGCCGGACGGATCCGGTTGAGGAGGCGGCGCCTCCGACGGCGCCGGAGTGGGAGATCCTGGGGCCATGGCTGCGCCCGCCGGCGGTGCGGCGTCACCGCCGGACGGCGCCGGACCTCGCGGCCGCCCGGCTGGTCCCGACCCGGGTCCCGGACCCGGCGATGGCCGCGGTCCGCCGCCCGAGGGCGAGCCACCGGAGGAAGGGCCGCCTCCCGATGGCCGCGCCGCGGAGGCGGCCCCGGCGGCGGATCGTGACGACCCGCTGACCGCGGCGGCTCGCCCGGCCATGGCGCCGGCGCCCGCGACACCGCCGGCGGCGAGGGCTCCTGCCCCGGCGACGGCGAGCCCGCTGGTCAGGGCCGCGCCCGCTCCCAGGGCGGGGCCGCCGGTCACCAGGGCCGAGGCGAGGTTGGGAATGAAGATCGCCAGCATCGCCAGCAGCAGGGCGGCGACCAGGATGGTGAGGGCTTCATAGATGTCGGGATTGGCGGAGGGCTGCAGCTGGTCGAAGATCGTCCGCGCGCCGGAGACGACGATGGCCAGGGCCAGCACCTTGAGCCCCGAGGACACGACATAGCCGAGCGGTCGTTCGGCCAGGAACGCGGTCTTGTTCCAGATGCCGAACGGCAGCAGGACGAAGCCGCCCAGGGTGACGATCTTGAACTCCAGCAGGGAGACGATGATCTGCAGGGCCAGGATGGCGAAGGCCAGCATGATGCCGATCATCGCCAGGCCGAGGATCAGGGCGTCCGCCATATTGCCCATGACATCGAGCGGGTTCTCGACCGGGGCCGGCGTCTCTCCCAGCGCCTTCACGATCTCCCAGCCCTGCTGGAGGATGGCCCCGGGGTTCAGGAACTCTTCCCGCGACAGGGAGCCTCCTCCCGCCGTCAGGCCGAGCTCGAGAAACCCGGCGTAGATCGTCTCGGAAAGGGCCTGCCAGTCGTTGATGATCCAAGCGAAGGCGCCGATCAGCAACACCTTGCCGAAGCCGGACGCCAGCACCTCCCGGTTGGGAGAGAGCGCCCATTGGATCCCTGTCAGGGCCACGACGAGCGCGATCAGCAAGCCGAAAACGCCGTTGACCGACCCGGACAGGGCGTCGAAGCCGGCGGTGACGGTGTTCGAGAACACCACCATCAGCTCGTTCGGGGTCTCCATTCCGGGGCCGGCCATGACAGCGCTCCTCAGTCCCGCGCGTGGGGCAAGGGGTTGAAGGACGGGGCGGCCGGGCTTGAGGATCCACGGTCCCAGAAGCGGCGGCGCGCCTCGATCGCCGCTTCGCGGTCGGCGGCCTGACGGGCCGCGCCCTCGGCCATCAGCCGGGACTGGGCCAGGAGCACCGTCCGCATGCTGGCCAGGTCCTCGGCGAGAACGGACAGCATCTGGGTCGAGGACTGGATCGCGGCGGTCTCGCCCTCCGCCGCCTCGCTCGCGGCCATGGCGCCGCGCAGTCGGCCGTCACGGCTCTGGGCCAACCGCTCCAGTTCCGCCGCCGTGCGCGCCAGATCCTCGGCGGTCCGCCGCGCGGTCGTGGACCGGTCGGCGCCGAGTGCGGTGAGGTCCGAGAGGGACAGATCGTCAGGGTAAAGTTCCGCGAACTGCCGCTGGACGCCGTCCAGGGTCGAGGCCGTGCCCCGAACCGTTCGCGCCAGCTCGCCGATGTCGCGCAGGGTTTCAGAAGATTCCGCGAGATGGCTGTAGGGCGAAGCGGCGAGACTGCGGGCCTGATTGGCGAGGGCGCGGGCCTCGTTGGCGAGGCTCTCGATCTGCCGCGCGGCCGAGAGCATGGCCTCGACATCGGCCTTGGCGTCGTACACCGCCCATTGCGCGCTCGCCGGTTGGGGCGCCGCCGCGAGCGTCAGCGAAAGCGCGGCGAGCCCGCAGAGCCAGTGGCGGCTATTCGGCCGCAAGACGATGGGCGACGGCCGGATCGAAGCTGTCGAAGACGTTGTCGACATGGTGGACTCCCTTGGCTTTGAGGAATTCGCGGGCGAAGCGGTCCGGCCGGGGATCGGCCGGATCGAGAGCCGCCAGCACGCTCTCGATGAGGGTCTGGTCCTCGGGAGACGAGGCGCCGCACAGGGCGAGCCCGGCTCCGCTGAGCTTGAGGTCGAAGAGGCGTCGGCCTTCGGGCTGACGCAGGTAGTAGGTGCGCTTGGGCGTGGCCCAGGCGATCAGCTCCAGCTGGCGGCGGTTCAGACCGAACACCCGGTAGAGGTCCGCCGAGGCCGGCTCGAGCGCGCGGGGGTTCGGCAGGAAGATCTGGGTCGGGCAGCTTTCGATCAGCGCCGACGCGATCGACGAGCGCACGACGTCGTCGAGCGACTGGGTGGCGAAGACCACCGCCACGCCCTTCTTGCGGAGCGTCTTCAGCCACTCGCGGATGCGGGCGGCGAAGGCGGTCTCGCCGAGGAACAGCCAGGCCTCGTCGAGGATCAGCAGGGTCGGCCGGCCGTCAAAGCCGCGCTCGATCTCGTGGAACAAGGCCGCGAGCACCGGAGCGACCGCCGACGGCGTCGCCATCAGGCTCTCGAGCTCGAAACATTCGAAGGCGGCGAGCGTCTCATCTTCCGGAGCGACGCCGTCGATGAGCGCGCCGTGAGGCCCCTTGAGCGTAAGGGGCTCCAGGGCCGCGGCCACCGCCTTGTCCTGCACCAGAGCCGTGAAGACGGTCAGCGTCCGCTGCGCCACGGGGGCCTGGGCCAGGGCGCCGAGCGCGGCCCAGATCTCCTCGCGGATGCGCGGCGTCGGTTCGAGGCCCGCGAGGCGAACGGCATCGGCCAGCCACTCCGAGGCCCAGGCCCGTTCGCCGTCGTCCTCGATGCGCGCCAGCGGCTGGAGCGTGAACGCGCCTCCGGGCTGGAGGGGATGCCAGCGCCCGCCGGCCGCCAGGGCTGCGGCCCGAGCGCTGCGGCCCTTGTCGAAGACCACGACGCGTCCCTCGGGGTAGCGGAACCACTGAAGGGCGAGGAAGGCGAGCAGGGCGCTCTTGCCCGAGCCGGTCGGCCCGACCACCATCGCATGGCCGACGTCACCCACATGCAGGGCCAACCTGAACGGCGTCGATCCGCTTGTCCTTGCGACCGCGAGCGGCGGCCCCTGCAGCCGCGGGTCGGAGGTCGGGCCGGCCCAGACCGCCGAGACGGGCAGAAGGTCGGCGAGGTTCAGGGTGGAGACCAAAGGCCGGCGCACATCCGCATAGGGCTCGCCCGGCAGCGAGCCCAGCCAGGCTTCCACAGCGTTCAGGTCCTCGGTCCGGGCGACGAAGCCCTGGGCGTTGAGCGTCGCCTCGATCGCCCGCGCCTGTTCCGCCGCCCGTTCGGGATCGCGCGCCATCACCGTGATCGTCGTCGTCAGATAGCCGTAGGCGCAGGCGTCCGAGCCGAGCGCTTCGAGCGCCCCGTCGCACTCGTCGGTCTTGGCCGCCGCATCCGTGTCGAGGAGCGGAACCTCCTCCTTGGTGATGGCCTCGCGCAGCAGGACCCCGACACCCTTGCGCTTGGCGAACCAGCGCTTGCGCAGCTTGACGAGCTCGACCTCGGCGTCCGCCTTGTCCAGACCGATCCAGCGCGCGCTCCAGCGATAGGGGAACGGCAGGGCCCCGAGCGCGTCGAGCAGTCCCGGTCGCGTGCTCGCCGGAAGCCCCCTCACCGAGACCACCTTCAGCGTCTGGCCGTCCAGCGTCGGCGACACGCCGCCGAGGAGCGGCGCGTCCGCCAGCCAGGCGTCAAGGAACATCGGCGTCGCGGGAAGCGCGAGCTGGACCGATCTGGGAGACACGCAGTCGTGCAGCCAGGTCAGCAATTCCGCGTCGTCCAGCATGGCGACTTGCGGAAGCGCGTCGGCCAGCAGGTCGACGATCTGCGCGGTCTCGCGGGCGAAGGCGTCCAGGGCGGTGCGCCAGTCCCGGCTCGCGGGATCGGCGCCGTCGAAGAGGACGCGCTCCACCCGACGGGTCTGGTCCGCCGGCGGAAGCCAGGTCAGGGCCGCCCGATAGTCGGTCTCATAGGCCGGCTCACTGGTCTCGAAGAGAGAGCGGCGCTCGGCGTCGATCAGCCACGCCGCGGCGATCTCGAACTCGCTCCTGGGATAGGGCTGGGCGGATCGGCGACGCGCCTCGACATGCAGGCACCACCCGCTGCCCAGACGCTTCAGGGCGTTGTTGAGCCGCGCGCGAACCGACATCAGCTCCAGGTCGGACGCCGACTCGAGATCCGGCCCGCGGAACCGCAGACCGCAGGTGAAGGAGCCGTCCTTGTTCAGCACCACCCCGGGGGCGACCATGGCCGCCCAGGGCAGATGATCGGCCAGGAGCGCGGGCCGGCGGCGATGTTCATCGAGGAAGCGCATGATCAGCTCTCACGCATCGAGATGGCCCGGCAGGGCCAGGTGACGGCGAAGGACGTCGAAGAACCGCTTGTCCGCCCGTGCGGCGTAGAGGCCGATCGTGTGGGCGACCGCCCACCACAGGAGACCCAGCCACCAGATTCGCAGCGCCAGCCCCAAGACCACCGCCACGGTGCCCATCAGGATGGCGTAGTCGCGAGGCATACCCGCCAGGGTGACGGGTTCGGTCAGGGCTCCCGCGACCGGAAGATCCCAGCCGGCCGGGCGGTGATCGGACGACGTCTCGGACATCAGGCGATCTCCGCCCCGCCGGCGAAACCGAAGAACTGCAGGAAGAAGGTGGAGGCGGCGAAGGCGATCGACAGGCCGAAGAGAATCCCCAGCCCTCGCCGCATCGACGAGCCGTTTTCGCTCATGGCGACCCCGGCGCCGAACAACACCACCGCCACGACCGCGGCGGCCTGGACGACGGGCCCGGTGATCGATTCCACGATCTGCTGAAGCGGTCCCTCCCAGGGCATCCCGGATCCGCCCGCCAGGGCCTGTCCGGCGAAGAACAGACCGCAAGTCACCGTCGCGGCCGAAAGGCCACGTTGAAGTAAACGTCGCATGGTTTGAGTTCCTGTGGTCTTGCCGGAAGATCGGCGTTGACAATCCACAGCAAGCAAAACCATCCACAGGCTGTCAACGCGCCCCACGAATATATTTTGTGGCGCTGTAGGCGATGGATTTTACTGGCGATGACTGAGGTCGATTTCAGCCCTCAGAGAGTTGTCGGCAAGTCGTGGAGGCGCAGCTTTATCCCCGCCACGGCTGGAGTTCGGGCGCCGAGGTCCGGATTTGGCCATGATCCGAATCTCCCAGCACCGCCGTCGTCGGCGCTCAGCGGGTGCGGGAAAGTCGTCCGCCTCTATTCTCCGACCGCCAGTTCTCAGTGGGAGCAACAACCGCTTTCGACACTCGCCGGGTGTTTGCACGCCCCCGTCGACGCCAGCATCCATCGAACGCTCGCGAACACCTCGACCGACCGCGACAGGCCCTCCAGTATACCGGCGGTCTGGTCCCGCGCCCCGTAGATCGCCTCCGTGGGCATCTAAGGAGCTTCGTATCGAGCGGAGTGAGTGCGAACGATCTAGACACGAAGCACAGCTTTTCGAGTCGGTCGTACAACCCTGTGATCGCAAAGCGCCAAGTGCTGCCATTCAGGTCAATCCAAGAACCGGACCTTGTCCCAAGACAACCCCGGACCGCGCCTCCGCGCGAGGACGACTGAACCCGTCAGGCGATCGGCCGATCCGCGCTCGCACCCGGCAGGGCCCTTCTCGGTCTCGGCGGGTTCAGCCAGCTCTGGACCGGACGATCGAAGCAGTAGCGAAAAGCGGCCGCGGCTGCGAAAGCTGCAACGACGCCTGTCGTCCAGACGACCCAGCGCACGGCTGCCGACCAGTCGGACTGCCCGAGGGCGTCAAGCGCCCCGAACCACACGATCCGGGTCACCTCGTTGGTGAGGAACATGGCGAAGGACATCAGGCCGAGATGTTCGATCAGGCGGGAGGGTCGTACCGTCGGCAGGGCTCCGGCCGACCAGATCAGCACCGTCAGGAGAAGCAGCGAGAGGATGTCGAACCCTCCGATCGACTGAACCGCGACGAGCCCGGCGAGGGCGACCAGACCGATCCCTCCTGCCAGACACGGCGCTACGTAGAGGCGGGCGCCGAGGAAGGCGGCGGCCACGCCCAACAGAAACAGGGGTAGCGCCCTAACAATGCCGAAGCGGAGCGGAAGGCGATAGAGGGGGTCGCCGAGCCAGGCCCGGCTCGCCCAGTCGGCGAGGAGCAGCAGCACGACGGCGCCGAACACGACCGTCCAGGGCCCCAGCCGCCAGAGCGCGCGGCAGATCCACGGCAGGACGAGGTAACAGCCGAGCAAGGCCGAGAGGGTCCAGGTTGGCGCATTCCACCCCTGGCCGCCGGGCACGCCGTAGGCCTGAACGAGAAAGACCTGCGCCGGAAGCTGCCCCCAGTCGAACCATTGCGGATTGCTCGGCGCGATCCCCACCACGCCAGCCGCTGCGACGAGCAGCGCCAGGGCGCCGATCACCACGAGATGGGAGGGGGCGACGCGCAGGAGGCGCTGTCGGACGTAGGGCCGCAAGGGGATCGTCCGCGCCGCGAAACCGTCGCCGTAGATCCGCGCCAGGACATAGCCGGAGTCGATGATGAAGAAATTCGTGAGCAGATACCCTCGGTCGAACACCGGATGGAACGCCCCCAGCGGCGTCGGTGCCGCTTCGCGGAAATGGTAGATGATGATCAGGGCGCCGGCGACGAAGCGCAGAACGTCGAGCCAGCCGCCCCGGGCGATCCGGGCCGGTCTTGGCCGCTCCCCTCCCCCTTCGCCCGTCATCGCTCCGCCGCGCTCGCCGAGGCGGCCGGACGCGGGTGGTTGTGCGTGCTGAAGTTCAGTTGATCCCGGGCCAGAAAGAGGACGCCGCTCACCAGCACGCAAACCCCTGCCATGATCCCCGCCATGACCCGGCCAGCCTGCCCTTTTCTCCCGAGCCGGTAGGTCGCGGCTGTCAGGAACAGCATGATGCCCCCGAAGGAGATGAAGACCGGAATACGATAGGCCACGGCGACGGGCACGGCGAGGCAGAAGACGATGAGGGCCGCGACAAGGCTCGCGCCCAGGGCGATCAGAGTGTCCCCGACGGGTCGGAACGGCTCCTCCGTTCGCCGGTTGGAGCGCATACGCGGCTTGTACCGACCCGGGCGCCAGCGCGGCGCCGTGCTTCGAATGGGCGATCGCTTCCCCCCCATGGTTCAGCCCGCGGAACCGTTCGGCTGAGCCGCGCGATTGGCGAGCCACACCCGCATGCGGACGATCTCCGCCTCCTGGGTACGGATGATCTCCTCGGCCAGCCCCCTCACCTCGGGGTCGGTCCCCTGATCGAGCGCGATCCGGGCCATGGCGACCGCGCCCTCGTGGTGGGCGATCATCCCGCGCATGAAATCGACATCGGCGTCGCCGCTGTAGTCGATGTTCATGGCGGCGTGCATCCGCTCGTTCGCCTCCTTGAACGACCGGGTCGAGGGGCTGTCCGCGGCGGCATCCGTGTGGCCCGCGTGCGGATCGATCGGCCGCGCATCCACCGCGACGGCTTCCGGGGCCGGTCGCCCCTGGCGGGAGAGGACGCCAAAGGCGAAAGCCGAGACCAGCAGGAAGGCGGCGATGACGCCGACCCATCCAAGACGTTTCATGGGGTTTCCTTTCGGTTCAGGGCGCTTCAGTCGGCGCCGCGGGGATCGCGCCAGGCCAGCAGACGCAGCGCGTTGAAGACGACCAGCAGGGTGGAGCCCTCGTGCAGGGCGACCGCCGGCCCGATGCCGAGTCCGAAGATCGTCGCCGGCACGAGGAAGGCGACGACGCCCAGGCTCACAAACAGGTTCTGGCGGATGATGCGGCGGGTCTGGCGGCTGAGCCCGACGGTGAAGGGAAGCCTGGACAGGTCGTCCGCCATCAAGGCGACGTCGGCCGTCTCCAGGGCCACGTCCGACCCGGCCGCGCCCATGGCGATCCCGACGGTGGCCGTGGCCATGGCCGGCGCGTCGTTGACCCCGTCCCCGACCATGGCGACCCTGGCTTCGCCCCGCAGTTTCTTGATCGCATCGACCTTGTCCTCGGGCATCAGGTCGCCCCAGGCCTCGGTCAGACCGACCTGTCCGGCGACGGCCTGGGCGGCCTTCTGGTGGTCGCCCGAGATCATGATCATCCGGCGGATGCCGAGCGCCCGCAGCGCCGTCAGCGTTTCACGGGCCTTCGCCCTCGGCGTATCCAGCAGGCCGATCACGCCGAGATCCCGCGTTCCGCGCCGGATCACCATCAAGGTCCGACCCTGGTTGCGCAGCGCCGCGACAGCAATCTCCGCGTCGGGCCCCAGCGGCGCGATGGCGTCTTCGCCGAACATCTCGGGCTTGCCGATCCAGATGTCCTGATCATCCAGACGCGCCGTGACGCCCTTGCCGGTCAGACTGCGCAGATCGGAGGCGGTGCGCACCGGCGCAGCGACGAGGCGCTGGCTGCCGTCCCGGACGATCGCCTCGGCCAGGGGATGGTCGCTGAGCCGTTCGACGGCGACCGCGATCTCCAGAAGCTCGCTTTCAGAGGTCTGCCCGAAAGGAACCACGTCAGTGATCCGGGGCCGACCCTCGGTCAGGGTGCCGGTCTTGTCGAAGGCGATCGCGTCGAGCGCGCCGAGGTTCTCGAGCGGCGCGCCGCCCTTGACCAGAACGCCGGCCCGGGCGGCGCGCGCCACTCCGGACAGGACCGCGCTGGGCGTCGCGATGGCCAGGGCGCACGGGCTCGCGGCGACCAGGACGGCCATCGCCCGATAGAAGCTGTCGCGGAACGGCTCGTCCACGACGACCCAGGCGAACAGCAGGACGAAGGCCAGGCCGAGAACCAGCGGCACGAAGACCCGCTCGAAGCGATCGGTGAAGCGCTGCGTCGGGGATTTCTGGGTCTCGGCCTCACTCACCATCCGAACCACCTTGGCGAGGGTGGTGTCGTTGGAGCGTCGGGTCGTCTCGATCTCGATGGCGCCGCCGCCGTTAATCGTGCCGGCGAAGACCACTGAGGCCGACGACACGGCCGACGGCCTCGCCCGCGCCGCCTCAGGGCTCTCGACGGGCTGCTTGTCGACGGGAATGCTTTCGCCGGTGACCGGCGCCTGGTTGACGCTTGTGGTTCCCTTCACGACGAATCCGTCGGCCGGCAGCCGCTCGTTGGGCCGGACCACGACGACGTCGCCGACCTCCAGCTGCTCGACGGGAAGCTCGACGACCTCGTCGCCTCGCCGCACATGGGCGGTCCGCGGAGCGAGCGCCGCCAGCGCCTCGATCGCCTTCTTGGCGCGTCCCATGGCGTAGTGTTCAAGCGCATGGCCGAGGCTGAACAGGAAGAGAAGCAGCGCGCCTTCCGCCCAGGCGCCGAGCGCCGCCGCGCCCGCCGCCGCTACGAGCATCAGGGTGTCGATCTCGAACCGCTTGCGCCGCAGGTTGCCGATCGCCTCGCCGACCGTGAACCAGCCCCCGAGGGCGTAGGCGACAAGGAAGAGGCCGAACGGCAGCCATTCGGGCAAGGCGGGAATGAAGGTCTCGATGATCCATCCGAGCCCGAGAGTCACACCGCTCCCCAGCGCGAAGATCAGCTCCGTATTCGGCCCGAGAAAACCACCGTGGCCGTGGTCATGACCGTCGCCTTCGGCGTGGCCGTGATCGTGTCCGTCGTCCGGGCTATGACTGTGATCGTGACTGTCGTCGGGATTGTGGGTCGAGGCGGCGATCGGAGCGTTCGCTTCCCCGCCCCCATCCGAAGGGGCGGCGCCCGCTGTCTCTCCCTGGAGGCTCAGCCCGTGCGAGGCGAGTCGGGCGATCACCGCTTCTCGGGTGGTCTTCTCGCGATCGAATTCGAGGCGGATCGCGCCGGCGGCATCCAGGGCGGCTTCGATCACTCCGGGTTCGTCGGCGAGCGCGGCCGCGAGCGTGCGGGCATGCCGCGCATGCCGAACACCGTCCACCCGTCCCGAGAGATGGCCGAACCGCTCGCTGACTTCCGCCCCGGCTTGCCGGGCGCGCCGGCGGACCTGGGCGAGCGACAGCTGGTCCGGATCATAGTGGATGCACAGCTCCGCGCCTTCGGCGCCTTCGACGAGGTGCGCCTCCAGGATGCCGGGTTCGGCTCGGACAAGAGCGATCAGCCGTCCCACACAACCATCCTGGCTGTCAGGGGCGTGGGGAAGCAGAACTGGGATGTTGAGACGAAGCGTCTTGGACATGATCGGGCTCCTCAGGAGGCGTCACGGTTGAAGGACGAGCGGTCGGGCAGGAGAAGACCGGCGCGCTGGGCCGCCGCGCCCGCGGCGAAGGCGCCCAGGGCGAGGATGGCGCTCAGGAGGGTGACCCATCGTTTCCGGTTCATCGCCGCCCCTTCCGCTCAAGGCAGGGAGATCACGGCGTCGAGCCATCCGAGATTCTGGAGGTGCTCCAGACCCTCGAACACCGGCAGCGCCAGCAGGAAAACCAGGCCGTCGCGGACCGTCCTGAGGAAGAAGGCCGGGCGAACGGCCAGTTCGGTATCGTCGCGCCAGAGCCGCGGGTCCGGCATGAACCGGGGCGTCCGCGCGCAGTAGGCCCGGTATTCATCGCCGAAGGCGGTCCCGAGGAAGGTTTCCTCTCGGGCGGCGACGATGCGGAAGACGGCCCAGCAGGCCACGGCGAAGGTCAGGCCGACGCTGAGGCTTCCGGTCTGCGCCCCCACGCCGAAGGCGCCGATGAAGCTGAAGACGTAGAGCGGATTGCGGCACAGCGAATAGGGACCGCTCGACACGATCTCCTGCTTCTTGCGGCCGCCGATGTAGAGGGAACACCAGGCCCGACCGATTACACAGGCCATGATGGCGATCAGACCGAGATGTTCGACGGGGTGTTCGAGCGCCGGCTGGGCTTTCACCAGCGCGGTCCACGCCAGAAGGGCGAACAGCCCGGCGGCGATGAAGAGCTTCCGCCACCGCTGCACAGCAGCGATGTCGATCAGGGTCGGGCTCATGGGATTGGATCCTCGGGCTCGCGGCTCGCCGTGCGGGCGTCACGAAGAATGTCGATGCCGCCCTTGGCGGCGATGGCGGCCACCAGCACCCCGACCAGCAGGTCGGGCCACGACTGGTTCAGCCACATCACGAGACCTCCGGCGACGAGGATGCCGCCGTTGGAGGCGAAGTCGTTCAGGCTGAAGGTCTCGGCGGCCTTCATGTTGACGTCGCCGCTGCGCTGGCGACGGATGAGCAGAAGACAGATCAGGTTGATGACCGCCGCCACGACGGCGAGGACCATCATCGTGGGACCGACCGGCTCGGTCCCGGTCAGTGTCCGACGCAGTGCGTCGAGCAGGACCAGGACCGAGAAGATCAGCAGCATCACGCCGGACGCCTGGGCGGCGCGGGTCTTCCAGATCAGCGCCCGGCCGACGGCGAGGAAGCTGATCAGATAGACGGCCGCGTCCGACCCGTTGTCCAGGGCGTTGGCCAGCAGAGCGCTGGAGTCGGCGGCGAGGCCGCCGACTCCGAGGCCCACGAACAGCAGAGCGTTCAGGGCCAGCACCACCAGCAGGATGCGGCGCTGGACCTGCTCCGTGTCGTGGGGCCCGCTCATTCCTCCAGTCCTTCCGCGGCGCGGTGCTTCACGGCCTTGGCCGCGAAGGTGGGGAGGACCAGGAGGGTGAGGGCCGTTGCGGTCAACAGACCGCCGATGACCACGGTCGCCAGAGGCTTCTGCACCTCGGCGCCGGCTCCGTGGGCGATCGCCATCGGGATGAAGCCGACGATCGCCACCAGGGCCGTGGTCAGGACCGCCCGCAGACGGCTCGATGCGCCCTCGATGGCCGCGACCATGGGTTCCGCTCCGGCCTGGAGCCGTTCGCGGATCGCCTGCATCAGGACCAGGCCGTTGAGCGTCGCCACGCCGGAGACGGCGATGAAGCCGACCGCCGCGGACACCGAGAAGGGCATGCCCCTCAACAGCAGGGCCAGCGCCCCGCCGACCAGGGCCAGGGGTACGCAGGCGAAGACCAGACCGGCCTCCGCGAAGGAGCCCAGAGCCATGAACAGCAGGATGCCGATCAGGATGAAGACGACGGGGATGACCAGACCCAGCCGCTGCTCGGCCCGCTTCAGGTTCTCGAACTGGCCGCCCCAGGTCAGGGAGTAGCCCGCCGGAAGTTGAACCTGTTCCTGCACGCGCGCCTGGGCGTCCGTGACGAAGCCGCCGAGATCGCGCCCGCGCACATTGGCCTGGACCACCATGCGCCGGCTGCCGTCGTTGCGGCTGATCTGGTTCTGGCCTTCCGCGATCTGGATGCGGGCGACCGAGGACAGGGGCACCGTGACGCCGGTCGTGGTCGTGATCGGAAGCGCGGCGAGCGCCGCCGGATCGTTGCGGGCCTCATCCGCCAGGCGGACCACCACGTCGAAGCGACGGTCGCCTTCGAAGATCTGCCCCGCCTCGGCGCCGCCGATGGCTGCGGAAACGGCGTTGGAGACCTCCGCCGCGGACAGGCCGTAGTTGGCCGCCGCGAAGCGATCGACGCTGACCGTCAGGGTCGGCAGGCCGGAGGCCTGTTCGACCCGCACATCAGCCGAGCCCGGGGTGCTTCGCAGGACATTCGCCACCTGGTCGGCCGAAGCCTGCAGCTGGGTGAAGTCATCGCCATAGACCATGACCGCGAGGTCGGTCCGGACGCCCGAGATCAGTTCGTTGAACCGCAGCTCGATCGGCTGGCTGAACTCGAAGCTGTTGCCCAGCTGGGCCGAGGCCAGCTCCTCGAACCGCGCGATCAGCTCTTCCTTCTCCAGCCGCGGATCCGGCCATTCCTTACGGTCCTCCAGGATGATGACCGCGTCGGAGATGTTCGGCGGCATCGGGTCGACAGCCGCCTCCGCAGTGCCGGTCCGGGCGAAGATGGTCTCCACCTCCGGCTGGGCCGCGATGGCGCGCTCGATCGCCATCTGCATGGCGAGGGACTGTTCGAGCGAGGCCGACGGAACGCGCAGCGCCTGCATGGCGATGTCGCCCTCGTCCAGGGTCGGGATGAACTCCCGGCCCAGGGTGGTGAAGGCGAGGCCGCCCACCGCTAGGGCCCCAAGCGCCGCGATCAGCACGACCTTGGGACGGCTGACGGCCGCCCGGATCGCCGGTTCGGCCCAGCGGCGGACCCAGCGGATGATGAAGGTCTCGTGCTCATGCGCGTGACCGTGCTCGTCCACGTCGATCTTCTTGGGCTCGCGCACCAGAAGCGCCGTCATAGCCGGCACGAAGGTGAAGGAGAAGATGAAGGCGCCGACCAGGGCCAGCATGACCGTCGCCCCCATCGGGATGAAGGTCTTGCCCTCGACCCCTTCGAGCATCAGCAGCGGGGTGAAGACGAGCAGGATGATCAGCTGACCGAAGGCCGCCGGCTTGACCATCTTCCGGGCGGCGGCGGCGGCGGCGCCGAGACGTTCGTTGCGCGTCAGCGCCCGACCGACCTCGATGCGCTTCTGCGACAGCATCAGAAGTGTGCTCTCGACCACGATGACCGCGCCGTCGACCAGGAGGCCGAAGTCCAGCGCACCCAGGCTCATCAGGTTTCCGCTGATCCCGAACCGGTTCATGCCGATGACGGCGAACAGGAAGCTGACCGGGATCATCAGGGCGGTGATGCTCGCCGCGCGGATATTTCCGAGCAGCAGGAACAGGACCACGATGACCAGCAGCGCGCCTTCGGTCAGGTTCTTGGCCACGGTCGCGATGGTCTTGTTGACCAGGGCGCTGCGGTTCAGGACCGGCTCGGCGACGATGCTCGGCGGCAGGCTGGCGCCCACCTCCTCGAGCCGCTCGGCCGCGGCCTGGGCGACGGTGCGGCTGTTGCCGCCCGCCAGCATCAGGGCCGTGCCGATGACGGCCTCGTGGCCGTCGCGGCTGGCGCCGCCGAGACGCGGCGCCTGCCCCACCTCGACGGTGGCGACGTCGGCGACACGGACGACCAGACCATTGCGGTTGACGACGGGCGCCTGGGCCAGATCCGGAATGGTCTGGGCCAGAGCGTCGGTCCGGACGGTCAGGGCTTCACCCGAGCGCTGGACATAGCCGGCGCCCGCTTGGGTGTTGGCGTTCTCCAGCGCCAGGATCAGATCGCTGAGTCCCAGGCCGTAGCTGGCGAGACGCGCCGCATCGGGACGGACGGCGAACTCCTTCACATAGCCGCCGTTCACGTCCACGCCGGCCAGACCGGCCGCCGTGCGCATGCGCGGGGCGATGATCCAGTCCTGAACGGTGCGGAGATAGGTGGCCCGCGCCTGCGGCGTGGTCAGAAGCTCCCCTTCCGGCGTCAGATAGGCGCCGCCGGCCTGCCAGCCGGGCTCACCCGGTTTGGCGAGGTTCTGGGAGTTGAACGGCTTGTAGTCGACCGTCCACATCAGCACTTCGCCCAGCCCCGTGGTGATCGGGGCCAGACCCGGTTCGACCCCTTCGGGAAGGTTCTCGCGGGCTTGGGCCATCCGTTCGGCCACCTGTTGGCGGGCGAAGTAGATGTCGGTCTGGTCGGTGAAGATGACCGTGACCTGGCTGAAGCCGTTGCGGCTCAGGGAGCGGGTGCTCTGCAGGCCGGGAATGCCGGCCATGGCGGTTTCGATCGGATAGGTGACCTGTCGTTCCATCTGCTCGGGCGCGAGCGCTGGGGCGATGGTGTTGATCTGCACCTGCCGATTGGTGATGTCCGGCACGGCGTCGATGGGCAGCTTGGTCAGCTGGAACAGCCCCCAGGCCGAGACGAGGGCCGTGGCGAGCACCACGAACCATCGGAACTTGACCGAGGCTTCGATGATGAATTTGAACATGCGATCGCCCCCTTAGTGACCGTGCTCGGCCTCGCCCTTGGCGAGTTCGGCCTTGAGCAGGAAGGCGTTGGTGGAGGCGATGCGCTCGGGGCCTGTGAGGCCGCGCAGGATTTCGGTGCGCCCGGCGGCCTGACGTCCGGCCAGCACCTGGACAGCCTGGAAGCCGCCCTCGACCTGGACGAAGACGACGGTGTTCCCGTCGACGGTCTGGACCGCCTCGGACGGCACGGTCATGCCGCCCGCGGTCGCCTGGCCGGTGACGACCGAGCCGGACACCGCGGAGCCCGCCGGCGGCAGGGTCCCGGAGGTCGGCCGGGCACGGATGACCGTCGCGCCGCTCTCGTTCAGACCCGCGTCCGCGGCGACCCCGGTGACGACGGCGTCGAACTCGCCGGACGGCCCGGTCACCCGCATCGCCGCACCCGGACGGACGTTGGCGGCGAGGGCCGGCGGTGCGTTGAACACCATCTCGACGCGGGCCGGGTTGGACACTTCTGCGACCACGCCGCCCTGGGCGACGAAGCCTCCCGGTCCGACCTGGACGTTGCCGACCACGCCCGAAATCGGGCTGACCACGCTGAGCCGTCCCGAGGCGTTCGGCGAGCCGGCGGCGGCGGAGCGGGCCCGCGCCGCACGCGTTGCGGCTTCCGCGCTCAGATACTGGGCGCGGGACGCTTCGACCTCCTGTCGGGCGACGATGCCCTGTTCCGACAGATTGCGGTTCCGCTCATAGGCTTGGCGCGCGGCTTCGGCCGAGGCGCCGGCGGCGTCGGCGTCGGCCCGGAATGTGGCCGCCTCCCCGCTGACGAGGCTGACGAGCGGCTGTCCGACCCGGACCGACTGGCCCGGAGCGACGAGCACGCGTTCGACGCGACCGCCGACCGCCGCTGCGACAGCGGCCCGGGAGTCGACCATGGGCTCGACGCGACCGGCGAGGCGGGTTTCCGCGCCGCCGCCCGAACCGACGCTCACGACCGTGATGCCGGCGGCCTGGACTTGCGCGGCAGACAGCTCGACCCGCCCTTCGGGCGCTTCGGCTTCCTCGGCGTGACCCGCCTCGCCCTCGGCGTGGCCGGCTTCGCTCTCCGCTGCGGCGGGCGTCGCGGGATCGGCGCCCCGGGTCGCCAGCCAGAGGCCGCCGCCTCCGAGAACGACCAGGGCGGCGACGCCGCCGATCAACAGGGTCTTGTTGGATGTGCGCTTGCGCATCACTGGGCTCCTTCGAAGGGGGCGCGGCCGTTCAGGCGCGCGAGGTCGATCTCGGCGCGGACACGCGCGAGGCGGGCGTCGACGGCGGCGGACCGCGCGTTGACGAGGGCGGTTCGGGTGACGCGCAGCTCGATCTGGGAGATGCGCCCGGCCTCGAAGCCAATCCGCGAAAGGCGGTAGGCTTCCTCGGCGGCTGTCACGCCACCGTCAGCGGCGCGGACGCGGCTGACGGACGCGGCGAGCCGGGCCACGGCGGCGGCGCGGTCGGCCTGGGCCTCCTGCCGTGCAGTGAGCAGCCGGGCGTCCGCTGCGCGGAACTCGGCCTGAGCCGCCTCGATGTTCCCCCGGTTCCGGTCGAACAGCGGCAGCGGCATGCTGATCCCGAAGGTCAGCGCTGTCGCGTCCTCCGCCTCGAAGCGGCGAATGCCCACGCTCGCGTTGATGTCCGGCCGGGCCTGGGCGCGCTGGACATCGATCCGTCGCTCCGCAGCCGTCCGTTGTGCTTCGGCGACCCGAACGGTCGGCGCGTCGTTGGCTGCCGAAACGGTGGTCGTCGGCGGCGCATCCAGCAGGCTCGCTTCGATGCTGGTCACAGGCGCGGGGATCATGGCCACCGCCGTGAGGCGGGCGTAGGCGGCGTCACGCTCGGCCTGGGCCTCGTCCAGCGCCGCTCGTGCGCTGGCGGCTTCGGCCTCCCCCTGGATGCCGCGCAGCAGAGGTTCGCGGCCTTCCTCCACGAGGGCGAGCGCCGCTCGGGCGTCCGCAACGGTGAGGCTGAGCGTCTCCTCCGCCAGGGTCGCGCGACGTTGCGCGACCTCGGCTTCGGCATAGACGAGCGCCAAGCGTCCCGCGGCATCGACGACCGCGAGGTCGCGCTGGAGACCGACGGCGCCAGCTTCGGCGCGCGCGGCGGCGATCCTCGAGGTGCGGCGTCCCCAGAGGTCGAGATCGGTGCTCAGGGCCAGGGTCGTGTCGGCATTGTTCATGCCGGAGTACGGCCCGGAGCCATAGGCGTTCTCGACGTCGAGCCCGAGCACGGGGTTGGGACGCACGCGGGCCTGACGCACGCGGGCTTCAGCGGCGTCGAAATTGGCGCCCGCTTCGAGCGTGACGGGGGTCTGGTCCAGCTGCGCGAGCAACTGGCCATAGGTCGGGGCGGGGTCAGCCCAAGCGGGACTGGCCAGGGGCGCTGTGAGGGCGACGAGCGCGCAGCCGACCGCGAGACGCGGTCGCCGGCGAAATGTGGGAGACATGTTCCATTTCCAGATTTCTGATCACGAAGACGCGCCCCTCCGGGCGCAGGACTTCGGTCAGACTCTGGGCGGTCGCTTCAGGCCGTCGGGATTGAACGAGGCCATGAAATCATCCTGCCCACCGCTCTGCAGCGGAGGCTCGCCGAACGCCGGAGCGAAAGCGTCCACGCCACCCGGGCGGGCCGTGGAGGTGTGGTGGCAGTGTCCGTGCGAGCAGATGCCATGGCCCCCGGTCTTGCCGCTGTGGTCGCCATCGTTCTGGTTATGATCGACGGCCGCGTGCGCCGCGGGCGGCTCCGGCAGACAGGTCGCTGCATCGACGGCGGGCGCAAAGACGAAGGCGGCGAAGACAAGCGTCATCGCCACGATCAGCTTCGCCCATGTCGTCATCGACCAGGTCATCGCGCGCTCGGTACTTCCGTTCCTCAAGGCTGGCAATGCGTTACAATGTCCGCGCCGGTTGCGTCGCCCGGCCCTCGGCTCGGGCTAGCCGCCGGATCGCGATCTTCGGGGCGCAGGTCGAGGGGGTGTCCTGAGTGCTCATGACCCGACTTGTGCATCCTCTAGTCACTAGAGGATCAAGCCCTTATTTCCGGCAGATGACGCGCACGCCCCGAACCGCCGAACTCAAGCCCATAGGCCGGCTCTCGGCCGAGACCGGGGTGAAGGTTCCGACGATCCGCTTCTACGAGAAGATCGGCCTGCTGCGCGAGCCGCCGCGCACGGACAGCGACCGTCGTCTGTATGACGACCAGGCGACCCGCCGGTTGGGATTCATCCGGCACGCCCGACAGCTAGGGTTCGAGATCGAGGACATCCGTGCGCTTCTGGCGCTGGCGGACGATCCCGATCAATCCTGTGACCGGGCGAACGAGATCGCCGAGCGACAGCTGGCGGCGGTAGAGACGCGGATCGTGGGCCTGGAAGCCCTGCGGATGGAGTTGAGCCGCATACAGGCGGCGACCTGTGCGGGCGGGAGGGTGTCCAACTGCCGCGTCATCGAGGCCCTGAGCGATCACGACGCCTGCGGCGCGCCCCATTCCGACCCGACGCGGCTGTCTATTTGAGCGACATCGCCGCCCTATCGGTCAGGGGGCTGCCCGAAAGCGGACGTTGTAAAAGACCGCGTTGAGTCAGTTCCCGCCTCGTCGCATGCACCAGCTGAGACTGCAAAGCGGCCGAGCTCAGAGGCTCCGCGTGGCGTACCGGTCTGCAGAAGAACCATCGACCTGCAGTATTGCATCGACGCGACGTCCTTCCTTCCTCCTGCGGATATGCACGATGACATTGACCGCGTTGGCTATGACGCGGGTCACAAGAGGCGAGCCAACCTCAGCCAGCAAATCCTCTAAACGTGTCAGCGCTTCCTCTGCGGAATTGGCGTGGATCGTCGAAAGACCGCCCGGGTGACCGGTGTTCCAAGCCTTGAGCGTCTCGAGCGCCGCCGACCCTTCGCGCATCTCACCCACGACGATCCGATCGGGTCGCATGCGCAGGGCGTCACGAACCAGGTCGACGACCCCGATCGAGACCGGATGGCGACGCGTGAGCGTGGCGACCAGATCCCACGCGGAACATTGAAGCTCGGGGGTGTCTTCGATCAGGAAGACACGATCGTTCGCGAACGCCGGCTCCGCGAGCAGCGCGTTCGCGAGGGTCGTCTTCCCCGAACCCGTGCCGCCCGAGATCAGCAGATTCTTTCTGGTCAGGACAGCCTCTCGCAGGACGCCGGCCTGGTCCTTCGTGATCACGCCATCACGGACATAGTCGTCCAGAGTCCAGATCACGGCCGGGCGTTTCCGGATCGAAAAGGCGGGCGCGGCGGTGACCGGCGGGAGAAACCCCTGGAACCGTTCTCCGGTGACCGGAAGGACGCCTGCCAGACGGGGATTCTCCCGGGTGACCGGATCCCCGACATAATCCGCGATCAACCGGATGGCACGCTCCCGGGCCTCTGGCGGCAACCGCAGGCCGGTATCGGCGCGCCCGGTCCCGGCGCGATCCAGGACAAGGCGTCCATCCGGATTGACGAGAACCTCGACCACCAGAGGATCGGTCAGCGCCGCAAGGATGTCGGCCCCCAGGGCATGGCGAAGGGCCTCGAGTTTCCGTTCGCCGACGATGGGATGAACGCTCATTCGACTGTCCCGCGCTGCGGTCTGACGCCCGAGATCAACCGGGCGGCCGTGTCGTCGAGAAGCTTTTCGATCCGGCGGTCCACGGCGGCGCGGGCGACGGGATCCTGATCCGTCACGGCGTCCGGCAAGCGCATGAAGAAGGCGCGTGCGACCTCGATGACCAGCTCCTGGATGATCTGCACGTCTCGCGCCGTCGAGCGCATATGGTCTCTCAGCGCGCGGTCGAGCTGAAGCAGACGGTCGTCCGGATCAGCCGGAAGGCTTCTGGCCAGGCCCTTTGCCAGAGAGCGCCCGGCGGCCTGGCTGATCGGGATGTTGGCCGAGCGCGCTTCCCGCTGCAGGGCGGCGACGACACGGGGGTCCGTGAGATAGATCTGGATCCGCGTCGCCGCAGTCTCACGCCCGCTCATCGCCGTCTCCCTGCAACCCGTCGAGCACCGCCTGTTCCGCCGCGAAGGCCGTCGAGATTCTCTCGTAGGTCTCGGCCGCCTTGGCGGCGACACGTCGGTCATGGATCGCCGCCTCCACCTCCTTGAACAGCGGCAGGGCCGCCTCCGGATCCTCGCCGAGACCCCGACGGCCCGCCCACGGATGAGCCGGCGCCCCGGGGGTGTCCATACAGGTCGCCTGATCCGGCGGCGGCAGGTCCGCGCGCGCCCGGAAGGGTCGCTCCCGATCGTAGAGCACCTTGCGTGTTCGCAGCGGCCTGTGTCCTGCCGCGAAGGTCAGTTGCACCTCGTCCGGCAGCGCGCGGATCTCGCCCGGCTCCAGCAGGGGGCGTTCGATCTCGGAGCGTGACACCGAACTTCGGCCGGAGCCCAGCCCGGCGGGACCACTGCGGCTGGTCTTTCGCTCCAGCACGGTGCCGGTGAGCTTCGAAACCTTGTCCTGCGTCAGGGGATCGAGAGCGCTGAAGGCGGTGTAGACATGGCAGTTGTCGAGGATGGTGTTGTTGGCCCCATAGGTCTCGACGATGTCGTTCAGGGACTGGGCGACGAACATCGTCTTGATGCCGTAGCCGCTCATCAGGCGCAGGGACTTCTCGAAGAAGGCCAGTCGGCCGAGCAGCGGGAACTCGTCCATCAGCATCAGAAGCCGCCGGCGCTTCTCACGCCCCGCGTCGTCGGCGTTTTCGGCGGCGGTCAGCGCCTGGGCCGCCGCGTAGAAGAGAAGCCGGATCACCGGTCGCAAAGCGACAGCGTCGGCCGGAGCGACCTGCACATAGAGGGAGACGGGCGCCTCGGCGCACATGAGGTCCCCGAGCGCGAAATCCGATGCCGACAGCGCGTGAACCAGATCGTCGCCGGCCAGCCATTTGAGATAGCTGCGCGCTGTGCCCTGCACCGACGTGCGAAAGCGGTCGTGCATGGCCGCGTAGCCCTTCACCGCAGTCGAGATGAAAGGATGAACTTCGGGGACTCCGTCGGCGCCCGGACGATGAAGGGTTCGGACCATGACGTCGGCGGCGGCGTCCAGGTCGGCGAGGATCGTCCGGACCGTCAGCAGCGTCTTGTCCGCGTCCGGCGCCGTGTAGAGGACGTGCAGGATCACCGCCTCGAGGATCTCGGACGCCGCCTTGTCCCAGATCGCCTCATCGTCGCGTACGCCGCCGGGATCGCTGAGAATGGCGACCAGCCGTTGGACCTGCGCCAGTTCCTGCGGCCCCGGTCGGATCTCCGCCAGAGGATTGAAGCGCGCGGACGCAGGATCTCGCGGGTTGAAGTAGAGCGCATGACTGTGCTGGGCGCGCCAACCGGCGGTCACCCGCCACAGCTCCCCCTTGGGATCATGAACCAGCACGCTGTCGGTCCAGCTCAACAGGGTGGGGACGACATGGCCCCGTCCCTTTCCCGCGCGGGTCCCGCCTGTCACGAGCGTCGGCCGAAGATCAGTCGTCGCCAGAAGACGACCCTGCAGCCGCCCGAGAACGCAGCCCGCGTCGTGCCTCAGCCCCGCACGACGAGCTTCCGCCAGGCCGCCCCATCCACGTGTTCGCTTCACGGCGCCGCCGTCGAACAGCAGCATGCCCCCGGCGCCGGCGGCCATCACGAGCATGAAGACCGAGAGCGGCAGGGCGAAGGCGTCCGCCTCCGCCGCCCCGAACCTCTGACGCCAGACGAGGATCATCCAGGGCCAGTAGATCCCCGTCTCGTCCAGCCGGAGCGCGGGTCCCAGCGTCGCATGATAGCGATAGAGCCAGGCGAAGGTCTGGGTGGACGCCTGAAGCGCGACGAGAAGGGCGGCGGCGAGACCGGCGAGGCGTGCTGGCGGCATGACGACCATCCGTTCGAAGACCATCGAGACTTCGAGGGAGAGGGCCGTTTGAGGCGACTTTCTGGCGGCAAGTCCGGACCCGAGGCCCCGCCGACGCCGATATAGAGGCCTGTTCCGCGGGCTGGCCGTTTTGCCCGATCCCGGCGGTCCGAAATATATTCTCGCCGTCGGCTCGCCGCCGAGCCGCGAGGGATCAGTTGCCGCCTTCGCGGACCCCTGCCGCCCTCAACAGGTCGCCGACACGACGCCCGTCGAGCCGACAGGTCGCGATCACCCGATCGTAAACGATCACCCGCCCGCTACGTCCTCGGGTCGCCGCGCAATCGAGACGTCGTCCCATCACCAGACGGCGCAGCTGCTCACGGGCGGCGCGACCGCCTGTGGCGTTGAGCTCCGGAGCATTGAAGTCCGCGAGCCTGACCTCGATCCAGGTGGAGGGGTTCGTGCTGTCGCCGACGCAAAGCCCGTCGCCGTCGCCGACGTAGCGAACCTGCCCGGCGAAAGCCTGTCCCGCACGATCCGGCAGTCGTCCTTCGCAGGGGTCGGCATGGGCGATCGCGGGCGCGGCGAGGAGCGGGAGGATGAGCTGCCATTTCATCGGACCAACTTGGGCCGATCCGGTCGGATCGAGAAGCGTGCGCGGGAAGAAAGGAAGGGCGGCCGGGAATGCTCCGCTTGGGAGCCTTGCTGGAGACCGCCATGCGCCCGCTTCCTGACCTCGAACCCGCGATCGCCGGGGCTGGGCGTTCGCCCGACACGAGTTCGCTCGCGAACCTCGACGACCGCGCGCTTCTGGGGCTTCTGCTTGGCCGCAGTGGGCGACACGCGTCCGCACCCGCCGTGGACGCCCTGTTCGACCGGTTCGGCGACATCGCCGCCATCGCTTCCGCCGACGTGCCGGAGCTGGCGCGCGCCAGCGGGCTGGGTCCCGGGGCGCTGACCGACCTTAAGCTGCTCCGTGTGCTCAGCGAACGGCTGGTCCGCGCCGAGGCTTCGAGACGGCCCCTGGTCACCAGCTGGACGGCCTTGCTCGCCTATGTTCGGGTCGCATTGGCCGAGGAGCCCCGCGAGCAATTCCGGGCCCTGTTCCTCGACAAGCGCAACCGGCTCATGAGCGACGAGCTGGTCGCCCACGGCACGATCGATCACGCGCCCGTCTATCCGCGGGAGGTCGTGCGGCGGGCGCTGGAGGTGTCGGCCGCATCCATCATCCTCGTCCACAACCATCCATCGGGCGATCCCGAGCCATCAAGCGCCGACATCGAGATGACGCGGAAGATCGTCGACGCCGCCAGGGTCTTCGACATCCAGGTCCACGATCATCTGGTCGTCGGCAGGGACGGTACGGCCAGCCTGCGCACCCTCGGGCATTTCCGGTGAGCCTGCGCCAGATCGTGGCGATCCTCGGCGGGGACCTCTACCAGAACGGCTTGCGCGCCAATGTGCCGGCGCCCGGCCACGGGAAGTCGGACCGATCTGTCTCGCTGCTGCTCGATGGCGGCCGGGTCGTCATCCACACCTTCGGCGCCGCCGATTGGCGGGAAGTTCGCGACGATCTGAGGCGTCGCGGACTGGTCGATCCCGGCGGTCGGCTCGTGGGCGTCACGGCGACACCGGAGACACTCGTGATCGACCACCCCCGACGGCGGGCGATCGCGCGCGCGCTCTGGCTGGATGGGGTACGTCCCACGCCGACCGGTGTGACCGCGCGTCACCTGGCCGTGCGCGGCGTCGCCTGGCGAGAAGACCTCGACGACCTGATCGAACACCCCCGGGCGCCCTTCTCGGTCTACCGACCGGGCCGGCGCGCCGGGCGCGCGATGATGACCGGTATCCGGTCGTCCTCGGGGGACCTAACAGCCGTCGAGCTCACCTATCTCGCGACCAACGGGCAGGTCGCATCGGGTCTGAGAGTCCCGCGCAAGACCGTGGGCCAGGTCCCGGCGGGCTCGGCCGTCCGGCTGCGACCTGCGGCGCCGCGGATGCTGGTGGCGGAGGGCGTCGTCACCACCCTGTCGGCCATGGAACGCTTCGACCTGCCGGGCTGGGCGCTCATGTCCGCCGGGAACCTCTCGCAGTGGCATGCGCCAGATCATGTCTCGACGGTGCTCATCGCCGGGGACCGGGGTCGAGCGGGGGAGACGGCCGCAATGCGCCTGGCGAAACGGCTTGAGCGGGATGGCGTGGAGGCGATCCTCGCCTTCCCCCCGCCCCCGTCCGGCGATTGGAACGAGGCCGCCCAAGACTGGCAGAAGGCGGGAAAGGAAGGGCGCGGACGGGCGCCGTGAAGGCGGGGATGGACCTCGCCTCCGGCTGGAGAGCCCTCATGTCCCGTTCCACCGCCGTCGCCGTCGTCGCAACCCCTTTCCAGGTCGCGTCGACCCGTAACCGCCCGCTCGTCCATCTCCGTGATCTCGACGTCGCCCCGGAGAACCTTCGCTTCGGCGAGCCACCCGACGATGACATTCCGCTGCTTGCCGAGACCCTGTTCGCCGCGGGTCAGCTGCAGCCCCTGACCGTCCGCCCCGGTCGAAAGAAGGAAGCCGCCAACATGGCGCTGGATGGCCGACGGCGCCTGCTGGCGCTTCGCCTGCTGGTCGAGCAGGGCCGTATCGACGACGGCTTCCTGGTCGATGTCTTCGTTGAGACGGATCCCGCCCGCCAGGCCGCGGCCGTCCTGCTCACCAACACGGCCGTGCCGGTCCATGTCGCCGACATCATCGCGGCGATCGGCCGGATGCTGAAGGGCAAGTTGGGCGTGCCCACCATCGCCAAGGCGCTGGGATACGCGGAAATCGACGTCAAACGTCTCGCAGCCCTTTCCGCCCTTCCGGACGTCGCGCTGCAGGCGCTCCGGCTCGGACGGCTGAACCTGCGCCAGGCGCGCCTGCTCGCCCGCCTGCCCGATCCGGAAGAACAGGCGGAGCTGGCCCGGATGACCCTCGACGGTCACGGCTTCCAGGACTGGCGCGTGACCGAACAACTCGACGAGGCCCGTGTCACCGCCCGCGACCCCCGCTGCGCCCTCATCGGACCGGAGCGTTACGCCGAGGCCGGGGGCCGCACCGAGACCGATCTCTTCGGCGAGCTGCCGCCGGTGCTTCTGGACCCGGCGATTCTCACCGAGGTCTGGACCCGCCGCGCGCGCGAGATCGCCCTGATCCATGAGGCCGAAGGTCTGGCGGTCCACGTCACGGCGGGGCCCGAACCGGACCTGCCGGACGATCTCGAGGCCGCCGGCTATGTCTATGGCGGCATGCTCCCGGCCACGGAGATGGCGGACTACCGCGACAAGCGAGACGCCTTCAACGCAGCCGTCGAAGCGGCCGAGGCGGTGCTGACGGAGACCACTGATGCCGAAGCGGTGGACGCCGCGCTCGATGTCATGATCCGCGCCCGCCTGGCCATGGATCAGGCGGGATGGAGCGGTCGCGTGGCCACGACCCTCGTCCTGCGTCCCGCAGCCCGGACCGGGATCGAAGTCCGGTGCTTCACGCCCGCGGAACCGGACATCGAGGACGAGACCGACGATCAGGCTCCCGCATCGACGGGGAGCATCGCTGCCGCTCCCGCCTACCGGCCGCCGGAGGTCGATACGCCGGAGCCCGAGACCGAAGGCGTCAATCACGCCCTTCACGCCGTGCGCACCGATGTGGCCACCCGCGGTCTCATCCGCGCCCTCGCCGACGATCCCGGCGTCGCCTTCACCGCGCTGATCGCCCGGCTATTCAACCAGCTGGCCGTGAGAACCTTCGGGCAGAGATCCGAGTCCGCCCTCGCCCTGACCGCGTCCGCGTTCAAGCCGACCGGCGGTCGCGTCATTGACTCTCTGGACGGCGAAGTCCGCCAGAGGCTCGACGATCGACGCGCCGCCTGGGAGGCGTCGGGCCAGACGGTGATCGCCTGGGTGCATGGCCTCGCCCATGGCGACAAGATGGGGCTGCTGGCCGAGCTCACCGCCCTCACCCTGGATATTCGTGAGGAGCGGACCACCCTGATCCGCAAGTCGGCCCGGGCCGAGGCCGCCGAGCTCGCCGAGCTCTGCGGCGCGGACATCAGCCTGCACTGGACCCCGGACGCCGAGTTCCTGAAGCCGCATTCCAAGACCCTCCTTCTGAAGATGCTGGAAGAGATGGATCGGGCAGACGTGAGAGCGGCTCTGCTGAAGAAGGCCGATCTGATCCCCTGGGTCGAGGAGAACGCCGCCGAAAAGGGCTGGGCGCCGGCGAGCCTGTCCTGGACCACGCCGCCTGAGGTCGACGAGGTTTCGGCATCGGATGTCGAGGATGCTGACAGTGGCGCGGGCGAAGACGGCGGAGGCGAGCCGGACGACGGGGTCGGCGCCTTCGAGGTGACCGCTGACGGCGAAGCAGCGCTCGACGACGCCGCCTGACACAGGCGCGGAGACGGTGAGGCCCGTCGCGACATCGTCGCGGCGGGCCTTCGTCATGAGAGGCGGGAGGAAGGGCGGCAGGGCGCGAGCCTGGAGGACCGGAGGGATGAGCCCGCCGCTCCGGGCGATCGGAGCTCTCCCCATGACCGTTGCCCCGACGCCGCCTCAGACCGGCAGTCTTTCGCTCTTCGCCGCGCCTCGCTCCTGCGACCGCGCCGCCAACCTCATGGCCGCCGCCCGGGCGCTCGCCGCCCATCTGGCCCGGTCCCGCCCGCTGGATCGCAAGCTGGTCTCCGGTGTCATGACCACCGGCTTCGGCGGGTCCGACGCCGAGGGCCTGTGGACCTGGCGCGACGCCTATGAGGCCATCGAGGCGGCGACCGTGCTGCAGATCCGTCGGCTGGCGCCCCAGGTGTCGCGGCTCGAGGACGCGCCGGCCGCCATCGCCGCTCTTCTGGCGACGGTCGGCGGCCTGGGTCTGACTCAGAGCCGACGCAGCGAGGATCAGATCGCGCTCGACCAGTTCTCCACGCCGCCGGAGTTGGCGGCGCTCGTGGTGCTGGCCGCTCAGGTCCGTCCGGGCGACCGGGTGCTGGAGCCTTCGGCGGGCACCGGTCTGATCGCCATCGTGGCCGAGGCCTGCGGCGGCGTCCTGACGCTGAACGAGCTGGCCGAGGGTCGCGCCGAAATGCTCGACGGTCTTTTCGCTGCGGCGAGCCGGTCTCGCCTCGATGGACGCCGTGTGCAGGATCTGTTGCCGGGCGCCGGCGGGTTCGACGTCGCGGTCTGCAATCCGCCCTTCACCGATCTGGAAGCCCATCTGATCGCTGCCTTCGCGGCCTTGGCCGACGGCGGACGTCTGGCTGCCGTCGTGCCGATCACCGCCCTCTCGGACGAGGGTCTGATAAGCCGGCTGAACGCCAAGGGGTGCGTCGTTGCCCGGATCGGCTTCCCGCCACGCGCCTTCTCCAGGCACGGGACCAGCGTCGAGACTGGCTTGCTGGTTCTGGATCGGCTGGAGTGCGGCGCAGACGTCGCCGCGCTCGCGAACGGCAAGGATCTCGCCGCCTGCGCCGCCCTGGCCGCGACCATTCCGGAGCGCGCCACGGCCAGGCCCAGGGTCCGCCTTGAACTTGGGGCCCAGACCTTGTTGGCGCCGCGAGATCGGTCACTGGCCCTGCCGTCCGGGCGGCTCGGCTTCTTAACGGGAGCGTCTCCCATCACCTATCAGACCCTCGCCTGGACGGGCGAAGGCCGCGATGTGGGCCTCTACCAGGCCCACCGGCTGGCGCGGATCGCCCTGACCGACGAGAAGCCGCATCCTTCTCCCCTGGTGGAATCCGGCCCGATGGCTTCGGTCGCGCCGCCGGCCCCGACCTACCGGCCGGTGTTGCCGCCGTCGGTCCGGGAAGACGGTCGGATTTCCGACGCCCAGCTGGAGACCGTCATCTATGCGGGCGAAGCCCATGCCGGAATGCTGCCGGCGTGGTGGACGCCCTGCGAGGCGGCGCACCAACTGAGCCTGTCGCGGGAGGAGGCGGAGGGCGCGGTGCAGCTGCGACGGGGCTTCTTCCTCGGCGACGGCACCGGCTGCGGCAAGGGCCGGGAGATCGCCGCCGTCATCGCCGACAATATGGCGCAGGGACGTTTGAAGGCCCTCTGGCTGTCCAGGAACGACGCCCTTCTGGACGACGCCCGGCGCGACTGGGGCGCGATCGGCGGGGGCGCCCACGATATCGTGCCCCTCAACAGCTGGAAGCTGGGTGAAGGCGTACGGCTTGATCGTGGGATCGTCTTCACCACCTACGCCACCCTGCGCCAGCCGGCGCGCGGCCAGAAGATGTCCCGGCTCGACCAGATCGTCGCCTGGCTCGGTGAGGACTTCGACGGCGTCATCGCCTTCGACGAAGCCCACGCCATGGCCAACGCCGCCGGTGGCGGCAAGGGCGCGCGGGGGACGAAGAAGGCCTCGCTGCAGGGCATGGCCGGACTGGCGTTGCAGAACCGGCTGCCCAATGCGCGGGTCCTCTATGTCTCGGCGACGGGGGCGACCACAGCCGAAAACCTCGCCTACGCGGCGCGCCTGGGTCTATGGGGCGGGCCGGAGGCGCCCTTCGTCACCCGGGACGACTTCCTCCAGGCCATGGACAAGGGCGGGGTCGCGGCCATGGAGCTGGTGGCGCGCGAGCTCAAGGCCCTGGGCCTCTACGTCGCGCGGTCATTGTCGTTCGAGGGCGTGGAGTATGAGCCCCTGTTCCACGCGCTCACCGAAGACGACATCGCCATCTGGGACGCCTGGGCCGACGCCTTCCAGCTGATCCACGCCAATCTGGGGGATGCGCTCAAGGCCACCGGCTTCAACGACGAGGAGGGCAAGGCGAAGAGCGGCCTGGCCGCGTCGGCTGTCCATTCCGCGTTCGAGGGCGCCAAACTGCGGTTCTTCGGTCATCTGCTCGCGGGGCTGAAAGCGCCGACCCTGGCCGCCTCGATCCGGGCGGATCTGGCCGAAGAGCGTTCCGCCGTGGTCCAGATCGTTTCGACGAACGAGGCGGTGATGGAGCGGCGCCTGGCGTCCATTCCGCCGGAGGAGTGGAACAACCTCTCCATCGACCTGACACCGCGCGAATATGTTCTCGACTATCTGCGCGAGGCCTTCCCCGTGAACCTGATGGAGGCGATCGAGGGCGAGGACGGCGCCGTCACCCTGGTCCCGGTCATGGTCGACGGCCGCCCGGCCGTCAGTCAGGACGCGTTGCGGCGGCGCGAAGACCTCATCGAGCGGATGGCCTTGCTGCCCGCCGTGCCGGGCGTGCTCGACGCCCTGCTCGACACCTTCGGTACGGACGCCGTCGCCGAGATCACCGGCCGGTCGCGTCGGGTGGTGATGCGCGACGGACGCCGCCTTGTCGAGCGACGCGGCGCCTCGGCGGCGCGCGCCGAGACCGACGCCTTCATGTCGGGGCGGAAACGGATTCTGGTCTTCTCGGACGCGGGTGGCACAGGGCGCAGCTATCATGCCGATCTCTCCGCGCCGAACCAGCAGCGCCGGTCGCACTATCTCGTCGAGCCCGGCTGGCGGGCCGACACCGCCATCCAGGGTCTGGGGCGCAGTCATCGGACCCATCAGGCCTGCCCGCCGTTGTTCCGGCCCGTCACCACCGACATCCACGGCGAGAAGCGGTTCACCTCGACCATCGCCCGGCGGCTGGATTCGCTCGGGGCGCTGACGCGCGGCGAACGCCGAACGGCGGGGGCCGGCCTGTTCCGGGCCGAGGACAATCTGGAAAGCCCGTGGGCGCGCCGGGCGCTTCTGGTCTTCTATGGCGCACTCGGCTTCGGCGAGCTGTCGTCCATGACCCTGGAGGACTTCGAGACGAAGACCGGCCTGAAGCTGCGCGACGGCGATGGCGGGCTGAAGCCCGCTGACGACCTGCCGCCCATACACACCTTCCTGAACCGGCTCCTGGCCCTGCGCATCGCCGACCAGAACGCCCTGTTCGCCGATTTCGACGCCATACTTTCAGGCATCCTCGAACGCGCCGCCGCCTCGGGCGATCTGGATCGCGGTCTGGAGGATATCGAGGCCGAGGAACTGGCCGTGGTCGAGGAGGAAACGATCCGAACCGACGTCTCGACCGGGGCGGAAACCGCACTCGTCACCTTCGAACTGAAGGTCCGTCGTGAGATCGTCAGCTCGGACGCCGCGCTGGAGGTCGCGGCGGGCTCGGCGTTCCGCCTGGTGGTCAACGACCGTTCCGGTCGCGCCGCCCTCGCCGAGTTCGGGCTGACCACCACGACCGACGAGGACCGGCTTGTTCCGGCGGTTCGCCTGTTGCGGCCCGACCAGCATCAGGTCACGCCGGAGAAGGCCTTCGAGGAGTCGGCCTGGGCCCAGACCGATGAGGCCCCGTGGCGGGCGGTGTGGGACGCCGAAGTCGCAGCCGCCGATCCCTGGCGAACGCGCCGCCTGACCTTGGCGACCGGCCTGCTTCTGCCGATCTGGGGCCGCCTGCCTGCCAAGGGCTGCTCCGTGCGCCGCGTGCGCGCGCCGGACGGCCGACGGTGGCTGGGCCGGGTGCTGGACGAGGTTCAGGCCGCCAGCCTGAAGACCGCGCTGGGCCTGACCGAGATCGGCGACGCCTGGGCCGACGGCAGTCGCACCGCTGCGGCCGTGCTGGATCGCAATGTTCAGCTCGCCCTTTCGGGCGGCCTGTGGCTCAAGCGATCTCGCGTCATGGACCGCTGGCGGCTGGAGGTGGTCGGCGGTCGCACGGACCGGGACGCCCTGGTCGCGCTCGGCTGCTTCATCGAGATCATCGCCTATGCGCCGCGGGTCTTCGTTCCCGTGGACCGACCGGACGTCGTCGAGGCGGTCCTGCGCCGCCATCCGGTTCAGTCGATGCTGGAGGGTGCGGCAGCCTGACCCTGCCTTCGGCGCACGGTCTTCATCAGGGCCTCGTCAAGCTTGGGGCGATCCCAGAGGCGTCCTCCCGGAATAGCGCCCAGGATTTCCGGATAGGTGAGATAGGTGAAGACCCGGTCGACGACCTCGATCATCAGGGCCTTCATCTCGTCGTCCGAGATGCGGCTCAGGTCGCGCCACGGGATCTCTCCATCGGGTGTCACCACGCGAACGTCCGAATAGTCCCCGGCCCGGGATCGGGGAAACCGCCCGGCGTGATAGTCCTCAAGCACCGTGTTGCGGACACAGAGTTCGACCATCGATTTGGCGAGACGCTCGAGCTCGAGAGCCTCTTCGGATGACGGGTCGTCCATGGGGTCTCCGGGCCTGGGCGGCTGAACTGGGCTCTGACCTTACACGATCCCCTCAACCGCGCTGCGTTCCCGGGAACGCCCGAGGTCAGATCAGCCAGTGAAACGCGATCTCCGTCTCGCCCGTGACGGCGCCGGCTGCATCGAAGCGGCGCTCCCAGATCCGGCCCCGCCCGGCCCGATCCACGGCGACGACGGTGCTGCACCGCGTTCCGTAAAGATCGTTGAGGAGAAAGATCGGCCGGTCCGCCTTGGCCGGCCGTCCCTGCTCGCGATCGTCGAGACTTGAGAGGAGACCTTCGGGCTGGGCCGGCGCGGCCGCCAGCCAGGCCTGGGCGGCCTCGGTCAGCCGCTCCTTCCGGTCCCACGCCGCATCGAGAAGACCGTTGGAGAGCGCATGCCACCCCGGGGCCAGAGACCGGGACAGCGGCTGGGGGCGGTTGGTGCGCTCCATGGCCCCGTCTTCGGTGATGACGATCAGGTTGAAGGGATTGAAGCGGCTCAGTTCCGGGGCGGCGAAGGGCGCACGGCTCACAAGCGCGTCGCGCACCAGCCCGCCCCGGCTCAGTCGGTGCGGATCAGGCGCGCCCTGTCCGGTGACATTGGTGACGACGGCGAATCGGGGATGGGGTTCGCAGACGCCCAGCCACATGCCGCCGGACTGAAGATCCCGTCCGCCGATGACGCCCGACCCGTCGCTCCAGCGCGCCAGCGGCGCGGACGGACGGGCGTGGGCCTCGTCGCGGTTGCCGGCCGCCACGAGCAGCCAGTCCGGATGGACATCCCAGGCGAGGGTGAGAACGCACATGCCCCCAGCATCGCGCGAAAGCGGATCGATGGCGACACGCCGGGCGGTCACGCCCGGGCGAAAGCGCCCGGCCGGGAGCTGAGGAGGAAGGGAGGTCTCGGGTGAAGCGGGATTGGGGAGATCGGCTCCCCGGCGGCTTCGGATCAACAGGAGACTGACATGCAGACCATGGTGTTCACGGG
>QFQU01000003.1 GCA_003248965.1 Brevundimonas sp. | reverse complement strand
GTGGCTCTTGGGGAAGAAGGGTTCCAGCCGAGCCATCTGCTCGTCCGTCAGCCAATACAGGTCACTCATATCCAGACTCATCAGGAGCCTGAATCAGATCGAGCCTCTTGGATCAATGGGTCCTGAGCCTAGGATCTCGCCCTCATGATCGACGGCGCGCCAGAGGTAGTGGCGTTCCCCGTTGATGCGGACAAACGGTGCTGTCAGTCTAACGCTAACTTGTCTCCACTGGAGGCCGACGTACCGGCTGATTGGGGACGACTTCCGTGAAGCCGCTATCTTTCAAGCGCCACCGCTTTCCCGCGGAAGTCATCCGCCACGCCGTTTGGCTTTACTTCCGCTTCAGCCTGAGTTTCAGGGATGTTGAAGAGCTGCTCGCGGCGCGCGGGATCGACGTCAGCTACGAGACCATCCGCTGCTGGACGATCAAATTTGGCCCGCAGATCGCCCGGCGACTGAAGCGGCTTCGCCCCTCCCCTTCCCCACGCTGGCACCTGGACGAGGTCGTCTGTTCGATCGGCGGCAAGCGCATGTTCCTCTGGCGCGCGGTCGATGATGAGGGCGAGGTCCTGGAGCTTGTCGTCCAGCGCAGGCGAGACACGGAGGCGGCTCTGGTGCTGTTGAAGCGATTGTTGCGAAATCAGCCTGTTGAGCCAGAACGCATCGTCACCGACGGTCTTCGTTCGTATCCAGCTGCTCTTGAGGCGTTGGGCCTGCGCCATCTGCATTCCACCGGCCGGCTTTGGGAAAACAATCGGGCGGAGAACTCCCACCTGCCGATCCGACGGCGAGAGCGACAGCAGCAGTTGTTCAAGTCCCAGGCTTCAGCCCAGCGTTTCCTCACCACCCACGCCGCGATCTACAACACCTTCTACACCCAACGTCACCTCGTCAGCCGGCCCACGCTTCGACGCTTCCGCGCCGGAGCCGACCAGGCATGGATGGCGGCTACAGCCTAAGATTTCGCCGCGTGGGGCAAGTTGCCGGCTTGGAGCACTTAGCCTGACAGCGCTGTTCCAAGTTGTCAGTTCCAAATGACTTGATGACGCAAGCGATTCATATATTTTGGAATTAAGTCCCAATAATTGGGTCGTCATGAATCATAGGGAAACGGTCGGTTTGTTTCGCAAGGCACCACTTCGCGGATTGATGGCATGTGCGAGCATCAACTTCCTCATGGCCTCGGCGTTCGCCAATGCTGAAGTTCCACATTTGGAGCGGTTGGATCGGTCCGTCGTCAGCACACAGGCCCACGACGGCGGAACGTTGCTTCAATGGCGGCTGCTGGTGACGGACGCTTCAGATACTCGCTTCGAAGTGTTCAGGAATGACGCCAAGATGGCCAGGACAGCCGCTGCTGACGCGACGGGCTGGCATGACGTAAACGGCGACCCGCTGGCGCGTTATGCGGTGCGCCGCGTGGGCGACGAAAGCCTTACTGACGCGCTGGACCTGCGTGAGGGCTATCTCACAATCCCGCTGGATCGCCCAGATGGCGGCGTGATGCCCGACGGGGTGGCCTATGAATACGAGGCCAACGACGGGACGGTCGGAGATCTGGACGGCGATGGCCGATACGAAATCATACTGAAATGGCAGCCGACGAACGCCAAGGACAACGCCTTCGCCGGCTTCACCGGCCCGACGCTGATAGACGCCTACACGCTGGACGGGCGGCGGCTGTGGCGCATCGATCTGGGGCGCAACATCCGTTCGGGTGCCCACTACACCCAGATAATCGTGCAGGACTTCGACGGCGATGGACGGGCCGAGGTTGTGCTGAAGACCGCAGACGGCACGATCGACGGCGCCGGTCGGATGATCGGCGACGCCGAAGCCGACTGGCGCGAGGATGACGGCGAAATCCCCAGCCGCGACCGCACCGGCGCCGAGCAGAAGCCGGACGGAACCCTGGCGGCGGGCCTGACCGGCCGCATCCTGTCCGGGCCGGAGTTCATCACCGTATTCGACGGCCGCACCGGCGCGGCCCTGGCCACCGCCCCCTATGTCCCCTCGCGCGGTCGATCCGGAGACGAAGCGACGCCGGAAGAGATGGCGGCCCTCTGGGGCGACGGCTATGGCAATCGATCCGAGCGTTATCTGGGCGGCACGGCCTATCTGGACGGCCGCCTGCCCAGCATCGTCATGGCGCGCGGCTATTATGGACGCACCGTTGTCGCGGCCTGGGACTGGCGCGACGGTCGGCTGAGCCAGCGCTGGGTGTTCGACAGCGACGCCGCGCCCGAAGGTTACGCCGGTCAGGGCAATCATCAGTTCAGCGTGGCGGACGTGGACAACGACGGACGTCAGGAGATCGTCTATGGCGCCATGGCGCTGGACGACGACGGAACGCCGCTGTGGACCACGCGGCTGGGTCACGGCGACGCCATGCATGTCGGCGATCTGGACCCGACCCGGCCGGGGCTGGAGAAGTTCGGCGTCCATGAGAACGTCGCCGGCAACGGCGGCGTCGGCTCGGCCATGGTGGACGCCCGCACCGGAGAAATCCTGTGGCGGACGCCCGGCCAGCACGACGTCGGGCGCGGCGTAGCCCTGGACATCGACCCCCGCTATCCGGGCGCCGAGGTCTGGGCGTCGAACGGCGGCGACCTGTATTCGGCGGACGGACAGGTCATCGGCCACACCCGGCCGCAACAGATGAATTTCGGCGTCTGGTGGGACGGCGACGCCCTGCGCGAACTGCTGGACGGAACGCGCATCTTCAAATGGGACTGGGAGAATCAGCGCTCCGTCCCCCTGCTGACCGCTGAGGGCGCGGCCTCGAACAACGGCACCAAGGCGAACCCTGTTCTGGTCGCCGACATCCTGGGCGACTGGCGCGAGGAGGTGGTGTGGCGCACGGCGGACAGTTCGGCCCTGCGGATCTATGTGACCCCGCATCCGACCGCCATCCGCCACGTCACCCTGATGCACGACGCGCAGTATCGGTCGCAGGTGTCGGGTCAGAACTCGGCCTATAACCAGCCCTCGCACCCCGGTTTCGCCTTCGACGCCGTCCCGCCGGCGGAGCGCGGGCGATGAGGGCGAACCGACGCGGGGTTCTGCTGGGCGCCGCCGGTCTGGCGGGGTGCGCGAGCCTGCCCCGATCCGGCGCACGGCGTCTTTACGCCGACGATTTCAGTCACGGCCTGGGTCAGTGGCTGGTCGAACTGGAGCAGGGACAGGGAACGGTGCGGGCCGCCGACGGGGCGATGATCTTCGACGTGCCCAAGGGGGCGACCGCCTGGTTCCGGCCCGAACTGACCTCGCCGGTCGAGATCCGCTTCACGGCCGAAGCCGTGTCGGGCGGCGGCGCCCATGACCGGGTCAGCGATCTGAACTGCTTCTGGATGGCCGACGATCCGCGCAGTCCCGGCGCCCTTCTGGCGCGGCCCCGGTCGGGGGCCTTTGCCGACTACGACACCCTGCGGACCTACTATGTCGGGCTGGGCGGCAATTCGAACACCTCTTCGCGCTTTCGCCGCTATGTCGGGAACGGAGAAAGGCCGCTGCTGCCCCAGCACGATCTGTCGGCGCCGGACGACCTGATCGCAGCCAACCGGCCCTATCGCATCCGCCTGATCGCCGACGGGTCGCGCATCGAATACTGGCGCGACGACCGGCGCATGTTCGCCCTGGACGACCCCGCCCCCTATCGTCGCGGCTGGTTCGGCCTGCGCACCACCTGGAATCACATGACCGTCCGGGACTTTTCGGTCTGGACCGTCGCCTAGTTTGAGGAAGCCGATGAAGAAGCACGCCCTGATCCTGGCGCTGGCCCTGGCGGCCCTGACGCAGACAGCCCTGGCGCCCTGCGCCCAGGCCGAGACCCACTGGGCGCGAAGCTGGAACGCCTCGCCCGTGGCCGCCGCGCCCGACCGTCGCCCGCCGACGCTGAAGGACGTCACCGTGCGTCAGGTGGTCCGCGTCAGCGCGGGCGGCGACCGCTTCCGCCTGCGCCTGTCCAACGAATACGGCCCCGTCGCCGCCCGGATCGGACGGGTGCGGATCGTGCAGCTGGCCGACGACGGAAAGCCCGTGCCCGGCACGGCGCGCGACCTGACCTTCGACGGATCGACGGGCGCCGTCCTGGCGCCGGAAGCGCCCCTGCTCAGCGATCCGGTCGATCTGGCCCTGCCCGCGCTTAGCCGCCTGTCGATCAGCCTTTATCTGCCGGACGAGGTGGCCGATCCCACCATCCACCTGCTGGGCCTGTCGTCCGGCTGGATCGCGCCCGGCGACCAGACGGCGGCGGCCGAACTGACGAACCCGGTGCTTGTGACCCAGCGCATCCTGATCTCGGGCATAGACGTGCAGCGGGCCGAGCCGGGGCGGGTCATCGTCACCCTGGGCGATTCTATCACCGACGGCGCCAACGGCACGCGCGACGCCGACCGGCGCTGGCCCGACCTGCTGGCGGCCCGCCTGCAAGCGGCCGGTCTGACCTCGGTGGCGGTGGCCAACGCCGGGATTTCCGGCAACCGCATCCTGAAGCCCAAGCCCGGTCTGGGCGTCGCCGCCCTGGCCCGGTTCGACCGCGACGTGCTGGCCGTGCCCGGCGCGACCGATGTGATCGTGCTGGAGGGGGTCAACGACTTCGGCATGGCCTGGCGCGACCACGATCCGCAGCCGCCGACCCCGGCCGACCTGATCGCCGGCTATCGCCAGATCATCACCCGCGCCCATGCGGGCGGGCTGAAGGTCAGGCTGGCGACCATCCTGCCCTACAAGGACGCCAACTACTGGTCCGAACAGGGCGAGGCGACGCGCCAGGCCCTGAACGCCTGGATTCGCACCAGCGGAGAGGCGGACGGCGTCATCGACTTCGACGCCGTGATGCGCGACCCGGCCGAGCCGCTGAAACTGGCCGCCGCCTATGACAGCGGCGACCATCTGCACCCGAACGACGCCGGTTTTCGCGCGATGGCCGACGCCATCGACCTGACGCCCTATCGGTGAGACGCGAACGGCGGCCTGACGCGGATCAGGCCGCCAGCATGTCGCGCGTCACGCCCGCGACGGACTTGGCCCCGGTCAGGGTCATGGCGACGCGCATTTCCTTTTCGATCAGGTCCAGCAGGTTCTCGACCCCCGCCTGCCCGTCCGCCGCCAGCGCATAGACGAAGGCCCGGCCCAGCAGGACGGCGTCGGCGCCGAGCGAGATCGCCCGCACCACGTCCAGACCGTTGCGAACGCCGGAATCGACCAGAATCTTCAGATCGCCCTGAACCGCATCGGCGATGGCGGGCAGGGCGCGGGCCGAGGACAGCACGCCGTCCAGCTGACGCCCGCCGTGGTTCGACACCACGATCCCGTCGGCGCCGAAGCTGACGGCGTCGCGGGCGTCCTGCGGATCAAGCACGCCCTTGATGATCATCGGCCCGTCCCAGAAGTCGCGGATCCATTGCAGATCCTTCCACGAGATCGACGGATCGAAGTTGTTCGCCAGCCAGCCGATGTAGTCGGCCAGCCCTGTCGGCTTGCCCAGATAGGCAGAGACATTGCCCAGATCGTGCGGCGTGCCGCGCAGGCCCACGTCGAAGGCCCACATCGGATGGGTCATGGCCTGGATCATGCGGCGCAGGGGCGCGTTCGGCCCGCTCATGCCCGAATGGGCGTCGCGGTATCGGGCGCCGGGAGTCGGCATGTCGACGGTGAAGACCAGGGTCTTGACCCCCGCCGCCTTCGCCCGCTCCAGCGCATTCTTCATGAAGCCCCGGTCGCGCAGGACATAGAGCTGGAACCACATGGGCCGGTCGATGGCGGGCGCCACCTCCTCGATCGGACAGACCGAGACGGTGGATAGGGTGAAGGGCACGCCGCGTGAGGCCGCAGCCCTAGCCGCCTGAACCTCGCCCCGGCGCGCGTACATGCCCGTCAGGCCGACCGGCGCCAGCACGACCGGCAGGCGCAGCGTCTCGTCGAACAGCCGGGTTTCCAGGCTGAGGCTGGTCATGTCCTGCAGCACGCGCTGGCGCAGGGCGATGGCCTGCCAGTCCTCGACGTTGCGCCTCAACGTCTGTTCGGCATAGGCGCCGCCGTCGATGTAGTGGAACAGGAAGGGCGGCAGCCTGCGCCGCGCGGCCTCGCGATAGTCGCTGGGGGACGAGATGATCATGGCCGAGCCTTACTGGAAGTTGGCGAAGGCCCCGCCGTCGACCAGCAGGGCCGCGCCGGACATGTAGGACGCCATGTCCGAGGCCAGGAAGGCCACGACCGAGGCGATGTCTTGGGGCCGGCCCAGCCGACCCAACGGAATGCGGCCTTCCATATACTCGCGCTTCTTCGGATCGGCGAGGTCGTCCTTGTTGATGTCGGTGGCGATGGTGCCGGGCAGGACCGAGTTGCAGCGGATGCCGTGACGCCCCAGGGCCACGGCGCAGGACTGCATCAGGCTGTGCACCCCCGCCTTGGTGGGGGTGTAGTGGGTCTGCATCTCGCCGCCGACCAGGGCCGAGATCGAGCTGATCGCCACGATGGCGCCGCCGTCTCCTTGGCGGACCATCTGATTAGCCGCCGCCTGCACCATGAAATAGGCGCCGTGCAGATTGACCTCCATCGTCCGCCGCAGGGTCTTGGCCGGCATGTCGAGGAAGGCGTGGAAGGGACAGATGCCGGCGTTGGAGACGAAGACGTCGACCCGCCCCATCGCCTGAACGGCGGCGTCGATGAAGGCAGCGGCGCTGTCGGGTTCAGCCACGTCGCCGTCGACGGCGATGGCCCGGCGGCCGAGCGCCTCGATCTCGGTGACCACTTCGGCGGCGGCCGCATCGTCGCGATAGGTGTTGAGGGCCACGTCGGCGCCCTGACGCGCGGCCTCAATGGCCGTCGCCCGTCCGATGCCCCGCGATGCGCCCGTGACCAGGACGACCTTGTTCTCAAGCAGCATGGGGACTCCCGCGATGGTTCGGCTTCAGGGTTTGGGCGACCAGCCCAGATCGGCGCTGATGGCGTCGGCGGCTTCGGTCACGGTCTTGGTCAGTTCCGTCATCCGGGCGTCGGACATATACTGGGCGGCGGAAGACACGCTGAGGGCGGCGACGATCTGGCCGTTGACCGAACGAATCGGGGCGGCGACGCAGCGGATCTGGTCCTCGTTCTCTTCCAGGTCGAAGGCGTAGCCCTTCTGGGCATAGCCATGCATCCGCTCCAGCCAGACAGCCCGGGCGGAGGAATCATAAGCCGCCCCCGGCTCGGCGTAGAAGTCGATCCAGTCCGCCTCGGTCTTGTCCAGGATAAGCGCCTTGCCCAGGCCCGTCGAGGCGATGGGGTGACGCTCGCCCAGGCGCGAGCCGATGTTGATGCGGCGCCGACCCGCGACCTTGTCCAGATAAAGCGCATGGCGGCCGTCCAGCACGCCCAGATGCACAGTGTCGTCGGTCACGGCCGACAACTGCTCCAGCCAGGGCCGGGCCACGCGCGGCAGGTGCATCTGCTGGCTGGCGGCATGGCCCAGCTCCAGCAGTTTGGGACCGAGGCTGTAGCCCTCGCGCGGACGGAACGACAGCAGCCGCCGCTCCACCAGGGCCGAGGCCAGCCGGTGGGTGGTGCTGCGCGTCAACTCCAGCTTTTCGGACAGTTCGGCCAGCGGGAGGGAGCCCTCGATTAGGGCGTCGATGACGTCCAGACCGCGCAGCAGGGTCTGGCTGCCGGACGCCTTGGCGCCGACCTCTTCATCCCCATCGACCTGTGCGGTCTTGATTGACGGCGTTCGTCCCATTTCGTAATCCTCATTCTCAGAATGTAGCAAAACGCGCAAGTCGTCCAAGGCTACACAGGGGACATTGACGTGACGCACGGAGGAAAGCCAGTGAAATCCCGCATTATGGGAGCGGATCGCCAGTTTTCGGTGATCATGCCATGAGCCGCCTGCCTCGCATCAAGCACGTCCGCGCCTTCGTCGTGAAAAACGACGGAACCGGAGGCGGCGCCGACTATCACGATCAGGGCGACGGCCACTGGATCGACGATCACATCGCCACGCCGATGGCCAAATATCCCGAATACCGCCAAAGCCGCCGCAGCTTCGGCATCAACGTCCTGGGCACCCTGGTCGTGGAGATCGAGGCCGAGAACGGCGTGGTCGGGTTTGCGGTCACGACCGGCGGCGAGCCGGCGGCCTATATCGTCGAGAAGCATCTGGCCCGCTTCCTGGAAGGCCGCGATCCGTCCGAGGTCGAGAAGATCTGGGACCAGATGTATTTCTCCACCCAGTATTACGGCCGCAAGGGTCTGGTGGTGAACGCCATTTCCGGCGTCGATCTGGCGCTGTGGGACCTGCTGGGCCGTCTGCGCCAGGAGCCGGTCTTCGCCATGCTGGGCGGGGCGGTGCGCGACGAACTGACCTTTTACGCCACCGGCGCGCGGCCCGACAAAGCCAAGGAACTGGGCTTCATCGGCGGCAAGATGCCCCTGCACCACGGCCCGGCCGAGGGCGAGGAAGGGCTTCGCAAGAATCTGGTCGAGCTGGAGGCCATGCGCAACGCCTGCGGCGACGACTTCTGGCTGATGTTCGACTGCTGGATGGCGCTGGACCTCAACTACGCCACCCGTCTGGCGCACGAGGCCCACAAACTGGGTCTGAAGTGGATCGAGGAGGCCCTCAGCCCCGACGACTACTGGGGCTATCAGGCGCTGAAGAAGAACGCGCCCAAGGGGATGCTGGTCACGACCGGCGAGCATGAGGCCACCCGCTGGGGCTTCCGCATGCTGCTGGAAATGGAATGCTGCGACATCATCCAGCCGGACGTGGGCTGGTGCGGCGGCGTCACCGAACTGCAGAAGATTTCGGCCCTGGCCGACGCCAAGGGCGTGCTGATGATCCCGCACGGCTCGTCGGTCTATTCCTACCACTTCGTGGTGACGCGCCATAACAGCCCGTTCGCGGAGTTCCTGATGATGGCCCCCGGCGCCGACGAGGTCGTGCCCATGTTCCATCCGCAGCTGATCGGCGAGCCGGTTCCCGTGAACGGCCGCCTGAAGGTTCCCGACACCCCCGGTTTCGGCGTCGAGCTGAACCGCGACATCGCCCTGCATCGCCCCTACGCGCGTTAAGACGAAAGCCTCTCCTTCACCATGAAACTGCTGCGTTACGGCCCCAAGGGCCAGGAAAAGCCGGGCACGCTGGACGCCGAAGGGCGTATTCGCGACCTGTCGGGCGTCGTCGCCGACATCACCCCGGATCAACTGCACGGCCCGGCGCTCGACGCCCTGAAGGCCATCGACCCGACCACGCTTCCTCTGGTCGAGGGCGAACCGCGCTATGGCGTGCCGGTGAACGGCAGCCGCAAGTTCATAGCCATCGGCCTGAACTTCGCGGATCACGCGGCGGAATCCAACCTGCCGATCCCGGAAGAGCCGGTCGTCTTCACCAAGGCCATCACCTGCCTGAACGGGCCGAACGACGACGTGGTCATTCCGCGCGGTTCGGAGAAGACCGACTGGGAGGTCGAACTGGGCATCGTCATCGGCAAGCCCGCCTCCCATGTGACCAAGGATAAGGCGCTGGATCACGTCGCCGGCTATGTGCTGATCAACGACGTGTCCGAACGCGCCTTCCAGACCGAACGCGGCGGCACCTGGGACAAGGGCAAGGGCTGCGACACCTTCGGGCCTGTCGGCCCCTGGCTGGTCACGACCGACGAGGTCGGCGACGTGCAGAACCTGGACATGTGGCTGGACCTGAACGGCAAGCGCATGCAGACCGGCAACACCAAGACCATGATCTTCGGCGTGGCCGAGATCGTCTCCTACCTGTCGGAGTTCATGACGCTGGAGCCCGGCGATCTGATCACCACCGGCACCCCGCCCGGCGTCGGCCTGGGCCAGAAACCGCCGCTGTATCTGAAACCTGGCGACACGGTCCGCCTTGGCATCGAAAAGCTGGGCGAACAAGGCCAGACCTTCGTGGAGTGGACCCGATGAACGCCTATCGGGATCGTTTCGCGGGCCGCGCCGCCGTGATCACCGGCGGCGCCTCGGGCCTGGGCAAGGCGGCGGCGGCGCGCATCGTCGCCGAGGGGGGCAAGGTGGCCCTGTGGGATCTGAACGCCGACGCGCTGAAGGCCGCCGCCGAAGAGATCGGGGCCAGCCATGTGGTCGCCCTGGACGTCGCCGACGCCGATGCGGTGTCCGCCGCCGCCGAACAGACGCACGGGCTTCTGGGCGGTATCGACATCCTGATCGCCTCGGCCGGCATCACCGGGGCCACCGTGCCGGTGCAGGACTTCCCGCTGGACAGCTGGCGCCGGGTCATCGACATCAATCTGAACGGCGTCTTCTACTGCTGCCGCGCCATCACCCCCTTCATGCTGAAGGCGGGCTATGGCCGTATCGTCAACGTCGCCTCGGTCGCGGGCAAGGAAGGCAATCCCAACGCCTCAGCCTATTCCGCCTCCAAGGCCGGGGTCATCGGCTTCACCAAGTCGCTGGGCAAGGAACTGGCCGGCAAGGGCGTCATCGCCAACAGCCTGACCCCCGCCACCTTCGAAAGCCCCATCCTGGAGCAGCTGCCCCAGAGCCAGGTCGACTACATGCGCTCCAAGATCCCAATGGGCCGCCTCGGCGAGGTCGACGAAAGCGCCGCCATGGTCTGTTTCATGGCCTCCGAGGAATGCAGCTTCACAACCGCCTCCACCTTCGACACCTCCGGCGGAAGAACGACATACTGAGACCGGGACACGACATGGGCGGCTGGATTTTCGGATGTCGGCGCGCCCGTGTCGCGACCGGAGCGGCGGCGGTCATTCTGGCGCTCGGCGGCCTGCTGTCGCCGGTCGCGCGGGCCCAGACCGCCGACGCCCCATCCAGTCTGGCCCAGGACGATTTGCTCCAGACCCGAACCTACGGGTTGAGGCCGGGCGAGGACGACGCATCCCTGACCCTGTTCGCGCCGCAGAACGGGCGACGCAGCGGCGCGGCGGTCATTATCGCGCCCGGCGGCGGCTATGTGAATCTGGCGGGCAATCTGGAGGGGCGGCAGATCGCCGACTGGTTTGCCGCGCGCGGGATCAGCGCCTTCGTGCTGAAATACCGTCACGGGGCGGGCCATCCCCTGCCCCAGCCGATCGAGGACGGAGAGCGCGCGGTTCGGTTCGTCCGCGCCAACGCCCGCGCCTTCGGCCTGGACGCCGACCGGATCGGCCTGATGGGCTTTTCCGCCGGGGGCCATCTGGCGGCCATGACGGTCAGCCTATCGGACGACGGCGACGCCGCCGCCCCCGATGCGGTCGAGCGGGTCTCAAGCCGTCCTGATTTCCTGGTCCTGGCCTATCCCTGGCTCGAGGCGACCGATCTGAACGCCGGGGGCGACTCCGAATACTGCCGCTTCGCCCGCATGGCCCGTTGGGATTGCGCCCCTCGGGACTATGTCGCCTATACGCCCCTGCCGGGCGTCGTGGCCAAGGCCCCGCCGACCTTCATCTATCACACCACCGACGACGCCCTGGTGCCGGTGCGGGGTTCGGTCGATCTGTATTCGGCCTTGGCGATGGCGGGCAAGGACGTGGAGATGCACCTGTTCGCCCACGGGTCGCACGGCTCGGGCCTGGGCGGCGCCGACCCCGCCCTGACCCTGTGGCCGCAGGCGCTGGAAGCCTGGCTGCGGGCGCGCGGTTATTTCAGCAAGGAGGCGCAGCCCCCGTCATGACGTCCGGTCTTCGCATCATCGACAGCCACGTCCACCTGTGGGACCTGTCGCGCGCCCGCTATGGCTGGCTTCAGGACGATCCCCTGCCGAACAATCCGGCGGGAGACATGACGCCCATCGCGCACCGGGACTATCTGCTGGACGACTATCTGGCCGATACGGCGGGCTGGCGCGTGGATAAGATCGTCCATGTCGAGGCCGGACAGCCCAGGGGCCGGCAACTGGCCGAGACCGACTGGCTGCAAGCCCTAGCGGACCAGCGCGGCTATCCCCACGGCATCGTCGCCGGGGCCGATCTGCTGGACCCCGATCTGGACGCCCTGCTGGAGGCCCACGCCGCGCGGCCGAACGTGCGGGGCGTTCGCCAGATCGTCTGCTGGCACCAGAACCCGCTGAAGACCTATACCGACCGCGACCTGCTGCTGGACCCGCAATGGGTCGAGGGGTTCGCCAAACTGGCCCGGCATGGACTGTCGTTCGATCTGCAGCTCTATCCGTCGCAGATGGCGACGGCGGCGGCCATCGCCGCGCGCCATCCCGACATTCCGTTGATCGTCAATCACGCCGGCCTGCCGACCGATCGCGACGCCATCGGCATGGAGCGCTGGCGCGCCGGGCTGCGCCTGCTGGCGGCCCAGCCGCAGGTGTCGATCAAGATTTCCGGCCTGGGCATCACCGACCGCGCCTGGACGCCGGATTCGATCCGTCCCATCGTCCTGGAGTGCATCGACGCCTTCGGGACCGAGCGGGCCATGTTCGCCTCGGACTTCCCCGTGGAAAGCGTCCACGGAACCTTCGACGCCTTCTATTCCGCCTTCGACGCCATCACGGCCGACTTCTCGGCCGACGAGCGGGAGCGCCTGTTCGCCGCCAACGCCGAGACGATCTACCTCCTGTGACGCCGGCGCGCAGCGGCGGTCAGGGCCTGTAGCCCAGACGCGCCGCCGCCTCTTCCAGACTGTCGCCGATCAGGGCCAGGTTCTCGATGGCGGCCAGGCTCCATTGCGCCGCGTCGTTGGTCGAGACCTGCGGGTCCTCGTGGATTGGACGCAGCACCTCGGTCCCGCCGACCGTGTCGCCACGTGCGTTCAACAGGGCGCGCAGCTTGGCCGGATCGTTGCCCAAGAACTCGCTCCAGGCGCGCTGGGCCAGGGCCGCGTCGCGCTCCTCGTGCGCGGCGTAGGCGGTCAGGCGCGAATGGGCCTCGGTCAGCGACCGCCCCGGCGGGACCTGGCCCAGGAGGCCCGAAATCTCCTGCGGCGAGGCGTTGTAGTAGCGGCAGTACTCCAGCCACGCGCGGCGGTAGGACGGCACGTCCAGCAGGTCCAGCAGCTCGGCGTTCATTTCCGCCACGCCGAACACGGCGTTCAGATGCGACACGGCGACATAGTCGCCCTGGCCCTGATAGCGGCCGGTGGCCAGGTCGAACGGCGCCTCCCCGGCGAACCAGCGCCGCTTCAACCCGCCGATGGTGGTCATGCCGTTGACGATCCGGTCGCGCCAGCGCCGGTCGCCCGTCCGCTCCCACTCCGTCAGCCAGGCGGCGATGAAGGCGCCCCACGACGTGCCGAAACCGGACACCACCTGCCCCTCGGGCACGGCGCGACCCGGCGCGGGCGGCAGTTTGCGCGAAATGTCGACGTTCTGAAGCGCATGGTCCGAGGTGTTCAGTTCGCGCATCAGATCGCCGACCCGCTCGTCCGCCGTCAGGAAGTAATAGATACGGCGATAGGCGACGTTCGAGACGCGCGGCTGCTTGGACGAATCCGACCAGTGCTGCACCCCGTGGCGCGTGCCGAACCCCTTGAACCGGCCCAGGTGATAGACGTCCACCTCGCCCGTGTGGCGCGTCATGGCCTCGGCCATCTTGAACAGATCGGCCCGCCCCGTCCGCAGATAGCTGGTCCACAGCCACAGGTCGGTCGAAAGCTCGGAGTTGTCCCAGGCGTATCCGCCCACGTCGTAGCGCCACATATGACGATCCGGATCGTAGGTGTGCATCACGTCGCCATAGGACCAGAAGCCGTACCAGCGCCGCTGATCGACCTCTTGAACATAATGATCCAGCAGATGGGTCAAACGGCCTTCCAGCGCGGCGCGGATCGGCGTCGACGTATCGGGCAAGGACCAATCGCCGAACACGCCCGCCACATGCAGCCGCTCCGGCTCGACCGTCAGACGCGCCGGATCCGCGACCTGTTGCGCCATTGCGGAGAAGACGTCGTGCGACGGGGTCGCGCCCAGCGCCCACAGGGTCAGCTCGGACGTGCGGGCGATGCCGTGCGCGTCGTCCCAGCCAGCCTCATAGTCCTCATAGGTGATGTCCAGACCGACCAGCTCCTCGGCCGTCGTGTCCATGCCGTTGGCGCTGCGATAGGGGCGCAGGTCCATGGCCGGCGCCTCGGGCGACCACATCCAGGCGGTCAGCTGGGCCGTGTCCGTATGAGCGTTGCGGATGTCCAGCGCGACCGGCGCCCGCTGCCAGAAGTCCTTCAGGCCCAGGGCGACCCCGCCCGAGACGCCGCCGACATAGGCCAGGCCCCGGCTGCGTTTGCCGGCATTGGAATCGATCCAGGCGTGCCCCTCGCTGGTCCGCTTGCGCAGGGTGAAGCCGTCGGGCGACAGCTGGTTGAAGGCGAAGTCGCCCCATTCCGGCACCCATTGCAGGCCGTCGTTCTTCAGGATGTCGGGCAGGTCGGCGAAGGCCACCGCCCGGCCCTCGATCTGGGCCTGGCGCACGGCGGCGGTCGGATTGGCGCGGGTGCGCAGGCCCGTCAGGGTGCGGACCGCCTCGCCCCACACGCCCTCGCCCTCACCGGCGAAACGGATGTGGCGGTTATAGCTGGCGTCCGTCATCGGCGTGTCGGCGACGACGCCCAGGCCGCGAATGAAGTCCGTCTTCGGATCGCCATCGAAGATGAAGCTGTGAACGATCTGCACGGCGTCGGACCCGGCGTAGAAATACAGCCGCACCGACACCGGCAGCCACTCGCGCGTCCCATCGGTGTGGACGCCGTCCAGCTTGATCACCGCGCGCACGGGGCCGGACTGCTCCACCACCGCCTGACGGATGCGAACGCCGTAGCGCGAGGACTTCACCGCCCCGCCCGCCTCCAGTTCCGGCTTGTCCTGCGACAGGGCGACCAGCGACAGCTTGCCGACCACGGTCCGACCCGCGCGCGTGGCGCCGGAGACCAGGGCGTCGCCCGACTTGGGCACCCGCCATTCCAGGTCGCCGACCGTGACGACGATCTGCTGGCCCTGATCGGCGGCGCGAACCGGCTGCGTCGGCGCGGCCGGGGCGCCGGGAACCAGAGTCAGACCGTCCATCGCCGCATCGCCCGTCACGGCGTGGGCCGACCATTTCAGCGAGCCGTCGGGCCAATAGGCGATGGGCCAGGACTGCACCGGCGTCGCACGACCCGCGCCGTCACGCACGCCGAACGACTGATTGGGACGAACCGCGCCGCGCGGCCACGGCACGCCGAAGGTCGTTCCGTCCAGACGTGCGGGCTTCTCGCCATCCAGCCAGCGCAGCGGCGTGGCGGGCGCGGCCTGGCGCGGCGCGGCGATCGCGGCGCCCGACATGGCCTGAGCCGCCGCGAGGGCGCCCGCGCCCATGAGCAGGTGACGCCGAGAAGGTTGGAACGCCATGGTCAACTCCCGCCGCCCCAGCGGCGATTAGGCTCTGAAAGACAAACGGCCGCCGCCCGCTGGGGCGACGGCCGTGATCGTCGTCACGATCAGTATTTGTAGGTCGCGCCCAGGAAGAAGCGACGGCCCGAATAGCCCCGATTGATCAGACGGATGTCGCCGGCGTAGGTCGACTCGTCCTCCTCGGTCAGGTTCTTGCCTTCCGCAAAGAGCGTCAGCCCCTTCAGACCGGGCTTCCACGAAATCTTGCCGTCCAGATAGCCGGTCGGTTCCTTGATGACCGGGTTGCCCGACTGGTCGGCCGCCGTGACCAGATACTGAGACCTGTAGTTATAGGCCAGACGCGCGTTGATCGGCCCCCGCTCGTACCACAGGGTCGCGTTGTAGCTGTCGCTGGACAGGCCGGGGTAAGACAGTTCTGAACCATCCAGTTGGCTGTAGACGCCCACGTCCGACGCTTCCTGATAGGTGTAGTTCAGATCGACCCCGAAGCCCGACAACAGCCCCGGCAGGAAGGTGAAGGCGGTCTTGGCCGTCAGCTCGACGCCCGAAATCTTGGCGCCTTCGCCGTTGATGAAGCTGTTGTAGTAGTACAGGACCCCGTCACCGAAGACGTCCCGTTGCCCCAGGCTGGTGCGCGACGGCAGGTAGAAGGTCTGGATGTCCTTGTAGAAGAAGCCCGCCGAAAGCTGGGTGTCGCGGTTCGGATAGAACTCGAACGACAGGTCGTACTGCGACGCCTCATAGGGCTTCAGATCGGGGTTGCCCGCCGAGCAGCTGTCCGGACCATCGTCCGCCGTCCCATCGTTGGCGTAGTTGATGGTGCAGGTCATGTTCGGGATCAGATAGTTGTACAGCGGCCGCGCCATCAGCTTGGCGTAACCCACGCGCATGCTCAGCTTGTTGTCGATCAACCAGGCGTTGACGTTGAAGCTGGGCAGCCACTTCGTATAGTCCCGCGTCTGCTCGACCAGGGTGTTGGACACCACGGCCGTGGTCGCGACACCGTTGACCAGGCGCGTCTCGCTGCGGGTGAATTTCCCGGCCGTCTGGGTCTGGGTGTGAACCCGTCGCAGTCCTAGATTCCCGACAAGATCCAGGCCGAAGATCGGCAGGGCCCAATCCAGGCGGACATATTGGGCGTCCGTCTGCTCCTTCACCCGGTAGGGGATTTGGTCGTAGGTTTTTCCGTCATTGCCGACGCCGGAATACAAATTGTCCAGATTGAAGTGGGTGGTGTCCAGGTTTTGGGCGATGGCGTTAAAGTTCGGATACAGCCAGTTCGCAGGCAAACCACCGCCAGCGTAATGGAAATCGGACGGCAGCGGCGTCATCGCCGAGGCGAAGACCGAGTTCGAGAAGGCCCGCGACCAAGTCTCGGTCGTGTTCCAATAGCTGGTCTGATACGGGTTTCCGTACAGCGGCGCGGTCTGATCGATCGTCGCCGCGTTATCCACCCGCGCCGTCGAGTTGATCGAATTGGCGTAGATGACGATGTTATCGATTTCTGACGCCAGATTGGCTCCAGGGCTGACGATGAAGCCGCCGTAGTCGTAACCCTGAGTTTCGGCGTTGGAATATCGACCGCCGAACTTGATGTTGGTCAGGAAGGTGGTGCGTGGATCAAAATCAACGTCCAGCTTGTACTGATCTTCGCTATTCGACGACTGCGAGGGCCGGTACTGAATTTGATACTGGCTGACGGCGGCGGCGTCGGCGGGCGAAGCGCCCTGAGCGAAGGTGAAGATCGGCGCCGAGGTGCCCGGCTCCAGGCTGACGACCAGACCCGGCGTGTTGAAGCTGACCGAAACGTTGTTCGTCTGGCTCAGCGTCTCGCTCTTGGCGTTGGCGCCCAAGAAATCCACCTTGAAGCGGTCGTTATACCACTTCAGTCCATAGGTGATGTAGTCGGAGTTGGTTTCGTACTGGAAGTCACGCGACGAGATGCTGAAGGACGTGTCGCCGCCTCGTCCGGAGGTGCCGAGGCAGCTGCCCACCCTGTACTGGATGACGTTGTGGTTCGCATCCACGACCACGCCCGGCACACTTTCCGCCGTGGTCGTCGTCACCCGCGGGCAGCCGGCGGCGTAGTTCAGGCGATCAAGGCTGGTGAAATCCGTGCCATAGTTGATGTCGTTCAGCTGCTGCGTCCGCTTGTTCGTCTGATAGGTGACGAAACCACGCAGATTGTCGGCGAACTTGTACTCCGCCGTGAATTCACCCGAAGTGCGCTCATCTTCCCGCGTCCAGACGCGGTAGCGGGGGATGCGCGGATTATAGTCGTACCATTGGCTTTGACAGGCGGTGCGCGCCTGAGCCGTGGTCAGCGTGTTTGCGTCCGGCGTGGTTATTGTGGCGCAGGCCGCCTCGCTGCCGATAGAGGCGATGTAGTCATTCACCGCGCGGCTGTAGGACTGGTTATAGTAGTTGACCGTCTTCTCCGGCGAATTGTCGAAATCGGCCAGACGCGCCCAGGAGTGGTCGTCGTAGAAGTCGCCGCGTGTCAGGACGCTGTCATAGGTGACATTGGCCATCAGGCCCAGGCGACCGTCCAGCAACTGCGTAGCGCCAAAGAAGCTGGCGCGGGGCTTCCAGTCCGGCAAGGTGTCCAGTTTTTGACCCGACACTGTCATCGAGAAGGTGGGGTTACGGAAATCCAGGGGCTTGCGGGTCTGCACCGAAACCGTGCCGCCCACCGCGCCTTCGGTCATGTCGGCGGTGAAGCCCTTGAACACGTCGATGGATTTGACGATTTCGGCTGGCAGTTCGCGGAAGTCGTTGGAGCGGCCGCCGCCGCCATAGACGTTCAGATTGCCCGCCGTGGACAGGACGCTGACGCCGTTGATCTCGACCCGGTTCAGGTCCGGCTCGACGCCGCGAATGGAGACGGCGTTGCCTTCGCCGAAGTCACGCGACAGCTGAACCCCGGTGACGCGGCCCAGGGCCTCGCCCACGTTCTTGTCGGGAAACTGGCCGATGTCGTCGGCGACGATGGAGTCCGAAACGGTGCTGGCCGAACGCTTGCGGTTCATGGCCGACTGCAGGCTGGAGCGGGTGCCGACGACGACGACCTCGTCGACGGTGGAGACCGGAGCGGTCGAAGCCTGGCTCTGAGCCGTGTCCTGCGCGGTCGCTGCGCCCGCGGCGCCCAGCATCAAGGCGGCGGCGCCGGCGGTGTACATGAAGCGGCGAGCCAAGCGCCCGTTCGATTGTGTCGTCACTGAAAATCCTCCTCCGGCCTGGGGCCTTATTGTTTTGATCGACGCCTTCGCGGCCGCTCCCCGGCGGTTCATTCTCTGAAGGCGGTGTCGCGGGCCATGATCGCCCGCCGTGTCCTCTCAGGTCGTCGCCGCAGACCGGCGGCCCTGCGGACCCCGCTCCTCCCGGCGCGCCTTGCGCGCTTCCCTCCTGCAAGCGGTCCTTTTGCGGACTCGAATTCTTGTTGCGAGAACAGCTATAGCACCTGCAGCGATTTGTGCCAAATATGAATTTGTCGTCTCATATTTTGGGAAATTAGGCCTGGAGCGTAAAAAAACGCCGTCAGGACAGCCTGTTGCGGCCCCACAGTTTTTCGAAGGGCCAGCCGGTCAGGCTCTCGACCACCGATTTGGCTTCAGGCGTGGAGGGTTCGGTCGCTCCCGCGCGCAAGCGGTCGATCTCGCTCATCAGAATCTTGTGGCTGGGTTGATCCAGACGGAAAGACCAGGACAGGATCGCGCCCGCCCCCATGACCAGGATCGGCCCTGCGACCAGCAGCCCAGCCACCGTCGCGACTGCGCCCGGCGTCTGAACCACGGCGACGCCCGCCGCCCCGGCCTTGGGCGAGACATAGCCCCCCGCCTCTATGATCCAGCCCGTCAGGATGATGGCGCCGGACTGCGCGACCTTGCGCACCAGCGTCATGACGCCGGCGAAAATGCCTTCGCGCCGCTGCCCCGTGACCGCTTCATCGACATCCGGCAGATAGTTGTAGACCGACCACGGCACGAAGTTCAGCGTGCCCCGACCCAGCCCCGCCAGAACAATCGGTCCCAGCAGCCAGAAGGCGGCGCCCAGGTTGAACCCGCCCGAGACCGGATTGATCAGGGCGAACAGATCCTGACCGCCGATGCTGGGCCGCACGAAATAGAAGGCCAGCAGCAGAACCAAGGCGCTGGCGAAGAAGCCTGCCGCGATCCGGTAGGCGATCACCGGACCGATGCGGATGACCAGGTGGATCGCCGCCATGACCGAGAGCAGCTGGGCGACATACATCACCGTCATCATCTGCGAGATCATCACCGTGGCGCCCAGCATCACCGTGGCCACGAAGATCGGGAACGCGGTGTTGAAGATGTCCTGCGAGATATAGCCGCCCAGATAGATCGACAGATGCTGGCGGAAGGCGCGGATGCGCAGAGTCGAAAACAGGTCGCGGAACATGTTGACCGGGATCAGGGCCGCCCGGCGCAGGTTCAGCGGCTCGGCCTTCATCGCCTTCTCGTCGGCCGTGAACGGCCGCTCCCAGGTGAAGATCACCACCAGGATCACCACGGCGCTGAACAGCAGGCCGAAGATGGTCGCCATGATCAGGAAGGTCTGGGCCGAATCCTTGCCGCCGAAGTTGTTGATGATCAGGGTCGGCAGATAGGAGGCCAGGATGGCCGAGCTTTGGGCCACAAGCATCCGCGCCCCGGCGAACTTGGCCTTCTCCTTGTAATCCTTGGTCATCTCGGCCGCGAGCGTCTCCCACGGAATGAGAAACATCGTGTACAGCAGCTCGAAGAAGATGAAGGTCGTCAGATAATAGACGAAGGTCTGGCCGCTGATGAAGATCAGGGCGAAACTGGGCAGCAGCGGAATGGTGATCAGGAGGAAGATCTTCCTCCGTCCCACCGTCCTGCCGATCCAGGTGTGTCGCAGATTGTCCGACACATAGCCGATCAGCGGACAGGTGATGGCCTCCAGCAGGCGCGGCAGGCCCAGGATCAGGCCCGCCTCAACCGGCGTCAGGTCGCAGAAGGTCGTGAAGAAGTAGAACAGCCAGCCGGTGATGACGGCCTGCGCCCCCGCCCCCAGCATGTCGCCGGAGCCCCAGCCCCAGTAGTTGTACCAGCGCGGGGTGCGGGGGGACGATTGCGTGGACGTCATCTCGACTTCTCCAGACCGCGCCGCGTCAGATGTACTGACGCAGGAATTCACCCAGGCACAGGATCGCCAGGGACTGGCCGTAGGGCATGGAGGTCAGGGGAATGTCCTTGTAGCCCTGCAGTTCGTCGAAGACCGGGGTGCCGAACGATACCTGCTGCAGCTCGCCGTCGTCGGAGATGTTTGCGAGGACGCCCTTGACCGCCTTCAGCGCCATCGGGGCGTATTCGGCGCTGATGTAGCGTTTACGGACCGCCTTCAGGATTCCGTAGGCGAAGCCGGCGGTGGCCGACGCCTCCAGATAGCTGTCGTGGTCCGGGATAAGGGTGCGCCACAGGCCGCTCTCGTCCTGATGCTGGGCCAGGGCCTTCACCTGGGCCTCCAGCGTCTCGATCAGGAAGCGACGCAGGCTGTCCTCGGGCGGCAGGTCCAGCAGTTCGATGAACTCCGGGATGGCGATCGTGACCCAGCAGTTGCCGCGCGCCCACAGGGCGTCGGCGAAGTTGTGCCGTCCCAGGAAGGTCCAGCCGTGGAACCACAGGCCAGTCTTGCGGTCGAACAGATATTTGATGTGGATGAGGAACTGCTTCTTGGCCTCCTCGACATAGTGCGGGCGGTCCAGCACCAGGCCGATCTTGGCCAGCGGCAGGACGCTCATCATCAAGGTGTCGTCCCAAAGCTCCTGCGGGTTCTCGTCGTTGAAGACGATGTGCTGAAAGCCGTCCTCCTCGGTGCGGGGCAGGCCGTCCATCAGCCATTCCGCCCAAGTGTCGAGGTAGGGAATGAAGGTCTGGTCGCCCGTCTGCTCGTACAGATAGGCCAGGGTCAGGAAGGGCGAGACGGTGTTGATGTTCTTGGTCGGCGTCCCGGCGGCGAAACGGTCGCGGAACCAGTTGAGCATGATGTCCAGCGCGGCCGGATCGTTGGTCTGCTCATACAGTTTGTAGATGCCATAGAGGCCGATGCCGTGGGTCCATTCCCAGTCGTTCCAGCCCTTGGTGTCGATCACCCGGCCGTCTTCCAGGCGCAGCAGGAACTCGCCGGTGTCGTCCTTGATGTTCACCAGATTGTCCATCAGGCGCGCGATGGCGTCGCGGACGTCGGCGTGGGGCAGGTCGTGGATCAGGTTCGGCATCGCGGATTCCCAAGGCGCCGGGGCGCCGTCATTCACATCAGGGCGGAGATGATCGGGCAGGGATTTCCACGGGCGCGACGGCGACAAGCCGTCACGCGCGCCCTTGGCCTTCCCGACAGTTTCCACCCTATTCTCGAAAACGACGCCTAGCAACGCCGTCCCATTTCTTATATGCCACTCTCATTATGTGAGCATAAATGCCCCGTCAAGAACGGGGCCGAGACTCTGTAAAGCCTTCGGGGCGGCCGTTCGGAGAGGACGGGCGTCGCGACCAACCTGTTCGAGGCCAAAGACCATGTCCGACCCCATGTACGACAAGATTTATCAGGCGACCCACCCGGACATGATGGACGGCGCGACGAACCAGCAGCTGCGCGACCGCTATCTGGTCGGCGGCCTGTTCACGCCGGACAAGGTCAGCCTGAACTATTCGCACAATGAGCGGATGGTGCTGGGCGGGGCCATGCCGGTCGCCGGCGCCCTGAGCCTGCCCACCCATTCCGAGCCGCCGTCCCTGGCGGGCAAACCCTTCCTGCACGCGCGCGAACTGGGCGTGGTCAATATCGGCGGCGCGGGTTCGGTGACGGTCGACGGCGAAACGGTCGAACTGGCCTTCCGTGACGGCCTGTATGTGCCTATGGGGTCGAGCGACGTCACCTTCGCCTCGAAGGACGCGGCCGAACCGGCCCGCTTCTATCTGATCGCCATGCCGGCCCACGCCCGCTACGACCTGACCAAGATTTCGATCGAAGAGGCCGTGCCGCTGGAGATGGGGTCGCTGGTGACATCGAACGAGCGCACCATCTATCAGTACATCGTCCCGGCCAAGGTGAAGTCCTGCCAGCTGCTGCTGGGCGTGACGGTGCTGAAGCCCGGTTCGGTGTGGAACACCATGCCGCCGCACCTGCACGACCGCCGCTCGGAAGCCTATCTCTACTTCGGCCTGGGCGAGAACGACCGCGTCTTCCACTTCATGGGCGAGCCGGACAACGCGCGCCACATCGTCATGGCCGACGGCGAGGCGGTGATCAGCCCGCCCTGGTCGATCCACATGGGTTCGGGCACCTCCAACTACACCTTCATCTGGGGCATGGGCGGCGAGAACCTGGACTATACCGACATGTGCAAGCTCGACATCTGCCAGCTGCGCTGATCGGGACAGGGGAGAGACACACCATGAGCAATCCGTTTGATCTGACAGGCAAGGTGGCGCTGGTCACGGGCGGCAATGTGGGTCTGGGTCAGGGCATCGCCCTGGCCCTGGCCGAGGCGGGCGCCGACATCGTTTCGGTGGCCCTGTCCGATTCCGACGACACGGTCGCCCAGGTGAAGGCCATGGGCCGCCGCGCCCACGCCGTCAGCGCCGACCTGACCTCCATCGAGCCGGTCGAGCGCGTGCTGGCCGAGGCGCTGGAGGCGATGGGCCGGGTGGACATCCTGGTCAACAACGCCGGCCTGATCCGCCGCGCCGACGCCGTGGACTTCACCGAGGCCGACTGGGACCTGGTGATGAACATCAATCTGAAGACGGTCTTCTTCATGAGCCAGGCGGTCGCCCGCCTGTTCATCAAACAGGGCGACGGCGGCAAGATCATCAACATCGCCTCCATGCTGTCCTTCCAGGGCGGCATCCGCGTGCCCTCCTACACCGCGTCCAAGTCGGGCGTCGCCGGCCTGACCAAGCTGATGGCCAATGAATGGGCGCCGTACGGCATCACCGCCAACGCCATCGCCCCCGGCTATTTCGCCACAGCCAACACCCAGGCCCTGCGCGATGACCCGGTGCGTTCGGCCGAGATCCTGGGCCGCATCCCCGCCGGTCGCTGGGGCCAGCCCTCGGACCTGGGCGGCGCCGCCGTCTTCCTGGCCAGCCGGGCCTCCGACTATGTCCAGGGCGCCATCCTGCCGGTCGACGGCGGCTGGCAGGCGCGCTGACGCCGGGTTAGCGTTCGCACATGACCAACATCGCCTCGGATTCTTCGGCCGCCGCCGGTACGATCCTCTGCTTCGGCGAGATGCTGCTGCGGCTGTCGCCGAACCAGAACGAACTGCTGCTGCAGTCCCCCGCCCTGACCGTGCGTCCGGGCGGGGCCGAGGCGAATGTCGCCGTGTCCCTGGCCCGGTTCGGCGTGCCGACCCGCATGGCCACCGTCCTGCCCGACAACGCCCTGGGCCGCGCCGCCCGCGATGCGGTGCGCCAGCACGGCGTGGACACCGCCCCCATCGTCTTCACCCCCGGACGGATGGGCCTGTATTTCCTGACGCCCGGCGCGGTGCGCCGTCCGTCTGAAGTCCTCTATGACCGCGCCGGATCGGCCTTCGTGGAGCATGTGAACACGGCCTTCGACTGGGACCGGCTGCTGGACGGCGTGGAATGGCTGCACGCCTCGGGCGTCACCCCCGCGACCAGCCCCAACGGCACGGCCGCCGCCGTCGCCCTGATCGAGGCCGCCGTCCGCAAGGGCGTCAAGGTCAGCTATGACGGCAACTTCCGCGGTAAGCTGTGGGAGCAGTGGGACGGCGATCCGCCCGCGACCCTGGGCAAGATGCTGGCCGGCGCCACAGTCGCCTTCGCCGACGACCGCGACTTCGCCCTGGTACTGAAGACGACGTTCGACAGCCCCGACCCGGCGATGCGTCGCCGCCGGGCCGCCGTCGCCGCCTTCGCCGCCTTCCCCCGACTGGAGCGGATCGCCTGCACCCTGCGGGTTCAGGACAGCGTCGCCGACCAGGCCCTGTCGGCGGTGATGCTGACGCGCGACGGCGACGATGTGATCGAGACCCGGACCGAGGCCATCCACCTGACCGGCGTCATCGACCGGGTCGGCGGCGGCGACGCCTTCGCCTCGGGCGTCCTGTTCGGCCTGTGGAGCGGCTGGTCCGACCAGCAGGCGCTGGACTTCGGTCTGGCGGCGGCCGGGCTGAAACACTCCATCCCCGGCGACTTCAACCTGGCCTCCGCCGAAGACGTGCACGCCGCCATGAACAACGGCGGTTTCGACATCCGGCGATAGGCCGGACCCTGACAAGGAAAGACCCGCGATGCTGACGGCGATCCTCATGGCGGCGGCGATCTCGACCTGGCGGTTCGATCTGGCGGCCCAGCCGACCGCGCCGGACCGGATCGCGGTCCAGCCGGACCAGACCTATCAGCCGAACGCCTATGGGTTCGAGCCGGGCGGCGCGTCGGACGGCTATCTGTTTTCGGCCGCCGTGCCCGAAGGCGTCTATCGCGTCACCGTCCGCTTCGGCGGCCCCCAGGCGGGGCGCACCACCGTCAAGGCCGAGGCCCGCCGGTTGATGTTGCGCGACGTCGTCACCGCGCCCGGCGCCTATCAGACCCGCAGCTTCCTGGTCCATGTGCGCGGCCCCGCCCTGCCCCTGCCGCCCGCCAATGCGCCGGGCGGAACGGCCGTGGTGCTGACGCCGCAGGAGCTGGCCTCGCGCACCTGGGACGACCGGCTGACGCTGGAGTTTCTGGATAGCCCGCAGGTGGCGTCCATCGAGATCGAGCCGGTCGACGCGCCCGTGATCTATCTGGCGGGCGATTCCACCGTAACCGACCAGCCGTCGGAACCGGCGGCCAGCTGGGGACAGATGCTGCCCGCCTTGCTGACGCCCGATGTCGCCGTGGCCAACTACGCCCAGTCGGGGGAGACGCTGAAGTCCTTCCTCAACGAACTGCGCCTGGCCAAGATCCTGACCACGCTGAAGGCGGGGGACTGGCTGCTGATCCAGTTCGGCCACAACGACCAGAAGGCTCAGTGGCCCCAGACCTATGTCGATCCCGAGACCACCTATCCGGCCTATCTGAGGGTCTTCATCGCCGAGGCGAAGCGGCGCGGCGCCCATCCCATCCTCGTCACCTCGCCCGAGCGCCGCAACTTCCGCGACGGGCGCATCCAGGACACGCTCGGAACCTACGCCGAGGCCGCGCGTCGGGTCGCGCGCGAAGAGGACGTGCCGCTGATCGATCTGAACGACGCCTCGCGCCGAATCTACGAGGCGCTGGGTCCGGATCTGGCGGCGACATTGTTCAACGATGGCGGCGCGGATCGCACGCACCACGACAACGCCGGCGCCTGGCTGCTGGCCCGCGCCGTGGCCGCCCAGATCGCAGAAAAGGCGCCCGGTCTGGCGGACCACATCGCGCCGGACTTCCGCACCTTCACCCCTGACGCCCCGCCGATGGCCGAGATCGACATCGCGCCCAGCCTGTCGGCCAGCCGCGAGCGGCCGCGCGGCGATTGATCGCGCCGAACCCGGTTTGACGCGCCCGCCGGTACGAACTACCAAATAATGAAATAGAATACCGAATAATCGGAACCGGAGGAAACATGGGCACGCTTCACGCCTTCCGCATGCAGCTCAAGCCGGGCGCCGTCGCCGAATACAAGGCGCGGCACGACGCCATCTGGCCCGAACTGGCCGAACTGCTGACCGCCAGCGGCGTCAGCGACTATTCGATCTTCCTGGACGAAGAGACCCTGTCGCTGTTCGCGGTTCTGCGCCGCGCGGACGACCACACGCTGGACGACCTGCCGAACCATCCGCTGATGCGCAAATGGTGGACTTATATGGCGCCGCTGATGGAGGTCGAGCCGGGCGACAAGCCGCGCGAATGGCCCCTGCAACTGATGTTCCATCAAGCCTGATGCGCGCGCTTCTCCTCGCGGCCGCCGTCGCCGCCGCCCCGCTGGTTCAGGCCTCGACCGCCGTCGCCCAAACGGCCCAGGCCACCGCCGACTTCACCGCCCCCGCCCAGACCTTCGGCCGGGTCTCTTACGACGCCCGCTCCCTGATGATCGACGGCAAGCGCCTGGTCATCTGGTCCAGCGAGATGCACCCCTTCCGTCTGCCCAGCCCCGAGCTGTGGCGCGATGTGCTGCAGAAGATGAAGGCCAGCGGATTCAACACCGTCGCCTTCTATTTCGACTGGGGCTACCACAGCCCCAAACAGGGGGTTTACGACTTCACCGGCATCCGCGACCTGGATCGGTTGCTGAAGATGTCGGAGGAAGAGGGCCTGTATGTCATCGTCCGGCCCGGCCCCTACGCCAACGCCGAACTGACGCGCGGCGGCTTCCCCGGCTGGCTGGTCAATCAGCGCGCGCCGTCGCGGACGGATTCGCCGGACTATCTGGCCGCCGCCGACGAATGGCTGACCCATGTCAACGCCATCATCGCCCGCCATCAGATCAACGGCGACGGTCGGGGCAACCAAGGCTCTGTCATCCTTTATCAGATCGAGAACGAGCTGGCGGTCACGACGCCCGCGCACCGCCGCTACATGGATCATTTGTACGCCAAGGCGCGCGCGGACGGCATCAATGTGCCGATCTTCCATAACGATCAGGGCCGTAACGGCTATTGGGCGCCCGAGAGTTCGCCCGTCGACAAGGTGGTCCACGGGCCGGTCGATCTCTACGCCTTCGACGGCTATCCGGGCGGCACCTGCTCGGTCGGCGGCCAGACCACGCGCGGCGCGGCGGCCCCCGACTGGGGCTTCTATGGTCCGGGCGGCGCCAAGGGGGGCGCCTCGGCCTCGCCTTCCACGCCCGGCTTCATGGCCGAGATCGGCGGCGGCTGGTTCGACTATTGGGGCTCCAACGGCGGCTACGAATGCAACGCCCGCCAGCGCGGCGAGCGGTTCCAGCGCGTCTTCTATGGCGTGAACCTGGCCAACGGCATTTCGCTTCAGAGCATCTATGTCGGTTTCGGCGGCACCAGCTGGGGCTGGCTGGCCGCGCCGGTCGTCTTCACCAGCTACGATTATGGCGCGGCCATCTCCGAAGCGCGGGACCTGCGGCCCAAGGCCGAGGAGATGAAGCAACTGGCCGGCCTGCTTGAGTCGGTCCCCGATCTGGCCGGCATGATCCCCGCCGGGCCTGTCGAGATTTCCTCGCCGAACATCCAAGTCTATCATAACCGCAGCCCGGAAACGGACGCCCGCTTCCTGCTGGTCACGCACAAGCCGTCGAACGGACAGACCAACGACGACTTCACCGTCACCGCCGACCTGCCCGACGGCCGCTATGTCGTGCCGATGACGCTGAACGGCTTCGACGCCAAATGGCTGGTCGCCGGGGTCGATCTGGCGGGACAGCGGCTGGTCTATTCGACGTCCGAGGTGCAGGCGGTCCTGCCGTCGGCGCGCCAGCCGGTCGTCCTGATGTACGGCCGCAAGGACGAGCCGGGCCAGACGGTTCTGCGCTTCGCCTCGGCCCCGACGGTGACGGTGCTGGAGGGGCAGGTCCGCTCCGCCTTCGATCCGGCGACCGGCGACCTGAAGCTGGACTACGTTCATCAGGGTCTGGCCCGGGTGAAGATCAGCGGCGGCGGTCGTCCCGACCTTCTGCTGCTGATCGGCGAAGAGAAGGAGGCCGCGCGCTTTTGGCGCCAAGGCGACGTGCTGGTGCGCGGTCCCGCCCTGCTGCGCCATGCCCGTATCGAACGCGGCCAACTGCTTCTGACCGGCGACACCAAGGCCGAAACGCCGCTGGAGCTGTGGTCGTCGGCGCCCGTGCGGTCGGTCCGCTGGAACGGCGCCGCCGTCGCCACGCGCGCCACGGCGTCGGGCGGATTGGAGGCGCGCGCCGCCCTGCCCGGTCCGGCCGATTTCGCCCTGCCGGCGCTTACGAACTGGCGCTCGGCCCCCGGATCGCCGGAAGCCAAGCCCGACTTCGACGACAACGGCTGGCAGGCCATCGACAACCGCGCCTACGCCAGCAACACCCTGCGCCCCGACGGCCAGCCGAACATGCTGATGGACGCCTATGGCTTCCACGAAGGCGACGTCTGGTATCGCGGCCGGTTCGAGGGCGGGCCGAACGCCGAAACGATCGAACTGTTCTATGGCGCGGGCGGCGCCGGGATGTTGCAGCTGTTCCTGGACGGCGAACTGGTCGGTCAGGACGAACTGCCGACCGGCATGCCGCGCCCGATCACCACGGGCCTGGCGCGCTTCACCCTGCCCGCCGCCGCGCGGACGCCGGGACCGCACGTCCTGTCGGTCATGGTGCGCAACAACGGCCATAACTGGAATCTGGACGCCAACGACTTCCACAAGGAAGCCCGCGGCCTGGTCTCGGTCTCGGTCGGCCCGCGCGCCGGCCCCGGCTTCTCGGTCCCCATCGCCTGGAAGATTCAGGGGCGTCAGGGCGGCGAGAACTTCACCGACGCCGTGCGCGGCGTCGCCAACAACGGCGGCCTGTTCGGCGAGCGGAACGGCTGGCACCTGCCCCAGTTCGACGACACGCGCTGGAGCGCCGCCACGGTCGGTCAGGCCCTGCAGCCGGGCGTGACCTGGTATCGCACCGGCTTCGACCTGAATGTGCCCCAGGGCCAGGACGCCTCCATCGGCCTCGCGTTCGGCGACATCGACACGCCGCGCTCGGACAAGGCTTACCGCGTTCTGATCTTCGTCAATGGCTGGCACATGGGCCAGTTCATCGCCAACGTCGGGCCGCAACGGGTCTTCACCCTGCCCGAGGGCATACTGAACGCACGGGGCCACAACACCCTCGCCCTGGCCGTCTCGACCGACGGGGCGCCCGGCAATGTGCTGGAAGATGTCCGCCTGATCACCCAGCGCAATGTGCGCGGCGGTGTTCAGACCACGACCGAAGGGGCGCGGCGATGACCGCACCCCGCCTGCCGCGTCGGGCCCTGCTGGCGTTAGGCGCGGGCGCCGTCGTCGCGCCCGCCGTCGGCCGCGCACAAACCGCCTCCGCCGTCTCCGCCCCGTTCGAGGTTCGCCCCCTATGGCCCGGCGCCGCGCCGGGCGGCGAGGCGGTGACGGTTCAGGAGCAGGTCGTCCTGCGCAATCCAAACGGTGATCCGAACGATACGGCGTTCGTCCATGTGCGCGATCCGTGGATCATGCTGCGTCGCCCCGCACAGCCCAATGGCGCGGCGATCCTGATGATCCCCGGCGGGGGCTATCAGCGCGTCGCGGTCAGCAAGGCGGGCGGCCCCATCGACGCGCGTCTGGCCGAGATGGGCTACACCGTCTTCATCATGGACTACCGCCTGCCCGGCGACGGCTGGGCCGCCGGTCCCGCCGTCGCACTTCAGGACGCCCAGCGCGCCATTCGCATCGTGCGTTCGCGGGTGGCCGAACTGGGTTTCGATCCCAGTCGCGTGGCCGTGGCGGGCTTTTCGGCCGGGGGGCATGTGGCGGGCCTGCTGGCGACGCGCTTCGCCCAGGACGCCTACGCCCCCGTCGACGCCATCGACCGCCTGTCCGCTCGACCCGACTTCGCCGGGCTGATGTTTCCGGTCGTCACCTTGACGCAACCCTATGCCCACGGCCCGTCGGCCCGCGCGCTGGTGGGAAGCGACCCGACCGAGGCCGCACGCGACGCCTGGTCCATCGAACGCCATGTCCCCGCCGACATGCCCCCGACCTTCATCGCCGCCGCTGCGGATGACCGCGTCGTTCCGGTCGAGAACAGTCTGATGCTGTGGCAGGCCCTACGCGCTCAGAACCGCCCCGGCGAACTCCACGTCTTCGAGCAAGGCGGGCATGGGTTGGCCCAGACGGATGCTTCGGGTGCGCCCGCCTGGATGGGCTTGTTCGACGCCTTCCTGAAACGGGACCGTTCGCCAAGGTCGTAGCCAGAAGTCTAAATCAAGCGACGTCGATCAGAGAATCAGCGTCACGATAAACACAAGGGGGAATGAAATGACGGCTGGGGTGTCTGAAACGGTCGAGGGAGCCACGCCGCTGGCGAAGGACTCCCGCCTGGTTATCCTGGCGTCATCCGTCGGGACGGTCATCGAGTGGTACGATTTCTATCTGTACGGCTCCTTGGCGGCCATCATCACGGCCCAGTTCTTCTCAGGGGTGAATGAGACGACGGGCTTCATCTTCGCGCTGATGGCCTTCGCCGCAGGCTTTGCCGTGAGACCGTTCGGGGCCATCGTCTTCGGTCGGCTTGGCGACCTGTGGGGACGCAAGAACACCTTCCTGGTCACGATGCTGCTGATGGGGCTGTCGACCTTCGTCGTCGGTCTGTTGCCCAGCTATGCCGCCATCGGCATCGCCGCGCCGATCATTCTGGTTCTCATGCGCCTGATCCAGGGCCTGGCTCTGGGCGGAGAGTATGGCGGCGCGGCGACCTATGTCGCCGAACACGCGCCGCCCGGCAAACGCGGCTTCTACACCTCCTTCATCCAGATCACGGCAACGGCCGGCCTGATGATCTCGCTGGTCGTCATTCTGGGCGTGCGCACCGCCGTGGGCGAGGCGGCCTTCCTGGACTGGGGCTGGCGTATTCCCTTCCTGGTCTCGATCCTGATGCTGGGCGTTTCGCTGATCATCCGCCTCAAGCTTTCGGAAAGCCCCGCCTTCAAACAGATGAAGGCCGAGGGGCGCGGATCCAAAACGCCGCTGAAGGACAGCTTCGGCCGCTGGCCGAATCTCAAGCTGGTGCTGATCGCCCTGTTCGGCCTGGCCGCCGGCCAGGCCGTGGTCTGGTACACGGGCCAGTTCTACGCCCTGTTCTTCCTGGAGCGCGTGCTCAAGGTCGACAGCGCCCAGGCCTATCTGCTGACGGCGGCGGCCCTTCTGCTGGGCACGCCCTTCTTCGTCTTCTGGGGCTGGCTGTCGGACAAGGTGGGGCGCAAGCCGATCATCCTGACCGGCTGTCTGCTGGCCGCCCTGACCTATTTCCCGCTGTTTCATGCATTGACGGGCGCTGTGAACCCGCAGTTGGCCGCCGCCTCCGCCCAGTCGCCGGTCACGGTTCACGCCGACCCTGCGGACTGTTCCCTGCAGCTGGACCTGATCGGCAAGGCGACCTTCACCCAGTCCTGCGACGTGGCCAAATCCTATCTGGCGCGCGCGGGCGTCAGCTACGACACCGTCGCCGCTCCGGCCGGGTCAGTGGCGGAGATCCGCATCGGTTCCGTCGTCGTGCCCAGTTTCCGGGGCGAGACGATGACCCCGCCCGACTTCACCGTCGCCAAGAAGGCTTGGGACGCCGGCGCGGCCAAGCAGCTGAAGGCCGCCGGTTATCCCGCCAAGGCCGATCCGGCCAAGGTCAACCTGCCGCTCACCATCGGCATACTCTTCATCTTGGTGCTGTATGTGACCATGGTCTATGGCCCCATCGCTGCGGCCTTGGTCGAGATGTTCCCGACCGAGATCCGCTACACCTCGATGTCCCTGCCCTATCACCTGGGCAACGGCTGGTTCGGCGGCTTCCTGCCGCCGGTGGCCTTCGCCATCGTGGCCGCGACAGGCAATATCTACTACGGCCTCTGGTATCCGGTGGCGATCGCGGTGCTGACGGCCGTGCTCGGCTTCGTCTTCGTCAAGGACGGCCGAAAGACGGACATCAACGCCCGCGCCGACTGACGGTCCCTGATGTCCAGGCGGCGGGCTTGCCGCCGCCTGGTTCCTGTCAGAGCCGGATCAGGTTCTGGGGCAGGCCGGGCGTTTCGACCCGCACGCGGAACAGGCCGCCCAAGGTCGGCTGGACCTCGCGCTTGTCGGCGTTGCCCAGCCAGGCGGTGGTCAGATAGAGGTCGCGCAGGTCCGCCCCCCCGAAGGCCGCCTTGGTGACGGTCTGGACGGGGGCCGTGATCTTGCCGATGCGTTCGCCTTGGGGCGAAAAGCGCGCTACCCCCCAGCCGTTGAACAGGCCGACGTGCAGAACGCCGTCGGCGTCCATGCTAGGCCCGTCCGCATAGCCGTCCTCGGTCACGGCGAAGACGCGCCGGTTCGAGATCGCGCCTTCGTCGTGATCAAACGCCAGGATGGTCTTCTTCAGCGTGTCGTGGTGATAGAGGGTCCGGCCGTCGGGGCTCAGGCACGGCCCGTTGGTGACGCCGTAGCCGTCGTCGTGTCGCGTCAGATCGCCCCGGAACCAGCGATAGAGAGCGCCCGTCTCCCGTTGCTCGCTGTCGTCCATTGATCCGAACCACAGGGCCCCGTCAGGCGCGACATAGCCGTCGTTAAGCCGGTTCTGCGGCCGGTCTTCCTCCACCGGTTGAAACCGGGAGAAGTCGCCCCGATCAGGATCGAAGCGATGCAGGCCGCCGCGAACCCCGCAAATCAGAGAACCATCTTCGGCCGGCAGGGCGAACCCGGTCTGGTCCGGCGTATCCCACGAACGCGTCCCGCCTGTCGCAGGGTCGTATCGGTGCAGCTTGCGCCCCTTGATGTCCACGAACCAGACGACGCCGCGCGCCGCATCCCAGACAGGCCCTTCGCCCAGTTCGGCCTGGACGTCCCAGACCAGTTCGACGTCGCTCATGAGTTCCTCTGGCGTTGCGCTCAGTGACTGTCGCGCGGCAGGCCAAACCGATCGACGAGACGATGATACTTCACGGCGGGTTCAAGCACGGCGCCGGTTTCCAGCTGGCCGACCACGGCGCGCTGCATTTCCTGCCACGGAGTCTGGGAGGCGGGATAGGCATAGCCCCCGGCCGCCTCGAGCGCCCGGCGCCGCTGGGCCAATTCCTCATCCGAGATCAAGATGTCGGCGCGGCCGGTGTTCAGGTCGATGCGGACCCGGTCGCCGGTCTTCAGCAGGGCGATGTTTCCGCCTGCCGCCGCTTCGGGCGAGGCGTTCAGGATCGAGGGGGAGCCGGAGGTGCCGGACTGACGTCCGTCGCCGATGCAGGCCAGGGCGCTGACGCCCTTCTTGATCAGATAGGCGGGCGGCCGCATGTTCACGACCTCGGCCGCGCCCGGATAGCCGATGGGGCCGGCGCCGCGCATGAACAGCAGGGTCCGCTCGGTGATGCCCAGGCTCTCGTCGTCGATGCGGTGGTGATAGTCCTCGGGTCCGTCGAAGACGACGGCGGGGCCTTCGAAGGCGTTCAGGTCGTCGGGGTTCGACAGATAGCGTTGGCGGAACTCTTCCGAGATCACGCTCAGCTTCATGATGGCCGAGTTGAACAGATTGCCGGTGAAGACGACGAAGCCCGCGTCGGTCTTCATCGGAGCGTCGAAGGTCTTGATGACGTCGGGCAGGACGATCTCGGCGTTCCTGCAGTTGTCGCCGATGGACTTGCCGGTGACGGTCAGGGCGCCTTCGCGGATCAGCCCCTGTTTCATCAGTTCGGAGACGACGGCGGGCACGCCGCCCGCGTGGAAATAGTCCTCGCCCAGATACTCGCCCGCCGGCTGCAGGTTGACCAGCAGGGGGACGTGCAGCCCCTCGGTCTGCCAGTCCTGCAACGGCACGTCGACGTGGGCGTGGCGGGCCAGGGCCGTCAGGTGGATCGGGGCGTTGGTCGAGCCGCCGATGGCGGAGTTGACGACGATGGCGTTGTGGAAGGCGTCCTTCGTCAGGATGTCGGACGGCTTCAGATCCTCGCGCACCATCTCCACGATCCGCAGGCCCGTCTCATAGGCGACCTGGGCGCGCTCGCGATAGGGCGCCGGGATGGCGGCCGAGCCGGGCAGCGACATGCCCAAGGCCTCGGCCAGCGAGTTCATCGTCGTCGCCGTGCCCATCGTGTTGCAATAGCCGACCGACGGCGCCGACGAGGCCACCAGTTCGATAAAGCCGTCATAGTCGATCTCTCCGGCCGCCATCATCTGACGCGCCTTCCAGATGATGGCGCCCGAACCCGTGCGCTCGCCCTTGTGCCAGCCGTTCAGCATCGGCCCGACCGACAGGGCGATGGCGGGGATGTCCACCGTGGCGGCGGCCATCAGGCAGGCGGGCGTGGTCTTGTCGCAGCCGATGGTCAGGACGACGCCGTCCAGCGGATAGCCGTAGAGGCTCTCGACCAGACCCAGATAGGCCAGGTTGCGATCCAGACCGGCGGTCGGCCGCTTGCCGGTTTCCTGGATCGGGTGAACGGGGAACTCCATCGGAACGCCGCCTGCTTCACGGATACCGTCCCGCACCCGCTCCGCCAAAATCAGGTGATGACGGTTGCAAGGCGACAGATCCGAACCGGTCTGGGCGATGCCGATGATCGGCTTGTCCGACTGCAATTCCCGGCGTGTCAGACCGTAATTCAAATAGCGCTCCAGATAGAGCGCCGTCATGTCGGGATTTTCCGGGTTGTCGAACCAGGCGCGGCTGCGCAGCGGCTTCTTGGGCTTTGAGTTGTCGGTCATTCAGGTCCAGCCGCCATCGACGACATAGTGTTGATTGGTGATCGCCCCCGACTCATCCGAGCACATGAAGACGACCACGCGGGCGATGTCGTCGGGCACGAGCCGGCGCTTCAGACACTGGTTGGCGTAAATCTCTTTCTCGGTTTCGGGCGTGACCCAAAGCTCAAGCTGCCGCTCGGTCATGATCCATCCCGGCGCTACGGCGTTCACGCGCACGCCGAAGGGACCGAAGTCCCGCGCCAGCGACCGGGTCAACCCGATCACGGCCGACTTGCAGGCGGTATAGGCCGGCATGCCGCCCTGGCCGATGATCCAGGAGGTCGAGCCCAGATTGACGATCGCACCCTTGCCCGCGGCCTGCATGTCCGGCAGCACCGCCTGGGCGGCGAAGAACTGATGTTTCAGGTTCACCGCCATGCGGCCGTCCCAATATGCCTCCGTCACGTCAAGCGTGGCGTGGCGCTCATCATGGGCGGCATTATTGACCAGAACGTCGATGGGCCCGAACGCCCCGCGTACCTCCGCCACCGCCGCCTTAAGGGCAGGAATATCGGTCAGGTCACAGGCGGCGAAACGCGCGCCCTGGCCCAGCTCGGCCTCCAACGACCGGCCCCGCTCCACGTCGATGTCCAGGAAGCCGACACGCGCGCCCTGAGCGTGAAAGGCGCGCGTGATCGCCTCGCCGATGCCCCCTGCGCCGCCCGTGACGATGACGGTCTTGTCCTTCAGATCGGGATAGATGGCGGCCATCAGGGGATGCGAGCCTCCACGCGGAAACTTTCACAAATGAAAGATAATATCGTCAGCAAAAATGACGCCTGACTTCACCGCTGTCAATGCGGCGAGGCTCACGCTTGAGAGGCGGCGCCCATCTGATCGGAAATGAAGGCGGCGGCCTGAACTAGCCGCATCGCCGCCTCGCCTAGGGTGCAGGAGGCAGGCTGCTGTTCGATGAAGGGCGTGATCAAGGTGGCGATCACCCCGTCCGCCCCCTGGATCGGCGCGACCAGATCGGTGACGCCCTTCACGAAATCGCTGGGACGCGCGACGTGATCGTTTTTGGTCAGGGCTCGCGCCTGCTTGGCGAAGGCCGCCACGGCCTCGGCGCCGAACTGGGCGACCAGCAGATCGTGCAGATGATCGCGCGTTTGCGGATTGGCCCGCGCGTAGAACATCAGGCCCGAGGTGGCGTGCAGCATGTTTCGTCGGTATCCGACCCGAACCGAATAGCCCAGGTCGCCCGGGCTCTCGATCCGGGCGATGACGACGATCTGGTCGCCGCTGGGGACGACCAGGTGGCAGGATTGACGAGTGGCGGCGGCCAGGTCACGCATCGTCGGCAGGGCGACCTCCACCAGAGAGCGCGCCGGCGTTTGGGCCATGCCCAGGGCGAACAGCCGGTTGGTCAGGCGATAGGCCCCAGCGTCCTGTTCGATATAGCCGCGAAACTCCAGCACCTGGACCATCCGGAACAGTTCGCTGACCGACCGGCCAAGCGCCGCCGACATTTGGGACAAGCTCATGGCCTCGGCCTGCGCCGACAGCAGTTCCAGCACATCCAGCCCCTTCTCCAAGGCCGGCGCACGGTATTTCCGATCCGCGGAGGGCGACGGATCGGTCATGGCGGATTCTGGTCTTTGCGGCGCTGACATTCCCAGACGATACCGTGAGTGAAAACCCAAAGCATATATAAAAAGCGCATTGCCGCGCCCGCCGCTGTCCCTTAGGCTTTTTGAAGCGGTCGCGTCGCCGGCCGGGTTGGGGAGTAACGCACCATGAAGCTCGCAGGCATCGATCTGGCGATTCTGGCGATCTACGCCATCTTCATCTTCGGCCTGGCCCAGTGGGTCTCGCGCAGCAAGGCGGGACATCAGAAGACCTCCACCGACTATTTCATGGCGTCCAGGAGTCTGCCTTGGTGGGCCATCGGCGCCTCGCTGATCGCCGCCAACATCTCGGCCGAACAGATCATCGGCATGAGCGGATCGGGCTATGTGATCGGCCTCGGCATCGCCTCCTACGAATGGATGGCGGCGCTGACCCTGCTGATCGTGGGCAAGTTCTTCCTGCCGATCTTCCTTCGCAACGAGATCGTGACCATGCCGCAGTTCCTGCAGCAGCGGTACGGACCGACGATCCGCAATGTGATGGCCGTCTTCTGGCTGCTGCTCTACGTCTTCGTGAACGTGACCTCGATCCTGTGGCTGGGCGCCATCGCCGTCCACACCGTCACGGGCTTCAACCAGGATTACGCCATCGTCGCCATCGGCGTCTTCGCCCTGGCCTATCAGCTTTGGGGCGGGCTGAAGGCCGTGGCCCTGACCGACATCGTCCAGGTGGCCCTGCTGGTCTGCGGCGGTCTGATCATCGGCTTCATCGCCCTGTCGACCATCGGCGGTGCGGGCGGCGCGATCGCCGGCTTCCACACCCTGCTGACCGAGTTCCCGGACAAGTTCGACATGATCCTGTCCAAGGACAATCCCCACTATCAGGAGCTGCCGGGCATCGCCGTGCTGCTGGGCGGTCTGTGGGTCATGAACATCAGCTACTGGGGCTTCAACCAGTACATCATCCAGCGCGCCCTGGCCGCCAAGTCGCTGCCGGAAGCGCAGAAGGGCATCGCCTTCGCCGCCTATCTGAAGCTGCTGATGCCGGTGATCGTGGTGCTGCCGGGCATGGCCGCCCTGATCCTGGCCCCCAATCTGTCGGCGCCGGACCAGGCCTATCCGACGATGATGAACCTGCTGCCGGTGGGTCTGAAGGGTCTGGTCTTCGCCGCCCTGATCGCCGCCATCATCGCCTCGCTGGCGTCCAAGGTGAACTCGATCTCGACCATCTTCACCCTGGACCTCTACGCCAAGATCAGGAAGGACACGCCCGAGCATCAGCTGGTCACGGTCGGCCGCATCGCCGCCGTCGCCGCCGTCATCATCGGCATCCTGACCGCCCGCCCGCTGCTGGGCGGCTTCGATCAGGCCTTCCAGTTCATCCAGGAGTTCACCGGCTTCTTCACCCCCGGCATCGTGGTCATCTTCATGCTGGGCCTGTTCTGGAAGCGGGCTTCCGAAGCGGGCGCCCTGACCGCCGCCATCGGCTCGGTCGTGCTGTCGGCGGTCTTCTGGTGGCTGCAGGAAACCGGCCAGTTCATCTTCCCCTTCATGAACCGGGTCGGCGTGGTCTTCGTCGTCTCGCTGATCGCGGCGGTGATCGTGTCCCTGCTTGTCCCGGCCAAGCCCGACGCCATGAAGATCAAGCTGGACCAGATCAGCTACAAGACCTCGCTGGGCTTCAACCTGGCGGCGGTCGGCGTGATCGCCTTCCTGATCCTGGTCTATACGATCTGGTGGTGAGGTGAGTTCAGCGACCGGACTGATCGGGGTCGATTGGGGCACCAGCAATCTGCGCGTCATGCGGATCGCCGAGGGCGGCGTGGTGCTGGACAGCCGCACCGACCCGCGCGGCGCCGGCGGCCTGGCGCCCGGTCAATTCCGCGAAGTGTTGAACGATGTCGCGGGCGACTGGCTGAACGACGGCTTGCCGGTGCTGGTCAGCGGCATGGCCGGGGCGCGCGGCCGGTGGCGCGAGATGGCCTATCTGCCGTGCCCGGCCTGCGTCGCGGACCTGGCGAGCGCCGTGGCCAGCCCCGATGACGCGCCCCACGTTTCGATTGTGCCCGGCATCGCCGTGTTTCAGGACGGCCGCCTTCAGGACGTGATCCGCGGCGAGGAGACCCAGGTCTTTGGCCTGGACGCGCCGGACGACGCGGTGGTCGTCGGCCCCGGCACCCACAGCAAATGGATCCGCACGGCTGGCGGACAGATCACCCATTTCCGCACCTTCATGACCGGCGAACTGTTCGCCGCCATCCGCAAGGGCACCATCCTGGGCGCCGACATGGGCGAGCCGGGCGTGGACGACGACGCCTTCGCCGCTGGGGTGGAGCGGGCCTTGCATGATCCCGCCGTGACCGCCGCCCTGTTCTCGGTGCGGGTCGAGGGCCTGGCCGGACGCCTTTCGCCGGCGTCCTCGGCCGACTATCTGTCGGGCCTGCTGATCGGGGCCGAGGTCGCGGCCCAGGTCGATGCGAACCATCGTCCCATCATCCTGATCGGCGCCGAGGCTTTGAGCCGCCGCTATGCCGCCGCCCTGGCGCAGGGCGGTTTCCAAGACGTCCGCATCGCGGACGGCGCCGCCGCCACGGCCAGAGGCCTGTGGCGCATTCATGAGGCCCTTGCCCAATGATTTCCGTCGCCATTGAAAGCCTGGACGCCCTGCCGCTGATCGCCATCCTGCGCGGCCTGAAACCGGACGAGGCGGTCGAAATCGGCGAGGCCATCGTCGCTGCCGGTTTCCGCTGCCTGGAAGTGCCGCTGAACTCACCCGAGCCGCTGGAAAGCATCCGCCGTCTGCGCGCCGCGCTCGACGGCCGCGCCCTGGTCGGCGCCGGCACGGTGCTGAGCGTCGCGGCGGCGCGAGAGGTCGCGGACGCCGGCGGCCAGTTGATCATCTCGCCCAATGCGAACGTCGAGGTGATCCGCGAGACCAAGACCCTGGGCCTGTTGTCCCTCCCCGGCTTCTTCACCCCGTCCGAAGCCTTCGCCGCTTTGGACGCCGGCGCCGACGCCCTGAAACTCTTCCCCGCCGAGATCGCCGGCCCCAAGGGTCTGAAAGCCGTCCGCGCCGTCCTGCCCGCCGAAACCCGCATCTACCCTGTCGGCGGTGTCGAACCCGACAGCATAGCCGATTGGCGCACTGCGGGCGCGTCGGGCTTCGGCATCGGATCAGCGGTGTTCAAGCCGGGCCAGCCCCCCCAGACCATCGGAGCCCAGGCCGCCCGCTTCGTCGCCAGCTGGACCAGACCCTAAGGCCTAGCTATCGCTATGTGTTAGAGCGGGACGACGTCTCCGTTCAAGCGAACCGAGAGCCTTCATCCCACCCTGACGTGAGGATGGCCTTCCTGTCCAGCGTTAGAGGGCTTCCAGGAAAGCCGCCACGTCCTCACGCTCCTCGGGCGTCAACTCGCGGCGACGCAGCAGCGGATCGGTTTTCGGAAACAGCGGGTCTTGCGCTGGTGCTGGCAGTCTAACGCTAACTTCTCTCCAGTGAGGTGGTTAAGGCTGGGGGCAGGGTGAATCCGATCAATTTCAAGCGTCACCGGTTCCCTCCAGCGGTGATCCTGCGGGCCGTGCGCTGGTATTTCCGGTTCACGCTGAGCATCCGCGACGTTGAGGAGTTGATGGCGGAGCGCGGGATCGAGGTGAGCCGCGAAACGATCCGGTGCTGGGTGATCAAGTTCGGGCCCCTGATCGCCGCCAATTTGAAACGAGGACGCCCCTCCCCTACCCGCCGATGGCATCTGGATGAGGCGGTCGTGAAGATCGGCGGGCGACGGATGTATCTGTGGCGAGCGGTCGATGATGAGGGCGAGGTTCTCGACGTCCTGGTCCAGAAGCGCCGGAACAAACACGCGGCCCTGAAGCTATTGCGCCGCCTCCTGCGCAACACCGGCGTCCATCCAGAATCCATCGTCACCGATAAGCTGGCGTCGTATCGAGCGGCGATGAAAATCCTGCATCTTCAGACGCGTCACCATCCCGGCGGAATGCGGGAGAACAATCGGGCGGAGAACTCGCACCTCGTCATCCGACGACGGGAACGAAAGCAGCAGAGGTTCAAATCGCAGGGTTCAGCCCAGAGATTCCTCTCCACCCACGGACCGATCTACAACCCCTTCAACCTCCAGCCCCACCTGATTTCCCGACCTGGCCTTCGCGTCCTGCGCGGCCATGCCGAAGCCGCATGGGCCGCCGCGACCCAGGCGGCCTGAAACAAACAAGGGAAAGCCCGTTTTGCGGTCGAGCGGACTTAACTTGTCAGCACCGGCCACGCTATCCGAGCCGCTCGTCCGCGCAAAGCGTTTGGCTGACAAAGCCCCTGGCAGCGCTAACGGAAGGCCGTTTCGCGATCGGGCGGACTTGCGTTGTCAATTCCGACAAGCAGAAGCGAAAGATGAACAGTATTACTGGGCAATCAAATTTATATTCGGAGCAGCAAATTTAGTACAACGACCCCCACCGCACCCACCATGATGTGGCACAACAGTATCAGTCCGGCTAGCTTTCTATCCCCACTTCTTACAAGAGACCGACTGACACCCAACAAGAAAACACCTATCCACGCGATTATGAAAAGTGACGTCGAGTCTTTGCCTGAATAGATTCCCATTACATAAAATGCGAAAATAAAAAGAATAATCGCAATTGGATAAAAAACAGCATAACTTCTCGACATCTAAAATACCTCAGCACAGAAATTGTATAGAAGGCCGTTGATATAAGTCGATCCGCAATACCTATTTATCCGCGACCCAGCCCCATAAGTTATACTTGAATATATTATTCTACCACCATAACCTGACAAATCTTGAGCTGATCCAAGACCTGAAGACGTCATTTCTGTTCCGAAGGCTGCACCGATTGAGGCTAAATCATTGGGGTTTCTTTGCCACTGGACAATGGGCCTCATTTGACCAGCAGAACGGTTGAATCCTTGGCCGAGTTGCCCTCCCCAAGAAACAACCCCGCCGACGGTGCTGTCAGTCTAACGCTAACTTGTCTCCAATGAAGGTCGGCGCAAATGTCTGATCGGGGACGCCTTTCATGAAGCCGCTGTCGTTCAAGCGCCATCGCTTCCCGGCGGACGTGATCCGCCATGCGGTGTGGTTGTATTTTCGGTTCAGCCTGAGCCTGCGCGACGTCGAGGAAATGCTCGCCGCTCGCGGAATCGAGGTTAGCTACGAAACAATCCGGTGCTGGACGCGCAAGTTCGGCCCTCTGATCGCCAGGCGGCTGAGGAAGCGCCGGCCGTCGCCGTCGCCGCGCTGGCATCTGGACGAGGTGGTCTGCTGGATCGGCGGCCGGCGGATGTATCTATGGCGAGCGGTCGACGACGAGGGCGAGGTGCTCGACCTGGTCGTGCAGCGACGGCGAGACAACGAGGCGGCGCTTAAACTTCTGGGTCGCCTGCTGAGAAACCAGCCGGTTGAGCCGGAACGGATCACCACAGACGGCCTGGCATCGTACGGTTCAGCACTCCGGGAGTTGGGGTTGAAACACCTTCATCGACCAGGCCGGCTCCGCGAGAACAACCGGGTCGAAAACTCGCACCTGTCGATCCGACGACGAGAGCGAAAACAGCAGGGGTTCGAATCCCAGGCCTCCGCCCAGAAGTTCCTCACCGCCCACGCGGCGATCTACAACACCTTCAACCTCCAGCGTCACCTGATCAGCCGTCCCACCCTCCGCCGTTTCCGCGCCGAGGCGGATGCGGCATGGGCGGCGGCTACGGCCTGAGCAGGGCGGGGTACGGGGCTTCTGATCCTGCGCCGCTTAACCTGACAGCACCGCGCCGCCATGGATCACCGAAGGCCATCGTTACGGATGGCCTGAAATCCTACAGGGCTGCGCTCAGGGACCTGAAGGCGGCTAGAAAGCAGGAAATGGGTCGCTGGCTGAACAATTGCGTCGAGAACTCCCACCTCCCGTTCCGACGACGAGAGCGGGCCATGCAGCGCTTCCGCCAGATGAAGACCTTGCAGAAATTCAGCGCTGTCCACGCCGCTTTCCACAACCACTTCAACCAGGATCGCCATCTCATCAGCAGAGCCGATTACAAAACCCAACGCTCAGCCGCCCTGGCCGAGTGGAAGGCGCTTGCCGCCTGAGATTCAGCGACCAGGGGCGATCCGCGCCAACTGGAGACTTTTTGTCGTTGGACTGACACCACCCTACGAGGAGGTGCTCGGCGCTATCGGTCAAATGCACGAGGTATCTTTGGCGTCGACCGACTGAGGGGGCCTCGATTTGGCACGCGATCAATGGAGTTAAGTTCGTTCTGGCCGCCCGCTCACACAGAGCGCCTGATATGACGAATGATTGGTCAAGGTCGCGGAAATGCTGAAATAATCAGCAAAATCAATGCGGCGTGGCGGACAGAGAGGGATTCGAACCCTCGGTAGGCTTTCACCTACACACGCTTTCCAAGCGTGCGCGATCGACCACTCCGCCACCTGTCCGTTTACGCCACGTCGTGCGCGCCGCCGGACGGTCGATCCAGCGGGAGGCGGGCCTGATAGAACACCACGGCCCCCTCGGCAAGCGCTCGTGACGTTCCCATATAGGGTAAGTCGTTTTTCCCTTGAGACCCGGAGCCCCCGATGTTGTTCGCCAAGAGCGCCGAACTGCCCACCGTCGAGACCGCCCTGCCCGGCCGCGCCGAGCCCCTGGCCACCGATATGGTGCATTTCGTCAGCGGCAATCCACTGAAAGGACCCTATCCCGAGGGGTTCGAGACAGCCGTTTTCGGTATGGGGTGTTTCTGGGGCGTGGAACGCATCTTCTGGCGAACGCCGGGGGTCTGGGTCACTTCGGCCGGCTATTCTGGCGGCTTGACGCCCAATCCGACCTATGAGGAGACCTGCACCGGCCGCACGGGCCATACCGAGGTCGTGAAGGTCGTGTTCGACCCCAAGGTCGTCAGTTACGGCGATCTTCTGAAGGTGTTCTGGGAGAATCACGATCCGACCCAGGGCATGCGCCAGGGCAACGACGTGGGCACGACCTATCGCTCGGCCATCTATACGCTGAACGATCGGCAGCAACGCGAGGCCGAGGCGTCGCGGGACGCCTATCAGGCCGCCCTGACCCAGGCCGGGCGCGGGACCATCACCACCGAGATCCTGCCTGCCGGGCCTTACTACTACGCCGAGGCTTATCATCAGGGGTATCTGGCCAAGAATCCGGCCGGCTACTGCGGCATCGGCGGGACGGGCGTGGTCTGCCCCATCGGGATCGGCGTCAGCGCCTGACGCCGACAGGCGGCGGCTTTTCACCGCCGTCCGCGCAGCCTATGGATCGGCCAAAAGTGGGAGCGATCATGTCCGCCTTCGTCCATTCCGACGAAATTCGCAGCCGGTTCTCGGCCGCCCTGTCGGCCATGTACCGGGCCGAAGTGCCCCAGTACGGCGAACTGCTGAGCCTGGTGGCCGACATCAATGCGCGCGTACTGGAAGCCGATCCGGCGGGTGCGAACCGGCTGGCGAACTCGGGCGAACTGAGCCGCCTGTCGGAAGAACGGCACGGCGCCATCCGCGTTGGCACGGCGGACGAACTGGCGATGATCGGCCGTGCCTTCGCGGTCATGGGGATGACGCCGGTCAGCTATTACAACCTGGCCCCGGCCGGGGTGCCGGTTCATTCGACGGCCTTTCGCCCGGTCGATCCCGGCGCCCTGGCGCGAAACCCCTTTCGGGTCTTCTGCTCCCTGTTGCGGCTGGAGTTGATCGAGGACGCGGCCTTGCGCGAAGAGGCGGCCCAGACCCTTGCGCGGCGCGACATCTTCACGGCCGGCGCGCGCGAGCTGATCGCGACGGCGGAGACGAACGGCGGGCTGAACGCGGATCAGGCCGACCGTTTCGTGGCCGAATTGCTGGAGACCTTCCGCTGGCACGCCGAAGCCACGGTCAGCGCCGACACCTACGCCCGGCTGGTGGCGGCCCACCGGCTGATCGCGGATGTGGTCAGCTTCAAGGGGCCGCACATCAACCACCTGACGCCCCGCACCCTGGACATAGACGCGGCCCAAGCGGCCATGCCCGAGCGCGGCATCACGCCCAAGGAGACGATCGAGGGGCCGCCCGCCCGCGCCTGCCCCATCCTGCTGCGCCAAACCAGCTTCAAGGCGCTGGAGGAGGCGATCGCCTTTCCCTCCGGCGAGGGCGCCGTCGCCGGGGTGCACACCGCCCGCTTCGGCGAAATCGAGCAACGCGGCTGCGCCCTGACGCCGACGGGTCGGGCCCTTTATGACGAAGCCCTGGCCAAGAAGGACTTTTCGGCCCTGCCCGACGACTGGGAGGCCCTGCGTCGTGGGGGCCTGGCCTGGTTCCGCTATCGCCCCACCCTGAAGGGCCTGGCCGAGCGGGCCGAGACCGACGATCTGGACGCCCTGATCGCCCAGGGCGCCGTCATGGCTGAACCCATCACCTACGAGGACTTCCTGCCCGTCAGCGCGGCCGGCATCTTCCAGTCCAACCTGGGCGCCGAGGCACGAGCCGCCGCCTATGCCGTCGATCCGGCCAAGGCCGAGTTCGAACAGGCCCTGGGTCGTCCGGTGCTGGACGAAATGGCTCTTTATCAGGCCGAGCAGGACGCCTCTCTGACCGAGACGCTGACGGCGCTGGGTCTGTCGCGGTCGGTTCCGGCCTGATCGCGCGCCGTTTGGGACGATCCGCCATATTGCCTGGACGCCTGGCGCGGACCATAGACGCGCCGGTGAACCCGCCCGTCGCCCCGCCTACACGCCGTTACGATCTGGACTGGATCCGCGTCGGCGCGTTCGGCCTGCTGATCCTGTATCATGTCGGTCTGGTCTATGGCGTCTATGACTGGCACGTGCACAGCGCCCACACCTTCGCGTGGATGCGCGAGGCGATCCTGATCACCAATCCGTGGCGGCTGACGCTGCTGTTCCTGGTATCCGGCGCGGCGCTGCGGTTCATGACCGCGCGACGCACGCCGCGGCAGGTCGCGCGCGCCCGGTTCGAACGGCTGGTCCCGCCCCTGATCTTCGGCGCCCTGGTTCTGGTGCCGATCCAGTCCTGGATCGAGGCGATGGACAAGGGCGGCTGGCCAGGGGGCGCAGCCGGCTTCGTCGCCTGGCTGGGTCATGAGTTCGGTTGGAGCGGCCTGGCCGACGGGGTGCCGGTCAACCACCTGTGGTTCATCGTCTATATCGCCGCCTACAGTGTGATCGCCGTCCTGCTGTGGCGTCGGCCCGGGCTTATCGAGACCCTGGGCGACGGGCTGGAGCGCGCGCTGAAGGGGCCGCGCCTTCTGCTGCTGCCGATCCTTTACCTGACGCTGATCCGCTGGGGCCTTTTCCCCTGGTTCGGCATCACCAACACCCTTCACTGGGACTGGTACAATCACGCCCTGTCGCTGGCGGCCTTCCTGTTCGGCTTCTGCATCGTGGGCCGCGAGGGCCTGTGGCGAGACATGGAGCGGTATCGCTGGGTCGGACTGGCCCTCGGCGCGGTCGCCCTGCCGATCATGATGGTGCAGGTCTGGCACCCGGGCGCCGGCGCCTTCTGGGGCGTCCCGCGGGCCCTGGTCTACGGCGTCGATCAATGGGGCGTCATCGTCGCCATCCTGGGCTTCGGCAGCCGACATCTACGGGACAAGGGCGGGCCGGTGCTGAAGTACCTGACCGAGGCGACCTTCCCCCTCTATCTGGCGCACCAGACCATTCTGGTCGCCGTCGTCTGGATCGTGCGGCCAGCGAACCTGCCAGCAGGAACGGAGGCGCTGGTGCTGGTGCTGGCGACCTTCCTGGGAAGCCTGGCGGTCTACGAAGTCGTCAAGCGCATTCCGGCCATCCGTCCGCTGTGGGGACTGAAGCCGCTGGACGGCCGGCCCTGGCCGCTGGACCTGAAGGCTCTGCTGCGACCCAGTCAACGCTATGACCGTCGCCGACGTCTGCTGGGCGTCGGGGTCGCCGCGCCGCTTTTGGCCCTGACCGTCGTCGCCATAGCCATCCTGACCTATCCCGGCTTCGACAACGCCACCCAGTATCTGAGCGAACTGGGCGGGGCCTCGGCCCGTGCGCCCATCCTCTTCAACGGCGGAGTGTTCGTCGCCGGGGTGATGGCGGGTCTGGCGGGCCTGGGGTTCGGCCTGGCGATCTTCGCCCTGACCGGCGCGCGCGTCGCCGGCGCTGTCATCGCCGTGGTCTTCGTGCTGGCGGGAGCGGGCATGGCCGGATCGACCCTCTATCCGTGGCCCGACCCGCGCCACATGGTCATCAACCTGGCCCTGGGAATTCAGCTGGCGCCGCTGCTTTTGCTATGGGGTCTGGCGCGGCGGCGCGACATGCCCCGGCTGAAAGCCTTTCTGGCGGCGACCTTCATCGTCATGGCGGTATTGACCGTCCTGACCAAGCATCTGGTTCTGCCCGGCACGGTCAATGACGCCAATGTCGGCTGGTGGGAGCGCGCCTACGCCATCGTCCTGGTGGGTTGGGTAGGGGTTGCAGCCTGGGTTCTGGACCGTAAACTGCTGTCTGTAGCCACGGAATCGCCGATAAGCCGCCGCGATGCGGACGCCTTCGACGTTCCGCTGTGAAAAACTCCCCGAATTTTTGATGACATCAACATTGCGTGATTGAAAATCGCGCGAATGTGATCGATTATGCAGGCTGTGTTGCAGTGCAGCACTCCGCGTCGTTCCTGCCTTCGGAATGACGGTCGGTCAACTCGGGGGCGTCCTAGAGCGGCATGAACAAGCTGGCGATCCGGCCTGTCGACCAGGCTGAAGTCGAGACGATGAACGAGGCAGCGCGCGTCGCGGCCCAGGCTCCGCAGGGGCCGGCATGGTCGTGGCTGCCCGACGAGACGCCATTGGCCATGCCCGTCCAGTCGCTGGAAGCCCCGACGGTCGTCTCCCAGACGACGCCCGCCACCTCGCCCCGCGCGGTCGCCCTGCGCCGCCTGACGCTGCTGGCCGGCACCATCGTCCTGACCGCGCTTTCGGCCATCACCCCCTTCTATCTGTACGCCCGCAAGGGTTGGGACGGGACCGAGATGGTCGCGTTCGGCCTGTTCATGGTGCTGATCACGGCCATCTCCTGCTGGTTCGTCAGCGGCCTGATGGGTCTGGTCGTCATGCTGCGCGGCAAGGATCAGGCCGACCTGGCCTTCTCGCCGCATCCGGCCCTGCCGCGCACGCGCACGGCCCTGTTGATGCCGCTGTACAACGAGGACGCCCGCGCCTCCTTCGCGCGCCTGGCCCAGATCGACGCCTCGCTGGCGCGCCTGGGCGCCGCCGACGCCTTCGACATCTTCGTGCTGAGCGACTCGACCAAGGAAGAGGCCGCCGCCGCCGAACTGTCGGTGTTCCAGAGCTTCCGTCAGGGCGCGGGCTGCAAGGCCTACTATCGTCGTCGCCTGCAGAACACCGAACGCAAGGTCGGCAATCTGTCCGACTGGATCCGTCGCTTCGGCGGCGCCTACGAGACCATGATCGTCCTGGACGCCGACAGCACCATGGCCGGCGAGACCCTGCTGCGCATGGTCGACGCCATGGAGCGCAATCCCGGCGTGGGCCTGATCCAGACCGCTCCGGTCATCATCAAGGCCCGCACGATCTTCGCCCGCGTGTCGCAGTATTCGGTGCGCCTGTACGGCCGCGTGGCCGCCGCCGGCCTGGCCTATTGGACCGGCTCGGAATCCAGCTACTGGGGCCACAACGCCATCATCCGCACGCGCGCCTTCGCCGACTGCTGCGGCCTGCCGCACCTGAAAGGCAGAAAGCCCTTCGGCGGCCACATCCTGAGCCACGACGTGGTCGAGGCCGCCCTGATGCGCCGCGCCGGTTGGGCCGTGCACGTCACCGCCGCCCTGGAAGGCTCGTGGGAAGAGACCCCGCCGTCCGTCACCGACTTCATCCGTCGCGACCACCGCTGGTTCCAGGGCAATCTGCAGCACCTGGGTCTGATCACGGCCAAGGGCCTGTCGCCGATGAGCCGACTGCAGCTGCTGATGGGCTGCATGGCCTATCTGTCCTCGCCGCTGTGGCTGGCGTCGTTGATGACCGGCCTGTTCATCCAGATGTTCTATCCGGTGGACTGGTCCAGCTTCTTCTACATCCTGAACCCTCAGTTCACGCCCTTCATGCTGGCCTCCTTCCTGTCGGGCGTGCTGCTGATCGGACCCAAGTTCATGGGCGCCGCCCTGGTGCTGAGCCGCCCGGCCGAGCGCCGCGCCTTCGGGGGCGCGCGTTCCATCGCCCGCGGCATGGCCGCCGAGATCGCCCTGTCCGCCATCCTGGCCCCCATCCTGATGGTCGCCAACACCAAGGCCTTCATCCAGATTCTGTCGGGGCACGACGCCGGCTGGACTGCCCAGCAGCGCGACGCCGACGGTCTGGCCTGGTCGGACGCCTTCCGCGCCATGCGCTGGCAGATGATCGCCGGCGTCGGATTCATGGTCCCGCTGTGCGTCCGTCCGGACCTGGCCACCTGGTTCGCGCCTATCGTCCTGCCGCTGCTGCTGGCCGCGCCGATCAGCGTCTGGACCTCGCGCGTTCGTTCGGGCGACGCCCTGGCCAAGAAGGGATTTCTGGTCACGCCCGCTCAGGACGGCGTCAGCGTCAATCCGGCCGTGCTGCACACGCCCCGCTCGCCCCTGCGCGCGGTCGCCGGCGGCGTCCTGGCCCCCGTCGTCGCCCCGGCGATGGTCCCTGCCCGGGCCCCCGAACTGTAAAACGATGCGTCGCGGCCACAGGGTCGCGACAACCGTTACAGCCAAGCTCGACGTCGCGCTTCAACTGGATCACCCTGAAAGCTCAGCCTGAGCTGGGGGAATGATTCCATGACCAAGAAGACCGGCGGCGAAGCCAAGCCCGATCTGCGGCTGGTAGGCGTCGAATCCGCTGTTTACGACCTGATGCGTGCGCCCGAAACGACGGCGGAACGGGTCAAACGCCTGCAGCTCGAAGCCCACGCCCTGGCGTTGGAAGAGATCGAGCAGCTGGAGCGCCTCCTGATGCAGGCCGCCGAAAAGGCCAAGGAGATCGCAGCCGGCGGAGACGCCTATCCGGTCGGCGCACGCGAGATCGCCGCCCGTCTGGCCGCCGATCTGCCGACCAAGGCCGAAACCATAAAAACTATCGTCGGTCGCGTCGGCTGAGCCCCGATCCACCGAGACGCGCCCGCGTCTGGGCCCGCGTCTGGGATCGTCACGGCGACTTGGCGCCAACCCGAGGCCGATACGTCGATCGAAAGCCCGAACGAGGCGTCTTGCAGCGTCAGGCCAGGACGTCGGCATAGTCGGCATGCCGCCGGAACCAGGCCACCGCATAGCTGCAGCGCGGGACCAGCTTCAGCCCATCCTGGCGCGCATGATCGGCCAGGGCCTGCATGAACCGGCCCGCCGCCCCCGTGCCCCGCAGAGACGGCTCGGCCTCCACATGCAGGATGAAATGGACGCCGTCGCGCACGGCGTAGTCGGCCCAGACCTGGCCCGCGCCGTCTTCGCCCTCGAAGTCCTGAACGAACCGTTGATCCGTCCTGTCGTCCCTGAGATCGCCCATCGTCGTCTCCTTAATCGTCATTTCGGAGAATAAGGCGACCGGGCGGCCTTCGTTCCTAGAACAGCCAGCTGCGCGGATGGGGGATGGGCTTGCCGCTCTTCAGCCGTAGCACCCCATAGGCTCCGCGCGCCAGCAGCCAGACCGCCAGAAAGAACAGGACCACCACGCCGATATTGACCACGATCAACAGGGCGCCGATCACCGCGCCGACGGCCGCGCCCCACAGCGTCCGCTGCTGATAGGCGAAGTGGCTGGCGGCCATGGGGTCGCGCGGGCCGTCGCGCCCGGTGACGGCGGCAAGGCCCGCCAGGGCCGCGACGCCCAGCGTCGGCACCGCCAGCAGGATCAAGACATAGACGGCGAACACGCTCATCGGCGCTGCGACCGGGGGCGCGGGTTCGGGATCGACGGCCGAACGAATGCTGGAACGGTCATACGAACGCGCGGCGGATGCGGACGCGTCCTGCGGCGTCGTGAACACGTGTGGCGTCACAGGCCTGGAGGTGTCGAACCGGGCCGTCGGCGTCGTCGGCTCGGTCCGGTCGAACGGGCCCGGCGCCGGCGGATCGAACAGGTCCGGCTCGGCCTCTGGCTCCGGTTCAGATTCTGCGGGCCGGGGCCGCAGCCGGCCGGTCAACGACGCCGGAGAGACGAAACCGACCAGGGCGTCGGGGTCGTCCCCCGCCGGGCGGTGGGGATCGTCGCGGAACGGGCCTTTCGGATCGCCGGTTTCGGCCATGGGGTTCGAACGCTTCTCTCACGCCGCGTCAGGCGGCAGGACTCACCAGCGGACAATGGCCGCCCGGCCGGATCGACGCAACCGTGCGCGCGGCGTCAGCGCGCCAGAACGATCTCGCAGCCGGGCGCCGCGACCGCGTTCAGCGCGCCTGGCTTTTCGATCCGCACCGTCGCCCGCCGCACCCGTCCGTCCTCCAGACAGGCCCGCGCCAGCCGTTCGGCGAAGGTCTCCACCAACCCCACATGCCCCTCGGCGGCGATGGCGTGCGCAGCCTCGGCCACCGTCTCATAATTTATGGTGTCGCCCAACTTTTCGATGGGCCGTGGCTCGAGCGCCAGGGTCACGTCGATCACCAACCGCTGCAGCCGGCCCTGTTCGTGATCGTAGACGCCGATGCCCGCCTCGACCTCCAGCCCGCGCACGAAGACGTCCAGACGCTCGAACCGCACCGGCTCCTCGGCCGGAAACGGCGTCGCGGGGGATGGGGATGTCACGCAGGGCTACTCCAGAATGTCGGGCGTGCGCCAGGCCAGGTGCTGGCCGCCATCGACGGCGATCATCTGGCCCGTGACCATGCGGGCGTCAATCAGCCACAGCACCGCTTCGGCCACCGCCTCCGGGCTGCCGGGCCGTTCCAGCAGGGTGGCCGTCGCCTCGGCGGCGAACTCCTCGGGCGTCTGATGGATGGACGGCAGGGTCGGCCCCGGCCCCACCCCGTTGACGCGGACGCCCGGCGCCAGCGCCTGGGCCAGGGTCCGGGTCGCCCACCACAGGGCGTTGCGTGACAGGCTGTAGGAGAAGAAGCGCGGGTCCGGCTTCAGCACCTTCTGATCCAGCAGATTGACGATGACCCCCTCCGACGCCTGGGCGGCGAAGGCCTCGGCCAGCACGATAGGCGCCCGCAGATTGGTCTCGATATGTTTGTCCCAGCTTTCGCGGGTCAGGCCGCCGATGCGGTCGTCCTCGAATACCGAGGCGTTGTTGACCAGGGCCGTTACCGGCCCCAGCGCCTCGGCCGCCTCGCCGACCAGGGCGCGCACCCGCGCCTCGTCCCTCAGGTCGGCCGGCAACAAACAGGTGCGCCGTCCCAAAGACGCGATCTCGTCCGCCAGGTTCCGAGCATCGTCGCCCGACGCATGGTGGTGGATCGCCACGTCGAACCCGGCCTCGGCCAGCCTCAGACAAATGGCCCGCCCGATCCTGCGCGCCCCGCCCGTGACCAGGGCGACGCCCCGTCGAGAGCGCGCCGAAGCCTCAGTCAACCCGACCGAACTCGAACACATTGAAAGCCGCGATGACGGCGATGAAGCCGAAGATGATGCCGAGCGCCAGCATGATATGCTCCTGTTGTCCCCTTGGCTTAGAGCGGGACGGGGCGGGGTTCAAGCGGGGTTGGGTGACTTGCCTGAAACGCGCCTGACGCTAAGGTCCGATCTACGAGAGTTTGAAATGTCACGAATACTGCTAGCCATCATTATGGCAGCGCCGCTGTCGGGATGTCTGACGACGTTGTATCTAGCGGATCGTCCCAGCCCCGCCATGCTTTTCGAGATGAAACGCCGGTGTGAGCAGGATGCAGCTTTACGCTGGTTTGGCGAGCGCCCTTATGGGATCGACGTTTGGATGCCGGGCAACCTTTCCCGTGATCCTGCGGATGATCCCGGCTTCCAGACCGCGTCGCAACTTATAGGAATAGGCAGCGGAGAAGACTTGTGGCTGCGCAGCGGGATCGCCCGCGCCTTGTATATCAACATGGGGCCTGGCGACGGCTACTATTTCGGCCCCACGCGGGGCGAACCGTCTGGCGTCTACAAGTTCGAACTTGCGCCGGATGGTGATGCGCGTTGCGAAGCGGAAACAGCATGGTTCGCAAGACAAGCGGGACGCGGAAGGTCGAGGCCGGCAAGCTATGTCGGCCGATGCTTAACATACAGCTACGTGGGCAAGGCGCCGGCGGATGCCGCGGTATTCGTGCGGTTCGATGACGCGCCAGAAGAAGCGCGTGGGCTATATCGGTCTGGCGAGAGACTAATCGTCGATGGCCAGTTGAGAGCATCGATCACTGACTACTGGGCCATCAATCCGTCGAGCGCAGCCGAGCGTAGAGGCCAGTGGGGTATAAAAGCTTGTCAGCATAGTCCGCAGCAAGGGCTGCTGAGACTATTTCCCGATAATCCATCGCAGAACGGTCAAGATAAATCCGGCCATGCCTTTTGAAGGTTGCGCTCTCTACGACCTGGGATATGGGCCGCTGAGGACGATAGAATGACCTGGCGCATCCACGTCGAACCCTTCACCCGCCCTCTCTTCTTCGCCTGGTCGCGGCTGACGCGGGGCAAGACGCTGGGGGTGCGGGCGGTGGCGGTGGACGGCGAGGGGCGGGTTCTGCTGGTGAAGCACACCTATCTGGCGGGCTGGTGGCTGCCCGGCGGCGGGGTGGATCGGGGCGAAACGACCCAGGCGGCCGTAGTGCGCGAACTGCGCGAGGAAGCCGGGGTGATCGCGCGCGGAGAGCCGGTCCTGCTGTCGCTGCATTCGAACGAGCGGTTCTTTCCGGGCGACCATGTGGCGGTGTTCCGGATCGACGCCTTCGACCAGGGGCCGCGCGCCAGCCAGGGCGAGATCGCGGAAATCGGCTGGTTTCACCCCTCCGCCCTGCCCGACGACGCTCATCGCAGCACCCGTGCGCGCCTGGCCGAAATCTTCGACGCCGCCCCGGTTTCCCACGCCTGGTGAGACGGAAAACGCCCCGGCGGCGCGTTTCAGAACGGTCAAGCCCGTTCGGAAGGATCGCCCCATGCTCGTCTCGCGTCGCCTGACCCTGATCGGTCTGGCCCTCAGCGCCGCCTTGCCAGGCCACGCCCTGGCCCAGACACGCGGCGATGGGCGACGTCGTCGGACGGCGTCTGAGGCCCCGGCGGTCGCGCCTGCCCACACCTTCGCCTTCGGCCCCGATCCGCTTCAGGCCTATGACCTCTATGCAGACGGGGGGACCGGGCCGATCCTGATGTTCGTGCACGGCGGGGGCTGGTCGCGGGGCGAACGGACCATGGTCGCCGCCCTGCCCGACTACGCCCGGCGACATGGCCTGACCCTCGCCTCGACCAGCTACCGGCTGGCGCCCGCCGTCAGCGCGCGCGAGTCGGCCCTGGACGTCGCCGCCGCCGTCGCCGATTTGAAGCATCGCCTGCCCGGTCGGCCGATCTATCTTCTGGGCCATTCGGCCGGCGCCCACTTGGCCGCCCTGGTCGGGGTCGATCCCGACTATCTGGGCGCGGTCGGGCTTAAGCCGTCCGACCTGGCGGGGGTGATCCTGCTGGACGGCGCCGGCTATGACGCCACGGCCCCGCGCGCCGACGGCCCGATCGACCAATGGCTGGGCAGGACCTATGATCAGGCGTTCGGGGATCAGGCCGCCGCCCTGTCGCCCCTCCTGCGTATTCGGCCCGGCGCGGCCTATCCGCCCTTCCTCATCTTCCACGTCGCAAGGCGTCAGGATTCGGCCGCCCAGAGCCGCGCCCTGGCCGAGGCCCTGATCCGCGCGGGCGGCCACGCCGAGGTCGTGCCGGCCCCGAACGACAGCCACATGACCATAAAGCGCGACTTCGGCGTCGCCGGCGATCCGGAGGGCGAACGCGCCGCCCGCTTCATCCTGGGCTAGCAAACGGTCGTGACCGTGCTAGCCAAGGGACATGAACCCGTCGCTGATCGCCATCCTCGTCGTCGTCCTGGCCGGGGGCGCCACCGCCCTTCAGGCGCCGACCAACGCCAGGTTGGCGACGGCCGTGGCCTCGCCGGTCAATGCGGCCCTCGTCTCCTTCGCTGTCGGGACCGTGGCCTTGGGCGTGGTCGCGGCGATCCTCCACGCGCGCCCGGATGTCGCAGCGACCCGCGCCCTGCCTTGGTACACCTGGCTGGGCGGGGCCTACGGCGCCTGTTTCGTGGTCGCCGCCGCCTGGGGCGTGCCGCGCCTTGGGGTGGCCATGACCATCACCCTGATGGTGGGCGGCCAGCTTCTGATCAGCCTGGCGCTGGACCACTTCGGCGTCCTGGGGGTGCCGCAACAACCGCTGAGCCTGGGCCGGATCGCTGGCGTCGGACTGGTGCTGGCGGGCGTCCTTCTGGTTCGCCGGTCCTGACCCTATATCCGGGCGGATGACCGAGGCGACGCCCGATTCGAAATTGACCGCCGCCGCGCTGATCGCCGACGAGGCGCGGCGCGCGCCCGACAAGCCGGGCGTCTATCGCATGTATGGCGAGGACGGATCGTGCCTCTATGTCGGCAAGGCCCGCAGCCTGAAGAAGCGCATCGTCCAGTACGCCCAGGGCCGCTTCCACACCCAGCGCATCGGCCTGATGGTAGCCCAGACCCGGTCGATGGAGCTGGTGGTCACGGCGTCCGAGACCGAGGCCCTGCTGCTGGAATCCAACTTCATCAAGAAGCTGAAGCCGCGCTTCAACGTCGTGCTGCGCGACGACAAGTCCTTCGCCGAACTGATGATCCGCAGCGACCACCGCGCCCCCCAGATCCGAAAGCATCGCGGCGCCCACACCACGCCCGGCCAGTATTTCGGCCCCTTCGCCTCGACCTGGGCGGTCAACCGGACGCTGAACACCCTGCAGAAGGCCTTCCTGCTGCGGTCCTGTTCGGACAGCGTCTATGAGACCCGCACCCGCCCCTGCATGCTGCATCAGATCAAGCGCTGCTCGGCGCCCTGCACCGGCCTGATCTCGCTGGAGGACTACGGCGAACTGGTGGACGAGGCCGAGGCCTTCCTGCGCGGCAAGTCGCGCGCCGTCATCGGCCGCCTGTCGGGTGAGATGCAGGCCGCGTCGGACGCCATGGACTTCGAACAGGCCGCCCGCGTGCGCGACCGCATCCGGGCGCTGTCGGCCATATCGATGCAGAACTCGGTCAGCGCCGACAGCGTGGCGGAAGGCGACGTCTTCGCCCTGCATTCCGACGGCGGCCAAGCCTGCGTCCAGGTCTTCTTCTACCGCGCGGGCCAGAACTGGGGCGGTCGGGCCTATTTCCCGCGCGTGGACAAGTCCGACACCGACCCGGAGATTCTGGCCGCCTTCCTGGGGCAGTTCTACGAGGACAAGCCCATCCCGCGCCTGATCCTGTCCAACGTCCGCCCGCACGAGCTGGAGCTGCTGGAAGAGGCTTTCTCGATGAAGGCGGATCGCAAGGTCGAGATCGTCCGCCCCCAGCGCGGCGAGAAGCTGGCCCTAGTCGACCACGCCCTGACCAATGCGCGCGAGGCCCTGGGCCGCCGCCTGGCCGAAAGCTCGGCCCAGGGCAAGATTCTGGACGAGGTGTGCGAGGCCTTCGGACTGGAGAGCCGACCCGAGCGGATCGAGATCTACGACAACGCTCACATTCAAGGCACGAATGCTGTGGGCGGCATGGTCGTCGCCGGCCCCGAGGGCTTCCAGAAGTCCCAGTATCGCAAGTTCAACATCCGGGGCGAAGACCTGACGCCCGGCGACGACTACGGCATGATGCGCGAGGTGATGCGTCGCCGCTTCGCCCGTCTGATCAAGGACGAGGAAGAGGGCGAAGACGTCGTCCGCCCCGACCTGTTGCTGATCGACGGCGGCGCGGGGCAGTTGGCCGAGGTGCTGGCCGTCATGGCCGAAATGGGGGTGGACGACATCGCCGTGGTCGGCGTGGCCAAGGGGCCGGATCGCGATGCGGGCATGGAGAAGTTCTTCATGCCCGGCAAGGCCCCCTTCATGCTGCCGCTGAAGTCGCCGGCCCTCTACTATCTGCAACGGCTGCGCGACGAGGCCCACCGCTTCGCCAACGGCGCCCACGCCAAGCGCCGCTCGATGGACATCAAGAAGAACCCGCTGGACGAGATCGAAGGCGTCGGTCCCGGCCGCAAGAAGGCCCTGCTCCACGCCTTCGGCTCCGCCAAGGGCGTCAGCCGCGCCTCCGTGGTCGATCTGGTCAAGGTCGACGGCGTCAGCCAGCCCCTGGCCGAACGCATCCACGCGTTCTTCCGAAAAGCGTGAGCCGACTGTAAGGAAGCGCCATGAGCGACACCGAAGACGAACTGACCGCCGGCTATCACCGCTTTCGCGCCGATCACTGGCCCACGGCGCGCGCCGACTATGAGGTCCTGGCCACCAAGGGCCAAAAGCCCCACACCTTGATCGTGGCCTGTTCGGACAGTCGCGCCGATCCGGCCCTGATCTTCGACGCGAAGCCGGGCGAACTATTCGTGGTGCGCAACGTCGCCAATCTGGTCCCGCCCTATGAACCCGACGGCAAGCTGCACGGCGTCTCGGCCGCGCTGGAATTCGGGGTCAAGGTGTTGGGCGTCAAGCGGATCGTCGTCATGGGTCACGCCCACTGCGGCGGCGTCAACGCCATGATCAACGGCGCGCCCGAGATCGTCTCCGACTTCGTCGCTCCCTGGATCGCGCAGGGGGCGCCCGTGGTGCGTCACGTCGCCGAAACGGTCGAACCCCACGAAGTGGACCGCGCCGCCGAAGAGGCCATCGTGCGACTGTCCATCAGAAACCTGCGCACCTTTCCCTGGATCGCCGAACGCGAACAGGCGGGCCGGTTGATCCTCAGTGGCCTGCATTTCGGCATCGCCGACGGCGTCCTGCGCGCCCTGACCGACAAGCCCCGGTTCGAACCGCTGGACTGACGTTCGGCCCGGCCGTTGGCCTCAAGGCCGAACCATGCCACACCCGGGGCGTTGCAACGGACATGACGATGACCACCGCCCACCGCGCCAATCCGATCCCCAATATCCTGACGGGCATCCGCCTGTTCGCGGGGGTGGTGATGTTCGCCATGATGGCGGGGGCCGCGCCCGGCGCGCTGGACGCCTGGCTGTCGCCGGACACCCAGTTGCAATTCGGGGTCTGGGCCTTCTGGATATTCGTCATCGCCGCGTCCACCGACTGGGTCGATGGTTTCCTGGCGCGCCGCTGGAACGCGACGACGCGCTGGGGCGCCATTCTGGACCCCATCGCCGACAAGGTCCTGATCACGGGGGCCATCCTGGGCGTCCTGGCCTCGGGCTCCCTGCCGGGCATCGCCCTGCCCTGCGGCCTGATCCTGTTCCGCGAGTTCGCCGTCTCGGCCCTGCGCGAAACCATGGCCGGGCGCATCGAACTGCCCGTCACTCTGGCCGCCAAATGGAAGACGACCGTGCAGATGGTGGCCCTGGCGGCGCTGCAACTGACCCTGTTGTGGAGCGCCTTCGGCCTGCAGAACGAGGACGGGTCGCCCCTGTCGTGGCAGCCGGCGTTCGAATCCTTCGCGGTCTTCCTGATCTGGTTCGCCGCGGTCATCACCCTGTGGACCGGCTGGCAGTATTTCCGCGAAGCCCGCCGTCAGATGCAAGACCTCTGAGCGTAAGCCTTCGCGCTCAGGGCTTCAGCGTCAGGCCGCGCGGCGTCGCCTCGAAGGCCGACAACCGGCCCAGATAGCTCATGCCCAGCAGGGAATAGGCCAGGCCGTCCTCGACCACCAGGGCCTGGACCTTCTCCACCCGCGCGCCTGCGACCGACACGGCGCCCAGTTCGACCGGCGCGGCGCGGGCCACGCCCGACGCGGTCTGGACGCGGCCGGTGAACTCCTCCGGCCTGGGGTCCAGTCCCAATCGCAGGGCGTCGGCGCGCGTCAGGGCGACCACGCTGGCGCCCGTATCGACCAAAACCCTGACCGCCCGGCCGTCTATGGCCGCCTGGGCCCAATAATGACCGTCCGCCGCCTTGACCACCTGGGCCGTCGCGCCCGAAGCAGGAGCCGAGACCGTCGCCACGGCGGGCGTCGTGAAGGGTGCGGCCTGGGCGGCATCGCCCCCGCCCAGATGACGAATCGTCAGGGCCGTGACCAGCGACGCCAGGACGGCGGCGCTGAAGACGGCGGCGGATTGCAGGTCGATGCGGATCATGCCCCCGTCGTAACCGCCTTGGATTGGGATGCGGTGAAACGACGTGGCTGATGAAACCTTAAGCCGCTCCCAGCTTGACCGGGTCGATCCGCGACCGGCGAGACGGCAGTTCGGCCATGACGCGCGCCCGCTCGTCATCCCCCAGGGCGCGCCAGCCGGCGATCTCCTTCAAGGTGCGAAAACAGCCCAGGCACAGGCCGCTCTCTCCATCCACGGCGCACACCATGATGCAGGGCGTGGCGATCGCCTTGGGCGGCCCGGGCCGGGAAACAGGCGCATTCACTGTGACACAGACACGAAATTTACTCCGAAAACGGATGGATAAATTTGCAAATTCACGAAATCGTCTTATAGTCATACCTGACGCGAAACGACTGAGGGTGGAATCCCCATTGGTACGACGCGTCTCTTTTCATCGTTCTGCGAAAGGAGACGCCAAGATGAACGATAAGGAGCGCAACCTCCAGCACGCCATGATGTCCTTCGCCCTGTGGGGCGGGATGCTGGTGAACAGTCGGCAGATGCCGTCGAACTCGGGCCGGGTGGTCAGTCATCCGTCCAACTTCGTACCCTATACGATCAAGAAACGCTGACCGCCCTTCGGTGCAGCCAGCCTGAAAAAGCCCCGGTTTCGCTGGGGCTTTTGCAATTCCGGCTTGCCTGACGCCGCGTCCGGGCGCGATGACGGGCCCAGCAGGGAGACGACGCATGGGCCTGATCGCCGAAGACAGACGGGGCGCGATCCTGATCTGGACGCTGGACCGCGAGGCGCGGCTGAACGCCCTGCCGGACCCCGAGGACGGCGACGCCTTCGCCCAGGCCTGCGCCCGCGCCAATGCGGACATGACGGTCAAATGCGTGGTGCTGACTGGGGCCGGCCGCGCCTTTTCCGCCGGCGGCGACCTGACCGCCATGCGGGATCGCCGCGACCTGTTCGCCGGATCGGGAGCCGAGATTCGCACCCGTTACCGCCGGGTGGTGCATCGCATCGTCCGGTCGCTCTATGATCTGGAGATTCCGCTGGTTTCGGCTGTCAACGGGCCGGCCATGGGCCTAGGCTGCGGCATCGCCGCCACCGCCGACATCCGCATCGCCTCGGACCGCGCCAGCTTCGGCGTGCCCTTTCTGAAGCTGGGCATCATCCCCGGCGACGGCGGCGCCTGGCGGCTGCCGCGCGACGTCGGCTACGCCCGCGCCGCCGAAATGCTGTTCACCGGCCGCAGCATCGACGCCCAGACGGCCGAGCGCTGGGGGCTGGTCAACCGCGTGGTCCCGCATGAACGGCTGATGGACGAGGCCCTGGTCACCGCCAGCCAGATCGCCGCGCAACCCGCCCAGGCGCTGCGCATGGCCAAGACCCTGATGCGCCAGGGCCGCGACCAGACCTTCGACCAGATCCTGGAACTCTCCGCCGCCCTCCAGGCCCTGGCCCATCAGACTCACGACCACCAGGAAGGCGTCGCCGCCGTCCTGGAAAAACGAGCGCCTCAGTTCAAGGGGCGCTGACCGGTCGGCCGAAGACCGAAGGTCAGGACGAACAGGACCAGACACACCAGACTGCTGGCCGCCAGGGCGACGTAAGGCGACACATCCATCGCCACGGCGTAGGCCAAGGGCGCCGCCGCCTGAAAATATCGCGCCGGAGTCAGCAGCAGGGCCTGGCGTCGAGCGTAACGATCCGGCCCGAATACGGTCAGGGGCAGAACGCCCGACGCCACCGACAGAAACCCGTTACCCAGACCCTGGCCGATCGCCACGGCGGGCGCGGCCATGGGCCCGGCGATGCTGGCGATCGCAGCGCCCGCGGGATGCAGCAGCGCGGCGGCGCGCGCCGTCAGTATCGGATGCGACCGATGCAACACCGTCAGGTCGATCAGGCGTGCGGCGATGGCGCTGGCGGCCATGAGGCCGGCGACCCAGGCGGCGGTCGCAGCATCCAAACCCAGATCGCTCAACAGGCGGGGCAGATGTGCGCCCATGGCGGTGGATACAGCCCAGGCGCCGGCGAAGAAGGTCGCCAGGCGGATCATGGCGGGGCACCAACGCACCGGCTCATTGACCGACTTGATGGTCGGACTCGCAGCCCTGCGCGGCAAAAGGAAAAGCGCGACGGGCATGCAGACAACGGCCTGAACCACGCCCCAAAAGGCGAAGGCGCCGCGCCAGCCGACGACGTCCAAGACCGCCCGGCTGATCGGCCACCCCAAGGCTCCGCCCAGAGCGCCCAGCAGCGATACGGCGGCGATGGCCCGACGCGCGCCTTGCCCCTGCATCTCCACCACGATGGCGAAGGCGGTTCCATAAAGGCCGCCGCTCATGCCGACCCCCAGCAGGACGACGCCTAGACAAAGGACCGGAACATTCGGAGCCAAGGCCAGGACGCCAAGCGCCAGGGCGAAGGCCAGGTGGGAGACAGCCAGAACCCGCGCGCCGCCGAACCGTTCGACGCACCGCCCGGCCAGGGGCGTCAGGACCGCAGAGATAAGGAAGGCGACGGACAGGGCCAGAAACAGCGGCTGCGTTCCCATGCTCATCGCCCGAGCAGCCGGATCGGCCATGACGCCCAGCAGATAGTAGCTGGAGGCGAAATTGATCGCCTGACCCAAGCCCAACAGCGGAACGGCGAAGCGCGAAGATGACATCCCCCGCCGATGCCCGCCTTGCCGAAGGGCCGAAAGCGACATATCCGAACGCCCATGTGCGAAAAACTCACAAACCGGGCCGCAATGCCGTCTCTTACCGGCTTGCGCGCGTTCGAGGCGATGGCGCGGACGGGCGGCGCGACCCGGGCGGCGCAGGAGTTGAACGTGACCCACGGCGCCGTCAGCCGACAGGTCAAGGCGCTGGAAGCGGCGATGGGCGTGCGGCTGTTCGAGGGACCGCGGCACAGGCTGCAACTGACGCCGGCCGGCCGCTACCTGCTGTCCGGTCTGACGCCGGCGTTCGACGCCTTGGACGTCGCCGTGCGACAGGTGCGCGGCCGAACCCAGATTCATCTGGCCATCCATCCCAGCCTGGCGGTCAAATGGCTGATCCCGCGCCTGTCCGACCTGAATTCGACCTTGCCGGGGATGGATCTGGAACTGGCGGATCTGGCGCCTCAGGCGATGAAGCAGCGCGGCGCCGATCTGGTCGTCCGTATCCTGACGCAGGAGGCGGCCGAAGCGGCCAAAGCGGAGGTCCTGGCCGAAAACTGGATCGGCGTGGTCCACGCCCCGTCGCTGACCCTGGCGGACGACACACCCCGCCTGGCCGCCACGACCCATCCGCAGGGTTGGCGTGACTGGGCGACGGCGTCAGGCCGACCGGCAGGCGACGGTCCGGTGCGGCGACTGGAGCATCTGCACTTCGTCGTCGATGCGGCCGTGGCGGCTCTGGGCGTCGCGGTCCTGCCCTGGATCGTCGTGGCCGACGACGTCAAGGCCGGTCGCCTGACGGCCCCGTTCGGGTTCGTGCGCGACGGCGGGGTGGTGGCGGCCCTCCGGCAGAGCGGCGAGCCCACGATGCGCGAGCGACGCCTGATCCGCTGGCTGAAGGCGCAGACGCCGCCGGCGCCCTAGACCCTACTTCTGGCCCGCCGGACGCATGGCCTGGCTGGCGGGGACGCCGGCCTGGACGGGGCGTTTGGCGCCGGCGGTTTCGCCAGGCTTCATGAACTTGACCAGCACGCGCTGACCGATCAACAGGGGCGCGTCGCCCGCCGAGGCGACGACTTCCACCACCCGCTCGTCGGTGCGTTGCGACGGATCGTCGGAGGCCAGTTTGCGGGCGCCGAAAACGGCGGCGCGGCGGAGCACCGAACCGATATAGACCTTGGTGGAGTCGCCCTCGGGGCTGATCTCGACGGCCTGGCCGTCGCGCAGGTTGGGCAGGTCGCTTTCCACCACCTCGGCGCGGACGATACGCGGCGCGTCCGGCTCCAGGTCGAACATGTTGGAGACGTTCAGGGTCGATGCGCCAGCGCCGGGATTGGCGTAGCGGCGCACGATCCGGCCGTTGGTCGGGGCGCGGATGACCGTCAGTTCCTGATTGTAGCGAGCCTGGTCCAGTTGGGCGCGCGCAGTCTGGACCGCCGCAATCTGGGAGCCCAGGCGGGCTTGAGCGGTGGCGACGGCGTCCTGGGCCTGGTCCATGCGTTGGGCGGCGACGAAATTGGTGGCGACCAGCTTCTGCAGGCGCTCCTGCTCGCGCTGGGCGGTGCGGATATCGACGCGGATCTGGGCCAGTTGGCTTTCGGCCTGGCTGACGGCGGCGGCGGCGGCCTGGACCGCCAGACGCGCTTCATCGTCTTCCTGACGGGCCAGGATCTGACCGGCCGTGACCCGGTCGCCCTCCTGCACCAGAACCTCGCGGACGATCCCGCCGCGACGCGCGGCGATCTGGATGATGCCGCCCTCGACATCCACCTTGCCGTTGGCGATGGCGGCGTAGGGGCTTTCGACCTTGGTTGCGGCCGCCTTCTCCTGCTCTGCCTTCCTGGTCTTGGCGGCGGATTGGAACAGCATGAAGCCGACCGCCAGCACGATGACCAGCAGCAGGCCGATCCAGGTGCGTTTTTTCTTCAGGAAGCCGGGCATGGAGGTGTCGTCCTAAGGGATGTCGTCGTGGTGTTCAGTGGGCCGCCAGGATGGCGTTGGGATCGGGAATACGGCGCTGGTCGTCCAGAATCCGGCCGTCCTCGATATGGATGACCCGGTCGGCCCAGGCCTCCAGGCGGGGATCGTGGGTCACGCAGATGACGGCGGCGCCGTGTTCGGTGGCGGCGCGGCGAAGCAGCTTGATGACCACCTGCCCGTTTTCGCCATCCAGGGCGGAGGTCGGTTCGTCGGCGAACAGGATCTTGGGATCCTTGGCCAGGGCGCGGGCGATGGCGACGCGCTGCTTCTCGCCGCCGGACAGGGCCGCCGGCCTCTGATTCAGGCGATGGCCCAGGCCGACCTCTTCCAGGGCGATGGTGGCGCGCTTCTTGGCCTGGCCCGCCGTCAGGCCCTGGAACTTCAGCACCGTCTCGACCTGTTGCAGGGCGGTCAGAGCGGGAAACAGGTTGAAGCCCTGAAAGATGAAACCGCAGTTATCCAGCCGGAACTTGTCGATCCGGCCCGACGACAATTTCCACAGGTCGTCGACATCCAGCACGTCCACCCGGCCCTCTTCAGGCTTCAGCAGGCCGGACAAAGCGGCGATCAGGGTGGATTTGCCCGAGCCGGAGGGCCCCATGACCATGGTCAGGTCGCCGTGGCGCGCATCGAAATCGACACCCTTCAGCACCTCGACCCAGGCCTTGCCGGACTTGAACCGCTTGACCAGGCTCTTGGCCTCTATGGCGAAGTCCCCGTGCTTGCCGTGAACCTTTGTATGAACGTTCATCGCAGCAGGTCCGCCGGTTGGCTGTTCTTTAGGATGCCCAGCGACAGCAGGCCGGAAACCATGGCGATGGCGATCAGGCCGATGCCCACGATGATCAGCAGCGACAACGGCAGGGCGATGATCACCGCCCCCATCATCGCCAGCAATGACAACAGCCAGGTCAGTATGATCGCCGCTCCCACGCCGACCACGCCGACCCAGAAGCTCAGTTCCAGCACGATCCGCCGCAGCGATCCCATGCTGACGCCCAGGGCGCGCAGGGACGCGAACTCCTTGATGTTAGCCATGATGGCGCCGCGCAAGGTCTGCCAGGTGATGGCCACGCCGATGATGACGCCCAGCACGACGCAGCCGCCGATGATGATAACCAGAATGCCTTCCTCGAACATCGACTTGGCGTTGGCGTCGGCCAGTTCCTGGCGCGTCCAGGCCTTCCACTGACCGTTGCCCATCGTGTTCAACTGCGCCGCCACGACCTTGGCCTTGGCCGGGTCACGCAGCTTGATCATCAGCGGACCGCCGTTCGTATTGCCCCACGACTGCCCGAGCATCCGTAGCGAGTCGCGCGACATTACGATGGTCGGCTGCATCATGTTGGGATAGCCGCGCAGAACACCGACCACCGTAACGGTTTGGCCGGCGTAGATCGCCCGGTCGCCCAGCTTCACGCCCAAGGTGCCCAAGGCGGACTCGTCCACGGCTATGGTGTAGGGTTGACGTAGCGCCTCAACCAGTTCGTCGGAATAATCGATCGGTATCGTGACCGATCCCAGTTGCGTATCGATGACATTGACCATCACCTGCTTGGACCGCGGCGCCTTCTGCTTGGCGCGATCCGCCTGACTCATGGTCGCATCGACTTCGCGCACATTCTGAAGATTGCCGCCGTTGATCTCCATCGCCCGAACTTCGACGACCTCGGGATGGTTGTAGACCAACGGGACGAAACGGCTCGGCACGCTCATCGAGCCGCCAAACAACTGAGTCGCGCCGGGCTGCATGATGATCACGTCGGCGCGTGATCGCTCGATCGCCGCGGTGAATCCCTTGCCGATGCCGATGAAAACGCCGGTCATCGCCAGGACCAGAAGGCCCGAGAGGGCCAGGGCCATGACCGCCGCCATATAGCGGCGCCACTCGAACAGCAGTGTTGATAGCGCAAGCGACATCGTCGTCGATAAACCCCCGGTACTTGCGCCTATCTGACCGTGCGCCCCCTCACCGCCAAGTTAAATCGGGGTAAGGCTAGTGAGCCGCAGTCATTGCGGGTTCGAAAGCAGGGGATTAAGGCCGATGGAGCCTCTTGGCGCCGGCCCTTCGTCGGCGTTAGTTACAAAATAACAGATGGGACAGGCCGTCCCACGCTCCGGGAAACACGCCGTCATGTCCTTGCCTTCGCTTCGTCTCACCGCCTCGCTGGCCGCGCTCGGCGCCGCCACCGCCGTCCTGTCTGCGCCCGCGACCTCCGCCCGCGCCGACGAGGGCATGTGGACCTTCGACAACTTCCCCATCGCCACGGTGAACGAGAAGTATGGCACCAATATCGATCAGGCCTGGCTGGACCGTGTGCGCAACGCCGCTGTCCGCCTGCAGGGCTGCTCGGCCTCGCTGGTGTCGGGCGAAGGACTGATCCTGACCAACCACCACTGCGTCGTCTCGTGCGTTCAGGACCTGTCCACGGCCCAGAACGACTACGTCAAGAACGGCTGGATGCCCGCCACCCGCGAGGAAGAGAAGAAGTGCCCCGGCCAGACGGCCGAAATCCTGACCGACATCGTCGACGTCACCGACCGCGTCACGGGCGCCGGCGCCGGCCTTGAAGGCGCCGCCTTCGTCCAGGCCCGCGCCGCCGAGATCGACAAGATCCAGAAGGAGACCTGCGGCGACGACCAGAAGCTGACCTGCCAGGTCATCAGCTTCTACCGCGGCGGCCAGTACAAGCGCTACAAGTTCCGCAAATACGACGACGTGCGCCTGGTCTTCGCGCCCGAGTTCCAGGCGGCCTTCTTCGGCGGCGACCCGGACAATTTCAACTTCCCGCGCTACGCCCTGGACGCGGGCTTCCTGCGTATCTACGAGGACGGCAAGCCGGTCGCGACGCCGAACCACCTGACCTGGAACCCGAACGCGCCCAAGGAAGGCGACGTCACCTTCGTCGCCGGCAACCCCGGCTCGACCCAGCGTCTGCTGACGATGGCCCAGCTCGAAGTCCTGCGCGACCAGCAACTTCCGATCACCCTGATCCAGTCGTCCGAACTGCGCGGCCGCCTGCTGGAGTATTCCACCACGGGCGAAGAGGCCAAGCGCGTCACCGTCGATCCGCTGTTCGGCCTGGAGAACAGCTTCAAGGTCTATTACGGCCAGGAAGGCGCCCTGACCGACCCCGCCTTCATGGCCACCAAGCGCCGCGAGGAGCAGGAACTGCGTCAGCGCGTCGCCGCCGACCCGGCCCTGGCCCAGCGCATCGGGGATCCCTGGGCCGATCTGGAGCGTGTCTCGACCGCCCAGCGCGACCTCTATCTGCCCTACCGCCAGCTTGAAGCCGCCGCCGGCCAGCGTTCACAGCTGTACAGCTACGCCAAGTCCATCGTGCGCGCCTCCAAGGAACGGGCCAAGCCGGTCGCCGAACGTCGCGCCGGCTATTCCGACGCCGACATCGCCGCCCTGGGCCGTCGTCTGGCGACCGAGACGCCGATCTCGACCGACCTGGAAAAGGTCTTCCTGGACTTCTGGCTGTCAAAGACGCGCGAATATCTGACGGTCGACAATGCGAACGTGAAGGCCCTACTGGGCAAGGAAAGCCCCGAACAGATCGCCGAGCGTCTGGTCGACGGCACGCGCCTGGCCGATCCGGCGTTCCGCGCCCAGGCCCTGGCCATGACGCCGGAGCAACTGGCCGCCTCGGGCGATCCGCTGATCCAGTTCGTCCTAGCCAATGACGATGCGGCTCAAGCCGTACGCACCCAGTGGGAATCGGCCGTGTCCGGCCCGACCAGCCGCGCCGGCGAAAAGATCGCCCAGGCCCGTTTCGCGGTTTACGGGACCAACATCTACCCCGACGCGACATTCTCGCTGCGCCTGTCCTATGGCCAGGTGAAGGGCTGGACCTATCGCGGCGTGACGGTGGAGCCCTTCACCCACATCGGCGGTCTGTATGAGCGGAACACCGGCGCCGAGCCGTTCAATGCGGCGACCGACTGGCTGGCGGCCGAGAACAAGGTGGACAAGGCGACCGTCTATGACTTCGTCTCGACCAACGACATCATCGGCGGCAACTCGGGCTCGCCCGTGATCAACGCTAAGGGCGAAGTCATCGGCGCCGCTTTCGACGGCAACATCCACTCGCTGGGCGGCAGCTTCGGCTACGACCCCGAACTGAACCGCACGGTGACGGTCTCGACCGCCGCCATCACCGAGGCCCTCCGCAACGTCTACAACCAGCCGCGCCTGCTGCGCGAATTGGGCGTGCGTCGCTGATCGAACGCCCTTCTCTCCTCCGGGGGAGAAGGCGGCTCGCGCGAGCCAGATGGATGAGGGGGCTGGTTGACCCAGGCCCCCTTTTTCCGTTCTGAATGCGGACAGAGCCCCCTCATCCGAGCCCTTTGGGCCCACCTTCTCCCCCGAAGGGAGAAGGTTCAGGAGTTTTCCATGCGCCCTCTTCTCCTCGCCTCCGCCGCCGTTCTCACTTTCGCCGCCGCCACCTCGGCCAGCGCTGAGGAAGGCATGTGGACCTACGACAACTTCCCCATCGCCCGCGCCAACCGGACACTGGGGACCAATATCGATCAGGCCTTCCTGGATCGGGTGCGGCTGTCGTCGGTGAAGTTCGGCGGCTGTTCGGCGGGCGTGGTGTCGGGCCAGGGTCTGGTGATGACCAACAACCACTGCGTCGCCACCTGCGTGGCCAACCTGTCCACGCCGCAACAGCAGTATGGCGAGACGGGCTTTACGCCCAAGACACGCGAGGAAGAACGCAAATGCCCCGGCGCCACGGCCGAGATCCTGACCGACATCTCCGACGTCACCGAGGGGATGCACAAGGCCGGAGAAGGGCTTGACGGCCAGGCCTTCACCCAGGCGCGCGAGGCCGAGGCCGGGCGGATCGAGACCGAAGCCTGCGGGAACGATCCCAAGATCCGCTGCCAGGTCGTCAGCCTGTATCGGGGCGGCCAGTTCAAACTCTACAAATACCGCAAATACAGCGATGTGCGCCTGGCCTGGGCGCCGGAAGACCGCGCCGCGACCTTCGGCGGCGATCTGGACAACTTCTCCTTCCCGCGCTTCGCCATCGATGCGGCCTTCATCCGCCTGTACGAGGACGGCAAGCCGGTCGAGACGCCGACCCATTTCGTCTGGAACGCCGACAAGCCGACCGAGGGCGAGGCCGTGTTCGTCTCGGGCAATCCCGGCGCGACCCAGCGCCTGCTGACGATGGATCAGCTGGCCACCATCCGCGACGTGGTCCTGCCGCTGGACCAACTTATTGCTTCTGAGTTGCGCGGGCGTCTGATCCGCTATGCCGAGGAAGGCGAGGATCAGGCCTTCATCGCCATGGACCCCATCGTGGGCGTGGAGAACACCTACAAGCGCGGTCTGGGCCGGATGCGCGCCCTGACCGACGCCGGTTTCATGCAGACCAAGGCGGCGGCCGAGGCCGACTTCATGCAGCGCTACGCCGCCGCCGACGCCAGCGGTCCGAACCCCTGGGAGGCGCTGAAGGCCGTCCAGCCGCTGGCCCGCGAACTCTACGCCCCGACCGCCCTACTGGAAGGCGGCACGGCCATGGGCACGACCTCGGTGGCGGGCGGCTCGCAGCTGTTTCAGTGGGCCAAGGCCATCGTGCGCGGCGCGCAGGAGCGGGCCAAGCCCTCGGATCAGCGTCTGGCCGAGTTCGCCGACAGCCGCCTGCCCGGCGTCGAAGCCGGCCTGTTCGCCGAAAAGCCCACCTACCCCGAACTGGAGCAGATCCGGCTGGAATGGTGGCTGTCCAAGACCCGCGAATGGCTGACGGTCGACAGCCCGCACGTCCGCACCCTGCTGGGCAAGGAAAGCCCCGAACAGCTGTCGGCCCGCGTCGTTTCCGGCACCAGACTGGCCGATCCGGCGGCGCGCCGCGCCCTGTGGACCGGCGGTCTGGCGGCGGTTCAGGCCTCCGACGATCCGATGATCCAGTATGTGCTGTCTATCGACGCCGACGCCCGCGCCGTTCGCGCCGAGTGGGAGAACAAGGTCAAGGCCCCGACCGACCGCGCCTCCGAACAGTTGGCCGCCGCCCGCTTCGCCGCCTATGGCGACGCCGTCTATCCCGACGCGACCGGCACCCTGCGCCTGACCTATGGCAAGGTCGAGGGCTCCGACGTGCCGGGCCAGCGGTTCGGCGCCTTCACCACCTTCGCCGGCCTGTGGGACCGCGCGACGGGCGCCGAGCCGTTCAAGGTCGCGCCCAAACTGATGGCCGCCAGGGACCGGATCGATCCGAACGCGGTGATGGACATGGCCGTCTCGACCGACACCATCGGCGGCTCGTCCGGCTCGCCCGCCGTCAACGCCCGGGGCGAGATCATCGGGGCCAACTTCGATTCCACCGTCCTGACCCAGCGCAACGCCTATGGCTACGACCGCAACACCAACCGCAGCGTGATCGTCACCACCCAGGCCGTCACCGTGGCCCTGCGCGACGTCTATGGGATGGATCATCTGCTGGCGGAGCTGGGCGTCAGCCGGTGATGGACATCGCCGTCCGCGCGGCGACGTCCGACGATGTCGCCGCGCTGCATCCGCTGATCGAGCGCGCCTATCGCGGCGACACCGCCAAGGCCGGCTGGACGCATGAGGCCGACCTGCTGTTCGATGATCGCACCAGCGCGTCGGAGCTGGCGTCCCTGATCGCCGATCCCGACCGGGTCATCCTGCTGGCCCATCGCGACGGCGCGCTGATCGGCTGCGTCCAGGTCGCCCGCGCCGGCGACGACCTGGCCTATCTCGGCATGCTGACGGTCGAGCCGACCTTGCAGGCGTCCGGCCTCGGCCGTCGTTTGCTCGCGGCCGCCGAAAGCGAAGCGGTCGCGCGTTTCGGCGCGCGCCGCATGGAGATGACGGTCATCCACCGCCGGACCGAGTTGATCGCCTGGTATGAACGACGCGGTTACGCCCCCACCGGCGAAACCCGCCCCTTCCCCGTCGATCCGCCGCGGCCCGAGCTGGATTTCGTGGTGCTGGAAAAAGCGCTTTAGCCGCCCCTTGCAAAACGGACAGTCGTGTCCATTTACGCGCCTCACCATGACGCGCCCTGCCGAAAAACCTGTCCGCAAGGATGCTGCTCTGAACCGGGCGGCGGTGCTGGAGGCCGCGCGCGCGGTCTTCGCCGACCAGGGGCTGGATGCGCCGCTGGATCTGATCGCCGAGCGGGCCGGGGTGGGGCGCGGCACCCTGTATCGGCACTTCTCAGACCGGACGGAACTGGCTCTGGCGGTTCTGGAAGCCGACGTCGCGGACCTGGGTCGGCGCACCGCCGAACAGGGCGATGATCCGCAGGCCTTCTTCTGGTTTCTGGACCGGCTGGCTGAGGACATGGTGCGCAATGCAGGACTGGCCGGCGTCGTGCGGAACGTGCGGTCGCCGGATGCGCTTACCCCCCTGCGGCAGAGCTTGATGGAGGCGGGCGCCGCGTCGCTGAAGCGGGCCCAGGCCGCCGGTCTGGTGCGGGAGGATTTGCGGCCGATGGACATTCGTCTGATCGCCACCCTGCTGGGCGCCGGGTTCCAGGGCGCCGACGCGGCCGAGCGTCAGGCCGTGTCCCTGCGCACGCGGGCGATCGTCCTTGACGGCCTGAAGCCGCGCGCGGAGGGGCGCTGATGGCCCGCAACAACTGGCATCTGCCCTGGGACCAGTATGTCGAGACGCTGAAGCCGCACGAGCGGCCGATGATGCCCGGCTCGCCCGCCACGCCCGACCATTCCTGGCCGATGCGGATTCAATACGCCCTGACCGGCCTGCTGGTCGCCATGGTCGGATCGCTGGGCAACGCCGCCGTCACCGCCAACATCCAGAACCTGCAAGGTTCGCTGGGGATCACGGCGACCGAGGCGGCCTGGCTGCCGGTCGTCTTCGTCATGACCAACGCCTGCATGAACCTGATTCTGGTCAAGTTCCGCATGCAGTACGGCCTGCGCCTGTTCACCCAGATCTTCCTGGGGGCCTTCGTCCTAGTCTGCGCGGCCCACCTGTTCGTCGACAACTACCAATCGACCCTGTTGGTGCGGGCCATCGCCGGCATGGCGGGCGCGGGCCTTTCCAGCCTGGGCTTTCTCTACATCATCCAGGCCTTCCCGGCGGCGCATAGGCTGAAGGGGCTGATCATAGGCATCGGCCTGGCCAGTTTCGCCGTGCCGATTTCGCGCCTGATCATGCCCAGCCTGCTGCAGATGGGCGATTGGCGCGCCTTCTATCTGTATGAGCTGGGGATGTGCCTGGTCGCCTGGGGCGCGGTGCAGGTGGTCAAGCTGCCGCCGTCCGAGCGGCTGCGGGTGTTCGACCGTCTGGACTTCCTGACCTTCGCCCTGTTCGCGCCGGGGGTGGCCCTGCTGTGCGCTTCGCTGGGCCTGGGGCGGATCGTCTGGTGGACGCAGGCCGCCTGGATCGGCTGGGCCCTGATCGGGTCCATCATCCTGCTGACCGCCGCCTTCTTGGTCGAGCACAATCGCAAGAACCCGCTGATCAACACCCGCTGGCTGACTGGACCGGACCTGCTGCGGCTGTTCGGGGCGATCCTGCTGATCCGCATGGTGCTGTCGGAACAGACCTCCGGGGCCGTGGGCTTCCTGACCGTCGTGGGTCTGGGACCGGATCAGCTTCATGGGCTGTTCGTCGTCATCCTGCTGTCGATGATCGCCGGCACCCTGGTCAGCGCCTTCACCCTGAACATGGAGAAGCTGAACAAGCCGATCGCCATCGCCCTGGCGCTGATCGCCGTCGGCGCCTGGATCGACAGCCATTCGACGGTCCTGACGCGCCCGGCCCAGCTGTATTTCAGCCAGGCCCTGATCGCCTTCGCCTCGGCCATGTTCATCGGTCCAGCTTTGATGATCGGCATCGTCAAGGTGCTGACCCAGGGCAAGCAGAATCTGATCAGCTTCATCGTCATGTTCAGCGTGCTTCAGAACGTCGGCGGTCTGGCGGGGTCGGCCCTGACCGGAACGCTTCAGATCATTCGCGAGAAATACCATTCCAACCAGCTGGCGGCCGGCATCTCGACCATCGATCCGCAGGTGGCCCAACGCCTGCGTCAGCTGTCGGGCGCCTATGCCTCCACCCTGGCCGACCCGGCCCAGCGCAATGCCGAGGGCGTCGTCCTGCTGAGCCGACAGGTGACGCAGCAGGCCAATGTGCTGGCCTATGACGACGTCTTTCTGGTCATCGCCATGATCGCGGCCCTGGGCTGCGCCTGGGTGACTGTGACCCACCTGCGGCCGCGCTGGACCGCTCGGCGCGCCGCGCGCCGCGCCGACAGCGACGCCGCCTCATCCGACACGGCCGCCAAGACCGCCGCCGTCGCCGCCGATTGAACCGAGACCCGCCATGACCGACGCCGCCCCGCCCGCCCCCGCTCCGCAAGCCCCCGCCGCGCCGCCCGCTGCGCCTGCGCCTGCGCCCAAGAAGAACGTGCTGTGGACGGTGATCGCCGCCGCCGTCGCCCTGTTCGGGGTCTTGCTGGTGCTTTACGCCTGGCAGCTGCCGCCCTTCACCGGCGCGGTCCAGCGCACGGACAACGCCTATGTGCGCGGCCAGGTGACGCTGATCAGCCCGCAGGTCAGCGGCTATGTCACCGCCGTCCCGGTCCAGGACTATCAGACCGTTGAGCAGGGCCAGTTGCTGGCCCAGGTCGACGACCGTATCTATCGCCAGCGCGTGGACCAGGCCGAGGCGACCCTGCACGCCGCCGAGGCGGCCCTGGCCAATTCGACCCAGACCCAGGCCTCGGCGCGCGGATCGGTGGCTCAGCAGACCGCCGCCATCGCCGCCGCCCAGGCCACCCTGACCCGCGCCCAGGCCGACGCTCAGCGGGCCCGCACCCTGAAGGCCGGCGGATGGGTGTCCCAGTCCAACGTGGACATCGCCGAGGCCGCCCTGCGCAGCGCCCAGGCCCAGGTCGCCCAGGCCCGCGCCCAGCAGGGCATCGCCCAGACCGGGGTCACGACCGCCGTCGTCGGCCGCGACGCCCTGGCCGCCCAGGTGGAGAACGCCCGCGCAGCCGTGCGTCTGGCCCAGATCGACCTGGCCAACACCCGCATCGTCGCCCCTCGCGCCGGCCGTCTGGGCGAGGTCGGGGTGCGCCAGGGCCAGTATGTCACCGCCGGCACCCAGCTGATGGGTCTGGTGCCCGACGTGGTCTGGGTGACCGCCAATATGAAAGAGACCCAGATGCGCGACATCCGCGTGGGCCAGCCGGTGGAGATCACTGTCGACGCCCTGGGCGGCCAGGCCCTGCGCGGTCGGGTCGAGCGCATCTCCCCGGCCGCAGGATCCGAGTTCAGCGTCATCCGTCCCGACAACGCCACGGGCAACTTCACCAAGGTCGCCCAGCGCATTCCGGTCCGCATCCGCATCGATCCCGGCCAGCCGGCGGTCGAACGACTGGCGCCCGGCATGTCTGTGGTGGCCAAGGTGAATACCGCGGGCTAGGCGCTGTTTTCGGAACGCCCTGGCCGCCATAACGCTACCTCTCCCGTCGAAGGGAGAGCGTCATGGATCGCGAACAAACCAGGGGGTGTGAGAAGAACGGGGCCGATCCGGCCGGAAAGCCCGATGTCCTGACCTCCGACGAGGCGGTCAGGAAGGTCGGCCGGGCCGCGCGTCAGAGCGCCGGTCCAGATGGGCCGGACGCGACCGAAATCGGCGACACCTTCAAGAAGAAGCCCTGAACTTCACCCTCTGCGCGGCGACAGGCTGGCGGCCAGCAGATGGACGTCGTGCGCGCGCATCCGCTCGAAATTGCCCAGCCCCAGCGTCAGGGCGCGCAGGATTTCGGCCTGGCGCGTGTGTCCGGGATGGGCCGGCAGGGTCGGTTCGACCCTGGCCAGTTCCGCGTCCATCTCCGCAACCATATGGGCGAGTGCTCCGTCGTTCATCAGTTCCTCCATCGCGCCGCCGACCGCCGAAACGGTTAGAGCACGACAAGAACAAATACGGAACACGATGATCCGATCAGATTGTGGATGATCGCCAAAAAGAAGGGCCGGCGCGATACCTCGCACGGCCCTTCGGTTCAGTCATCAAGTCCCGATCAGCTGTCGGCCTGCCAGCCGCCGGCCAGGGCGCGGAACAGGGCGATCTGATAGGTCGTGACCAGGGCGTCCGACTGGGCCAGGGCGGCCTCGGCGCCGGCCAGGGTCCGTTCGGCGGTCAGGACCTGCAGGAAGCTGTCGGCCCCGGCGTTGAAGCGCAGGCGCGACAGTTCGCTGGCCCGCGCCGCCTGATCCCGCGCCTCGGTCAGAGCCGCGCGACGGTCCAGTTCGTTGGCGTAGTTGCTCAGCGCCGTCTCGGTTTCCTGAAGCGCGGTCAGAACTGTCTGGTCGAACGTCGCCAGGGCCGCATCGGACCGGGCGCCGGCCGCCTTGATCTGGGCGCGGGCCGCCAGGACGTTGGGGAAGGACCAGCTGATCAAAGGACCGAAGCTGAAGCGGAAATTCCGATCTTCGCCCAGGTCCCCGGATTTCAGCGCCGTCGATCCGAACGATCCGCCCAGGCTGATCTGCGGAAACAGATTGGCGGTCGCCACATTCACGCGCGCCGCGGCGGCGGCCAGTTCGGCCTCGGCCTGACGCACGTCGGGACGACGGGCCAGGAGGGCCGCGCCGTCGCCGACCGGGATCGGCTGGCTCAGCTGTGGCGCACGCACGCAGGCGGCGGCCGTCTGGTCGGCCTCGGCCGGGGTGCGGCCGGTCAGGGTGGCCAGGCGGAACAGAGCCTCGTTCCTGGCGGCGCGCAGGGTGGGCAGGTTCGCCGCCGTCTGGGCCAGGGAAGCGCGGGCCCCGGCCACGTCCAGCCCCGTCCCAGCCCCGCCCTCCAGCAAGGTCTGGGTCAGGTCGGCGGTGCGGCGCTGCAGCTCCAGCGTCCGTTCGGCCACCGCGATCTGGGCGTTGGCGGAACAGACGTCGGCATAGGCGCGGGTCGTCTCGGCCGCCACCGTCACCTGAACCGTCGCCAGGGCCGCCTCGGCGGCGCGGGCGTCGGACCGGGCGGCGCGAATGGTCGATTCCACCCGGCCGAACAGATCGACCTCATAGGCCGCCTGGACGCCGACGTCATAGGTGTCGACCTCGGGCGCCTTGTCCCCGGCGGGCAGGCCCGGGACCGTGGCGGCCGAGGCGCGGCTGCGCTGGGCCTGGGCGCTGGTCGTGGTGCTGGGGAAACGACCGACACGCGCTTCGGACAGAGAGGCCCGCACCGCGCGCAGATTGGCGAAGGCGGCTTCCAGCTGGTTGTTCTCGGCGAAGGCCTGACGGATCAGTCCGTCCAGCGTCGGATCGTCGTACAGCCGCCACCAGTCGTCCCGCGCCGGGGCGGTCGAGACGGCGGGCGTCGCCGCCCCGACGAAGCCGCCGGTTCCGGTCGTCGGCAGGTCGGCGACCGGCGCCTTGGGCCCGACCGCGCAGGCGGCCAGAAGGGCGCCGGCGGCCGCCACGGTCGAGAGGCTGAGGGTCTTGTTGCGGGTCATCGGATATCCCCTCCCCGGCCGGTCGCGGGCGCAGGCGCGTTCGGATCGGTCAGGTCGCTGGTTTCGTCGTAACGCGGGGCGGTCTTGTCGCCCTGGCGTGGCTTGGGCGTGTGGCCCTGCGGCAGTTTCGACGACAGCCAGCGGCAGACCACATAGAAGACCGGGGTGAAGATCAGACCGAAGAAGGTCACGCCCAGCATTCCCGAGAAGACGGACGTGCCCAGCGACTGACGCATCTCCGCGCCCGGACCCGAGGCCAGCATCAGCGGCACGACGCCGAGGATGAAGGCGAAGGAGGTCATCAGGATCGGGCGCAGACGGGTGCGGGCGGCGGCGACCGCCGCGTCGAACCGATTCATGCCTTCTTCCTCAGCCTGTTTGGCGAACTCCACGATCAGGATGGCGTTCTTGGCCGCCAGGGCGATCAGGACCACCAGGCCGATCTGGACCAGGATGTTGTTGTCCAGGCCACGCAGATTCACCCCGACGATGGCCGCCAGCAGACACATCGGCACGATCAGGATGACGGCCAGCGGCAGGGTGAAGGCTTCGTACTGAGCCGCCAGCACCAGGAAGACGAACACCACCGCCATCAGGAAGATCAGGGTGGCGCCCGAACCGGCCGCCTTCTGCTGATAGGCCAGTTCCGTCCATTCGTAGCTGAAGCCCTGCGGCAGGGTTTGGGCCGCCATCGCCTCCATGGTCTTCAACGCCTGGCCCGAAGATACGCCCGCCGCCGCATTGCCCTGCAGTTCGGCTGCTGGGAACAGGTTGTAGCGGACGATCCGAGACGGACCGGAATCGTCGACCAGATTGGCCACCGAGCCGATGGGCACCATGGCCCCCGAGGCCGAGCGGGTCTTCAGATTGGCGATGTCGGCGATGTCGTCGCGGTACTGGGGCTCCGCCTGAGCCGTCACCCGGAAGGTGCGGCCCAGCATGTTGAAGTCGTTGACATAGGCCGACCCCAGATAGACGCCCATGGTGTTGAAGACGTCGGCCGGCTGGACGCCCATCATCAGCGCCTTGTCGCGGTCGACGTCGGCGGTGATGCGGGGCGACCCGGTGTTGTAGGTCGAGAAGACCTGGTCCACCTCGGTCGGCTTCTGGGCGGCGGCGCCCATCATGGCGAAGGTCGCCCCCTCAAGCGCGCGATAGCCCGCGCCCGAGGTGTCCTGGATCATCATTTTGAAGCCGTTGCCGTTGCCCAGGCCCTGGACCGCCGGCGGGGCGATGACGAATATCTGCGCGTCCTCGATCTGGCCCGTGGCCTGGGTGATGGCCCCGGCCAGGGCGGCCGCCGCCTGTTCGCGCGTCCGGTCCTGGAACGGATCCAGGCGAACAAAGATGGTGGCGGCGTTGGAGCCGAACGAGAAGCTGGCGCCGTCCAGGCCCGCGAAGGCCACGGTGCCGTTGACGCCCTTGGTGCCCTGGATGATCTCGCGGGCGCGGGTCATCACCGCCTCCGTCCGATCCAGCGAAGCGCCGGCCGGCAGTTGGATGACGCCGATCAGGAAGCCCTGATCCTGTTCCGGGATAAAGCCCGAAGGCGTGTCCACCAGGCGCCAGGCGGTCAGGCCCAAGAGTCCGACGTAGATGATCAGCACCAGGCCGACAGTGCGCACCAGGCGCGCCGTCAGACGACCGTACCGATCCGACAGCCAGTCGAAACCTTCGTTGAACTTCCGCCCGGCCCAACCGCTGTAATAGACGACCGTGCCTAGAAGGCCCGGCTTGCGCGCATGGTCCGCGTGTTCCTTGTGCGGCTTCAGCAGCAGGGCCGCCATGGCCGGCGACAGCGTCAACGACACGAACAACGAAATAACCGAAGCCGAAGCGATGACCACGGCGAACTGGCGATAGAAGATGCCCGGAATGCCAGGCACGAACATGGTCGGCACGAACACCGAGATCAGCACCAGGCCGATGGCGATCAGGGCGCCCGAGACCTCCTGCATCGAGCGATAGGCCGCCTCCTTTGGCGTCAGCCCCTCGCGGATGGCCCGTTCCACGTTCTCGACCACCACGATGGCGTCATCGACCACGATGCCGACGGCAAGAACCAGGGCGAACAGCGACAGGGAGTTGATCGAATAGCCTAGGGCCAGCTGCACCGCAAAGGTGCCGACCAGAGCCACGGGAATGGCGACGATGGGAATGATGGCCGCGCGCCAGGTCTGCAGGAAGACCATGATGACGATGACGACCAGGATGACCGCCTCGACCAGGGTGTGCTGAACCGATTCCACGGATGCGGCGACGAATTCGGTCGGATTGTAGGGGACCGAGATCGCCATGCCGGGGGGCAGTTGGGCCTTGATGGCCTCGACCTCCTTCAGGACGCGCTCGGCGGTGCCCAGGGCGTTGGCGCCCGGCTGTTGAATGATGGCCACGCCGACGCCGCGCTTGCCGTCGAAGAAGCCGCGAATGCCATAGTCCTGAGCGCCCAGTTCGATCCGCGCCACGTCGCGCAGATAGGTGACGCGGCCCTGGGCGTCCGTCTTCAGCACCACATTGTAGAACTGGTCCGGATCGGTCAGGCGGCCTTGAACCTGCACCGGCAGTTGGAAGGCGGCGGCGTTGGTCGGGAACGGCGGCTGGCCGATGGAGCCGGCGGCGGCCTGGACGTTCTGTGCGCGCAGGGCGGCGACGATGTCGGGTCCGGTCAGGTCGCGCTCGGCCGCCTTGGCCGGGTCGATCCACACCCGCATCGAATAGTTGCCGCCGCCGAACACCTGGGCCGCGCCCACGCCCTCGATGCGCAGCAGACGGTCGCGCAGCGTGGAGTTGGCGTAGTTGCCGACATAGTCGTTATCCAGCGATCCGTCGGGCGAGGTCAGCCCCAGGATCATCAGAAAGCCGCTCTCGGCCTTGTTGACGACCACGCCGGTCTGACGCACCGCCTCGGGCAGGCGCGGCTCGGCCAGGGCGACCCGGTTCTGGACCAGCACCTGGGCGGCGTCCAGGTCCGTTCCCGGCTGGAAGGTCACGGTGATCGCCACCGCCCCGTCCGAGGTGGACGAGGAGGTGATGTAGAGCATCTTCTCGACGCCGTTCACCTCCTGCTCGATGGGGGCGGCGACGGTCTCCGCCAAGGTCTCGGCCGAGGCGCCGGGATAGGTGGCGTTGATGGTGATCGTCGGCGGCGCGATCTCGGGATACTGCGACAGGGGCAGCAGCGGATAGGCGGCGATGCCGATGATGGAGATCACCACCGCGATCACGGCCGCGAAGATCGGCCGGTCGATGAAGAAGCGGGAGATGTTCATGGCTTAGTCGCCGGATGAAAGGCTGTTGGCGAAAGAGGCGCTGGAAGCCGGGGCGGCCTGAGTGACCGGGGCGTCCGAAGCCTGTCCCGCCACGGGGGTGATGCGGCCGTTCTGCGCCTTGACCTTGACGCCCGGCTGAGCCGTGCGCTGCAGACCGGCGATGATGATGCGATCGGTCGGGGCCAGGCCCGACTTGATCACGCGCAGCCCTTGGACGATCGGGCCCAGCACGACGGGCTTGGTCGTGACCGAGCCGTCTGCGGCGACCACCGAGACGACACGGCGCGCCTGATCGGTGCCGATGGCCGAGTCTGGAACCAACAGGGCGTCATAGGCCGCCGCGCCGGCGACCTGGGCGCGGCCGAACATGCCGGGACGCAGGAAGCCGTCGCCGTTCGGCACGATGGCCCGCAGGCGGATCACGCCCGAGGCGGTGTTCACGGCGTTGTCCGAAAAGTCCAGGCGACCGGTATGGACATAGCTGCTCTCGTCCTGGAGACGGATGCGAACGGGCGCGCCCTGGCTGGCGCCGCCGTCGCGCAGATATTTCAGCAGCACCGCCTCGGAACCGTCGAACACGAAGTGGATCGGCCCGCCCGAGATGATGGTGGTCAGGATGTCACCCGCCGAGGAACCGCCGGCGACAAGATTGCCCGGATCGACCCGGCGATCCGACACCCGGCCCGAGGTCGGAGCCGTGACGCGCGTATAGTCGAGATTCAGCCGCGCGGTGCGGACGGCGGCGTTGGCGGCGGCCAGATTGGCCTGGGCCGCGTCGACGGCGGCCTTGTTGGCGTCGTACTCGGCCTTGGACACCGCCTGGGACGCCAGCAGGGTCTCGCTGCGGGCCAGGTTGGCGCGCGCCAGCGTCAGTTGCGACTGCATCTGCGCGACCTGGGCCTGGGCCTGGGCCAGCGCGGCTTGGGCCGGGCGCGGGTCCAGGGTGAACAGCAGCTGGCCTTTTTGAACCATCTGGCCGTCGCGGAAGTGCACGGCCTGGATATAGCCGCCGACGCGCGCACGCACGTCAACGCTCTCCACCGCTTCGAAACGGCCGGTGAACTCGTCCCAGTCCACCACCTTCCGCTGGAGGGGCGTGGCGACCGTCACCGGCGGGGCGCCGGGGGCCTGCTGCTCCGCCTTGGGAGAGCATCCAAATAGCGCGCCCGTCGCCAAGACGGACACGGCGGCGATCTTCAGCCCGCGCATCTGCGCAATCTCCCTGTCGGAGGTTGAATCCCTGTCGTGCGGACATACGCCGCTGGGGAGTCGGCCATGTCAACGCATGGTGACTTATCCTTGGGGCGGCGACGCTTGTCAACAGGCGATGACAAAGCCATATGGAGGTTACGGTTATTTCTGACCACCTTGCCATTTCGGAGTGTTCGCCGCCTTGTTGTGCCCCGGTCCCCGCCCGAGAAGCGCCGCCGCAACGCGCACGGCCATTCTCGACGCCGCGCGCGAACGGTTCGCCGCCGAGAGCTACGACGACGTCGGCATGCGCGACATCGCCCGCGACGTCGGCGTCGACGCGGCCCTGATCAGCCGCTACTTCGGCTCCAAGGACGACCTGTTTCTGGCCGCCCTGGACAGTTGCACCGACGGCAGCACCCTGATGTCGGGCGACAAGGCCGAGTTCGGTCGGCGCGTCGCCAACGAGATCGTCTTCGAACCCAAGAAGGCCGAGAAACTCAAGGGCATGGCGATCATGCTGCGGTCCATCGGCTCCGCCAAGGCGGCCGAAATGGTTCAGACCACCTGCACCGCCCGCTTCTTCGACCCGCTGGAAGAGTGGATCAGCGGACCGGACGCCCCGGTGCGCGCTCGGTTGCTGGCGGGCTTCATCATGGGCATGTCGGTCAGCCGCGAACTGGGCGGCGGCGGCTTCAACATGGACCTGGCCGATTGCGAAAAGATGCGGGATCGTCTGGCGCCGATCCTCCAGGCCCTGATCGACGGCTGAGCCGAAGACGGAAAAGACAAAGGGCGCGGAAGGCTTCCCTCCGCGCCCTTTTTATCGGATCGAACGCCTCAGTGCGCGACGGTCGTCGTCACCTCGGTTTTCGCCTTGCTGCGGATGCAGCCGATGGCGAACAGCGTCAGGCCGACATAGCCCAGCATCGGCACGATGAAGGCCGGCTGAAGCTTGTCCGCCGCATCGGCGATGTGCGCCGCCGCCTGGGGCAGAAGCGCGCCGCCGATGATGCCGAACACCAGAAGGCCGGAGGTGGCCGAGGTCGGCGCGGTGGACCGCTCCAGCGTCAGGGTAAAGATGGTCGGGAACATGATGGAGTTGAACAGGCCGATCGACAGCACCGCATAGGCCGCCGTCGGTCCACCGATCTGACTGACGATCAGGCACAGGAACGCCGCCGCCACGGTGCAGCAGACCAGAACGACGGCCGGACGCACCTTGGTCATCACCGCCGAACCGATGAAGCGGCCGACCATGGCGCCGCCCCAGTACAGGGCGACCATCTTGCCCGCTGTCTCGATGGGGGCGTTCAGGACATCGGGGCTCTCCAGGAAGTTCGTCAGCATGCCGCCGATGGCGACTTCCGATCCGACGTAGAGGAAGATGGCCAGGGCGCCGAAGATCGCCCAAGGCGACGACAGGGCCTTCAGCGGAGAGAAGGCCTGGGTCGTGGCCGGCGACGCCGCATTGATCTTCTTGCGCGCGGTGAAGATGAAGATGGCGACCAGGGCGAAGAAGGCCCCCATGCCCAGGAAGGCCATGTCGATGCTGCGCAGCGACTGGCTGCGCGTGGCGGCCGTCACCACTGCGCCGGCGGCGAAGACGCCGCCCGTGAGCAGGACGTGCGAACCCAGCCAGGGACCGACCGTGGTGCCCAGGGAGTTGAAGGCCTGCGACAGGTTCAGACGGCTGGACGCGCCCTTGGGACTGCCCAGTTCGGCGACCAGAGGGTTGGCGGCGACCTGCAGCAGGGTGACGCCCGAGGCGATGACGAACAGGGCGATCAGCACGCCGGGATACCAGTCGGCGGCGGTCGCGGCGGGCACGATCAAGCAGCCGGCCACCATGACGATCAGGGCGCCGATGATCGAGCGGCTGTAGCCCAGCTTGCTGAGGACCGAGGCGGCCGGCAGCGACATCAGCCCATAGGCGATGAACCAGGCGAAAGTGGTCAGGAAGGCCTCGGCGTTGTTCAGGGCGAACACCCGCTTCACCGCCGCGATCAGCGGATCGATCAGCGAGGTCGCGAAGCCCCAGGCGAAGAACAAGGTGGTGACATAGGCGAAGGCCAGGCCCGCGCCCTGGCGTTTTCCGGCGTCCGGAACGGTCATTGGATAGGATCCCCCAGTGAAACTAAGACGGCCGCGCTGGTTCGCGCGGTTCTCCTCGCCTGCTGAGTTCCGACATCGGACGCCGGGCGTCCAGCGGAAAAGCGGACGCTGTAACGAAACTTGCCCGCCTGCCCGCCCTTCCCGGTCAAGAAAAAGGGCCGCCTCGCGAACGAAACGGCCCAAGGTGCTCAGAAGAGAGGGGGAAATCAGAACTTGTAGTTCAGCCCGACCGCGAAGGTGCGGCCATAGTGCTGATAGTCGATGGTCTGGCGCTCATCGCCGTTCTGGAAGGTCTTGAACGGCTCGTCGGTCAGGTTGTTGACCTGGGCCAGAACGGACAGGCCTTCCAGCGGACCGCCCTGGAACTCGTAACCAACCTGGGCGTCGACGACGGTTTCCGCCGCGACCGAGCGCAGGTTGCGGCCGTTGCCGAAGCCGGCGACCTCGCCCAGGTAGTCCGAGCGATACCGGGCAGAGACCCGAGCCTGCAGGCCGAAACGCTCATAATAGAGCGAACCGTTGATCACGTCTTCCGACAGACCCGGCAGGGCCGTGGGCGCCTGGTTCGGATCGGGCTGGACCTTGCTTTCCGTCATCGAGGCGCTGAACTGCGCACCGAAGCCTTCCAGGGCCGGATGAAGGATTTCGAACGGCGCCGAGACCGAGAATTCGATACCCCGGATCCAGCCGCCCTCGCCGTTGTCAGGCGCCGACGACTTGCCCTGGTTGATCACAGGCGTCAGGCCGCCGGTCGGATAGCCCGTGAAGTCGAAGACCTGGTCGTGATTGTAAACATAGGTTTCCAGGTTCTTGTAGAACGCGGCCAGCGAGACATAGCCCTTGCGGTTGGCGAAGTATTTCTCAAGCGAGATATCCGCCACGTCAGCGATATAGGGCATCAAGGTCGGATTGCCGCCCGAGGCGCTCCAGGGCGAGTTCACATCGGCCTGGGCGCCGGCGACGTTCTTGCCGTTATCGAACGAATAGTTGCGCGAGGCGCGCATGTCGTCCATGCGGGCGCGCGCCAGGGTGCGGGCCGCTGCAAAGCGCACGAAGGTGTCGTCGGCCACCTGCAGGATGAAGTTCGAACTCGGCAGGATTTCCAGATAGTCCTTGCCGCCTTCCACCGCGATCGTCTGCGAAACACCCAGGCCGGCCTGACGCGCCGAGAAGCCGGTCGAATGCTGATCGGTATAGACGAACTGCATGCCGACGTTGCCGGTCAGCGGCAGGCCGAACAGATTGTGATCGATGTTGGCGCGAACGTAAGCGGTCGAGACCTTTTCCGTCACTTCCCAGTTTCCGGAAATGACGTCGGCGTTCGGGTTGCGGATGCGGTTCAGGGCGCCGCTGTTCAGAACGCCCAGAGCATCGTAGCTCAGCACCTGAGAGATGCCGAGATAGCCCAGGTCCGTCGGGTCCAGCAGGAACTGGCTCGGCACCGCCAGGTCGCCACCGCCAGGCACGCCGAGATAGTACTGGTCATTGACGAACGTCTTCTGGCGTTCCGAATAGTTGAAGCCGAAGTCGATCGACTTGAACGGGCTCTGGTGCAGCTGACGCGTGACGCTGAAACGCGCCGCCTTCAACTCGTCCTCGACGGACGGCGTGTTCAGATAGCCGGCCTGCCCCTCGGGGATCACGTCGCCGCCCCAGCCTTGCGGACTGGTGATCTTGATCAAGGTCGGATCGGCGTAGTTCAGGCGGCTGGTGAACTGCGTCACGCCGTCGCCGGTCAGCTGGAAGCCCAGGGTGTCGAGCGCGCCGTTGATGTTGCGCCCCGTGCCGGCGTTGGTTTCAAGGATGATGTCGTTACGCTCGACCTTCGAATAGCTGAGGTCCAGGTTCGCCGACCAGTCGTCGCTGAGCGTGAACTCGGTGTTCCAGCCCAGGGCCGTGATCGTGCTGTCGCGCTTGTTCAGGTCGTTGCGGACCACGCCCTTGATGTTGTCCCAGGTGCCGGCGACGATCAGGCCGTTCTCGACCGTATAGCCCGGACGCAGGGACGGACCCGGACGGCAAACGTTGGGGGTCGCCACGTTGTTGGTGATCTGGCACCCGCCCAGGACGGTGTCGCTACGCTTGGGGTTCTCAGCCAGACCGCCCCAGGCCAGCGGGAATTCGATGCCGCGCAGGACCTGGGTGTTCTTGAACTTGGAATAGAAGGCGTCGAACGTGGAGTGGATGCGGTCGTTCGGCCGCCATTCCAGCACGCCCATATAGCCGTCGCGCTCCAGCTCCGACGACATGACGTAGGGTTTGACGCCGCCCGTCAGCAGATTGCCGTCCGAATAGTTGGGATAGCCCCAGGCGTTGAACCGCTCGGACTGATAGGGCGAGTTCATGTGGGCATAGCCCAGGGCCACGCCCAGGGTGCCGTCCAGGAACTGATCGACGTAGGAGACGGTGTAGCGGTCGCCGCTGTCGGACGTGCCCGAGTTCAGGGCGCCCAGTTCGTTCCATTCGTGGCGATAGTTCAGGGCCAGCGCCTGGCGGCCATAGGCCAGCGGCCGCACGGTGCGCAGATCGACGGTGCCGCCCAGGCCCTGGCCGATCAGAGCCGAGTCGGGGGTCTTGTAGACGACGACGCTGGACAACAGTTCGGCGGGAAACTGATCGAACTCGACACCGCGGTTGTCGCCGGTCGTCACCATCTCCCGGCCGTTCAGCAGGGCGGTGGTGAAGTCCGGGCCAAGGCCCCGGATCGAGATCGCCTGGCTGCGGCCGTCCAGGCGCTGCATCGTCACGCCGGGCAGGCGCGCCAGGGATTCGGCGATGGACACGTCCGGCAGCTTGCCGATGTCCTCGGACGAAATGACTTCGACGATCGAGGTGTTGTTGGCCTTGGCCGATATCGAAGCTTCGATCGAGCGGCGGATGCCGGTGACGACGATCTCGCCAACCTCGGTCGGCTGATCGTTCGACTGCGCGGTCTGGGCCGGCGCGGTCTGGGCGTGCGCCGATCCGACAGCCATGAAGGCGGCCGCGCCGAAGGCGGCTCCGGACAGCAGGCGCGCGCGCCGGTTGAGACGTTGAAACATGATCATCCTCCCTGGGGCTGACCGCGTTTCTGAGTGTCGCAGTCTGAAGCCGTCGCAAAAATATGCAAACCTTGAAGAACATTGCAAGCTGTTAATGCAGCCGAGGCGCGCAACCCCTGTCGTGACGTGCCAGAAGCCCAGCAAGATAAGCATCAACGCCACATTGCGCGACAACGCCATCCGTCTCCGCGCCCGTTGACAGAGGCGCGCATTACTGCAAAATCTTGCAAATCGACTTGGAAAGCTTTGCACTTTCCGGGCAAGAGGGAGCAGGCGTGATGGGCACGGGGAAAACCCTCCGCGACACGGTGCACGCGATGGTGGCGGCCGCAGCCCTGCTGAGCGTGGTCGGCGCGCAGGCCGCTTGCGCCCAGTCCAACGCGCAAGCTGACGCCCTGAGCGAACTGAGGCAGCGCCCGCCCCAGGACGAGGTGATCTATTTCCTGCTCCCCGACCGGTTCGCCAACGGCGATCCCGCCAACGACCACGGCGGCTATGCGCCCCAGCGGCTGGTGAGCGGCTTCGACCCGACCGACCCCGACTTCTACCATGGGGGCGATCTGGCGGGGGTGATCCAGCGGCTGGACTATATACAGGGCCTGGGCGCGACGGCCGTGTGGCTGGCGCCGATCTTCAAGAACAAGCCGGTTCAGACGCGCGGAAACTACACCGGCGCGGCGCACCACGGATACTGGATCACCGACTTCACCACGGTCGATCCCCATTTCGGCGACGAGGCGACGATGCGCGCCCTGGTCGACGCGGCCCACGCGCGGGGCATGAAGGTCTATCTGGACATCGTGGCCAACCACACCGCCGACGTGATCCGCTATCGCGAATGCCCCCGGAACGACTGCGCCTATCGCAACCGCGCCGACTATCCCTATACGCGCAAGGGCGGGGTGGACGGGGCGCCGATCAACGACGGCTTCGACGGGCGGGACTTTGCGCGCCTGACGCGGCCCGACTACGCCTACACCCCTTACGTCCCGGCGGGCGAGGAGAACGCCAAGGTTCCGGCCTGGCTGAACGACCCGATCCGCTATCACAACCGGGGCGAAAGCACATTCTCGGGCGAGAGCAGCCTGGACGGCGATTTTGCCGGTCTGGACGACCTGCTGACCGAAGACCCGGTGGTCGTTCAGGGCATGATCGACATCTTCGGCGGCTGGATCGACCGATACGGCATAGACGGCTATCGCATCGACACGGCCCGCCATGTGAACGCGGCGTTCTGGCAGGCCTTCATCCCCGCCATGAAGGCCCGCGCCGCCGCCAGGGGCATCCCCAACTTCCACATCTTCGGCGAGGTCTATGACCCCGACCCGGCGGTCACAGCGCGGTTCACGCGGGTCGACGCCTATCCGGCCGTGCTGGACTTCCCGTTCCAGAAACAGGCGACCGATGTCGCGTCCGGCAAGGTCGGGACCGACGCCCTGGCCAGGCTGTTCGACGCCGACGCCCTCTATGCGGACGGGGCCGATACGGCCGCCATCCTGCCGACCTTCCTCGGCAATCACGACATGGGGCGGATCGGCTTCTTCGTGAAACAGGCGAACCCGGAGGCCGACGACGCCGAACTGCTGGCCCGGATTGAACTGGCCCATGCGCTGATGATGTTCAGCCGGGGCGTGCCGACCCTCTACTACGGCGACGAACAGGGCTTCGCCGGCGCGGGCGGATACGGAAACTCCCGCCAGGACATGTGGCCCAGCCGCACGCCGGTCTATGCGGACGAGACGCCCGTCGGCGGCCGCCAACCGGCCTATTCGACCAATGCGCCGCTTTACCAGGCCATCGCGGAAATGGCGCGCCTGCGCGCCGCCGAACCGGCGCTGCGTCGCGGTCGCCAGATCGTGCGCGCCTCGGGCGACAAGCCGGGCCTGTTCGCCCTGTCGCGCCTGACCGACGACGGCGGCGAGGTGCTGGTTCTGTTCAACAGTTCGACCGCCCCCGTCGCTGCCCAAGTCGAGGTGGAGCCCGGCTCGCTTCGGTGGCAGGCTCTGCGCGGCGACTGCGGCGCCCGTTCGTCGGCGCCCGCCAGCGTCGCCGTTCGCGTTCCCCCTCTCGACTACCTCGTTTGCAAGAGCGTTCCGTGACCGCCCAACCCCTCGACCTTTCCCCGGCGGACGCCGCATCGATCCCGGCCGCAGCGACCGCCTGGTGGCGGGGCGCGGTCCTGTATCAAATCTATCCCCGCAGCTTCGCCGATTCCAACAATGACGGCGTCGGCGACCTGAAGGGGATCGCCGACCATCTGGATCACGTCGCCAGCCTGGGCGTGGACGGGGTGTGGCTGTCGCCCTTCTTCAAGTCGCCGATGAAAGACTTCGGCTATGACGTGTCGGACTATTGCGACGTCGATCCAATCTTCGGAACCCTGGCCGACTTCGACGCCCTGATCGCGCGCGCCCATGCCCTGGGGCTGAAGGTCGTTATCGACCAGGTGTTCTCGCATACCTCGGACGAACATCCCTGGTTCACCGACAGCCGCGCCAGCCGAAACGGCGAACACGCCGACTGGTATGTCTGGGCCGACGCCAAGCCGGACGGCTCGCCGCCCTCGAACTGGCAGTCGGTCTTCGGCGGCCCGGCCTGGACCTGGGACGCGCGGCGCGGCCAGTATTACATGCACAACTTCCTGGCCTCCCAGCCCCAGCTGAACGTCAGGAACCCGGCGGTGCAGGACGCCCTGATCGCGGCGGCGCGCTTCTGGCTGGACCGGGGCGTGGACGGCTTCCGTCTGGATGCGATCAACTTCGCCATCCACGACCCGTCCCTGCGCGACAATCCGCCGATCCAGGACGGCAAGAAGCGCACGCGGCCGTTCGACTTCCAGGACAAGATCTACAACCAGTCCCACCCCGACATCATCGGTTTCCTGAACCGCATCCGCGCCCTGACCGACAGCTATGAAGGCCGGTTCACGGTGGCCGAGGTCGGCGGCGACCATGCCGACCGCGAGATGAAGGAATTCACCGCCGGCAACGACCGACTGCATTCGGCCTACGGCTTCCTCTACCTCTACGCCGACACGCTGAAGGGCGAACTGATCGGCATCGGCGACGGAATGTGGCCGGATCAGCAGGGCGAGGGCTGGCCGTCCTGGACCTTCTCCAATCACGATGCGCCGCGCGCGGTATCGCGCTGGACCCAGGGCCGCGACGAGAAGGTGTTCGCCGAGATGGCCCTGCTGCTGCTGATGTGCCTGCGCGGCAATGTCTTCGTCTATCAGGGCGAGGAGCTGGGCCTGCCCCAGGCCGAGGTGCCGTTCGAGCGATTGGTCGATCCCGAGGCCATCGCCAACTGGCCCCAGACCCTGGGCCGCGACGGCGCCCGCACGCCGATGCCCTGGATCGCCGCCGCGCCCAACGCGGGCTTCTCCACCGTCGAGCCGTGGCTGCCGGTCGATCCGCGTCACAAGGCGCTGGCGGTGGACGCGCAGGAGGCGGACCCGACCTCGATCCTGCACGCCGCACGCCGCATCATCGCCCTGCGTCAGGCCCACCCGGCGCTGCGGATCGGCGGGCTGGAGATCGAAAGCGCGGGCGACCTGGTGGTGTTCCGCCGGTTCGCACGGGCCGAGGGCGGCGAGCGGCTGCTGTGCGTATTCAACCTGGGCTTTACGGCCATGGACTGGTCGCCGCCCGTCGGGGCGCGCCGGATCGCGGCGGTCAACTGGACCGAGACGGACGGCGCGGCGCTGAGGCCGCTGGCCGGCCTGATCTTCGCCGACGCCGGATGACGGGGTCAGCCGCCGCAGGTCTCGCGAACGATCAGCTCGGTCGGAACGCGTTCGGAACGGCCGGCTGCAGCGCCGCCGTGGTCCAGCAGTTTGGACACCATCAACCGACCGGCCTTCATCGTGTCCTGGGCGATGGTGCTGAGCGCCGGGCGCGAGTAGCGGCTGAACGGCACATTGTCGAAACCGATGACCGAGACCTGACCCGGCACCTCGACGCCCGCGTGCAGCAGGGCGCGCACGGCGCCCAGGGCGATCTGATCGGACGCCGCCACCACCCCGTCGAAGGCGACTCCGCGTCGGATCAGGGCGTCCACGGCGGCCTCGGCGGATTCGACCTCGAAATGGGCCGGCACGATCAGGTCGGCGTCCACGTCCAGCCCGCTTTGGCTCAGGGCGTCCAGATAGCCGCGATGCCGCTGCATGGCCTCGGGCGGATCGAGGTCGCCCAGGAAGACGATGCGCTTTCGCCCCAGCCGCGCCAGATGCAGCGTCGCACGTCGCCCGCCGGAAATGTTGTCCGAGCCGATGGAGCAGTAATCCTGGTCGGGCAGTTCGGCGCCCCAGACGACGAAACGATGGTCGGCGTCGACCAGACGGTTGAAGGCCGAATGCAGGCTGGACTGGCCCAGGAAGATCACGCCATCCGCCCGGCTGGTGTTCAGCGCGGCCGACAGCTCGTCATAGTTGGCGGGCGAGATATGGCTCATCAGCAGGTCGCAACCGCGTTCGCGCGCCGCCTCGCCGACCCCGGCCAGAAGCTCCAGGAAGAAGGGGTCGCTGAGGCGCCCTTCCCGCCCCTGCGGGCGCGGCACCACCAGGGCGATGGTGCCCTGGGCGCCGATGGGACCGGCGGGCATGTGGCGGCGGAAAGGATAGTCGTGCTCCTTCGCCAGCTTCCAGATCGTCTGTTTGGTGCGATCGTTGACGGCGGGGCTGTCGTTCAGGGCGCGCGAGGCGGTGGCGATGGACACGCCGGCCAGGCGGGCGATGTCTTCCAGACGGGTGGTCTTGCGGCTCAAGGTCGCGGGTCCTCACAGCAGCATGGTGAAGCTGCAAAATTTTCTGCAAATATTTCAGCCACCGTTCGCGGCGGTTGGCAAGAGGCGGCGTAACGGAGTGTCCATGATGCAGCGCAGATCCTTCCTGGCCCTTGGCGGCGTGTCGATCCTGGCGCTCGGCGCGACGGGCGTGCGCGCCCAGACCGCGCCGAACCATGCTCGCGCCTCTTCGCCCGGCGGCGTGCTGACGGTCGAGGCCTTCACCGACAACGATGGACGGCCGATGTATTCGGTGCTGCGTCAGGGCCGGGTCGTGGTGGCGCCGTCAAAGCTGGGCTTCCTCCTGACCGACGCGCCGGCCATCGAGCGCGGCCTGGCCCTGACGGCAGGCCAGCCGGTCACGGTCGACGACACCTGGGAGCAGCCCTGGGGCGAGCGGCAGTTCATCCGCAATCATTACAACGAATGGCGCGTCGCCTATGCCGAGACGGGGGGCCTGCAGCGCCGCGTGGACGTGGTCTTCCGCCTGTATGACGACGGCCTGGGCTTCCGTTACGAATTCCCGGACCAGCCCGCGCTGAAGACCGTCCGCATCGGTTCGGAACTGACCGAGTTCAACCTGGCCGAAAACGGCGAGGCCCTGTGGTGCCCCGCCTGGGAGTGGAACCGCGAGGAATATCTCTATAGCCGCACGCCCATCGATGCGGTCGGCAGCGCCCAGACGCCGATGACGGTTCGGGGCCAGTCGGGCCTGCACGTCTCCATCCACGAAGCGGCCTGCATCGACTATGCGGGCATGAACCTGCGCCGGTCGGAGGAAACGAAGTTCCGCGCCCAGTTGACGCCGGGCCTGACCAATGCGGCGGTGGTGCGCGAGGCGCCGTTCAACACGCCCTGGCGGACGCTTCAGATCAGCGACGGCGCGGCGGGCCTGCTGGATTCCAGCCTGATCCTGAACCTGAACGAGCCGAACACGCTGGGCGACGTCAGCTGGTTCAAGCCGATGAAATACGTCGGCGTCTGGTGGGAGATGCACCTGGACCTGAAGACCTGGAACTTCGGCCCCAAACACGGCGCCACCACCGAGAATGCAATCAAACACATCGACTTCGCGGCCAAGCATGGGCTGGGTGGCGTTCTAGTCGAAGGCTGGAACAAGGGCTGGGACGGCCAGTGGTTCGCCAACGGTTCGGACTTCAGCTTCACCGAAGCCTATCCCGATTTCGACATCGAGGCGGTCTGCGCCCACGCCCGCGCCAAGGGCGTGCAACTGATCGGCCACCACGAGACGGGCGGCAACGCCTTCCACTATGAGCAGCAACTCGAACCGGCCATGGCCCTGTATGAACGCCTCGGCGTCCATTCGGTGAAGACCGGCTATGTCGCCGATGCGGGCGGGGCGCGCGTCGCCGGGCCGGACGGCCGGATGGTCATGGCCTGGCACGAGAGCCAGCCGATGGCCCAGCACCATATGCGCGTGGTCGAGGCCGGCTATCGCCACAAGGTCGCCGTCAACGCCCACGAGCCGTTCAAGGACACCGGCCTGCGCCGCACCTATCCGAACATCATCAGCCGCGAGGGCCAGCGCGGCATGGAATACTCGGCCTGGGGCAACCCCGGCAATCCGCCCGAGCATGAGCCGAACCTGGTCTTCACCCGCCTGCTGGCCGGGCCGATGGACTATACGCCGGGCATCTTCGGCATGGAGACACGCAGCCCCGGCGGCGTGCAGACGACCTGGGCCAAGCAGCTGGCCCTCTATGTCGTGATCTACAGCCCGATCCAGATGGCCGCCGACCTGCTGGTCAATTACGAGGCCAACCCCGGTCCGTTCCAGTTCATCAAGGATGTGCCGGTCGACTGGAGCGAGAGCCGCACGCTGGACGCCGCCATGGGCGACTATGTCGTCACGGTTCGCAAGCAGCGCGGCACGGATGTCTGGGCCTTGGGCGCCGTCACCGACGAGCATCCGCGCGTGCTGAAGGCCCCGCTCGACTTCCTGGACGCCGGCCGACGCTATCGCGCCGAAATCTATCGCGACGGACCGGACGCCGACTATCGCGGCAAGCGCGAGGACATCGTCATCGAGCAGCGCGAGGTGACGTCTGGTGATGTGCTGACGTTAGCCTTGGCGCCGGGCGGCGGTCAGGCGATCCGGTTCGTGCCGGTCGGCCGGGCGCGACGCGGATGACCCTCCTATCCCACCGCCCGCGCCTGTCCGGCCTGGCGATCTGGAACATGTGCGTCGGCTTCTTCGGCATCCAGATCGGCTTCGGCCTGCAGAACGCCAACACCAGCCGAATCTTCCAGACGCTGGGCGCCGAGGTCGATACGCTGGCCATCCTGTGGATCGCCGCGCCGCTGACGGGCCTGCTGGTCCAGCCGATCATCGGCCATTTCAGCGACAAGACCTGGACGCGGTTCGGCCGGCGGCGGCCCTATTTCCTGGTCGGAGCCATCGCCACCACCCTGGCCCTGATCGCCATGCCCAACAGCCCCAGCCTGTGGTTCGCCGCGGCCATGCTGTGGATCATGGACGCCTCGATCAACATCACCATGGAGCCGTTCCGCGCCTTTGTCGGCGACAATCTGCCGGAGGAGCAGCGCACCGCCGGCTATGCGATGCAGAGCTTCTTCATCGGCGCCGGCGCGGTCTTCGCCTCGACCCTGCCGTGGATCTTGTCCAACGTCTTCCACGTCGCCTCGACGGCTCCGGCCGGGGTCGTGCCCTTGTCGGTCAAGATCGCCTTCTACGTCGGCGCCGCCGGTCTGTTCTCGGCCGTGCTTTGGACCGTGCTGTCGACCAGGGAATACAGCCCCGAACAGATCGCCGCCTTCGAACGCGCCCGCGCCCCGGTCGCCGCCGACGACGCGCCCGGGGCCCCGGCCCGTTCGGTGCGGGGCTGGCTGGGGTCGGGCCTGATCTGCCTGGTGCTGGGGATGCTGGCGCTGGGTCTGATCGCGGCGCTGCGGCTTGAGAAGGAGCTGCTGATCCTGGGCGGCTTCCTGGCCGGGTTCGGCCTGCTGCAGATCGCCGTCGGCATGATGCAGCGCCGCCGCATCACCAACGCCGCGACCGAAATCCTCAACGACATCTTCCGCATGCCCGAGACGATGCGCGGCCTGGCTGTCGTTCAGTTCTTCAGCTGGTTCGCCCTGTTCGCCATGTGGATCTACACCACCGCGGCCGTGACCCGCGTCCATTATGGCGCCACCGACACCACCTCGGCCGCCTACGCCACGGGCGCGGACTGGGTGGGGGTTCTGTTCGGGGTCTATAACGGCGTGGCGGCCTTGGCGGCCTTCACCCTGCCCGTCATCGCCAAGCGCATCGGACGCAAGGCGACCCATGCGCTGATGCTGATGCTCGGCGCCGCCGGCCTGTTCGGCGTCTTCGCCATCCGCGAGCCGGGCCTCTTGTGGCTGCCGATGATCGGCGTCGGCTTCGCCTGGGCGTCGATCGTCTCCATGCCCTACGCCATCCTGTCGGCGGCGGTGCCGGACCGAAAAATGGGCGTCTACATGGGCGTCTTCAACATCTTCATCGTCGTGCCCCAGCTGCTGGCCGCGACGGTTCTGGGCCTGATCCTGAAGACCCTGTTCGATGGTCAGGCGATCTGGGCCCTGGTGCTGGGCGCCGTCTCCTTCGTCCTGGCCGCCGCCAGCGCGCTGATGGTCAAGGAGCATCGCGGATGAACCGTCGAGGTCTTCTGGCCCTCATGGCCACCCTGCCCTTCGCCGGCGCGGCGCGTGCTGAGGGCGCCCTCGCGGGCGGGCGGTTGGTGCTGCATGAGGCGGTCGCGTCGGCCCACGTGAAGGCGCGCAACGTCTCGGTCTGGCTGCCGCCCGGCTACGAGGCGTCCGACGCCGCCTGGCCTGTTCTCTACATGCATGACGGCCAGAACCTGTTCGATCCGGCCACGGCCAACTTCGGCGAATGGGGCGTCGACGAACATCTGACGCGGCTGATCGCGAGCGGCCAGGTGCGGGCTCCAATCGTCGTGGGGATCTGGAACACCGACCTGCGGCTGAGGGAATATGTCCCCGCCGACCTGATCGCCGCCCTACCCGCCGACATGCGCGACGAGGTCCAGGCGATCTACGGCGGCCCGTCATTGTCCGACGCCTATCTGCGGTTCCTGGTCGAGGAGTTGAAGCCCTTCATCGACGGCGCCTACCGCGCCCTGAGCGGACCGCAGGACACGATGATCGCCGGCTCCAGCATGGGCGGCCTGATCTCGATGTATGCAGTGATGAAACAGCCGCAGGTCTTTTCCGCCGCCGCCTGTCTGTCCACCCATTGGCCGCTGAAGGTCGAAGGGCTTGAGCCCGGCGCAGCGCTGGACGCCTGGCGCGAACGTCTGGTCGCCGCCTGGACCGGAGTGATCGAACGCGGCCTGCCCACGCCGGGCGCGCACCGCTTCTATTTCGACCGGGGCGATGAGACGCTGGATCAATTCTACGCCGCCTTCCAGACCCAGGTGGACCAGACGTTCCGCAGTCGCGGCTATGGCCCCGAAGATTTCCGCAGCCTGGTCTTCCCCGGCGCCCAGCACAATGAGGCGTCCTGGAACCAGCGTCTGGACGTGCCTTTGACCTTCCTTCTTTCCCCCGCCCCCACGCGCAACCCGTGAGGACCACAATGCGTCACTTCCGTACCCTCTGCCTCGCCGGCGCCGCCGGTCTGGCCCTCGCTTCCGCCGCAAGCGCCCAATCGGGCGTCGCGCCCGGCGCGCCCGGCGCTCCGCCCGTCTGGTCCAGCGCCGCCAAGACCGGCGCGGGCGCCTCTTACGAGGCCTATGTCGACGGCGAGTATCGCGACGGCGGCCCGACCGGCGCGGTGTCCAAGGTCTGGTATTCCATCGCCGACGGCGTCCTGACCGAGACCATGTACGGCCTGATCCATGAGGCCCAAATCAAGGCGCTGCGCTTCGGCGTCGTCACACCCGACGGCCTGGTGGTCGAGGGGCCGGGCACGACCGAGCGGACCGACTATCTGCATGTGGACGCGCAGGGTCGCCCCCTTTCGCCCGCCTATCGCATCACGACGCGCGACAAGGCCGGCCGCTTCGAGATTGAGAAGCAGATTTTCACCGACCCCGACCGCAACGCCCTGGTGCTACGCGTCACCCTCACGGCGCTGAAGGGCGATGTGACGCCCTATCTGATGCTGGAGCCGCACATCGCCAACACCGGGATCGACGACCGGGGCGCCGTGACGCGCGACGGCTTCCACGCCTGGGAGGGGGACACCCATCTGTTCCTGAAGCCCAGCCGGCCGTTCGAAAAGGCCAGCGTCGGCTTCGTCGGGACCTCCGACGGTCTGACCGATCTTCAGGACGGCAAGCTGGACTGGACCTACGCCTCGACCGGCGATCAGGCCGGCAACACCATGATGACCGGCGCCCTGCCCCGGATGCGCGAAAGCAGCCAGATCACGCGCGACTTCGTCATCGGCTTCGGCCACAGCGAGGCCGAGGCCCGCGCGGCGGCGGACGGGTCGTTCGCCACGGGGCTCGACGAGGTTCTGGCCCGCTTCAACGGCGAGGGCGACAGCGTGGGCTGGGAAGACTATGTCGCCTCCCTGACCGAACTGCCGCGCATCGCGCAGCAGGCGACCGACGGCGGCAAGCTGGCCTATGCCTCGGCCCTGATGCTGAAGGTGCAGGAAGATCGCACCCACGCCGGCGCCCTGATCGCCAGCCTGTCGAACCCGTGGGGCGACACGGTGGACGCCTCCAAGTCCTCGACCGGCTACAAGGCCGTCTGGCCGCGCGACTTCTATCAGGTGGCGATGGCTCTGGCGGCGCTTGGAGACAAGGAGACGCCGCTGGCGGCCTTCAACTATCTGCCCCAGGTCCAGGTCGGGCCGAACACGCCCGGCAACACCGGCGTCGGCGGCTGGTTCCTGCAGAAGACCCATGTGGACGGCGAACTGGAATGGGTCGCGGTCCAGCTGGACCAGACGGCCATGCCGATCATGCTGGGCTATCGTCTGTGGAAGATGGGCTGGCTGTCGGACGCCCAGATGAGCGACCACTATCGATCCATGCTGAAGCCGGCGGCCGACTTCCTGGTCGACGGCGGCAAGGTCGGCCTGATGTGGAACGACGCCGAGATCAAGCCGCCCTTCACCCAGCAGGAACGCTGGGAGGAGCAGCAGGGCTATTCGCCGTCCACCACGGCCGCCGTGGTCGCGGGCCTGACGGTCGCGGCTGAAATGGCGCGCGTATCCGGCGACGCCGCCAGCGCCGCCCGCTATCAGGCCGCCGCCGACGACTACGCCGGCAAGATCGAAGCGCGGATGTTCACCACCAACGGCGACTTCGGCGATGGGCGCTACTTCATCCGCATCACGCAAAATGAGAACCCCAACGACAAGGCCCCGATCGGCGCCGCCAACGGCCAGATCGCGCCGCCGGAGGACAAGGTTGTGGACGGCGGCTTCCTGGAGCTGGTGCGCTACGGCGTTCGCAAGGCCGACGATCCGCACATCCTGGCCACCCTGCCCGTCTATGACGATCAGGCGCTGGAGCCGCTGTACCGCGTCCGCTACGACTTCGGTCCCGAGGGCGACAAGACGCCGGGCTGGCGCCGTTACGGCGTCGACGGCTATGGCGAGGATCATGTCACGGGCGCCAACTACGGCGTCGGCGGTCAGATGAGTCCCGGTCAGCGCGGGCGGGTCTGGCCCTTCTTCACCGGCGAACGCGGTCACTATGAACTGGCCCGCGCCAGCGTGAACGGCGCGCCCTCCCCCGCCGACATCGCCGCCATCCGCCAGACCTATGTGCGCGGCATGGAACGGTTCGCCAACGACGGCCTGATGCTGGCCGAACAGGTTTGGGACGGGGTCGGAAACCCGACGGCGAAGGACTACGCCCTGGGTCAGAACACGGACTCGGCGACGCCCCTGGCCTGGACCCACGCGGAATATCTGAAGCTGCTGCGGTCGCTGGCCGACGGCAAGGTCTGGGACAGCTACGATCCGGTCCACGACCGTTACGCCCGGTAAGAACGAAAATCCCCCGGTCATCGCTGACCGGGGGATTTCCATATGTGCGCCGAGCGAGCCTTCACCCGCTCTATGGAACGAAGCGGCTGGAAATCAGAACGCCGCCTTCAGGGACACGACGAAGGCGTCGTCGTATCCGGCCAGATTTGTGTCGTGATAACGCAGGTCCAGGCCGAGCTTGTCGGTCAGAGCGTAGGTGCCGCCGACGTTCCAGGTCGTATAGTCCGAGCCGGGATCGAAGGTCTGACGTCCCACGGCGCCGGACAGCGAAATCTTGTCCGAGACCGTATAGGCGCCGTTCAGCTCCCAATAGACGGACTCGTTGTCCACCCCCCAGGAGTCGGGCGAATAATAGACGGCGCCGCCGATGGTCGCCGGACCGAAGGCGCGTGAAGCCGCCGCCTTCAGCTCGACATTGTCATAGCTGACCCCAGCCGGCGCGCCGACATAGGTATAGGCGACCACGCCGAAGTCGAAGGCGAAGCCGCCGGCCTCGGTCTTGTAGCCGCCATAGAGATCGACTTCGGCGTCGGTGCCGTCGCCGAAGTCCACGTTGGACGCCCACGCGCCGGCGTAGAAGCCGCTGTCGGTGGAGAAGTCGACCCCGCCCTGGACAGCGAAGTCCTTGTCCGTCTGGGTCAGGCCGCGGAACACATAGTTGTTGGTGACGCCGACATTGTACGCCACTTCATCGGCCAGGGCGGGCGCGGCGCCGAAAACGGCGACGACGGCGGCTGCGACGACGGCGGTGCGAAACAGGTTCTTGCTCATAGTCTTATCCCCTCATGTTTTTGATGGTCGAACCGGCGGTGAAAACCGGGCGCGGGGATGGAGCCGCGCCCGGTCGCCGGATCAGTGTTCCAGCGCTTCGCCGTGCAGCGAGGTGTCCAGGCCGGCCGCCTCTTCCGCCTCGCTGACCCGCAGTCCCGTGGTGAACTTGCAGATCATCAGGATGATCAGGGTGCCGATGGCGCTGTAGACGATGGTCCACAGCAGACCCAGGGCCTGGGCGCCGATATTGGCGCCTTCCGACAGGCTGTTGATCGCGGTCGTGGCGAACACGCCGGTCAGCAAGGCGCCGATCAGGCCGCCCGCGCCGTGGATGCCGAAGGCGTCCAGGCTGTCGTCGTAGCGCAGCAGCTTCTTGATCCACACCGAAGAGGCGTAGCAGACCGGGCCGGCGATCAGGCCGATGATCACCGCGCCCTTGGGATCGACGAAACCGGCCGCCGGAGTGATGGCGACCAGACCGGCGACCACGCCCGACAGCATGCCGATCAGCGAGACCTTCTTCTTCTCGATATATTCGACGATCTTCCAGGTCAGGGCGGCGGCGGCGGCGGCCAGCAGGGTGTTCAGCAGCGCCACGCCCATCAGGTCGTTGGCCGCGCCCGCCGAGCCGGCGTTGAAGCCGATCCAGCCGACCAGCAGCAGGCTGGCGCCGATCATGGTCAGGACCGGATTGTGCGCCAGGATCGGCTCGACGCCATACCCCTTGCGACGACCCAGAACGATGGCGCAGACCAGACCTGCGACGCCGGAGTTGACGTGAACCACCGCGCCGCCGGCGAAGTCCAGCACGCCCGCCGAACCCAGGAAGCCGCCGCCCCAGACCCAGTGACAGATCGGCGCATAGACCAGGAGCGACCACAGGGCGGTGAACAGCAGAAGCGCCGAATATTTCATCCGCTCGGCGAAGGCGCCCGTCACCAGCGCAGGCGTGATGATGGCGAAGGTCATCTGGAAGGAGATGAACAGGAACTCGGGAATGCCCGGCAGCAGGGCGTTGGCGGTCTTCAGCGACACGCCGTTCAGGAACAGCATGTCCAGGCTGCCGATGAAGGGCTGAAGGCCAGCCGAGGGATTGGCCCCGAAGGCCAGGCTGTAGCCGGCGATGAACCACACCAGCGACACCACCGCGAAGACGCCGACGGACTGGGTGATGGTGGCGATCACGTTCTTCTTGCGCACCATGCCGCCGTAGAACAGCGCCAGACCGGGGAGGGTCATCAGCAGAACCAGGGCGGTCGAGGTGCCGAGCCAGGATGCGCCGGCGCTATCCAGCTCCAGCGCGGCCTGATGGCCCAGCAGGGCCGGCGCCCCGGTCTGCGCCTGGGCGGCCCCGGCGCCGATAAGACAGAGTGTGGGAAGGACAAGGCCGGCGGCCCCGATAAGTCGTTTTCCAAGCTGCGACATGAAATAGTACCCCCTATGCAATCTCGCAGTTGCGAAGGTTTTACTGCAATTGCGAGACGCGCAAGGGGCAAGAGGGCAAACAGCGCAACTTTCTTGCAACGGTCTGGTCATAAAAAGTTAAGGGCGCACGATCATTCGATCGTGCGCCAAAATCATGATTTCAGATTGCCGTTAAAGCCAAGGTTGGCGAAACGATTTTCGCAGCCTGTCGGGCGGATTCAGGCCCAGTGCATCTGCACCCGATGCGCCGCCGCCCAGTGGATGGCGCGGATGGCGTCGATGACCGCCTCGGTGGCGGCGCGCGTGCCCAGTTCGCCGCCCAGATCGGCGGTCACGGCGCCGGCGGCCAGAACGGCGGCGACGGCGGCTTCGATCGAATCCGCCTCGTCCTCCAGCTTCAGGCTGTGGCGCAGCAGCAGGGCCGCAGACAGGATGGCGCCGACGGGATTGGCCAGATCTTGCCCGGCGATATCCGGCGCCGAACCGTGGATCGGCTCGAACAGCCCCGGCCCGGCCGTGCCCAACGAGGCCGACGGCAACAGGCCGATGGAGCCGCCCAGCACTGAGATTTCGTCCGACAGAATGTCGCCGAACATGTTCTCGGTCAGGATCACGTCATAGTCGCGCGGCTTCTTGATCAGGTGCATGGCCATGGAATCGACCAGGGCGTGCTCCAGCGTCAGATCTGGGAATTCCTCGGCATGGATGCGGGTCACGACCTCGCGCCACAGGCGGCTGGTCTCCATGACATTGGCCTTGTCGACCGACGTGACCTTTCCGCGACGCTGGCGGGCCGTCTTGAAGGCGGCGCGGGCCACGCGCTCGATCTCCTCGACCGAATATTCGCACAGGTCCGTGGCGCGATCCGCCGTCCGGGTCTTCTCGCCGAAATAGACGCCGCCGGTCAGTTCGCGGAAGACGATCAGATCGACGCCTTCGACGATCTCCTTCTTCAGCGGTGAACGGTGGGCCAGGACGGGCGAGACCTGCAACGGGCGCAGATTGGCGAACAGACCCATGGCCTTGCGGATGGCCAGCAAACCCTCTTCGGGCCGCACGCGCGCCCCGTCCCACTTGGGTCCGCCGACCGCGCCCAGCAGCACGGCGTGGGAGGCCAGGCAGGCCTCGCGCGTATCGATCGGCAGGGCCTCGCCCGTGGCGTCGATGGCCGCCCCGCCGATCAGATGTTCGGTGAAGACGAAGTGGTGCCCGTAGAAGTCGCCGATGACGCGCAGCACGTCGCGCGCGGCGTGCGTCACCTCCGGCCCCACCCCGTCGCCGGGCAGCAGGACGATCTCATAGGTCTTGGTGGCGGCGGTGGTCATCGGACGGTCTCTCTCGATCGCTCGTAGGCTTCGATCTCTGGCAGGTTTGATTGCAGCCAGCCCAGGGTGTCCACCCCGTCCAGCAGGCATTGGCGGGCGAAGGATTCGACCCCGAACGGCACGGGCTGGGCATTGCCGCGCCGGATCTCGTTCGCCTGGAGGTCGATCGTGACCGGCTGATCCGGCTGCGACGCCAGATCGTCCCAAACGGCCTGGCTGACGACGATGGGCAGAAGGCCGTTTTTCAGCGCGTTCGATGTAAAAATGTCAGCAATCTCGGTCGAGAGCACCGCCCGGAAGCCATAGTCGTAAAGCGCCCAGGGCGCGTGTTCGCGCGACGAACCGCAGGCGAAGTTCCGTCCCGCCAGCAGGATGCGATGCTCGGTCGGATCAATGCGGTTCAGGATGGCCTCGGGCTTTTCCGACCCGTCCGCCTCATAGCGCCAGTCGTGGAAGGCCGCCTTGCCCAGCCCCTCGCGCGTGGTGGTGGTCAGGAACCGCGCCGGAATGATCTGGTCCGTGTCGATATTGGCCTGGCTGAGCGTGACCGTCTTCGACGTCAGGGTGATGAAGGGCTCAGACACGCTCCACCTCGCTCAGATAGACGCGCGGATCGGTCAGCACGCCCGCCACCGCCGTCGCCGCCGCCGTGGCGGGGCTGGCCAGAATGGTGCGGGCGTCCTTGCCCTGGCGCCCTTCGAAATTGCGGTTGGAGGTCGAGACCGCCAGTTGCCCCGGCGCGACGACATCGCCGTTCATGGCGATGCACATCGAACAGCCCGGAATGCGCCATTCGGCCCCGGCGGCGATGAAGACCTGGTCCAGCCCTTCGGCCTCGGCGTCGCGACGCACGGCCTCGGACCCCGGCACCACCAGCATCCGCAGGCCCGGCTTGATCTTGCGGCCGCGCAGCACCTCGGCGGCGGCGCGCAGATCCGGCAGGCGGCCGTTGGTGCAGGAGCCGATGAAGACCACGTCCACCGGCTGGCTGGTCGTCGCCTCGCCTGCCGTGAAGCCCATATAGGCGATGGCCTTGTGGTCAGAGTCCGACTGGGGTTGCGGCACAGGCGATCCGATGGGCGCGCCTGCATCGGGGGTCGTGCCCCAGGTCGCCATCGGACGGATGGCCGCGCCGTCCAGCACGACCTCCTTGTCGAACACCGCGCCGGGATCGGTGACCAGTTTCAGCCATTCAGCCGATGCAGCCTCATAGTCCGCCGGGACGTGCTTGCGCCCGCGCAGCCAGTCGATGGTCGTCTGGTCCGGCGCGATCATGCCCGCGCGCGCCCCTGCCTCGATGGACATGTTGCACAGGGTCATCCGCCCTTCCATGTCCAGCGACCGCACCGCCTCGCCCGCATATTCGATGACATAGCCGGTGCCGCCGCCGAAGCCGATGGCGGCGATGACGGCCAGCGCCACATCTTTCCCCGACACGCCCGGCTGCAGTTCGCCGTCCACCGTCACCCGCATGGCCTTGGCCTTGCGCTGCAACAGGCACTGGGTCGCCAGCACATGGCCGACTTCCGATGTGCCGATGCCGAAGGCCAGGGCCCCGAAGGCGCCGTGGGTGGCGGTATGGCTGTCGCCGCAGACCACGGTCATGCCCGGCTGGGTCAGGCCCAATTCCGGCCCCATGACATGGACCACGCCGCGATCCTCTGAGCCCCACCCCGCCAGCGGCACGCCGTGGGCGGCGCAGTTGCGCTCCAGCGTATGCACCTGGGCCTCGGCCTGTGCGGTGACATAGGGCTTCAGGCCGTTCGGCCCGGCCGGCAGGGTCGGGGTCGAATGGTCCAGGGTGGCGTAGGTGCGGTCGGGACGACGCACCTTCAGCCCACGCGCCTCGATCTCGCTGAAGGCCTGCGGGCTGGTGACTTCGTGGACCAGATGCAGGTCGATATACAGCACCCCCGGCGTCTCGGCCGTTTCCGACCGCACGACATGGGCGTCCCACACCTTGTCGAACAGGGTCTTAGGCATGTTCGGTCACGCGTTTCTCGGCGATGGAGCCAATGGGCTCCAGCCAGCCGAAGGTGTCGGGCGTCTCGCCGGTGAACAGGCCGCGGAAGGCGGCGTTGATCGCCTTGGTCACGGGCCCGGGTCCAGCGGCGCGCGTGGTGATGCCGTCCACCGAACGGACGGGCGTGATCTCGGCCGCCGTGCCGGTCATGAAGATTTCGTCGGCCAGATACAGGGCCTCGCGCGGCATGGCCTGTTCGACCACTTCATAGCCCCGCGCGCGGGCCAACTTGATGACGCTGTCGCGGGTGATGCCCATCAGGATGGAGTTGGCGGCGGGCGGGGTCATGACCTTGCCGTCCTTGATGACGAACAGGTTCTCGCCCGCCCCTTCGGACAGACGTCCATCGACGCCCAGGGCGATGCCTTCGCCGAAGCCGCCGACGCGCGCCTCGCGTCCGATCAGATAGGAGGACAGATAGTTGCCGCCCGCCTTGGCGGCGGAGGGGGTGGTGTTCGGCGCCGTGCGGTTCCAGCTGGAGACACAGGCGTCCACGCCCTTCTCCAGCGCCTCCTCGCCCAGATAGGCGCCCCAGGGAAAGGCGGCGATGGCGATATCGACGTTCATGTTTCCAGGCGCGGGCGTCACGCCCATGCCGCACTGCCCCAGGAAGGCGATGGGCCGGATATAGGCCGAACGCAGCCCCTCAGCTCGCACGACCGACTGACACGCCGCGACCAGCTCGTCCTCGGTATAGGGCAGCTGGATGTGATAGATGCGCGCGCTGTCGAACAGGCGGCGCACATGCTCGCGCAGGCGAAAGCCGCAGGGGCCGTTCGGCGTGTCATAGACGCGGATGCCCTCGAACACCGAGGTGCCGTAGTGGAGCGCATGGCTCATCACGTGAATCTTCGCGTCGGCCCACGGCGTCAGTTCGCCGTTGATCCAGATCTTCTCAGCCAGCGGCTGCATTGGCGGTCTCTTTCTTCAGTCTGGTCCGACGCCTCAGGCGGCTTCGGACCGCATCGCTTCGTCAGGCAGGCGGCGAACGCCGAACAGCCGGTCGATCTGGCGGCCCAGATTGTCCAGACAGCGGGCGGCGTCGCGGCCGCGCACCGTCAGGGCGATCCGGCGGAAGGCCCCTTCATCGAACATGCTCATGCCGTCAATGTGGAAACCCCGACGCTCCACCAGGCCGATGAGACGCTGAAGCGAACCGTCCGCACGGTCGATCTGGATGTGGATCGTGTCGCTCATCTCAGGAGCCCTCCATCATTTCAGCGTTGTTCTTGCCCGGCGGAACCAGCGGCCAGACATTGTCTCGGGGATCGATGACCACATGGGCCAGGCAGGGGCCGTCGGCGGCCAGCAGGCGCTGGATGCCGTCCGACACCTGATCGCGGCGATCGATGCGGAAGGCCTCGACGCCGAAGGCTTCGGCGACCTTCACGAAGTCCGGGTTGTCGGACAGGTCGATCTCGGAATAGTTCTCGGCGAAGAACAGCTCCTGCCACTGGCGCACCAGACCCAGAGAGGAGTTGTCGATCAGCACGATCTTCAGCGGGATGCCGTAACGCTTCAGCGTCGCCAGCTCCTGGATATTCATCATGAAACCGCCGTCGCCGGCGATGGTCACGACCGTCGCGGACGGATCGGCCAGTTTGGCGCCGATGCCGGCGGGCAGGCCGAAGCCCATGGCCCCCAGACCGCCCGAGGTGATGTGGGCTTCCGGCTTGGCGAAGCGGCAGTGCATGGCCGCCCACATCTGGTGCTGGCCCACGTCGCAGGCGGCGACGAAATCATCGCCCGCCGCTTCCGAGATTTCCTTCAGCAGGGCGGGCGCATAGACCCCCTCGCCCGGCGCGTCATAGCGATGCGCGCCGTCCTTGGCCGAGCGGACGCAATCGCCGGCCCAGTCCTGGATGTCCAGGGCCGCGCCCGCGCGCATACGCTGGGTCAGGGCCTCGACCCCTTCGCGCAGTTCGCCGACCACGGCGACATTGGCGCTGCGCAGCTTGCCGACTTCCGAGGCGTCGATGTCGAAATGGACGATGCGGGCGTTCGGCGCGAACTCGGCCAGCTTGCCGGTGGCGCGGTCGTCGAACCGGGCGCCGACGACGATCAGCAGATCGCTGTCCTGAACCGCGTGGTTGGCGGCGCGGGTGCCGTGCATGCCCAGCATGCCCAGCATGCCGGGCGCGTCGGTCGGGATCGTGCCCAGGGCGTTCAGGGTCGAGACCTGCGGGATGCCCGTCGCATCGACGAAGGCGCGCACGGCCTCCGTCGCGCCGCCGATCTTCACGCCGCCGCCGATATAGACCAGCGGCTTCTTCGCCGCCCGGATCGCGGCCTCTGCGGCGGCGATAGCGTCGTGATCGACACGCGGGGCGTCGTTGGGAATGGAAAAGCCGTGATCATCGACTGTCGTCTCGAACTGCACGTCCTTGGGCAGATCGACCAGAACCGGCCCCGGCCGACCCGACCGGGCGATGTGGAAGGCTTCCTCGATGGCGGCCGGAACCTCGGCGGCCGAACGAACCAGGATGGAGTGTTTCACGATGGGCAGGGTGACGCCCAGGATGTCGATCTCCTGGAAGGCGTCGGTGCCCATCAACCCTTGCGCGACATTGCCGGTGATGCAGACCATCGGCACTGAATCCATCATCGCATTGGCGATACCGGTGATCAGGTTGGTGGCGCCCGGACCGGACGTGGCCATGCACACCCCGACCTTGCCGCTTTTCCGGGCATAGGCATCGGCCGAAAAGGCCGCGCCCTGCTCGTGGCGGACCAGGATGTGCTTCAGCTTCGATCCCGCCAACGCGTCATAGACCGGCATGATGGCGCCGCCCGGATAGCCGAACACCACCTCCACCCCCAGCCGCTCCAGGGTGGAGATCAGCAGGCGCGCCCCCGATCGGGGGGCGGCCTCGGCTTGAGGTTTGAAGGCGGCGGCGGTCATCAGGCTCGATCCGGTCTGGTGCTGGGCTCAGGCCGCTTCGGCTTTGGGCGTGTTCAGCCAGGCCATCCGCTCGCGCAGACGGGCGCCGACCTGTTCGATCTGGCTTTCGCGGTCCGCCTTCAGCCAGGCTTCGTACTGAGGCTTGCCGGCGTCGTTCTCGGCGATCCAGTTGCGCGCGAAGGTGCCGTCCTGGATCTCGTCCAGAATGGTCTTCATGCGGGCCTTGGTCTCTTCGGTCACGACGCGCGGACCGCTGGCGACGGCGCCGTATTTGGCCGTCTCCGAGATGAAGTGGTGCATCTTGGAGATGCCGCCCTCGTAGAACAGGTCCACGATCAGCTTCAGCTCGTGCAGGCATTCGAAATAGGCGATTTCGGGCTGGTAGCCGGCCTCGACCAGGGTGTTGAAGCCCTGCATGACCAGTTCCTTGGCGCCGCCGCACAGAACGGCCTGTTCGCCGAACAGGTCGGTCTCGGTCTCCTCGCGGAAAGTGGTTTCCAAGAGGCCGCCGGTCGCGCCGCCGTTGCCCTTGGCGTAGCCCATGGCCCGGTCGCGCGCCTTGCCCGTGACGTCCTTCTCGATGGCGAACAGCGACGGCACGCCGCGGCCACGCTGGAACTCGCGGCGGACCAGATCGCCCGGCCCCTTGGGCGCGACCAGGATGACGTCCATGTCCTCGCGCGGCTTGATGCGGTCATAGATGATCGAGAAGCCGTGGGCGAACAGCAAGGCCGAACCCTGCTTGGCGTTCGGCTCGATGACGTCGCGATAGACCTCGCCCTGGATCATGTCGGGCGTCAGGATGGCGATGATGTCGGCGCCCTTGACGGCCTCGGCCGGCTCGGCGGTCGGGATGCCGTCTTCGGTGGCGTGTTTCCAGCCCGTGCCGCCGTGACGGACGCCGGCGACCACGTCATGGCCGCTGTCGCGCAGGTTCTGGGCGTGGGCGCGGCCTTGCGAGCCATAGCCGATGATGGCGATGCGCTGGCCGGCGATGGCGCCCGGTTTGATATCTTCGTTGGTGTAGATGGTGATGGCCATGGGGATCAGGCGTCCTGAGCAGCGTTGGTCTTGTGGGATGCCGGAACTTGCGCCGGCGGCGGGTTGGGAATGGTGACGGCGCCCTGGGCGGCCGAGGCGACCGAGGCGCGGTATTTGGCGAAGACGCCTCGCGCCGGGCGGACTACGTGGGGCGTAAAGCCCGCCCGGCGCGTCGCCAGATCGGCGGCAACGTCGATCCGGCGGTTGGTGACGTCGATGGTGATGCGATCACCATCGCGAATGAGAGCGATCGGGCCGCCGACGGCGGCTTCCGGCGAGACGTGTCCGGCGACGAAGCCGTAGCTGGCGCCCGAGAAACGGCCGTCGGTCAGCAGGGCGACATTGTCGATCTTGCGGCCCTTCAGGGCAGCCGTGACCTGCAGCATCTCGCGCATGCCGGGGCCGCCCTTGGGCCCTTCGTAGCGGATGATGATGACGTCGCCCTCGCCCACCGAACCGTCCTGAACAGCGTGGAAGGCGTCCTCTTCCGAATCGAAGACGCAGGCCGGACCTTCGAAGACATCGACCTTGTGGCCCGTCAGCTTGATGACCGCGCCTTCGGGGGCGACGTCGCCATAGATGACGGCGAAGCTGCCGCGCGCCATGACCGGGGCGTCGAAGCGGGTCACGACCTGCTGACCCGGCGTCTCCTCGGCCTGGGCCGCCTCGGCGAACAGGCTGCGGCCGGTGACGGTGGGGGTGTTCACGATCTTGCCCGCCTCGGCCATGCGCTGCGTGACCAGGCGCGTGCCGCCCGCCGCGAACAGATGCGAGGCCAGGAAACGCCCGCCCGGCTTCAGATCGCAGATGACCGGCGCCTCGACGCAGGCCTGATGGCAGTCCTCGACGCCGAAATCGACGCCGGCCTCAGCCGCAATGGCCGTCAGGTGCATGACCGCATTGGTCGATCCGCCCGAGGCCGAGACCGCGACAGCGGCGTTCTTCAGGCTGGCGCGGGTGATGTATTTGCGGGCCGTGTCGCCGGAGAAGACGCGCTCGACGATCAGCCGTCCGCAGCGTTCGCCCTCGGCCGCCTTGTTGGGATCGACGGCCGGAACATCGTTCGCGCCCATCGGGCTGATGCCCATAACCGACAGGGCCATCGCCATGGTGTTGGCCGTGAACTGACCGCCGCAGGCGCCGGCGCCGGGGCAGACCGCGCTCTCGACCGCCTTCAGGCCCGCATCGTCCAGCGCGCCGGCGGCGTGGGCGCCGATGGCCTCGAACACCTCCTGGACCGAGACCTCTTTCGTCCCGATCACGCCCGGCATGATGGTGCCGCCGTAATAGACCAGGCCGGGGATATCCATCCGGGCCAAGGCCATGGCCGCCGCCGGGATGGTCTTGTCGCAACCGACGATGCAGACGACGCCGTCCAGCTGATGCCCCTCGATGGCCAGTTCGATCGAGTCGGCGACGACCTCGCGGCTGATCAGCGAGGCCTTCATGCCCGCCGTGCCCATCGAGATGCCGTCGGTGACGACGATGGTGTTGAAATCGACCGGATAGCCGCCCGCCGCGATGATGCCTGCCCGGACATCCTTGGCCAGACGGTCCAGATGCATGTTGCAGGGCGTGACCGTCGACCAGGTGTTGACGATGCCGATCATCGGCTTGTCGAAGTCGGCGTCCTGCATGCCGGCGGCGCGCAGATAGGACCGGGCGGCGGCCCGGTTCGGACCAGCCGTCACCGCCGCGCTGCGCGCATTGGGCTTCTTGGGCGCCCCTTGGGGCTGAGAGGTGGAATCTTGCGTCATCGGTCCGGCTTGTCTGGAACCGCCGCGCACTAAAAACCCCGCTTCCTTTCGGGAGCGGGGTGGTGCGAGGCGATCCTGAGTGTGTTGGGGTTCAGGTCACGGGCATCCACGCCGCTTGGCTAAGCAGGCCAATAAGTACGGTGAGAATGAGTACGGTCAGCGTCTGGGGGGCCGAGGTCGCGCGGACGGGAACCGCAAAAGCGGCGGCGTCCTTCCTGATTGCGCGCGTCATCGTGGCCACGAGGGGCTCCCCTGTTCTGACGCCAAGAAACCATACGGCTCGCTGCAACGCAACCGGATGAAGCAAAATTTTTGCCGGTCAGGTGCTGATTTTCGCGTTTGAGGGTGTTTCTTGCCTGAAAGCCGCCTTGAGTAACAGTCGGCAGCCCGTTGTTACGGGCCTGGGGTTGAAACCCGCCCCGCGCGCGGTCATTGAGACGCACAACGATAAGCCATAGCTCAGAGGAACCCACCATGACCGTTCGCGTCGCCATCAACGGCTTCGGCCGCATCGGCCGTCTTGTCCTTCGCTCGATCTACGAGCACGGCCGCAAGGACATCGAGGTCGTGGCGATCAACGACCTGGGTCCGGTGGAGACCAACGCCCACCTGTTCCGCTACGATTCGGTCCACGGCCGCTTTCCCGGAACGGTGACGACCGGCGAGGACTGGATCGACATCGGCACGGGCAAGATCAAGGTGACGGCCGAACGCGACCCCGCCAACCTGCCCCATGCCGAGTTGAAGGTGGACATCGCCTTCGAATGCACCGGCATCTTCACCTCCAAGGACAAGGCCTCAGCCCACCTGAAGGCCGGCGCCAAACGCGTCCTGATCTCGGCCCCCGCCGACGGCGCGGACAAGACCATCGTCTACAAGGTCAACCAGGACACCCTGACCGCCGACGACATCGTCGTGTCGAACGGCTCGTGCACCACCAACGCCCTGGCCCCGGTGGCCAAGGTGCTGAACGACCTGTTCGGCATCGAGCGCGGCTATATGACCACCATCCACTCCTACACCGGCGACCAGCCGACGCTGGATACGATGCACAAGGACCTGTACCGCGCCCGCGCCGCAGCCCTGTCGATGATCCCGACCTCGACCGGCGCCGCCAAGGCCCTGGGCCTGGTCCTGCCGGAACTGAAGGGCAAGCTGGACGGCTCGTCGATCCGCGTCCCGACCCCGAACGTCTCGGTCGTCGATCTGAAGGTCGTCGCCGGTCGCGAGGTCACGGTCGAAGAGATCAACGCGGCGCTTCAGGCCGCCGCCGACGGCCCGATGAAGGGCGTCCTGTTCACGACGACCGACCCGCTGGTCTCGCACGACCTGAACCACATCGCCGCCTCCTCCACCGCCGCCCTGCCCCAGACCCAGGTCGTCGACGGCAAGCTGGCCCGCGTTCTGAGCTGGTACGATAACGAATGGGGCTTCGCGACGCGCATGAGCGACACCGCGTTGCAGATGGCGAAGTTCCTGTAAGACCGCGCTAAGAACCCCGGCATGCTTCTGTTCTTAGGACTGCCGGGGTTTTTGTTTTTCGCATGGCTTTCGCTACCGTGGTCATTGCTCGCTGTAGCCTTTTGGGGCGTTCTGGTCTGGCTGGGACTGCGAAAGATCAAGCTTGGGCCATTGGCCGATGAAGCATTCGTTATTCGAGGCTGTGCCGTCGTATTATTGCTCGCCCTAGGAACAGCCATCCCTTTTGTGAATGTGAACGGGCCTGACTCAGTCTCCGCTTTTGCTTGGTTTGCGGTTCCTGTGCTTCTCGCAGGCCTAGCTATTGCGGCCTGTCGCGATCACGCCAAGAACGGCCGACATTTCATCGCAGTCGCAGTTCCGGTCATGGCACTGCAAGTTCAACTGATGATCCACGGCGCTCTGCTTTGGATCGGACACATCTTTTCTGGGGGCAGCCCGATATGACGTTCCGTACTCTCGACGACGCCAAGGATCTCGCCGGCAAGACCGCGCTGGTCCGCGTGGACTTCAACGTCCCGATGGAGGGCGGCAAGGTCACCGACGACACACGTCTGCTGGTCGCCCTGCCGACGATCCAGCGCCTGCGTGACGCGGGCGCTAAGGTCGCCCTGCTGGCTCACTTCGACCGCCCCAAGGGCCAGCGCGTTCCGTCGATGAGCCTGAGGCCGGTCGTTCAGCCGCTGGAAGAACTCCTTGGCGCCCCCGTCCGCTTCGCCGACGACTGCATCGGCCCTGACGCCGTGGAGGCCATTCGCGATCTGGACGCGGGCGGCGTGGTCCTGCTGGAAAACGTGCGCTTCCATGCGGCGGAAGAGGCCAATGATCCGGTCTTCGCCCAGAAGCTGGCGGATCTCGGCGATCTCTACGTCAACGACGCCTTCTCGGCCGCCCACCGCGCCCACGCCTCGACCGAAGGCGTCGCCCACCACATCCCGGCCTACGCCGGCGAATCCATGCGCCGCGAACTGGACGCGCTCGACGCGGCGCTCGGCAATCCGCAGAAGCCGGTCGTCGGCATCGTCGGCGGCTCCAAGGTCTCGACCAAGCTGGACCTGCTGAAGAACCTGGTCGGCAAGCTGGACACGCTGGCCATCGGCGGCGGCATGGCCAACACCTTCCTTTATGCCCAAGGCGTCGACATCGGCGGCTCCCTGGCGGAAAAGGATATGGCGGACACCGCGCGCGAAATCCTGGCGGAAGCCGAAGCCAAGGGCTGCGACATCCTGCTGCCCGTCGATGTCGTCGTGGCGACCGAGGTCAAGCCCGGCGCCGAGGCCCGCACCGTCAAGACAGGCGAAGCCCTCTCGACTGAAGACAAGATCCTTGACGCCGGCCCCGACACCGTCGCGCGCCTGAACGCCGCCATCGACGGCTCCAAGACCCTGATCTGGAACGGCCCGCTGGGCGTGTTCGAGGTGCCGCCCTTCGACGCCGCCACGGTCGCGGCCGCCAAGCACGTCGCCGAGCGCACCAAGGCCGGCGCCCTGATCGCGGTGGCGGGCGGCGGCGACACGGTCGCGGCGGTCGGTCATGCCGGCGTCGCGGCGGACCTGACCTTCGTCTCCACCGCCGGCGGCGCCTTCTTGGAATGGATGGAGGGCAAGCCGCTGCCCGGCGTTGAGGCCCTGCGCGCCTGAAGGCTCAGCGATGCAGGCGGATCACGCCTGCATCCTGTCTTCGAAATCGGCGTTGAAACGGCTGTAACACGGCGTGACTTCACGCGGTCCGGCGTCTAATCTCTCGCCTAACCAAAAAGACTATTCGGCTCAGGAGACTACCCAATGGCGCGCATCACGCTGCGACAGCTGCTCGACCACGCGGCAGAGAACGATTACGGCCTGCCCGCCTACAACATCAACAATATGGAACAGGGTCTGGCGATCATGGAGGCGGCCCACGAGGTCAATGCTCCCGTGATCATTCAAGCGAGCCGGGGCGCCCGGAACTACGCCAACGACATCGTTCTGGCCAAGCTGATCGACGCCCTGGCCGAGCTCTATCCGCACATCCCGGTCTGCATGCACCAGGACCACGGCAACGGTCCGGCGACCTGCGCCACCGCCATCCAGTACGGCTTTACCTCAGTGATGATGGACGGCTCGCTGGAGGAGGACGCCAAGACCCCCGCCTCTTACGAATACAACGTCGATGTCACCCGTCGCGTCACCGAAATGGCCCACGCCTGCGGCGTCTCGGTCGAGGGTGAACTGGGCGTGCTGGGTTCGCTGGAGACCGGCATGGGCGAGGCCGAGGACGGCCACGGCTTCGAAGGCAAGCTGGACCACTCGCAACTGCTGACCGACCCGGATCAGGCCGTCGATTTCGTCGCCGCCACCAAGGTCGACGCCCTCGCCATCGCCATGGGCACCAGCCACGGCGCCTACAAGTTCACGCGTCAGCCGGACGGCGAGGTCCTGGCCATGAACGTGATCGAGGAAATCCACCGTCGCCTGCCCAACACCCACCTGGTGATGCACGGTTCGTCGTCGGTGCCGCAGGATCTGCAGGACATCATCAACCAGTACGGCGGCGAAATGCCCCAGACCTGGGGCGTGCCGGTCGAGGAAATCCAGCGCGGCATCAAGCACGGCGTGCGCAAGGTCAACATCGACACCGACAACCGCATGGCCATCACCGGCGCCATCCGTAAGGCCCTGATGGAGAAGCCGGGCGAGTTCGACCCGCGCTACTATCTGAAGCCCGCCAAGGAGGCGATGAAGAAGCTGTGCATGGAGCGCTACCTCCAGTTCGGCTGCGAGGGTCAGGCGTCCAAGATTCGTCCGCTCTCCACCGCCCAGATGGCCAAACGCTACGCCTCGGGCGATCTCGATCCGTCCTTCCGGGGCGCATCCGTGAAGGCGGCCTAAAAAAAGCCCCGGCGAAACCGGGGCTTTTTCTTTGCAGTGATCAGTTCACCGGTTGGACCACGATGACCGGCGGCGTGGTCTGAACCGGCGGCGCGGCCGGGGTCGTCGGGGTCGCATTCAGATGGACAGTCGCCGGGGTGGTATAGGGCTGCGGGCCGCTGGTCGGCGCAGGCGTCGCTTCGACGCGGGCGACCTCGGCGGGACGTTCCGCCTGGGGCGCGGCGCGGCGCGGCGCGCGCTCGGAACGGGGAGCGGCCGGAGCGCGCGCTTGCTGTTGAGGCGTCGCCGTCGCCGGTTCGGCGGCCATCTCTGCAGCGGGAGCGGCCGGCGCGTTGGTGACAGCGCTCAGGGCGGCGGTCGCGGACTCCGTCTCAGGCGTGACGGTCTCGACCGACTGAACGGGCGCAGGGCCTTCTTCGCCACGCATCATCATGGCCGCAGCGCTGCCCAGCAGAACCACTGCGCCGATGGGCGCCAGGATCATCCAGGTCTTCACCGCCTTCTTCGACTTGGTCGGGCGGGCATAGCGGGGCACGAAGGCCGCAGGCTCGCTGCGGCTGTGGGCGCGGGCTTCGGTTTCGGCGTTGGCGTAGGTCATCGACATGGTTTGTCCTCCATAACGTCGGTCAACCAACCCGCCGTCAGGGATCGGCGTTCCGCCCCCGGCGCAAATGCCCCGAAGAAACACCGTTGCCGCCCCGAATGTGTCGGACCTCGCGGCGATTTCGGGGCCGGAAAGCTGGAATGCGGCGATAATTAGCAGACGACGGCTCTGGATTTCCGCTGCGTCAACGCGACAAATGGGGGACGAATGGGAGCGGACCTGCAGCTAAGACAGCCGCGCGATTGACCCGGTGGCCCCCATTCGCCATCACCAAAGACGGTGGCATACGCATTAGACTCGGGAGTTGCGGCGCGCATGGGCTTTGTAGCGAATACCCGTCGGGACGTCCGGTTCGCGCGCGGCCTGTTCCGCCTGCTCAAACGCATCAAGCCGATCGAGTTGGACAGCGACGTCCTGCTCTGCGACGACTTCGAAGAGGCGGTCGACAAGTTCGCGGACAATGTCGCCATCGAGGACGAGACCCGCAAGCTGACCTATCGCGAGCTGGACGCGATGGCCAACCGCTTCGGCAACTGGGCCAAGAGCCGGGGGCTGCGGCGCAGCGACACCATCGCCCTGATGATGACCAACCGGATCGAGTATCTGGCGGCCTGGATCGGCTTTTCGAAGGTCGGCATCCCGACGGCCCTGATCAACACCAATCTGAACGGTCAGGGCCTGGCCCACTGCCTGACCATCTCCAACGCCTTCCAGGTGGTCGCCGACCAGGACTGCTGGCGTCAGATCGAGGAGGCGCGGCCCCTGGTCGCCCACAATCTGATGCTGTGGGTCCTGGCCCTGCCCGAAGAGATGGAGACCGGCGACCGGCGCGGCCTCGACAAGCCGGTTCGCGGGGCCTCCTCGGTGCGGCCGGGCCGCACGGCGCGCGAGGGCCTGACCAACCGCGACACCGCCCTCTACATCTACACCTCCGGCACGACGGGCCTGCCCAAGGCGGCGCGCATCCCCCATTCGCGGGCGCGGACCTATATGCGGGCCTTCGCCGGCGCCACGCGCTCGACGCCTGCGGACCGGATATTCAACGTCCTGCCGCTGTATCATTCGACCGGCGGCCTGGTCGGGGTAGGGGCGGCCCTGCTGAATGGCGCGCGCCTGGTGCTGCGCAAGAAGTTCTCGGCCACCAACTTCTGGCCCGACGTGCGGTCGTCGGGCGCGACCATGTTCGTCTATATCGGCGAGCTGTGCCGCTATCTGGTCAACTGCCCGCCGAACGAGGACGAGACCAAGCATAAGCTGCGGCTGGCGTTCGGCAACGGTCTGCGCGCCGACGTCTGGCCAGACTTCCAGAAGCGGTTCCGCATCCCGGAAATCCTGGAATTCTACGGATCGACCGAGGGCAATGTCTCGCTGTTCAACTTCGACGGCAAACAGGGCGCCATCGGCCGCGTGCCTGGTTATCTGAAGTCCCAGATCAATATTCGCCTGGTGCAGTTCGACGTCGAAACCGAACAGCCCGTGCGCGGGCCAGACGGCCTGTGCCGCCCGGTGCGGGTCGGCGAGGTGGGCGAAGCCATCGGCCTGATCGGCAACGACATCCGCCACGACTTCTCCGGCTATGCGGACAAGGCCGCGTCGCAGAAGAAGATCCTGACCGACGTGTTCAAGCGCGGGGACCGCTGGTTCCGCACCGGCGATCTGATGCGTCAGGACAGCGAAGGCTATTTCTACTTCGTCGACCGGATGGGCGACACCTTCCGCTGGAAGGGCGAGAACGTCTCCACCTCCGAGGTCGAGCAAGCCTTGGTGGAGGCGCCGGGCGTGGAGGAGGCCATCGTCTATGGCGTGCCGGTGCCGGGCCAGGACGGCAAGGCGGGCATGGCGGCTCTGGTGGTCGAGGGCAAGTTCGACGGCCAGGCCTTCTCCGACTATGTGGAGGCCAAGCTGCCTGCCTATGCCCAGCCGGTGTTCGTGCGCCTGATCAAGGCGGCCGAGACCACAGGGACGTTCAAATACCGCAAGGCGGACCTGGTCGCCGACGGCTTCGACCCGACCAAGACGGGAACCGCTCTCTATGTGCGTGGCGGCAAGACCGGCTATCAGAAGCTGACCCAGACCGCGCGCAAGGCGATCCTGAGCGGCGAAACCCGGCTTTAGGCGGCGGAGGCGGCGTTCGCGAAACGCCGTCTTAATGATTAATGGGGATGATCCCGGCCTCTCGCGTCAGGATCGTCCTTCCCCATGTTCCAGATCATCGGCATCGTGCTGCTGTTCGGCCTCGTCTTCGGCAGCTATGCGATCTCGGGCGGCAAGTTCGAAGTCATCATGCACGCCGCCCCGCACGAGCTGATGGCCATCGGCGGCGCGGGCATCGCCGCCTTCCTGATCTCCAACTCCCTGCCGGTGATCAAGAGTTCGATGGGCGGACTGGGCAAGACCTTCGCCGGACCCAAGTGGAAGAAGCAGGACTACAAGGACCTTCTGTCCCTGCTGTTCCAGTTGACCAAGACGATGAAGTCCAAGGGCGTGGTGGCGCTGGAAAGCCACATCGAAAAGCCCAAGGAATCCACGATCTTCCAGAAATACCCCAAGGTGCTGAAGGACCATTTCGCCGTCGACTTCATCTGCGACACTCTGCGGATGATGACCATGAACCTGGAAGATCCGCACCAGGTCGAGGATGCGATGGAAAAGCAGCTGGAAAAGCACCATCACGAGCATCTGGAAGCCGCCCATGCGCTTCAGAACCTGGCCGACGGCCTGCCGGCCCTGGGCATCGTCGCCGCCGTTCTGGGGGTCATCAAGACCATGGGCTCGATCACCGAGCCGCCCGAGGTTCTGGGCGGCATGATCGGCGGCGCCCTGGTCGGCACCTTCATGGGCGTCTTCCTGGCCTATGGTCTGGTCGGCCCGTTCGCCGCCCGTCTGACGGCGATCATCAACGAAGAAGCGGCCTATTATAAGATCATCCAGTCGGTGCTGGTCGCCCACCTGCACGGCAACGCGGCCCAGATCTCGGTCGAGATCGGCCGGGGCGACATCCCGTCCGCCGCCCAGCCCTCGTTCGGCGAGATGGAAGAGGCCCTGAACAGCATCACCGCCGACTGATCCCGGCGCCGCTTGCCCCCGCCTTTCGGGCGGCGGTATCGTTCGCAGACCGTATCGGAGACCCCTCATGCGTATGCCCGCCCTGTTCGCCGCCGCCGCCGCCGTCCTGGCGCTGGCCGCCTGCCAGAAGAAGGCCGAGGATCACGCCGCCGCCAAGCCCGCCAGCGATGCGGTGGAGGCCGCCGGCGCCGCCGAGGACGCCGTCCTGACGCCGGAAGAGGCCGCCCACCAGGCTGCCCTGGTCGCCGACCAGACGGCCCAGAACGCCGGCGCCCTCGACAGCGCCGCTCCCGCAACGACCGCCCCGGACGGTGCGCCCACGCCCCAGGCGGGCGCCGCCCCGGCTTCAGTTGCCGTCACGCCCGCCCCCGCCGCGCACTAATTCCGCATTCGGACAAGCCACGGGGCCGTTCTCATGGGGCGGCCCTTTTTGCTGGACGCATGCTAGAGGTCGCCCATGACGACCGACGATGCCTCGCCCCACCTGACATGGACCGACGACGACGAGCCCCGCTCGGGTCGGTTCGGCGACGTCTATTTCTCGCGCGACGACGGCCTGGCGGAGACGCGGGCCGTCTTCCTCCAGGGGTGCGGCCTGCCCGAGGCCTGGACGGATCGTCAGGCCTTCACTGTCGCTGAACTGGGTTTCGGCACGGGGCTGAATATCGTCGCCCTGCTGGATCTGTGGCGCCGCACGCGGCCGGTCGGCGGACGGCTGCACATCTTCTCCATCGAGGGCTTTCCCCTGACGGCGCAGGAGGCGGCGCGCGCCCTGAGCGCCTGGCCCGAACTGGCCGAGGCGGCCGCCCCGCTGATCGAGGCCTGGCCGGCGGGCACGCCCGGCTTTCACCGCATCGACCTGCCCATGTTCGACGCCGTGCTGGACCTGGCGATCGGCGACGCCGCCTGGGCGCTGGCCCAATGGTCCGGGCAGGCGGACGCCTGGTTCCTGGATGGCTTCTCCCCTGCCCTGAACCCCAGCATGTGGTCGGCCGAGGTGCTGGGCGGCGTCGCGGCCCGGTCGGCGCCCGGCGCGCGTCTGGCCACCTTCACCGTCGCCGGGGCGGTGCGGCGCGGCCTGGCCGAGCGGGGCTTCGTCGTGGACAAACGCCCCGGTCATGGGCGAAAGCGCGAACGGCTGGAGGCCCGGCTTCCCGGCGAAGCGCCCCCGTCGCCGGAACCGCGCGTGGCGGTGATCGGCGCGGGCGTCGCAGGCGCGGCGACGGTGCGCGCCCTGGCGGCGCTGGGGGGACGACCTGTGGTCTTCGAGGCGGAACGGCCGGGCGCGGGCGCATCCGGCTTTCCGGTCGGCCTGGCGACCCCCCGCCTCGACGTTGGCGACAAGGGCGTCGCCGCCCTTTACGCACAGGCCCTGGAACGCGCCGGCGACCTTTATGACCAGACGCCCGGCGCCGTGATCGCGACAGGAGTTCTGCAGTTGGCGCAGGCGCCGCGCGACCTGGCTCGCTTTCCCAAGATCGCCGTCCAGCCTGTCTGGCCGGAGGGCGCAATGACCGTGGCGGACGCGGCAGCCGCTCAGGCCTGGTTGGGCGAGCCGGTGTCGGACGGCGGCTTGATGATGCGCGACGCCCGCGTCGTTCGTCCCGCCGCCGTGCTGGAGGCCTGGCTGGACGGCGCCGAACGACACGCCGGCCAGGTCGCCGATCTGAGGCGCGAAGGCGACGTCTGGCGACTGTTCGATGCACAAGGCCGCAGGCTGGCGGAGGCGGAGACAGTCGTCGTCGCCGCAGGCTGGGGGACAGCCTCGCTTCTGGACCAATTGTCCCTGTCGCCGGTGCGCGGCCAGGCGGACTGGGTGGAGGCGACCGCCGCGCCCGCTGTCGCCTGGGGCGGCTATGCGGCGCCGACAGCCGACGGCTTCCTGTATGGGGCCACGCACCGACGCGGCGATATCTCCCTGGATGCGCGCGACGACGACAGCGCCGCCAATCTGGCGACCCTGGCCGCCCGGCTTCCGCGCCTTGCCGCGCGCGCCAGGGCGGGCGTTCGCAGCCGCAGAGCGGCCGTCCGCGCGACCACTGCGGACCGATTGCCGGTCGTCGGACGCGTCGCAGAGGGTCTTTATGTCCTCGGGGGTCTGGGTTCGCGCGGCTTCTGCATCGCGCCCCTTCTGGCCGAACACCTGGCGGCGACGATCCTGCGACGGCCGTCGCCCTTGCCTGTCGATCTGGCGGCGCGCGTGTCGCCGGATCGGTCGGCGATACGGCCCAAGCCGCTTGCGGAACCATCGTCGCAAGCTCAGGATTGAATCTCAGCACGCGAGAGGAGACATCGCCATGCGTTTCGCCCCGATCATCCTTGCCGGCGTCGTTCTGTCGACGGCCGCCTGCGCGCCATCGACCCAAGGGGCGGGCGCGACGAACGACCGCGCCGAAGCGGCCGCACGGTGTTTCCGCATCGACGACATCCGCAACTTCCGCGCCGCGAACATGACGGACCTCTATGTCCGCACGTCGCGCGACAAGGTCTATCAGATCACGACAACGGGCGGCTGCTGGGACATGGACAATGCGCTCGCCCTGTCCATAACGCCCACCTTGGGCGGGTCGAGCAATGTCTGCCTCAACGACGTGGTCAATGTCGTCGTGCCCGGCGGAATGCCTGGAAGCGGCCGGTGCAGGGGCACGGTGATGAAATCCCTCACCGCCGAAGAGATCGCCGCCCTGCCCAGTCGATCGCGTCCGTGAATATCCGAACGGCCGATTGAAATTCGGTCGGGCCAGGTATGAAATGACGGCGCTCGCCTGGGGAGGACAATATGAGCGCAATCGTCAAATGGCTGATGGCCGGATTCGCCGGCCTGGTCGTCGCCACGCCGGCGGCGGCCGAAAGCTGGAGCCGTTTCTCCAGCAGCGACCGAACCGTCTATCTGGTCGACCTGGACGCCCTGACGCCGGTCGAGGGGGTGGTGACGACGCGCCTGGCGCGCGTTCCCGCCCAAGGTCCGGCGACGGACCTCAGCCGCGAGACCGAGGAGGTGATGGTGCGTTGCTCGGATGGCCAGTCGCGATCCGGCGCGAGCGTCACCTACGACGCCTCCGGCGCCGAAACGGACCGCTATTCCGAAGACACGCCGTGGGAGGCGACGCCGAACGGCGGCGTATACGGCGCCATCAAGTCGTTCGCCTGCGACAACATGCGGCCGGAAAGCAAGTCCTGGCCCACGATCCAGGCCTTCATCGAGGATGGGCGCGGGAAGTAGACGTCGGCTCCTTAACGGAACCGCAACGCTCCAAACGGGTTTCGGGACGAGGATGCAGCAGGAGCCTCGACCCATGAAGATTCGCGACGTGATGACCAAGGACGTGCAACTGGCGCGTCCCGCCGACACGATTCAGGAGGTCGCCGCGCGGATGGCGCGAGGCGATTTCGGCTTCGTGCCGGTGGCCGACGGCGATCAGTTGATCGGCACGATCACGGATCGCGATATCGCCGTGCGCGCCGTTGCGGCGGGCGCGGCCCCGACCGCGACCGTGCTGGAATACATCACCCGCGATCCGCACACCGTGTTGGACACCGACGACCTGAAGGTCGTGCTGGACCTGATGGGCGCGCGCCAGATTCGCCGCGCCCCTGTGGTGGACAAACATGGCCGCGTGGTCGGCGTGGTGTCGCTGGGCGACCTGTCGACCCGGGTGAAGGAGCGGTACGCCGGCGAAGCGCTGGAAAGCATCTCGCGTTAACTGCGACCCGACACCGGACGTCAACGCAACCGTGGCCATTCTATGCCCCTGTCACAGGAGGACGGGATGGCGCGCGCGCAGTTCCAGAAGGGTCAGAAGGTCTGGGTCGAATGCGTCGGCGCCTGGGCCTTCATCGAACAGATTCAACCCGTCTGGGCCAAGGGTTTCGACGAACCGGTCCGCGTCACCTACGACGTCGGCCTGGGTCGTGAGTTCACGGCGAACGAACTGATGCTGGCCGCCGATGATCGGGCTTCCTCCGACGGGCTGGGCAATTGGCGGCTGCTTCGCGCCCACAACAAGTGGCAGCTGGCCGAAGACTGCCTGCACCACCCCTATCCCGGCACCTATCCGGTGGTCGTCACCGATACGGCGGACTGGGGCGGCTGGCGCGTCCCCGGCGCGGAATATGATCGCACGCCCGACCGTATCGAATACCAGGCCCGGCTGATCGCGGCTTCGCCGGCCTTGCTGAAGCTTGCTGAAGACCTGATCGACCTGGTCGCGGAAGCCCCCGACGATGCGCCGCCCGCCATGCTGCAACTGGCGCGTCAGGCGCGCGAGACCCTGCAGTCGGTCAATCAGGTCCTGACCGCCGCGCCCGAAAAGCTTCCGTCCCCAGCCGCGGCGGCCTGAAGCTTGAGAAACCCTTAACGACGTCTCGACAGGAATCCGCGACGCAGCCTAGATTCCCCTAAAGGGTGATTTGGCGGGAGACGGCCTTGCAGGGCATGGAGCGGCGAACGAACAGGCCGGGGCGTCGCACCTCCGACCGCGTCGCCGCTCGAGCGTCCGGCACGCCCGCCTGGATGAGGATCGCGGTTCTGGGCCTGGCGCTGGCTGCGGCGGCCTATGTTCTGCTGGTGTCGCGCGAGGTCACGCGACCGACGCGCGATGTCCACAGGCTGGAGGCCGAAAACCAGATCCTGAGCACCCGACTGGCGGCCGAGCAGGTGGCCGCCCTGGCGCGCGCCGGGAACACTGACGCGAAACCCGAGATACGACTGGTTTCCGCCGCCGATGCAACGATGCGGGTCGTGTCCGCCCAAGGGGCGGTGCTGGCGTCCGACCGCTCCGACGAAGTCGGACGCGCCGTCGCCTCGTTGATCGGCGTCCAGGCCGCGGACCTGCCCGGTTTGACCACGCCCCGCGCCGTCAGCTTGAACGGATCGCCGCGCACCGTCGTCGCCGTTCGCGCCGGAACGGACGGCCCCTATGTCGTCTCCGTCTCCGACGCCCCATTGACGGGCGTCGCCGCCTTGATGGACGAGGCCTGGGTGCTGATCGCGCCGATCCTTTTGGGACTGGGCGTCCTGGGCGTCTACCTGTTCCAGAGCCTGCGCCGGGCGCGCCAAAGCCGCGAGGAAGCCCAGTCCGAAAAGCGGTTCCGCATCGCCGTCGAGGCCGCTCGCTGCGGCGTTTGGGAATGGGATCTGGAGGAACGTGAAGTCACCCTGTCCGATTACATGGCGACCCTTATGGGCTTCGATCAGGGGGGCGTCGTGCCGGCCGACGCCGTTATCGAACGCATCCATCCCCGCTTCCGCGACGAGGTGAAGCACGCCCTGCGCCAGGCGGCGGTCTATGGCGCCTTCGACGTCACCTTCCCCGTGCCGGACGAGCAGGGCCGCCCCCGCTGGATCGATGCGCGAGGCCAGGCGCGCGGCCCCCGCAGCGAAGGCGGCTTTTCCGCCATCCTGGGCGTGGCCCTGGACATCACCGAGGCCCGCCGCGCCAAGGCCGCCGCCCAGGCCGCCGAAAGCCGCCTGCGCGACGGGGTGGAAAGCATCTCCGACGCCTTTGTCCTGTTCGACCGCCAGGGCCGGCTTATCCTGTGGAACCAGGCGTTCGAGGACGCCTTCGCCTTCCGCGCCGGCGTCGTCCGTCGGGGCGCCATGAAGGACGAGCTGAACCGCATCGCCGCCCTGGCCATCAAGGCGGAACACCCGGCGGCCGGGGGCCGCGCGGGCCTGCGCGAGGTGGAGTTGCACGACGGTCGCTGGCTCCAACTGGCCGAACGCTTCACCTCCGAAGGCGGCTCGGTCGTCACCGCCGCCGACATCACCGCCATCAAACGCCAGGAAGCAGAGCGCCGCCGCGCCGCCGACGACCTGCGCGTCACCGTGGCCCAGCTGGAGGCCAGCCAGGAGAAGCTGTCGCTGCTGGCCCGCAAATACGAGGTCGCCATGACCCGGGCCGAGGCCGCCAACCAGGCCAAGTCCGAGTTCCTGGCGAACATGAGCCACGAACTGCGCACCCCGCTGAACGCCATCAACGGCTTTTCCGAGATCATGGCCGGCGAGCTGTTCGGGCCGCTGAACGAGAAATACAAGGGTTACGCCGCCGACATCCTGAAGTCGGGCCAGCATCTGCTCAGCCTGATCAACGACATCCTGGACATGGCCAAGATCGAGGCCGGCAAGATGACCCTGCACTACGAGCCCGTGTCGCTGCGCGACGTGTGCGAGGAGGCCGTGCGGCTGATGCGCGGCAAGGCGCAGGAAGCGGGCCTGACCATCGCCATAGACGCCGCCGACCTGCCGCCCATCCAGGCCGACCATCGCGGGGTCAAGCAGGTGATGCTGAACCTGATCTCCAACGCGGTGAAGTTCACGCCGGAGGGGGGCCGCATCACCCTGTCGTTGACGCCGTTCCAGGGCGCGGCGGACGAGGACCGCATCCGCGTCGCCTGCGCCGACACCGGCATCGGCATCGCGCCCGAGGACCTGGTCCGCCTGGCCCGCCCGTTCGAACAGGTCGAGGGCCAGCACTCCAAGACCACCCAGGGCACCGGCCTGGGCCTGGCCCTGACCAAATCCCTGATCGAAATGCACGGCGGCCAGCTGCGCATGGAGAGCCAGCCGGGCGTCGGCACGGTCGTCAGCTTCGACCTGCCGGTCAAACGGCCGGATCAGACGGTGCAGCCGATCCGGGCGGCGTTCGCGGCTTAGGGCGGTTATTGCTCGAAACGAGTAGATTCCAGTTAATCGGATCGTACAGGCGACAGTAGAAGACAAATCGTGCATTAATATTTGCTACGATATGCGAGCAAAGATTCAGCCCGTCATCCAATAGCGTGGCTAAGTTATGAAAAAATATTAGAGAAAACGCACACTTGTTATCGCGCAGGATCGTCTGTTATCGCGCAGGATCGTCCGATTGACCGAGCAATCGACGACCGTCTGGATCGTATTCCATTCGTGGATAATCTAATACGCGCACTTATCCGAGAGGAAAAAGACATTACTGGGCGCGTGGTAGCCCGACGCTCCACAGGTGTGGTGGTTGGTCTCACCGGCAAGTGGGGCGCTGGCAAGAGCAGCATTCTCAATCTTGTCTCGGAACGTCTCAAAAAGACGGACCATGTGGCTGTAGCCATCTTGAATCCATGGCTGTTCAAAGGGCGGGATGAACTTCTTGCAGCATTCTTCGGCGAACTTCGGGACGCGCTTGGTCGCACCCCGCCAGAACATGCCCGCGATCTAGTTGAAGCAATAGATAAATACCGAGAGGCCATAACTTTAGCTGGTCACTATGCAGCGCTCTTGGCGGATGCAGCGGGCGGCGCTGGGTTGGCGACTGCTGGGCGTACTGCGTTCAGCCAAGCATTAAAACTTATTCGAAAGCCGAAACAGCTTTCGCCCCACGACGAGCGGCGCAATCTTGAGAAAAAACTCGCAAACGCCAAAATCGGGGTGGTCGTGCTTATCGACGAACTTGATCGCGTAGAGGACGATGAGGTTAGAGCCGTCGCACAGCTGGTCAAGGCTATCGGTGATATCCAAGGTATCTCCTATCTGGTGGCATATGATCCAGAGCGCGTTGCGGATGCTCTAGGGCGCGGAAGCGGTGATGACCGTCGTCGGACCGGCGAGTCTTATCTTGAGAAGATTATCCAGCATCCGATCCCTCTCAGGCCGCTGTTTGAGCATGATGTAAAAGCGTTGCTTGATGCACTTCTCGATCATCACGGCTTAGCCCTGCCTGAAAATATGCCTGACGAAGAAAGCAAAGTCGTCGAACATATTCGCCAATCGGCCCTGACGCCGCGCGAGCTAAAAAGGCTAGTTGGCTCCTACGCTGTGCTTGACCGAATGCTGCGTAAGGAAATTAGTCCAGCCGACCTGTTGGGCTATTGCTGGCTGCTTACAAAGTCGCCGACTTTACGCGATTCGATTGCTCAAAATATTGACGTTGTCGTAGATGACCCTAACGCCAATGAAATGTCGCGGCGAGTCATTCGTCAAATGGACAAGAAAGGAAAATTAGAGTTCGCCGAGGTATTTGGTTCTGCAGCAGCAGGACAAGAAAAGCTACTTGGCCTACTTTTTCCAACACTGGGACCAGACCGCTCCGAAGAGTCCGGCGGGCGGATCAGTCGGCGAAGGAATCTCGTCCGCGCCCTCTATTTGGGCGATCCGCCAGGCATTGCCAGCAGCGACGACGTCAGACGGCTATGGGATGAGCCTGACGAAACGGTTTTAACTAACGAATTGAAACGACTTTTGAAGGCTGGTGGATTGAGGCCAATCATCGATCGGCTTGATGACCTGTTAGAAAAACTCCCAGAGGACGGAGACGCGAAGTTCTGGCGCGCCCTCGCCAAGTCGCTCATCCGAGACCAAGATTGGCTTCTTATTCCTGAAGACAACCACGCTGTTGCGGAAGACGCGACAACATACTTGATGCGCTTGGGCTTGCGCGACAAGAGCAAAATTGAACGCGTGAAAAGTGCTATCAAGGCCCTTCTCGAATCTGGCGACCTCATCATTGTGCCAGATATGCTTCGGAAGCACCTCTTTAGATGGGGGTTAACCGTCCATGGTCGCTCAGAGACGAATGGTGGCTACATATTCAATAAGCATGAAACAGAAGAACTACTTAAAGAATGTATTCCCTTGTATCGAAACGCCCTAATAGACGGAACTATTATACGCAGGATACCGAACTGCGATGCAATTTTCGCGCTTAGCAACACGAATAACTGGGACGAGTATCTACAAAATACCCTGACAGAGCAGTTGGCCGATCCTAGTGCGCGCGCTTCTATCGCGGGCCTAATCGTACCGCCGGGCTACATCGCAGACCGCTCTTCGTTGGATCAGCTATTCAATGCGGAGGTCGTTTTAGCGCTGATGAGAACAAGCAACCAAGGCACCAGCGGGACCAGTTGGAGCGACGACAGCCTAAGACGATTGCGGGCGATCTTGGCTGGTAAGAATCCGATGTTTGCGGACGATGATGAAGAGACTGACACGGGTCAGCAGATCAAACTGTAAGCACGCTGCAACCAATCCTGTCGTCACTATCTGAAAGTGATCATTTCTGTTGGCCTCTCTACATAGAAAAGTTTTAAACCAATTCCACGCCCATCGCGGTGGCTTCGCCGCCGCCGATGCACAGGGCGGCCATGCCGCGGGTCTTGCCGTGGGCTTTCAGGGCGGACAGCAGGGTGGTCAGGACGCGGGCGCCCGACGCGCCGAGCGGGTGGCCCAGGGCGCAGGCGCCGCCGTTGACGTTCATCCGGTCGTGGGGGATGCCCAGTTCCTGCATGGCGATCATCGGCACGATGGCGAAGGCTTCGTTAACCTCCCACAGATCGACGTCGTCAGCGCTCCAGCCCGCCTTTTTCAGCGCCTTTTGCAGGGCGAAAACCGGGGCGGTGGTGAACAGGTGCGGCTCGTGGGCGTGAGCAGCCTGGCTGACCACGCGGGCGATCGGCGTCAGGCCAAGGGCGTCGGCCGTTGACTGGCGCATCATGACCAGGGCGGCGGCGCCGTCCGAGATCGAGGCGGCCGAGGCGGCGGTGATCGTGCCGTCGGCGCCGAAGGCGGGGCGTAGGTTGGGGATTTTGGAAGGGTCTGACTTGGTCGGCTGTTCGTCGCGGTCCACCGTGACCGAGCCCTTGCGGGTCTTGACCTCGACCGGGGTGATCTCAGCGGCGAAATCGCCCGAGTCCTGCGCGCGCTTGGCCCGGCTGGCGCTTTCGATGGCGTAGGCGTCCTGCTGTTCGCGGGTGAACTGATAGGCCTTGGCCGTGTCCTCGGCGAACTGGCCCATCAGCTTGCCGGGGGTGTAGGCGTCCTCCAGCCCGTCCAGATACATGCTGTCGGAAATGACGTCGTGGCCGATGCGGGCGCCGCCCCGGTGCTTCTGCATCAGATAGGGAGCGTTGGTCATGGACTCCATGCCGCCCGCCACGATTACGTCGGCCGAACCGGCGGCCAGCGCATCGTGCGCCATCATGGCCGCCTGCATGCCTGAGCCGCACATCTTGTTGATGGTGGTCGCCTCGGTCGAGACGGGCAGGCCTGCGCCCATGCCCGCCTGACGCGCCGGCGCCTGGCCCAGGCCCGCCGGCAGGACGCAGCCCATGATGATCTGCTCGACCTTTTGCGGATCCAGGCCCGCGCGATCCAGCGCCGCCTTGACCGCGACGGCGCCCAGGTCGGTGGACTTGGCGTCGGACAGCGCGCCCTGGAAGCCGCCCATCGGGGTGCGGGCGTAGGAGACGATGACGACGGGATCGGCGGACATGGCGGTTTCCTCTTGTTCAGGCGGGGAGATAGGCGTCTTCGCGCCCTTTGTGAATGCGGCCCGGCACGGACTTCACGCGAAATGAAGCCGCCGATACTTGCCCCGGAAATACAGCAACGGATCGCGCCGGGGCTCGAACCGCGCGCGCAGCACCCGGCCGATGAAGATCAGATGGTCGCCCGCCTCGATCACCCGGTCGGTTGCGCATTCGAAACTGGCCAGAGAGCCCGACAGGATGGGCGCGCCCGTGTCCCACGTCTCCCAGGTCACGTCCTGGAACCGGTCGGCGTCCGAGCGGGCGAAGACGCCGGACATCGGCTGCTGGCCGATGTGCAGCACATTGATGGCGAAATGCCGGGCCGCCTGGAACCGCTCCAGATTGGTCGATCCGCACGAAAGACAGAACAGGATCAGCGGCGGATCCAGCGACACCGAGGAGAAGGAGTTGGCGGTCAGGCCGATGGGCTGGCCGTCCGCGTCCAGGGTCGTGACCACCGTGACGCCCGTGCCGAAACAGCCCAGAGCGTCGCGCAGGGTGCGGGCGTCGGACCCGGCCTGATAGAGCACCGCCTCGCGCGGGGCCTCACGCTCCAGAAAACCCAGGACGGCGGCGTTCAGCCGGTCCAGCGCCTCGCCGCCCTGGCCGGGTTCGACCGTCAGGATCGGCAGGCCGTCCAACGCCGTCGTGGTCTGGAGCGACACGGGGCCGTCGCCGACCACGATCAGGCAACTGGCCAGGGCCGGTCCCGTCACCGCCAGGGCCGGGATCACGCTGTCCAGAGCCGCCTGGGCGCAGAGGACGGCCGGGCGCGAGGAGATGTCGGTCAGCAACCGCCTGAGCGCCGCCGCCCCGTCCTTGTCCGGCAGGTCGGTCAGCAGGACGTGCCGCCCCGCCTCGGCCAGGGCGCGGGCGAGGTCGCGCCCGTCCGGCGACGATCGTTCGGCCGGGCCGATCATCAGCACCACCGGATCGTCGGGCGAACCCCAGCTCTGGATGTCGAGACCCCCGATGCGGGGCGGCGAGGCGATCATGAGGCGGGGCGGTCCGATCCTGTGCGAGACCCTCTAATAGGTACTGGCGCCGTTGCGGACCAGAGCGGAGCCTACAGTTCCGACAAACGCCCGCGCAGCATCTGGAGCATGGCCGAAAAGTCGCGTCCGCCGTGGCCCAGGCCGTCGAACAGGGCGTACAGGGCCTCGGCCTGGGCGCCCAGGGGGGTGGAGGCGCCGGACTTGGCGGCCGCATCCTGCGCCAGTTTCAGATCCTTCAACATCATGGCCGTGGCGAACCCGCCCTGATAGTCGCGGTTGGACGGCGCGGTCGGCACCGGGCCGGGCCAAGGGTAGTAGCTGGTCACGCTCCAGCATTGGCCCGACGACTTGGACGCGATCTCGAAGAAGCGTTCGGGGTCCAGCCCCAGCTTCTCGGCAAGCGCAATGGCCTCGCAGGTCCCCAGCATGGAGATGCCGAGCAGCATGTTGTTGCAGATCTTGGCCGCCTGACCCGCCCCGTGATCGCCGGCGCGAATGGTGATGCGGCTCATGGGCGCCAGCGCCGCCTCGACACGGGCGAATTCGGGCTCGTCGCAGCCGACCATGAAGGCCAACGTCCCCGCATCCGCCGCCGCCGTGCCGCCCGACACCGGGGCGTCGGCGAAGGCGTAGCCGGCGGCCTTGGCCAGACCCGCCACCTTGCGCGCCGTCTCCACGTCGATGGTCGAACAGTCGAGCAACAGGGCCGACGACGGCGCGGCGCCGATGATCTGTTCGGAATAGACGCTCAAAACATGGGGGCCGGCGGGGAGCATGGTGATGACCACCTCGGCGTCCTTGACCGCCTCGGCGACCGAACCGACCGGCACGCAGCCCTGCGATTGCGCCCGCTCCAGCGCGCTGGGCGACAGGTCGAAGGCGGCGACGGCGTGACCGGCCTTGGCCTGGTTCGCCGCCATGCCTCCGCCCATATTGCCCAGGCCGATGAAGGCGATCTTGGTCATGGTCTCTCTCCCTTTTGTCGGCGCAGCGGTCAGGCCAGCGGCGTCCATTTTTCATTTTCCGGCAAAGGTGCGAACAGGGCGTCCAGCGCCTCGTCCGTAACGCCCGACAGGTCCGACGGGGACCATCGGGGCGCATTGTCCTTGTCCACGATCACGGCCCGCACCCCTTCCTGGAAGTCGTGCGTCGCGCCGATCCGACCGCTAACGGCGTATTCGACGGCCATATTGTCGTCGAAGGACGCGGCCTTCGCCCCCTCGCGGATGTGGCGCAGCGTGACCTTCAGCGAGGTCGGGGACTTGGTCTTCAGGATCGCAAGTTGTTCCAATGCCCACGCCGATCCGTCGGCCTGCAGCGCCGCGAAGATTTCCTCCACCGTGTCGAAGGCGAACAGCCGGTCGATGGCCTCGCGGTGAGGTTCGAGCGCCGGAGGAATGGAGAAGTCGTATCGGTTCGCGACCTCAATGGGGCTGGCTCCGTTCAGGATTTCCGCCTTCAAGGCGTCGATCTGTTCCGAGGGGACATAATGGGTGTGAATACCCAGTTCGATCGTCGCCATCGCCTTCAGCCGCGCGCCCGTCAGGCCGATCCACACGCCGGTCTGCCCCGGCAGGCGCGGCAGGAACCAGCCGCCCCCGACCTCGGGATACAGGCCGATGCCCGTCTCCGGCATGGCGTAGGTGGTCCGTTCGGTGGCGATGCGGACATCGGCCGGTTCCGAAATCCCAACTCCGCCGCCCATGACGATCCCGTCCACGATGGCGGTGATCGGCTTGGGATAGCCGAACATCAGGGCGTTCAGCCGATATTCCGACAGGAAGAAGGCCCGCGCCTCGACCCGGTCGCCGGCGCTGCTCTCAGCAATCATGCGGATGTCGCCACCCGCGCAGAAGCCCCGCTCGCCCGCATGGTCGATCAGCACCGACCGCACCGCCGCATCTTCGCGCCAGTCCAGCAACGCCGCGATCATCGCCTCGCACATCGCCCGGTTCAGCGCATGGATCGCCTTGGGCCGGTTCAGGGTGATGCGGCCGACGCCGTTCTCGATGCGGGTGATGACTTCGGGTTCGCTCACTTGGTCATCTCCCGCGCCACGATCACCCGCATGATCTCGTTCGTTCCTTCCAGGATGCGGTGGACCCTGAGGTCGCGCACGATCCGTTCCAGCGGATAGTCCTTCAGATAGCCGTAACCCCCATGCAGTTGCAGGGCCTCGTCGGCGATCTGGAAACAGGCGTCGGTGGCCATCCGCTTGGCCATGGCGCACCATTTGGTCTTTTCCGGATGGTCCGCATCGATGGCCCAGGCGCCGCGCAGCACCATCAGTCGCGCCGCCTCCAGATCCGTGGCCATGTCCGCCAGCCGGAACTGCAGCGCCTGAAACTCGCCGATCGGACGGCCGAACTGTTTGCGGGTGGCGACGTAGTCCTGCGCCGTCTCCAGCGCCAGCCGCGCCCCGCCCAGCGAACAGGCGGCGATGTTCAGCCGCCCGCCGTCCAGCCCGGCCATCGCGTAGCGGAAGCCCGCGCCTTCTTCCCCCAGCAGATTGGCGACCGGCACGCGGCAGTCGTCGAACTGGACGATGGCGGTCGGCTGGGCGTTCCAGCCCATCTTCCTTTCCTGCGCGCCGAACGACAGGCCGGGCGTACCGGCCTCGACCACGATCGCGCTGACGCCCTTCGCCCCCTCGCCGCCCGTGCGGACCATGACCACATAGACGTCCGACGTCCCCGCGCCCGAGATGAAGGCCTTGGAGCCGTTCAGCACATAGTGGCCGCCGTCGCGCACCGCCGTCGTGCGCAACGCCGCCGCGTCCGACCCCGACCCCGGCTCGGTCAGGCAATAGCTGGCGATCTTCTCCATCCCCACCAGCGACGGGACGAACCGCCCGCGCAGATCGTCCGACCCGAACCGGTCGATCATCCACGTCGCCATGTTGTGGATCGAGATGAAGGCCGCCGTCGCCACGTCGCCGCGTGACAGTTCCTCAAAGATCACCGCCGCCTCGACCCGGCCCAGGGCCATGCCGCCGTGCTCCTCGCCCGTGTAGATGCCGCAGAAGCCCATCTCGGCCGCCTGTTTCATCACCTCGACGGGGAAATGCTTGTCCTCGTCCCAGCGGGCCGAATGGGGCGCCAGTTCGGCCTCGGCGAAGGCGCGGGCCGCGTCCTGAATGGCGCGCTGGTCGTCGGTAAGGGCGAAGTCCATGATCTCGTCACTCCCCGCCCCTCGCCCGTCATCCTCGGGCTTCACCCGAGGATCGGAGGCGGGAGCGTCTGTGCGTCCGCGTGATCGCACAAGCGGCGGACAATCCGACCCTCGGGTCAAGCCCGAGGGTGACGGCGTTTGCTATCAGCGCATCGTCGGAATGACGAACGACGAATCCGCGTGTTCCAGTTCGCTGTCGGGCCAGCGGGCCGTCACGGTCTTGGTCTTGGTCCAGAACCGCAGGCCCTCCATGCCGTGCTGGTTGATGTCGCCGAAGGCCGACCGCTTCCAGCCGCCGAAGGTGTGATAGGCGACCGGCACCGGGATCGGCACATTGATCCCCACCATGCCGACGTTGACGCGGGCGGCGAAATCGCGGGCCGCGCGGCCGTTCTGGGTGAAGATGGCCACCCCGTTGCCGTACTGGTGCTGCGACGGCAGGGACAGGGCTTCTTCGAAGCTCTCGGCGCGCACGATCTGCAGAACGGGGCCGAAGATTTCCTCGCGATAGGACTCCATCGTCGGCTTGACGTGATCGAACAGCGACGGGCCGATGAAATAGCCCTTCTCGTGCCCCTGCAGGCTGAAGTCGCGGCCGTCCACCACCAGTTCGGCGCCTTCCTGCACGCCCTTCTCGATCCAGCCGGCGACCTTGTCGCGGTGGGCCTGGGTCACGACGGGGCCGTAGTGGGCCTCGGCGTCGGTGGATACGCCGACGCGCAGGTTCGGGATTTCCGCCACCAGACGCTCGCGCAGTTCGTCAGCCGTCTTCTTGCCGACCGGAACCACCACCGGCAGGGCCATGCAGCGCTCGCCAGCCGAACCATAGGCCGCGCCGGTCAGATCCCTGACGACCTGGTCCATGTCGGCGTCGGCCAGGACGACGCCGTGGTTCTTGGCGCCGCCCATTGCCTGGACGCGTTTCCCGTGCGCCGCGCCGGTCTGATAGACATAGTGGGCGATGTCGGACGAACCGACGAAGCTGACGGCGTGAACGAGGGGATGAGTCAAAAGCGCGTCGACCGCCGCCTTGTCGCCGTGAACGACGTTCAGCACGCCGTTCGGCGCGCCCGCTTCCAGCATCAGTTCGGCAAGGCGCACCGGCACCGACGGATCGCGTTCCGAAGGCTTCAGCACGAAGGTGTTGCCCACCGCGATGGCCACGCCGAACATCCACATCGGGATCATGGCCGGGAAGTTGAACGGGGTGATGCCCGCCACCACGCCCAGCGGCTGACGCATCGAATAGACGTCGATGCCCGGCCCGGCGCCATAGGTGTATTCGCCCTTCAGCGCATGGGGGATGCCGCAGGCGAACTCGATCACCTCAAGCCCGCGCTGGATGTCGCCCTTGGAGTCGGCGATGACCTTGCCGTGCTCGCTGGACAGCAGTTCGGCCAGATCGTTCATGTTCGCCTCGACCAGGCGCTTGAACTCGAACATCACGCGGGCGCGGCGTTGCGGATTGGTCGAGGCCCAGCCCTCGAACGCCGCCTGGGCGGACTGGACCGCGCGGTCGACCTCGCCGGTCGTAGCCAGTTGGACGCGGGCCTGAACCTCGCCCGTGTTGGGATTGAACACGTCGCCGAACCGGCCCGAAGCGCCCTCGAACGCCTGGCCGTCGATGAAGTGGCGAATGTCGCGTACCATGCCTCGATATCCCTATACGTTTTTTGCTGTTGCGGACCTCATAGCAGGCAAGTTCGCCCGCTTGCAGGGCAAAAACGGCACAAGTCGCCTGCTTGGAAAGTAAAAACGGCGTGTCTGTCCACCACAGGCCCAAACGCTCGATTTTCCGATCACCCCGAACTAAAAATCAATGACTTGGGTGCGCGCCGTAAAGGGCTTGTTGCGCAATCCATAATCAGGCCCACTGTCGGATCGACGGTCGCGCGGGCGCGGGCGTCAGGGATGGACAGGAAGCGTATGACGACGGCCTTCGCCACGGATCAGGTCTTCATCGGCGGCGTCTGGCGGGCGCCGGACGGGGGGGCGACCCTGCCGATCGAGAACCCCTCCACGGGTGAAAGCATGGGCCGGCTGGCGGCCGGAACCGCCGCCGACGTGGACGCGGCCGTCCAGGCCGCTCGCGCCGCGTTCGAGGGCGAATGGGGTCGGACGACGGCGGTGGAGCGCGGCCGCGTCCTGGCCCGCATGAGCCGCGAGGTGGAGGCCCGCATCGACCTTCTGGCCGAACTGGAGGCCCTGGATGTCGGCAAACCGCTGAAACAGGCGCGCAACGACGTCGTCGCCCTGGCCCGCTATCTGGAATTCTACGCCGGCGCGGCGGACAAGCTGCACGGGGAGACCCTGCCGTTCCAGGACGGCTACACCGTCTATACGCTGCGCGAGCCGCACGGGGTGACGGGGCACATCATCCCGTGGAACTATCCGATGCAGATCATCGGCCGCTCGGTCGTGGCGGCCCTGTGCGTCGGCAACGCCGTCGTGCTGAAGCCCGCCGAGCAGGCGTCGCTGACCGCCCTGGCCTTCGCCCATGTCGCCGCCGACTGCGGCCTGCCGGCGGGCGCCCTGAATGTCGTGACCGGCACAGGGGCCGAGGCGGGCGCGGCCCTGGCCGCCCATCCAGGGATCGACCATCTGTCCTTCACCGGCTCGACCGGGGTGGGCGTGGCGATCCAGCAGGCGGCGGCGGTCAACGCCGTGCCTGTGACGCTGGAACTGGGCGGCAAGTCGCCCCAGCTGGTGTTCGACGACGCCGATCTGGACAAGGCCCTGCCCTTCCTGGTCAACGCGGGCATCCAGAACGCGGGTCAGACCTGTTCGGCCGGGTCGCGCGTCCTGGTTCAGCGCGGCGTCTATGACGAGGTCGTTCGCCGCATGGCCGAACGCTTCAACGCCCTGACGGTCGGGCCGGCGATGGACGACCGCGATGTCGGGCCTCTGGTGTCGAAGAAACAGCAGGCCATGGTCGAACGCTTCATCGACATGGGCCGCGACGACGGTCTGATCGCAGCGCAGGCGACGCTGGGCGACCTGCCCCCGGGCGGCGCCTATGTCGCGCCCACCCTGTTCGCCGGGGTCGCGCCCGATCATCCGCTGGCGCAGCAGGAGATTTTCGGTCCCGCCGTCGTCGTCATGCCGTTCGACACCGAGGAGGACGCCGTCGCCATCGCCAACGGCACGCCCTACGGCCTGGTCGCCGGGGTCTGGACGGCCGAGGGCGGACGCCAGATGCGGCTGGCCAGACGGCTGCGGGCCGGACAGGTCTTTATCAACAACTATGGCGCGGCGGGCGGGGTCGAACTGCCCTTCGGCGGCGTCGGAAAATCGGGCCACGGTCGCGAAAAGGGGTTCGAGGCGCTCTACGCCTTCACCGCCCTGAAGACCGTCGCGGCCCATCACGGATAACAGGGAGCAGGCGTCGTGGAGGGGAACAGATCGAAGCGGCTGGAGGGCAAGCGGGCGATCGTCACGGGCGGAGCCTCCGGCTTCGGCGCCGGCATCGCGCGCCGCTTCGCCGAGGAAGGCGCCCGCGTCATCGTCGCGGACCTTAACGGCGAGGCCGCCCGTGCCCTGGCCGCCGAACTGGGCGACGCCGACCTGGGCGTGGCGGTCGACGTTTCGAACGCCGCCGAGGTGGCCGCCCTGGCCGAGACGGCGAACCGCCTGCTGGGCGAGGTCGACATCGTGGTCAACAACGCCGGCGTCGGCCACACGCCCCAGCCGCTGGACGAACTGTCAGACGAGGCCTTCGACCGCATCGCCGCTGTCAACATGCGCGCCATCTATCTGATGTCGAAGGCCTTCGTCCCAGCGATGAAGGCGCAAGGGTCCGGCGCCATCCTGAACATCGCCTCGACCGGCGGGGTCAGCCCGCGACCGAACCTGACCTGGTATAACGCCTCCAAGGGCTGGGTCATCACGGCGACGCGGGCGATGGCGGTCGAACTAGCGCCCTTCCAGGTGCGGGTGAACGCCCTGAACCCGGTGGCCGGCGACACGCCCCTGCTGAAGACCTTCATGGGGGCGGACACACCCGAGGTGCGGGCCAAATTCCTGGCCTCCATCCCCATCGGCCGTTTCTCGACGCCCGAGGACATGGGCGCGGCGGCGGCCTTCCTCTGTTCGGACGACGCCTCGATGATCACGGGCGTGGCGCTGGAGGTGGACGGTGGTCGCTGCATCTGATCGGGCATTCGACCTGCTGGTCCTGCCGGGCGACGGCATCGGGCCCGAAATCATCGGCGAAACCCTGCGCGTCGCCGACTGGTTCGGCCGCAACGCCGGCCTGCGCCTGAACCTGACCGAAGGTCTGGCGGGCGGGACCAGCATCGACGCCGTGGGCGCGCCGGTGTCCGAAGCCGTGGTGGAGCAGGCGCTAGCCTCGGACGCCGTCCTGTTCGGCGCCGTCGGCGGGCCGAAATGGGACCACCTGCCCCGCGCCCAGCGGCCTGAGATGGGCATATTGCGCCTGCGTCAGGCGCTGGACCTTTACGCCAATCTGCGGCCCGCCGTCTGTTTCGACGAACTGCTGGACGCCTCGGCCCTGAAGCCCGAGCTGATCCGGGGCCTGGACATATTGATCGTGCGCGAGGCGACGGCGGGGGTCTATTTCAGCCTGCCCCGCGCCAACGAGGTCGATGCGAACGGCGTCTGCCGCGCCTATGACACCCAGGCCTATACGGAAGGCCAGATCGCCCGCGTCTGCCGCACGGCGTTTGAGCTGGCCCGAACGCGTCAGCGCCGCCTCTGTTCGGTGGACAAGGCCAATGTCATGGAGACGGGCGCCCTGTGGCGGACCGTCGCCACCGAGATCGCCGCCGACTATCCCGATGTCGAGCTGTCCCACATGTACGCCGACAACTGCGCCATGCAGTTGGTGCGGCGGCCGGACCAGTTCGACGTCATCGTGACCGATAACCTGTTCGGCGACATCCTGTCGGACGCGGCGGCCGCCCTGACGGGCTCGCTGGGTCTGCTGCCCTCGGCTTCCCTGTCGGGCCTGGACCAGGGCGGACGCAGCCGGGGCCTCTACGAACCGATCCACGGCTCGGCGCCGGATATCGCGGGCCAGGGCGTCGCCAACCCGATCGCGACCATCCTGTCCTTCGCCCTCTGCCTGCGCTGGTCCCTGGACCGGGCGGACCTGGCCGACCGGCTGGAACGCGCCGTGCGCCGGGTGGTGTCCAGCGGCGTGCGCACCCCCGACATCGCCCAGCCCGGCGTGGCCGCCGTCTCAACCACCCAGATGACCGACGCGGTTCTGGCCGCGCTGGACACAGAGTTCGCGTGAGGATCGACCGATGAGCGCATCCACAATGCAGACCGTCATCGACCTGATCGACGGCCGCACCGACGATCTGGTGGCCCTGACCCAGGACCTGATCCGCTTTCCGACGGTGAACCCGCCGGGCGAGGCCTATCGCCCCTGCGCCGAATACATCGGCGATCGGCTGAAGAGGCGTGGGTTCAAGGTCGAATACGTCCGGGGCGAGGGCTCGCCGGGCGACAGCGACAAATATCCCCGCACCAATGTCATCGCCCGCTGGGAAGGCGTCGAGCCGGGCCCTTGCGTCCACTTCAACAGCCATATCGACGTGGTCGAGGTCGGCGCCGGCTGGACGGTCGATCCCTTCGGCGGCGAGGTGAAGGACGGCCGCGTCTATGGCCGGGGCGCCTGCGACATGAAGGGCGGGCTGGCGGCCTCCATCATCGCGGTCGAGGCCCTGATCGATTCCGGCCTGCCCCTGCCCGGCGCGCTGGAGATCTCCGGCACGGTGGACGAGGAATCCGGCGGCTACGGCGGCGTGGCCTATCTGGCCGAGCGCGGCTGGTTCTCCGAACCGCGCGTCAACCATGTCATCATCCCAGAGCCGCTGAACGTGGACCGGGTCTGCATCGGCCACCGCGGCGTCTGGTGGGCCGAGATCGAGACCAAGGGCCGCATCGCCCACGGCTCCATGCCCTTCCTGGGCGACTCCGCCATCCGTCACATGGGCGCGGTGATGGAAGCGTTCGAGAACAAGCTATATCCCGCCATGGCCGCCCGCCATTCCGACATGCCCGTGGTGCCCGAGGGCGCGCGCCAGTCGACGATGAACATCAACTCCATCCACGGCGGCCAGGCCGAGGGCTTCGACGGTCTGCCTGCGCCCTGCGTGGCGGATTCGACCCGCATGGTCATCGACCGCCGCTTCCTGATCGAGGAGACGCTGGACGACGTGAAGGGCGAGGTGAAGGCCATCCTCGACGGTCTGGCGGCCCAGCGTCACGGCTTCCGCTACGAGATGCGCGACCTGTTCCAGGTGGCGCCCAGCATGGCCGACCGCGACGGGCCGGTGGCCAGCACCACCGCCGCCGCCATCCAGACCGTTCTGGGCAAACAGGCTCAGTTCGTCTGCTCGCCCGGCACCTATGACCAGAAGCACATCGACCGCATCGGCAAGCTGAAGGACTGCATCGCCTATGGTCCCGGCGTACTGGACCTGGCGCACCAGCCGGACGAATGGGTCGGGATCGAGGACATGACCAACTCGGCCAAGGTCATGGCGCGCGCCGCCTACGATCTTCTGACGCGACGACGGAGCTAGGGCCCTTGGACGACGAGAACATCATCGGTCCGCGCCTGCGCGCCCTGCGCGACCGCCTGGGCCTGTCGCAGCGCGCCCTGGCCCGCAAGGCCGGCGTCCCCTCCAGCACCGTCAGCCTGGTCGAGAGCGGCCGAACCAGCCCCTCGGTCGGTTCCCTGAAACGCCTGCTGGATGCGGCGGGCGTGTCCCTGGGCGAGTTCTTCAGCTCCGAATTCGAGACGCCGACCAAATATTTCTATCGCCACGACGAACTGACCGACATCTCGCGCGGCGAGGTGTCCTACCGCCAGTTGGGCCGGGGTCACGACAGCAGTCTGCAGATCCTCTACGAAACCTATCAGCCCGGATCGGACAGCGGCCGGGTCATGCTGTCCCACGAAGGCGAGGAGGGCGGGCTGATCATTTCGGGCCGTCTGGAGGTCACGGTGGACGGCCAGTCGCGGGTGCTCAAGGCCGGCGACGGCTATCTGTTTCCCAGTCTTCTGCCCCATCGGTTCCGCAATGTGGGCGACACCCCGTGCGTCGTGATCAGCGCCTGCACGCCCCCGACTTTCTGACAAGTCGATTATTTGATCAGAATCCTGATCAAGATTCCCTATTTCCGATAAATGTCAGCTATTTGCTGGCGACAAGAAATAGGCTTGCCGCGCCTCGCGTTTGGTCAGCTACTTCTCGTGTGGCGGCGGGGTGGAACGGGGAGCTGGCGGCCAGGGTCGCCGGGTTCTACAGGGCCCATCCGGTTCGATCACAGGGACGGCGGGCCCCGTAAGTCTCGCTGATCGGTCGCGCAAGATCGCTCAGAACGATCCTGCGGCCATGGAGGGGTTTGGACGATGAATCGTCTTTTGGTCAGCGTATCCGCCGGGGCGCTCGCCGCCCTGATGTCTGTCGGCCTGGCGTCCGGCGCCCAGGCCCAGACCCAACCGCAAGAGGCCGACCGCGCCGACCGGGTGGACGACGTCATCGTCACCGCCCAGCGCCGCGAACAGGCGGCCCAGGACGTCGGCATCGCGCTGAGCGTCCTCAGCGGCGAGACCCTGACAGAACAGGGCGCCACCAACGTCAACCAGCTTCAGAACGTCACGCCGAACCTGGAGGTCGAACCGGCCTTCGGCGGCGGCGCAGCGCAGTTCCGCATGCGCGGCGTGGGCTTTCAGGACTACGCCTCCAACAACTCGCCCACCGTCGGCGTCTATGTGAACGAGGTCGCCTATCCGGTCCCGGTCATGACCCAGGGCCTGATCTTCGACATCGACCGGGTCGAGGTGCTGCGCGGGCCGCAGGGCACGCTTTACGGCCGCAACACCACCGGCGGCGCCATCAGCTTCGTGACCAAGCGGCCGACCGAGGACCTGGCCGCCGGCCTGATGACCGAATGGGGAACCTTCGAGCAGTTCCGGGCCGAGGGCTATGTCTCGGGACCTCTGGGCGGCGGCCTGCGCGGCCGTCTGGCCGTATCGACCGAACAGGGCGGCGCCTGGCAGCGCAACCGCGACACGGGTGAAAGCCTGGGCGACGCGGACCGCACCGGCGCGCGCGCCCTGATCGCCTGGGATCCGACCGAAAACCTGTCCCTGTTGCTGGACGTGCACGGCGGTATCGACAAGTCCGAGAACCAGGGCCTCTATCTGCTCAGCGACCTGCGCACGCGACTGGGCGGCGCCGGCAGCCGTCTGATCCCGGCCGACCGGGACCACTCCAAGACCGGCTGGGGCATCTCGCCCCGCTTCGCCGCCTCCATCGGCCGCAGCCCGGACGCCAAGCCTGGCCGCGACAACTCCTCCTGGGGCACGTCGCTGAACGCCAACTGGGCGCTGAACGGCATGAGCCTGACCAGCATCACCAGCTACGAGACGCTGAAGCGCAGCGAATATGGCGACTGGGACTCTAGCCCCTCCGTCGAGGCCGACACCTTCTTCGGCAGCGACGTGGACGTCAGTTCGCAGGAACTGCGCCTGGCCTCGGACGGCGACGGGCCCCTGACCTGGGTGGCGGGATTCTACGCATCCAAGCAGGACCTGCACGAACGCTACTTCTCGGACTTCATCGACGTCTACGGCACCTACGCCCAGGTCACTTACGACCAGTCGGTCAAGTCGTGGAGCGTGTTCGGCCAGGGCGAATACGCCGTCACCGACAGACTGAAGGCCATCCTGGGTCTGCGCTACGAGGAAGAGACGCGCGAGCTTCAGGGCTTCGGCTCGGCCTTCGGGGGCGCCACGGCCCTGCCGCCCACCACGGTCGAGACCAAGATGACACCCCTGACCGGCAAGGCGGCGCTGGAGTTCAAGCCGGCCGACAATCTGCTGATCTACGGCTCGGCCAGCCGGGGCGCCAAGTCGGGCGGCTTCACCACCTACAACACCGGCGACCGCAGCGGCATCCAGCCGTTCAACCCGGAAATCCTGTGGGCCTACGAGGTCGGGTTCAAGGCCGACCCGTCGCGGGCGCTGCAACTGAACGGCGCGGCCTATTATTACAAATACACCGACCAGCAGGTGCTGTCGGCGGTCTGGGGCCAGAACGGTCCCGTCGGCCGGTTCGCCAATGTGCCGTCCTCGCACATCTGGGGCGCAGAGCTGGAGGCGGTGCTGCGGCCGGTCGCCGGCCTGCGGATCAGCCAGTCGCTCAGCTACAAGAAGGGCGAGTACGACGAGTATGAGGCCATGGACGTCCCGGCCTCTCGCCTGGCCGGCCGCGCCGTCTATGTCGACAAGTCGGGCGACCCCATCCTGTTCCCGGCCTGGTCCTACTCCGGCTCGATCAGCTATGACTGGTCGGTCAGCGGCTTCGCCGTCACAGCCGAGACCAACTACAGCTATCGGGACGAATATCCGTCCTGGCTGGGGGCCAAATACGACGTGCCGGCCTACTGGCTGGTCAACGCCAGCGTGACGGTCGGGCCGGAGAACGCCAACTGGTCGGTCGCCTTCTGGGCGCGCAACCTGTTCGATCAGGAATACGACCTGACGCGCAACTTCTTCACGACCGCCGACATCGCCCAGCCGGGCCGTCCGCGCACCATCGGGGTGCGGCTGAGCCTGGCCTATTGAGGTCCGGCCGGGCGGTGCGACCCCGCGTCGCATCGCCCGCCGCGCCCCTGATCGCACCGCACGAAATCCTGATCGCAAAGCAGGCGATCCCTATCTTTTCAACATGTTGAAGCGCCGGAATAACAGGCTTTCCTTCGCGGGCCTTTCATCCGCTATTGGTCGTTGCGAAAGGACTTCTGCATGACCGCCCAGGCCGCCAACGACCTTGATCCCTTCTGGATGCCGTTCACCGCGAACCGCAGCTTCAAGGCTCACCCCAGGTTGCTGGCCTCGGCCAAGGACATGCACTATTTCACGCCCGAGGGGCGACGCATCCTGGACGGGACGGCGGGCCTGTGGTGCGTCAACGCCGGTCACGCGCGAAAGCCCATCGTCGAGGCCATCCAGCGCCAGGCCGAAGTGCTGGACTACGCCCCCACCTTTCAGTTGGGCCATCCGCTGGTGTTCGAATTGGCGGCGCGGCTGGGGATGCTGTTCCCGGGCGACATCGACCACGTCTTCTTCGCCGGCTCGGGCTCGGAGGCGGTGGACACCGCTCTGAAGATCGCCCTGGCCTATCAGCGGGCGCGCGGCTTCGAGAACCGCACCCGCCTGATCGGGCGCCAGAAGGGCTATCACGGCGTCGGCTTCGGCGGCATTTCCGTGGGCGGGCTGGAGAACAACAGACGCGGCTTTCCGACCCTGCCCGGCGTCGATCACCTGCCCCATACCCTGAGCCTGGAAGAGGCCGCCTTCTCGCGCGGGCAGCCGACCTGGGGCGCGCATCTGGCCGACGAGCTGGAAACCCTGATCGCTCAGCACGGCGCCGAGACCATCGCCGCCGTCATCGTGGAGCCCCTGTCGGGTTCGGCCGGGGTCATCGTGCCGCCGGTCGGCTATCTGGAGCGTCTGCGCGAGATCACGGCGCGCCACGACATTCTGCTGATCTTCGACGAGGTCATCACCGGCTTCGGCCGCGTGGGCGGGGTTACGGCGGCCGAGACCCTGGGCGTGATCCCCGACCTGATCACCTGCGCCAAGGGCCTGACCAACGGGGCGGTGCCGATGGGGGCCGTCGGGGTCCGCAAGGGAATCTACGACGCCGTGGTGAACGGCGCGGCCGGGCCGGGGATCGAGCTCTTCCACGGCTACACCTATTCCGGCCATCCGCTGGCCGCCGCCGCGGCCCTGGCCACCCTGGACGTCTATGAGGCCGAGGGGCTGTACGACCGGGCGCACGACCTGGGCGACTATTGGCAAGAGGCGGTGCACAGTCTGAAGGGCCTGCCCAACGTCATCGACGTGCGCAACCTTGGCCTGGTCGCCGCCGTCGAACTGGCGTCCCGGCCCGAGGCGCCGGGCGCCCGCGCGACCGAGGTTTTCCATCGCGCCTTCGATTCCGGCCTGCTGATCCGGGTGACGGGCGACGTCATCGCCCTGTCGCCGCCGCTGATCATCGACAAGGCCCAGATCGACGAACTGATCGGGGGCCTGGCGGACCTGCTCAAGACCACGCCCTGAAAGACGTCCTGACGGGACGCGCGATTTGGGCGATGCTGCACCATCGGCGAAGAGGAGACGGCGCGACGTGACGAGGGGGGAGGCAAACAGGGTGTGGAGCCGGTTCAGCCGCGCCCTGCTGGCGGCCGCCCTGCTGCTGGGTCTGACCGCACTGCCCGCCGTCGTTCAGGCGCAGACTCAGACACAGGCTCAGGCCGCGCGTGATCGTCTGGTGCTGGGCCTGCCGCTGGAGCCGCCGAATCTGGACCCGACCTCTGGCGCGGCGGCGGCGGTGGACGAGGTGGTGTACGCCAACATCTTCGAGGGCCTGACCAAACTGACCCAGAACGGCGCCGTCGCGCCGCTTCTGGCCGAAAGCTGGGAGGCGTCGCCCGACGGCCTGACCTGGACCTTCCACCTGCGGCGTGGCGTGACCTTTTCCGACGGTTCGCCCTTCGACGCCTCGGTCGCCAAGTTCAGCCTGGACCGCATAACCGCGCCCGGCTCCACCAACGCCCAGAAGGCGCTGTTCGCCCCGATTCAGCGGGTGGAGGTCGTCGATCCGGCGACGCTGCGCATCCATCTGTCCCGACCGATGGCGACCCTGCCCTATGTCCTGGCCTGGGGCGATGCGGTGATGGTCTCGCCCAAGAGCGCGGCGACCGAGGCCGTCGCCCCGGTCGGCACCGGCCCGTTCCGCCTGCAAGGCTGGCAGCGCGGCAGCCAGCTGACCCTGGTGCGCCGCGACGGCTATTGGGGAACGCCGCCCCGGCTGAACACCGTCGTCTTCCGCTTCATCGGCGACCCGACCGCCGCCTTCGCCGCCGTCAGCGCCGGGGACGTGGACGCCTTTCCCAACTATCCCGCGCCCGAGAACGTCGCCCAGTTCCAGCGCGACCCGCGCTTCCGCGTCGTGGTGGGCGCGTCCGAGGGCAAGGTCATCCTTGGGATCAACAACGCCAGGCCGCCGTTCAACGACGTGCGGGTGCGCCGCGCCCTGTCCTACGCCATCGACCGCGACGCCCTGATCCAGGGGGCCATGTTCGGCTTCGGCCAGCCGATCGGCAGCCACTATTCGCGTCAGGCGCCGGGCTATGTCGATCTGACCGGCCTCTATCCCCACGATCCGGCCAGGGCGCGTCAACTGCTGGCCGAAGCGGGCTATCCGAACGGGATCGACGTGACCCTGCGCCTGCCGCCCCGCCCCTACGCCCGGCGCAGCGGCGAGGTGCTGGTCTCTCAACTGGCCCAGGCGGGCATCCGGGCGAAAATCGAGAATCTGGAATGGGCCCAGTGGCTGGATCAGGTTTTCAAGCGCCGCCAGTTCGACCTGACCATCGTCGAGCACGTCGAGCCGATGGACTACGACATCTATGGGCGGAAGGACTATTATTTCGGCTATGACAGCCCCGCCTTCGACGCCCTGCTGAAACAGGTCCAGGCCGCGCCGGACGAGGCGACGCGCACCCGCTTGCTGGGCGACCTGCAACGCCGCATCGCCGAGGATGCGGTCAACGGCTTCCTGTTCCAGTCGTCGCGCATCGGGGTGTGGAAGGCGGGTCTGAACGGTCTCTGGATCAACGCCCCCATCGCCGCCAACGACGTGACCGGCGCCTCTTGGGAGGGGGCGGGACCAGCGGGTGAAGCGACGAGTGGACGTAACGGCGCCGCCTTGCCCTGGGGCTGGATCGGCCTGATCGCGGGCGTCGCCCTTGTGGCCTTCGTCGGCTGGCGGTTCGGGGCGGCCTGGCTGCTGAAGAAACTGGGCGGCCATGCCCTGACCCTGCTGGCGGCGACGATCGTGATCTTCCTGTTGCTCCAGGTCGTGCCGGGCGATCCGGCCAGCTATATGATGGGGTTGAACGCCAGCCCGGAAAGCATCGCCGCCCTGCGCCAGCAGATGGGTCTGGAGGGGTCGGGTCTCGAACGCTATTTCGCCTGGCTGGGCGACCTGCTGAGCGGCCGGTTCGGGACCAGCTACACCTATCAGGTGCCGGTCGGCGGTCTGATCGCCGAGCGTCTGGCCGTCTCCGCCCCCCTGGCCTTGATGGCCACCGCCCTGTCGCTTCTGGTCGCCCTGCCCATCGGCGTCGCCGCCGCCAGCCGTCGGGGCACGGCGGTCGACACCGGACTGATCGGCCTGACCCAGATCGGGGTCGCCCTGCCCAACTTCTGGATCGCCATGCTGCTGATCCTGCTGTTCTCGGTGAACCTGGGCTGGTTCTCGGCGGGCGGCTTTCCGGGCTGGAGCGCCGGCTTCTGGCCCGCCTTCAAGGCCCTGATCCTGCCGGCCGTGGCCCTGGCCGCGCCCCAGGCCGCCATCCTCGCCCGCGTGTTGAGGACCGCCCTTCTGGACACGATGAACGAGGACTATGTCCGCACCGCCCGCGCCAAGGGTCTCAGCGTCAATCAGGCCCTGTGGCGACACGCCCTCAGGAACGCCTGGATTCCGGTCCTGACCATCCTGGGGCTGCAGTTCCCCTTCCTTCTGGCCGGCGGCATCATCATAGAGAACGTCTTTTCCCTGCCCGGGCTGGGGCGTCTGGTCTTCCAGGCCATCACCCAGCGCGACCTGATCGTGGTGCAGGGCGTGGTGGTGGTGCTGGTCTTCGCCGTAGTTCTGGTCAGCTTCCTGATCGACCTGGCCTATCTGTTCGCCGATCCGCGTCTGAGGGGGCGTCGCGCATGACCGAGGTCGTCGCCCTTCCCCCCTCGATCCCGACGCGCGCCCGCTGGCCCCTGTCGCTGGTCGTCGGCCTGATCCTGACGGCGGGGGTGATCGCCACCGCCCTGATCGCCCTGGTCTGGACGCCCTATGATCCCGCGGCGGTGGACATCGCCGCCAAGCTGAGCGCGCCGTCCGCCGCCCACTGGATGGGGACCGATCATTTCGGCCGCGACGTCCTGTCGATGATCATGGCGGGCGCGCAGAATTCCCTGATCGTGGCCCTGGTCGCGGTCGGCGTCGGCGCGGGCGTGGGCACGCCGCTGGGTCTTCTGGCGGCGGCGCGCGGCGGCTGGATCGACGAACTGGTGATGCGCGGCAACGACCTGATCTTCGCCTTCCCCGCCCTGTTGCTGGCGGTCATGATCACCGCCGTCATGGGGCCGGGCGCGATCAATGCGATCATCGCCATCGGCGTCTTCAACATTCCCGTCTTCACCCGCGTGGCGCGCGGCGCGGCCCAAGGATTGTGGACGCGCGAATACGTCCTGGCGGCCCGCACGGCCGGCAAGTCCAGGGCGCTGATCTCGGTCCAGCACATCCTGCCCAATCTGCTGAGCCTGCTGATCGTCCAGGCGGCCATACAGTTCGCCGTCGGCATCGTAGCCGAGGCGGGCCTGTCCTATGTCGGCCTGGGCGCCCAGCCGCCGGCGCCCAGCTGGGGTCGGATGCTGGCCGAGGCCCAGACCATGATCGGCTTCGCGCCGTGGCTGGCGATCATGCCGGGCCTGGCCATCTTCGTGACCGTGCTGGGCCTCAGCCTGACCGGCGACGGCCTGCGCGACCTGTTCGACCCCCGCGTCCGGCGGGAGCGTTGACCATGAGCGTGCTGGACATCCGCGACCTGACCCTGACCATCGGCTCGACGCCGATCCTGAAGGACGTGTCCCTGTCCGTCGCCCCCGGCGAGATACTGGGCCTGGTCGGCGAAAGCGGCTCGGGCAAGTCCATGACGGCCCTGGCCGTGCTGGGCCTGACGCCGCCGCGCGCGACCCTGACCGGCGACATCCGCCTGAACGGCCGGGCGATCTCCAACGCCCCCGACGCCCTGATGCAGCAGGTGCGGGGCCGCGAGGTCGGCATCGTGTTTCAGGAGCCGATGACGGCCCTGAACCCCGTCATGACCATCGGCGATCAGGTCGCCGAGACGGTGCGCCTGCACAAAAAGGTGTCGCGCAAGGCGGCCTTGGCCGTGGCCCGTTCGGTGCTGGACCGCGTCGGCCTGCCCGCCGACCGCTTCCCCCTGACCCGCTATCCGCACGAGCTGTCGGGCGGCCAGAGGCAGCGCGTCGCCATCGCCATCGCCATCGCCCTGACGCCGAAACTGCTGATCGCGGACGAAGCGACGACGGCTCTGGACGTCACCACCCAGGCCCAGGTGCTGGACCTGTTGAAACGGCTGGTGCGCGAGGACGGCATGGGCCTGATCCTCATCACCCACGATCTGGCCGTGGTGGCCGAGACCTGCGACCGACTGGCGGTGATGAAGGACGGCGAGTTGGTCGAGGAAGCGCCGGTCGACCGCATCCGCACGGGCATGACCCATCCCTACTCGCAACGCCTGCTGGCCAATGCGACCCACGCGCCGGTGCGCCGCAGCCGGCCTCAGGCCGACGCCGCCCCTGTGCTGGAGGTTCAGGGTCTGGTGCGCGACTACGGCGGCGCGCCTGCCCTGTTTGGCAAGTCGAAAACCTTCCGTGCCGTGGACGACGTCAGCCTGTCGATCCAGCCGGGCGAAAGCGTCGGCCTGGTGGGCGAAAGCGGCTGCGGCAAATCCACTCTGCTGCGCGCCATACTGGCGCTGGAACCGCCCCAGGCCGGACGCGTCCGGGTCAAGGGCCGCGACATCACCGCCGCGCGCGGCGCTGCGCTGAAGGCTATACGCCGTGATATCCAGGTGGTGTTCCAGGACCCCTACGGCAGTTTCGACCCGCGCTGGAAGGTGCGCGATCTGGTCGCCGAAAACTTCCACCTGCTGGACGCCCGCCCCGACCCCTCGGAGGCCCGCCGCCGCATCGACGAAATGCTGGAGCGCGTGGGTCTGAACAGCAGCGCCGCCGACCGTTATCCGCACGAATTCTCGGGCGGCCAGCGCCAGCGCATCGCCATCGCCCGCGCCCTGATCACCGAACCCTCGGTCATCTGTCTGGACGAGGCGGTCTCGGCCCTGGACGTTTCGGTCCGAGCCCAGGTGCTGGACCTGCTGGCCGAGCTGTCGGATCGCCTGGGCCTGTCCTATCTGTTCGTCACTCATGACCTCAGCGTGGTGCGAACGGTGACGGATCGCCTGCTGGTCATGCAGGCCGGACAGATCGTCGAACAGGGCGAAACCGCCGCCGTCTTCGCCGCCCCCTCGCACCCCTATACGCAGACACTTCTGGCGGCGACGCCGGATCTGGTCCGCAATCACGCTCTGGAAAAGGAAACAGTCGGATGAACCGCAGAACCGTCCTCGGCTCGGCCCTGATCGGCGCCGCAGCCTCCGCCGCCTCGGCCGCTTCGGCCGCTTCGGCCAAGCAACCCGCCGCCGGGTCGGCCGCCCGCGCGTCCGGCCGCACTGGCCCGCTGAACCTGATCACCGATGTGGAGGGCATCAAGATCGGCCAGGCTCACGACGCCGACGTGCGCACCGGCGTCACCGTCATCCTGGCCGAAAAGCCGGCCACGGCCGCCGTGGACGTGCGCGGCGGCGGCCCCGCCGGACGCGAGACCGACGTGCTGCGACCCGAAAATCTGGTGCAGGAGGTGGACGCCATCATCCTGTCGGGCGGCTCGGTCTATGGGCTCGGCTCGGCCGACAGCGTCGCCGCCTGGATGGGGATGCGCGGGCGCGGTTACGGCATGGGCGGGGCGCCCGGCGTGCCGCCCTCGCCCATCGTCCCGACCGCCTGCCTCTACGACCTGGCCAATGGCGGAAACAAGCAATGGGAGATGGAGCCGCCCTATCGCCGCCTGTCGGTCCAGGCGCTGGAGGCCGCCGGCGACCGCTTCGACCTGGGCACGGCCGGCGCGGGTTATGGCGCCGAAGCCGGGGCGCTGAAGGGCGGGATCGGCTCCGCCTCGGCGGTGATGGACTCGGGCTGGACCGTCGGCGCCGTCGTCGCGGTCAACAGCGTCGGCTCGGTCGTGGCGCCAGGCGGCAAGACCTTCTGGGCCGCCCCCTATGAGATCGGCGACGAGTTCGGCGGCCTGGGCGCCGCCGGCCTGCACGCCTCGGCCGAGGATTGGGGCCTGTCCAAGTTCCGCCCCCGCCCGCGCGAGAACACCACCATCGCCTGTATCGCCACCGACGTGGCCCTGACGCGGGTGGAATGCCTGCGCATGGCCATCATGGCCCAGGACGGCATGGCCCGCGCCATCCGCCCCAGCCACGCCCCCTTCGACGGCGACACCCTGTTCTGCCTGTCCACCGGCAAGAAACAGATCGACAATCCGGCCCTGCGCCAGGTTGCGGTGGCCCAGCTGGGCAACGTCGCCGCCGATGTCCTGGCCCGCGCCGTCGCCCGCGGCGTCTATCACGCCACCAACTACCAGGGCGTGACCGGCAAGACCTGGCGAGAACTGTAGAGTTCGCGCCCCCAGAAAACTGGCGACTGCGCTGCATCCGAACAGCCGTCTCGTGGCCTCTTTTCGTATGACGCAACACCGCGTCGGGGGATCATCCGTGCCAATCGTCTTTTCCAGAACCACCGACTCCGTCCGATCTTTCGCCGTGGCGGCCTTCGGCCTTTGGCTCGTCGCCGCCGCGCCCGCAGGCGCGCAGGACGCCCAGCGCATGGATCAGGTGGTGCGCGCTCAGAGCGAGGCCGACGCCTTTTCCGGCGCCGTTCTGGTCGCCAAGGACGGGCAGGTGTTGCTGGATCGGGGCTATGGCTTCGCCAACCGCGAATGGAACATCCCCAACGACGGCGACACCAAGTTTCGTCTCGGCTCCCTGACCAAACAATTCACCGCCGTGGCGGTCCTGATGCTGGCCGAACAGGGCAAGGTCGATCTGGACGCCCCGATCAAGACCTGGCTGCCGGACGCGCCCGCCGCGTGGGATTCGGTGACGCCGCGCCGGCTGCTGAGCCACACCGCCGGCGTGCCCGACTTCACCCGCTTTCCCGACTATGGCGCGTTGAAGACCCGACCGACCACCGTGGCGGAACTAATCGCGCGCTTCAGCGGCCGGCCGCTGGACTTCCAGCCGGGCCAGAGGTTCGCCTATTCCAACTCGGGCTACATCCTGCTGACGGCGGTGATCGAGAAGGCCAGCGGCCAGACCTACGCCGACTTCGTGGCCGAACACCTGTTCCGGCCCCTGGGCATGGCCGACAGCGGCTATGACCGGCACGACCTGGTCCTGCCGCGCCGGGCCTCAGGCTACGCCCCGTCGGCCGAGGGCGTGGTCAACGCCGACTATGTGGACATGAGCATCCCCCAGGGCGCCGGGGCCCTGTATTCGACGCCGCACGACCTGCTGAAATGGGAGCAGGGGCTGTTCGGCGGGCGGCTGCTGAACGCGCAGTCGATGACGGCCCTGACGACGCCGGTGCTGAACGACTACGCCCTGGGCCTGGTGGTGAACCGTCGCCCGGACGGATCGACCCTGATCTGGCACAACGGCGCCATCGAGGGGTTCAACACCTATATGGCCTACGATCCCGAGGCGCGGATCGCCGTCGTCGTCCTGGGCAATCTGAACGGGTCGGCGCCCGACAAGCTGGGCGCCGATCTGGTGACGCTGGCGCGCGGCGGGACTGTGACCCTGGCCAGCGAACGTCGCGCCATCGCCCTGTCGCCCGAGGCCATGCAGGCCTATGTTGGCGTCTATCGCCTGGCGCCGACCTTCGCCCTGACGGTGTTCGTGTCGGGCGGCCGGCTGAAGGTCCAGGCCACGGGCCAGTCGGCCCTGGACCTCAACGCCGAGAGCGCGGACGCCTTCTTCCTGACGGAGGTGGACGCCCGCCTGACCTTCACCCGCGACGACGCGGGCGCGGTGACGGGCGTGGTCCTGCACCAGAACGGCCGCGATCTGCCGGGCCGCAAGGACTAAGGCCGAAAGCGGCCTGCGATCAGCCTTCGAACGCCGTCAGGATCGGACAGGGACCGCGTGTCGCCCCGGCGCAGCGATCGGCCAGGATCGTCAGGGAGGCGCGCGCGGACTGAAGCTCGGCGATGCGGCGGTCAAGGTCGGCGATCCGCGCCTGAGCCAGGGCGCGCGCCCGAGCGTGGTCATGGCCCGCATCCAGGGCCAGCAGTTCGCCGATCTGCTCCAGGGTGAAACCCGCGCCCTGGGCCGCGCGTATGAAGCGCAGGCGACGGATTTCGCTGGGGCCGTAGCGGCGCACGCCGCCCGCCCCGTCCGGCTTCGGCATCAGCCCGCGCCGTTGATAGTAGCGCACCGTCTCCACCCCGACGCCGCCGGCGCGGGCAAGGCCCGCGATGGTCGTATTCGTCATGTCTTGACTCCGTACCATGGTCCGCACCCCAGATAGGGTCCGCCCCTGGAAAGCCAAGTCGAAGGACCGCCCCGATGACCGCCGCCAAGACCGCCGTTCTCTATCGCATGGTGATGGACAAGCACGTCTGTCCCTGGGGTCTGCGTGCGCGCCACCTGCTGAAAAGCGAAGGCTATGCGGTCGACGACCGCTGGCTGACGACGCGAGAGGCGACGGACGCCTTCAAGGCCGAGCACGAGGTCAAGACCACGCCCCAGGTCTTCATCGACGGGCGGCGCATCGGCGGCTACGACGATCTGCGCCGTTTCCTGGGCAAGCCGGTCAAGGACAAGAACGCCAAGACCTATACGCCGGTGCTGGTCGTCTTCGCCGTCACCGCCCTGATGGCCGTCGCCGCCAGCTTCGCGGGCGGAACCCTTGTGACCATGCGAACGCCGGAATGGTTCATCGCCTTCTCCATGTGCGCCCTGGCGATGCTGAAGCTGCGCGACCTGGACGGGTTCGCCACCATGTTCCTGGGTTATGACGTCTTGGCCAAACGCTGGCTGCCCTATGCCTATGTCTATCCGTTCGTGGAGCTGGGCGCGGGCGTGCTGATGATCGCGGGCGTGCTGAACTGGCTGTCGGTTCCGGCGGCGCTGGTCGTCGGGGTCATCGGCGCCTGGTCGGTGTTCAAGGCCGTCTATATCCAGAAGCGCGAGCTGAAGTGCGCCTGCGTCGGCGGCGATAGCAATGTTCCGCTGGGTTTCCTGTCCCTGACCGAGAACCTTATGATGATCGCCATGGCGGCGTGGATGGGCTGGATGGCCTGGGGGTGAACGCCGCGGGCCGCGCAACCATCCGCCGACGCCGCCGTTTTCCCAGCGAACATCAACATCCGAAAGAATCCTCCATGCCCCGCCTTGCCCGTCTGACCTGCGCCGCCGCCCTGGCCCTGGCCTTGCCCGCCACCGTGTGCGCGGGCGCGGCCTCGGCCCAGAACACGCCGCGCGCCGAGGACCAACTGGGGGCCCTGGTCGGCGCCCTGTTCGGGGATCGGCTGGGCCTGTCGGCGATGGATCAGGCGTGGCTGAGGGGCGGGCGCCCGCTACGCGACGGCCAAAGCCAGTTCACCAGCCGCATCGATTCCAGCGTGCGCTCCGGGGCCGTGTCTGCGTCGGCGGCGACGCGTCTGCGCGCCGACTATAGCGGTCTGGTCGATCTGGAGGCGCGCTATGCCGCCGACGGTCGGATCACCGCCCAGGAGCGGGCCGATCTGAACAGCCGCTACAACGCCCTGATCCAGACGCTGGATTCCGGCGCGTCCGGCTATGGCGAGACGGGCGGGGCCGCCGCCGGTCGCGCCGCCTTCGAAAGCCGGGTGGACGCCGCAGTCGCCGCGCGCCGCCTGACCCGCACGGATGCCACGCGACTGAAGGCCGACTATCAGGCCGTGATCCAGCTGGAGACCCGCTATCAGGCGGACGGCGTCCTGAGCGCCAGCGAGCGCGCCGATCTGGACAGCCGCCTGGACGCCCTGGACGCGCGCGTCGGCGACAGCCCCAACGCCACGACCCCGGCGATGACGGCGCGCCAACGTCTGGCCGCCCTGGACACGACCGTCACGACCTCGGAACGCGCCGGCCGCATCACCCGCGCCGAAGCGGCCGACATCCGCGTCGAACTGGGCGACCTGCAAAGGCTGGAGACGGCCTATGCACGCCTCAACGTCTCGGCCGACGACAGCGCCTATCTGGACCGCCGCATCGGCGAGCTGGAAAGCCGCGCCCGGCGCTGACCGGCCGGGCCGGCCGGACAAGCCCGCGCCGACCTTGACTTCACGCGCTGGAGGGCGCATCTACGCTGCATCGCACAATCGCGATCTCCGGCGTCTCCAGCGCGTGTGGGTCCGCTTTCGGACCTGACTGTAGCAGCCGCCGGTTCCTCATATCCATTCGCTGCCCGGACACGCGGGGCGGCGCCCGATCCACCCCGCAGGCCTCATTGCCGAGGCTCAGTCGGGACTGGCGGTGCGCGGCCCGACGGCGTCATGCCATGGGCGATGCGCGTCGCCGCACGCGAAAGACATAGCTATGAGCACCACCTTCGAATCCATGGGCCTGAACAAGGCTCTTCTGCAGGCCCTGACCTCGACCGGATACGTCAAGCCGACGCCGATCCAGGAAAAGGCCATCCCCGACGTCATGCTGGGCAAGGACCTCTTGGGCATCGCCCAGACCGGCACAGGCAAGACCGCCGCCTTCGCCCTGCCGATCCTGCATCGCCTGGCCGAGAACCGCACCCCGCCCGTGCCGCGCACCACGCGCGCCCTGATCCTGAGCCCCACGCGTGAGCTGGCGACCCAGATCGGCGACAGCTTCAAGGCTTACGGCGCGCACCTGGGCTTCCGGGTCGCGGTCATCTTCGGCGGCGTGAAATACGGCGCCCAGGAGCGGGCCCTGCAACAGGGTCTGGACATCCTGGTCGCCGCGCCCGGCCGCCTCTTGGACCACATCCAGCAGAAGACCCTGGACCTGTCCTCGACCGAGATCTTCGTCCTGGACGAGGCCGACCAGATGCTGGACCTGGGCTTCATCAAGCCGATCCGCCAGATCGTCAGCCGGATGCCGGCCCGCCGTCAGAACCTGTTCTTCTCGGCCACCATGCCGACCGAGATCGGCAAGCTGGCGGGCGAACTGCTGAAGGACCCGGTCAAGGTCCAGGTCACGCCGCAATCGACCACGGTGCAGCGCATCAGCCAGTCGGTCGTCTATATCGAACAGGGCAAGAAGCGCGCCCTGCTGACCGAGATGTTCAGCGATCCCGAGTACAAGCGCTGCCTGGTTTTCACCAAGACCAAGCACGGCGCCGACAAGGTCGCGGCCTATCTGGAAGCCGGCGGCGTCGAGGCCGGCGCCATCCACGGCAACAAGTCCCAGCCCCAGCGTGAACGCACTCTGGAAGCCTTCAAGAAGGGCAAGCTGCGGGTCCTGGTCGCCACCGACATCGCCGCGCGCGGCATCGACGTGGACGGCGTCTCGCATGTCGTGAACTTCGAACTGCCGCATGTGCCGGAAAGCTACGTCCACCGCATCGGTCGCACCGCGCGGGCGGGCAAGGACGGCACGGCCGTCAGCTTCGTCGCCGGCGACGAGATGAAGCTGCTGCGCGACATCGAAAAGGTCACGCGCCAGAAAATCCCGGCTATCGACCGTCGCAATGACAGGCAGCTGGCGGCCCTGGACGCCTCAATTATGGCCGCCGGGGTGGCCAAGAAGGCGACCCTGCCCGAACGGGAAGGCGGAGAGCGCAACGAAGGCGGCCGGGGTGGTCGCGGGCGTCGCAACCCGCACCGCGACGGCGTGCGTCCGGAAGGCGGCGGCCAACCCCACCGCCAGCGCCGCAACCGCCCCGGCGGCGAGGCGGCGGCGGCGCGCCCCGAGAAGACCTACAATCCCATGGCTGGCGAGAAGACCACCGCGCGCGAACCCCGCCAGCAAGAGCCCCGTCCGGTCGCCGAGATGAAGCGCCGCCCCCGTCGCCGCCCTTCGAATGGCGGCAAGGGCTACGGCGCCGCCAAGGGGTGATCTGAGAGACCTCGCTTTTCAGACCCTATGGGCAAAGAAGAACGGCGGCGCCTTTGCGGGCGCCGCCGTTCTCATGTCAGCCGGGGCTAAACGGACTTAGAAGCTCCAGGTCGCGCCCAGCGAGAAGCCGACGCCGTTGCCCTGAGCCTCGCCGCGCAGGTTCGAGACGACCAGGCCGTTGCCATAGACGTCGCGGGTGTCGTTGATCGCGGCGTCGCTGATGTCGATGTAGGTCACGGCGCCGTCGAAGGTCATCGAACCCACGGTCTTGGACAGGCCGGCGGCGTAGAGCCAGCGGTCGCCGTCGGGGATGCGGGCGGTGCGGTGATCGTCCGGGGTCGGGGTCGGGTCGTAGCCGACGCCCGCGCGGAAGGTCATGGTCGGATCGATCTTGTAGTCGAAGCCGACCGCACCGGTGGTGACGTCGTCATAGTCCTGAACGATGGTCGAGGCGCCGTTGGCGCCATAGTTGACGCGGATGGCGTCGAACTTGCTCCAGCCGATCTGGTTGACCTGGGCGTTCAGGGTCAGGCGGTCGTTGACGGCGTAGCGGGCCGAGACGGTGGCGTACCAGGGCGTAGTGAACTTGGCCGTGCCGTCGGCCGAGACGTTGGCGCCGGCCAGCAGACCCGTCAGGCCCGAGATGTTCACCGTGCCGTCCAACTCGTGCTTGATTTCCGAGCGGTAGGCCACCCCCAGGTCCAGCTTGCCGAAATGCATCTGGGCGCCGGCGTTCCAGCCGTAGTTCCAGCCGTCGCCTTCCAGCTGATTGCGGCCATCGGTCGAGGGCGAGATGACATAGGCGGGCGACAGGACGGCCGGGACCGGCACGTTCGGCAGGGCCGAAGACAGGGTCGCCTTGGCGTACTGGGCGTCGAAACCGGCGCCGATGTCCAGCCAGTCCGTGACCTTCATGGCGCCGACCAGACTGACGTTGGCCGAGCGCAGCTCGGACGTCAGGGCGTCGTAGCGGGCGAAGTCGTCCGGCAGATATTTGGTGGTGAAATTGTAGGGCGCCTGGACGGCCAGGCCGACGTTGAAGCGGTCGCCGATCGGCATGGAAACGGCGAAGTTCGGCACGATGCCGCTTTCGACCACGTCATGGACGTGTGGGTCGCCGTTGACGGCCTTGGTCGAACTGACGACGCCCACGCCGGTGACGGGGATGTTGTAGGTCAGGGTCGAGCCGCGGTCGTCGACGCTGGAATCCAGGATCAGGCCGTGCATGCCCATATAGACTTCGCGCTGGGTTCCGGCGATGGCGGCGGGGTTCCACCACAGCGACTGGACGCCCTTGTCGGCGGCGACGCCGGCGTTGGCGCGACCCTGGCCGCGGGTCGATTGTTCCTGAACATAGAAGGAGCCGGCCATGGCCGGGGCGGCGACGCCGGCCAGAAGGGCGGTCGTCAGGGCGGCGCCGCCGAAGCGGACGAGATTCCTGGGGGTCATTACCTAATCCTGATTTTACTGCCCCGCCGTTATGCGCGGCGGGTGTTCGGGGAGAGACTTTGCCGCAGCGCGCTCGACACGAAAGCGTTGCATGCGCGACCGCCCTCGGACTTCATCGGGGCGAAACTGTGTCCCGGACGCCGCACACGATCACACCCGCGCGAGGTTACGCGACGGCAGGTTCGACCCGCCTTCTTTGAACCGACGCAACGCACGCCCAGCCTTGCCGCGAGGGAAGGAAATCTTCACCGCCTCATAAACGCCTTGCCTATCCGTGCTAGGATCGCCATCTGAGCCTGTCTCTGTCGCAGATCGCAATCATGTACGAAACGCCCGAAATCGAAACCGACGTTCTGGTCCGCTCCAGCGCCATCCGCATCCACACCCCCGAGGATTTCGAGGGCATGCGCAAGGCCGGCCGCCTGGTCGCCGAAGCCCTGGACATGATCGCCGCCCATGTGAAGCCGGGCGTGACGACCGGCGCCATCGACGACCTGATCCGAGAGTTCACCCTGGACCACGGCGGCCTGCCCGCCTGTCTGGGCTACAAGGGCTATGAGAAGACGGTCTGCACCTCCATCAACCACGTCGTCTGCCATGGCATTCCCGGCGACAAGGTTCTGAAGGACGGCGACATCGTCAACATCGACCACACCGTCATCGTCGACGGCTGGCACGGCGATTCCAGCCGCATGTATGCGGTGGGCGAGATCAACGCCCGGGCGAAAAAGCTGATCGACGTGACCTATCAGTCGCTGGATCTGGGCCTGGAACAGGTCAAGCCGGGCAATACGTTCGGCGACATCGGCTTCGCCATCCAGAAGTTCGTCGAGGCCCAGCGCATGAGCGTGGTGCGCGACTTCTGCGGCCACGGCATCGGCCGCATCTTCCACGACAGCCCCAACGTCCTGCACTATGGCCGCAAGGGCGAAGGCGCCGTGCTGAAGCCCGGGATGTTCTTCACCGTCGAGCCTATGGTGAACCTGGGCAAGCCCCACGTGAAGGTCCTGTCCGACGGCTGGACCGCCGTGACCCGCGACAAGTCCCTGTCCGCCCAGTGCGAACACACCATCGGCGTGACCGAGGACGGACTGGAAATCTTCACCGCATCGCCGGCCGGCCTGTTCCGCCCGAACTGACCCCTCCGAACCGAACCCCTTGATCCCCGCTCGCATTCCGCACAGGTTGTGCGCGAGCGGGAGGGGTCATGCTCGACGACACGACGCCTGGGACCGAAGCGCCCCAGCCAAAGCCCAGGTCCAAGCCCCGCCACAGCGGCCATCGCGACCGGCTGCGTGAGCGGGCGGCGAAGGGGGGACTGGGCGCCCTGCCCGACTATGAGCTGCTGGAGCTGCTGCTGTTCCGCAGCGTGCCCTACAAGGACACCAAGCCGTTGGCCAAGGATCTGCTGGCGCGGTTCGGCGGCTTGGAGGGCATCGGGGCGGCCAGCCACGAGGCGGTCGAGGATCAGGTCGCGCGGTCGATGGGCTACGCCGTTGGAAAAGCGACGCGGGCTGTGGCGCTGGACCTGCAACTGATCTTCGACGTGACGCGGCGGATCGCGCGCGAGCCTACGGCGAAACGGCCGGTGATATCGTCGTGGACGGCGCTGCTGGCCTATGTGCGCGTCGCCCTGCAGCACGAACCGCGCGAGCAGTTCCGGGTGCTTTATCTGGACAAGAAGAACCAGCTGATCCTGGACGAGGTGCAGAACCGGGGCACGGTCGATCATGCGCCGGTCTATCCGCGCGAGGTGGTGCGGCGCGCGCTGGAGCTGTCGGCCAGCGCCCTGATCCTGGTCCACAACCATCCCACTACCCCCTCAATGATCACGTTCGATCACGCTGAATACCGCTGAATCATCAATGAAATAGCCGCTTTTCGCGCATTGCGTACAGGGGGCGGTTATGGCAAATTGGGAGCGGTTAGAGGGGTTGAAAGCGGCTTTCCGATCCCAGCAAACGATCCCCGTTTCTCCTCGACCGATCCCAGTTGCGGAACAGGAGAAAACGCCATGCCAAGCCTGACCGACACCGCGATCCGACATGCGTTGAAGCGGGTTGAGCTAAGCCAGAAGCAGGAAAATCTCGCCGATGGCGAAGGCCGCGGCACCGGTCGCCTCGTGCTTGTCCTCAAGCCCATGCCGAAGCGCGTCACAGCGGACTGGATGGCGCAGCAGTGGCGTGACGGAAAGCGGACCAAAAAGAAGCTCGGCGCGTACCCTTCCATGTCGCTCGCTCAGGCGCGCGAGATGTTCAAGCGCGACTTCGCCGACGTCATCCAGAGGGGCCGGAGCATCAAAATTGCGACCGATACGCGTCCCGGCACGGTCGCCGATCTGTTCGAAGGCTATGTTGCCGCGCTCAAGGACGCGGGGAAGCCGTCCTGGAAGGAAACGGAAAAGGGCCTCAACAAGATCGCCGATACGCTCGGACGTAACCGCCTCGCCCGCGAGATCGAGGCCGAGGAGATCATCGAGCTGATACGGCCGATTTACGAGCGCGGCGCGAAATCAATGGCCGATCATGTCCGCTCCTATCTCCATGCGGCATTCAGTTGGGGCATGAAGTCCGACAACGACTATCGGCAGCAGTCTTCTCGGCGCTTCCGGCTTCCGTTCAACCCGGCAACCGGCATTCCTACCGAGCCGAAGGTCCAAGGCACGCGTTGGCTCGACGAAGACGAGTTTGTTCAGCTCTATTGCTGGCTGGACCACCCCGACACGCCGGTTCACCCCTCCTATCCACGAGCAGTGCAACTCATCATGCTGACCGGCCAACGCGTCGAGGAGATTGCGCGGCTTCATGTCGATCAATGGGACGCCAAGGAGCGGATCATAGACTGGTCGAAAACTAAGAACCTCCAGCCGCACGCCGTCCCTGTACCGTTGCTCGCCGCTGAACTGATCGAATCGATCAAGCCGAACGAGTACGGCTGGTTCTTCCCCTCCGCGAAGGACCCGTCCAAGCCGGTCAGCCACGGCACTCTGTACAGCTTTGTCTGGCGGCAGAGAGATCGCGGCGTGATCCCGTATGCGACAAACCGCGATCTTCGCCGCACGTTCAAGACGCTCGCCGGCAAGGCAGGCGTGCCAAAGGAAATTCGCGATCGCCTGCAGAACCACGCGCTGCAAGATGTCAGTTCCAAGCACTACGACCGCTGGCACTACATGGTCGAGAAACGCGCCGGCATGGCGAAATGGGATAAATTCGTCCGCGCCATGCTGGCGAAGAAGCGCCTGAAAGCGGCCGCATGACCTCTCGGCCGCCGAAACCCGTCCATTCTCGGCGAGCGAAGGCTTCCGCTCCCTCGACCGAGGTCAATGCACACACCTACGCCGCGTTCGTCGGAGTCCTGAAGCAGAAGATCGCCGCTGCCCGCCACCGGGCCGGCCTGTCCGTCAATCGCGAGCTGGTGGTGCTCTATTGGACCATCGGTCGCGATATTCTGAGTCGGCAGGAGCGCGAGGGATGGGGCGCCAGGGTCATCGACCGGCTGTCGGAGGACCTCCGCCAAGCCTTTCCCGAGATGACCGGACTTTCAGCCCGAAACCTGAAATATATGCGCACCTTCGCAGAGGCCTGGCCCGACGGCGAATTTGTGCAGCAGCTTGCTGCACAATTGCCATGGGGCCACAACATGCTCCTTCTCGATGCCACCACGGCATCTGAAGAACGCGCTTGGTATGCCCGGCAGACAATTGAGCACGGCTGGAGCCGGAACGTTCTCGCCCACCAGATCGCAAGCAATCTCTTCGCCCGTCAAGGAAGCGCGCTGACCAACTTCTCGCAGACACTTCCGGCCGAGCAATCCGAGCTGGCCCAGCAGATTCTCAAAGACCCCTATACGTTCGACTTCCTCTCGCTTGGCCCCGATATGCTAGAGCGCGATCTCGAACGCGGCCTGATCGAACACCTCCGCTCGCTCATCCTCGAACTCGGCAAGGGCTTCGCCTTCGTCGGCAGCCAGTACCATCTCGAAGTCGGCGGGCAGGATTATTACCTCGACCTGCTGTTCTACCATCTGCGACTGCGCTGCTTCGTGGTGATCGAGCTGAAGATCGAGGATTTCAAACCCGAGTTCGCGGGCAAGATGAATTTCTATCTGTCGGCCGTGGACGAGCAATTGCGCCATCCCGACGACAAGCCGACGATCGGCATCATCCTGTGCAAGGGACGCAACGAGGTGATCGTCGAGTACTCCTTGCGAGATTCGAGCAAGCCGATGGGGGTGGCTCAATATCAACTTTCGCAGGCGCTCCCTCCTCAGCTCCAAGAAGATCTTCCGACGGTCGAGGAGCTTGGGCGGGAATTCCCGCTCATGTCGGTCGTCAAGCTTCGTATCGAAATCGAGCGCGCCCTGCGTGAACTCGTCGTCGCTAAGGGCATCGATCCGCGTCGGATGGGCATCTCGCAGATGCTCGGCAAACTGCAAGGCCTGGGAGTTTCTCCAGCCAGCATCAGGCAAATGCACGGCGTCGTGCAATCCATGCTCGAGGCATCGCACGGCGTGGATGTCGACTCGGACGCGGCCAAGCGGGCCGTGGAAATCGGCACGGCTTTCCTTGCTGATCTCAGGACAATAAACGCCGACGACTGACCACTCCACGAAGAACACCAATATTGATAAGTAGTGTGTAATCGCGTTGACGTGCCTCTGAGTTTTCATCCAGCGGCGACCAGAGTCCTTGGGTTAGTTACGCCTCGCAGCGTGGGGTGAGCAACA
>QFQU01000031.1 GCA_003248965.1 Brevundimonas sp. | reverse complement strand
AAGCGTCACGAACCCCGCCACAGCCTGACCATGCCGCTCTTCAAGCCGATCTCAGTCAGGCGACTTTTTCAACGGTATCCGCCAGGATCGGTCATTCACTGTGGACCGCACCCACCATCGTCCCTTTTCCAACAAGATGGCGACGGATCGCTCAGAGCGGTGACACGCGCACGTCCTTGCGGCGAAAAGCCCTGATCGCCAACACCAGCCCTCCCCTGCCCATTCAGGCCTTCTCGGAAGAAGGTTGATTTCCGGGGCACGCTCAACGGTAACTAAGGCGCGTAAGCCGCTCAGGCGCAGATACTGACCACATCAGCAAGCTATTCAGACGCTTGGAACTCGCCTCAATACCCGTTACGATTTGAAATTCGGCTGAATTTGTCGAGTAGCGGATTATATATATGAGCGTGCGTTTCGTACTTCGGTCGGCCACGGCGGACGACCATGAAAGGCTCGACGCTCTGTTCTCTCGCTTCGATCTGACCCATCGCGGCGGCTATGGCGACTTTCTGCTGGCCCAGGCTGGCGGCTTCCTCGGCGTCGAGGAGGCGCTCGACCGCGCCGGAATCGCAGACGTCGTTCCAGACTGGCCCGATCGGCGGCGGTCCAACGCCCTGGTCGCCGACTTGACCGCTCTGGATATGGCGCCCCCCCCTCCTTCGCCGGCGCCGTCCTTCTTCGGAGAGGCGGCGATGCTCGGCGGACTTTACGTCCTGGAAGGCTCGCGGCTTGGAGGGGCGATGTTGGTTCGCGCCGTTCCCGACGATCTTCCGAAATCCTTCCTTTCCGGCGGGAACCCGGCGGCCTGGCGCGCATTTGTTCACCTTCTGGATCAACGGTTAAGCTCTGAACCCGAGGTCGCCGCCGCAGCCCGCGCCGCCGCCGACGTTTTCGAGACCTTTGCATCCTCTGCCCGTCGCACTCTTGGGGAGGATGATCTTGCAGTCCGAAACCGCCACGGATGATTCATGCCCGGTCGACCTGACCAATTGTGATCGCGAGCCGATTCACATTCTGGGCGCCATCCAGCCCATCGGTTTTCTCCTCGCCCTGACCGCCGATTGGATGATCGCGCGCGCCTCGGCGAACACCATCGACTTTCTGGGCCTTGCGCCCGCCGATCTGTTCGGCAAGCCTCTACAGCAAGTCTTCTCCGCCCGCGCCGTGCACGATCTGCGCAATCGCGCAGCGATGCTGCGCGTCTCTGATGCGGTCGAAAGACTGTTCGACTGCGCCATTGTCGATGGCGGCCCCGCCTTCGACATCGCCCTGCACTTCTCGAACGGGCAGGTGGTGATCGAGGCCGAGCCGGCGTCGGGCGAACACGGCGACGCCTCAGGCATGGTCCGTTCGATGATCAGTCGCCTGGACCAATGTGCGGACTTCGCAAGCTTCTACAGGGAGGGCGCCCGCCAGGTCCGGGCCCTGATCGGATTCGACCGTGTGATGGTCTATCGCTTCGCCGCAGACGGCTCTGGCGAGGTGGTGGCCGAGGCGGCTCGATCAGGCATCGGAAAATTCATGGGCCTGCACTATCCGGCCTCGGATATTCCGGCTCAGGCGCGCGCGCTCTACCGGCGCAACCTTCTGCGCATCATCACGGACGTCAACGCGACGCCCGTGCCCATTCTGCCGGAGCGCGACGAAGCGGGTCGGCCGCTGGATCTGTCCTTGTCGGTTCTGCGCTCTGTCTCTCCAATCCATATCGAATATCTGAAGAACATGGGCGTAGAGGCGTCCCTGTCGATTTCGATCATCGTGGACGGGCGGCTGTGGGGACTCTTCGCCTGCCACCATTACGCTCCGCGTCGACCCAGCTTCGAACGGCGCTCTGTCGCGGAACTGTTCGTGCAGATGTTTTCGATGCGGCTGGAGAGCCGAGAGCGTCAGGAAACCGTCGATTACGAACGCCGCGCCCGCGACATCTCGGACCAACTTCTGGGGGCCGTCGCATCCGACGAGACCCTGCTCAAGGACCTTGATTGGCTAGGCGATATCCTGACCCATGCCATTCCCGCCGACGGGGTCGGGGTCTGGTTAGGTGGAAACCACGCCTTCTCCGGCGTCACGCCGCCGATCGAGGCTTTCAGAAGAATCGTTCGCGCCCTGAACGGCACAGCAGCCGGCAAGGTGTTCGCCACCGACCACATCGGCTCTCTCATTCCGGACGCGGAGGCGTTCGCCTCGGAAGCTGCGGGAATGCTGGCCATACCGATTTCGCGTTCGCCGCGCGACTATGTCGTTCTGTTTCGCAAGGAACTGATCCACTCAGTCCGCTGGGGCGGTGATCCCCACAAGCCGACGGCCTATGGTCCCAATGGACCTCGTCTGACGCCGCGCGAAAGTTTCGCCGAATGGAAGGAACTGGTCGAAGGCCGTTCTCGCCCTTTCTCGAGTTCAGAGATTCGCGTCGCCGAAACACTACGGGCGACCTTGATCGAGGTGGTGCTGCGCCTCGCCGACGAAGCGTCTACCGAGCGTCAGCAGGCCAGCGCACGACAGGAATTGCTGATCGCGGAGTTGAACCATCGCGTGCGCAACATCCTTGGTCTGATCCGCGGTCTGATCCGTCAGTCACAGCCGACGGGCGGCGACATCACCAATTTCGTCAAGGTCATCGACGGTCGCATCCACGCCCTGGCGCGAGCCCATAACCAGATCACCGACGATCATTGGGGCCCAGCGCCGATCCAGGCTCTGATCGATGCGGAGGCCGCAGCCTTCATCGATGACGGAGAACGGATCGTCACCCAGGGCGAACCCGTACTTCTCAATCCCAACGCCTATTCGACTTTGGCCTTGGTGCTCCACGAACTTGTCACCAACTCCAACAAGTACGGGGCGCTGTCGGTCAAGGGCGGGCGAGTGACGTTGGGCTGGCATCGCAATCCAGCCGGCGACCTGATCCTTGAATGGCGCGAGACCGGTGGTCCGCCGGTCTCGCCGCCGACGCGCAAGGGGTTCGGCACCACCATTATCGATCGGTCAGTGCCCTATGATCTCGGCGGCGCGGCCAAGGTCGACTACGACCCCAGCGGCGTTCAGGCTGTCTTCCGCGTGCCGGCTCGCCACCTGTCGGACCCACAGAAGGGCGCCGGGCCACGCATCATCAAATATCCCCGCCCTGCGGCCGGCCATCCCCAGGCGGCTCCGGCCAGCATTCTCAAAGGTCACGACATTCTCCTGGTTGAAGACAGCCTGATCATCGCGCTGGATGCTGAAGACATCGCCACCCGTCTCGGCGCCGAGACAGTCACAACCGCCGCTACGGTTCAGGGCGCGCTCGACAGCATCGACGCCGCCCGCCCCTCCGTCGCGATGCTGGACATCAATCTGGGCGACCAGAACTCCTATCCGATCGCAGATCGTCTGGCCGAACTGAACATCCCGTTCCTCTTCGCGACCGGCTACGGGGAACAGGCCGATCCTCCGATCGCCCATCGCGGGCGTCCCATCGTTCAAAAGCCCTACACGCTCGAGAACGTGGCCCGAGCGCTGGACAGACTGGTGGGCGACGGCGGCTGATGGAACATAGCCAATAAACCATCGGCTTTTTTGGGATGAGTGACGGTTCTGACGCCCGCCTCACTTGCTTGCGCGATCATGGCGTCACTCGGCTGGGCGGCTGCAATCCCACGCAATCACTCCCTGACGTGCTCCTGACTTTTCATCCAGCGGCGACCAGTGTCCTTGGGTTATTGATCCGCTCCCATTCTCTGGAGCACTCGGAGCTGGAGTTTTCCGGCCCGAGTCAGGGTGACGGGCTGGCTGCGTCACCGGGATCCATCAACGTGATCGGCGGCTTGTTGCCTATGGCCCCATGGGGCCGAACCTCGTTGTAGTCTCTGCGCCAAACCTCCAACTTTTCGGCCGCATCCGCAAGCGTCAGGAACCAGTGGGCGTTCAGGCATTCGTCCCGGAAGCGTCCGTTGAACGCCTCGATGAAGGCGTTGTCTGTCGGTTTGCCGGGCCGCGAGAAGTCGAGGGTGACGCCGTGGGCGTAGGCCCATAGGTCGAGGTTCCGGGAGACGAACTCCGTGCCCTGGTCGACCCGGATCGCCTTCGGATAGCCCAGCCTGGCGCAGGCCTGATCCAGCGCCTCTTAATCAGCGGGTCTACAGTTCGAACCTGTGATCACCCACCATCGTCCCTTCATTGCAATCAAACGACTTGAACGCCGCGGGGCCGGCGCAACGAGCGTCTCGGTCGGTTCTGCCGGCCTAACGCTGACTCCCCTCTCTTGAGGGATGTCGACCTGCTCGAATCCGGTACGCGTCAGCGCCCTCCCCGTGCAGGCCGAACTAATTCATCGAGGCCGCAGCGTCGACCGTTCCCGTCGCGGCGTTGTCGATGTCATTTGGCGGCGCCGCGGTAGTCAAGTTGCGGGGGACCGTCCCCGACCAGGGGGCGATAGACGAAGTCCGCGCCACGGCGTTCATGGAGCTCGGCCGTCGCTGCGGCGATGGTGTCGGGGCTGACGAACAGTTCGGCAGCCGTCAGGGCCAGGGTCTTGGCCGCCACGACCGCGCCCTTGACCCCGATGCTGGAGCCTGCGGCGGCGGTGTTCTGCCAGCTGTGCCCTGCCGATCCGGGCACGAAGGTCGCCGTCGCCAGACCGACGGTGGGCACGACCCAGCTGACGTCCGAGACGTCGGTCGAGCCGCCTGCCCCATCGAAGCTCAGTTGCGCAGGCTGAATTTCGCCGACGCTCGACAGCGGCGGACGGCTGGCCAGGGTCTTCTGGAGTTCGGCCGCGAAAGCCGTTTCCTCCGGCGTCCAGGCGATGCCGCCGACGCGATGCAGATTACGGTCCATGACGCTCATCAGCGCGCCGTTGGGCATCATGCTGTAGACACCGCCGATCTGCTGGAATTCGTATCGGGTTTCGGTGCCGAGCGCGGCGCCTTCGGCGGCCTTCTTCAGCCGTTCGATGACAGACAACACGACCTGCGGATCGCCGTGGCGGACGTAATAGTAGGATTCCGCATAGTTGGGCACGACGTTGGGCGCTTCACCGCCGTTGGTGATGACATAGTGGATGCGGGTTCCGTCGGGGATGTGCTCGCGCATCATATTGGCCATGGCGTTCATCGCCTCGACGGCGTCCAGGGCCGAACGCCCGCGATCCGGCGCGCCGGACGCGTGGGACGACGTGCCGTAGAAGCGGAATTTACCGCTGACATTGGCCTTGGTCGTGCCTTGGCTGGCGCTATTGACCGTGGCGGGGTGCCAGTGGAGCGCGACATCCACGTCGTTGAACAGGCCGTCGCGGACCATGAAGGCCTTGGCCGAGCCGCCCTCTTCGGCGGGCGTGCCGTAGACGCGCAATTCGCCCTTGATGTTGTTGTCGATCATCCATTGCCTGACCGCGATGGCGGCATAGCTGGAGGCGGCGCCGAACAGGTTATGGCCGCAGCCGTGACCGGCGATCCCATGCAGCGACTGTTCGACGGGCGATACGGCCTGGGACAGGCCGGGCAAAGCGTCGAACTCGGCCAGAAGGGCGACCACCGGGCCGTCCCCGTTCTTGAAACTGGCGACGAAGGCGGTGGGCTGACCGGCGATTCCCGGCGTGACGGTGAAACCGGCGGCCGTCAGATCCTGTTGCAGGCGGGCCGAACTCTGGGTCTCCTGATAGCCGACCTCGGCGAAACCCCATATGGCCAGGGCGGTCGCCCCCAGTTTCTCTTGATCACGTTCGACCGTTCCGATGAGGGCGGACTGCTGCGCCGCCGGCAGTTCCGCCGCCCAGGCGGACGCGCCCGCACAAGACGACAAAGCAAGAGCGATAGCCGTCAGGCTTGTGAATTTCATGATCTGGATCCGCTATGGATTGTGTTGAAGCTGTGATGGCGACCAAGGGCCGACGCGCCGACCAGCCCATCGTCCGAATGATCGGCCTGCGCCTGTTTCGGCGCGCGAAGTCGATGATCGGCGCGAGCCAGGAAATGGACCGAAGATCGTCCTGATCATCGAGGCGACCGACGGGGAAGACCTGCTTCCCCGTCGGCGCACGGCTCTAAAACTTCTTCGTCACGGCGATCGAGTAATAACGGCCGAGCGTATCGTAGTTCTGGCCGTCATAGGTGCCGGCGATGACGTGCCTCTGAGTTTTCATCCAGCGGCGACCAGAGTCCTTGGGTTAGTTACGCCTCGCAGCGTGGGGTGAG
>QFQU01000030.1 GCA_003248965.1 Brevundimonas sp. | reverse complement strand
TGGCATGGGTCACGGACGGCACCGTTTCAGCAGCCAGGGCCGGGGACGCGCCGAATAAGCCGTCCCCGGAAGCTGATCCCCAGGCCATGAACGATCCTGCCTCGGTCTATGCCATGCCGGACTATGTCGAGGACGTGGACTATGCCGATCCGCTCTTTCTGCCGGCCGACCTGCAAGAGGCGGACTGGAAGGGATGGTCGGCGGCCATCCTGCGCCGAATCCAACTGGCCACCACCGCGCAACAGCTGGCGGCTCTGACCTCCGCCAACGGCGTCGGGCTGAAGTGGTGCCCTTGGAAACAGCGGGCCGAGATCGGCAAGGCCCTGCACGACGCACAACAGGTCACGTTTGACCAGGCGGCTGCAGCATGATCCGGCCTGCCAACGACATTCTCATCGACGCGGAAATGGCCAACCTCCTGACCACCGTGCGGGCGGACGTCATATTGGCGCGCGCCGCCTTTGCAGGGCGTCCCTTTCATATTGAGGACGAAAAGCTGCGGCCGGGTCAGGCCCGCACCCTCTTCAGCGAGGCTCTGGTCCTTCGGATGATCGAGGCGGGGCTTTTGCGCGGGGCCCAAGTCGCTGCCGCCTGGCCTGAACGCGGCGTTCCTGCGCGGCCCTTTTCCGTTCGCCTGACTGAAGACGGAGTCCAGGAACGCATCCGCTTGATACGCGGGCTTTCCACGCCGGAGGCCGCGTGATGGTCACTGCTCAAGAGCGCATCATCCTGCGCAAGGCCGCCGAGATCAAACGGGCCAAAAACCGCGAGACCCGCCTTCGGATCGCGGCCGCGCGCAAGCCGGGCGGCAAGGCCAGCCGGGGCAGGGAGCGCGACACCGGCTATCTGGCCTTCCTGCGTCGCCAGCCGTGCGCCTGCGGGTGCGGTGCGCCGGCGCCCAGCGATGCGGCTCATGTCCGCATGGCCAGCCCGGAGCGCGGCAAGCTGCCGACCGGCATGCAGGTGAAGCCGTCCGATCGGTTCGCCGTGCCGCTGAACCGCGTCTGCCACGAGCGCCAGCATTCGATGAGCGAGACCCGCTTCTGGTCCACCCTGGACCGTGACCCATTCGAAATCGCTGACCGCCTCTACACGGAATATCAGGGCGCCGCCTCTTCCTCCAACAGGAATGACCAATGACCCAAGTTGTCATCGACCAATCGCGCCTGGCGCAAGTCACCAAACTCTATTCGGGCGGACACAGACCTGACGATGCCCAGATGTGCGCGATGGAGGCGGTCGCCTTCATATCACGCGAACCTTGGTCGGATCATCCAAAATGCGCCTCAGCTGTCATCGGGGCCTTCATGCGGGCGTGGAATGACAGCCTGCCGGACGCGGAACGCACATCTCTGCTGCTGCCGCTGATCCCGCGCCTTGTCGGAACGCGCGGGTCTGACGTCCTTGAGGAGCGTCGGTCTCTGATGGCCGCCGATTGGCTGGTCAGAGAACACACCCCCGCATGGCTCCGCCTTTCAGGCTTGACCGCGCAGGCCGATGCCCTGGCAAACCTGCCTGAAATCACATCGATGGCGCAGGTCCCGTCTATCCGTGGACCGATAGAAGCCGCTCGAACCGATGCGGACGCTGCCTGGGCCGCTGCCTGGGCCGCTGCCGGGGCCGCTGCCGGGGCCGCTGCCTGGGACGCTGCCGGGGACGCTGCCGGGGACGCTGCCTGGGCCGCTGCCAGGGCCGCTGCCTGGGCCGCCGCCAGGGCCGCCGCCAGGGCCGCCGCCAGGGACGCCGCCTGGGCCGCCGCCAGGGCCGCCGCCAGGGACGCCGCCTGGGCCGCCGCCAGGGACGCTGCCTGGGCCGCTGCCTGGGCCGCCGCCAGGGCGAAACTCAAGCCGACCCGTGATGCTCTCCAGCAATCGGCCCTGCGCCTGATCGAGCGCATGATCGACTGCCATGAGCCCGCCTCCAACAGGGAGGGCTAGAGGATGACTTACCGCGAGGAAGTCATTGGCGACTGCCGTCTGATCTTGGGTGATTGCCGGGAAGTGCTGCCCGAGCTTTCGGTCGACCACGTGCTGAGCGATCCCCCCTACGAGGATGAGCTTCACAAAGCCATGGGGCGCATTAAGCGAATCGACGGGCAAAAGATGGTCGACGACCTGGGGTTCGACGGCATCAATCTTACACGAGATGTCATTGCTGCCGCGTGCGTTAAGGCGGCTTCTGGCTGGGTGATCCTTTTCACTCTCGCAGAAGGTGTGAGGGCTTGGCGAGACGACCTGCAGGCGGCTGGAGCGAAGTGGGACACCACCTGTTTCTGGATCAAACCTGACGCTAGCCCCCGGTTTAATGGACAGGGGCCAGCGAGGGGCGCGGAGTGCTTCGTGACGTGTTGGGCAGGGGCCGGGCACAGGAAGTGGAACGCTGGCGGCAAGCGCGGCATCTACACGCATTGTGTGAATACGGGCCGCCAAGGCGAGCATCCCACTGAGAAGCCGGTTCCCTTGATGATGGATCTGGTGGCGGACTTTACACAGCCCGGACAAACAATCTGCGACCCCTTCATGGGCTCAGGAACCACGGGCGTCGCCGCTCTTCAGCTTGGTCGACGCTTCGTTGGAATCGAGCAGAACGAACGCTGGTTCGACCTTTCTTGCCGCCGGGTTGAGGCCGCGCATCGTCAACCGCGCCTTTTCGCCGAGCCAACCCCCACCAAGCCCATTCAACAATCCCTGCTGGGAGACGCCGCCTGATGTCTGACCAGACCATCACATCGTTGATCGAGAAGCTGGAAGGGGCTGCGTTCATCCCGGTCGAAGGCCAGTCGTTCAGCAGCGAACAGGATTGGGTCAACCGGGCTACTCGCGCCCTGACTCGACATCCTCAATATCGGAACACCGAGCATGGCGAGACAAAGGGCTGGCGTGGTCCGCACTTCACCGCGCTCTGCTTTGACCAAGCCGGAAATCGGATGCGGAACGGCGGCGACTTCATGCGCGCCACCGAGCAAGGCACCTATCCGGTCTGGTGGATTTGGCCCGATCAGATCGAACCGCTGCTCCGCGCCCAATCGGAGGCCCGCGTCTGATGGGGGAGAAGCAGGGACAACCCAACAACGCGCGGCTGATCGCTGAACTGCAAGCCGTGACGCTCGGCATCCACCTCGTCGGCCTGGATCGGCTGCCCGAGGTCATGACCGCAAACCGCGCCCGCGCCACCGGAGAAGACAGCCCCGCAAATGAGGGGGAGTCATGACCTGGGTTTGCGTCTGCAACCACACCCCGTGTGACGGCCTCGAATGTGGCGTCCCGATCCCCGGTCGCGCCCCGCGCCGGCGCCCGGCACCGAAGACCCCCGAACAGCTAGCAGCGATCCGCGCGAAGGCCTGGGCCACGCGCCGCGCTCAATCACAGGATTCACGCGCATGACCGACATGACCCAAGCCCCCACACCCGGCCCGCTGATGGTCGGTGATTATGCTGTTCGCCTCGAAGACCACCCTTTGGTCAAGTCCGGTGAGGTTCACCGCGTCACTGAAATGTTCCGGGGCGGCTACCTCGGCTTTGCACGACCTGTCGGAGGCGAATGGAACCCGAGCGGGTGGCGCAAGTGCGACGCAGACGGCTGGATGCCGTGGTCTGGCGGCGAGAACCCGGTGCCGGGGCAGGCTGTTGAGGCGAAGTTCGAAAACGGCATCGTCAGCGAGGTTCTCGACAGCGAGTGCTTTGGCTGGGACCGACATAAAGACCCCGTCGTCGCGCCACTATACGACATCATCGCCTTCCGCCTCGCCCCCACACCCGGCCCGCTGAGCGTTCTGGCGTTCCATTGCGAGAGCGCGCGCTTGATTGCCTCTCTTCGCGCAGAAGCTGAGCGCATTGGAAAGGGCATTCCAACGGATGAACCCGGATTCCACAAGGACATCTGGACAGCCGCCGAGATCATTGAGCAAGCCGAGGAAGCGTTCGCATTCACACAGAAAATGGACGCCCTCGCCCCCACCGCTCCGGTCGAAGCGAGCGGGTCGGGCTGGCACCGCGAAGGCGGTCTGATCTACTCGCTCATGCAGGACGGTTGGCGCAAAGGTCAGCCTGTCATGGTCAACGACGTGATGATTCGCGTCGAGGCCTGCAATCGGTCAGAAACCGACATTGAGCCTATCGTTCAGACGATTTTGGCCGCCCTCCGCCCCCAACCGAGCGGAGAGACGCGCGAGGCGGTGGCGCGGTTGGAAGCCGAGTTAGCGCATCCGTGCCGCGTTGGGTCGAAATGCTCTGTCGATGCAGACGACCTTCGCGCCCTCCTATCCGCCCGCCCCGTCGCCTTGGGTCGCGTAGCTCAATCGGAAGAGCCGTCCGCTCATAACGGACTGGTTGCAGGTTCGAACCCTGCCGCGACCACCAGCCCCCTCGCCTTGGGAGGCCAGCACAGCTTTGCAACTGGTTTATCTGCGCAAGACCTAGATCAGGTTCTTGCCTGTTCGCATCCTGACGATCCGCCCTTGGGAGGCCAGCAGGGGGAGGAGTGCAAGTGCGGAGGCACAGGCGTCATTGGCTGGGGTTCTCTCAACGCGCGTAGGTGTTCGTGCGGAACCAAGATTTCGCGTCGCCGCAACTCTGATGAATGGCCCGCCGAACGCGAGGTCGGCCGTGCGGTTTATGAGCGCATCGAAAAGCTGATCGGAGCGAAGGCCGGAACGCCTGAATGCAACGAACTGGCGTTTTTGGCCTTCATCGTTGAGAGCGTAGAGGAAGTCGGCGGATATGATGGACCGTTCGCATCCATTTTAGCTCCCACCACCCCCGCCCGAGCCGAGGCCCAGGACGAAGGGGCGGAAATGACTCGACTGTTGAAGTTGGCAGATTCTGCATTGGCGAATGTGACGGCCTTTGAGGACGACGCCCGCTACATCATGGGCAACACCAACTACGCGATCACAGAAAATGCCAGGTCTGAAATCAGAAGTTTCCTTCTCGCGCAGAGCGCCAAAACCTCAGTTCGACCGAAAGCCTTAGAAATCTTGGAGCGCCTGCTAGATCATTCTGGCGCGCGCGGATCGTTCGACGCCATGAAGCACGGAGATGCAGTGAAAGACGCGGAGGAACTGCTTCGTTCGGCGCGGTCGCCGGGCCACACGGACCTTATGGTCACACCTGAAAGCATCGACGCATACATGAGGGTTAACCCCATGGAGGCCCAGGACGAAGGGGCGGCGGGGGAGCGGGCGGACACCGCATTCAAGATCGCATCAGACCTGCACGCCGCATACGAACAACTGATCTACGGCCTGCCGAAGTATCTGGAAGCCGAGAACCTAACCGACGAAGAGAACATGATCCGAGAGGCGTATGTCACCCTCGACGTGACCGCTCATCGTCTTGCCGCGCTATCGGACGCCCACCCATCCCCGACCCCCGCCGCCGATGCCGACAGGGTGCGGATCGCGGTAGAGGCGTTGGAGGTCAAGATAAATGCGCCTCTGACCGGCCCGACACATGGCGCGTGGGACCGAGGCCGCATTGCTGGCCTGAAAGAAGCCCTTGCCGCCCTGAAATCGACCGCCGCGAAGGAGGGGGGAGCGTGAAGGTGTTCCGATCAGTCGCCTGGTGGCTGACGCTGGGACGTTGGCCTGTTCGTGCCGCCTGCGTTCGCTGCGGAAACCGACAAGAGAACGTCTGGTGCGCCTGTAACCACTGTGGATGCCCTGCGCTGTGTCGCTCGCGTCCATTCAAGAAGGACACCACGATATGACTCCCTCTAACGCGAACACGTCGGGGCTGGGAGGCAGGCCTGTTGGCGTCGACGAAGCGCTATTGGTTCAGTCCTTGGCGAAAATCGTTCGCCGAGAAATGCAAAACAACACTATTCCTGTGCGGGATCGGTCCGAATCTGCCGTGCGCGGAGTTTTGAAGGCGCTCAATACCACAGCAGTCACCGCCGCATCCGCTCAAACCAGGATCGCGGAGTTGGAACGGTGGCAGGCCGCCGCGATCCGGTCTGCTCGCATCCACGACGAAAACATCCGCGAGTTCGATGCCCGCGCCAGCGCAGCCGAAGCCCGAGCGGATAGGCTGGCGAAGGCTGGTGGTCGCCTCGTCGATGCTCTTCACCGCTACGGCTTCCCGGTATCGGGAGGGGCGAGGGTTGCTCTGACTGATCGCGGATCAAACGAAGCGGTCGAACTTGATGAAGCGGCCTCAAACTTCCGCGCCCTACAGCAGGAGACACAGAAGTGAGCAATGAAGCCCCCACCGATGCGCTGCGCCTGGTGCCCGGCAAACGGCTGCGGCCTGATGCTCGCGTTTTGCCCGGA
>QFQU01000020.1 GCA_003248965.1 Brevundimonas sp. | reverse complement strand
TGATGGCGCCGGCCAGGACGGGCAGCGACAGCAGCAGCAGGAAGGCGGTGATCAGCACCGACCAGGCGAACAGCGGCATCCGGTGCAGGGTCATGCCCGGCGCGCGCATGTTCAGGATGGTGGTGATGAAGTTGATCGCGCCCAGGATCGAGCTGGCGCCCGCGACGTGCAGGGCGAAGATGGCCAAGTCGAAGGCGGGGCCGACGTGGCCCGTGGTCGACAGCGGCGGATAGGCCGTCCAGCCCCCGCCGAAGCCCTTGCCCGGCCCGCCGTCGACGAACATCGACAGGATCAGCAGGCACCAGGCGGCGACCAGCAGCCAGAACGAGATGTTGTTCATGCGCGGGAAGGCCATGTCCGGCGCGCCGATCATGATGGGCACGAACCAGTTGCCGAAGCCGCCGATCATGGCGGGCATGACCATGAAGAAGATCATGATCAGGGCGTGGGCCGTGACGACGGCATTGTAGCCGTGCTTGGACTGCTCGACGAGGCCCAGCAGCTGGATCGAGGAGCCTTCCTTGAAGATCTGGATGCCCGGCTCGGCCAGTTCCCAGCGGATCAGACCCGACAGGGCGCCGCCGACGATGCCCGCCATGATGGCGAACAGCAGGTACAGGGTGCCGATGTCCTTGTGGTTGGTGGACAGGAACCAGCGGGTGAAGAATCCGACCTTGTGATCGTGGTGATCGTGGTGGGCGTGCCCGGCGTGGGCGGCGTCGCGGGTGAGGATAGCGTCAGCCATGGATATGTTCGCCTCTTACTGGGCGGCCGGCGCGGCGGGCGCCGCGGCGGGAACGGGTTGGGTCGTCGCGGCGGGCGTCGCCGCCGGGGTCGCAGCAGCGGCGGCGTCGGCGGCCGGGGCTTCGGCCGGCGCAGCCGCAGGGGCGGCGGGCGCGGCGGCCTTGGGCGTCATGGAGCCGCCCTTGGAGGCGATCCAGCGCTCGAACTCGGCCTGGCTGACGACATGAATCTCGATGGGCATGAAGGCGTGGTCGACGCCGCACAGTTCCGAGCACTGGCCGTAGAAGACGCCGGTGCGTTCGGCCTTGAACCAGGTGGTGTTGATGCGGCCGGGCACGGCGTCGGTCTTCAGACCGAAGGCCGGCAGGGCGACGGCGTGGATCACGTCCGAGGCGGTGATGACCAGTTGCACCGTCTTGCCGACCGGAACCACCATCGGCTCGGTCGCGGCCAGGCGATACAGGCTGTGCGGCAGGCCGCGCGAGGCCAGCTGGTCTTCCGGCAGCATGTTGGAGACATATTCCGCCACGCCCTGGTCCGGATATTCATAGGCCCAGTTCCACTGGTTGCCCGTCACCTTCACCGTCAGGTCCGGGCGCGGCATGTCGTGATAGGCGAACAGCAGGCGGAACGAGAACAGGGAGATGAAGACCAGGATCACGACCGGCAGGACCGTCCAGATCACCTCGATCGTGGTGTTGTGGCTCCAGCGCGCGGGCGTCGGATTGGCCTTCTTGTTGTAGCGGAAGACAATCCAGGTCAGCAGGCCCAGCACCAGAAGGGTGATGCCGACGATGATCGGCAGCAGGATCACGTCGTGGAAGAAGTGCGCGTCGTGCTTCAGCGGCGAGGCGGCCGGCTGCAGGCCGATGCCGCCCGGCGTCGGCTGACCCATCAGGTCCTGCGCCCACGTCGGCGCCGCGGCGACCATTGCCAGACCGGCCCCCAGCACGATCGAAGACGCGGCGCCGAAAGCGCCCTTCATCGTCCCTCGGGCTCGCTTGCCCATCCCCATAGGAGTCTTCCCCATAAAACCGTTATTCAGCAGACGCTTGCGAACGAATCGCAACTGTCACGCTGGCGCGATTCCCACGCCCGGCGCTTTGGCGATCACCTATCGGATCGTTCTGGCCTTGCCAAGCGATCAACGCCGATCAGGCCGCAAAGCCGCCGCAAGCCCGGCCGGTAAGCGCCACGATTAAATCGCTGTCATGTTTAGACAGCTACCTTGCGTCACAAGATACCTTGCCGTATCCAACTCCTGTCACAGGGAGAGATCGAGGTGCCTGAAACCATCGAGATACAGCTGAAGAAGGGGGTGCTGGGTCTGTGCGTCCTGGCCCTTCTGAACCGGGCGGACAGCTACGCCTACGAGATCGCCAGCCGGCTTTCTGACGCCATCGACATGGGGGAAGGCACCATCTACCCCCTGATGCGGCGGATGCAGGCCGAGGGCCAGGTCGAGACCTATCTGGTCGAATCCTCGTCCGGGCCGTCCCGGAAATACTATCGTCTGACCGAAGCGGGACGCGCGGCCCTGGCCGCCCAGACCGCCGAATGGTCGGCCTTCACCACCGCCGTCGACGCCGTCGTGTCGAACGCGCCGCAAACCACGATCCAAGAGCCCGTTGCTCAACCGGAGGGGACGCCACAATGACGCGCGCCGAATTCATCGCCCGTCTCAAGAACGGTCTGGTCGGCCTGACGACCACCACGGCGAACGACATCGTCGCCGATTACGAAACCCATTTCGACGACGGTCTGGCCGCCGGCCGCACCGAGGCCGAGGTCGCGACCGCCCTGGGCGATCCGGACCGCCTGGCCCGCGAACTGAAGGCCGAGGCCGGCATTCAACGCTGGCGTCAGGAGAAGAACCCGTCGGCCGCCGCCGGCGCCGTCTTCGCCGTGCTGGGCCTGGGGGCCATCGACATCCTGATCCTGCTGCCCATCCTGATGGGCGTGGTCGGGGCCGTGTTCGGCTTCTTCATGGCCGCCATCGGCCTGTTCGTCGCAGGCGGGGCCGTGATGGTCGCCGGGCCCTTCGCGGGCTTCCCCGGCGGGCCGTTCGCCGCGATCCTGATGGGTCTGGGCCTGATGGCCGGCGGCGTCTTCATCGGCGCCCTGTGCGCCATCTTCACCATCTGGCTGGTCAACGGCGTCGTCTGGTTCGCCCGCCTGCACTACCGCCTGCTGAAGCCGGCGCTGGAACCCGCTCAATCCACCCCTGCCCCGGGAGTCTCGGCATGATCCGCACCCTGTTCATCATCGCCGGCGCCGCCCTGGTGCTGTGCGTCGTCACCGTAGGCGGTTCGCTGGCCCTGGGCGGCCACGACCTGCAGCGCCACGGCTGGGCCTGGACCTTCAAGGACGACAACGGCGAAAGCGTCCGCTTCGAACGGGTCAAGGGCGGCGGGACCGACGATCTGGGGCCCTTCGCCACCCGCACCCTGACCTGGGCCGGCGGCGAGACCCTGACCGTCGATTCCAGCATCGATGTCGAATATGTCCAGGGCGACGCCGACACCGTCGTCATCACCGGCCCCAAGGGTCTGACCGACAGGGTCCGGCTGGTCGACGGTCGCCTGGACCTGGGCGAAGGCGACGAACGGGTCGTCTTCGGCTGGAAGAACGGCAACTTCTCCGCCCGGTCGGAGCGCGACGAACTGAAGGTGGTGATCACCGCGCCCAAGGTGAACCGTTTTGTGGCCAACGGCTCGGGCGACCTGACGATCCGCGACTATGACCAGCCGTCCCTGGCGCTGGACCTGTCGGGATCGAGCGACGTCACGGCCTCGGGTCGGGCCGATCGGCTGAGCCTGGACATCGCCGGTTCGGGCGACGCCGACCTGGCCCGTCTGACGCTGAAGGACGCCCGGATCGACATCGCCGGCTCGGGCGAGGCGACGGTCGCCGCCACAGGAACCGTGGATGTCTCGATCGACGGCTCGGGCGACGTCAACCTGGCCCTACGCCCGGCCAAGCTGAACAGCAGCATCTCCGGCTCGGGCGAGGTTCATCAGAACTGAACCTCCGCAGGGAGGCCGGCGATTGCGATGTCGAAGGGGCCGGTTTCGTCCGGCCCCTTTTTCGTTTCGCCCTCCAAGCCTTCACCCCCGCCGCATTCGCCGCTAACCTGCGCCGCATGACGTTCGCCCCCCTCCCCGACGCCGGCGCCAACTGGGTGGATCGCCATGCGCCCGAGGGGCTCAAACCCTGGCTGAAGCTGGGACGGTTCGACCGGCCCATCGGCGTCTGGCTGCTGCTGCTGCCCGGCTGGCAGGGGATCGCCCTGGCCCTGGCGCAGTATCGGCAGGCGCCCAGACTATATGATCTGTGGCTTTTCGTCGGCTTCGGCGTCGGCGCCTGTCTGATGCGGGCGGCGGGTTGCGCCTTCAACGACATCGTCGACCGCGACTTCGACGCCAAGGTGGCGCGCACGGCCCAGCGGCCCATTCCGTCGGGCCGGATCACGGTGAAACAGGCCTGGGCCTTCGTCGTGGGGTGCAGCCTGATCAGCCTCATGATCCTCTTGACCCTGCCGACCGTTGCGATCCTGCTGGGCGTGGGATCGCTGGCCCTGGTCGCGGCCTATCCCTTCATGAAGCGGATCACCTGGTGGCCCCAGGCCTGGCTGGGCCTGACCTTCAACTGGGGCGCCCTGATGGGGTTCGCCGCCGCCCTGCCCCTGGCGGCCGCCGCCCTTTTGCTGCCCTCCGACCTGGCGGGCGAGTTTCGCCCCTTCCTGTGGTCCCCGGCCAGCGACAGCGGCTATGCGGTCGCCCTGGCCTGGCAGGCCTATCTGCCCGCGCTGTTGCTTTGGATCGGCGGCGTCTTCTGGACCCTGGGCTACGACACCATCTACGCCCTTCAGGACATCGAGGACGACGCCATGATCGGGGTCAAGTCCTCGGCGCGGCGGCTGGCCTCGGCCGTACGGCCGGGGGTCGCCGTCTTCTACGCCCTGGCCGTCGTCTTCGCCGCCCTGGCGGGGCTGGCGGCCGGGCTGGGGCCGCTGTTCTGGATCGGCCTCATCGCCTACGGCCTGCACCTGGCCTTGCAGACGCGCCGGATCGATCCGGCGGACGGCGGCCTGGCCTTGAAACTGTTCCGGTCGAACCGAGAGGCGGGGTTCATCCTGCTTTTCGCCATCGGCCTGGGCGCTCTCTGGCCGATCTGACGTCACCCTTCCCAGCGTCCCCCGACGCGCCCCGCGATAGGAACTGAAAAGCATGCGCTCCTCCCCCGCAAAGATCCTGCTGACCACCGTCGCCATCGCCGCGACCCTGGCCGCCTGCCAGCGCCGCGAGGACAAGGCCAAGCCCGCCCAGCCGACGCCCCCGCCCGCCGCCGCCGTGGACGGACCCCTAGCCTATGACGCCAAGACGCCCTACGCCACCGTCAAACTGACCCTGCCAGAGGGGGTCAAGACCGCGCCCGGCCTGCGCGGGGCCCTGTACGACGCCGGGGTGCGCGAACTGGGCCAGTTCGCCGAGGGCGCCCAGGCCGATCTCAGCGAGGCCGGGGGCGGCGATCGTCCGTATGAGCGCACCGTCACCTATTCGCCGGGCGGCGAAACGCCCAAGCTGATCAGCCTGGCCCGCACCAATTTCGAGGACACGGGCGGCGCCCATCCCAACGTCACCTATTGCGGGGTCATCTGGGACAAGACGGTCAAACGCCCGCTGGGCTTCGCCGACCTGTTCCGCGCGGGGCCGGATACGGTCGCCCTGGACAAGGCCCTGTGCGCCGCCGCCAACGCCGCCAAACAGGCCCGCTCGCCGGGCTCGGAGCCGGCGACCCTGGGCGGCAAGATGTGGACCTGCCCCAAGGCCTCGGCCACGCCCTTCATCCTGACGCCGGGGTCCGAGCCGGGCAAGATCGGCGGGATCACCTTCCTGCTCGATTCCTATCAGATCGGGCCGCATTCGGACGGCGACTACTGGATCGCCCTGCCGCAGTCGGCCTTCCGCACCCTGCTGGCCCCCGCCTACGCCGACCAGTTCGGCGGCGCGCCGGTCAAGGCGGGGGATGTGACGCCGACCAACGGCTGATCGGTCGGATCAGTCCGCCAGGAAACGGTCCACGGCCTCGGCGAACCGCCGGGGCTGATCGGCCATGATGAAATGACGGCTGCCGTCCACCCGCGTCAGGGTCGCGCCTGGCAGGGTGGAATATTCGCGCGTCCACATCGCGTCGGCCACGGCTGCGGGCGCGCCGCCGTCGGCGTCGGCGGCGTAGAGGGCGGTGACCGGGGTCGTCATGGCCGCCAGCCCTGGCCGGGCGTCGGTGGTCATGACGTCGCGGATCGCGGCGGCGACGGCGTGGCGGTCGCTGGCCATTGACCAGTCGACGATGCGGGCCTGTTCCGCCGGGTCGCGCGACAGGCCCTGGGCGGCGGCCGTCTGCTGGGCGCGATAGGCCGTGGCGTCGGCGCCCAGAATCTGCGCCGCCGCCTGGTCCGCGAACGGCCGCGCCGTCTCGGCCGTCGCCGTCGGTCCGAACAGGGCGCTGTAGAAGGGCAGGGAATCGACCGTCATCAACCGCCCGACCAGTTCGGGGTGCTGCTGCGCCAGCATGAGACCGCTGAGCCCGCCCATCGAATGGCCGATCACCGCCGGACGGACGAGGCCCGACTGGCGGATGTAGCGCGCCAGTTCGGCCACCTCGGGCTGGACGAAGGCGCCGTCGCCGTGTGTCCAGGCCTGGCCGGCGAAGCCCGACAACTGCACCAGATGCACCCGGTGGTTCGCCTTCAGCCGATCCGCCGTCGCCCGCCAAACCTCGCGCGAGGAGGCCAGGCCGGGAATCAGGATCACGTCTGACCCCTGGCCGACGACCTCGACCGACAACCGGTCCGAGACGAAGGGCGCCGCAGCCGTCGCCGGTTCGGCCGCCGCCGCCCCGGCAGCGGCGGTCATGGCCAGGGCGGAAGCGAAGAACAGGGCGCGCAGCATCGGCCGCGCGCGATTACGCACGTTCATCATGGTCGTCTCCAATTGTAAGGTTATTCTGACTTTTTGGTCAGCCCGAATGCGGGTTGTCGAAGATGTCTTCCACCGGTCGCTCGAAAACGGCGGCGATGCGGTAGGCCAGGTCCAGCGACGGATCGTGCCGTTCGGTCTCCAGCGCGATCACCGCCTGGCGGGAGACGCCCAGCGCCTGGCCCAGCTGTTCCTGGGTCCAGCCGCGCTCGACCCGCAACAATTTCAGGCGATTCTTCATCGGCTGCTCCGGATGAAGGGCGACACCACGCCATAGACAGCCCAGAAGAGCGGATAGATCAGCCAACCCTGGGCGTGGGGCGCGCCAGCGTAGCTTTCGCCGAAACCCCAGGCCGAGAACAGGGCCATGGCCACGCCGGCGGAGACGATGAACTGTTTGGCGATCAGGGCGCGCACGAATTCGTCGGATTCCTTCATCAGGGCCAGGGTCGCCCAGATCTGACCCGCGACCGGCGCGGCGACCACCAGGGCCAGGGCCCAGGCCGCGACCGGGCTGCGAATGTCGTCGAACGCCCCGAAGATGGCGGCGGTGTTGACAGCCAGATAGCCGCCCATGAACGCCAGGGTGCGGATCACATACCGCCGCCCCGCCTGCGTCTTCGATTTACCCAGAGCCAACATGGCGACCTCCCGTTTGTGTAAGGCGAACCTGACACAGTAGAAATGTCATGTCAACCTGACTTTATGTCAGGCGCGCCCCACATCTTCGCACGACTGTTCGCCAGTCGGGCTTGAGGTTAGACTGACGCCATGCCCGCCGCCCCGCGCATCGCGCCTGCGACCCTGTTCACGCCCCAGGAGTGGCGTCCGTTCCAGAGCCGATCCGCCTGGGTCGGGCCGCTGCTGGTGCTGCATTGCTGGGCGGTGATCGCCCTGGCCGTGACGGCGGGCGTCGTCCTTCCCTGGCTGATCCCGCTGTGCGTGATGATCGTCGGCACACGCCAACTGGGCCTGGCCATATTGATGCACGAGGCGGCGCACGGCGGCCTGTCCAGAAACGCGCGCTTGAACGATTTCCTCGGTCACTGGCTGTGCGCCGTGCCGATCGGCGCCAGTCTGAAGGTCTATCGCCCCTATCACCTGCGCCATCACCGCTTCGTCCAGCAGCCCGAGGACCCGGACCGGATGCTGTCGGCGCCCTTCCCCGTCACGCCCGCCTCCCTGCGGCGCAAGCTGATCCGCGACCTGACGGGCAAGACCTTCTTCAAACAGCGGATTCTCCTGCCCCTGGCCCAGGCACGCTCAAATCGCCCGGAGGGCGGCGGCGCAAAGGGAATGATCGAGGCCGCCCATGACTATGAGTCCATCGTCACGGGTCGGTCCGTCCTGCCCTTCCTGATCGTCAACCTCCTGCTGCTGGCCGGATTCGTCGCCGTCGGCCTGTGGTGGGCTTTCTTCGTGCTTTGGCTCTTGCCGATGGCGACCTGGTTCCCGATGGTGACGCGACTGAGGAACATCGCCGAACACGCCTGTGTCGAGGGCGGAACCGATTACGCCTTTCGCGCCGCCCGCACCACTCGCGCCCGCTGGTGGGAGCGCGCCTTCATCGCCCCCTATTGGGTCAATTTCCACGCCGAGCATCATCTGTTCATGCATGTCCCCTGCTGGAAGCTGCCGGCCCTGCACCGCGCCGTGCACGCCAGGCCCCAGGGAAAGGCGATGGAGGTGGCGCCCGGCTATCTGGACGTGCTGCGAACCGTGACGACGCGCCCCGCCCCGTGACCGTCTCCGATCCCGCCGCCTTCATCCGCAGCCACACCCGGCTGCAGCCCGTGCCGCATGCGCCCGAGATTTCCCTTTGGCTGGCCGACGAGATCACCCCGATCTGGCGCCTGACCGAGGAGGAGCTGGGTGAAATGGGCGTGCCGCCGCCCTTCTGGGCCTTCGCCTGGGCGGGCGGTCAGGCGCTGAGCCGCTACCTCCTGGACCATCCGCACGAGGTCGCCGGCAAACGGGTGCTGGACTTCGCCGCCGGTTCGGGCCTGGTCGGCGTCGCGGCGATGAAGGCGGGCGCAGCCTCGGTCCTGTGCGCCGACATCGACCCCTTCTGCCAGGCCGCCGTCGCCGCCAACGCCCAGGCCAACGGCGTGGCGCTGGCCTTCACCCAGACCGACCTGCTGGACAGCGCCACGCCCGACGTCGAGGTCATCTGCGCCGGCGACATCTGCTACGAACGCCCGATGACCGAGGCCATCCTGGCCTGGCTGGCCCAGGCGCGGGCCAGGGGGACGCGCGTCCTGATCGGCGACCCGGGCCGCACCTATTTCCCGCGCACGGGCCTGGATTTCCTCGCCGAATACCGGGTGCCCACGACGCGGGAGCTGGAGGACCAGGAGATCAAGCGGTCCTCCGTCTGGGCCATGCCCTGAACATGCCGGGCGTCGTTCCGAGCCCTGCGCAGGACGAACCCGGAACTTAAGGTGGGCCAGCCCCCGCCGAAAAGCGGCGCGGCTCCGCTTGGCGCAAGCCGTCCTCGGCCCCATGTCGGGATCATGAGGAAGGTCCTGATCCTGTCGGTCCTGGCTGCTGCGGCGACGCCGGTCGCGGCGCAGGTCCCACCTGCGCCCAATCCCTATGGCGCGCCCTACGTCCCCTATGTCGGCGGCGCGCCGGCGGCCATCGCCGATCAGCACCGCTACGAGACCGAGCGGCTGCGCGCCCAGGCCCAGGCCGGCGCCGCCCTGGCCGCCAGCCAGCAGACCGAGACCCAGTCGCGCCTGCGCGATCTGGAGGCCGCGCGCCAGGCCGCAACGCCGCCGACATCGACCGGACCGATCCGCCCGCTCTACAGCCCCGAGCAGGAACGCGCCCTGCGCCAGGCGACGGCCGCCCGCGGCCAGGCGGCCGCGCAAGGATTCGGCCAGATCGACGCCTGGCTGGATCGCAAACCCTGACGCATCTCTTCCCTTCCCCCCGCGTTCAGGCCTAGCTTGGGCGGAACGAAGGGAGAGGAGCGATCATGCGCTGGCAAGACGGACGGACAGGCGGCGGGGTCGAGGATCGGCGCGGACTGGGCGGCGGCGCCATCGCAGGCGGCGGCATCGGCGTCGGCATATTGGCCCTGATCGGCTATTTCGTCTTCGGCATCGACCCGTCCACCACGACCCAACTGGCCAGCCAGATGGGCGGCGTCGGCGCCACCGAACAGCAAGGCAAGGTCGGCACGCCCCAGGATCAGGCCGGCCGCTTCGTCGATGTCATCGGCGCCAACGTCAACGATGTCTGGTCGCAGAAGCTGCGCGGCTATACCCCGCCCAAGGTCGTGATCTACGAACAGGGCACCCCGACCGGCTGCGGCATGGGCCAGTCGGCCATGGGCCCCTTCTACTGCCCCAACGATCAGACGGTCTATCTGGACCTGGGCTTCTGGCAGGAGATGGAGAGCCAGTTGGGCGCATCGGGCGCCGACTTCGCCCGCGCCTATGTCATCGCCCATGAGTTCGGCCATCACGTCCAGACCCTGACCGGCACGTCCGAACAGGTCCGCCGCGCCCAGCAACGCGCGCGCGGTCAGGGCGAGGCCAACCAGTATTCCGTGGCGCTGGAGCTTCAGGCCGACTGCTACGCCGGCGTCTGGGCCAAGAACGCCGCCGCCGTGTCGAACGGCAAGGTGGCGCTGGAGCCCGGCGACATCGAGGAAGGCATGAAGACCGCCCAGGCCATCGGCGACGACACCCTGCAACGCCGCGCCGGCGGCCGGGTCTCGCCCGAAAGCTTCACCCACGGCTCCTCGGCCCAGCGGGTCGAATGGCTTCAGCGCGGCTATCAGTCGGGCGATCCCGCGTCCTGCGACACCTTCAGCGGCGCCTGAGCCGCCCCTTTTCCAACGATTGACTGACGATGCACGAACGCGCCGGCCGGACGGCCCGCCCCGAAGACCTGATCGACCTGGACGCCCTGCTCGCCGCCTATGAGGCCGTGCGGCCCGACATGGCCGAACCCCAGCAGCGGGTCGTCTTCGGCACCTCGGGCCACCGGGGGTCCAGTCTGGACGGCGCCTTCAACCAGGCCCACATCCTGGCCATCGCCCAGGCGGTCGCCGAATACCGCGCAGCGCAGAGGATCGACGGTCCTCTGTTCCTGGGGCGCGACACCCACGCCCTGTCCGAACCGGCCTTCCGCTCCACGCTGGAGGTGCTGGTCGCCAATGGCGTTCAGGTGCTGATCGACGCCCGCGACGGCTTCACCCCCACCCCCGCTGTGTCCCACGCCATATTGACCCACAATCGGGCTAACACACGTCAGGCCGACGGCGTCCTGATCACCCCGTCGCACAATCCGCCCCGCGACGGCGGCATCAAATACAATCCTCCCTCGGGCGGCCCGGCCGGGAGCGAGGCCACCGCCGCCATCGCCGCCCGCGCCAACCAGTTGATCGAGGGCGGCCTGACCGAGGTGCGCCGCGTCCCGTTCGCCCAGGCCTATGCGACGGCCGGCCGGTTCGACTTCCTGGCCGCCTACGTCGACGACCTGCCCAGCGCGCTGGACCTGGACGTCGTGCGCGAGGCCGGCGTGCGGATCGCCGCCGATCCCCTGGGCGGCGCGGCCGTCGCCTATTGGGGCGCGATCGCCGAGCGGCATGGCCTGGACCTGACGGTCGTCAACCAGACGGTCGATCCGCGCTGGGCCTTCATGCCGCTGGATACGGACGGCAAGATTCGCATGGACTGTTCGTCGCCCGCGGCCATGGCCAATCTGATCGGCATGATGCAGGGGCAGGCGCGCTACGATCTGGCCTTCGGCAATGACGCGGACGCCGACCGGCACGGGATCGTCACCCCCGACGGCGGACTGATGAACCCCAACCACTTCCTGGCGGCCGCCATCGCCTATCTGTTCCAGAACCGGCCTGGCTGGGGGGCGCAGGTCGGGGTCGGCAAGACGCTGGTGTCCTCTTCCATGATCGACCGGGTGGTCGCGGGCCTGGGCCGCCGGCTGGTGGAGACGCCGGTGGGTTTCAAACATTTCGTGCCGGGCCTGCTGGACGGCTCGGTCGGGTTCGGCGGCGAGGAGTCGGCCGGAGCGTCCTTCCTGCGGCGCGACGGCACGGTCTGGACAACCGACAAGGACGGGCTTTTGCTGTGTCTGCTGGCGGCCGAGATCCAGGGTCGCACGGGCCAGAGCGCCAGCCGCCTCTACGCCGACCTGACCGACCGATACGGCGCGCCCGCCTACGCCCGGATGGACGCCCCCGCGACGCGGGCGCAGAAGGCGCGCCTGGCCGCCCTGTCGCCCGCCGACGTGACCGCAACCGCCCTGGCCGGTCAGCCCATCGTCGATATCCTGACCACGGCGCCCGGCAACGGCGAACCCATCGGCGGACTGAAGGTCGTGACCCGGGACGCCTGGTTCGCCGCCCGCCCTTCGGGCACCGAGGACGTCTATAAGATCTACGCCGAATCCTTCCTTGGCGCCGACCACCTGGCGGCGGTCCAGGCCGAGGCCAGGGCGGTCGTGGACGCCGCCCTGGCGGGGTGATGGGGATCAGGACCCGACCGTAAGATCCAGCGGCCGTTCGCTCCACAGGCCCGGCCGGCTCAGGTCCATCGCCATGCGACGCTCGGCGAAGGCGGCCATGCCGACCAGGGCGCGTGGAAAACCGGGCACGGGCACATCCTCATAGATGGCCACCTCGGCCCGACGGTACAGTTCGTCGCCGATGGTCAGGGTCCGGACGCGAACCGTCTCGGCCCGGATCATCCCGCCCAGGACGATGCTGCGGCCGGCCCGCCGCTCGCGCCCGTCCAGCAGACCGACGCCCTGGGCCGCGTCTCGCGTCAGGGCCAGAAGGGCCGAGGCGCCGGTGTCCACCACCGCCTCCACCGTCGCGCCCTCGACCGTGATCATCGTCTGCAGCGCCCGACCCGCGCGCCGCACGGGCAAGGCGGTCAGGGCCGGCGGCGGCGTCCAGCCGGCGCGTGGCGCGAACCGCATCCGGCGGGCCTGGGCGTCCAGCTCCAGCACCAGTTCGGCCAGCACGTCCTGTCCCAGGATCAAACCGGCGCCCAGGCCGGCGTCGCCCGCCAGCGGTCCCAGGTCCAGGATCGCGGCGCGCAGTCCATCCAGCCGCAGGGCCTTGCCGCCTGCCCCGACCGCCACGTCCAGCGTCGCGCCTCTTCCCATCTGCGCCCCGCCGCCGACGCCATAGGCGACCATGGGAATGTCGAACAGATGGGTCAGGCCCAGTTGCTGCACCAGCGACCGATCCACCGCCGAATATTGCGCGCCCGAATCCACCAGCGCCCGCACCGGTCGGCCATTGACCCTCAACGCCAGGGTGGGGGTCGTCGCCCGCGCCTCGGCATAAGGCAGCCAATCGGTCGGCCCGTCCGCGAACGCCGCCGTTGGACGACGCCATACGACATGGTCGCGCACCCACCAGGCCCCGCCCGCTGCGCCGGCGACCAGGCCCAGCCGGATCAGAAGATCGCGTCGTCTCATGCCCCTGACATGGACCGCATCGGCGACAGGCGCCAGCGCAGCCGAGGTCGCAGGCGCTCTACGGCATGGAAATTGTCCCGCACCGGGCGAAGAGCCGCCACAGCCGCCAAAAACATCCCCTTTCGACCACAAACGGGGTGACGCCGCCGCCCGCGCTGGCTAGGACCAAGGCCGTCATGAGCACCTCCAGCGCCCGCTACGTCTCCACCCGCGGCCTCTCGCCCGAAACCGATTTCTCCGACGCCCTGCTGCGCGGCATCGCGCCCGACGGCGGCCTCTACATGCCGACCGCCTGGCCGACCCTGTCGCCCGAGGCGTGGACCGGCGCGGCGGACTACAAGCGCATCGCCCTTCAGGCCATGTCGCCCTTCGTCGGCGACGCCCTGCCGGCGGGCGCGCTGGACCGGGCGCTGGATCGCCTGACGGCCGGCTTCGACCATCCGCTGGTCACGCCCCTGGTCGAGCTGGAGCCGGGCCTGTTCGTGCTGGAGCTGTTCCACGGCCCGACCGCCGCCTTCAAGGACCTGGCCATGCAGCTGGTCGCGGCCCTGACGGACGAGGCCCTGTCCGCCTCGGGCGAGCGGCTGACCATACTGACCGCCACCTCGGGCGACACCGGCGCCGCCGCCGTGCGCGCCTTCGCTGGGGCGAAATCGGTCGATCTGGTCGTGCTGCACCCGCTGGACCGCGTCTCGCCGATCCAGCGCAAACAGATGACGACGGTTCAGGCGGACAATGTCCTGAACCTGGCCGTGCGCGGCGATTTCGACGACTGCCAGCGTCTGGTGAAGGGCCTGCTGGCCGAGCCCTCCCTGCGCGAACGCGGCCGCCTGTCTTCGGTCAATTCGATCAACTGGGCGCGGCTGGCGGGCCAGATTCCCTATTATGTCTCCGCCACCGCCCAACTAGGCCAGGCGGCGACCTTCGTCGTGCCGACCGGCAATTTCGGCGACGCCTTCGCCGGCATCGCCGCGACCCGGATGGGCCTGCCCGCCAATGGCTTCGTCGCCGCGGTCAATCAGAACGACGCCCTGGCCCGCGCCCTCAACGACGGCCTATATTCGCGCCGCGCGGCGGTCGAGAGCGGAAGCGTCTCCATGGACGTCCAGGCCCCCTCCAACTTCGAACGTCTGGTGTTCGAGGCGACCGGCCGCGACGCGGAGGCGACCCGCGCGGTGTTCGAAACCTTCGCCCGCGACGGCGCCGTCGCCTTCGATCCGGCGCTGCTGGCCGCCCTGCGCTCGGAGGTTTCCGCCGTCTCCATCGACGAGGACGAGACCCGCGCCGAGATCGCCCACGCCTATGAGACCTGGGGCCGCGTCGTCTGTCCGCACACGGCCGTCGCCCTGGCCGCCGCGCGCCGCCAGGACCGCACCAAGGGGCCGGTCGTGGCCCTGTCCACCGCCCACCCGTCCAAGTTCGGCGCCTTCGTCTCCGACGTCCTGGGCTTCGAACCCGAACCCGCAAACGTCATCGCCGCCCTGGGCGACCGGCCCGAGCGGTTGACGGTCGTGGAGGGAACGCTTGAGGCGACACTGGACGCCGTGGCGGCCTTTTCAGGCCGACACTAGGCCCGACCTCAGCGGCGCTTGCCGCCAGTCAGCATCTTGAGCAGCAAAAGGCCGGCGCCGGCGACCGACAGGGTCGTGACCAGCGGACGCTTGCGCGCCTCGGCCGCCACGGTGCGGGCCTTGTCGCGGTAATCGGCGGGCGCCTTTTCCACCAGGCGGTCGATGGCGTCCATGGCCTTGCCGAAGGTCTCCAGCGAGCGGCCCTTGGCGTCGTTGAAGGCGCCTTCGACCTGCATCTTCTGGTCGCCGACCAGATTGCCGAAAGCCTTCTGCGCCTTGCCCTGCACCTGCGCAGCGGCGCCGTTGATCTGTTCGTCGGTCATGATGTCATCCTCGGGGAGAAGTGCGGCGCTTTTCGCCGTTGCACATCAAAATCCCGGTTCCGCTTTCGGTTCCAGAAAGGCTTCGGCGCCGCCCCGATTTCAACCCTGCTTTTAGGCCGGCTCCACCGCCCGCCAGTGGTCCAGACGGCGCAGGAAGACGGCCGGGTCCTTGGGCGTCACCAGATTGGCCGGATCGTGGAAGATGCGGTCGTGCAGACGGGTCGCCGTGAACCGCAGCGCCGCCGCTTCGCCGAGACGCGGCAGGGCCGCCCGCTCGACCGCGCTCAGGGGCCGCACGGCCTCGTAGCCGCGCTGGAAGGCGGCCAGGGCCTGCGGCTGCGCCCGCCCTTCGGCGTCGAACCCCCAGGCCGACAGGGCGATGGCCAGATCATAGGCGAAGGCGCCGTCGCAGCCGAAATAGAAGTCGATGACTGCCGACACCGCCCCGTCCTCGAACAGCACATTGTCGGGGAAATAGTCGGCGTGGATCGGCCCGCCCGGCAGATCGTCCGTGAACGGATCACCCAGCCGCGCCAGCCCCGCCTCCATCTGTTTCAGCAGGCCCCGATCCGTGTCGGAGGCGCGCGCGACGCCCTCGGCGCACCGATCCGCCAGCCGCCGCCACACCGCCGGCCCCACCGGATTGGCCCGCCGCAACGGAAAGTCGGCCGCCGCCAGATGCAGTTGCGCCAGAACCGCGCCCGCCGCCGCCTGATCCGCCTCGCCCGGCGCCCTCAGCCAGGCGCCGGTCTTCCATTCGATCACCGCCGCCGCCCGGCCGTTCAGTTGACCCAGCCACTGTCCCGCCCGATCCTCGATAGGCATGGGGCAGGAAAAGCCGCGCCCGGCCAGATGCGCCGTCAGCCCCAGGCAGAACGGCAGGGAGGCCGCGTCGGTTCGCCCCTCGAACAGGGTCAGGACGAACCGCCGGGCCACGCCGTCCCGCACCGTGTCCAGTCGATAGTTGGTGTTCTCCACCCCCTCGGCGATGGCGGTCAGCGACACGGGCCGACCGATGTCGTAGCCGAGCAGAAACGCCCGGGCCTGGGCCAGGCTGACGGGGGTGAAGACGGCCATGACCCTAGTTCAGTCCCGCATCGGCGCGACGCGCACGCACGATCTCGGCCAGGTCCGCCATGATGCTCTCGGTCGTGGCCCAGCGCCCGGCGCCGCGCCCCCGGCACCGCCACACCCGCCCGTCGGCGCCGTAAACCTTCAGCGCATTGCCCTCGCCCCGCAGGCTCGAGAACAGGGGATCGCCGTGGTCCGCCGTCAGCCGGACCGACGGCGTCACCACCCCGTCCTTCAGATGGGCGGCGCCGATCTGGCGCACCCCGCCGTCGGCCGAGGTCATCTCGGTCAGGGCGTCGCGCGACACCTCGCCGTCCGGCGAACGGCCGAACGCCTCGTGGCACAGCAGCCGCACCTTGGCCGCCGCGTCGAAGCCCTCCAGGTCCGCCGACGGGTCTTCCTCGGCGAAGCCCGCCGCACGGGCGTCGGCCAAAGCCTCGGCGAAGGCCGCGCCGTCGCCCAGCCGCTCCAGCATGAAGTTGACCGTGCCGTTCAGCACCGCCTCGAAACCGACCACCTCGCCCGCCGCGCGGGCCGCGCGGACGGTCTCGATCATCGGCGAGCCGCCGCCGACCGAGGCCGACCAGAAGATGCGCCGACCGTGCTGTTTGGCCAGGTCCTGCAGGCCGCCGGGATCGCGGCTGACCGCCTGTTTATTGGCGCTGGCCACGTCGCAGCCGGCCTCCAGCGCCGCGCGGATCACCGCATGGCCCGCCTCGCCCTCGGACAGGGCCTCCAGCACGATGTCGGGCTTGCGCGACAGCAGATCCTCGGCGCTGGCGGTGAACAGCGAGGCCGGACAGGCCACGTCGCGCGCCTTGTTCGGATTGCGCACCAGAACGCCCACGACGTCATAGCGCGGATCGACCAGCAGCCGCCCCAGAACCCCGCCGCCGACCACGCCGCAACCCGCCACCGCAACCTTCAGCGGCGGCAGGGCCGGGGCCGGGCCGGGCGGCGCCGACCTTGCGCCGATGACCGTGCCGTCCGCCCGGTCCAGCGCCGCCACCTCGATCTCCACGCCCCGGCTTTCGCCCAGGTCGATGGCGTCGTGCTGCACCAGGGCGCCGCCCAGCTTGCGCGCCACGTCCCAGGACGCCCGGCGATAGCGCAGGGCCGGGGCGCTCTTGTCGTTGGGATCGTGGTCGTAGAGCCCGTCCACGTCCTTGACCAGCCGCACCTTCTTCAGCCCCAGTTCGGCCGCCAGGAACACCGCCGTCAGGTCCGATCCGCCGCGTCCCAACAGGGCCACCTTGCCGTCCGGCCGCACCGCGCCGAAGCCGGGGACCACCACCACCTCATGCCGGTCCAGCGCCTGTTTCAGATGGTCGGGACGCAGACCGCAAGGCCGCGAATGCTCCGGCTCGCCCTCCGCCACAATGCCCAGCTCCCTGACCGACAGGGCGCAGGCGTCCAGGCCGATCCGGTCGCAGGCGATGGCCACAAGGGCCGCCGACTTCTCCTCGCCCAAGGCCACATAGCCGGGCAGCAGGTCGTTGGAATGGGCCAGGCCCAAGGCCCGCGCCTCGCTGAGCAGCCGATCGGTCGCCCCGCCGAAGGCCGAGACCACCGCAACCACCTTCCGCCCCGCCCGCACATGGCCGTAGACGGCCGAGGCGACCAGCGGCGCCTCCGCCGGGCTGCGCAGGATGGACGATCCGAACTTCAGCACCACCACCTCGGCGGCGGGTTCGGGCGCCCGCAGATGATCGGGATCGAGCGGTTCGGGTTTCTCTACGACGGCGAGGGAGGCGGACATCGGGATTTCTCGGAGTTCTGGATGGGGAGCGTGGGGTGAAAAGAAAAACCCCGCCTGGCGGACCGGGCGGGGTTCGGGTTCTGCGGTCGCCTGTGTTCGGCGCGCTAAACTCGTCCCGCCCGTCTGGGCATGGTGGTGGTGCCGGTCGTGCCGCCGATAATGGTTCCACCGAGGATCGCGCCCATGCCGAAGCCCGTCGCGGCGAAGCCGGCGACGGTGGAAACTTCGACGATGAACGAGCGCTGCGGCACGGGACGGGTCCGGTTGAAATCTTGGCCTAGGGTGATTGGCGCACCCCCGGTCTGTCAAGCAGGCTTGGATGATTTTTTCACGACGCGACCATTTTCATCCATTTCGCACCCAATGCACCCACGCAACACTGCGATAAAGGGAGGGATTAGGCCCTTTGACGCCGGGGCAACCATCGGGTTCCGCCCGAAACGGTGCCAACTCCTGCGGGGTTCTTCGGGACCGCGAGAGATGAGTGGAGCATCGGCGAGGCGACGCTCCACGATCTGTCACCGCATCGAGACCTTGCTGAGGCGAGAACGATGCGGAAGACGATTGATGACCCTGGCTGAAACATCCCTGCTTGAAGAGCCCTTCTGTCGGCCCCAGCCGCTCGACGCCCCCGTCGCCGCGCCGGTTCGCGAACGCGGCGGCGCCCGCGACGTCATCGTCCCCATCCCCGCCGACTTCCGCCTGGCCTCGGGCGAAAAGCTGAGCCAACCCAATATCGTGGGCCGCCTGCACGGCCGGGCCGGGGCGCCGGTCGTCGTCGTCGCCGGCGGCATCTCGGCGGGACGTTTCGTCCATCGCACCGAGACCAACGGCTTGGGCTGGTGGTCGGGCGCCGTGTCGGTGCGCGGCCCCATCGACCTGAGCCGCCTTCAGGTTCTGGCCGTCGATTTCGCGCCGGGGGCCGAGTTCTCGGACACGCCCGTCACCATCACCACCCACGACCAGGCGCGCCTGTTGGCCCTGGTGCTGAACCATCTGAAGGTCGAGCGGATCGCCGCCTTCGTCGGCTGCTCTTATGGCGGCATGATCGGCCTGGCCTTCGCCGAGCTTTATCCCGACTGGGCCGAGCAGCTGATCGTCGTCTCGGCCGCCCACCGCGCCCATCCCCAGGCCACCGCCTGGCGCGGCATCCAGCGCCGCATCCTGCAGTTCGCCGTCGCCGCCGGCCGTCCCGAGGAAGGCGTCGCCCTGGCCCGCGAACTGGCCATGACCACCTACCGCACGGCCGAGGAGTTCCACGACCGCTTCGACACCACCGCGCCCGCGGCCGTCGGCGGCGCCTATCCCGTCTGCGACTATCTGACGGCGCGGGGCCAGGCCTACCGCACCCACACCACCCCGGCCCGCTGGCTGTCGATGTCCGATTCCCTGGACCGCCACAGCGTGACCCCGGAAGCCATCAACACCCCCGTCACCCTGATCGGCTTCACCTCGGACCGGCTGGTGCCGATCGACGACATCCGCGAACTGGCCGCGCGGTTGCCGACCCTGTGGCGCTTCGTCGAGGCGCCCTCCCTCTATGGCCACGACGCCTTTCTGAAGGAGGACGCCTTTGTCGGCGACATCCTCCGCGCCGCCTTCAAGGACATCAAAGCATGACCCGTATCGCCAATCCGCACACCATCGCCGCCCGCACGGGCGTGGATTCGGACACGGCCCACGGCGCGGTCATGCCGCCGCTGTATCTGTCGTCCAACTATTCGTTCGCCGGTTTCGACCAGAAGCGGAAATACGACTACAGCCGCTCGGGCAATCCGACCCGCGACGTGCTGGCCGAGACCCTGGCCGAGCTGGAAGGCGGCGCGGGCTGCGTCATCACCGCCACCGGCATGGCCGCCGTCGACCTGCCGCTGAACCTGCTTCAGCCGGGCGACCTGCTGATCGCGCCGCACGACTGCTACGGCGGCACCTGTCGCCTGCTGAACGCCCGCGCGCGCCAGGGGCATTTCGAGCTGCTGCTGGTCGATCAGGGCGATCCCGAAGCCCTTGAGAAGGCGCTGGCGCTGAAGCCCAAACTGGTGCTGGTCGAGACCCCGTCCAACCCGCTGCTGCGTCTGGTCGATGTCGCCGACATCTGCACCCGCGCCCATGCGGCGGGCGCCAAGGTCGTGTGCGACAACACCTTCCTGTCGCCGGCGCTGCAGAACCCGATCAAGCTGGGCGCCGACTTCGTGGTCCACTCGACCACCAAATTCATCAACGGCCATTCGGACGTGGTCGGCGGCGCGGTCATCTCGGCCGACGCCGAGGATCATCAGACCCTGGCCTGGTGGGCCAACTGCACCGGCGTGACCGGCTCGCCGTTCGACGCCTACCTGACCCTGCGGGGCGTGCGGACCCTGTTCGCCCGCATCGAGCGCCAGCAGGCCACCGCCGGCCTGATCGCCGAGCGGCTGAGCGCCCACCCTGCCGTCAAGGCCGTCCACTATCCGGGCCTGAAGTCCCACCCCAACCACGCCCTGGTCGCGACCCAGCAGGCTGGCCCCGGCGCCATGCTCAGCTTCGAGCTGAACGGCGGCACGGACGCCGTGCGCGATCTGGTCGAGACGCTGGAGATCTTCACCCTGGCGGAATCGTTGGGCGGCGTCGAAAGCCTGATCGCCCATCCCGCCACCATGACCCACGCCGCCATGACGCCGGAACAGCGCGCCACCGCCGGTATCGGCGACGGCCTGGTGCGGCTGTCGGTCGGACTGGAGCATGTCGAGGATCTGATCGCCGACCTGTTCCCGGCGCTGGACGCCCTCGTCCCGGCGAAGGCGGAAGCGGCGTAATTTTTCGCTTGCAGGAGGGACCGAACCGGGGCAAATGCGCCGCCCCGGCTGCGGTCCCTTCGTCTATCGGTTAGGACGTCAGGTTTTCAACCTGAAAAGAGGGGTTCGATTCCCCTAGGGACTGCCACCGGCGCCGTCTTTCTCCGGTCATCGTCGAGCTTTCGCTCCGATCACGGATTAAGATTTCAGTAACCATTTTGTTCGGATCGCGGCGGTAAGTCTTTCGATTCACGGACTTTTTTCGGACGCAGTCAGGAACTATCCACAGGGACTGTGGTTAATCCCACGCTACCTCGGCGCAGAAGCGCTCTCCCCTCCTGACCCGAGACATTCATGTTCATCGCCATCGCCCGTCCGGCGGTGGAGCCCCAAGGCCCCGACGCCGTCGCCGTCCCCGGCTCTCCCGCCATCGCCGAACTGTCGCCCCGCGCCCTGCATGCGCGCCTTCTCCAGAACGCCGCCTTGCGCCGCATGCGCGGACTGGAGCGCCGCCGAGAGCGCCGCTTGGACGACGCTGACTACTGGCTGCACGCCGCGCCGCTTGCGGTACGAAAGGCCAGCGCCCTGCGCGAAGAGCGCAGCTTCGCTCCCCTGCCCTAGATCAAGCGCCAGATCAGCGCAGTTCGGGCGTGCGGCGTCGCAGCGAGGCCTTCAGCTTGGCCCACTTCTGACCCGCCGACTTCGGCCGCACCCGCTTGCGATGCTCCAGTCCTCCGCCCCAGCGGGCGTGGACCGGCGCGTCCAGATGCGGATGGCGGTCGTGCTGGTGGACGATGGGGCTGGCCGTGCCGTCCGGATTGACGACCCGGCCGTCGACGAACGCCAGCCGCTCGCCCGGCGTCAGCCCCAGGGTGGCGACCCGGCCGTAGTTGGGCTGGATGCTCGACGAGACCAGTCCCTGATGGACCGCCAGGTTGAAGGCCGCCTGGTCCGCGCCGAAGGCCCCGCCGATCTCGGACCGGGGCGTAGCCGCCAGCGACAGGATCAGCCGCGACAGGCGTGCGACCTCGACCCGCGTCCCGACCAGGGTTCCCACGCACAGACAGGGCCGGTCCGCAACGGCGGCGGCCAGCCCCTCGCCGAACAGGGCGCGCAGATATTTCATGTTGAAGGCGTGCTCGGCCAGCGGCCCCGCCGCCTCCACGAAGGCCTCCAGCCCCTGCGGCGCGGGCGCAAACGGCGGGGCCTGGAAGATCACGTCGCGCACGTCGCAGGCCAGGGCCGCGCCCGGCCGGTCGCCCAGCAGGCCCGCGAAGGCGACGAACCGCTGCATCACCGGATGCGGCGCCCAACCGCGCCAGGTCGGAGCGTCGACGGCGGTGACGCCGTTCTGGGTCAGAAAGGCGCGCAAATCCGGTTCGTCATCGACCACCAGGGCGACCGGCCCATCGAACACCGCCCGCAGCGACAGGACGAAGGGGGCGATGTCGGCGGCGTCGTAGCCGGTGGCGTAGCCGACCACCACGTCGCCGTCGGGCAGGGGTTCGAACGCTTGCGTCGCCGCCAGCGCCTGGGCCAGCCAGTCAAGATAGTCCGACCGAGCCGCCCCCTGTTTCATGGCCTCAGCGGTCGCCCATCAGTTCGGCGAACCGATCGAACAGATACAGGCTGTCGGTCGGTCCGGGCGAGGCCTCGGGGTGGTGCTGGACGCTGAAGATCGGCTTGTCCTTGACCGCGATTCCGCAGTTGGTGCCGTCGAACAGGCTGACGTGGGTTTCGGTCACGGCCTCGGGCAGGCTGTCGCGGTCCACGGTGAAGCCGTGGTTCATCGACACGATTTCGACCTTGCCGGTGGTCAGGTCCTTGACCGGATGGTTGGCGCCGTGGTGGCCCTGCTCCATCTTCACCGTCTTCGCGCCCAAGGCCAAAGCCAGCATCTGGTGGCCCAGGCAGATGCCCATCAGGGGCTTGCCGCTGGCGACCAGCTTCTGGATTTCGGGCACGGCGTATTCGCCGGTCGCGGCCGGATCGCCCGGCCCGTTCGACAGGACCACGCCGTCGGGATTGCGGGCCAGAACCTTTTCCGCCGTCGTCGTCGCGGGAACCACGGTGATCCGGGCGCCGGTCGAGGCCAGGGCGCGCAGGATGTTGCGCTTCACCCCGTAGTCGATGACCACCACCGCCTTGCGACCCACGGTCCGGGGATGCCCATCCGGCCATTCCCACAGCCCCTCGTCCCATTCGAACGCCTGCAGCGTCGAGGCGGGCTTGGCCAGGTCCAGGCCGACCAGGCCGGTCCAGGCCCTGGCCTGGGCGACCAGGGCGTCCAGATCGAAATTGCCCTCGGGATCGTGGGCGATCACCGCATGGGGGGCGCCCTTGTCGCGGATGATCTTGGTCAGGGCGCGGGTGTCCACGCCCGCCAGACCGACCACGCCGCGCCGCTTCATCCAGTCGTCGAAGCTGGCGTCCGAGCGATAGTTGGCCGGGTCGGTCGGGACGTCGCGGAAGATGGCGCCGCGCGCCGAGGTATCGGACCCGCCGCCCATCTGTTCGATGTCTTCGACGTTCGTGCCGACATTGCCGATGTGCGGGAAGGTGAAGGCCAGGATCTGGCTCATATAGGACGGGTCGGTCAGGATTTCCTGATAGCCGGTAATGGCGGTGTTGAAGACCACCTCGCCCAGGGCCGAACCCACGGCGCCGACGCCGATCCCCTGCAGGATGGTGCCGTCCGCAAGCGCCAGAACGCCGGTCGCGCCCGGAAGAATCGTCGTCGTCATGGGCGCGCTCCTAAACTCGAATCCGGCCCGAAAGACGGCCGAAGGCAAACGGCGGCGTCGTTAAGCCCTGCGGCCTTCCCCGTCAACGCAAGGTTCAACGCCCGTCGCTGATCGACGGGGGGCCGTCCAGGCGGAAGGTCGCCGTGACCCCGCCCTGTGCATGGGGCGCCAGCCAGACGTCGAACAGGCCCGGCTCGATCCGATAGGTCTCGTCCGCCCCGATGAAGCCCAACTGGCGGGCGTTCAGGGTGAAGCGCACCTTCTGGCTCTCGCCCGACTTCAGGGTCACGCGCTTGAAGTCCTTCAGCAGCCGCCCTGGCTGGGTCAGGCTGGCGACGCGGTCGTGGATATAGAGCTGCACCAGCTCCTCGGCCGGGTGCGGACCGGCGTTGGTCACGGTCACGGCCAGGTCCAGCGTCCCGGTCCAGGGCAGGACGTCGCTCTCCATCTCGATGGGGCCATAGGTCACGTCGCCGTAGCCGAGGCCGAAGCCGAACGGATAGAGCGCCGTATTGGTCGTCTCGCGGTAACGGGCCTTGTATTCCTCGCTGGCCAGATCGGGGTTGGCGGGCCGGCCCGTCGTCTTGCGGTCGTAGGAATAGGGCTGCTGGCCCGACTTGTGCGGAAAGCTGATCGGCAGGCGTCCCGACGGGCCGTGGTCGCCGAAGATCACGTCCGCGACGGCGTTGCCCATCTGCTCGCCCAGGAACCAGGTCACGACGATGGCCTGGGCGTTCTTCACATTGCCTTCCAGCGCCAGGGCCCGCCCGTTGCGCAGCAGGACGACCATCGGCTTGTTCAGGGCCGCCATGGCGTCCACCAGGGCCATCTGCGGCGCCGGCACGACGATCTCGGTGCGCGACTGGGCCTCGCCCGACATATTGGTGGATTCGCCGATGGCCAGGACGATGACCTCGGCGTCGCGGGCGGCGGCGACGGCCTGCTCGATGCCGCCGTTCAGCGGCGTCTCGACGCCCGAACCGCGCGCGATCGTCAGGTTCCGCGGATCGCTCATCGCCGCGCGGAAACCCGCCTCCAGCGAGATGCGGCGCGCGGGATCGCCCCAGATGGTCCACGGCCCCCAGACATTGTCCACATCGTCCGCGAACGGGCCGATCAGGGCGATCTTCTGGCTCTTCTTCAGCGGCAGCAGACCGCCCTGGTTCTTCAGCAGGACCACCGACTTGCGGCCGGCTTCCCGCGACAGGGCGATATGGTCGCTCGACCCGACCAGCGCCTTTTCGCGCACCGGGTCCGTGCCGCGATAGGGGTCGTCGAACAGGCCCAGGGCCGCCTTGACGTGCAGAACGCGGCGCACCGCCTCGTCCAGCCGCGCCATCGACACCTCGCCCGAGGCCACGAGGCCGGGCAGATGCTGCATGTAAAGGCCCGACACCATCGACACGTCCACCCCGGCGTTGAACGCCAGTCGCGCGGCGTCGCGGCCGTCCTCGGCGAAGCCGTGGGCGATCAGTTCCTGCTCGGAGGTGTAGTCGGAGACCACGAACCCTTCGAAGCCCCATTCGCCGCGCAGGATGTCGGTGAGCAGGCGTCGGCTGCCCGAGGCCGGCACTCCGTTCACATCGTTGAAGGCGCTCATGATCGACAGACAGCCCGCGTCCACCGCCGCCTTGAACGGCGGCAGGAAGACCCCGCGCAGCGTCTGCTCGCTCATGTCGGTGGTGTTGTATTCGACCCCGCCCATCGCGGCGGAATAGCCGGCCATGTGCTTGGCCGTGGCCAGAACCGCGTCGCGGTCGTCCAGCCCCTTTTCGCCTTGGAAGCCGCGCACCCGCGCTGCCGCCAGCAGATTGTTCAGCAGCACGTCCTCGCCCGCGCCCTCGACATTGCGGCCCCAGCGCTGGTCGCGCGCCACGTCCACCATGGGGGCATAGGTCTGGTGAACGGCCGAGGCGGCCGTCTCCATCGCCGCCGCCCGCGCGGTCCGGTACGCCAGTTCGGTGTCGAACGCCGCCGCCTCGGCCAGGGGCACCGGGAAGATGGTCGACAAGCCGTGGATCACGTCGGCGGCGAACAGCAGCGGAATCTTCAGCCGCGATTCCTCCATCGCGACGCGCTGGATGCGACGGCCCGCCTCGGCGCCGATGCCGTTGAACAGCGACCCGACCTTGCCCTCGCGGATCAGGGCGGTGACGCGCGCCGGGTCGCCCGTGCCGTCCAGCGGGTTCACCGCTGTCGGCATCCAGCGGAAGGGATCAGCCAGCAGGTTCAGCTGCCCCGCCTTCTCCTCCACGGTCATGGCCGCGATCAGATCCTCGATCCGCTGGCGGTGACGTTGAACGGTACGAGCGATTTCAGCGGAAGCAGGCATGGGAAAGACTCCGGCGCCCATCAGGGTCAGAAGACCCAGGCCAGACAGGAAATTTCTACGGGAAGCCGCGGTCTTGAGGGGTCGCGTCTTTGTCATGGCGCTCCGGGGGTCTCTGGACGAGGCGAAGTCTTGGCCTAGCCTTCCGGACCCGCCCGGTTCAACCCCTGGCGGCGATGTAAATGATGTAACAGTCGAACGTCGGTCGGCTATGTTTTCACCTCCCACGCGCCTTCATCCCAGGGCGATGTCCAGAAACATCATCCCGACCAGGCCGATCATCAGGCCGATCATCGACCCTTCGCCTTTGGACTGTTCGCGGGTCTCGGGAATGATCTCGGCGGTGACGACATAGATCATGGCTCCCGCCGCCAGACCCAGGCCCCACGGCAGGGCGCCGGGAACCATATCCACCACGCTGGCCCCGATCAGACCGCCGACCGGCTCGACCAGACCAGAAGCCAAGGCCGCCAGGAAGGCCGGCCAACGCCCATAGCCCAGGGTCGCCATCGCCGCCGACACGGCTAAGCCCTCCGGCATGTTCTGGATGCCGATGCCGATGGCGGTGGACAGGCCCTGATGCAGGTCGCCGCCGCCGAAACTGACGCCCACCGCCGCCCCCTCGGGAAAGTTGTGCAGGGTGATGGCGATGATGAACAGCCAGATGCGCCGCGACAGGTGGCGCGATCCCGCCGGCCCGATGGCCAGCATGTCGACCGGCGCGAAACGGTTCATCAAGCCGATCACCGCCGCCCCGATCAGCACCGCCGTCGCCATGACCCCGGCCGCCGCCGCCTGCCCCGCGCCGCCCGCCTCCAGCACCTCCACGCCGGGGATGATCAGCGAGAAGAAGGAGGCGGCCAGCATGACCCCGGCGGCGAAGCCCAGCAGGGCGCTCTGGGTCTGCACCCCCGGCTTGCGGAAGAACAGCAGCGGAACCGCCCCTACCGCCGTCATCATGCCCGCCGCCAGGCTGCCCAGCGTTCCGGCCATGATCGGGGCCAAACCGCCGGAGGCAGGGAAAAGGGATTCCATCATCCGCCTGCATTGCGGTGCGACGCGGCAAGAGACAAGCGGTAAAGCGCGCGTTAGAGACACCGTCATGTCGTCCGCCGCCTCCCAGCCCCTGACCCTAGACGCCGCCTCCGCCCTGGACGGCGCGCGACGCATCGTGGTCAAGATCGGCTCGTCCCTGCTGATCGACGCCGAGACGCGGCGGCCGACGCGCGACTGGCTGACGGCCATGGCCGCCGATCTTGCCGCGCTGAGGGCCAGGGGACGCGAGGTGATCGTGGTCTCTTCCGGCTCCATCGCCCTGGGCCGGGGTCGCCTGCCGGACCTGGGCGCGCGGCTGGAGGACAAGCAGGCGGCGGCCTCGGTCGGTCAGTCGCTGCTGATGGCCGCCTGGTCCGCCGCGCTGGAGCCGCACGGCCTGATCGCCGGCCAGGTGCTGCTGACCCGCGACGACACCGAACGCCGTAGGCGGTGGCTGAACGCCCGCGCCACCGTCCAGGCGCTTCTGGCCCACGGGGTCGTGCCCATCGTCAACGAGAACGACACGGTGGCGACCGAGGAAATCCGTTACGGCGACAACGACCGGCTGGCGGCGCGTACGGCCCAGCTGGCGCGGGCGGACCTGCTGGTCCTGCTGTCGGATGTGGACGGCCTCTACACCGCCGACCCGCGACGCGACGCGAACGCCGCCCACCTGCCGCTGATCGAGAGCCTGACCCCCGACATCCTGGCCATGGGCGGGGGCGCCAACGCCGACGCGGGCGTGGGCACGGGCGGCATGGCCACCAAGCTGGCGGCGGCCCAGATCGCGCGCTCGGCCGGTTGCGCCACCCTGATCGCCTCGGGCCAGACCCTGTCGCCGCTGAGCGCCATCCGCGACGGCGCCCGCGCCACCCTGATCGCCGCGCCCGACGGGCCGATGGCCGCCTACAAACAATGGATCGCCGGCAGTCTGTCGCCGGCGGGAACCCTGACGCTGGACCCCGGCGCCGTCGCCGCCCTGCGCGCCGGAAAGAGCCTGCTGCCCGCCGGGGTCGCCGCCCTGTCGGGCGCCTTCGAAAAGGGCGACTGCGTGCGCCTGATCGACGCCGATGGCCGGGCCGTCGGCGTGGGCCTGGCCGCCTATGCGGCGGACGAGGCCGCCCGCATCCGGGGCCGCCGCTCCGACGAGATCGAGGCCGTCCTGGGCTATCGCGGCGCCTCTGTTCTGATCCACCGCGACGACATGGTGCTGGACGACCGATGACCGACCTTTCGACCACGATGCTGGAGATGGGCCGCCGCGCCCGCGCCGCCGCCACGGCCCTGCGCGAAGCCCCGGCCGCCGCCCGCACCCGCGCCCTGACCGCCCTGTCCGAAAGGCTCGCGGCGGCCGAAACCGACATCCTGGCCGCCAACGCCCGCGACGTGGAGGCCGCCCGCGCGGGCGGCATGACCGAGGCCCTGATCGACCGGCTGTCGCTGAGCCCCGCGCGCATCACCGGCATGGTTCAGGCCGTGGCGACCATCGCCGCCGTGCCCGATCCCCTGGGGATCGAAACCGAACGCTGGACCCCCGCCAACGGCCTGGACATCGCCCGCGTCCGCACCCCCATCGGCGTGCTGGGCGTGATCTATGAAAGCCGGCCCAACGTCACCGCCGACGCCGCCGCCCTTTGCATCCGCTCGGGCAATGCGGCCATCCTGCGCTGCGGTTCAGACTGTCTGCAGTCGTCCCTGGCCATCGCGACCGTGATCGCCGAAGCCCTGGCCGAGGCCGGTCTGCCCGCCGATGCGGTGCAGTTGGTCGACACGCCGGATCGCGCGGCCGTGGGCCTGATGCTGACCGGGCTGGACGGCGCCATCGACGTCATCGTGCCGCGCGGCGGCAAGAGCCTGGTCGCCCGCGTCCAGGCCGAGGCGCGCACGGCGGTTCTCAGCCATCTGGAGGGGCTGAACCACACCTATCTGCACCAGTCCGCCGATCTGGACACGGCCCGCGCCCTGGTGCTGAACGCCAAGATGCGGCGTGTTTCGGTCTGCGGCGCCACCGAGACCCTGCTGGTGGACCGGGCGGCGGCCGAACGCCTGCTGCCCCCGGTCGCCGCCGACCTGATCGCCGCCGGCTGCGAACTGCGCGGCGACGCCGAGGCGCAAGCCTTGGTCCCCGGCATGGTCGCGGCGGTCGAGGCCGACTGGCTGACCGAATATCTGGCCCCCATCCTGGCCGTCCGCATCGTCGAGGATATGGACGCCGCCGTCGACCACATCGCCCGCTACGGCTCGGGCCACACCGAGGCCATCGTCGCCACCGACGCCGAGGCCGCCGAACGGTTCGCCGCCCGGATCGACAGCGCCATCGTCCTGATCAACGCCTCGACCCAGTTCGCCGACGGCGGCGAGTTCGGCTTCGGCGGCGAAATCGGCATTTCCACCAACCGCCTCCACGCCAGGGGCCCGGTGGGCGCCGAACAGTTGACCACCTACAAATACGTCGTGCGCGGCGAGGGCCAGACCCGGCCGTAGGTCGCGCACGTTCTCCCTCCCCGTTCGGGGAGGGTGGCTGAGCCGAAGGCGAGGCCGGGTGGGGGCGGCAGGCGATATCCCGCTGAATGAGAAAAGGCGGCTCGTTTCCGAGCCGCCCCCACCCGGTCGCTGACGCGACCACCCTCCCCCGCGGGGGAGGGAGATTGGTGCGTGGTCTCAGCCGCGCTGCGGCAGAGCATAGGCGATGACGTAATCGCCCTCCGGCGTCTGCATGAAGTGATGGCCGGCGGCGACGATCACCAGATACTGGCGGCCGTCCTGCTCATAGATCATCGGATTGGCCTGGCCGCCGGCGGGCAGGACGTCGGACCAGATCGTCTTGCCGGTCTCGATGTCGATGGCGCGGATCAGGTCGTCGGTCGCCGAGGCGATGAAGATCAGCCCGCCCGCCGTGACCACCGAGCCGCCGTTGTTGGGCGTGCCGATCTCCAGCGGCAGCATGGACGGAATACCGAACGGTCCGTTCTTGCGCGCCGTGCCGAACGGGCGGTCCCACAGGATCCGGCCGCTGACCACGTCGATGGCGCGGATGCCGCCATAGGGAGGCTGTTTGCACAGCAGACCCGTAAACGGCAGGCGCCAGCCGGCGTTGACGTCGATGGCGTAGGGCACGCCCTCCTGCGGATCGCCCGCGCCCTCGGCCTTGGACAGATTGCCGCCCCGGTTGGCCAGCTCCTTCTCGCGCTGGATGTAGCGGGGGTCGTCGCGCGAGAACCAGCCCAGCTTGTCGGCCTCGGCGCGGGGCACCAGGCGATTGTAGTTGGGCATGTCGTTATAGTTGGCGACGATCACGCCACGGCGGGGGTCCAGGGCGACGCTGCCCCAATCCGAGCCTCCGTTGTAGCCAGGGTATTGAATCCAGCGACGGTCGACCGTGGGGGCGGTGAACTCGCCCTCGTAGGACGCCTTCTTGAACTGGATGCGGCAGATCATCTGGTCGATGGGCGACATGCCCCACATGTCCCGCTCGGTCAGGACCGGCTTGGCCAGGCTGTTGAACAGGGAATAGGGCTGGGTGCGGGCGCGTTGGGCGGGCTCGACGCCGCCGCCCGGCGCCATCCGATCCTCGACCCCGTGCAGCGGCCGGCCCGTGCGGCGATCCAGCACGAAGATCTCGCCGCGCTTGGACGGCAGGATGACCGCCGGGGTCACGCCCCCGCCGGTCGGCAGGTCCACCAGCGTGACCTGCGAGCCCAGGTCATAGTCCCACACGTCGCGACGCACCGTCTGATAGCTCCAGCGCGGTTTGCCGGTCGTGACGTCCAGCGCGACCAGGGCGCTGGAATACTGATCCTCGGCTGGACGGCGCAGGCTGGAATAATAGTCTGCGGCCGAGTTGCCCATCGGCAGATAGACCAGGCCCAGGGCCTCGTCGCCCGTCGCCGTCGTCCACATGTTCGGCGTGCCGGGGGTATAGGTCTGACCCGCCGGCGGGGCGGTCGTGATGTCGGGCCGCATCATGTCCCAGGCGAAGCGCAGCTTACCCGTCACGGCGTCATAACCCTGGATCACGCCGGACGCGTTCCAGCGCTTCTGCCCGTCCAGCACCTGATGTCCGGTGACGATGACGCCGCGCACGATGACCGGCGCCGAGGTGATCGACACCATGCCGGGGTAGGGATTGCCCATCCCTTCCTTGATGCTGACCGCGCCATTGGTTCCGAAGGCCGGGCAGGGCGCGCCGGTCCTGGCGTCCACGGCGATGATGCGGCCGTCCAGCGTGCCTTCGATCACACGGGTGGCGCAGGGCTGGGCCTGATCGACGTTCGGCACGGCGTAATAGGTCACGCCCCGGCAGGCGGCCGTATAGGGAATCTGATCGTCCGGCACCTTGGGGTCATAGGCCCATTTCTGCTGACCGGTGGCGGCGTCCAGGGCGAACATCTTGTTGCGCGCCGAGCAGAGATAGACCGTGTTCCCGATCTTCAGCGGCGTCGTCTCGGCGCCCCAGCGTTCGCCCGGCAGATCGCCGGTGCGGAAGGTCCAGGCACGCTGCAACTGCCCCACATTGTCCTTGTTTATCTGGGTCAGCGGCGAATAGCGTTGGGCGGCGTCCGAGCCGCCATAGGCCGGCCAGTCCATCCCCGCCTTGATCAGGGCCGGATCGCCGAACGGACCGCGCGGCCCCGGCACGGGGCTGTCGACGCCGGGCCGGTTGACCTGGCCGACCGCGAAACCGAACACCACCGTGGCGACGGCCAGGCCGATCGCCGCCAGCCCTGCACGCCTGCCCTTGCCGGGTTTCAGCACCGGCAAGGTCGCCAGGACCAGGAACATCAGGACCAGCGGCCCGACCAGGCGCGGGATCAGCGCCCAACCGTTCAGACCCCGCTCCCACAACGCCCAGACCAAGGTCAGAATGAAGATTGCGCCGTAAAGCCAGGCCCCGCGAACATCGCGGCAGACAAGCAAAAGGCCCGAGACGATCAGCCCCAGGCCCGCGAGCAGATAGTACCAGGAGCCGCCCAGCATCATGAGCTGAGCCCCGCCGACGGTCAGCACCACGCCGATAACCGCCAGCACGATCCCCAGAAGCAGGGTCAGCCAGCCGCCCAGGCTGGCGGGGGTGGTCCAACGCGGCATGGTCGAGCTCCTGTCTAGGTTAGAACCTGCCAACGCACCAATATGGGGCTGGTTCCTAATGTCGCACCACGGAACCAAAATCCTGTTGCCCCGCACAACGCGATTTCGGCACGATCCTCCGATTTTTAGAAAATGAAAGGATGTTTATTGCTATTTTTTCCGACAAACTCCCGATAATACGATAATATTTGCCTTTACGCGCGGCTTTGCGGCATATGCGAGACATGCATAAGACCCTGAAGCAAGGCGGGACATTCGTCGTCGAACCCCGCCGCCTGTCCAAGGCCTCGGCCGAGCTGCGCGCGCGCGGGTTCGGAGAGATCACGATTCCGCCCTCGACCGAGACGGCCGAGAAACAGGCGTCGCGCTGCACCGACTGCGGCGTGCCGTTCTGCCAGAACGCCTGCCCGCTTCAGAACAACATTCCCGACTGGCTTCGTCTGTCGGCCGAGAACGAGGCGCGCGAGGCCTGGCGCGTGTCGTCCCAGACCTCGACCATGCCCGAAATCTGCGGCCGCATCTGCCCGCAGGACCGGCTGTGCGAGGGCGGCTGCACCCTGAACCAGTCCGGCTGGGACGCCGTGACCATCGGCTCGGTCGAGGCCTGGCTGGGCGATCAGGCGTGGGAAAAGGGCTGGGTCGAACCGATCCGCCCCGCCGCCGAACGCGGCGAGACCGTGGGGATCGTCGGCGCGGGTCCGGCCGGTCTGGCCGCCGCCGACCGGCTGCGTTCCGAAGGCTATCAAGTCACGATCTATGACCGGCACGACCGCGCGGGCGGCCTGCTGATCTACGGCATCCCCGGCTTCAAGCTGGAGAAGCACGTGGTCCAGCGCCGCGTGGATCGTCTGGCCGAGGGCGGCGTCCGCTTCGTGCTGGGCTGCGAGGTCGGCAAGGACGTGACCCTGACCGAGCTGCGCGACCGCCACGACGTCGTCCTGCTGGCCATGGGCGTCTATCAGCCGCGCATCCTGTCGGCGCCCGGTCGCGGGCCGGATTCGACGGTCGAGGCCCTGTCCTATCTGACGCATCAGAACCGCCGCGACCTGGGCGACGCCGAACAGGACGGCTGGCACGAGGCGCGCGGCAAGCGGGTGGTCGTGATCGGCGGCGGCGACACCGCCATGGACTGCGTCCGCACCGCCATCCGTCAGGGCGCGGCATCCGTCACCTGCCTCTATCGCCGCGACCGTGAGAACATGCCGGGCTCCGCGCGCGAGGTCGTCAACGCCGAGGAGGAAGGCGTCGTCTTCGAATGGCTGGGCGCGCCCAAGGCCCTGCTGTCCCAAGGCGACACCGTCACCGGCGTCCGCGCCGCGCGGATGCAGCTGACCGAGGCCGCCCCCGGCCAGCGTCGCGACATCGTGCCCGTTCCCGGCGCCGACTTCGACGTGCCGGCCGACATCGTCATCGAGGCCTTGGGCTTCTCGCCCGAGCCGTTCGCGGCGCACGAACCAGATCTTCGCCTGCGCGACGACGGCACGATCAAGGTCGGCGCCGTCAGCTTCGCCACCAGCCTGCCCGGCGTCTTCGCCGCCGGCGACGCGGTGCGCGGGGCCTCTCTGGTCGTCTGGGCCGTCCGTGAAGGCCAGGACGCCGCCGCCGAGATCGACCGCTACTTCAAGACCCGCACCGAGGAGGTCGCGGCATGACCGTCCTCAAACTTCCGCTCATCCCCGCGAAGGCGGGGACCCAGATCTCTGGGCGCTCCGACGGAGCAGACGGATCAACGATTTTTATCCCTGACACCGGCGTCTCGCGACAGCACTGGCTCCCCGCCTTCGCGGGGATGAGCGGAGGGGTTGGGTAAGCTTATGACCTGGTTAGACACCTACAACGAAACCCGCGACCGGCTGGAAGCCGCAAACGCCTATGACCGCAGTTCTGAGCGCGACGCCTGCGGCGTGGGCCTGGTCTGCTCCATCGACGGCACGCCGCGCCGCGACGTGGTCGACTATGCGATCCGCAGCCTGAAGGCCGTGGCCCACCGGGGCGCGGTCGATCCCGACGGCCTGTCGGGCGACGGCGCGGGCATCATGGCCGAACTGCCGCAAGGCTTCTTCGCCGAACAGGTGGCCTCCATCGGCCAGTCCCTGCGTCCTGGGCCGATCTGCGTCGGCCAGGTCTTCCTGCCGCGCACCGACCTGGGCGCCCAGGACCGCGCCCGCGCCATCGTCGAGACCGAGGCCCTGCGCGCCGGTTTCTGGATCTATGGCTGGCGCCAGACGCCCATCGACCTGTCGGTTGTCGGGACCAAGGCCGGGGCGACCCGGCCCGAGATCGAACAGATCATGCTGGCCCCGCCGCTGGACGACGCGGGCCTGCCGCTGAACGGCGAGGCGCTGGAGCGGGAACTGTATCTGTGCCGCCGCCGCATCGAGAAGACGGTCAAGACCGAGAACCTGCCCGGCGTCTATATCTGCACCCTGTCCGCCCGCTCCATCGCCTATAAGGGCATGGTGCGCGCCGAACTGCTGGGCGACCTGTATCCCGACCTGGAGGACCCGCGCTTCGTCTCGGCCTACGCCGTCTTCCACCAGCGCTATTCGACCAACACCTTCCCCGAATGGAAGCTGGCCCAGCCCTTCCGCATGTTGGCCCACAACGGCGAGATCAACACGCTGAAGGGCAATCTGAACTGGATGAAGTCGCACGAGATCCGCATGGCGGCCGGCGCCTTCGGCGACCGCGACCGCGAGGTCAAGCCGGTGGTCCAGCCGGGCGGATCGGACTCAGCGGCGCTCGACAACGTCATGGAGGTGCTGGTCCACGCCGGTCGCCCCGCGCCGATGGCCAAGGCCCTGCTGATCCCCGAAGCCTGGGCCAAGGACGACGTGGTCATGCCCGCCGAACACCGGGCCTTCTACGCCTATTGCAATGCGGTGATGGAGCCGTGGGACGGCCCGGCCGCCATCTGCGCCGCCGACGGCCGCTGGATCGTGGCGGGCAAGGACCGCAACGGCCTGCGTCCCCTGCGCGCCGTCGAGACCGTCGACGGCCTGCTGATGGCCGGCTCCGAGGCCGGTCTGGTGCCGATCCCCGAAAGCCGGGTGAAGCGCCGCCTGCACATCGGCCCCGGCAAGCTGATCGCCGTCGATCTGAAGCATGGCCGCGTCTATGACGAGCATGAGGCCATCGACGCCCTGTCCGCCGCCCACCCCTATGAGGCGTGGCTGGACAATATGGTCGATCTGGAGCCGATCATCGGCCCAGGGCCGGAACCGCGCTCGGTCTCGGGCGAGGCCCTGACCCGCCGTCAGATCGCCGCCGGATACAGCCGCGAGGATCTGGACCTGCTGCTGGACGCCCTGGTGCGCGACGGCAAGGAGGCGGTCGGCTCCATGGGCGACGACGCCCCGCCCGCCGTTCTGTCGGCCCTGCCGCGTCCGCTGAGCCACTATTTCCGCCAGAACTTCTCGCAGGTGACGAACCCGCCCATCGACCCGCTGCGTGAAGCCGGCGCCATGAGCCTGAAGACCCGGTTCAAGAACCTGGGCAATATCCTGGCCGAGGAAGAGGCCCAGACCGACGTCTTCGTGCTGGACAGCCCGGTCCTGACCAACGGCATGTACGAGCGGATGATCGAGACGGTCGGCGCCGGTTCGACCGTGGTCATCGACTGCAGCTACGCCCTGCCGACCGACGACGCCCGCCCCGGCGCCGGTCTGCGCGCCGCCCTGGACCGCATCATGGACGAGGCCGAGGCCGCCGCCCGCGACGGCGCCGCCCTGATCGTCCTGACCGACCAGCACGGGGCGGCGGATCGTCTGGCCGCGCCGATGATCCTGGCCACCGCCGGGGTCCACGGCCGCCTGACCAAGGCCGGTCTGCGCTCCTACTGCTCCATCGTGGTCCGCACCGCCGAGACGCTGGACCCGCACGGGTTCGCCGTCCTGGTCGGGGTGGGCGCCACCACCGTCAACGCCTGGCTGGCCCAGGACCTGTTCCAGGAGCGTCTGGACCGGGGCCTGTATCCCGGCCTGACGCTGCGCGACGCCTGTCTGAACTACAAGGCCGGGATCGAGGCGGGCCTGTTGAAGACCCTGGCCCGCAAGGGGATCAGCGTCATCTCCGCCTATCGCGGCGGCTGCGAGTTCGAGGTGCTGGGCCTGTCGCGGGCCCTGACGGCCGAGTTCTTCCCCGGCGCCCCGTCGCGCATCTCCGGCATCGGCCTGGCCGGTCTGGAGCAGGCGGCGATGAAGCGGCACAAGGTGGCCTGGGGCGAGGCCGTGCCTTCCCCGGCCATCGGCGGCTTCTTCAAGATCCGTTCGGGCGGCGAGGCCCACGCCCATGAGGCCCGGACCATCCACATGTTGCAGGACGCCTGCAACCGCGGCGACTATCGCCGCTTCAAGCAGTTCTCCGAGGTCGTCCGCGCCCAGGCCGACCTGTCCCTGCGCGACCTGCTGGACTTCCGCGAAGGCACGCCCATTCCGCTGGACCAGGTCGAGAGCGTGTCGGACATCCGCCGCCGCTTCCTGACCCAGGCCATGTCGCTGGGCGCGCTTGGGCCAGAGGCGCACGAGACGCTGAACATCGCCATGAACCGCATCGGCGCCCGCTCGGTCTCGGGCGAGGGCGGCGAGGATCCGGAACGCTATCATCCGCGTCCGAATGGCGACGACGCCAACTCGGCCGTGAAACAGGTGGCCTCTGGCCGGTTCGGCGTCACCGCCGAATATCTGAACCAGTGTCGCGAGATCGAGATCAAGGTGGCCCAGGGCGCCAAGCCCGGCGAGGGCGGCCAGCTGCCCGGCTTCAAGGTCACGGAATTCATCGCCCGGATGCGCCACGCCGTGCCCGGCACGACCCTGATCAGCCCGCCGCCGCACCACGACATCTATTCGATCGAGGACCTGGCCCAGCTCATCTACGACCTGAAGGCCATCAACCCCGATGCGCGGGTGACGGTGAAGCTGGTGTCCGCCTCGGGCATCGGCGCCATCGCCTCCGGGGTGGCCAAGGCCAACGCCGACGCCATCCTGATCGCCGGCCACAACGGCGGCACCGGCGCCTCGCCCCAGACCTCGATCAAACACGCCGGCCTGCCGTGGGAGATCGGCCTGGCCGAGGCCCATCAGGTGCTGACGCTGAACAATCTGCGCGGCTCGGTGACGCTGAGGACCGACGGCGGCGTCCGCACCGGCCGCGACGTGGTCATCGCCGCCATGCTGGGGGCCGAGGAATACGGCGTCGGCACCGCCGCCCTGATCGCCATGGGCTGTCTGATGGTGCGCCAGTGCCATTCCAATACCTGCCCCGTCGGCGTCTGCTCCCAGGACGAGCGCCTGCGCGAGAAGTTCACCGGCACCCCGGACAAGGTGGTCAATCTGTTCACCTTCATCGCCGAGGAGACGCGCGAAATCCTGGCCTCCATCGGCGCCCGGACGATGGACGAGATCATCGGCCGCACCGACCTGCTGCGTCAGGTGCGTCGCGGCGGCTCGCATCTGGACGATCTGGACCTGAACCCCCTGCTGGTTCAGGTGGACGAGGGCGCGGCGGGCAAATGGGCCGACAAGGCGGCCCGCAAGCCCATCGCCGAAAGCCTGGACGCGCGCGTGCTGAAGGACGCCGTCCGCTTCCTGGACCGGGGCCAGACGCTGGAGTTGTCCTATCCGCTGAACAATACGCAGCGAACCGTGGGCGCCGCCGTGTCCTCGGCCATCGTGCGCCGCTTCGGCGCGCAGGGACCGGCGGGCCGCCTGAAGCTGCGGCTGGAAGGCATCGCGGGCCAGAGCTTCGGCGCCTTCGCCGCCAAGGGTCTGGAACTGCACCTGACGGGCGAGGCCAACGACTATGTCGGCAAGGGTCTGTCGGGGGCCGAGATTTCGGTCCGCACGACCGAATGGCGCGAGGACCAGCTGATCTGCGGCAACACCACCCTGTACGGCGCCACCTCCGGCCGCCTGTTCGTGGCCGGTGCGGCGGGCGAGCGGTTCGCGGTCAGGAACTCGGGCGCGGAAGCCGTGGTCGAGGGTCTGGGCGCGCACGGCTGCGAATATATGACCGGCGGCCGCGTGGTCGTTCTGGGTCCGGTCGGCTGGAACCTGGCGGCGGGCATGAGCGGCGGCGAGCTGTTCGTGCTGGACCAGCCGGGCGCCGCCGAACGCGCCCTGAACGGCGACCTGGCGGGCATAGCCGATCTGGACGATGCGGCGGCCGAACGTCTGAAGGGCCTGATCGAGGCCCATCTGGCGGCGACCGCCTCGCCTCTGGCGCGGCGTCTGCTGAACGATTGGGACGCCAGCCTGCAACGCTTCGTCCGCATCGCGCCCCTGACCGAGATCGTCGCCCGATCGGAACGGCTCAAGACCTCCGCCTGATCTGGTTTTCCCCTCTCCTGCCCGAGACCGCCGCATGATCCGACCCGCCGCCCTCGCCGCCTCTCTCGCCGCGGGGGCGGCGTTCGCGGCGTCTCCAGCCCTGTCCTCGCCAGCCTGGGCCGCGCCCGCCCTTCTGCCCCATCAGGCGCCGCTGGTGCTGGACGGGGCGGCGACGGCCTGGATTCTGACCTCCACGGCCCTGGTCCTCCTGATGACCCTGCCGGGCCTGGCGCTGTTCTACGGCGGCATGGTCAGGAAGAAGAACATCATCAGCGTCATCGCCCAGTCGGCGGCGGCCTTCGCCATCGTCTCGGTGCTGTGGTTCCTGGTCGGCTATTCCCTGTCGTTCAGTCATGGGCCGGACGCGATCAACGGCCTGATCGGCGGGGTTCAGGCGGCCTTCCTGAACGGGGTGACGATGCAGACGGCCAACGCCCTGCTGCCTGGCCTGCCCGAACTGCTGTTCGTCAGCTTCCAGATGACCTTCGCCATCATCGCCCCGGCCCTGGTCGCCGGGGCCTTCGCCGAGCGGATGAAGTTCTCGGCCAGCCTGCTGTTCTTCGGTCTGTGGCACCTGATCGTCTATGCGCCCATCTGTCACCAGGTCTGGGGCGGCGGCTGGCTGGGCGGTCTCGGCGTGCTGGATTTCGCGGGCGGGGCGGTGGTCCACGTCAATGCGGGCGTCGCCGGCCTGGTCTGCGCCCTGGTTCTGGGGCCGCGTCACGGCTTCGGACGCGACAACATGGCCCCCGCCAACCTGGCCTATAGCGCCATCGGAACCGGCCTGCTCTTGGTCGGCTGGCTGGGCTTCAACGCCGGATCGGCCGGGGCCGCCGACGCCCTGGCCGCCGTCGCCGCCTTCAACACCATTCTCGCCGCCGGGGCAGCCGCCCTGGGCTGGATGACGATCGAATGGTTCGACCGCAAGCGTCCGACCCTGCTGGGCCTGCTGTCCGGCATCGTCGGCGGTCTGGTCGCCATCACCCCCGCCGCCGGCTTCGTCGATCCCAAAGGCGCCTTCTTCATCGGCCTGATCGCCGGTCCGGCCTGCTATGCGGGCGCGGTATGGCTGAAGCATGCGCTGAAATACGACGACAGTCTGGACGCCTTCGGCGTGCATGGGGTCGGCGGCGTCGTCGGCGCCCTTTTGACCGGCCTGTTCGCCACCACCAGCGTCAACGCCCTGGCCGAGGGCGCCGCCGTCTGGAAACAGGCCGTGGGCCTCCTGGGCGCCATCGCCTGGAGCGCGGTCGGCACCTTCGTCGTCCTGATGATCTGCAAGTTCACCACCGGCCTGCGCGTCAGCAAGGATCAGGAGGTCGAGGGGCTGGACTACACCCAGCACGGCGAAGCCATCCACTAGGGGCGCCTTAGCCCCGTCCGTCATCCTCGGGCTCGACCCGAGGACCGGACCATCGACCGCCTTGCGCTGGAAGCGAGGCCCAGCCTTGCGCCGCTTCTCGGTATGAGCGCCTGCGCGCCTGATCCTCGGGTCGAGCCCGAGGATGACGGGACTGGGGACGACGGGCGCCCAAGAGTTGATCCCGCCCCGGCCAGCCCCCATCTTCATCTGTGACGGACGGTCTTGCCGATTGCGGGGGACCGGCCGCCGGTCGCTTTCTAGCAAGGACCCCAGATGACGACGCCGCGCACCCTCCTGTTCGACAGCCCCTTCCTTTTGGGCTTCGACCACACCCGCGCCCTGATCGACCGCGCCGCCAAGGCCGCGGCCGAGAGCTATCCGCCCTACAATGTCGAACAGATCGGCCGCACCGGCGTGCGGATCAGCCTGGCCGTCGCGGGCTTTTCGCCCGAGGAGCTGACCATCACCCTGGAAGACCGCCAACTGACCATCGCCGGCAAGCGCGACGAGGCGGCCAGGACCGAACAGGCCTTTTTGCATCGCGGCATCGCGGGGCGTGGCTTCGTCCGCAGCTTCGTCCTGGCCGACGGTCTGGAAGTCCAGGGCGCGCGGCTGGAACACGGCCTGCTGCACATCGATCTCATCCGGCCGGAAGCCGAGCGGACCGTACGGCGCATACCCATCACGGCCGGCTGAGACGCGGCCGTCGAACCGCCCGGCGATCCGGGCGTTATCAAAATGAAGGAGGCGGTCTTATGACGCCGATGATGATGACCAAGGAAGATTTCGCCGGCCTGGGCGCCCCCGATCTGGTGTATGTGCGCGAGGTGAAGGCCTCGGACCTGTTCAACCAACAGGTTCAGTTCAAGGACGGCGCCGTCGATCTGGATCCCGACCAATCCCTCTACGCCGTGCATGGCGCGGATGGAGAGCGTTTGGCCGTCATGCTGGACCGCGACACCGCCTTCGCCGCCGCCGTGGCTCATGAGCTGGAGCCCGTGTCGGTCCACTAGAGGGCGACGCCCTCAGGCGGCGGTGGTGGCCGGCTGATCCTTGACGAACAGGGCGCGGACGGCGTCGGTCGTGCGGGCCTGACGCAGTTGCTCGCGCAATTCCGAAGAGCGCAGGGCGCGCGACACCGCCGCCAGGGCGCGCAGATGCTCGGCCCCGTCCTTGGGCGGGGCGAACAGGGCGAACAACAGATCGACCGGCCGGTCGTCGACGGCGTCGAACGCCACCGGCGTGTCCAGCCGCACGAAGACGCCCGTCACCCGCTCGATGTCGCGCAGACGCGCATGCGGCACGGCCACGCCCGAGCCCAGGCCGGTCGAGCCCAGGGCCTCGCGCTCCATCAGGGCTTCGAAAATGCGGGCGTCGTCGATGTTCAGGACGTGAGAGGCCGCCTCGGCCACGGCGTGCAGAGCCTGGCGCTTGGAGGACGCGCCTCCGCGCAGGACCACGCCGTTGGCGGCGAGCAGATCACTGATGTCCATGGGACAACCTCACACACGCGACCTCGCGCGAGCGCCCCTTTAGAGCGTCCCGCGCCGAAGTCAAACTGAGCCGCAAGGGCCGAGGAAAGCCCGGCGCGCCGCGATGGGCGCGCCGGTGGGTCGATCTCAGTGCGCCGCGCCGTTGGCGTGGCCGTTGGAAGCCTTGGTCCGTTCCGGGTCGATCCAGCCCACATTGCCGTCGGGCCGGCGATAGACGACCGAAAGGCCGCCGTGCGCCGCATTGCGGAACAGCACGACCGGATAGCCCGTCATGTCCAGCTCCAGAACCGCCCGTCCGACCGTGATGGTGCGGATTTCGTGTTCGGTCTCGGCGATGACCATGCCCACCGGCGGCGGGCCGTCGTCTTCGCCGGCCGCGCCGAAGGCGTCGTCATCCACGCTGTCGGGGTCCCGCAGCACGATGCTGCGGGCGACTTCGCGGGCGGCGTTCTCGGTCTTCTCGGGCGACAGGCCCTTGGGCCCGATATGGTGATCCTTCAGGCGGCGCTTGTAGCGACGCACCCGCGTTTCCAGCCGATCCAGCGCCTCGGTGAAGGCCGAATGGGCGTCGCCGCCGAATCCGGTCGTGACCAGGGTCTGACCCGACGCCAGGCGGACCCAACAGTCCACCTTGAAGCCATGGCCGTCCTTGGACACCACGACCTCGGCGTCGTCACCGCCGCGGGCGAAGTATTTTCCGACCCCGTCTTCGAGTTCCTGGGAGATGCGCGAGCCTAACGCTTCGCCGACATCCACTTGCTTGCCGCTGACTTGGACTTGCATGCCGATAGAACGCGCCGGTCCCGCTTTGGTGTCAATCGGATCACGGTTTTGTGGTCACGCTTGTCAGGCGACGCGCAGCATCCGGCGACGTTCGACCGAGGACGGAATCCTCAAGGCTTCCCGGTATTTGGCGACCGTCCGGCGGGCTATGTCGATGCCGGATTCCTTCAGGATTTCGACGATCCGGTCGTCGGACAAAACGTCGCCCCCCAGCCCCTCGCCGTCGATCATGGTCTTGATCCGGTGACGGACGGCTTCGGCCGAATGGGACGCCGCCCCGTCCACCGACTGGATGGCGGCGGTGAAGAAGAATTTCAGCTCGAACACCCCGCGCGGCGTGGCGACATATTTGTTCGAGGTGACGCGGCTGACGGTCGATTCGTGCATGCCGATGGCGTCCGCCACCGTCTTCAGATTCAGCGGCCGCAGGAACTCCACCCCGAAGGCGAAGAAGGCGTCCTGCTGGCGCACGATCTCGGACGACACCTTCAATATGGTCTTGGCCCGCTGATCCAGCGACTTGACCAGCCAGTTGGCCTGGGCCGCGCAGTCCGCCACGAAGGTCTTTTCCGTATCCGACCGCGCGCCGGCCTGGACCAGGCCGTGATAGCGCTTGTCCACCAGCAGACGCGGCAGGGTGTCGGCGTTCAGCTCCACCCGCCAGCCGCCGGCCGGATCGGGCCGCACATGGACGTCGGGCACCACCGTCTGGGCCGGTTCCCCGCCAAAGCCCGCGCCCGGACGCGGCGTCAGCCCCTTCAGTTCGGCGATCATCTCGGACAGGTCCTCGGCGTCGACGCCGCAGACCTTTCTCAGCCCCGCCAGGTCGCGCCGCGCCAAAAGGTCCAGATTGTCCAGCAGCGCCCCCATGGCCGGATCGAACCGGTTGCGCTCCATCAGTTGCAGCTTCAGGCATTCGGGCACGGAACGCGCCATGATCCCGGTCGGTTCGAAGCCGTGGCAGACCGCCAGCACCGCCTCGATCCGTTCCAGCGGCACGCCCAGCCGATCCGCGAACTCGGTCAGTTCGCCGCGCAGATAGCCGCCCTCGTCCGTCGCGTCGATCAGGGTCAGGGCGATGCCGTGATCCGCCGCAGAAAAGCCGGCCGACGAGGCCTGGGCCTGCAGATGCTCCCACAGGGTCGGTTCATGGGTGTCGGGCCGGTCGCCCTCGCCCTCGAACACCTGGCCGCCCTTGCCCGCGCTGGACCAGTCGGACAGCCCCGGCTGGGCCTCGTCGGTCATGCGGTCGCTGGTGCGTTCGCCCGGCGCGGCGTCGCCGTAGACATCGTCCGATCCGGCGTCCAGGGCCGAGGCGGCTTCGCCCCCCACCCCGTCGCCAAAGGTCATCTCGGCGTCCGCCGAGGCCGCCGGGGCCGTCTCGACCGCCTCGGCGCCGTCGCCCTCCGGCTCGTCGCGCTGCAGCAGGGGATTGCGTTCCAGCTCGGCCTCGACGAAGTCCTCCAGTTCGAGGTTCGACAGTTGCAGCAGCTTGATCGCCTGCTGCAGCTGGGGCGTGATGACCAGCCCCTGCCCCTGTCTGACCTCTAACCTCTGCCCGATCACGTCCCTGAACCCCGCCCGGCGCCCAACTGGCCCGGAACTTGCTGGAGCACAATGTCGCCAGAGGGGTTAACGTCCGACAAACAGGGCGCGCGGTCGCTGCAGGACCGCCCATACGCGGATCAGACGTAGTTTTCGCCCAGATAGACCCGGCGGACATCGGGATCGTGCACCGCCTCCTCGGCCGTGCCCTCGAACAGCACGGACCCGCTGGAGATGATCGAGACCCGATCGGTGATGTCCAGCGTCTCGCGCACATTGTGGTCGGTGATCAGCACCCCGATCCCCTGCGCGGCCAGATAGCGGATCACCGAGCGGATGTCGGCGATGGCCAAGGGGTCGATGCCGGCGAACGGCTCGTCCAGCAGGATGAAGGACGGCCGCCCGGCCAGGGCGCGCGCGATCTCCACCCGCCGCCGCTCGCCGCCCGACAGGGCCGTGGCCCGCGCCTGGCGCAGATGCTCGATGTTCAGTTCGTCCAGCAGGCGGTTGGTCTCGGCCGCGATCTGGCTGGGCGGATAGTTCAGCTCGACCACCGCCTTGACGTTCTGCTCCACCGTCATGCCGCGAAAGATGGAGGCTTCCTGCGCCAGATAGCCCAGGCCCATGCGGGCGCGCTGATACATGGGCTGGGCGGTGATGTCCTCGCCGTCCAGCCAGATGCTGCCCGAATCCGGCGGGATCAGGCCGGTGATCATGTAGAAACAGGTGGTCTTGCCGGCGCCGTTCGGCCCCAGCAGACCGGCCACCTCGCCGCGCTGGACGGTCAGGGAGACGTCGCGCACCACCTGGCGCGGTCCGAAGGCCCGGGCGATGTTGCGCACCCGCAGGCCCTTTTCGGCGCGCGTCGGGGCCTCGACCGGCGGGGTCGCCGGTTCGTCCCTGTTCAGTGCGGAAAGCTCCTTGCGCGCCAAGTCGGGAACTCAGTTGCTGCTGGGGTAGAAGACGCCCTGGATCCGGTTGCCGGCCGCCCCGCGCGGCGCCCCGGCCATGGTCGCGGCGTCGGTGTTCACATTGTAGGTCAGCCGCCCGCCGGTCAGCACGTTCTGCCCCTGGGTCAGGACGACGTCGCCCGTGACCACCACCTCTCCGGTCCCGATGGCGTAGACGGCGCGGTCGCCGCGCATCGACTGGGTCGGGGTCACGAAATAGACCTTGCCCGTCGCCTCCACCCGGTCCGGGTCGCCCGAGGCCTTGCGGTACAGGGTGATGGCGTCGGCGCGGATGCGGTTCTGACCCTGCGTCACCTCGGCGCGACCGCGCAGGGTGATGCGCTCGGCGGTCTGTTCGCCGCTGTCGGCGCCGAAGGCGATCGGCTGGTTCGAAGCCATGCTGCGGCTCGGGCTTTGGGCGTCGCCCACGGCCGGCAGGGCCAGGACCGTCAGGGCCGCGACCCCCGCCAGGATTTTCGATGTCATCGCCGTCATTCGCCTGATCCCGAGGGATTGATGGTCCCGCTTATCTTGGTGTCGCCGGAGCCGTTGAAAACCACCCGCCGTCCCTGATCATAGATCGCATAGGACGAAGCGTTGATGGTTCCAATAGGGCCGACACCGTGAACGCCCTTTGAACCGGTGACGATTCCTGTGTTGGTGTCGACCACCGCCTCGGGCGTGGTCAGGACGAAGCCGCTGCCGCCGTCCGAAATCTTCACGTTCGGACCGATGGTCACAGTGCGCGCCTGCTCGTTGTAGGTCCCGCCGTCGGCGGTCAGTTCCGTCACCTTGCGCCCGCCCAGGTTCAGCCTCAGCGCCGGCCCCATCAGGCGGAACTGGCCGGTCCTGGGATCGCGGATCGCCCCCTGCGCCCCAACGGTGAAGGCGCGGCCCTGCGCGTCCTGGCCATGGAACAGGGGCTTGTCCAGCCGCACCTCCTGGCTCTGGCTGGCCTTGCGCTCCACCCCCGACATGACGGTGCGGAACACCGTCCAGGTAAGGGCGCCGCCCGCCAGCACCAGGATGACGATGGGCAGCACGCGGCGGTACAGCTTCACCCGGCGCGAGCGCGCGCGCCAGCGTTCGCCGGCCAGGGCGACGCGGGCCTCGTCGGCCTCGATGCGGGACTGTTCGCCGGGTTCGGTCAAGCGCGCCTCAGCTGTGGGCGAAGATGTCGATCTCGTCCCAACCGGCGAGATCGAGGGCCGACCGGGTCGGCAGGAAATCGAAGCATTTGGCCGCCAGTTCGGCCCGGCCTTCCCGCGCCAGCATCTGGTCCAGCCGCGCCTTGGCCGCATGAAGATAAAGGACGTCCGACGCCGCGTAATCCAGCTGCGCCTGGCTCAGTTCCGCCGCGCCCCAGTCGGACGACTGCTGGGCCTTGGACAGGTCCACCCCCACGGTCTCGCGCACCACGTCCTTCAGGCCGTGCCGGTCGGTATAGGTGCGCGCCAGCCTGGAGGCGATCTTGGTGCAATAGACAGGCCGCGTCTCGACGCCCAGATGAAGCTGGAACATGGCGATGTCGAAACGCCCGAAGTGGAAGATCTTCAGCACCTTGGGGTCGGCCAGCAGCCGCTTCAGATTGGGACAGTCGTAGCCGGGGCGGCGCATCCGCACGACATGGGCGTTCCCGTCGCCGGACGACAACTGCACCACGCACAGCGGATCGCGCCGGAAGCGCAGGCCCATGGTCTCGGAATCGACGGCGACCTCGGGCCCCAGATCCAGATCGTCGGGCAGATCGCCCTCATGCAGATAGACAGTCATGCGGGGTTCTTACACGGCCAGGGCGCTGCGCGAAACGGCCTCAAGCAGTCGAGCGACGTGCGGGTTTCGATAGGCCGAAACAACAACGGCGCCGCATCGTTCGATGCGGCGCCGTCTGAAAGATGGTGCCCAGAAGAGGACTCGAACCTCCACGGCCGTTAAGCCACTGGCACCTGAAGCCAGCGCGTCTACCAATTCCGCCATCTGGGCCCCGTCGGCCCCGCCTTGCGGCGTTTCCATCGGGAAGGCGCGGACCTCTAAGGGAGGGTCCGGGCGGGGTCAACAGGGATTTTCGTCTGGACGCCGATTTCTTCCGCAAGCGGCGCCTTTGGCCGTCTGAACGCCGGTTAAGCCTGTTCCCTTACCGCGTCTTGAGGGGCTGTCGGCTAGACCCGTCGCATGTCGTCGACGTCCCCGTCTTCCGCCGCGCGCGACCGCCGCGCCGCCCCGCGCCAGGCCTATCGCAAGGCGCGCCGGTCGCGCGAACGCGTGCGTCTGCTGGGTCAGGCGATGGATCTGGTCAGGCCCGAGGAGGTGATGCACCATCTCCAGCTGGCCGTTGCCGAGGGACGCAAAAGCCTGATCGCCAATCACAATCTGCACAGCCTCTATCTGCTGACGCAGCGGCCCGAACTTCAGGCCTTCTACGACCGCGCCGACATGGTGGAGGTCGATTCCACCCCCCTGCTGTGGTTCTCGCGCATCCTGGGCCTGCACAGCCGCGCCTTTCACCGCTGCACCTATCTGGACTGGCGCGATCATTTCTGGAGCCTGGCCGACCGCAAGGGCTGGCGCGTCCTGTCGATCGGCGGCGCCCCCGGCGTAGGCGAGGCGGCCGTGGCGAAGCTGGCGACCCGCTATCCGGGCGCCGAGATCGAGACCCGCCATGGCTATTTCGACGCCGCGCCCGGTTCGGCCGACAACGCGGCCGTCCTGGCCCAGGTCGCGGCGTTCAGACCCCACGTCCTGTTCGTCGGCATGGGCATGCCGCGCCAGGAGTTGTGGATCGCCGACCATTTCGACGCTCTGCCGCCTTGTGTGGTCCTGTCGGTCGGCGCCGCCTTCGACTATGAGGCCGGGGCGCAGAAGGCCGCGCCTCGCTGGATGGGCCGAGCGGGCATCGAATGGGCCTATCGCCTGTTCCACGACCCGAAGCGCCTGTTCGTGCGCTACTGCGTCGAGCCCTGGTTCCTGCTGCCCCTGATCGTCGCCGACATCCGCGCGGCCCGACGGCGTCGACGCGCCTGACGCCTCTCGCCATCCGCCGTCGGGTTCTTCATTGTGCGCCCTGATCGGAACGGAGGCCGGATGACGCCGGATCGGAAACACCCGCACGTCGCGGTGATCGGCGCCGGTTTCAGCGGCCTGATGACGGCCGTGCACCTGACGACCCTGTCGGCGGACCTGCGTGTCACCCTGATCGAGCGGCGCCCCGTCTTCGGGCGCGGCGTCGCCTATGACACCCGCGATCCCGGTCATCTGCTGAACGTGCGCCTGGATAATATGAGCGCCTTTCCCGACCGGCCGGACGACCTGGCCGACTGGGTCGCCGCCCGCGATCCGGCCCCCGCGCCGCACGACTTCATCGGTCGCGGCCTGTACGGCGACTATCTGGCCGCGATCCGGGACCGGGCCGTCGCTAAGGCAGACGGCCGACTGACCCTGACGCCGGCCGAAGCCCTGGCCCTGGACCGCACGGCCGAGGGCTGGATCGTCTCGACCTCGGACGGGCCGGTCGCCGCCGACGCCGTGGTCCTGGCCCTGGGCAATCTGGAGCCGGCGACGCCGCCGGGGATCGATCCGGCCCTGCGCACCTCCGCCCTCTATGTCGAGAACCCCTGGGCGCTGAACCCGCGCAGCATGGCCGACGCCCGCCGCATCCTGGTGATCGGGACCGGCCTGACCATGGTGGACACGGTCCTTTCCTTGCGCGCGCCCGGCCGCCGGTTCGTCGCCCTGTCGCGCCGGGGCCTGGTCCCACGCGCCCATTCGGTCGAGGTTCTGGCGCCCAGCGACGACGTCTTTTCCGGCGGGCCGTCTGGGCTTCTGGCCCAGGTGCGTGCGGCCTCGGCCCGTCAGGACTGGCGCGCCGTGTTCGACCGGCTGCGACGCGTCGCCCGCGACCTGTGGCGGGGCTGGACCCCGGTCGAGCGGTCCCGCTTCCTGCGCCATCTGCGCCCGCTGTGGGACGTGCATCGCCATCGCCTGGCGCCGACCATCGCCGCCCAGGTCGAGGCCCTGCGGGCGACAGGCGACCTGACGATCCTCGCCGGCCGCCTGACCGAAAGCCATTTGACGGACACGGGCGCTCAGGTCTGCTGGCGTCCGCGCGGCGGCCAGGACGCGGTCTGCGAAGGCTTCGACCTGGTCGTCAACTGCACCGGCCCCCTCAGCGCGGTGGAACGCAGCACCCGACCCCTGATCCGCAATCTTCTGGCCAAGGGCCTGATCCAGCCCGATCCCCTGGGGCTGGGGCTGGCGGTCGACGAAGCGGGTCGGCCGCTGGACGTCGCGGGCCGCCCGGTCCCCGGCCTCTACGCCATCGGCCCCCTGACGCGCGGCGCGGCGTGGGAGATCACGGCCGTGCCCGATCTACGCGGCGCAGCCCTGGACCTGGCCCGTCGCGTGACGGCCGACATGACGGCCTGAGCGGGAGCCGCCCTACAGCGGCATCGCCATGATTTCCTTGTAGGCCGAGATCACCTGGTCGCGGACCGAGATCACCGTCTCCAGCGACGCCTCGGCCGAACTCAGCGCCGTCACCACGTCGATCAGATTGCCTTGGCCCTGGACCGAACGGGTCATCTGGGTCTCGGCCGCGCGCGACTGCTGGGCCATGTCGGTCATGGCGGTCTTGACCAGGTCGGCGAAGCCGCCGTCGCCCGCGCCGGGCGCCGGCGCCGCGCCCGACAGCCCGGTCGGCATGCCCCCGCCCTGAACGGCGGCGTAGGCCTTGGCGGCCATCATCGGATTCATGGCCTAGACCCTCAGCGTTTGATGATGTCGAGGGTGCGGCTGTCCATCGACCGCGCCGTCTCGATGACGTTCAGATTGGCCTCGTAGGCGCGCTGGGCCTCGCGCATGTCCATGGCCTCGACCAGGGTGTCGACATTGGGCCGCATCACATAGCCCTGGGCGTTCGCGGCCGGGTGGGACGGGTCGTAGTCCATCTTGAAGTCGCTGCGGTCGGGCCGCACCTCGGCCAGGGCCACCCCCGTCGCCCCGTCCACCTCGCGCGCCTGGAACACCGGGATCTGGCGGCGATAGGGTTCGCCCCCCGCCGTGCGGGCGGTCGACTGGGCGTTGGCGATGTTCTCGGCGATGACGCGCATCCGCGACTGCTGCGCCTTGAGGGCGGAGGCGGCGACGGCCATGGCGCTGTTCGACGGGGGGACGGTGTCGGGCATGGGTCAGGCCTTTCTCAGCTGGCGCCGGGCTTGCGGGCGGCCATGCGGATCATGGACATGGACTTCTGGTAGAAGCCGATGGCGGCGTCATAGGCCATGCGGCTCTCGGCCATCTTCAGCATCTGCTCTTCGACCACCACCGAATTGCCGTCCAGCGTGGTTTCCGAATCGGGCGCCTTGGTCTGATCGAACCGGACCGAGGGCCTGGCGGGCGCGATATGGGCCGCATTGGTGCGCGCCATCTGCAGCCCCCCGCCGTTCCTCAGGGCGGCGGCGAAATCGGCCGGCTGCTTCAGGTCGCGGCCGACGAAGCCGGGCGTGTCGGCGTTGGCCACGTTCTCGGCGATGACCCGCTGGCGCGCGTCCAGCCAGTTCAGACGGCCCTTGATCTGCCCCAGCAGCGGTATGTCGGCGACGCCCATGGCGGTCTCCCGTGCGACGCGGATGCGCGCGATGGGCAGAAAATGCCGCCTGCATGGTTAACAGGCCCTTATCTCAACGCCTCGTTAACCGTGGTGGTTAAGACTTCGCCCATCGGCGCGATTTGCGCGGGGCCTCTCAGCGTATGAATTTTCTCGATCTCGCCCGCGCCGTCTTCGGCCTGGCCTTCACCCTGGGGCTGATCGGCCTGGTCGCCTGGGCCACGCGCCGCTACGCGCCTCAGCTTCTGGCCCGTCTGAACGCCGAGCGCGGCGCCCGCCGTCTTCAGGTGGTCGAGACGCTGGTCCTGGACCCCGCCCGTCGCCTGGTCCTGGTGCGCGTCGACGAGGAGGAGCGGCTGATCCTGTTGGGCGAGGGGCGCGAACTGATCGAACCGCGTCAGGTCGGAGGCGGCCAATGAAACCCGCCCTGTTCGTCAGACCGACAGGCCCCGAGCTGAAGCGCGCAGCCATCCTGTCCCTGTTCACCACCCTGGTCTGCCTGGCTTGGCCCGTCGCCGCCCTGGCCCAGCAGGCCGCCCAGGGCGGATCGGCCATCAACATCGACCTGGGCTCCGGCGCGGGCCTGACCCAGCGGGTGGTCCAGCTGGTCGGCTTGATGACCGTGCTGTCCCTGGCGCCGTCCATCGTCATCATGACGACCAGCTTCGTGCGGATCGTGGTCGTGCTGTCGCTGTTGAGGACCGCCCTCGGGCTGCAACAGTCGCCGCCGAACGCCGTCCTGATCTCCCTGTCCCTGTTCCTCAGCGCCATCGTCATGGCCCCGACCTGGCAGGACGCCTATGATTCGGGCGTCCGCCCATTGATGGACCAGCAGATGGAACTGCCCCAGGCGTTCGATGCGGCGTCAGAACCTGTGAAGACTTTCATGCTGGCCCAGGTGGACCGCGGCGACCTGGCCCTGTTCACCCGGCTCAGCAAGATTCAGCCTCCTCAGAACCTGCAGGAATTGCCCCTGCGCGTCGTCACACCGGCCTTCATGATCAGCGAGCTGAAGAAGGCCTTCGAAATCGGATTTCTCCTTTTCGTTCCGTTCCTTGTGATCGATCTGGTGGTGGCCAGCGTCTTGATGTCCATGGGCATGATGATGCTGCCGCCGGTGGTGGTGTCCCTGCCGTTCAAGCTGATCTTCTTCGTGCTGGTTGACGGCTGGAGACTGGTCGCGGGCAGCCTGGTCGAGAGCTTCCAGCGGGCGTCCGGAACCGGATAATCCCCGGCCCTGCTGGGGTTCCCGCTGCATCGGCGCTTGCAATGCAGCGCAAAATCCGTGTTGATCCCCCGGTCCTCGCCCTGAAGTCGGGCGAATAACACTGGAAACGCTTCTTATGACCACTCAAGCCGAACTGATCGCCGCCGTCGCCAAGGACGCCGGTGTCTCGCAGGCCGACGCCGGCAAGGTTCTGACGGCCATCGTCGAGAACATCCACAAGTCCCTGAAGTCGGGCGGCGACGTCCGCATCTCGAACCTGGGCGTCTTCGACACCGCCGAGCGCGCCGAGCGCGAAGGCCGCAACCCGGCCACCGGCGCGACCATCAAGATCGCCGCCTCCAAGGCCGTCCGCTTCCGCGTCTCCAAGCCGCTGAAGGACGCCGTCAACGGCTAAGCCTTTTTCGGTCCCAGGCGGGATCGATCAAAGCATGACGGGCGGAGACCGCGACGGTCTCCGCCCGTTTTCGTTTCCGGCGATGGATCAGGCCGCGGGCTTGGCCTGGGTCTCCTGGCGGAAGGCCTGTTTGGCGCTGTTGACCCAGCCGACGAAGGTGTCGGCCTGGCTGGACAGATTGGCGAAGTCGCCCGCGCCCGCCACGCCCGACAGATTGTCGTCCAGCGCCACGCGGATCGCCGCGCCCGACCGCGCCCCGGCGACGAAGGACGCATAACGTCCGTTCAACCTTTGCAGCGCGGCCCGATCCCCCGCCAGGGAATAGCCCACGCCCGTGCGGATCAGCCAGCTTTCCTCGGCCGGCGTCAACGGCGTCGCGGTCTTGTAGCGGTCGCCCAGCCGCGCCTCGTAGATCGGGGCCGCCTCGCCCCACTTCTGCTGTTTCCAGAAGATGTCGGCCCGCACCTCGCGCGCCGGGGGCGACTGGTCCTTGTCCAGCACCTCCAGCGCATGGTCGAACCGGCCCAGGTCCATCAGGGCGCGGGCCTCCAACGCGCGCCGCTCGCTGTTCATCGCCGCCGGCAACAGGGTGGTGCGCGATCCCCAAATGGCCTGCAACGCCTTCTCGGGCTGGCGGTCCATCAGATAGACGGTGGCCAGGTTGGTGGCGACCTGGGCCTTGGCCACGCCGTCCAGCCGCTCGTCCACCTGGTGCTTCAGAAGCTCGGCGGCCTGGTCAAGCAGATCGACGTCGATCAGGCGGCGCGACAGGCGACGCACCATCTCGTCCCCGTCGGCCCCGATGGGCGTCAGTTCGCGGAAGTCGTAGAACAGGGCCAGGGCCTGCACCGGCTGAAGCCCGTCGGCCGCGCCGTCCAGGAACAGGGCGCGGAAGGCGTTGGACTGGTCCGCCTGGATCTCGGTCGCGCCAGGCACGCCCGCCATCCGCTTGCCGGCGCTGCGCAGCGCGTCCAGCGCCTCGCGATAGCGGCCCTGTTTCAGATAGATGTCCGACAGTTTGCGGATCACCGCCAGTTCGGTGGCGTCGCCGCGCCAGCGCCACTTCAGCTGCTCCAGCCGCTGGGCCGCCTGGTCGGGGTTGATGGCCCCCTTGTCCAGCTCCAGGATCACGGCCCCCAGCTTGGCGGGGGTGGCGATCCCGTCCAGAGAGGCGCGCGACACGGCCTTGTAGATTCCCAGCGCCCGATCCTTGTCGCCCGTCAGGTCGAACAGCCGCGCCTGCACCAGCCGCGCCGTCAACTGGTCGGCCGCCGGGGCGTCCTGGCTGAACACATAAGCAAGCAGTTTCTGCGCGGCGGGCAGGTCGCCCAGCTCCACCGCCGCCAGCGCGTGGGCCGTGCCGAACCGCGCGCGCCAGACCTTGGGAAAGCTGTCGATGGCCGTGGCGCCGGCGGCGAAGTTGCGCCGCGCCCCCTCCCAGTCGCCCTGTTCGGCGGCGATATAGCCCTGCCAGACGCGGGCGGACGGATCGTCGGACAGACCGCCGATGGCGAAGTCGGCCTGGGCCTCCTCCAGCCGGCCGACACCGACGCGGGCCGCGCCGCGCAGACCTCGCACCTCAGGCTCGCCCTGAAGATTCGGCGCCTTGGCGATCAGGGCGTTCAGCACGCCGATCGCCTCGTAGTTCAGGTTCGATCCGACCAGGAAGCGCGCCAGGGCCAGTCGCGCCTCGATCGGCGCGCGGGGATTGTCGTCGGCCGCCAGGGTCTCCTGCGCGGCCGCGTCCTGAAGGCGGCGATAGCGGTCGGAAAAGCCCGCCTCGCCCAACGCGGCCCATTCGTCCAGGATCAGGGCGGGATGCGACGCCCGCCGGGGCGCGTCCGCTCCCTGATCGCCCGTCTCCAGAGCGGCGGACGGGGGCGACAGGGTCAGGCCGTTCGGCCGGCTGATCGTGACCAGATCGCCGGCGGCCTCCACCTTCAGATCGTCGGTCGGCGTCTCGACGGCCAAGCCTTGGGCGGTGGGGATCAGGGTCAGATCGACGGTGGAGCGTTCGCCCGCGAACCCTTTTCCGGGCGCCAGGGCCGTGACCGCCGCGAATCGGTCCCCGACCAACGGATCGGTCAGCCAGATCGCCTTGGTCGCCCCGGCCATGCGCGCCACCAGGGCCGGAGAGCCGTCGTCGGCCCGGCCGACCTCGACCCCCTGGGCCTCGGGCGTCGCCCCGCCGATGGTCACGGTCCAGGTCCCGCCCTGGCCCTGGGCCGAGACCGCCAGACCGTCCGGCGCCGCGACCCGCACGGCGGTGTAGTCCGGCCCCGCCGCCCAGCGCGCGTCCTTGGCCGGGCCCAGGGCCTTGGCGCCCGTCATGTCCATCCGCGCGGCGGCGTCGAACACGATCCAGACCGCCTCGCCCCGGCGGAAGACGGCGGCGCCGACTGGCGCGCCCCACTGGAAGGTCAAGACCGTCTTCTCGGCGCTGGAGACCGCGCTTACCGGCACGACCGTCCGGGTCGCGGGCCTTGCCGCCTCGGTCGTCTCGGGCGCCTTGCCCGGCGCATAGAGATTCAGCCAGACCGCCCCGTCCGCCACGCCCGAGCGGGCCTCGGCGCCCGGCGCCAGGGTGATGACCAGATCCGTGCCGCCGCCGCGCGCCATGCGCGTCTCGACCGCCTTCACCGCCGGCGGCGGATCGACCCTCAGACGCGAAACATCGGGCGCCGCGCTGACGCCCAGCCGCACCACTACCTTGTCGCCGTCGCGGCTGACGCGCGACCGCACGCCGATGACGCCGCCGAATTCGACCCGGGTGAAGTCGCTGGTCTGGCCGATATTGATCGACAGGGGATCGCGCCCACGCCCGGCCTCCTGGGCCAGGGGGGCCAGCGGCGCAAAGGCGACGGCGCCGGCCGCGGCGGCGGCCACGGTCGTCTTCAGGATGCGCTTGCTGTGCGGGGCCCCGGACATATCCCGCGACCCATGCCCCGAAAGCCCTTTAATCGCGGTTAACCGCGTTCGCCCCCGAACCGGCCTCGCCTTGGACAAGTCGCCCACGCGACAATCCCGCCTCGAACGCGCACAGTGCCCTCATGACCGACTATCCGCGCCTCAGCACCCTGAAGACCGGCCTGGCCTGCCGGTGCCCGCGTTGCGGCAAGGGCGCCCTGTTCAAAGGCTATCTGACGCTCAGGACCGAATGTCCCGAATGCGGCCTCAGCTACGGCTTCGCCGATCCGGCGGACGGCCCGGCCTTCTTCGTCATGACGGCGGTCGGCCTGGTCGGCATGATCCTGTTGATGGCGTTCGACTTCATCGTCCACCCGCCCATCTGGGTCCATGCGGTCGTGACCCTGCCGATCCTGGTGGCGATGTGCATGGGCTGCCTGCGCCCGTTCAAGGCCTGGCTGGTCGCCGAACAATACGTCCACAAGGCCGCCCCGCCCGAATTCTCCTCCAACGGCAAGCACGGCCCCTACTAAAACCATCAGGCTCTAGGCTTCGATCACCGTCAGTTCGGGCCAGCGGCCGCGGGCGCTTTCGACGACCTTGGCCCAGCCCCTGGCGCGCGGCCGGTTCGGATTGGGCCGGATCGTCAGGGCGAAGACGTCTTCCAACCCGAAGGGCGCGGCGACGGTGAGCGTATCATCCGCCTCCAGCCGCACCCCCACCGCAAACGTCGGCGCCACGAACCGTTCCAGCGCCTGATCGGTCGAGGTCAGGGCCTCGTAAGGTTCGCCGAAACGGCTCTGGAACCACAGATGCACCCGCGCCTGTTTGTATTTGCGAACCTTCATGTCGGGTCCACGATTGTCAGTTCCGGCCACCGTTCCAAGGCTCTCGCGGTCACTCGATCCCAATCCTTAGCCACCGGCCGGAGCGGGTTCGGCCTGATCCGCATGTCGAACACGTCGTCCAAACCGAAGGGGGCGACAACGTTGATCGTATCATCGGCCTCCAGCCTGACCCCCACGGCGAAAGCCGGAGCGACGAACCGCTTCAACGCCTCGGCGGTGTCTTCGATGGGTGGATAGGGTTCGCCGAACTTGGCTTCGAACCACTCTGAAACTCGACGCTGGTTCCGAACTTCGACCCGGCTCCGAAGCGGCTCTTCAAACGCCTCGGCGACGCGCTTGATCACCACGTCCTCCGCATCCCACGACACGTCTTCATCGAAGTAGCCAACGTCGAAATCCTTCACACCGTAGCCGGGCGCGCGATTGGTCACGTCGTTCCAAGCCGCCTGATAGACCGACCCAGAGAACACCAGCCAGTCGTTCAGCCCAAGTCCCCTGACGGTCGTCAGCACGGTCATGAGATCGGGGTCGTTGCGGACGATGGACACCAGCCGTTCGACCTGCGCCCGGCGCCGGTCAGCCTGTTTCAGAGCCGCTTGCTGTTCCACGTTCTCGGTGCCTCGAAGGATGACGTTCACCGGAATGAAGGCGTCCTTTCGAGACATCTGTTCGCCGGTGTCGGTCTCGGTAATGACCAGCTTCCCGTTGCGCCAGTAGTCCCAAACGAAGCGAGCGAGTTCGGCCATGTTCTCGGCCGACTGGAGCGAGCCGCTATCCGCCGCCGCAAGGTCATTCTGAATGTTGAAGTGGAGCCGTTCGTTGGCGAAATCGAGCCAGAACCGAAACGAGATCAGGTCATCGGGGCTGGTATAGGAGATCACCAGTTGGCCGTTCGGCCCCCGCTGAAACTCGAAGGGGATCATGTAGGCGAGTGGTGCGTAGGGCGTCTTGCCGATCAGACCGATAGTGATGGTCGGGACATTGATCACGACGCCTTCCATCTGGTCGCCGGGATTTTTCAGCCGCTCAATGACCTCTTCGCTGACGATCTTCCTGAACCCCGCCAGTTCGTAGAGGTGTTCGTTGTAGATCGTGTGGCCGGTTTTCACGCCTTGGGTCAGTTCGATGAACCGGATCGCCAACTCGCGCATCAAAGGAAGTTCGGCCTCCAGCCGCCGAACGTCGGTGTAATCGTCGGGATCAACGATCACTCCACTGTTGGCGTGAGCGATGGCGCACCGCCCCGACTCATAGAGATAGGCGCCAAGGTCGGCGTGTTTGGCGGAAAGCCCGGCGGCGATCTGTTGAGCCTTATGATCCGACAGGTGCGGGATTTGGCGGTTGACCCACTTGATCATGTGGTTCGACCAGCGGTGTTTTGGCCGAAGCTCCAGCACCCGGAAGAAACTTAGGAAAGCGAACGCGGGGTGGTTCACGCTACTCCCCTCGCGGAAGAGAGCGAGAGCCAGCCGGGCTTTGTCGTCGCACGGTGCGGGGAGGTAGGTCAGGTCGAGTTGTTTGGTGATGGAGCCATAGCGTCGCTCGCGCTCCCACGGGACCGGATACGGCCCGCCACCGAAGCCGGTGACCTCGGCTCCCCCGCGCTCAACCCAACACAACGCGCTCAAGAACGTCAGCAAGAGCTTCTGAACGTCGTCGTGGACCTCATGCTTTTCCAGTTTGACGGCGACGCCCGCGCCCTTGTCCTCGGAGGCCGGGAGGATGAAGAGGTCGCGATCTTTCCACCGGACTTTCTGGACCTCATACGGCCAAGAGATACCCGTCTGGACGTTCAACACAGTCCAGCGCGCGATCTCGGCCAGATCGCCGACGATGTGTTCCTTGTAGGGTTTGAGCGGGTTCATGTGGCAGGTTTACCCTGAATCGCTGGTTGAGCAGGTCATTCGGATGGCCCGACCGAGACGATTGCTTCTCGCTTCAATCCAGTGTTGCAGCCACCTGTCGAACTCTTCGACTGCCAACCAACCCGTTAGTTCGCCAGCCAGAAAGCGATGGCGTCGTGGTCGCTCTCGAACGAGAACCGAACGGTCCTGGCGAGCTTGTTCACTGATCTGAACCAGCCTCCCTGAGCCTGATCGCAGCACCACCACTCCGCAACGACGCGACGATGGTCATCGGCGGCGTCGTCGAGATTGATGACCATCTCGATGTGGATGTCCGTTTCGAATGGAGCCACTGGCAAGCTCATCGCCGCACCTGGCCGAACAAGATTATGTGCGCCACTCGATAGGCCGTCCCCCACCGACCTTCCGCGACCAGCCGGCGGAAGACTGTGATCATGGCCGTATCGGAGGGGCCACCAACTACAAGGTAGTTCGGTGCCATTTGGCACCAGTAGGTGGAGCAGTGGCGCCTGCTTGTCGTCAGACGTCTCTTCAACATGAACTCGTAGAGGTCGATCATTCGGCTCCGTGGTAGATATACCGACCACCTGATCTGGGGGGCGGTAAACCTATTTATCCAACGGCCGATGTGTCGGGCCGAACGTCGAAACATATCGCAGGAGGCCGAGCGTTCTGACATAAATAGGTTGTCGATCAGAACTTCTGGTCACCTCATATTGTTCAGGGGCGAGATCGCGGTGGCCCCGCCGCAAGACAGGAAAAGGCTGGGACATTTAGCGAGCCGAAAGGCCGCGTCCGACCAGCACTGGGGCAGAACAGCCAACGAGGCGGACATCTCCCACCGACATGCGAGAGCGGGTGGTTAGGAGAGCAACGGCCCCTCTGCTGCTCGCGGCGAAAGGCTACGAAAAAGAGGATCAGTGTGCCTGGACGATTTGGCCCTGATCCGGCGTGCCCGGTCCACCCTACTGCCGAGGCACGCAGCTTGGAGGGCAACCTCCATAACCGCCGGGCCTTCGGGTCGAGAGTGGGCTGCTCAAGCTGGCACCGGGCGACCGCCAGCCATCGTGAAAACGATAACGTGGCCAGTGGGGCGTTCCGATGGAGTCAAGGCACCGGACGATCTCTTCCCTTCCTGTCGTCCCTGATGATTGGAAGGGGGGGGGGAGAAAGACGAACCTCAAGATATACAGGCAGCCCCGGGGCGCGGGGCGGCGCAGAACAATTTTCTGAACCGCCTTCAAAAGCTCCCGAACGGCGGGCAGACCGAAGGCGACAGCCGAAGGTCTGACGGCGGAGAGGAGCGGCTGGCCGTCTGCAAGACGGACGGCCCCTGCCTGAATCGAGGGCGGCCGCAGTATGATTCCGATCACGGCACGAGGAGGCAGTCGGTCACCTGAGCGCAATTACAGTCTGTATCGCAGACTTAGTTCATCTCTGTCTCTTTGGTGCCCGTATGACCAGTCCAGTCCAGTCCATTTCCAAGACCGTAGAGGCCGCCGTTGCACACGTCATCGGAGAGATCGCATGAATGAGTCCCCTGCCGATCCGCCCAATCAACGCTGGCTCACCTTCGATGAAATGTTGAGTCTGTTGCCTCCTCCAAACTCGTGGAGGACACCCGGCGACGACTACGACGGCTTCTTCCAAGCGGCAGTCGAAGCGTATGACCTCACGAATGGTCAAAGTCTGTTGGCCAAGTCGCAGCCTCTGGCGTTCAATGAACTTCTCACAGTCGAATATGTTGGTGAGGGAAGTGGCGACGACGGCTGCATTTGCTATGGCTTTCTATTCAAGGGGCCTGACTTCGATGCGTTTATTTGGATTGAGGACGATCTACGTCGAGCACGGCTCGTCTGGCGAGGAGACGAGGAAGCCTATCTCCGCACCGGATTGATGCTGCGAATGTTCGAAGAGCAAACCCTCTCTCACCTGCGGTGAGTGGGATGGACAGCCAAGCAGTCCTTCATCCATGGTGCCGCTCCCATGGAAAGCGACCACGCCCCTCGGGGTTCTGGTCCATCTGGAACGCCGCCCACCGCCACCGCCTGATTTCGGCCGACGTCATGGCGTGATCGAAGAGAATGCGTTGCGGCTCGTTGGTTAGGTCGTCGAGTATCGCCTTGCTGCGACGGGTGCCGACTTCGTATGGTCGTCTGCATGAATCCCGTTGAGATTGAAGAAGCTGTATCCAACCTCGTGCTTGAGCCGTTCGACGCGGCCGAGTTCCCGTTTCAGTTTCTGATCGCCTTCGACAATCCTGCGACCACGATCAAGCGACTGCGGACGGGATCGACCAATCAGTCCGACGTGCCGGGCGGCGTCCTCCAGCGCAACAACATCCACATCGCCACCTGCGCGCTGGGCGCCGTGGACGACACACTGAAAGCCCTGCGCGACAGCCCCAAGACTGCTTCGGCCAAGGCCAAGTTCATCGTCGCCACGGATGGCGAGTGGTTCCAGGCGGAAGACTTGAACGGTGGTGGCACGGTTGCTTGCACCTATGCCGAGTTCCCTGATCACTTCGGCTTCTTCCTGCCGCTGGCCGGGATCACCACGGTCAAGGAAATCCGCGAAAGCTCGTTCGATGTGAAGGCGACGGGGCGGCTGAATAAGCTCTACGTCCAGCTTCTGAAGGAGAACCCAGACTGGGCGTCTGTCGAACGTCAGCACGACATGAACCACTTCATGGCGCGGCTGATCTTCTGCTTCTTCGCCGAGGACACCGACATCTTCCTGACCGAGGGGCTGTTTACCAAGACGGTCGAGCAGATGTCGGCGAGCAACGCCGCGATGACCCACGAGGTCATCGGCGAAATTTTCCGCGCCATGGACACCAAGCCGGCGGATCGTGAAGCGGCGGGCCTCCCGCGCTATGCGATCAAGTTCCCCTATGTGAACGGCCAGCTTTTCAGCGGAAGCACTGACGCGCCCCGGTTCAGCAAGGTGGCCCGCTCCTACCTGATGCATATCGGGAGTCTGAACTGGCGGAAGATCAACCCGGACATCTTCGGGTCGATGATCCAGGCGGTGACAGACGAGGATGAGCGCGGCTCGCTGGGCATGCACTACACCAGCGTTCCCAACATCCTGAAGGTGCTGAACCCGCTCTTCCTTGACGACCTGCGCGAAAAGTTCACCGAGGCCGGCGACAGCCCGCAAAAACTGCTGAACCTCCGCAAGCGCATGGCGCGGATCAGGGTGTTCGACCCGGCTTGCGGCTCGGGCAACTTCCTGGTGATCGCCTACAAGGCGATGCGCGAGATCGAGGCGGACATCAACAGGCGACGCGGAGAGCCGGATCGGCGATCCGAGATTCCACTGACCAACTTCCGCGGGATTGAGCTACGCGACTTTCCTGCTGAGATCGCCCGGCTTGCTCTCATCATTGCTGAGTATCAGTCCGACGTGACTTATCGCGGTCAGAAGGAGGCCATTGCAGAGTTCCTGCCGCTTGGCGCGGAGAACTGGATCACCTGCGGAAACGCTCTACGTTTAGATTGGCTGAGCATATGCCCGCCAACCGGAACTGGCGTGAAAGTCACCTCGGATGACCTATTTCAGACGCCGCTCGATCAGGCCGAGATCGACTTTGAAAATGAGGGAGGCGAAACCTACATCTGTGGGAATCCTCCATACCTCGGCTCCGTCGTTCAAAACGATGAGCAAAAATCCGATCTGAAAGCGGTATTTCATTCACGGACAGCAACTGGCTGGAAGTCACTGGACTATGTTGCCGGCTGGTTCATGAAGGCGGCTGAGTATGCGCGTTTTACTCGGGCCTCGTTCGCGTTCGTGGCGACGAACTCAGTTTGCCAGGGCGAACAAGTTCCCATTTTGTGGCCCATTATGTTTGGCATGGGCTACAGAATTTTCTTCGCAGCCCAGAGTTTCCATTGGTCTAATTTGGCCTCCAATAAGGCCGGCGTCACCGTCGTTATCGTTGGTTTGACGCAAGATCGCTCAGTGACGCCAACGATCTTGAGCGTATCGCCCGCAGGTGGCGAAATTGTCAGGACGGTAGATAACATCGGTCCATATCTTGTCGCGAGCGAGAATGTTTCGGTGACGCCGAAGACCTCGGCGTCTGACGGGCGCGGGATTATGATTCGAGGAAACATGCCTAATGATGGGGGTCATTTAATATTGAATGCCCATGATGTTTCTTCAATCGAGAGTAGCTGCCCATCAGCCGGCAAGTTCATAAAGCAGTATATCGGTTCGAACGAGCTTATTAATGGCAAGGTCAGATATTGTATCTGGATCGAGGATAGCGATCTGGATGAAGCTTTGCATTGCGATCCGATTAAACGTCGAATAGACAATGTGAGAGAGGTGCGTCTGAAGGGAGGTCAGCAAGCGAAAGCTTATGCAGGCCAACCTCATAGGTTCGTGTTCGCCCCGCACCGTGCCGGCACCGCCGTAGTCGTCCCGCGCGTGTCATCGGAAAATCGTCAGTATCTTCCCGTGGCGGTGACGGACGGTGGCTATGTCATCAGTGAGCGAAACTTTGCGCTCTATGGCGCGGAGCTTTGGAACGCCGCCTTGATCGTTTCTCGCTTGCACTGGGTGTGGATCGGAACGGTCTGCGTCAGAATGCGAAACGATTTTTCTTACTCAAACACACTGGGTTGGAACACTTTCCCGCTCCCGAAGCTGACTGAACAGAACAAAGCGGACCTCACCCGATGCGCCGCGAACATCCTTCTGGCCCGCGAGGTTCATTTTCCGGCGACTATCGCGGACCTCTATGATCCCGAGAACATGCCGGATGACCTCCGTCGTGCCCATGAGGCCAATGACGAGGTTCTCGAACGCATCTACATCGGACGTCGGTTCCGCAACGACACCGAGCGGCTCGAAAAGCTGTTCGAACTCTACACAAAAATGAGCAGCGGCAAGGCTGGTCGGGACTGAGGGGGTAGCGTGGAAGCGCGCAATAAGAAGGTCGAGGATTGGTTCGCGCTGATAAAGCAGGGCCAAGTGGTTCTGCCGCGTTTCCAGCGGCATGAGGCTTGGCGGCATAATCAGGTTGTGGGCCTGCTGGAGAACATTCTCCGCGACCCGCCTTTGCCAATCGGCGCCTTGCTGACCCTGGAGGTGGGCGACGAAGAACTCTTCTTCTCGCGCCCTATCGTCGGGGCGCCGAAACCCCAATCGAAGCCGTCCTTGCATCTTCTCGACGGCCAGCAGCGGATGACGGCCTTGTGGCGGGGACTGACCGGCGACTACCGGCGTGATGGGCTGGACGTGCTGGTGTCCCTGACTGCCCAAGAGGCTGACGAGGAAAGCGATAGCACCGATGGGGGTGTTGATGCTCCCCGCGTCGAGGCTCTCAAACGATGGGATCGCAAGGGCGTGCTTCAGCCCGCATGGGCCAACGACCCTATCGAGATGCTCCAGCGGGGCTACATCCCGGCCACGGTTCTCTGCCCTGGGTATTTGGGCGAAGAAGCACTGGCTGCCTGGAAGAAGACAATCCAGGCAGCCGAGCTTTTGACGTTCGATCTGGTAGAGAGGCTGGGCATCCTCCGGCAGCGGGTAGCGAAATACGACATCCCGTTCCTGTCGCTGAACTCGAAAACTGGACGCGGCACTGCCTTAGACGTGTTCATCAAAATGAACACGTCGGCGACCCCCCTGAAGGATTTTGACATCGTCGTCGCCCAGCTTGAAAGCGCGACAGGCGATTCCCTCCACGACATGGTCGAGGTGTTGGTGGGTTCTGTCCCGGCGGCACGCGATTATGGTCGGATCGAAGACACGATCCTATCGGTTGCGGCCTTGCTGATGGACCGTCCGCCTCTCAAGAAGACCTATCTGGACACCGCCTACGGCTCCGAGTTCGCGTCGGTCTGGAGCCGCCTGGAACACGGGTTCAAGCACGGCATCCAGTTCCTTCGGTCGGAAGCCATCCTCAATGAGCAGTGCCTGCCGACCGAGGTGGCGGTCTATCTTGTGTGCGCCCTGTGGGCTGACGTGCCCGAGCACAATTTCGACGACGGCGGAAACGCCCGTTCCTTGATACGTAAGGCCCTGTGGAGAGCCAGCTATACCTCCCGGTATGGGAAGACCTCCGCCACTCGCGCATACGCGGACTACCGCATTCTCCGCGACATGCTGACAGGGAAGGCGGAAGGCGCCTGTGAGCTATTCGACGAGACCTACTACCCCTTGCCTGCAAAAGAAGAACTCATGCTCGCGGGCTGGCCCGGTCGTAAGGACCGGTTGCCACGCGCGATGCTCGCTACCAGCTTGCGTCGCGGTGGGCTGGATTTCGCGGATGGGGCGTCAATCACGCCGGACAATTTTCATAGCCGCGAGTTCCACCATCTATACCCCGTGGGCATTCTCGGCGGAGATCGCGCGGACGAGAGGGTGAACCGTGCGCTCAACTGCGCGCTGATCACATGGACGACCAATCGAAAAGTCGGCGCCCAAACCCCTTCCACATATGTCAGCAAACGCGCCGAGAAGGCGTCCCTGGGCGAAGAGGTTGTTCGCCAGCGATTGGAGAGCCACCTCATTCCTTACGGTGCCCTGATCGCTGACGACTACGACGCCTTTCTGGCGGCCCGCGCGGATCGCATTCACGCGGACATGTTGAAGCTCTGCGAAGGCTCCTCTCCCCAATGACCACGACGAAACCGATCCCTGCCGTCAGCTTCACCACGGCCCGCACCGGCGCCTCAGCGAAGGCGAACGAGATGGGCATGCGCCCCATGCAGGAGCGCGCGTTCGCCAAGCGGGGCGAGCAGTATCTGCTGATCAAGTCGCCGCCGGCGTCGGGGAAGTCGCGCGCGCTGATGTTCATCGCGTTGGACAAGCTGCACAACCAGGGTCTCAAACAGGCGATCATCGTTGTGCCGGAGAAGTCCATCGGCGGCAGCTTCGCGGATGAGCCGCTGTCGAAGTTCGGTTTCTGGGCCGACTGGACGGTGAAGCCTCAGTGGAACCTATGCAACGCGCCCGGCCCAGATGAGCAGCGCGTCGATCCGTCGAAAGTGAAAGCTGTCGGGCAGTTCTTGGCCGGCGAAGACAAGGTGCTGGTCTGCACCCACGCCACGTTCCGGTTCGCCGTGGATCAACTTGGTGTCGAGGCTTTTGACGACCGGCTGATCGCCGTGGATGAATTCCATCACGTCTCGGCCAACCCGGACAATCGGCTGGGCGCACAACTCGCCGAGTTCATCCGGCGCGACAAGGCGCACATCGTGGCGATGACGGGGAGCTATTTCCGGGGCGATGCGGCGCCGGTTCTGATGCCCGAGGATGAGAACAAGTTCGAGACGGTCACCTACACCTACTACGAGCAACTGAACGGCTACGAGCACCTCAAGTCGCTCAATATCGGCTACTTCTTCTACAGCGGCCGGTATCTGACGGCCATCGAAGCGGTGCTCGATCCGTCGAGAAAGACCATCGTCCACATCCCGTCCGTAAATTCGCGGGAGAGCACGGCGGACAAGATCAAGGAGGTGGAGCACATCATGCATTGCCTCGGCGAGTGGCTGGGTGCCGACCCGCTGACCGGCTTCCATCGCGTCAAGCTGACGGACGGCCGGATCATCAAGATCGCCGATCTGGTCGATGACGGTGATCAGGCCAAGCGTGCCAAGGTGCTGACCGCGTTGAAAGACCCGGCGCACAAGAACGACCGCGACCATGTGGACATCATCCTGGCTCTCGGCATGGCCAAGGAAGGCTTCGACTGGATTTGGTGCGAGCACGCTCTGACGGTCGGCTACCGCTCCAGCCTTACCGAGATCATCCAGATCATCGGCCGAGCGACGCGCGACGCGCCAGGCAAGGAAAGCGCGTCCTTCACCAATTTGATCGCCGAACCGGACGCTTCAGAAGGCGCCGTTGTCGATGCGATCAACGACACCCTGAAGGCCATCGCCGCCAGCCTTCTGATGGAGCAGGTGCTCGCGCCGCGCTTCAACTTCACGCCCAAGGATCACGGCGAGATCGAAGGCTTCGACTACGGCGACGACGGCTATCAGGAAGGCAAGACCAACGTCGGCTTCAACGATCAGACGGGCCAGTTCCACTTCGAGATCGGCGGCCTGGCCCAACCGAAAAGTCCCGAGGCGACGCGCGTCTGCCAAGAGGATTTGAACGAGGTCATCACAGCCTTCGTGCAGGATAAGACCGCGCTCGAACGCGGTCTTTTCGACGAGGAGACGGTGCCCGAGGAACTGACCCAAGTTCGCATGGGCAAGATCGTCCGCGACAAATACCCGGACATGAGTGCCGAGGATCAGGAGGCGATCCGCCAGCACGCCATCGCAGCACTGAACCTGACGCAGAAGGCCAAGGAACTCGCTGCTACGCCTGACGCGCCTGGCGAGCCGAAGGCCAACACTGCCTTGTTGGATGGCGTCCGCCGGCTGGCCATTGAGGTCAAGGAACTCGACATCGACCTGATCGACCGCATCAACCCGTTCGAAACCGCCTATGCGGTCCTGGCCAAGTCCATGAACGAGGCGACGCTTAAGCAGGTCCAGTCGGTGATCTCGGCGAAGCGGACAACGCTCTCGCCCGAAGAGGCCAAGGACTTCGCTGGGCGCGCTGTGCGTTTCCGTCGCGAGCGTGGTCGCTCGCCATCCATCGACGCCGCTGATGAATGGGAACGCAAGCTCGCCGAAGGCGCCGCCGCCTTCATGCGCTACGACCGGGAAGGCAAGTATGGCTGACCTGAGCCTCGACGATCTCCGCGCCGAACTCGCCGACTTCGCTCCGGCCGAGACCAAGACGGCGACCTACACACCACGCGAGGAGCGTATCATCGCGGGCTTCGAGGACATCGTGCGCTTCTTCGAAGAGCACGGTCGCGCGCCTCTGCACGGCGAGGATCGGGACATCTTCGAACGGCTCTATGCAGTGCGCCTGGATCGGATGCGCGGTCTTGAGGAATGCCGGACCCTGCTTGCTGCGTTCGACAAGAACGGTCTCTTGAAAGCCGAGGCGGTGCCTGTCGAACCCGAGGAGATGGACCTCGATGCACTGCGCGCAGAACTCGCCGGCGCCGACGATCAGGACATCACCAAACTGCGCCACGTCTCGTCGCGGGAAGAGCGTCAGGCCGCCGAAGAGATCGCCGGGCGCGAGCGTTGCGAGGACTTCGAGGTCTTTGAGCCGCTGTTCGCCGAGGTTCAGCGAGACCTCGACGCGGGCGTTCGTGTCACCCGCCGCTTTGTTCGTGACGCCGGCTTCCAGAAGGCCGACATCCGCGTGGGCGACTTCTTCATCGTCGGCGGTCAGATCGCCTACGTCGCGTCGGTAGGAGAACCTATCAAGGCGCCGAACGGTGAGGCAGACGCGCGTTTGCGCGTCATCTATGCGAACGGCACCGAAAGCGATCTCCTGCTCCGGTCATTGCAGCGCGCGCTCTATAAGGATGATGCAGGACGCCGCATCACTGAACCCGATGCGGGGCCGCTCTTTGGAGGTGTGGCTGAAGATGCCGCCCCCAGCCCGGTCTTTGGTAGCGAAGCCGACGACGGCGAGGTCGAGAACGGAACGATCTACGTTCTGCGTAGCCTCTCGGACCAGCCGTTCGTCGCGGAACACCGCGAGCTCTTTCACAAGATCGGCGTGACCGGCGGCGACGTGGCCGCACGCATTGCCGGAGCGAATAAGAGCGCGACCTACCTGCTCGCAGACGTCGAGGTCGTCGCCACCTACAAGGTCTACGGCGTCCAGTGTCGGAAGCTCGAAGCCCTAATCCATAAGGTGTTCGCGCCCGCGCTGTTCGATCTCACGATTCCTGACCGGTTCGGCAAGGAAGTTAAGCCGCGCGAGTGGTTCCTCGTGCCTATCAGCGCGATTGATGAAGCCGTGGAGCGCATCCGCGACGGGAGCATCGTGCGCGTAAGGTATGACCCAACGTCTGGCCGGTTGGTCGAATAGGAGCGTGAAAGTTGGCCATTCGCGACCAAAGGATCGACATCGGCTATGGCGTCGAGAAGGTTTGGCGCGTCGTCTACGACTATCGGTCTCACCCAGAGCGGCGGATGCAGACCGGTTTTGTCCAATACGACAACAACCACATCCCAGTTTGGCGCCCTTATGATCCCAATGACAGCGGATTAGATGCCTCGTGGCGTCAGGGTGTGTGGAGCAACATTCACTCGCTCTCGATGACGCATGACCCCTGAGGCGCCCCCTTCCTGATCCCTCGTTTTGAGTGAGAGTCCGTTTCATCAAAGGAGACGGACGTGAAGAAGAGCAGGT
>QFQU01000029.1 GCA_003248965.1 Brevundimonas sp. | reverse complement strand
AAGACCACGCCAGCGCCTTCGAAGGTCTGGGGATCTTCGGCCCAGCAGAGGCCGGGAACGGCCAGGGCCAGCAGCATAGGCAGCACTTTCATATCAGTTCTTTCCTTCGATGGGGCGCCAGTTCTGGCGGCCACGGGTGTTCGGACCGGGGTTCACGGTCAGGCATTCGCCCGAGGAGCAGACTTCCGGATTGCCCTGTTCGTTGGTGCTCAGCGTCAAGCCTCCCAGGCCTTTCTGCTCGGTACCGGATACCGCGACGTTCTGCTTGTTGTAGCTGTAGTCGGATTTCGAGTCCACGACGCCCTGGCGTGCCAGGTCGAACACGGTGAAGCTGGTGCGACCGCCGGTATAGGGATCGAGGCCATAGGTCCAGTTGCTGGCGCCGTCGGCACAGGGGTCATCGTTCGGGGTGATGGTTTGCAGCAGCACCACCTGGCCGATGGCGATCATGTCCTCGATCAGCATCTCGCCCTTCAGGGTGCCGTTGACCATGAAGTCCAGATACCAGCCGGACTGCTTGGTGCTGCCGTCATTGTTCAGCCAGTTGACCGGGTTCTGACTGGCGATGCGAATGGTGCGAGCGGTCGAGGCGAAGGTCGAGTCGGCCTGGAGGTCCAGTGTCTGCTGCTGCAGGTTGCCGCGCGTCAGTCGGGGTGTGCTGCCCGCGGCTTCGCCCTTGGTTTGCTGGTCCCAGATGCCGTAGAGCGTCTGGGCGCGGCTGGTATCGGCCCGGGCGTCGGCGTTCTCGAAATACTTGCCGGTACCGAAGATCACGATGTAGCCCTTGCGTGTCGGATGGCGAACCAGCGAGGGCGCGGCGGTGATCGCTTGCGCCGCGCCGGCGGAGTCGACCGCCGAATAGAGCGGCTGGCCACCGAAAGACACCCTGAAGCTCGAGGCCACCGCCGGGCCGTCGTTGGCTCGGCTGAACGGATCGTCCTGGTTGACCTTGCCGGCGATCAGGTCGAAGCGCCAGAGGTTGCCTTGCAGGTCGCCGGCGTAGGCGTAGTCGGCTACGCCGTCGCTGTTGTTGTCTGCCAGGCGAGGGCTGGATAGGCCGTTGGGTACGCCGGTCCTGCCGGTGACTTCCAGTTTGCGGGTGATGGCCCCGGTCTCCAGGTCGATGATCAGCAGCGCGGCCTTGTCGTTCAGGCTGGAATAACCGTTTCCGGTGACCACGGCCCACTTGCCGTTGTGCAGCCGGGCGACCGTGGGTTTGGGGAAGCTGTAGCCAAGGTCGGGCTCCTGGTCCACGCCGATTTCCCAGAGCAGCTTGATGTTGGCGGGATCGGTCACGTCGAGGGCGAACAGGCCCTTGCCGCCGGCGCGCAGGCTGCCGATCAGCACGGTATGCCAGGCGCCGCCGAAGAAGGCGTCGGCGACCACCGGCGAGCCGTCGACGTAGAACTGGTGGGCGCCGCCCTGGTAGCCGCGGGCGGTCAACTTGTGGAGCTTCTCGAAGACCGCGCTTGGGATGAAGGCGAAGGTCTCGTTACCGTCGGTATCGAAACCGTGCAGCATGCCGTCGTTGGCGCCGACGTATACCCGCGGGGCACGGGTTTTCTGTGCTTCTGCGAACGTGGAGTAGTTGCCGCTGGGCTCGATCGGCTGGGCCAGGTAGGTCAGGTACTGGGCCTTGCCGACCGTCGCCGGCGAGGAGTTGATGATATCGCCGAGGATCGAGTTGCGGGTGCGGAAGTTGTCGCTGTTCTCCTTGCTGCGATCGCCACGCAGGAAGGCCACTCGGTCCTGGCCCTTGGTGTCGGCGACATCGTTGCGGTCCGGATCGCGGTTCAACTGCCGCTGCTGGTCGGCGCTGAGGCTGCCCCAGGTGAACTCCTTGAGGCCCGAGGTACCGGATCCGGCCATCATGATCTTGCGGCCAGCTCCACCGTTGGGCATCGCGTCGAGGATACTCTGCGCGCTCCACAGCTTGGTCTGCACGGTGGCCTTGTCCTGGGTGGTCAGGCTGTAGCGGGTCAGGTCGCCAGCCCAGTTCTTGTCGCTGGCGAAGCTGGTCTGGTAGGCGAAGCGGGTCAGCTTGTCGCCAGTGTCGTCTTCCTGCAGGGACGAGCTGATGGCGGGGCGGGATGCCGGCAGGTCCTTGCCCGAAATTCGGTTGAGGATGTCCTGGAAGGCCGCGACCAGTTGGTCCGGCGAGTCGGCGCTGAAGAACTCGCCCCGGGAGTTCACTGCGGCGTGCCACAGGTCATAGACGTTGTTGCTATGGTTATTCGAAGCGTTCGGCCAGCTGAGGCGCCCGGCGGCGATTTCGTCATAGCCGCCGGAGTAGGTGGAACCCTCCCACTTCGGGCTGGTGAGGCTGGTGGTCAGGCCCAGGCCCAGGGTATAGGTCACCATGTGCTGCCAGGTCGCCGGATCGTTGCGCGGATTCCAGTACTCCGCCGAGGGATTGGCCTGGTCCGGGTAGGGAATGTACGGCTTGATATTGTCGTCGATATCCGGCCGGGCATCGGTGGCCCAGTAATGGAAGGCCTGGTCGGCCAGGGTATTGGACGCAGCATCCCTGTAAGGCGTCTGGCTGCTGTAGCTCTTGCCATCGGGGAGGCTACGACTCGTGCTGTCGGCATTGCCTACGCTGGCCGAGTCGTTGTTCCAAAGACCATCGGTCATCAGAATGTGATAGCTGCCACGGCAGCTGTATTCCGGCGAGGTCTGGGTACCAGGTCGATAGGCATAGGGGCCGTTGACGCCGGTCTTCTTGAGAAACTCCCCTGCTCGAGTCATGGCCTGACGCAGCGGAGTACCACCTCCGACCGACAGGTTCTCCAGCCAGTTGAAGAAGTTCACCCGATGTTGCCCGGTGAAGTCTCTCAGGTAGTTGTTGTAACAGTTACTGGAGCCACTGCCGATCAGGCACGAGGAACTGTTCAGTAGTTGCCAACTGATCCGGGCGTTTTCAGGCAGGCTGTAGAACGCCAGGTTAGCGGCGGTCTGGGTGGCCAGGGCGCGGGTACGATAGAAGGAGTACCAGTTGGCGAAGTTCTGCTGCTGGGCCGCGCCGCTGATTTCCACACGGGTGTAGCAACTCGAAGTGGTGAGGCTGCAACCGCGGCCCCCGCTGTATTGGTAGTAGAAGGCAGGAGCCCCGTACCAGTCGATGCTGGACTCGGTGCCTGCTCCCGATCCGCCCTGGTACTGCACCGTTGGCCTGTAGTCACGGGAAAGGTTTACCCGGCCTTCCTGAGTGAAACCGTTGCGCCATGCCGCGGTGAAGCTGGGCTTGGAATAGTCCTGCACCTGGATCTGGCCATTGGAAAGGGTCACCTTTTTCGGCAGCTTGTACTGGGTATTCGGGTCGAAGTACATCGGGTTGTAGCTGTTCGACGCGAAATAGACGTTGTTGCGGCTGTTGACCAGGCTATCCGGTGCATAGGCATAAGCCATACTGCCCGAGTCGTCGAGAGTCACCAGCATGTTCGGGGCGACGCCCTGGATCAGCATCAGCGGCTGCTGGCTGACCGACAGGGCGGCGGCGTGGGTGGTCTGGGCGGAGAGCAGGACGGCGCCGCTGAGCGCGGCTGCCAGCGAGGTCTTGCCGATCTGGTGGAGTACCGATTTCATGCGAGGCTCGATCAGTTGGTATAGAGACGGGCGAGAACGGTCTGCAGGACGGTTTCGCTGTTGGTCTGGTTGCGCGCGACGCTATTGGTCTCGTAGTAGAAGGTGCCGATGCCGCGCATCAGGTTGCCGTATTCGGGGCTTTCCGCTTCGTTGACCTGGCCGCCCGAGGGAATGGGCAGGTTGTTCCACTGCACGCTGTAGAGCGTGCCCGCGGTGGTCGCGCTGCTGATGTCGCTGCCGCGGTAACTCATCCAGGTATTGGCGATGCCCTTCAGCACGCCGACCGGATTCTGGTGGGTGTCCGCCAGCTTCAGGTTCAGCGCGGCGAGGTCCAGTAGGCAGGGGCGGGCCACGTTGTCGGCCGTACAACCGGTGCCGGGCTCCGGCGGACGCAGGGTGTTGACGAAGCGCCGCTCGCCTTCGCGGAGTCCGGACTCGGCGGCGTTCTGCAAGCGAGTCTGTTCGATGACGTTGCCGGTGATGCGGCTTTCCAGTACCACTTCGCGCATGCTCGAGACCGCCAGCAGGGTGACGATCACCAGGATCGCCAGGGCGATGACCAGCGTGGCGCCGCGCTGTTGTGCAGGGAAGTTGTTCATGGCACGAGATTCCTGAGTGTCTGGCTGCCCTTGGCGATCTGGTAGAGGCGGTCCTTGTCGTTGCCTTGCAGGCTGGTCTTGGACGAGGGGTAGAGCGTGATCCAATCGTCCAGGGTCTTGCTGTCGCCCTGGCGCAGGTTCTTGTCGCTGGCCATCAGCGCGGAGTAGCGCAGGGCACGCACCGGACGGTCGGCGATGTTGGCCTGTTCGACGAAGCTTTCCACCTCGCGTTTGCCGGCCATGGTCGGGCCGACGCCGTACTCGAGCTTGAAGTCGACCAGGCCGCTTACGATCTCCTGGCCTTTTTCCTTGATTGTCTGCGCGGAGCAGGCGAGGCTGCCGGGGACATCGGCGGTCGCGGGAACGAACAGAACGCGTGCGGTGATGGCCTGGGCGGTAGCGAAGGGATCGCTAGGGGTGGTGATCGAGTTGCCTTCGCAGTCGTAGGCTTCGCCTGGCGCCGGTTGATAGCGGTAGCAGAATCCGCTCTGGCCGGCCTTGACCACGGCGGGCACCAGGGTCGAGCCGGCTTTGAATGCCTCGCAATAGGCGGTTTTCTGCTGCGCCGGGAAGGCAAACTCGTTGGGGTCGTCCGCACGCCTACGGAAACCCACCTTGGCCAGTTGCTGGTCCAGGAACATCATGGCGAAGCGTCCGTTTTCCTGGTTGCCTGCCTGGCCTTGCTGGAACAGGTAGTTGCGCTTGTTGTCCAGGTAGATCTGGGTAATCCCGAGAATCAGGAAGCTGCTGATGGCGAGGGCCACCAGTAGTTCGATCATGGACAGGCCCGATTGCCGTCGGGAGCGGTTGTTCATGCTCATGGCTCGACCCTGAGGGTGTAGTAGCAGAGGGAGGTGTCGGCGCTGCTGTCGGCGGCGTTGACGCAGGCGCCTTGCTTGCCGCGCCAGGCAAGGCGGATTTCCAGCATGGAGCCCTTGCCGTCGCAGTCGCCCGGCTTCGAGCTGCGGCAGATGTAGTAGTCGCTCTTCAGCAGGTCGCCAGCGCCTGGCAGTTCGTTCTTCACCTGTTCCGCCCAGCATCCCAGGCGGTCCTTGATCGCGTCGGGCAATGGCGTGCAGGAGGACGGCGCGGTGGGGAACGCCGACCCCTTGGCCTTGAAGAAGTCGGATTGCGTGGCCATCTGGTCCTTGACGTCGTACAGCGCCTTCGGGCTCGCCCGCATGCTTTCCAGCAGGTTGCTGCCGAGCATGGCTGCCTTGTTGCGCTCGACCGAGTCGGCGGTGTACTGGATGGTCTTGCCCTGCATGGCGATCATGCCCAGCACGCCGATGCTGATCAGCAGCAGGGCGACCAGCACTTCGATCATGCTGAAGCCGGATTGGTGCAGCGACCTGTGTCGCGATTTCAATAGCATGACTGGGGCGCCTTGGAGGAAGGTTCGAGTTGGATCCGGCCGGCCTGGCTGATGCTCAGCACGCGGCCCCCGTCGGTCTTGCCGTTCTGGCAGATGGCGAAGGTTCGTTCCGTTGGCGGTACGAGGGTACCGTTGGCCGTGAAGGTCAGATGTTCCACGGCGCTCTTTTCCTTCGCTGTCAGCGTGGCGGCACGGAAGCCGTCGTGTTTGCGCAGGGGCGCGGCGATCGAGCCGGAGGCCAGGACACCTATGCTCAGGCCCTTGCCCCAGTCCTTGTCCTTCAGCGCCTGGATGCTGATCGCGCGCCTCTGGGACACGGCTTCGCTGCGAGCGTACTGCAGCATCGCATTGAGTTCCTCGGCGGCGCTCTGCAGTTCGTTGCGTTCTGTCAGCTGCTTGAAGTTCGGAATGGCGAAGCTCGCCATGATGGCCAGCAGGACGACGATGATCAGCAACTCGATCAGGGTGAAGCCGGTCGAGTTGGAACGATATGACATGCGGTTGCTCCAGGGGGTCTACGCCTGGAAAGCATGCCAAACGGGCCTGGGAGCGTCTTGCGGTCGTTGACGGTCGGCCCGTGGGGCAGGACAACTGGTCCATGATCATCCGGAAGTGCTGCATAGCTCACGTTTCTCCCGGTTCTCCCTGGCGCTCGCGGTACGGAGCCGGCCCTGCCGGTTGAGGATCAGTTGCCAGGCAACGGTATGCCTTCCGCAGAGCAGAAACCGCCCGTTGTGAATGTTGAGCTGGCCGCTGGGGAGGAACCTGAGGCGGTTCGAACGGTTCCAGCGGAGCCTTTCCTTCTTTGCAAGCGCGCGTCCCACGAGAAGCCGTTCCCCACCGTCTTCCGCAAGCAGCCAGCCCTCTCCCCAGTCGCTGCCGCAGTGACGGCCATCGGTCGACGGACAGAGCGTCACCGGGCGCTGGTAGGCGACGGCATGGGTTCTGCCCAGCTGGATGCTCGCGCTCAGCTCGTGCAACACACTTCGCTGGCGATTGCCGTCCAGCCAGGCTGCCATCCCGGGCAGCGCCAGGCTTCCCAGTATTCCCAGCAGAACCAGCGCAAACAGCAGCTCGGTGAGCGTCAACGCTCTCTGCGACCTTTCGACCATGGCAGGCGGTCCTTTTGCTCGTATCATTCCGCGACGGTCGTATCTCGCCGGATTTTCCCCGTTGCCTCAATCAGCTGCGGGATGAGGCGTATGACCGACTTTTCTGCAACCCCTGTGTGATCGTGGAGGCCCTGGTGTCGGAAAGAGTTGTGGTAGTGGGCGCTGGCGTCATCGGCCTGTTGACCGCCCGGGAGCTGGCGCTCGCCGGACTGCGGGTGACCCTGGTGGAGCGGGGCG
>QFQU01000019.1 GCA_003248965.1 Brevundimonas sp. | reverse complement strand
CGCTGTCTCCGGCTTCAATGACCAGAGTGAATCAGCCCCCGCCGTCCGAGGCAATTGCCGACTTTTTCAACGGTATCGGTCGGAAGCGGCCAAAGGCATGGGACCAAAAAGCGGACGTACCCAGGCTCAGACTGCACCGATGAATGACGTGTTTCCGGCACCCAGTGAATGACCGCTCCTGGCGCCTTCCGGCCTTCCTGCCGGCTGTCGGCCACGAAGGCCGGAAGGCCACTGTTTTGGCGTGAAGACGCCGCAGGCTCCACCGTTCGGAACATCGCCACACCACCCGGGTTGGATTCCGATCACCTGAGGAGCCCCCGATGCAAATCCAACCGATGATCAGCACCCATCCCGACGTGCGCGGCAGCGTCAACGACATCCTCGTTCGCGCGATCGAGGCGGCCTACGGCTGCGCCGCCGTGTGCCGCATCTGCGCCGACGCCTGCCTCGCCGAGGAGATGGTCAAGGACCTGACCCAGTGCATCCGTCTCAATCTGGATTGCTCGGATGTCTGCCTGGCCACGGCCGGCCTCGCTGCGCGTCGCGCCGGCAGCAACGAGGCCTTGATCAATCGCATGCTAGAGATCTGCGCCGAGGCGTGCGCCGACTGCGCTGTCGAGTGCGAGAAGCACGCCGAGATGCACGAACATTGCCGCATCTGCGCCGGGGAATGCCGCCGCTGCGAAGAGGCTTGCCGCGAGGCGGCGGCGTCGATCACCCCGTCACGACACTGAGGCTGAGCGCACTCACCGGCGCACTTCCATTTATTGAGGCTTAGGTAGAGCCGAGCTCTTCAATCACCGGGCACCGAACCCGCCCGCCTTCGCTGCAGTCAGCGACTGCCTGAATCAGCACCGTCCGCAGCCGCTCCAGGTCCGCGATCTTGGCGTCGACGCTGGCGATATGGTCTTGGGCCATGTCGCGAACTTCGCAACACGCCTGCACGCCCGGCTCGCTGAGCGCGATCAGCCGCCGAATGGCGTCGATGCCGAAGCCCAACTCGCGCGATCGGCGGATGAAGCGCAGGCGCTGGGCGTGTTCCGGCTCGTAGCTTCTGTGCCCGCCTTCCGTGCGGGCCGGCGCGGGCATCAGGCCGATCCGCTCGTAGTAGCGCACCGTTTCGAGGTTCACGCCGGCGCTGGCCGCAAGTCGCCCGATCGTCAAACTTCGTGTGGACATGGCCCTTGATCCCGTAGTGGCTACGGGTTGTAGGCTCTAGCAGAAATCGAACGGGAGGCCCCATGGGCATCGATCAAAAGCGAGCCCCGATTCCCGAGGTCGCCGTCAGCGCCTCGGCGGCCATCGGCGGCGTCGCCTCGCTGTTCGCCTGGGCGGCATGTTGTGTTCTGCCGCTCGCTCTGTCGGTGGCGGGCGTATCCTTCGCCGGGGCCGCCGTCATCGCTGGCGCGAGAAACTGGCTGACGCTCCTGGCCGCCGTCATCCTCGCCGCCGGCTGGTTGCTCCATTGGCGTCGTCTGCGCATGTGCAAGAACGACGCCGCATGCCGGCGCCCTTCGCGTCTGGCGTTCTGGCTGCTGGTGACCGCCAGCGTGCTGATCGTCCTGTCCCTGGCGTGGCAGCCCTACATCGAGCCCTGGGCCATGCCCCGACTGGCGGCGATGCGATGACGGCCGCCTTCGTTCTGGAGTCGACGCTGACCTGCCCGCATTGCGGTCATGTCGCGACGGAGACCATGCCCACCGACGCTTGCATCTGGTTTTACGATTGCCTCGGGTGCGGCGTGACGCTGAAGCCATTGCCGGGCGACTGCTGCGTATTCTGCTCCTATGCCGACGTGCCGTGTCCTCCGATCCAGGTGGATGGGAAGGGCTGTTGCGGCTAGGCTTCGGCGGCATCGCCGCATTCGGAGCTCGCCGTGACCGACCACGCAACGCCCAACCTGCCGTCGCGGGACTTCGAAACCACCTCCCGGTTCTACGCCAAGATCGGCTTCGAGGAGGGCTGGCGCGACGAAGGCTGGATGATCCTGAAGCGGGGCGGGCTGACGATCGAGTTCTTCCCGCATCCTGACCTGGATCCGCTCACCAGCAACTTCAGCTGCTGCCTGAGACTCGACGATCTGGACGCATTTTACGCAGCCTGCCTTGTCACCGGCCTGCCGGAAACCTGTTGGGGTCAACCCCGCTTGCACCCGCCGAAGGTCGAGGATTCGGGGCTGCGGATCGGCGCGCTGATCGACCCGGACGGGACCTTGGTCCGCCTGATCCAGAACTGAGGCTTCGCGCCTTGCTCCGATGCACGCCTTGGGCGAGACTCGCCCGATGAAGACTTCGATCGATCATCTGCCGCCGCGCAAGCAGGTGGAGCTGCGCCGGGTGGTCGAGGTGATCCGGGAGTCCTTCGCCGAGGCCGTCTCGACCCGCCGGGCCGAGCGGCTGAAGAACGGCAAGATCCTCAAGATCATCCTCTACGGCTCGTATGCGCGCGGCGACTGGGTCCACGATCCGGTCGGGCGCTACTTCTCGGACTTCGATCTGCTGATCGTCGTCGATCATGAAGACCTGACCGACGGCGAGTTCTGGCATGACGCCGAGAACAAGCTGATGCCGGGCGAGTCGCTGATCCGCACGCCGGTCAGCCTGATCGTGCACAGCCTGGACGACGTGAACGAGCAATTGGATCGCGGGCGCTATTTCTGGGCGGACATCGTGCGCGAGGGGATTGTTCTCTTCGATACGCTGGGCGCCAAGCTGCGCAAGCCGGCGGACCTGAAAGCGCAAGTCGCGCTGAAGGAAGCGGAGGAGTTCTTCGCGGACTGGACGCAAAGCTCGGCCAGTTTTGCGCGCGGAGCGAAGTTCTACATGGGGGAGGGGGCTGATCCCAAGCTCGCGGCGTTTAACCTGCATCAGTCGGCTGAGCACCTATACCACTGCGTCCTGCTCGTGGTGACGCTCTACAGCGGCAAGGCCCACAACCTCGCCTTCCTACGCAGGAAGTGCGAGGCCATTGATGCCCGACTGGCCGACGCCTGGCCGCGCGAGACCAAGTTCGAGCGCCGCTGCTTCGAGTTGCTGCGCGAAGCCTATGTGAAGGCCCGCTACTCCAAACACTACAAGATCAGCGTCGAAGAGCTGGCTTGGTTGACGCAGCGCGTCGAGGTGCTGCGTGCCCTCGCAACGACGGTCTGCGAGGAGCGGCTGGCTCATTTGCGCGAAGCGGCGAGCCATGACCCTGCCGCGTGATCTGATCCCGCCCAGCATGCGCGCTACGCTGGATGCAGCCAGACGGATGGCGGATCCGTTCGAGGATGTTCGCCGGCAGCACGACATGCTGCGCGCGAGCGGCGTGGTCGGCATGGCCGAGCGCATGAAAATGGACACTCCGCTGGCCTGTGCCGCGATGGGTCGACACCCGTTCATGGATCGAATGCAGGGCGTCGGAGCCCTGATGAGGGCTCAGTCCGACGCTGATCGGGTCTATCGCGCCGCCTTTCCGAATGGCCTGATAGAGCAGGCCGAAAGGATCGCCGAACTATCCAGGGGCTTTGCCCTGCCTGATGTTCTGGAGGGCTTCAGGACGCCGACGGGCAGTTTCGTCGATCGCATCTTGCGGCTGTCTGACAGTGGTCTTGGCGCGAGCGCCCTGGCCATCGCGCGTCCCGCCCAGATCGAAGCCTTCGCGCGGGCGTCGGCGATGGCCGACATGTTCGCCGAGAGCGACCGGCTCACGCGCGGCGTGCGAGAGGCCGTCGGCGCCTTCTCCATCACCGAGATGCCGCAGTTCGCCAATCTGGCGGGCTATCGCAGTTTCCTCGACGCGGCGGGCCTGCGGCTGTCGCACTGGCCGAAGCGGCGACTGCTGACGATGGCCGAGAAGCGGCGGCGCCTGAAGGCGCGGCTCCAGGCCAACGCGGCCCCGCCGCATGTGAAGCGCGCCAAGACTCTGGTCCACCGCTACGAACTGACCCTGCGCGAAATCCTCGATGCGGTGATGGCGGAGACCTACGGCGAGGACTGGCCGGATGAGCGCCTGCCGCTGTGCGACTGCAAGGATCTGCTGGGGAAGTGGAAGAAGCGAGGAGGAGAGGTTTTCGACCACGCCGACTACACCCATTACGCGCGGATCATGAGCCATCCCGAGCATTTCCAGGCGATCTTCGAGGCCGGCTTCGACGATCCCGAGGCGGTGTTCGATCTGCTCAAACAGGCGGGGAAACTGCGGGCCGCCTCACATCACGCCCATCTGTTCACGCCCGACGACCTCAAGGCGCTGCGTCTGACCTGGAACCAGATCGAGACCGGGTTGCTCGCGCTCACGCCCGACTTCGAACTGGACTGGGTGGGCTAGGTCTCTAGGAAGCTGCCGTCGATCGACGGAAGGGGCGTATCGGGCGTTCAGTGCAGCACTTCTCCGCCGATCATGACGATGTGTGGTCCGCAGGCTTGGTCGGCCGCTAGGCTGGTTCGGCGAGCCACTGCAGGCTGATGTACATCGGCCCCAGACCAATATTGAGAGGCTGGTATCCCCCTGAGAGCGTCTCCGCTGTCAGGTTCACATCGCCTTCCAGCCTGTGATCGGCCTCCAGGATCGTTCCGTCCGGCATCCGCGACCCGCAGCGAAGGACGTAGACCATGTGCATGGCGATACCGCCGTCTGGTCGGTCCGTATAGTCGCCCTTGATGGTGCAACCGCCGTTGTCGACACCGACCGTCTTCCCCTCCTTGAAGTGAGTCAGCATCGCGAGGCCCCACGCTTCATCGTCCAGGGGGTCTTGGTCCGCTCCCGATTGCCGAATGCTATAGAAGCCGGATCTCATGGTTCGACATCCTTCGAGGTGTGGCCAGCCTTCGGGCCAGTCGTCGCCATCCGCACCATGTCCTCAAAGGCGGCTTCGTCAAGACCGCCTGCAAGGCCACAGGACCCGTCTGCGACACACCACGTACGGTGCGGGTCTGCCGATGTCAGGCGTCCCGGCGGGAACTCGCGGAAGGGTCTGGTGCACACGACACTGGAGCGGCGGAGCCTTGGCGAGCCTTGCGTGACGGAGCGGCTGGGCCGGCATTCACGGCAGGATCCGTACGACCGGCGCGACTGGCCCGCGTGGTGAGGCGGGGGTGACCATCCGTTTCTCCTGCGGCGCGCCATGCCTCGCGCGGTCTCTCAATGGCCTGATCTGACCGAAGTCCGTCCGGCTTCCGCAACCGCTCGCTCGACTTTCTTCCCCGGCCTGGCGGCCTTCCTCGCGAGGCAAGAAAGTCGCTCTCCCGGTCCTCCGCTCCGCTGCGGGGCTCCCTGCGCTCGCCTGCGGGCCGTCCAACCTCCGGTCCGTCGATCGCCATCGAGGCCGCGGCAGGCGTGGCCCGACAGCAAAGGAGAGACTTCCATGGCCACCATCGGTTCCTTCACCCAGCAGGCGGACGGCAGCTACAGCGGTTCGATCAAGACCCTGACCCTCAACGTCAAGGCGGCCCAGCTCCGGGCCAATGAGAAGACCGACGACAAGGCTCCAGACTTCCGCATCTTCTCCGGCCAGACCGAGTTCGGCGCCGCCTGGATGAAGACCAGCCAGCAGAACCGCGACTACCTGTCGGTCAAGCTCGACGATCCCAGCTTCCCGGCTCCGATCTACGCCTCCCTGGTCGAGATTGAAGGCGGACACAGCCTGATCTGGTCCCGCTGAGCGAGCCGCGGCGGCGCTGACGACAGCGCCGCCGCCCCTTCTTCACATCCCATTTTCGAGGAGGCCGCCATGTCGCGCCCCGACGAACCCTCACGTTCCGATCTCCACACCCGCATCACCCGCCAGATCGTCGCCCAACTCGAAGCCGGCGTCCGGCCCTGGACCCAGCCCTGGGCCGCACTCGAAAGCGTCAGCCGGCCGCTCAGGCACGACGGCACGCCCTACCAAGGCATCAACGTCGTCCTGCTGTGGGGCGAGGCCGCGGCCCGAGGCTTCCAGTCCGCCACCTGGATGACCTTCCGTCAGGCGCTGGCGCTGAACGCCTGTGTCCGCAAGGGCGAGCGGGGTTCCACCGTCGTCTACGCCGATCAACTGGTCCGCACCGACGCCGATGACGCCGGCGAGGAGGCGACCCGGCGAATTCCCTTCCTGAAGGCCTACACCGTCTTCAACGTCGAGCAGATCGAGGGCCTGCCCGCGTCGTACGCTCCGGCGCCGACGCCGGTCCTGAACTCGGGTCAACGCCTCGCTCGGGTCGAGGCGTTTTTCGCCGCGACGGGGGCGGAGGTCCGTCATGGCGGCGGATGCGCCTTCTATGCGCCGGAGCCGGACTTCGTGCAGATGCCGGCGTTCGAGAGCTTCCGCGATCCGGAAGCCTATTACGCCACGCTAAGCCACGAGCTGACGCACTGGACCCGGCATCCCAGCCGGCTCGACCGCGACTTCGGACGCCGTCGGCACGGAGACGCCGGCTATGCCCGGGAAGAGCTGGTGGCCGAACTCGGCGCCGCCTTCCTCTGCGCCGACCTCCGACTGGCCCTGCAGCCTCGCGAGGATCACGCCGCCTATCTCGCCTCGTGGCTCCAGGTGCTGCGCGACGACACGCGGTTCATCTTCTCGGCCGCCGCCCACGCCCAACGCGCCGTGGCGTGGCTCCATGCGCTCCAGTCGGGATGATGTCTGGTCTCCGGCGTCAGCTTCAGCCAGCCTTCGCTCAGGAGGGTGGCGATGGCCGACAACAAGAACCAGCATTTTGTGCCGAAGGCGCATCTGAAGCCGTTCTCGGTGGATGGCGAAGGCAAGGCCATTCACCTGTTCAATCTTGACGCCGGCCGGGCCATCCCGAACGCGGCCGTCCGCAAGCAGTGCTCCCACGACTATCTCTACGGTCGGGACGCGCAGCTTGAGAGAGCGATCCAGACGATCGAAGGGGCGTACGGGTCAGTGATCCAGCGGCTGGTCATCCAGGGCGCGGACCCGACCGGGCTCGATCGCCTCGTGCTCCGCCGGTTTGTGCTTCTCCAGCATCTGCGGACCGAGGCCGCTTCCGTCAGCGCCAGCCAGATCGCCGCCGCCCTGGCGCAGCTGCCCGGGGTCTTGCCGGACGGGGCCGCGTTCGACCCGAAGGCGGCGATGCTCGAGGCGGTTCAGGCGGCGATGCTGTTCTATGCGCGCTCGATGAAGATCGTGGACGATCTGCAGATGACGCTCGTCCGGAACCGGACTGCGACGCCGTTCGTGACCTCCGACGATCCGGCGGTTCTCACCAATCGATGGCACCTGCAGAACCCCCGGGCGCGCGGCTTGGCGTTCGGGGTTCGCAGCGGCGGGGCGATCATGCTGCTGCCGCTGTCTCCGGAGCTGCTCGTCGCCTTCCACGATCCGGACGTCTACGCCGTTCCGCATCAGGACGGCGTGATCCAGTTGCGACGCGAGGATGACGTGCTGGCGCTCAACGACCATCAGATCCTGAACTGCGCGGCGAACCTGTATTTCCGGAGATGGGAAGACCGGACCCTCGTCGCGGATGCGATCAGGGAGGCGGCCGACCGTCGCCAGACGCCGCGACACCGGACGACCTATGCGGTCCGGGACGAGGTCGTCGGCGAGCACGTTCGCTACGAAGTGCGCCCCCTGGCCGACATCGTTCCGCAGGCCGACCGGGATGTGCTCGTGCACACCGAAACGCTTCGCGCCCGGCCCGCCCGATGGCCCAGGTTTCTGCAGTATCGGCGGGACGGCCGCCTGTACTCCAACGGAACGCGCACCGGGTTCGTGCGCGAAGGATGTCTTGCAGCGGGCTTTGTCGAGGGTGACGGCTACCGACGCGTCAGGGTTTGAGCCGTCCGGCTGGGGCGTCCGGCAGGACGGCGGGCGAGCGGCCGTCTTCGGTCGCCGAGGGGAGGGCGGCTACACCTGAGGCCTACGGGGCGAGGGGGGTGACGGTCTAGGGCAGGATAGGCTTTGCGCCGGCAATGTCTGACAAAGCCCCCGACCGATGGACCGCCTCACCCTTCGTCTTCCACCTGATCTGGCGCGCCGTTTCGACGCCGCGGCGGCCGGTCGCGGCGGGCGCTCGCGGTTCCTGCGCAGCCTGATGGAGGCGGCCGCCCAGGCGCCCGTGCCCGAAGCTCCGGACCGTCCGCCGGGCGGCGGGGCCGGCAAGCTGACCCTGCGCCTCGGGGCGGACGACCTGGCCCTGGTCGAAGCCGCGGCGGCCGGCGTGGGCCTGTCCCGGACTCAGTGGTGCGTCGCCCTGATCCGTCGGCGTCTCCATGGGGCGCCCCAGTTCAGCCCGCCGGATGCGATCGCTCTCATCGAGGTTCAGCGCGAGCTCCGGCGCATCGGCGTCAACGTCAACCAGATCGCCCGGGCTCTGAACACGGCGGTGATGGAGGGCCAGGTGCTCGATCTGGAGACCGCTCAGCTGGCCGCCTTCGCCGAGGAGATTCGCCGCCACCTTCTCGGGCTGCGCGACGCCTTCGAAGGCAATCTCGCCTATTGGGCGTCCGAACCTTGAGCGCGTTCCGAACCCCGTCCGGCTTCGAGGAGGCGCTGCGCCCCCCGGTGGACATACGGCGGGCGCGGCTGACTCCGGCGGTGCTCGGCAAGGCCCCGTCCAAGGCGCCGGACGCGGGGCGCGGTCAGCTCATGCGCGTGGTCCGGGGCGCGCCTGAGGTCATGGTCAAGATCACCGGGCGCACCCGCGACGGCGGCCATCTCGGGCGCCATCTCGACTACATCTCCCGCAACGGCGCCCTGGCTCTGGAGGGGCCGGACGGCGAGCGGCTGATCGGCCGTGAGGCGGTGAGGACGCTGGCCGGGGACTGGGCGGCCGAACTGGCTCTGGAACCGCGTCGCCGAGAGGACTCGCCGGCGTCCCTGTCCGTGGTCCTGAGCATGCCGGCCGGGACCGAGCCCTATCGGCTGCACGACGCGGCCCGGGCTTTCGCCGCCGCGACCTTCGGCGACCGGTTCGCCTATGTGTTCGCGCTCCATGACGAGGGACGGCATCCGCACGTGCATCTCACCGTGCGGATGCTGGGCCGGGACGGTGAGAGGCTGAGCCCCCGCAAGGCTGACCTGCAGGCCTGGCGCGAAGGGTTCGCCAGGACGCTGCGCGAGCGGGGCGTCGAGGCGGAGGCCACGCCGCGCCGGGCGCGGGGCGTGGTGCGCAAGGCCGACCCCATCGCCATCCGCAAACTGCGGGAACGCTCCATGGCGGGTGGCGCCGACATGCCGCGCGTCCTCGCCGCGGCCTGGCGCGAGGCGGTCGAGGGCGGGACGGTATCGGAGCCCTGGCGGGTGCCGATCCGCGCCCGCCAGCTGGCGGTCCGACGGGCCTTCGTGGCCGAGGCCGTCGCCCTGCAGAAGTCCGGCGACGCCGAAGACCGGCGGTTCGGCGAGGCGATCGAACGGTTCGTCCGCGCCTTGCCCGAGGTCGAGACCAGGCGCGACCTGTTGCGACGGCGGATTGAAGCGGCCAGGGAGACGCCGTCCCGCCAGCGGGACGAGGGGCCGGCGCCGCGCGGGCGCGCCCGATAGGGGATGCCGTCCCGGGTCAGCGGTCGCGGCCGCCCCTGGACGGCCGGTCCTGCGCGTCGCGCGAGCGCTCCAGATAGGGCGCGGCGCGGGTCCAGGCGCGGGCGATCAGCCGCGCCTGCATCTCGGGATCGACCACCATGGCGCGGACGACCTGGGCGGCCATGGCCAGGCGCGCCTCCACCGTGCGGGAGGCGGGCTTGCGCTCCGGCGAGCGGTCGCGATCCGCCGCGGGCGGGCCTTGCTCGCGCCCGGCTGGCGCGGCCGCCGCGCGATCCCGTTCCGTGGGTCGGTGACCTTTCACCTCGAGGCCGAGCGCCTGGGCCTGGACCCAGACCTCGCGCCGGAAGGCGTCATCGCCGGCGACGCGGAGGCTCGACCATCCCCGGTGTTCGGCCACCTTGAGCATGTCGGCCACGGTGTCGGGGTAGGATTGGCGGGCGACAAGCGATCGGCCCTTGTCCTGGAACATGGGCTCGCGGGCGCGGTGGTCGCGATAGTAGCGTTCGGGACGGCCCTGCCGGTCCCGTTCGACGAGATAGCGGTCGAGCAGGGCGGCGGGGACGTCGCCCTTGTCCAGCGACCGCGCCCGCCGCGCGCCGGCGTCGCCGCCGGGGAAGAGGCGATTGGGCGGCGCCGCGGTCTTGTCCGGACTGGCCATCAGCGGTCACGCGCCTCCTCAAGGGCCAGCCCGGGCCGGCCCGCCGTGTCGATCATCCGGTCGATCCAGTCGCCGAACTCGGCTTCCGAGGCGGCCGACGTGGGCGGGGCGAGACCCTCGGCCGCGAGCTCGGCCGCGAGGCTGTCGAAATCCAGGCTCGGGGTGTCAGGGTCGATCGGCGAGGGGTCGGAGCCTGCAGTCGGCGCCGGGGCGGACGGAACGACCGGCGCATCGCGAAGACGATCGGTGAAGGCCCGCTCGCGGTAGTAGAGGATCTTGCGCGCCCGGACCGGAGGCAGACCGGCTTTGAGCACGAGCAGGGCGTCGCCCGGCAGCTGCATCAGCTCCTGCGGCAGCATCAGGGCGCGGCGCTGGTCGGACTCCGTCTGGCTGCGGCGGCCTTGCGCCAGGCCGCTCGGCCGGCTTCGGCTGCGAGCGCGGTAGGTGTAGTAGCCGAGCCGTTCGCTGAGGTCCTGGGCCACCTTGAGCTCCTTGGGCGCGAAGACCACCTCGATGCCGCAGTTGGTCAGGATCTCTTCGGCGAGGTCCGCGCCGTAGAGGCCGCGCAGCTGCGACGGGCTCTGGATCACCGGCAGCAGCCGCAGGCCGTAACCCGCCACCCAGGCGAAGGCATGCGCCAGGACCGGCGCCCGTCCGAGCCGGGCGAACTCGTCGAGCAGGACAAGGACAGGGCGATCGGTCGGACCGGGCAGGGTGCGGCTGTTCAGGTCGACGAGCTGCTGGAACAGCAGGGCGTAGAGCGGAGCGACTCGCAACAGGTTGTCCGGCGAGGCGCCAAGGTAGAGCGAAAGGCCGCCCTGGCGGACCGTCCGGAGATCGAAGTCGCTGGCGCTGGTGGCGGCGTCGACGGCGGGGTTGAGCCACAGGCCCATCCGGCTGGTGATCGACTGGCGCACCGAGGCGAAGGTGTTCTCGCTCGAGGCGCAGAAGTCGGTGAGGGCCGAGATGCAGCCGGGCGACAGCGGACGGCCCTGGCGGCTGCGCGCCTCGATCAGCGCCGGAAAGCGCAGACGGGGATCGCCCTGGGTCAGTTGGCGGTAGATTTCGCCCAGGGTGAAGGGCCGGCCCGGCGTCTCGGCGACGAAGGCGCCGACGCCGATGAAGCCGATCCGGGCGGCCTCGGACCAGAACGGGTCGGCGTGATCGCTGCCGGTGAACAGCATGGCGGCCATGCGCTGCAGTTCGTCCAGCACGGCTGGGGGATCGCTCCGCTCGATGTGGGCGAGCGGATTGTACCGGGCCGTACGCCCGTCCTTCGCCAAGGGATCGAAGAGCAGCACGCGCTGGCCGGCCTCGGCGCGGTAGCCGGCCGTGGCCGCGAAATTCTCGCGCTTGATGTCGAGGACCACCACCGAGCCCGGCCAGGCCAGCAGGTTTGGAATGACGACGCCGACGCCCTTGCCGGTGCGGGTCGGCGCATAGAGGATGACGTGATCCGGCCCGTCAGCGATCAGCAGGCGGTCGCCGGCCCGGCCGAGGATCACGCCCTGACGCGCGCGCAGACCGGCGCGGCGCTGCTCCGAAGCGGACGCCCATCGGGCCGCGCCGTGAAGCGGGCGGCGGGCATTGAGCGCGACCGCGGCCGCAAGCACCAGGCAGACGAGGCCGCCGGACGCCGAGCCGATCGTCAGCCAGCGGCGGACTTCGGGGTCATGCCGGTAGTAGAGGAACCAAGCCGGGACGCGGGCGGGATCGATGTCGCCGGAGAACCGGCCCAGACCGACCAGGGCGACGGCCATGGCGAAGACCCCGACAACGGCGAGGGCGAGGAGCGCGGCGGCGCCGAGCAGCGCCGTCCTAGCCGCCGGGCTGGCGCTTGCGAACCGGGTCATGCCAGACCTCCGTCACCCGGAAACGCCCGTCGACCTTCTTCATCTGGATGACGACGTCGACGAGCAGGTGGAGCAGGGCGCGGATGTCCTCGCGCGGCAGGTCGCGCCCGCCCTCGGATTCACGCACCAGCAGGGTGAGCTGTTCGAAGGCCAGGGCGGCGGAATCCGCATGCACCGTGGTGATCGAACCGGGGTGACCCGAGTTGACGTTGCGCAGGTAGAAGAAGGCCGTGCCGTCGCGAAGCTCCTGCAGCAGGATGCGGTCCGGTCGCATGCGCAGGGCGCTTTCCAGAAGCTGTTTGGGGCCGATCCGGGCCAGACCCTGTCCATCCTTGGAATAGACGAGGTGGACGACGTTGCGGTGCGGGACCACGAACTCGCGGGTGTCCTCGATCGTCAGCAGACGCTCGTGATCCGGAATCAGTTCGATCAGCCCCTTGGCCAGGGTGGTCTTGCCCGAACCGGTCGCGCCCGAGATCAGGATGTTGCGCCGGGCCGCCACCGCCAAGGTGAGAAAACCCGGCCAGTCGCGGGCCTCGCGCAGCCGCACCAGTTCGGCGTCGGCGGGGTCGGACGCCTCGGCCTGGGCGTCGGCGACCTGGTCGAACAGGCCGGCCGCGGAAAAATCCTTCAGACCCAGCCGGCGCCGCGACGGCTTTCTCAGCGTGAGGGAGAGGCCGCCATCGGCCGCGACCGGAGGCAGGACGATCTGGCAGCGGATGTCCCCGGGCAGGGTGGTCGAGCAGATCGGCTGTTCGGGGCCGACGTCCTGCCGGGTGTAGGCGGCGGCCGCCACGGCGAGGGTGCGCAGCCAGGCCTCGGTCAGCTCCGGCGTCTCGGACCAGCGCCATGCCCCGTCGGCCTCGACCCCGACCTCGCCGGGCCGGTTGATGACGACCTCGGTGACGGAGGCCGGCTCCAGGAAGGGGCGGAGCGGCGCGAGGTAGTGATCCAGAACGGAGGTGTCGTCCATCAGCGCGTCCGCAGCTGGTAGACCCCGGAGAAGTCGAGGTCCTGGGCCACGAAGATCGACACCTCGGCCCCCTGAGCCTTGCGCAGCGTCGGCGGGATGTCGACCGAGCCCTGCAGGGCGACGGCCGCGGCGTCCGACGGCAGACGCGCCGTGGCGGCTGCCCCGTCGCTCTGACCCACGGCGGCGTAGACGCCGTCGTCGACGATGGAGAGGAGGAGGGCGCCGCCGAACCGGTCCCAGAACCGGGTGTCGACGTCGCCGTCGAAGCCGGAGCGGCCCAGCGCGTCGGCGGCCGGCGAGGCGAGGGCGACGGCGACGCCGGTGGGCGTCACGGCCCGGGTCCACAGGACGAACAGCCGGCGCCGGCCCTGTTGCAGGCCGCCGCGATACTCGCCCAACACCCGGGTGCCGCGCTCCATCACCACCACGGCGCCGTTGTCCGACCAGGCGTCGCGCGGCAGGACGCAGGTCACATAGCCGGGCGTGGTGCTGTCCATGGCGGTCTGCAGGACGCAGGGTACGCTGGTCCCCGCGGTGATCAGCAGATTGCGGTCCGGCAGACGGCCCGCCCGCGCCTGGCTCACGGGCGTGATCTGACGCAGCTGGTCGAGCGAGGTCGGGGCGCCCGGGGGCAGGGAGGGCCCCACGGCCGGCGGCGCAGGCGATGGGCCGCCGCCGGCGCGGCTGTAGGCGAGGACGGGCGCGCGCCGAGCGCTTTCGGCCAGGGCGCGCCGCTGTTCCGTCGGCGAAGGACCGGATGCCGTCGGCGCCGGGTCTCGCGGAGCCGTCTCAAGGGGCGGGACGACCTCCCCGTCGGTCAGCGTCGGCGCATAGGGATCGACGGCGCCGTCGCCCAGCTGAGGCGGCGTGTCGCGGCGGGCGGGCTCGAACGGCGCCGTCTGCCGGGGCGGCTCGTCGCGCCGGGTCGGCTCGGCGCCGTCCGCATCGCCGCGGTCCCAGCTGGCGATCAGGAAGACGCCGCACCCGACAGCGAGGGCGGCGAGGGTGACGACCTTGCCCTGCCGTCCGCCGAGCCGACCTGCGATGGGCGAGACGCCCCGGTCGGTCGCCGGCGCCGGCGGCTTCGGATCCTCCGGCGGCGGGGTGGGATCGAGGTGGCTCATGACGGGCTCCCCGCCGCCGCGCGATCCACGGCGGGCGAGGCCGTGCCGGTGCCGAGGCCCACGCCGCGGGCGTCATGGGCGTCGTTGAACAGGCAGAGGACCGACCGCCCCCGTCTCAACCGCAAGCCGCGCACGACGCCATGGATGACCACAAATTCGCCGCGCACGTCATAGGGGACGAGACGCTCGGACCCGTCCTCCCCGACCTCGAACAGGGCCGGCAGGGCCTGGACGCCGGGGAAGCGCAGCACGGTGAAGCGGCCGTTGTCGCTGACCTCGCTCGGCTGCAGGGCGGCGTCGCCCTGGGCCGACCAAGCCAGGTTGCGGGCGCCCTCGACGACGCCGCGCTCCAGCTCCAGCCCGATGAGCCGCTGCTCCACCGCCTCGGCCCGGGCGGCCAGGGCGCGGGCCGCCTCGGCCTGTTCGTCGGCCGGGTAGCGGAACCGGACCTGATAGGCGATGGCGGTGCGGTCGCCGGCGTCGCGGGCCACAAGTTCGAAGGCGTAGTGCCGCGCCGCGCCGCCGCGATCGGTGACGACCAGCAGATTGGTCGGCTGGTGGCGTTCGCGAGGCTTGAGAAAGAGCACCGAACCTTCCGCGGCCACTTCCCAGGCGACGCTGTCCCCGATCGCGGCGTGACGGATGGTCTCCTCGGGCGAGAAGACGATCTGGGTCGCCGTGCGGAACGCCCCGGCGATCCGGTAGACCGCCGCCGGATCGTAGGTGAGCTCGTGGATCCGGGGATCGGGCAAGGTCTGCGCCGAGGCGGGGAGGGCCAAGGCCAGGCCAGCGGCCAAGGTCAGGAGGGAAAGGCGGCGGCTCATCGGATGACCTCCGGATCGGCGCGGTAGGACGTCACCTGGAAGCCGAGGGGGTTCCTCAGCCGGTCCGGTTCGGACATCGGCGCGCGGGTGTAGGTGAAGGCGATGGTGGCGATCCAGTCGCTCTCCACCGTCTGCTGGGCCTGACGGACCGTGCGGTGGAAGCGGACGTTGGCGACGCCGTCGTTGATGAAGCCGATGGCCCGGATCGAGACGATCGCCTCGCCGTCCCGCCCGTAGAGGTTCTGCGGGCTGGCCGGATTGGAGCCGCGGAACAGGTCGGCCCAGCGCCGCTGTTCCGACGGGGCGGACAGGATGGAGACGAGCCGGAAGGCGTCTTCGGCGGCCGGATCGAGGTAGCCCTCGCGGTGGCGGACGTACTGGGCGAGGAAATATTTGCTGACGGCCTCGTCGTAGCGGACCGGGTCGTCCTCGGCCGAGAGGCCGCGCACCACGTCGACCGCGCCCGTGGTCTGATCCACCCGGATCACGAAGGGTTCGGTGGATTTCAGCGGCGTCAGCATCGCCACCGCGCCGGTCGAGATCACCGCCAGGCCCGTGGCCAGGGCGGCGGCCGACCAGGCGAGACGGCGCGACCGCAGCGCGGACGCCAGCCGGTCCTGATCCCAGCGCCGCGCCTCCGCGAAGTAGCGCTTCAGATCGGAGGAGGGCACGCCGCTCATGCGCAGCCTCCCGCGCCCGGATTGACCGCGGCGGCAGCGGCCGGCGCGGCCGGTTGCGGCGGGGCCTCCGGGGCGAGCACCGAACCATGTGGATTGGCCGGCCGCCGGTCTGAGCGGTCGCAAGCGGGCAGGGCGGGATCGCCCCGGTGGGCGCAGCTGGCCAGCAGCATCAGGCCGGCGAGCAGAAAGGATCGGCAGGTCATGTCAGGCGCCTCTCGGTCGAATGGAGCCACCGCCCCTGGGCGGCTGGCGGTCGGCTTCCTGGGGACCCTGGCTGCGACCGGAGCCGCTCCCGCCCAGGGCGGCGGCGTTGGCGAAGTCGGCGAGGCCGGCGCTGGCGCCGCCCGCGACGCCGGCGGCGATGGCCGGGGTCTGCAGAAAGAAGATCGCCCCCAGCAGGCACAGGGCGATGAAGATCAGCCCGCCGATCATGGGATCGGCGTCCTGGATCGCGCCCCACTGGTCGCGCACGAGCGATAGGACGAGCTGGAAGATGACGATGATCAGGGCGAACAGGACGAGATAGTTCACCGCCTGGCTCAGCCATCCGAAGAAGAAGCGGCGGGTCGCGTCGAACAGGGCGCAGGCGATGAAGATGGGGCCCAGGGTGACGAGCAGCGCCAGGGCCAGCTTGGCCACCAGCACCACCCCGAAGCCGAGCGCCGCCGCGAGGGCTCCGATGATGAAGACGGCGGCCGACACCACCCAGGGGCCCGGATTGAAGGCCGAGCCCTCGCGCGAAATGTCCTCGCTGAGCCAGGCCGCATAGGCGAAGAACTGGTCGAAGGCCGCGCCGACGCTTGGCGTGTCGGCACCGCTGACGGCCCGGGTCAGGGCGTTGGGCAGGCCGGTGAACAGCGGCTCGGTGACGAAGGTCGAATAGGCGGCCGTGGTCGCCAGCAGATAGAGGAAGGCCAGCTTCAGCGACCGGACCGCGAAGTCCATGACCGGTTCGCTGATCGCGCCCCTCAGGATAGCGATGCCGTAGAGCACGACATAGAGAACCAGGGCGATGCGCAGCGGTCCCTCGACCTCGGCGATCACCGACGACAGACGGTCGCCGAGGAAGACGTTGAGCCGTTCGTCGATGAAGTCGTAGCTGGGCTCGAAGACGCGAAAGCTCATCGTCGGGATCCTCGGAAGGCCCGCTCGTAAGCGCGCATCCGCGCCTCCCGGCGCGCTTCGGCCAGGCCTCGTCGGGCCGCCTCGCATTCGCCCTCCTCATGTCCGGCGTCGCAGTCTGCGACCACCCGGGCAGCCTCTTCCGGATCGGCGGCGAAGTCCCCGGCGGTCCGTACGGGCGCGCCGCAGCCGGCCAGGCTGAGGATCATGAGGAGGGCGGTCGGCTTCACTGGAAGGTCCGCCGATAGACGTCCATGCGCGCCGCCCGGGCGGCTTCGGCCCGTTCCCGGGCGCGCTGTTCCTCAAGGCGCGCCTCGGCCGCCTGGGTCAGGGCGAGGCCCTGCAACCGCACCTGTTCGTTCTGGATCATGGCCTGTTCCGCCGCGAGGCGAGCTTCAAGGTCCAGGACGGCGCGGGCGTTCGGCGCCGTGTCGAGGGCGGAGCGGAGCGTCTCCAGGCCCTGCAGGCGCCGATCCGCCGCGCCGCCCACCGCTTCGCCGATGGCGAGGTCGCGGGCGGTCCGGGCGCCGGCGCGTTCGAGGCTGTCGCGATACCACGCTTCCGCCGGGTTCGCGTCGCCCGGCGGGGGCGAGTAGAGGCGGGTCTCGCGACGGATCGCGTCGGCGCGATCCGCCAGGTCGCCGAGGGCGGAGAGATCGCCGTTGGCCGCGGCGCGCAGCGAACGCATGTCGGGCAGGGGGTTGCGCACCGTCGGCAGGCCGAGTTCGCTGGCCAGGGCGTTGACGCCGGACAGATCGTTCAGGCTGTCGAGGAGCTGCTGGCCCTGCTCGACCTGGGCCTGGAGCGCCCTGAGCTGATCGAGGGTGGTCCGGGCCTCCTCGATCATCTGGGCGAAGGCGCGCGGGTCGTGGACGATCTGCTGCGCCTGGACGGCCGGCGCGCAGGCGAGGACGAGGGCGGCCGCCGCCGCGGCGATGGGGATGCGGGTTCTCACAGGAACCTCCTCTGGTCATGGAAGGGATCGCGCCACGCCGCGTAGTCGTCGCCGACCTCGGCGCGGAGCCGGTCGAGCAGGGCGGTGGTTTCGGTGCGGCCGGACAGGACCGACAGGGCGTCGTCCATACCGCCCAGGTCGAGCTCCACGACCACGCTGTCGTGGCCCTGCTTGACCAGGAAGCGATGCGACTCCGGGGTCAGGACCTCGCGCACCAGGCGGAACTCTTCCTGGGTGAGGCCGAAGCCGTCGATGTAGTCGGGCGCCTGGCCGTGGGCGTTGGGCAGGAAGATCTTGGTCGCGCACTGTTCGAGGATGGCGTGGGCGATCGGGGAGCGCAGGGCGTCGGCCGGGGACTGGGTGCCAAACACCATCAGGGCGTTCTGCTTGCGCCAGGTCTTGAGCCCGTCGCGGGCCAGTTCCGTAAAGGCCGGGTCGCCCAGCACCTTCCAGAACTCATCGATGTCGAGGACGAGGCGGCGGCCGTCGACCCGCTCTGCGATGCGGTGGAACAAATACAACATCGCCGGCGTGCGAACCTCGTCGTGGTCGAGCACCTGGGTGATGTCGAAGCCGGCGAAGCGGGCGTCCAGGCTGAGGGCGTCTTCGTCATTGTCGAGCACCCAGCCCAGGGGGCCGCCTCTTTGCCAACGCTCCAGCCGCGCGCCCACGCCGCCGGCGTCCGCCTGGCCGAGCAGGCTGCGCAGGGCGGCGATGGATCGCCTCTCGCGCGGCAGGGCCTCCAGCGCGGCCACGCCCTGATCGATGGCGCGGGCCTGCGGCACCGTCAGGGTTTCGTCCGGTCGGGCGACGAGGGCCCGGACCAGGCGGACCAGAAAGGCGCGGTTGGCGGGGCTGGGGGCGAGGGCCTTGAACGGGGCGAAGCCGGTCGGTTCGCCGTTGCGCAGGGCGAGATAGGTCCCGCCGCAGGCGCGGACGAAGATCTCGGCGCCCCGGTCCTTGTCGATGAACAGCTGCTGGGCGTCGAACCGCTCCAGCTGGGCCAGCATGAAGTTCTGGACCACGGTCTTGCCCGAGCCGGAGGGGCCGCAGATGAAGGTGTGGCCGAGATCGCCGACGTGGAAGTTGAACCAGAAGGGGGAGCCGGCCGTGGTGCGCAGCACCGCGACGGCGTCGCCCCAGTGGTTGCCGCGCGCCTTGCCCACCGGATGGGCGTGGAAGGGCGCCAGCGCCGAAAAATTGCGCGAAGTGATCGCGGCGGGCCGGGTGCGACGGGCGAAGGCTCCGGGGAACTGGGACCAGAAGGCCGCCTCCAGACCAAGGTCCTCGCGCGCGACGACGAGGCCGGAGTCGGCGAGGATGGCGCGGGCCTTGGACAGGCGGTCGGCCAGCGCGGTGGGGGTGTCGCCGTGCACGAGGATCGAGGCCTGGTGCTCGCCCATGACGAAGCGATTGCTGACGAGGTCGTCGAGCGCGTCCGACAGGCCGGTGATCTGCGAGGCCGCGCGGTCCCGCGCCGAGACCATCTGGTTCTGCTTGCGCTCCATCACCGCCCGGGCCGAGGCCTTGGACAGGAAGGCGAAGGACTGGGTGACGACGAAGCCGAAGCGAACGCTCAGCAACTCGTCCCACAGGCCGGGCCGAGTCGCGGCCGGATACTCCTTGATGGCCAGGACCCCGGCGTAGCGCGCATCGGCGGCGTCCCGCAGTTCGAGCGTCTCGCGCCCGAAGATGGCGCGCACGGTGTACACCGCCGAGCCCAGGTGGCCGAACACGATCGGAACGGACGACCGTCGTCCGGTCAGGACCAGCCGCATCACCTCCATCGGCTCGGAGAACCACAGGCCCGCGCGCTCGTAGAGACCAAGCCGGCGCGGGGCGTAGCGTCCGAGGTATTGGACCAGGTCGCGCCCGGCCTCCTCGATGCGCTGGATATGGGCGACCTCGACCTCGGCCTCATTGCGGCCGGCCGATTTCAGTCGTTTCGCCAGGGCCGCGGCGCGGTCGCCTGTGTCGCGGCCTGGATGCAGAACCAGGGTGACGAACAGTTCGTTGACCCAGAGCTGTCGCCCGGCCACGCGCTCGTCGTAGAGGGCGCCGAGTTCAGCGGCGAAGGCGGAGCGGTAGCCAGTCGAGCGCTCCAGCTCGACCGGACGCCGCACCACATGGTGCCAGACCGCCAGACGGTCGTCGGCGAGGTTGCGCCAGGCCTGGTTCAGCTTGACGTGCCAGTCGTTGAGGTCGCGCGCGTCGGCGGTCTCGAAGCTGGCGCCGTCGACCTGAAACACCATCATCAGGGCGCCGCTGTCGAGCGCGACCACATGGTCCGAGACGTGCCGGGCGTAGGGCAGGTGCGGCCGCGCGTCGGCCTCCCGTCGCAGGCGCGCCGCGCTGACGCCGCCCTCAGCCACGGGACAGCTCCGCGGCACGATAGCGGCGCACGAGGGGAAGGGGCGTCGCCGAACTGCCGCCCCAGAGCGCCGCGTTGCGCGACCGGCCTTTGGTGTCGACATAGACGAAGAGCAGCCGGAAGGCGTTGTGGTCCGCCCGGCAGATCGCCCGGAACACAAGGTGCAGGGCCGGGGCGACAAGCAGATAGAGCAGGCTGCCGCCGATGAGGAAGACGACCCCGGACACGATGACGTTGACGCCCATCGCCTCCATGGGCACGCCGAGGATCATCGCGGGCCGCGTGCAGGCGAGGAACAGCGGATCCTCGGTCAGGCGTTCGTCAGCCATGGGGGCCTCCCGCGGGCAGGCGCCACAGGGCCAGGCCGACCGTCAGGCCGATGCCGAGCCCGGCGAGGATCTGGGCGAACCGTTCGGGCGAGATCAGCTTCAGGCCGAGCATCAGGCACAGGGCGACGACGGCTGACGCCGACCCGATCCACAGCCAGGGCGCGGCGGCGGTCATCACGCGCCGCCCGTGATCAGATTGACGATCTCGGCCGCGCCGAAGACCACGACGATGCCGAGCACGACGATCGCCGCCCGGCGCAGGTCGAACAGGCCGAACATCCACAGGATGCCGACGACCACGACCGCCAGCACGGCCAGCAGACGGGCCGTATTGCCCGTGAGCATGTCGACGACGTTCTGGAGCAAACCTTCGACATTGGCCGAGGCGAGCGCGGGCTGCGCCGAGAGGCAGGTCGCCGCCAGCGCGATGCAGACCGCAGCGCCGGCGTGACGGGGCAAAGGCGAGGGGATCAGGGGACGAAACATCAGTAGCTCCGGTCGACGGAAGTGGAAAAGGCGACCCGCACGGGTCCGCGCGCGAACACGTCCCAGGCCGCAGGCGGAGCGTTCGGCGCTGCGGGTTCGGGAAGGCGCGCGTCGGACGGTTCGACGGCGGTCGCCGCAAGCGGGGCGGCCAGGTTCAGGACGACGGCAGCCTGCTCGACCTTGGCGACGTAGCCGTTTTGAAATCCCCGTTGGGCGTCACCGGTGTTGTAGCGGGACAGGGCGACGCGCAGGGCGGACTGACGATGCGCCGGGGTCTCGCCGGCGGGCCGGTAGCCCGCGCGAAGGACCGTCGCCGCAGCCCGCAGGTTGAGGCAGGGATCGAAGGTGTCTTCGACCGTCAGGCCCAGCCAGCCGAGGTTGTCGCTGTTGATCTGGGCCAGCCCGAGATCAAGGTTGGCGCCGCGGCTCAGGAGACGACGGGCCGTCGTCGCGGCCTCCATGGCGTTGCGCGCCCGCGCGGGGCGGGACCCATTGCCATTGACGCCGATCGCCAGCGGGTCGAACCGGCTCTCGACGTGCGCGATCGCCGCAAGGGTCTGGGGCGCTACCGAAGGCGCGCAGCTTTGCGAGAGGGCGAGAACGGACGCGAGGTCGAGCATGGGGGCCTCCAGGAACCGCCGCCATCCCATCGGATCAGGCCGGCGACGGCGACCCGCGAGCGCCCCGTCGGAGATCTACGGTAGGAAGCTGCGGGGTTCGTCGGCGCGTCGGGCAGCCACCGCCAGGCAGGCGACGGCCTGGATGCGCGTCCGCACGCCGAGGACGCTGCAGGCGGTCATCAGATGCTCATCGACCGTTCTCGGAGAGAGTCCGAGCCGTTCGCCAATGCCGGAGGAGGTCAATCCCGTGGCGGCGAGTTGCAGGCATTCGCGCTGCCGATCGGTCAGGGCCTCGAGCGCCGGGGTGGATGACGCAGCGGGAAGCGAAGGGTGCGCTTTCATCCCCGAATCCAGCCGGGAAATCACGGCCGTGCGCCAGTCCGGGACCTTCCCACCGTGACTCTACGACCGGGCGCTCGCGGGGCGCCGGTGGGTGGTCTCAGCCGTCGTTGTTGGTCCCGCTGTCCTCCCGATCGGGCGCTAACAGTCTGCTCCGCCGTTGCTCGAGCCACGCGTCTGCCTCGGTGTCGCGCTTGACGGACTGATCCGCGAGATCCCTGAACATCCTGGTGAAGGTGTTGATGATCGGCCGGGCGTCGAGATCAGCGATGGCGTCCCCGGCTTCCTCATCGAACTCCTGCAGCGCCACGGCGAGGATGGTCGCCAATTTGTTGTCGGCGCACCGCAACGCGAAGGCGGGCGACCCGAGGGCGAGGGCCGCGAGAATCCCGTGCGGATCGCTGTTCGTGACCTCGGCGAAGCGGTGAATACGTTCGATGTTGATTCGCCCTGCACCGGACTCGAAATGCTCGTAGGACCGAAGCGCCATGTTCATGGCCTGGGCGACGTCGATCGACCGCATGCGCCGGTGAGAGCGGATCAGGCGCAGGCTCGAGGAGAGCACCGCATTCGTCGACTGGGTGGGCCGGGCGTCCATCTCTCGGTTTACTCCCTCGCCGTCGGCACCACGCGTTACGAACTCAGGTTCACCCCTACAGGTTGAAAAATGACTCAGCCATGCGTCAAATGAAAGTCGATAAAGATCAACAGCATAAAAGCTGCGGTTATGACGCAAGTTTCTTGCGGACGACAGTATAGGAGGCGCGGCATGACACGATTGACCCGAAGCTTGCCGGTCGCCGATCTGCGTCTCAACGTGGCCTGGAGGCGGCCGTGAGGCAGCGTGATCCCTTCGGCATGGCGCTCGCCGGCCTGCGCACCGCGCTCGAGGAAGGCCTGGCTCCCGGACAGCACCTCTCCGTGGTGGACATCGCCGCTTCGCTCGGCCTGAGCACTAGCCCGGTTCGGGAAGCTCTGTCCCGGCTGTGCGGCGAAGGCCTCGTCGAGGATCGCCGCGGTCTGGGTTACTTCACCCGCGCGGCTCCCCTGGAGGATGTTCTGGGCTTGCTGGACCTCGAAGCCGCTCATGTCCGGCTCGCGGCGCTCTGCACTCCGGTCGCTCAACCCCGCGACGGCACGGACGCGTCCGTCGAGGCGTGGATCGACGACCTGGTCGACGCCTGTAACAACCAGCCCCTGATCGAGAGCCTCGTTCGCGTGCGCCGTCGCCTGGCGCCGCTCAGACGCCTCAATGGACCGACGGAAGCGGCCGCCGGTACCGAGCCGGCGAGCGACGTTGAGGCCTATTACGCGCGTTGGCGGATCGCCGCGACGGGCCTCGCGTCCCGCGTGCGGCGGATCGATCCAGATCAGTCAAAGTATACGCGAAATATAGTTTGAATCGATTTGCTTTGCGGCGCTGATGGTTCGTCGTCGACGTTTTGTTGACCTTCAAGACAGGAGACGACCATGACCAAGAAAACCTCGCGCCTCGTGCGCCTCGGGTCCGCCCGCACCCTGACCCGCGCGGTCTCGCGCGGCGAGTTCGACGAGCTGAATCCGGTGCTGAAGTACACCATTCCGCCCAGCGAATGACCGGACGGGCCGCTTCGGCGGCCCGGACGTCCGGGCCCGGCCTCGCCCCGGACGCCGCAACCAGAGGCCAGTCCTGACACAGGAGAGGATCCATGAAGATCCAAACCAAGACGCGCGTCCTGCGCCTGGGGGCCGCCCGTCGGCTGACCCGGGCGATCCTGATGGGCCCGTTCACCGAACTGAACCCGGCCCGCCACTGGACGATGCCGCCGGAATGACCCCAAGGGGCCGCCCGCTTCGGACGGCCCCGCCGGGCGTCCTGCCGGAGGGCGGATCGGCCGCCTTCCGTCGCAACAGGGAGATACTGATGTCAAAGCCGACGATCCATCGGCTTCTGCGCCTCGGGATGGCGCGGAACTGCGCGCGAGGCGGGCGAGGCCGATATCTGGACCTCAATCCGGCCCTCCATTTCAACCAGCCCGCGGGGTGAGGATGAATGGCGCGCTTCTCGCCGATGAGGCGCCCGATGCTGACTGCGGGTGGCTCGGGGATGGGATACACGCGGTCCGCATCGGGGTCGATCTGGTCCTGCTCGATCTCGCCGCAGACGACTATCTTTGCCTGCCGGAGTGCGGCGATCTCCGGATAGACGGTCGGCAAGTTCGGGGGTCGTTGGAAGACCTTCTTCGCTTGGCCGCCGAGGAACTGCTGCACCCCACGTCGGCGCCGGACGATCGGATCCCGCCGCCGGCCCTGCCGTCTGCCCGCCTTCCGGCTCCGCCGCCGATCCGGCCGACGCTGCGGGACGTGGCCACTTTCGCCGTCATCTGGATCGACGCGGTGCGGCGCCGGCCGACGCTTCTGGAGCTCAGCCACCGATACGCCCGGCGTGCCGGCCGCCGCTCGGATCCCGAGGCGCTTGCGGCGCGGGTCGAGGTGTTCCGGCAGTTGCTGCCGCTGGCCCCCTGGACCGGCGCCTGTCTGCTCCAAGCAGAGCTGCTGCTGCGCTTTGTCAACGCGGCGGGTCTGGACGCGGACTGGGTGTTCGGAGTCCGCACCTTCCCGTTTCTCGCCCATTGCTGGCTTCAGAACGGCGATCAGTGCGTCAGCGAGGCGCCGGAGACCCTGACTGTCTACCGGCCGATCCTGGTGATCTGAGATGGCGGCGGACTGCGCGATCATTCTCGTTGGCGACACGCCGGCCGCGCTCGACGCCCTGGTTGCGCCCGTTCGACGGCGCCTCAGCCGAGCCGGCTGGTCGCGTAAGTCGCACGACCCCTTCATCCAGGTGTTCGCTCCGACCGGCGGACGGCTGGAGGCCTCGCGGGGACTGGACGGGCACGGCGTGCTGATCGGCGAGGTCTACGACGGCGAAGGCCAGGCGCTGTCGCCGCGGTCCCGCAGCGCCTTGGGATGCCGGCGTCTCGATGCGGTTCATGCCCGCGCTGTCTGCGAGGACTACTGGGGGCGATACCTGCTGGTCCGGCGGGTCGACGGCGACGTCGCGGTGCTCCGCGACCCGTCCGGCGCCCTGGATTGCGTCGTCTGGCGCAAGGCCGGGGTGACCCTGATCACGACGAGCGCTGCGGCCGTCATCGACCCTTGGCTGCCCGACGGGATCGCGCTGGAGTGGGAGGCGGTCGCCGCCCTGGTGGGCCGCCCCGGAGAGCATCGACATCGCCTGGGCTTGACCGGACTGCAGGCGGTCGCCGGCGGCGAGCTGCGGACCATCGGGGAGGGCGTCAACCGCGCGCACCAGATCTGGCGGCCGGCGGACCTTTATCGGAACCGCGCCTCGCGTCCACCTCCGGACCTCCGAGGGGCGGTAGAACGGTCGGTGAGGGCGCTGGCGGGCGACAGGCGCTGGATCGCCGAGGTCAGCGGCGGATTGGACTCCGCCATCGTGGCGGGCGTCCTGACCGCCGACCAGCGCCGGAGCGTCGCCGCCTGGGTCAACCACTATGTCGACCAGCCGGAGGGCGACGAGCGGGCCTACGCCCGGGCGGTCGCGGGGCGGCACGGCTTCACATTGACGGAAGTCCGCCGCGACGGTCTCAGGCTCGACGCCGACCGTCTGGCGGTCTGCGCCGAAACCTTCAGGCCGCCCGCCAACGACATCGATCCCGACTACAACGACGATATCGCCGACCGGATCGAGGCGATGGGCGCCTGGGGCTCGCTGACAGGGCAGGGGGGCGACGCCGTCTTCTTTCAGATGCCGAGCCTCCTGATCGCCCTGGATGAGATTTGGGAGCGCCGAGGCCGGGCGCGAGGCGCGATCCTGCACCGGCTCGCGCGGTGGCTGCGGCGCTCCGTGTGGCCGACGGCCCTCGCCCGGGACTGGGGCGACGAAGTCCGCCATCGCGCCGGTTGGGACCATCCCTGGCTGGACGATCTGGCGAGAGTCCCGCCAGCCAAGGCGATCCAGATGTCCGCCTTGGCCTTCTGCCAAACCTTTCAGGGACCGGCGGGCCGTAGTCGGCTGGGTCCCTGCGTCAATCCGTTGCTGAGCCAGCCCGTGATGGAGGCAGGGCTGGTCCTGTCGACGGTCGATCTGACCTGGGGCGGACGTGACCGGGCTGCAGCGCGCGCCGCGTTCGAGGACGTCCTTCCGCCATCGATCCTGGATCGCCGTTCGAAAGGCGAGCTGGGCGCCTACTATGGCGGCGCGGTCGCCGCGCACCTGCCGTTCCTGCGCGACTATCTGCTCGGCGGCGCCCTGGCGGAGGCCGGGTTGATCGATCCCGGCCTGGAGGACCGCCTCACCCGGGACGCCCTGCTGTGGCGCGGCGGGCATTCCCAACTGCTCAGTCTGGCCCTGACGGAGGCGTGGGTGCGTCGCTGGCTGGAACGGCTGGACCGCCGGACCCCATGAGATACCGATCGAACCAGTTCCGGATCTGGTCGTAGTAGAGCCGAATATTCCCTGGACTCCGGAGGCCGTGTTCCTCGCCGATGAGGAGGGTCAGGGCCACGGGCCGATTCAGACGATGCAGGGCGCCGTAGAGTTGCTCCGACTGACCGAGCATCAGATCGTACTCCCCCACCACGAGAAGCGTCGGCGCCACGATGCGGTCCGCCTGCTCAAACGGGCTGTTGCGGCGATACCGGTCGGGCGCCTGCCAATAGGCGTCCCGCATCTCGGCCTGGCCGGATTCCAGCCAACGCGCGCTGGCCGCCGCGGCGAGCGCGTGCCCGCCGTCGAGGCGCAACGTCGATCCCACGTCTCCGATGACGGTTGAGAAATTCATTGGCCCGTTCAGGGCCACCACGGCATCGAAGCGAGGAGACTGCGCCGCGCTCATCACAGCAGACCAGGCGCCAAAGCTCCAGCCCCACAAGCCGATCCGCTCCGGATCAACCAGGCCCTCCGCCGCCGCCGCGTCGACGACCGACAGGATGCGATGGGCGAGGCCGTCCGCCGGTTCCGGGGTCGGCGGAAGATCCGGGACGAGGATGGCGTAACCGGCCGCGACCATCAGTTGGGGCGCCATTGAGAGGCTGGTGGACTCCCGCCGCATCCACCACGGCGGATCGGGGTAGGACTCGCCCTGATAGGGCACCACGATCACGGGCGGCGTCGCTGTCGGGTTCGACGGCAAGTAGAGCCAGCCGCCGGCGCCGCCGACGCCGGCGATCCGCCGAGGGGCCGCGACCGAGATACGGTCGAGTTCGGAATTCAGCCGCCAGACCACCTCTCGGCGATGGCTGCGTTGCAGGCGCAGAGCGTTCGGATCGTCTCCCAGGGCGCCCCGATCGAGACTGATCCCCCGGCTCCAACTGATCGCGGCCCCATGCGTCGCCGCGACGCATTGGGAGCCGGCGTCGGGGTCGATCCAGACCTGGCACAGGCGTCCGTCGCCGCGCGCGATCACGGCGAAGGCGGCTTGCAGAGGACCGCTCTGCGCTCGCAACCCGAACGGACCAAGGGGGTTTGCCGCCGATGCGGCTGGCCCGAGATCGGCGTAACCTTCGGCGTCGAACCGAACGACGTTACCGTCGCTGTTGAACAGAACCGCAGACCCTTCCTCGGCGATGAGCCGCGCGTGTGGGGACAGGCCTGTCAGCGGCGTGGCGTCGACGTCGGCGACGAACCAGCCCTCCCGGGATCCGGACCGGCCCTTGAAGATCGGGGTTCTGCCCAACCAGCCGCCCTCGGCTGTCGCCATGCCCTGGAAGTCGATCGGCGTTGTCGGGTGTGCCCCGACAGGCGTCACGTCCCGCGTCGCGCCGTCCGGGGCGATGGTCATGAGCCGGGCCGGCTCGTCGTCGATGGCCGCCACCAGAAGGGCGTCGGACGTTGGCGACCAGGCCAGTAGGCTTGTCGAGATGTTGCGGGCGTCGGACGGCCGGACGGCGGCGCCGGAGATCAGGTCGACGATCTGCAGACCCCGGGCGCGACGCACCTCGGTCGCTGTGTCGGCGGAGGGAGGCGGCAGGAGCGGACCGTCCAGGAGAAGCGCGGCGTATCGCCCGTCCGGAGAGGTTTCCAAGTCGAGGAATGGGCCGTCGGCGATCGCGGCCGCCTCGCCGGTGACGGCGTCGATCCGCCACAGACGGCGCGGCGACAAGGCCTCCGGCGCGCTATCCTCGCCCACTGTGATCGCGGCCGCGTACCCTGCGGTCGCCGCCGCCCTCAGCGCCAGCAGGCGCGCCTGCTCCGCGCGGGGGCCGGCCAGTCGCGGGGGAAGCGCCCCGTCGGGCATGCCCACGACGACCAAGGCGTCGTCCTTCAGCCACTGCAGGGACCGGCCCCACAAGCCGAGGTCTGGCGCCACCTCAGTCCAGACCACCCGCCCGGTCGCGATCTCGACGAGCCCCAACCGCCATTCGTCGTTCCGGAGGCGAAACACGGCCAGGCGCCGGCCGCTCGGCGAAAAGGCGCCGACGGAATAGCCGGCGTCCTCCTCCATCGCCAGAAGCGGTCGCGGGCGGTCGGAGACGCCGAGGTCGATGCGGTAGAGGCGGGCGTACCGGATGGCGCCCTCGGCCTCCAGATCATGACGAGGGAGGTCGCTGCGCGCGCGCCGTTCCTCGAAGACCGCCACCTCCCCGGATGGGTCGATCGCCACCCGGCCGAAGCTCTTGAGGGCCAGAATGACGTCCACCGTGAGCGGCTCCGACCGAGCCGACGAGGGGCACGCCGCGGCGAGCAGGCCCGCGAGGGCCACAACGACCATGCGCATAGGCGATCACCAGCGCTTGACGAGTTGAAGCGAGACCTGCCGGCCGAGCACATTGGTGTTGGCGGCGTCGTACCCGATCCCCGCCGGAGCATCGTAGAAGGGCGGCTCCTCATTGGTCAGGTTCAGCACGTTGAGGGTGAGGGAAAGATTTTCGGCCCATCCGCCGTCGATGTCGTAGCGGACCTGGCCGTCCAGTGTGATCCAGTCGTCGATCCCGCGACCGTTGACCGGATCCCGTCCTCCGCTGACGTGGTTGAGCGCGCCGCCGAGCGTGAGCGGGCCGCGAACCCACTGGCCGCTGAAGCGGCCTCGCCAGCGCGCCGGGAAGTTCGGCGCGCCCAACAGGTCCTCGGTGGGGGAGGTGGCGGTGACCGCCCGGTCGTTGGTGAGGAGATGAGTCACGGTCGCATCGAGCGAGATGTCGTCCGATCCCAGGGTGAAGCGATAGCGTGCGGAAAGATCGAGCCCCTCGACCTCGACAGCCGAGGCGTTGACGTACCGGTTGTCGATCACGGCGCCGTAGGCGGTCGCCGGGAAGACGTTCGGATTGTAGTTCCCCGGATGGCTGAGCAGGGACTGGACATAGGCCAGGTCGTCCGCACTGGAGCCGGGGCTCACATACCGGATGAAGGGCGCCAGGGTCGGGTCGTTCAGGGCGTTGATCAGGTTCTCCGCGACCGGGGTCGCGATCCGGTCCTCGAAGGTCGTTCGAAACCAGCCGGCCTCTATCCGCAACCCTTCGGCGGCGGCGGGCGTCCAGACGAAACCCGCCGTCCAGGACTCTGCGGTCTCCGGGATCAGGTCGGGGTTGCCCCCGTACTGGACGATGCTGATCACATTGGCGCCGGCGCGATCTAGAAACACCGGGCCGAGCCGGTAGGCGCTGTTCAACTCCCTGAGCGACGGGGCGCGGAACGAGGTTCCGAAGCTGGCGCGCAGCAGCAGATCGGGCGTCGGGTTGTAGAGGACGCCGACCTTGGGATTGCTGGTCTGGCCGATCCCCTCATGGTCTTCGATACGACCGGCGAGCGACAGCTCCAGCCGCTCGAGGCCGGGCCGAGCGTTGTCGGGGCCCACCAGCGGTGCGCGGAGTTCGACGAAGGCGGCCGAGACGTCACGCTCGAACGCCGTCGGAGCGGCGATGCGCGGCGCCGCGCCGGAGATGAAATTCTCCCCGGAGGTTTCGAAGCGCTCCTGGCGATAGTCGACACCCACGGCCATGCGCAGGTCGCCGCCCGGCAGGGTGAGGAGGACGCCGTCGGCCTTGAGGTTGAAAGAGCCGACCGTGCTGATGTTCTCGGATCGGAGGTAGCCGGACCCGATGAAGGCCAACAGAGCCGCGCTATGGGCGGCGGGGTCGCCATAAGGGTTGAAATAGCCGTCGACCGCCGGGTTGAAGGTGGTCAACGGATCGTCGGGCGTCGCGCCAAGGGCCTCGTCGAGACGCGTCGTCTGCACCCGGTTCGAGGCCGTGAGGCCGGTGGTCTCGCGACCGCCGCTCAGATAGGCCGCGAGGTTCCAGCCGACGAGTTCGCCCTCGATCCCGAACGCGCCGCCGATGCTGCGGGAGAAGCCTTCGTCGCGACCCGGTCCCAGGTCGTTGACGAAGGAATAGGCGATTTCCTGATATGGCTCGCCCGCCACCGGCACGAAGAAGGGATTGTCCGGCGTCACGAACAGGATGCCGATGTCGGCCACCGAGTCCTGGTTGTAGGTTCGATCGGTGTAGCGAAGGTCGCCGTCCAGACTGAAGCCGCCCGGAAGGTCCTGTCGGCCCGCGACGAACACGCTGTGCCGGCGCTGGTGGGGCAGGTTCCACTGGCCTTCCATCTGGTTGGTCAGATTGACCTCGCCGGGTCGAAAGTCTCCCGGCGTGAGGCCCACCCCGTTCTGATTGCGGGGGATGGCGTAGGTCGGTTCGTAGGATCCCCTGACCGGATCGAACGCCATGAGGTTTCCCGGCGCGGCGTAAAAGAAGCGCCAGTCGGAGCCGCCCAGCGGGCGCAAGTCAGCGCTCGCTGTCGCGCGACGGTCGGCGGCGCGCAACTCGCCCCGGTCATGAAATTCATAAGCTGCGATGAGGCTGCCGCTGGACCAGTTAAAGCCGCCGCTGTGGGACAGGAGGGTCTCCACGGCCCCGCCGTCGCTCGTGCCCCCGACGCGCACCCGGCTTTCGGCGCCGTCAAAGCGGGATTTCAGGATGATGTTGACCACGCCGCCGACCGCGTCCGCGCCGTAAAGGGCCGATGCGCCGTCGAGCAACACATCCGCGCGGGCGATCGCGCTGCTGGGAAGATTGGAGATGTCCGAGAAGTCGCCGGCGCTGCCGGTGCCGGCGATCCGCCGGCCGTTGACCAGAACGAGGGTCGCGTCCGCCCCAAGACCCCGCAGGTTAACCCCGGTCGCATAGGCGGAGTTGCGGCTTGTGCGGTCGGCCCCCGTGCCCGCCGAACCCTCGTAGGCGGCTCCGGTGAAGTTCTGCGGCAAGGCGGCGAGCGTCTCGGCGACCGTCGCGCGACCCTGCCGCGCCACGTCCTCCTGGGTGATCACAGTGACCGGCGACGGGCTCTCCGCCCCCCGCAGATAGGTGCCCGTGACGACGACTTCCTCAAGCTGCGTCGCTTCCGGTTCGAGTTGGGCGCGGGCCGATGGATCAACGAGCACGAAGACCGTCGGACGGCTCTGCCGATAGGTGAGGCCTGTCCCGCGCAGCAACTGGGCGAGCGCCGCTTCCGCCGTGTAATCGCCGGTGACGGCCGGGGACTGACGTCCGACGACGAGGGCGCTGGGATAGAGGATCTGCAGTCCGCTCTGCTGGGCGAAGACCGGCAGGCTTCGCTCGAGCGGTCCCGCCCCGATGCTGAACGCGCGCACGGCGTCGACCGACTGCGCGGCTACCGGCGTCGTTACACCCATCATCAGCGCGGCGAGCGCGGTTGAAGTGAACCTGTGACCCATGATCTCCCCCGATTTTCTACCCGCAGATTTGCGGGCCGGGGAGGAGACGTCGGGTCGCGGGCCATCCCCTAAGTCCGGGGTCAGAATATTTTCAGGCGGGTCCCGTCAGGACGAGATGGCCGTCCGGCGCCCGGGTCGCTTCGAGGGCGTAGAGGTCCCTCAGCGCCGCGACGAAGCCGTCGACATCGCCGGCATCAAAGACGCCGCTGACTCGTATGGTGGAGATCCGGTCGTCTCGCAGTTCGACCGGTGACGGGCTGTAGCGATTGACCTCCGCAACGGCGACGGCGATCGGGGTGTTCTCGAACGTCAGGCGGCCGGTCGTCCAACTCGTGGCCGCCGGCACGTTCACCGCAACGACTGCGGGGCGTTGAATCGAAGTCGTGACCTGTTGTCCCGGTGCGAGGGTCCAGGCCGACCGCGACGACGAGTCCTGCCGGACCGCAACCTGACCCTCGACCAGAACGACCTGGGCGCCGGCGCCGGCCCGGCGGACATCGAAGCGGGTGCCGATCGCGGTCACCTCGGTGTCGCCGGCCCTCACCAGGAAGGGGCGGGCCGCATCCCCCTGCACCTCGAACATGGCGCGTCCGGAGGCCAGGGTCACCAGCCGTTCGGAACCGCTGAACCGGACCGTGACGCGGGAGTCCGTGTCCAGAATAATGCGTGAGCCGTCCTCGAGCCGAACCGTTCGCTGCTCACCGATGGCGGTGTCATAGGCGTCCGGAAGTTGGGCGGACCACCACGACCAGCTTCCCACCGCGAGCGCCAGGGCGACCACGCCCGCCGCACCGAGCGGGATCAGGCGGCCGGAAGGACTCCTCCGCCGGCTGGGCGGGGCCTGACGGGCCCGGTTCGTCGCCTCTTCCGTGAGCGCGGCCATGCCGGGGGTCTTCGCGAGCGTTCCGGCCGCGTCCCACATCGCCTCCAGACGACTGAAGGCGCGGGCGTTCTCAGGATCCCGCCGCCAGTCGCTGAAGTCCTTGATGTCGGCGGTCGTGACCTGGCGCTGGTTCAATCTGCTGAACCATTCCGCCGCTTCCTTGCGCCTGATTTCGGCTTCAGCCTCGATCGTCATCCGTCTTGCCTACAAGTCCAGCCGAGACGCGCAGTACTCGAGCGCCCTGGACATTCGCCATTCCACCGTTTTTACGCTGATCCCGAACGACTGGGCGATCTCCGGATAGGTCATACCGCCAAAGCGGCTCAAGACGAAGACGTCGCGGTAGAGTTGCGGCATGGACCGGATCACCTGTTCGAGCAGAACCTGATCGAACTGGGGCGCGGCCTCGGCTTCGGCCGGTCGCTGAAACGACCGATCCCGCCGCCGCCGACCCTCTTTCCGGCTCTCATCGCGGACTAGGTTCAGGGCGATCTTGAGCAGAAACGCTTTCGGGTGGCGGATGTCGTCCAGCGCATAGGGCGCAACGCGGATATAGGTCTCCTGGACGACATCGGCCGCGGCATCGGCGTCGACATGGGCTCTCAAGCGCCGATCCAGCCAGGCGGCATAGCGCCGATAGAGACGGTTGATACCGTCCTGCGCCTCCGCACCAAGCTGCTTCGTATCGGTCACCACGGTTCTCCGGCCTCTCGACGAGAGGGTCCGGAACCCAGACGCGTCCACACGGCCCGGGACAGGCACGCAGGCGCGCGCCGTCAGGCGTTGGGAACGGGCAGACGCGCGATGCGCGACGCCGTCGATGAATTGATATCGCACAGGGGATTCCAGGCCCCACCAACGCAAGCGTCGGCCAGGCCAGCATGAATCAAACGGAATCCCGGCGCAAGCCGGAGGGGTCGGGCGTTGGAATCCTCCGCGATCGCGAGGCCCGCTGCTTCGGTCCACAGCGGCGCCCCTGTCGCTCGGACAGACCCCGGCTCAAGCTGTGCGCCTATGTCACGGCGCCCGACCGGGGCGGTCTAGAAGGGCGTTTGCCCCGGAGCAAGCGCGTCAATTCGCCCTACGGTACGGCCGGCGCCAACCGCAAAAAATTGGCGGACACCCCGCAATTCACTGTCGTTGCCCGGCCGTTGATTCCCGCTCACCGTGCATCGAGATCAATGCGAACGGAGCCGGCCATGGAGCCCAGTCGTCACGCGGAACGTCGCCCGGTCGTGCTCCTGAGCGGCCGCGAAGCCGAATGCTTGCTCTGGGTCAGCCGAGGGAAGAGCTCTGCGGACATCGGCCAGATCGTTGGGCTCTCTCCGCGAACCGTCGACAGCTATCTTGAAAAGGCCTGCGCCAAGCTCGGCGTCAGAACCCGGATCGAAGCGGTTGCGATCGGCGTTCGCACCGGCATCATAGACCCTGAAGACGGCTGAGCCCCGTCGCCTGTCCGACGCGCCTGGAAGGGAAGGGGGCGGGCCTGGAACTTCTGTACAGAAGCCGGAGGTTTCGGCCCTGATCGCCGCCGACGCATTGCGTCCCCTGGCTCAAGACCAGCGCCTGTCCGTTCCGGAGCCCGCCGCAGAGGATACTACACCGTTCACGGTCGATCCCGCGAGTCGACCTTGACCGAAAACGGCGATGGAGGAAAACACGCCAATGGCCAAATACGCGCCCCTCGCATCCTTTCTTCGCCGGCAGAAGCGGGCTGAAGTGGATCTGACTTTTCGGGACATCGAACGGATTGTAGGCGGCATCCTGCCCAAAGCCGCGGCCGTGGACGGATGGTGGCGAGCGGATCCATCCGGGCCAGTGATGCCCCAACACATTGCGTTCGCGGACGCCGGCTTCGTGGCCGAGCCGAAAACGCGAGCCGAAACCGTGCACTTCGTTCGACTGGACGCCGCCCGGTCATTCTCCGACGCGGAGGAGGCCGAGGATGGGAGCAGGACAAGCTGATGTCCGATCGTTCCGGCCCCGAAGGGGCTGCGGACACGATCGGACCGGGTCGATCAGTTGTGGTCGGCATGCCCCTGGGGCGCCGGCGTGTCCGATGGCGCCGGCGCGGGCGGCGCGGGTTCGGCCGGGGCGGGCTCGGTCTTCATCTCGTCGCAGCACGTCATGGGGGCGTCTGCGGCCATGTCCTTGCAACAATCGCAGCCTTCGGCCGCCAGAGCCGCGCCCGCGCTCAGGGTCAGGATCGCGCCGGCGGCGGCCAGCAGGTTGGAAACCTTCATCGTCGTTCTCCTAGTGAACCATGAAGCTGACGGAACCGGACATCTTGTGACCGTCCGGGCCTTCGGCGGTCCAGGCGGCAGTGTAGGTGCCCGGCGCGAGCCGCGGAAGAGCCACGCCGACGGTGGCGGCAGCCGGCGCGGCGGGGACAGTGACGTCGACCGGAGCCTGACCCTCGGCGGAGAGGGCGACGGTTTTGAGGACCATGGCGTGGGGGAAGGTGACGCTGAACCGCTCGGGCGACCCCTGGGTCATCGCGCCATTCGCAGGAACGGTCGTGATGCCGGATTGGGGCGCAGCGGCCTGGGCCGGCATAGCGTGACCCGCATGCGGGTCCTGGGCGGCGGCGGCGCCGGCGAACGCGAGGGCGGCGGTGACAACGAGAGTGCGGATCATCATGGGGTGGTCTCCTTCGGTTAGAACCAGGCCTTGAGGCCGACGACGAAGCGGGTGTCGTCGGTCTCGCCGCCTCGGGCCTCGATGTAGTCGGCGGTATCGCCGAACGCGCGGCTCCACTCGATGCCGACATAGGGGGCGAACTCCTTGCGGAATTCGTAGCGCAGTCGCAGGCCCGCCTCGATCGAGGACAGGCCCGAACCGATCTCCAGTTCCGGAATGTCGCTGGCCGAAGCGTCGATTTCGAGGCGGGGCTGAAGGATCAGGCGCTGGGTGATGCGCTGGTCGTATTCGGCCTCGACGCGGGCGGTCAGGTCGCCGTCGGTCGACAGGAAGGCGGCGGCGTCAAGCTCCCACCAATGGGGCGCCAGGCCCTGCAGGCCAAGGACCAGATGCGTCGTATCCTCGCCGTCGGGCCGGAAGTCCTGACGCACGCCGGCCTGGACGTCCCAGAAGGGCGTGACCGCGCGGCTGTAGAGCGCCTGGACTTCAGCCTCCTCGAGCTCGCCGCCGAAGTCGCCTTCGCCCTCGGATTTCCACCAGAAGCGGTTGATGTCGCCGCCCGTCCAGCCCTGGACGTCCCAGAGGTAGGTCTCGCCGTCGTCGCCGAAGCCGGCTTCGAGGCGATCGAGAATGACGGCCGTGGTGCGGACGTCGCCGTTTTCGTGAATCAGGGTCCGGCGAGAGGCGGCCATGGCCTCGGCGCCGAAGACGAGATCGGCGGCGTGGACAGGGCCGGCCAGGGCGGCGGGCGGGAGCGGGTCCTCCGGAGGGCGGCCGGGATTGTCGGCGCTGGTCGCCACATCGGGCGGCCCCATGCTCATGGTCGACATGTCATGCCCGGCGTGAGGGTCGGTCTGCGCGGGCGACATGGCCGACATGTCGTGGCCCGCGTGCGGATCAGCCTGGCCGGGCGTCGCCGCCGGCATCTGGTGTCCCGCGTGCGGGTCTACGGGCGCGGGCTGCGCCGGCATCTGGTGGCCTGCATGCGGATCCGCGGCGGGCGGCGTCTGCGCGGGCGGCATGACGTGACCGGCGTGCGGATCCTGCGCCGGTCGGGCCGGCGCCTGTGGCGTGGGCCGCGGTGCTGGCGCGGGGCGCGTCGGCGCCGCGGTCGCCGGCATCGTGTGGCCCGCGTGAGGGTCCTGGGCCTGGGCGCTGAAGGCGCTGGCGGCGAGCACCAGCGGGGCGAGGGCGACGGCGAGGCGGTTCATGACGCAGCTCCGTCCATGGGCCGCACCGTCACAACATTGAACATGCCGGCGTGCATGTGCATCAGCATGTGGCAGTGGAAGGCCCAATCACCGGGCGCGTCGGCGGTCAGATCGAAGGTCACCTTGCCGCCGGGCGCGACGTTGACCGTGTGCTTGAGGGGCTGGTGCCCGGCCGGTCCGCCGGTCACCAGTTCAAAGAAATGACCATGCAGATGGATCGGGTGGGCCATCATGGTGTCGTTGACCAGGGTCACCCGCACCCGCTCGTTGCGCTCGAAGCGGATCGGTTCGACCAGTTCGCTGAACTTTCGGCCGTCGAAGCCCCACATGAACCGCTCCATGTTGCCGGTCAGGTGGATCTCCATCGTCCGAGACGGGGGGCGCGGGTCCTTGTTCGGCTGGAGTGACACCAGGTCGGTGTAGACGAGGACGCGATGATCGACGGTCGTGAGACCGATCGGACGCTCACCCAGACGGTTGGCGGGGTCCATGGCGATCGCATCGACGCCGACGCCCACCGCCATGTCGGGCGGAGCGTTCTCGGGATCGCGCATGTTCATGCCCGACATGGACATCCCGGCCATCTCGCCGGCTGCGGGCGCGTTCTGGGTCGGAGCCGCGTGGTCCATGCCGGACATCGCGTCATGGTCCATACCGGACATGTCGCCCATCGCGCCGTGATCCATGCCGCCCATGCCCATGTCGCGCATGGTGAGGTTCGGGACCTCGCGCAGGGGAGGGACCTCGGCGGTCATGCCCAGGCGCGGCGCCAGGGTTGCCCGGCCCATGCCGGACCGGTCGATGGCTTCGGAGACGATGGTGTAGGCGCGGTCCTCGGTCGGCTGGACGATGACGTCGTAGGTCTCGGCGACTGAAATTTGGAACTCGTCCGTCTCGACCGGGCGCACGTTCTCGCCGTCGGCCTGCACCACGGTCATCGGCAAGCCCGGGATGCGAACGTTGAAGATGGACATGGCCGACGCGTTGATGATGCGCAGCCGCACCCGCTCGCCGGGCCGGAACAGGCCGGTCCAGTTCTCCTGCGGCCCATGGCCGTTGATCAGATAGGTGTAGGTCGATCCGCTGACGTCGAGGATGTCGCGCGGGTCCATCCGCATCTGGCCCCACATGCGCCGTTCCTCCAGGCTCATGCGGTCGCTGCCGTCCATAAGCCCCGCCAGCGTGGTGCGCTGCTGGTTGAAGTAGCCCGGGCTCTTCTTCAGCTTGGCCAGGATTTCGTGCGGATGCATGAAACTCCAGTCCGACAGGACCAGCACATGCTCGCGCTCGTAGGCGACCGGATCGGCGTTCGCCGGGTCGATGACGATCGGACCGTAGTGGCCCATCGCCTCCTGAAGGTTGGAGTGGCTGTGATACCAGAAGGTGCCCGACTGCTTGATCGGGAACTCGTAGACGAAGGTTTCACGCGCCCGGATGCCGGGGAAGCTGATGCCGGGCACGCCGTCCATCTGGAACGGGACGAGCAGGCCGTGCCAGTGGATCGAGGTGTCCTCGTCCAGCGTATTGGTCACCGCCAGCCGGACGTTCTGGCCTTCTCTAAGGCGCAGCAGCGGCGCCGGCAGAACGCCGTTGATGGTCACCGCATGGCCGGTGCGGCCGCCCACGGTGAAGGGCGTGTGTCCGACGGTCAGGTCGATGTTCGGTCCCGTCAGCGTCGGAAGATCCGCCCGCAGTCCCGCCGATCCGGTTTGCGCCCAGGCGGGGAGCAGACCCTGCAGGCCCAGCAGCCCGCCGCCGGCGGCTGCGCCACGGAGAAGCGTTCGGCGATCGAGGCGGGGCGTAGACATAGGCGAGAAATTCCTTGGTCGGGCTATTCAGCCGTTCGTTCAGATACGCAGCCGGGCGGCATTCCCCTTGCGTCAGGACGCCACAGACGTCGGGATCGCGGCTTCTGCACCTTCCCATCATGGCAAGGTCAAGCGTCTCCGCCGGAAGCCTGGCCCAGAGCCGCCGCCAAGGTCTTGCGGGCGCGGGCGACGCGGGTCTCGACCGCCTTGGGCGTGATGCCGAGGATCGAGGCGATCTCGGCGTGAGACCGTCCCTCGAGCGTGGCGAGCAGAAGCGGCCCCTTCAGGGCGTCGGGAAGGTCCCGCAAGGCGCGTTGCAGAGCTTCGGCCCTGCGCTGATCGTCCAGCCGGGTCTCGGGTGAGGGCGCGTCGTCGCCCACCGCCGCCGCCTCGGGCGCCTCCAGGCCCATGACGCCGCGCACGACCCGGCGCACCGCGCGCCGCCGGCCCCAGTCTCGACATTTGTTGAGGGCGATGGAGCGCAGCCAGACGTCGAACGGCCGCGCCGGATCATACCGCCGCAGGGCGAGCCAGGCGGACGCATAGCTTTCCTGAAGCACGTCATGCGCTTCGGACTCGTCGCCGACATAGCGGCGCACGAACCGGTAGAGATCGGCCTTTGTGGCGGCCATCAAGGCGGTGAAGGCGGCCCGGTCTCCGGTCGCCGCACGGGCCTCGATGCTCTGCTCGGCACCCACGCGCGGCGCTTAGCCGGCGTCGTCGTGCAGGGCCTCGACGACCGCGGCGTCGAACACCTCGGCCTGCGCCGGGGTCAGGACGGATCGCATCTCGAACACATGGGTGATCGTCTCCTTCTGCAGATCGCCCATGGCCGCGTGGAAATGATCGACCGCGGCCTGGACCTGGGGCGTGTCGCCGTCACTGGCGGCGATGGCGGCCGCCAGTTCGCGATTGGCCGCGCGGACTTCCGCTTCGAGCGCCGGCCGCTGAGCGGCGAACCGGGCTTCGACCACGTCGAGCCGTCGATCCTGCTCAGGGCTCAGGTCGAGTTTCTCATGGACGACGCTGTGCAGGCTTGGCGGTTGCCGCTCCCGCATGACCCAGGTCGCGCTCGCCCAGGTCGCCGCGCCGCTGGCCAGCGCGGCCAGGATGGCCGTGATAACGATCGACTTCCAGGCGGCCCTCATCCCCGAACGTCCAGGCCGGAGAGAGGCGACAAGCCCGCCGAGACGGTGAAAATCCGCATCTCGGACGGCTCCGGCCGCGGAGCCATGAGCATCAGCCCTCCGTTCGCGACGCCGATCACCAGCGCGAGTGCAACGGCGGCGACCCGGACCTGACCCATGCGGGCGCGCTCCCTGCGTTCGCCGATCCGCACCCAGACCGCGTCTTCCATGCCGACCAGCCGGCCGGCGTCGCCCGGCCCGACCGCTGCGATCAATTCATTCATGTCGTCAGTCATTGCGCACCTGCGTCACGCCCCATCTGCCATACGCGCCGGCCTTCCGGTCCCCTCACGAGGGGACGAGCCGTCGCCCGCGTAGATACCAGAGAACGACCGGGACGCGCCCTGTCGTCCGGGGAAAAGACGTGAGCGACAGAGCAGGGCCCACGCGGGTTCCATTCCCCGACGTGCTCGATCCGCTCACGGGCGTGAGGTTCTTTCTCGCCCTCGGCGTCGTGCTGTTTCACTTCCAGCTCTACTGGACGCTCCCGGCGGAGAGCGCGGGCTTGCTGAACCGCGCGCGCCTGGGCGTGGATGTCTTCTTCATCCTGTCGGGCTTCATCCTGACCCACGTCTACCTGCAGGGAGACAGGGCCCCGAACTACGGTCGATTCCTGGCGGCGCGCCTCGCCCGGGTCTATCCGGCTCACCTGTTCATCCTCCTGGCCATGCTTGGGCTGGTGCTGATCGCGCCTGTGTTCGGCGTCGGGCTCGAGCCTGGCCGGTTCAATCCCGTCGACTTCGCGGGAACCCTTCTGCTCGTCCAGGCGTGGTTCCCGCGCCAGAGCATGGCGCTCTGGAACGGACCGGCCTGGTCGCTGTCGGCGGAGTGGTTCGCCTATCTGGCCTTCCCCGCCTATGCCGCCCTCGCGCTCCGGCTGCGGGCCAGGCCGTGGGTCTTGATCGCACTCGCCATGCTGTTGTTCGTCGCCCTCGACGCCTTCTACCGCGCCTGGTTCGGCCGGATGCTGCCTCGGGCCGAGGACAGCCTCGGGATCCTGCGGATCGTTCCCGAATTCCTTTACGGGATTGGCCTCTACTATCTCGGTCAGCGCTGGACGCCTTCGCCGCGAATGTCCCTCATGGGCGCCCTGGTCACCACGACCCTGCTGCTGACGCTCATGCAGATCGGCGCCGACGACCGGGTCATCGTGGCGGCGGCCGGTCCCCTCATCCTGTCGCTTGCCCTGTTGGCCAAGGCTCCGGTCCGGACCTTCCTGTCTCACCCCGTGCTTCTGTTCGCCGGCGAGGCTTCGTTCGCCCTCTATCTCGTCCACATCCCCATCCTGATGGTGTGGCGTAACGCGGCGCAGGCGTTCGCCGGCTGGGGTGCCGACTATCGAATGGGCCTGGTCGAACTGGCCGCCATGCTTGTGTTGACGCTCGCCGCCGCGGCCGCCATCCATGTCTTCGTCGAGCAGCCCGGCCGACGGTGGCTGCGGGCGCGGCTGGCACCGCAGCGCGCAGACCCTGTCGAGGCGCAGCGATCCGTCCACAGCGATCAGGGAGAACCCTTTTGAATCCCGCCAATCTGAACCGTCGTCTGCTGATGGGCGCGGCCGTCTTCATCGGCATGGGCGGGTCCGCCTGCGCCCAGACCCGTCCGTCCAGAAACCTCACGGTCTTCAAGACGCCGACCTGCGCCTGTTGCGACGCCTGGATCGCGCACATGCGCCAGGCGGGCTTCACCACCACCATCACCGTCCTTCCGAGCCTTCAATCGGTCCGGAGCAGCCGCGGCATGCCGGACGCGCTCGCCTCCTGTCATACCGGTCTGATCGATGGTTATCTGGTCGAGGGTCATGTGCCGGCCCCGGACGTCATTCGACTGCTGACCGAGAGACCGGCGGCGGTGGGCGTCGCGGTCCCGGGCATGCCGCTCGGTTCGCCCGGCATGGAGACGCCGCAGGGGCACAAGGAGCCCTACGACACCCTGCTGGTGCTTCGCTCGGGCGCGACCCGCGTGTTCGCCCGCCACAACCCGCCGGCCTGACGCAGATCGCGCTCAGCCCGTTCAGATCACCCACAATCCGGAGTTCGCCATGTCCCGCACCTCTCTCGCACTCGTCCTGTCGCTCGCCGTTCTTTCGGCGACACCCGCCTTCGCCCAGGACCACGCCCACGGGCATGCCCAGGCCGCCGGCTCGGTCGCCGCGGAAGCTACGGACGCGGCGGCGGCCGTCGACGCTTTTCACGTCGCCCTGAAGGCCGGCGACACGGCCGTCGCCCTGGCACTGATGGCGCCGGATGTGATGATCTTCGAGGAGGGTGGCGCGGAGCGATCGCGCGACGAGTATGCGTCCCATCACCTGGGCTCGGACGCCGCCTTCGCCGCCGCCTCTGAAGCGACGGTGACGCGCAGATCGGGATGGGCCGACGGGGACATCGCCTGGATCGCCAGCGAAGGCCGCACCACGGGCCAATTCAACGGCCGCGCCGTAGACCGCCTGACGACCGAAACCATGGTCCTCAAACGCCATGCCGACGGCTGGCGCATCCACCACATTCACTGGTCGTCGCGCGCGCCCGGCTGACGCTCAGGCCCGCGCCAGCGGGTCGCCGGCCCTGCGACGTCGGTGAGGAACATCGAGAAGACGCCCGCCCTCGCGGGCGGGCGTCCCCGATCATACGATCAGCAGCAGGTGCAGGCTTCCGCGCAGGCTGCGATAGCGTCGCAGCAAGCGCATACGGCCTGCGCCACGGCGTCCGGCGCGGCCGCGAAGGCGGCTGAACCGGAAGCCAGCAGCACCAGGGCTGCGAGGGTGAGAGTGCGTTTCATGGTTTTGATCTCTGTTTGATTGAATGAGTTCGGTCATCTTCATCAGGATCAGCGTCGTGGGGGCGGGTCGTCCGCCTCCACGGTGAAATCGGCATGCCGCGCATCAAGGGATGGATAGAGGACAGATGCATAGACCCGTGCGGGGGTGGGTTCACGGCCCTGGGGGACAAGGCCCTGGCAGATGGCCAGACACGCCTTATGGCACGAGATCCTGACGGTCTTCGGCTCGCACGGGACGCCGTCGCCGCTCATCGACATGGACGCCATATCCTGATCGACCGGAGCTTCGCAGGCGATCGAAGCGGTGGACACGAACAGCACGGCAAACGCCGCGAGCAGCGCGGTCGTCAGTCGGACGAGGTCATGACGCAGGAACGGCATTGTCTGATCATACTTCAACGGTCGGCGGAGCGACGATCTCATTTTGATCATCGCAATCGAGCCTACAGAGACGCCGGGGGCGGCAGGGTTCCCATGACCGCCACGACGCCGATCAGGGCGAGTCCCAGACCCGTTTCGACCAACAGGCTGCGCCGGAGCGCGCTCATGGCGGCGACGGAGGGTTGGCCCGTCTCCAGCGCAGAGCCCAATGTCGGCGTCAGCCGGAACCGGTTGCTCGCCGCCAGCGCAAGCATCAAACCGAAGAGGACGAGCTTGGCGACCAGAAGCTGGCCGTAGAGGTTGCCCGCGATCGACGCCACGCGCTCGGGACCGATCAGGAACCAGCTGTTCACGAGACCGGTCAGCACCAGCATCAGGACCGCGAGCGTTCCAAGGCCGGCGAAGCCATGCAGGGCGCGATGGATTGCAAGGTCCGGACCGGCTCGGCGCAGAAGCAGGGCCGTCAACGCCGCCAAGGCGCCCAGCCATAAGGCCGCTGCCACCGCGTGAATGATGTTGGCGACAAGATGGATGGGCCCGCCAGGGCCCTCGGTGGCCGCGCCGTGACCCGTCCATGCGAAGCTGGCGGCCACGATCAGACCCAAGGCGGCCGTCACGCTCCAGAGCGCGCGACCGGGTTTCAGGGCGACCAAGGCGACGAGCCCAAGCAAGGCGGCGGCGGCCCGCACGACCATCGCCATGCCCAGGGCCGTGCCGGTGACCATGAAGGACAGGGACGCGGGTTTGACGGCTTCGCTCAGCGACCCCGCCATGACGGCCGTCTGTGCCACCAGAGCGGCGAGCGAGCCGAGCGCGACGATGATCGCCGCGAGGCGCAATGTCGGTCGCGACCATTCCAGGTTCGGCGCGTCGGCGTCTTTAAAGCTGTAGAGAAGGAACAGCGGCGCGCCGAGAAGGACGACGCCGCCGCCGTATTGAAGCCAGCGAAGCGCGATGACCGCGACTTCCAGCACGGCGTCAGCGCACCGTGAAGGTGTAGGATCCCGTCATGCGGTGGCCGTCGCTCGACGCGATACGCCAGTCGACACGGTAGGCGCCGGCGGCCAGCGGGCGAGCCAGCGCGCCCGTGAGGGTCCTGCCGTCCTCGGCCACCGAGGTGCGGATCGCGATCTTCTCCCCCGCCGCATTGAGGACGTCAAAGCCGGAAAAGGCGGGAACGCTGCGTTCGCTGAAGGTAAGGGTCAGCGTCCGGGTCGCGGCCACGGTGGAGTCGGGCGCCGGGGTGGCGCTGACCAGGCGAGCGTGGGCCGCCGCCGGTCCGGCGGCGAAGGCCACGACCGCCGCGACGGCGATGAAGGGCGCGGGGTGGAAGTAACGCATACTCAGTCTCCAGACGTTTGGCCGGTCCCGGCCTTCTGCTTCTCTACGCGCCACACGACCGCGTCCCTCATGAAGAAGAATCGGGCGGCGGCTGAGGCCTTCCCCCGCACGCCGGGGTCAGCGGCGACGCTTCTCGAGGAGCGCCTGCATCTGGGCGATCTCCTCCTGTTGACCACGCACGATGCCGTCGCACAGGGCGATGATCTCCGGATCGGTCAGGGAGGCTTGCTCGCACATCAACACGGCCCCGGAATGGTGCGGGATCATCGATCGCAGGAATTCGTCGTCGCCAACGAACGCCTGGGTGCGCATGCCGATGAAGCTGCCGACGAAGATTACGGCCGCGACCGCGCCAATGGCCAGGTTCGTTTTGCGCGACGGGTACATGGACCGCATGAAGACGAGCATGAGGACCGCCATCGGCGCGACCATCATCAGGGTCATGTAGACGTTGTTCAGGTTGAGATAGAAGTGACCGAGCGTGGCGATCATCGTGTACATGACCAGGTACATGATGACGAAATCGATCGCCAACTCGAGGTACAGGCTCCGATAAGGGCCGAGTCCACGAGCGTTGCCTTGCCCGCCGTGGTCCATCTGTTGATGAGACATCGTCCGTATCCTCTTCAGAAATTTCAGTTCGTCATCGCCTGCCGCTGCGAATGCCTGGAGACTGCGGTCACCGTCTGAATCAATCCGGCCCGTCACAGCCGGTTCCTCCCTTCGGTGGGTGGGCGGACTGTTGATCGGCTATCCTGGCTAAAGCTTCACCGCCCGCAGTCTCAGCGCATTGCCGATGACGCTGACCGAGGAGAGCGCCATTGCGAGCGCCGCAAGGGCAGGCGAGAGAAGCCAGCCGAAGACGGGATAAAGCAGGCCGGCCGCCACGGGGATGCCAAGGGCGTTGTAGCCGAAGGCGAAAACGAGGTTCTGGCGGATGTTGCCCATCACCGCACGGGACAGATGCCGTGCGCGCACGATGCCTTGCAGATCACCGCCCAGCAGCGTGACGCCGGCGCTCTCGATAGCGACGTCCGAACCCGCCCCCATGGCGACGCCGACATCGGCGGCGGCGAGGGCAGGGGCATCGTTGACGCCATCCCCCGCCATGGCGACGATCCGACCCTGCGAACGAAGCTGTTGAACCACAGACGCCTTGTCCTGCGGCAGAACCTCCGCCTGCACTTCGTCGATGCCGAGGCGCCGCGCGACCGCTTCGGCCGTCGTCCGGTTGTCCCCGGTCATCATCACCAGCCGCAGACCGGCCGCTTTCAGCGCGAGGATCGCGGCCGGCGTGGTGGCCTTGATGGGATCGGCGATGCCGATGACCCCGGCCGCCTTTCCGTCGATCGCCACGAATATGGCGGTGGCGCCGTCGTGGCGAAGGGCCTCCGCCTTCGGCTCCAGCGCGGAGACGTCGATCGAAAGCTCGCCGAGAAATCGGGTGTTGCCCAGGGCGACCTGGCGGCCCTCAATCGTCCCGCGGACGCCGCGACCGACCGGGCTGTCGAAGTCCGCGGCCTCGGTAAGGGGGATGTCCCGGTCCTTGGCTGCCCGGACAATCGCGTCGGCCAACGGATGTTCGCTGCCCCGCTCGAGGCTGGCCGAAAGACGCAAGATGTCGGCTTCAACGAAACCGAGGGCGGGCAGGATCGCCGTTACCGACGGACGGCCCTCTGTCAGGGTGCCGGTCTTGTCCAGAACGAGAGTGTCGACCTTCTCGAAGCGTTCGAGCGCCTCGGCGTTCTTGATCAGGACGCCGGCGTGGGCGCCACGTCCCACCCCGACCATGATCGAGATCGGCGTGGCCAGACCCAACGCACAGGGACAGGCGATGATGAGCACCGAAACCGCGGCGACCAGGGCGTAGGACAAACGGGGCTCGGGACCGACCAGGCCCCAGACGACGGCCGCGAGCAGGGCGATCGCGATCACTGTGGGCACGAACCATCCGGAGACCGTATCGGCCAGCCGCTGGATCGGGGCGCGACTGCGCTGGGCCTGGGCCACCATCTGGACGATCTGCGCCAGCAGGGTGTCGGCGCCCACCTTGTCGGCGCGCATGATGAAGGACCCGGTCTTGTTGAGCGCGCCGGCCACGACGCGGTCGCCGACGTCCTTGGTCACCGGCATGGACTCGCCGGTCACCATGGATTCGTCGACAGCGACCCGACCCTCCAGGAGTTCGCCATCGACCGGGATCTTCTCTCCGGGCCTTACCCGCAGGCGGTCGCCGACGGCGATCTGGTCAAGCGAGACATCTTCATCGACGCCGTCCGCCCGGATTCGGCGCGCGGTCTTGGGCGTGAGGTCCAGCAGGGCGCGGATCGCGCCCGACGTCTGTTCGCGGGCGCGCAGTTCCAAAATCTGCCCGACGAGGACCAGCACGGTGATGACCGCCGCCGCCTCGAAATACACCGGCGCGCTGCCGTCGGCCTTCAGGAAGGCGGGCGGGAACAGGGTTGGCGCGACGACGGCCACGACGCTGTAAAGCCATGCCACGCCGACCCCCATGGCGATCAGGGTGAACATATTCAGCCGACGGGTGCGCAGCGATGTCCAGCCGCGCTCGAAGAAGGGCCAGCCGCACCAGAGAACCACGGGGGTCGCTAAAGCGAACTGGATCCAGTTCGACATCTGGCCCGGGATGAACATGTGGAGATTGGTCAGGTGTCCGCCCATTTCCAGGGCGAAGACCGGCAGGGTCAGGACCAGACCGACCCAGAAGCGTCTGGTGAAGTCGATCAGCTCGTGGTTGGGTGGGGCTTCCGCCGTGACCATCTCCGGCTCAAGCGCCATGCCGCAGATCGGGCAGGAGCCTGGGCCTTCCTGTCGGATCTCGGGGTGCATCGGGCAGGTGTAGATGGCGCCGGGAACGGCCGGCTCAGCCTCCACGCGAGGGTTCAGGTAACGCATCGGATCGCCGATGAATTTGGTCCGGCACCCCGCCGAGCAGAAGAAATAGTCCTGACCGTCATGACTGGCTCGGTGAGTGGTAGTCGTCGGATCGACCGACATGCCGCAGACGGGATCCTTGACCGTTGCCGCGCCATCCGAGGCCTTCGCCCCGCAGCAGGCGTGACCCGAGGCATGATTGTGAGGATGCGTGGACATGTCGCTCTCTCCGGCTGACCGAAGGGCTCACATATACCCATGCGGGGTATATCGCAAGATACCCGTCTGGGGTATATGGGGGTGCTCAGGAGGACAGGCCGCATGCAAACCGACACGAAACCCAAAGTCCTCAACAGGCTCAGTCGGATCGAAGGCCAGGTGCGGGGAATCTCCCGCATGATTGAAGATGACCGGTATTGCGTCGACTTGCTGACGCAACTTCAGGCCGTTCGAGCCGCGCTCCATCGCGTGGAGACCGAAGTGCTACGGGATCACCTCGACCACTGCGTCATGGGCGCCATGACCGGCGACGATCCCGAGGATCGCAAGGCCAAGGCCGGCGAGCTGATCGAGCTCTTGGCGCGGGCCGGACGGTAGAGTCGGCGGAACGAATGGGCCCTCCTGGTCGCTAACGTCGGGATCCCAAGGAGCCGTCATGAAACGCATCAGCCTCGTCCTTGCCGCCTGCGCCTTGGCTACGGCCTGTTCCCCGCAAGCCGAAGAGCCCGCCGTAGCCACGCCTGAGGCCGCCGCAGCGGCGGACGCCCATGGCGGAATGGAGGGCGGCATGGCTGCGCCTGCGCCCGGCGACTCCGTCGCCACCCAAGGCTACAAGGCCTCGATGAACACGATGATGGAGGCGATGCCCGCCTTCACCGGGGACGCCGACATCGACTTCATGAAGCAGATGCGAGGTCACCACGTCGCCGCCGTCTCGATGGCCCGTGTGGAGCTCGCGCAAGGCAAGGACGCCCAAGCGCGGGACCTGGCCCAGGAGGTGATCACGGCGCAGGAGCGCGAAATCACCCTGATCGACGCCTGGCTCGCCCAGAAGGGAGCGTCGGCGGCTCCCGCCGCCTGATCGCGAGATCAGCGCACCGCGTCCGACGACCAACGATGTGCGTAATCCGCCATCTGTCGTCCTCGTGGCGAAAGACCGATCGGCCAGTCCCGCCGTCGTCGAAAATCAGGACGCCGTCGGCCGCAAAGCCAGTGCGGCGTTTGCATTCCGGTCGTCGAGCGCGGCATGACAGGCATCGACGACGCTTGTCGCTATCGCCATACGATCGAGCCGGTAAGCTCGACGACGAACGTGCGGATGAGATACAGTGTACGTCCAAGTGATGGTGCAAGGTGGCAAGGCGAATCGAACTCGTTGCATTGCATCTCAGTGCGCCGAAAGTCCGATAGACCGCAAAAGATGACGAATTCACGCAAATGTTATTGCTTAGAATTTTCTGAATGTTTTCAGAATACTTCCCGTCTGTCGGTTGTTCAATCGGTTCGGCGGCCGATAAGCGAGGAAAAACCCCAAGCCGATCAGCGGCTTGGGGTAATTTGTGTAATCGAGTGGGAATAATTCAGGCCTTTCGGGAGCTTTGGATATCGCTTCCGAAATCGCGGATAAGCCACTGACTAAAATGTGAATTCTGACGAGACCCTTCGAAGCCTTTCGGAGGGTCTCGCTTTTGTGATGCCGACCCTTCTGACGGTATCGCTCGCCGTTGCCCGCCCGGCCCAGGGCCCATACCGTCAGGTTCGTGGCGACCTGCTGACGGTATTTTTTCCAACCAAGATGCGGAAAGATAAGGAAAATATCGGCTCGCAAGCGCCCCATTTCAGCTCGCTCCAGCGTGAGGGGATTTTACCGTGGTTACCGAGCTGCACTCAAGAATTTGAGACCGAAATCAAAAACTTACAAGGGTGCCGACAGGGACGGCTTGTACGCCTATGTTTCGCCCGGCGGCGCGATCTCCTTCCGGTACGACTATCGCTTCAACGGCCGACGCGAGACGCTCACGCTTGGGCGTTACGGACGCGGCGGGTTGAGCCTAGTCCAGGCCCGTGAACGTCTGTTCGAGATCAAGCGGACGATCGCGGACGGCGTCTCGCCGGCGCTGGAGAAGCAGCGGGCCAAACGTCGCCTGAAGGAGGCGCACAGCTTTGAGCACGTCGCCCAGCGCTGGATGGACACCGCGCCCATGGCGGACAGCACCCGAAATATGCGCCGGTCGATCTTCAATCGGGAAGTCCTGCCGCAATGGCGGACCCGGCTGCTCAGCGAGATCACGCCCGATGATCTCAGGGCGCATTGCAAGTCGATCGTCGATCGCGGGGCGCCCGCGACCGCCATCCACGTGCGGGACATCGTCAAGCAAATCTACGGCTGGGCCATCTTGCACGGCGAGAAGATCGACAATCCGGCGGACGGCGTCGGCCCCGCGTCCATCGCCACCTGCAGGCCCCGGGATCGTAGTCTTTCGCCCAGCGAGATCCGGATCACGCTCAGCTTGCTGGGCGACGTCGCCACCTTGCCGACCATCCGGCTCGGCCTGAAGTTCATCCTGCTCAGCATTGTGCGCAAGAGCGAGCTTCAGGACGGGACCTGGGACGAGGTGGATTTTGAGAACGCCGTCTGGTCCATTCCCAAGGCGCGCATGAAGCGGTCGCGACCCCACAACGTCTACCTCTCGACTCAGATGGTGGACATCCTGATCGCCCTGAAGACCTGCGCCGGGAATTCGAAATACCTCCTGCCGTCGCGTTACGACGCCGATGCGCCCATGTCGCGGGCGAGGTTCAACCGGGTGACGACCGCCATAGCGGACCGCGCCAAGGCGCAGGGCCTGCCGCTGGAGCCCTTCACCGTCCATGACCTGCGGCGGACGGCTTCAACCCTGCTGCACGAGATGGGCTTCAACTTGGACTGGATCGAGAAATGCCTCGCCCACGAGGAGCGTTCGTCGCGCGGGGTCTACAACAAGGCGGAGTTCGAGATGCAGCGCCGTCACATGGCGCAGCAGTGGTCGGACGCCGTCGAGGCGTGGGAGCAGGGGCGTTCGTTCTCGCCCGTCCTGGCGCCGCCGGACACGGGCGCTCCACGCTTCAGCCCGGCCTTCTCGGCGTTAACTTGAAGGTGTCAGAAAATGAACTATGTTTCTGACAGGAACAAACCGATGCAGACCCTCGCCGAACACATCCTCGCGCATGCCGCGACCTTGCCGGAAGGCCAGCCCTTGGCCGCGAAGGGGCTGCTGCACCTGGGCGAGCGCGCCGCCGTGGATCAAGCGCTGTCACGGCTCGTCAAGCGCGGACGCCTGTTGCGGGCAGGGCGGGGGCTCTATGTCCTGCCCGTCCAAGGCCGCTATGGTGAGCGCCCCCCGACCATAGAAGCCCTCGTCGAGCGGCTCTCGGCCCAAGGCGGCGAAACCGTCGTGCGCAGCGGCGCGGACGCAGCCAATCAGCTGGGGCTCACCACCCAGACGCCCATTCGCCAGGTCTATCTGACCAGTGGCCGAAGCCGCCGGCTGCAGCTCGGCAAGCAATCGGTTGAACTGCGGCACGCTCCGCCTTGGCTACTCGTCCTGCCCCATAGCGCTGCGGGCGAGGCGGTCCGCGCCTTGGCGTGGCTGGGCCCGGAGCAGGCGGGAAGCGCCCTCAAGGCGTTGCGCCGCCGCTTGCCTCGGAGCGCGTTCGAGGAACTGGTCGGGGTGAGCGCACGCCTGCCGACCTGGCTCGCCCGCTCGGTGAGCCTGGCGGCGCATGGCTGACGTCTTTCTCGAGCTCGATGCCGCGGACCGCCGCGAGGCGCTCCAAGTCGCCGCGGCGGCGACGGGACGGCCTGTGCATCTGCCGGAGAAGGATGTCTGGGTCGTCTGGCTTCTCGACGTTCTGTTCCGTGCGCCCTTTGGGGAGCACCTGGTCTTCAAGGGCGGAACGTCGCTCTCGAAAGCCTACGGCCTGATCGACCGCTTCTCCGAAGACCTCGACCTCACCTACGACATCCGCACCCTCGCGCCGGACCTTGCGGATCCGCACGGCGATGGCCTGCCGGCGGCCATGGCCGAGGCGAGGCGGTGGAGCCGGGTCGTGCGGGAGCGCCTGCCGTCTTGGGTGTCCGATACGGTGTCCCCCTTTGTCGAGGCCGCGCTGGCGAGCGAGGGATTGGAAGCCGATTTGGTCGAGGACGGCGACAAGCTGACCGTCGCTTACGGACCGCTGACCCAGGGCACGGGCTATGCGCCGCCCTCGGTGCTCCTGGAGTTCGGCGCTCGCGCCACGGGTGAGCACGCCGAGGCGCGAGACGTGGTCTGCCACGCTGCGTCAGTCTTGCCCGACCTTGTCTTCCCGACCGCGCGCCCCCGCGTGATGAAGGCTGAGCGGACCTTTTGGGAGAAGGCCACGGCCGCTACTGCGAACAGGGCCGGATGAGAGGCGAGCGATTTTCCCGCCACTGGTACGATCTCGTGAGGCTGGATGGGGCCGGAGTGGCTGGTCTCGCGGCAGCCGACCGGGCCTTGGCGGACGCGGTCGCTCGGCGCAAATCCCTCTTCTTCCGCGAGACGGCAAACGGTGCGGCGATCAACTATCACCGCGCGGTTGGCGGGCACCTGCGCCTCGTCCCGGAAGCGGCCGTCCAGACCGCGTTGGCGGACGACTACAGGCGCATGCTCGAAGACGGCCTGTTGGAGCACGACGCTCCGACGTTCGAGGCGCTGATGGCGAGTTGCGCCGTCCTCGCCGAGCGGGTGAACGCTGCGGCCTAGGGTCACGACTCATAGCCAGAACAGGATGGTTGCGGCGAGGGCTATGGCGGAGAGGAAGACGGTCGGGCAGCGATCATAGCGCGTG
>QFQU01000002.1 GCA_003248965.1 Brevundimonas sp. | reverse complement strand
GTCATTCCCCGTCTGTCATTGGCGCCAATAGCGTCGATAGGTTCGCGCAGGATGGCTGGATCGTTGGGGGACGATGGCTGGGGAGGTCTGAAGAAAATGTCGCCTGCGTGCTCTCTTAGAAGACATAGGGCGACATTTCCGGGCCTTGGCTCTCGGGACCGAGGTAGCGAAATTCTGCAACGACGGACGAATGACTGGCGTGGGTCGAGGAAGCCGACCGTTGACGGCGGCTGACGCGATCCATGGCCATCATCGTCAGGAGCGGACGACCGCCCTCTTTCGGCGGTTGGCCGTCCCCGCGATAGGTCACATGACCAGACTGATCGGCCGCGCCCGTCGCGTTCCGCTCCGGCCCCGACGTTCAGCATGGCCGTGATCGACCCGACTGACGTCGTGTCGTTCATCGACCTGCTGACCTGAAGAAAGTTCATCTCGTCGGCGCCAGAAAATTCAGGTGACGAGGCCGAAGGCCGGTCGAGCACGCAGGCGACACGCCGGGGGTCGGGCTATTGGCCCTATTGGCGCCATTGGCACCGTGACAAAAACCCCTCCGAAATTCGCCCTCCAGACCCCAGCAAATCCGGCCTCCCAGAACCCGTTTCAGCCGTGCTGAAAGACACCCCTGAAAACCACAAGGACGGCTCGGCTTGACCATTACGGAGACCGGTGTTTTGCTTCGGGCATGGGACGGCTCCTCGACAAGCTGTTGAACGACCATCCGGCCTACGACATCCGGCGGGATGAGGACGGCTTCGTGCTGACCGGGCGCCTCGACCACATCGACGAGTTCAGCGACATCGTGCGCGAGGCGGCAGAACAAGCGGGCGAGGAGTTCGTCGTCTTCACGACCAGCGATGGCCACCAAGGCTACAGCCAGATGTTCGTCATGCCCTTGGACGACATCCGCTCGCCCAGCTAAAGGCGTCGCCCCTCTGACATCAGGCGACGCCATGAACGAGACCATCCACATCCGCGCCTACCGCGCGGAAGACCTCGATGTGCTGATCGACCTGTTCGCTGGATCAGTGAGGCATGTGGCCAGCCGGGACTACAGCCCGACCCAGATCGACGCATGGGCGCCGGTCGCTGTGAACCGAGAGCAGTGGGCGACGCGCCTCGGCGGCCGACCGACCTTCGTGGCGGAAGTCGCCGGAGAAATCGCGGGCTTCAGCGATCTGGAGCCAGACGGCCACATCGACATGATGTTCGTCCACGCAGACCACCAAGGCCGAGGCGTCGCGCGTGCCCTGCTGGATCACATCCACGACCATGCGAACCGACACGGCATCGACCGGCTGTTCACCGAGGCCAGCATCACCGCCCGCCCGTTCTTCGAACGCAACGGCTTCGAGGTGATCGAGGCGCAGGACGTCGAACTCCGGGGAGAGACCTTCCGCAACTACCGCATGGCCAAGGCCCTCTCCGCGCCGATCTGATTGACGCCCCGCCGATCCGTGAGACCTTCTGATGGATGAAGCGAGCCGGTCTCTACGTCAGATGTTCAACCGACCAGCAGACGGTCGAGAACCAGATACGCATCCTGACCGAGGTCGCCGAAAGGGCTGGCTGGACCATCGTCCGCGTGTTCGAGGACCAAGCGATCTCCGGCGCCAAGGGCCGGGATCAGCGACCGGGCTATGACGCCTTGCTGAAAGCGATCCATCGCAGAGAGATCGACATCTGCGCTGCCTATGCAGTGGACCGTCTGGGACGCTCCCTCAGCGATCTCGTCGCCTTCCTGTCCGACATCCAAGCCCGTGGCTGCGACCTCTACCTGCACCAGCAGTCCGTCGATACCTCAACGCCCAGCGGCAGGATGCTCTTCCAGATGCTGGCTGTGTTCAGTGAATTCGAGCGCGAACTGATCAGGGGCAGGGTCAGGGCCGGGATCGCTCGCGCTCGTGCGAAGGGCGCCGTCTTCGGTCGGCCGAGCCTGTCGCCTGACCGTGTGGCGAGGGTCGAGAAAGCCCTTCGAGACGGTCTGAGCATCAGGGCGGTAGCCAAAATGATCACGGTCGAAGAAGACCGTCTGGAGAGCGTGGCGCACGTCTGACCCGGACGTAGGCAATCGACTACGGCTTGCTTTTCATCGGGCCGCCAGGCTCGGGCAAGTCGATGATGGCGCAGCGCCTGCCGGGCCTGTTGCCGCCCCTGACGTCGCAGGAGCTGTTGGAAACCTCGATGGTCTGGTCGATCGCCGGCCTGATCGAGCGCGGCGCCCTGACGCGCGACCGGCCGTTCCGCAGCCCGCACCATTCAGCTTCCATGGCGGCCCTGACCGGCGGGGGGCTGCGCGCCAAGCCGGGCGAGGCGTCCCTGGCCCACAATGGCGTGCTGTTCCTGGACGAACTGCCCGAATATTCGGCCCAGGCGCTGGATTCCCTGCGCGCGCCGCTGGAAACCGGAGAGATCGTGGTGGCCCGCGCCAACGCCCATGTCCGCTATCCGGCGCGGTTCCAGCTGGTGGCGGCCATGAACCCGTGCCGTTGCGGCCTGGGCGGCGCCGGGCGCGGGGCCTGCGGCAAGGCGCCCCGCTGCCAGCGCGACTATCAGAACCGGGTGTCGGGGCCGATGTTCGACCGCATCGACCTGACGGTGGAGACGCCGCCCGTCACCGCCGCCGACATGACCCTGCCGCCGCCGGCCGAGGGCACGGCCGAGGCCAGGGTGCGCGTCGCCCAGGCCCGCGCCCTGCAGGAGGATCGGGCGCGAGAGGCGGGGCTGGAAGCGTCACAAGGTCTGAACGCCCGCATCGGCGGCGCGGCCCTGGACCGGTTCGCCACGCCGGACGAGGCCGGGCGGATGCTGCTGATGCGCGCCGGAGAGGCCGGGGGTCTGACGGCGCGCGGCTGGACCCGCACCTTGCGTCTGGCGCGCACCATCGCCGATCTGGACGGCGCGACCGGCGTGCTACGCCGTCATGTGGCGGAGGCCCTGATCTATCGCCGCACCACCGTCGGCGCCCAGGCCGAGTTCGACCGCCGCGCCGCCGCGCGCGGCGGCGCCTTCGGCCTGGGCGAGGCCGGACCGCCGCAGACGCCCTTCCTCCACACCTGATTCCCGTTTCGATCCGGCGGACGGGACCAATCCTTAACCCCCGCCGTCCTAGACTGCACCCAAGACGGAGGCAGGCGGCATGGCGCGACGCGCGGCGAAACGGATCGAGGAGCAGACGGTGTCGCAGGAAACGGTCCCGACGGCCGACCCCGCTCAGCAGTTCCTGCGTCTGATGAGCCACGAGATGCGCACGCCCCTGAACGGCGTCATCGGCATGATCAACCTGCTGGAACGCACACGGCTGGACGGCGCCCAGCGCGCCTATGCTGAGAACGCACGCCAGTCAGCCGAACATCTGCTGGGCCTGGTCAACGACCTGCTGGACTACGCCCGGCTGGAAGCCGACGCGCTGGAGTTCGATCTGGCGCCCGTCGATCTGGAGGGTCTGGCGCGGGGCGTCGCCGAACTGCTCAGTCCCCGCGCCCACGACAAGGGGCTGGAGATCGTCTGGTCGGTAGCCCCGGACACGCCCCATATCCTGGCAGATGAGGGCAGGCTGCGGCAGGTCCTGTTCAACCTGGCTGGAAACGCGGTGAAGTTCACCGAGGCCGGTGGTGTCCGCATCGCCATCGAACGCGCCGAAGCAGGGGGCGACGCCGATCCCGACCGGCCTCGCCTGGCCTTCCTCGTCGACGACACCGGCCCCGGCGTCGCGCCCGAGGCCCGCAATCGGATATTCGAGGAGTTCGGCCACGCCGATTCCTCCGACGCCGCCCGCCACGACGGCGCCGGCCTGGGTCTGGCGGTTGTGCGCAAACTGGCCGCCGCCATGGGCGGGATCGTCAAGGTCGAGGACCGGCCACCCGCCCGCCGGGGACGGAGTTCAGGCAAGGGCGCGCGCTTCCGCTTCGAAGCCGCCTTCCAGGCCGTCGCCGACGCCAATGGTACGAACGCCAGGGACGCGACCCGCGACGCTCTGCAGGGACGAAGCGTCGCCGTCCACGCAACCGATCCCTTCGTCCTGTCGGCCGCGACCGCCCAGATCGCGGCGTCCGGCGGACGCGTCGCGCGCGTCGCGCCGGTCGTCCTGGTCGATCATGCGACGGCGCCTGGCGACGCCCACGCCGACCTCTTGGCCGCAGCGCCCGAGACGGGGCGCGCCATCGTCCTGCTGAAACCATCCGAGCGCGATCTGATCCCGCGTTACCGCGCCGCCGGTTTCCACGGCTATCTGATCAAGCCGTTGCGTCGCGCCTCTCTGGTCGAACGCGTGCTTGCCGCCGCGGGATCCGCCGGGACTGTCGCCGAAGCGGAAGGCCAGCCGCCCCGTGCGCTAGCATCCGCCCCGCCCGAGGACGACCGCGTCGCACCCGTCCAATTCGCAGGGGCGCGTGTGCTGCTGGTCGAGGACAATCCGGTCGGCGCCCTCCTGGCGCGGACCCTGCTGCGCCGCGAAGGCTGCGTCGTCGAAACCGCCGCCACCGGCGCCGAGGCCGTGGAGGCGTTGCAGCGCGCGCGCTACGATCTGGTCTTCATGGACATGCGGATGCCCGGCATGGACGGCCCGGCCGCCGCCCGCGCGATCCGCGCCGGGGGCGACGCCACCCCCATCGTCGCCCTGACCGCAAACGCCTTCGCCGAGGACCGCCGCGCCTGCCTTGAGGCGGGCATGAACGACCATCTGGTCAAGCCGCTGGACGCCGCCTCGCTGCGCGCCGCCCTGACCCGCTGGACGAAGGGCGACATCCGCGCCAAGGTCGGCTGAGATTCAGGCGTCCGCGTTCCGGCCGCCGCCGGAGCGTTTCATGACCGACAAAGCCTCGTCCTCCGCCGCCGTCCCTGCGGGAGGCAAGCCCGCGAGCCGCTTCGGAGGTCTGGCCGTCTATGGCGAGCGTCGCGTCTTCATCATGCTGCTGCTGGGCTTTTCGGCGGGCCTGCCCAATCTTCTGATCTTCGACACGCTTTCGGCCTGGCTGCGCGAGAGCGGCCTGTCTCTGGCGATGATCGGCTTCTTCGCCCTGGCGACTCTGTCCTATTCGCTGAAGTTCGTCTGGGCGCCGCTGATCGATCGGACCCACATTCCCCTACTGACCAAATATCTGGGCCACCGCCGATCATGGATGCTGGTCACCCAGGCCGTCGTCATCTTCGGCCTGTGGTCGATCTCAGGCCTCAACCCCGCGACCGCCTTGCCGCAGGTTGCAATGTTCGCTGTTCTGGTCGGTTTCTTCGGCGCCACACAGGACATCGTCATCGACGCCTGGCGTATCGAGGCGGCGGACGACACGCGCCACGGCGCCATGGCCGCCAGCTATCAGTTGGGCTATCGCGTCGCCCAGATCGTCGCCGGCGCCGTGCCCCTGGTTCTGGCTGACCTTTATAACTGGAACCTGTCCTATGCAGTGATGGCCGCGCTGATGGGCTTCGGCGTCGCCGGAGTGCTGTTCGCGCCACGCGAGAAGGCGCATGTGATCCGGCCCATTCCGGTCACGGGCATTCCGTCGCGGCCCCGTCTCGAAGTGCTGGAATGGATCGCCCGGCTGGTGGTCATCATCGCCGCCGCGATGGTGGTGGGCTCGGGTTTGACGGCGCAGGCCGATCCGCTGAACGGCCTGCTGGGCCTGTTCGGTCTGAGCGCAGAGGGTAAGGCCGCGATCACGCAGGCCTGGGCGGCGAAACCGGGCGGGGTCTATCTGCAGGTGCTGGCGGTGTTCGGTGGCTTGGCGCTGATGGTGCTGGCCTGCTGGCCCATTCCCGGCGTGAAGACACGACCCGGCGCCTATCTGGCGGGCTCTTTCGGCGCGCCGCTGGCCGATTTCTATAAGCGGTTCGCGGGCGTCGCGACCCTGATCCTGGCCCTGATCTGCGTCTATCGCCTGGCCGACTTCGTGCTGAACATCATGAATCCCTTCTACCTGGACCTCGGTTTCTCCAAGACCGAGCTGGCCGAGGTGCGAAAGGTGTTTGGCGTGGTGATGACCTCGCTGGGCATCTTCGTCGGCGGGTGGTCGGTGGCCCGGCTAGGCCTGATCCGCACCATGGTCATCGGCGCCTTCATGAGCCCGGTGTCCAACCTGGTCTTCGCCTGGCTGGCGACCCAGGGGCCCAGTCTGTCGGCCCTGACCGTGGCTATCGGGGTGGACAACGTCGCCACCGGCTACGCCGGCACGGCCCTGATCGCCTATATGTCCAGCCTGACGTCGATCGGCTTCACTGCGACGCAGTACGCCCTGTTCAGTTCGCTCTATGCCTTGCCCGGCAAGCTGATCGCCTCCCAGTCGGGCCGTATCGTCGAGGCGGCAGCCCGGGCCGCCGAGGGCGGGGGGCCGTTCGCGGGCCTGAGAGGCCTGTTCGCGCGCCTGCCGGAGGGGGCGCTGGCGACCGGCGCAGCGACCAGCGGCGTCAGCCCGGCCGCCCTGGGCGCGGGCTATGTCGTCTTCTTCCTCTACTCGGTCGTCATCGGGCTGTTCGCCATTGTCCTGGCCTTCGTGGTGGCCGGCAAACAGACCGCGCTGGAAGCACGCCGAAAGGCGGAGGAGGACGTCGACCCGGCCATCGCGGCGACCGAGGGTCAGCCCTCCTGACGCCACGATGGCCGTAGGCTGTCAGCGTTTCAGAAAGCCGCCGATCATGTCGCCCAGGCCGCCTGGCAGATTGCCCAGCAGGTCGTCGGCGCCGTTCAGCTGTCCGCCGGGCGTCAGGCGGTCGATGGCTTCGGGCAGCAAGCCCGCCAGGGTCTCTCCCGCCTGCTGGGGCGTGACGCCCATCTTGGCGGCGATGTCGGCCAAGGGGCCGTGACCGATCACGGCGGTGATCTGCTCGGCCGAAATATTGGCGTTGGCGCCGGTCCCGATCCAGGAGCCGACCACGTCGGCCAGGCCCGCCTGGTTGAACTTCTCCACCAGACCGCCGACGCCGCCCTGGCCTCGCAGAAGGTCGCCGACGCCGCCGGCCGCATCGCCGCCCAGGCCGTTCAGCACATTGTCCAGTATGCCCATGATCCATCTCCTTCGGATTGCGGGATCAGGCTAGCACCGTCCTGCGACGGAAACGAGAAGGCGCGTCACCCCCTCGTTTCCCCAAGCCCGCTTTAGCGTTTGGCGTCGTTGGCGCCCTGGGTCACGGCCGAACCGGCCGCCGACACGTCGCGGCCGACGCCGGCGATGGTGTTGCAGGCCGAGACCGTCAGGGCGGCGGCGACGAGCGAGAAGGCGATGATCTTGCGCATGATAAACCTCTTTATGGTCAAGCTTTGTTCGAACGCCCAAGCTTGACCTTGGTTGCAGGGACGGTGTGGCACGAAGCGTCTTCGACCTTCTGGACCCGCGTTCGACGACCGCCTCGCCTCGCGGGCGGCGAGGCTTTGGTGTATGAGCCGCCGCCATGCCCTTCACCGCGACCGTCCTGACCATGTTCCCCGAGGCCTTTCCAGGTCCGCTCGGGGTGTCGCTGATCGGCACGGCCTGGCGGGAGAAGGGCTTGTGGAGCCTGGAAACGGTTGACATCCGCGCCTTTTCCACAGATACGCGCGGCTTCCTGGACGACACCCCTGCGGGTGGCGGGCCGGGGGCTGTGCTTAAGGCGGACGTGGTGGCTCGGGCGGTCGATAGCCTGCCGGGACCAAGACGGCCGCTTTTGTACATGAGCGCCAGGGGCAGGCCCCTGACCCAGGCGCGCGTCAGGGAATGGGCGAAGGCCGACGGGATCGTCGTGCTGTGCGGCCGTTTCGAGGGGGTGGACCAGCGGGTGCTCGACGCACGCGGGTTCGAGGAGGTCTCGGTCGGAGACGCGGTTCTCGCCGGTGGCGAGGCGGCGGCGATGGTCGCGATCGAGGCGTGCGTAAGACTGATCCCCGGCGTGCTCGGTTCAGGCGACAGCCTGTCGTCCGAAAGCTTCGAGGATGGGCTTCTGGAACACCCGCAGTACACGCGACCGCGGACGTTCGAGGGGCTGGAGATACCCGAGGTGCTGCTGTCGGGCGACCACAAGAAGGTCGACCAATGGCGTCAGGCGCAACGGGAACTGACTACGCGGGAGCGGCGGCCGGACCTCTGGCAGGCGCATCTCGCCAACTCACAGGTAAAGAGCGCAAAGCTCGAGGAGAAATGACATGAACATCGTTCAACAGCTGGAAGCTGAAGAAAAAGCCCGCGTTCTGGGCGAGCGCAAGATTCCGGAATTCCAGCCCGGCGACACCCTGCGCGTCAACGTGAAGATCAAGGAAGGCGAGCGCGAGCGCGTTCAGGCCTTCGAAGGCGTCTGCATCGCCCGTGACGGCGGCGGCGTGAACGAGACCTTCACCGTCCGCAAGATCTCGTTCGGCGAAGGCGTCGAGCGTAAATTCCCCATTCTGTCGCCGAACGTCGAGTCCATCGAAGTGAAGCGCCGCGGCGTCGTGCGTCGCGCCAAGCTCTATTATCTGCGCGATCGTCGCGGCAAGTCGGCGCGTATCGCCGAGCGCCAGACGGTCCGCCCGGCCAAGGGCGCCGTGGTTCCGGAAACCGGCTCGGCCGACAAGGGCGGCGACGAAGCCTAAGGCTTCGGGCTCCTGCCGAAACGATCAAGGCCCCGGCGGTGACGCCGGGGCCTTTTTCATGCCTGAGGTGCGATCAGTGCGGGAAGAGGGGATTGGCCTCGGTGCGCTGGCCTTCCAGACTGTGTTTCAGGGCCTCCATCTGATCGTGCTCGACCTTTACGGCGGCATGGGCCCGACGAATGGTCTCGCGCGTGGTGGCGGAGATGCCGCCGTCCTCCAGGGCCTTGTCGTATTTGGCGGCGATGAAGCCCTCGCCCGCGTTGATCGACCCCACGACGGAGTCGTCGTTGCGCAGCAGGGCGTGTTTCACGTCAAGAAAGGCGCGGTGCGCCTTCGCCAGGATGGAGCCGTCGGATTCCGGGTCGCCGCCCAGACCCCGCACGGCGGCCGACAGGTCATCGGCGATCTGCTGACGCTCGGCGGCGCGACGCTGGAACAGGGTGCGATAGTGGGCGTCGTCCGTCTGTTCGGCGGCCTCGCGATAGCCGTCGGCGCTGTCCAGCGTCGTTTCGATCAGGCCGTTCAAAACCTTGATGTCGTGGGCGTTTGGATTGCTCATCTCGTCCATTCCTTCCGCAATTGCGGTCGATGGCGAAATGGACGGAAGGCGGCCTTGGTTGCCGCCCTGCGACATCAAAGTTTGGTGCGCAGGGACCACAGTTCGGGAAAGCAGCGCTTGGTCAGGGTCGAGGCCAGATAGGCCGCCCCCTCGGTGCCCCCGGTGCCGCGTCGGCGGCCGATGATCCGTTCGACCGTCACCACATGCTTGTGCCGCCAGGTCAGAAGCGCATCGTCCAGATCGACCAGCTTTTCGGCCAGCTGATACAGGGCCCACCAGCGTTCCGTGTCGCGATAGACCTCCAGCCAGGCGGCTTCGACCGCCTCTGACGGCTCGTAGGGCTGGGTCACGTCGCGATCCAGCACGGCGACCGGCACGGGCAGGCCGGCGATCGCCAGCTGGGCCAGGGCGTCGTCGTACAGGCTGGGCGCGGCGATAGCGGCCTCAAGCGCGGCATGGGCGGCCGGGCGTTCGACATGGAACTTCAGGAAGCTGGCGTCCTTCAGGCCCAGCATGGCCTCGAACCGCCGGAACTGGTCGCTCTGGAAGCCGGACGACGATCCCAGCACGCCTCGGAACCGCAGATAGTCCGCCGGCGTCATGGTCGACAGGATGTCCCAGCTCTGGGTCATCACCGCCTGGATGCGGCTGACCCGCGCCAGGCTCTTGTAAGCGGGCACCAGGTCGCCGCCGCGGACCAGGGTCTGGGCCAGCGCCACCTCGTGCAGCATCTGTTTGAGCCACAGTTCCTTGGTCTGGTGGATGATGACGAACAGCATCTCGTCATGCTGGTCCGACAGCGGATGTTGCGCCGAAAGCAGGTCGTCCAACGCCAGATAGCCGGCGTAGGTCATGTCGCTGGATTGGGTCATACGCCGCCTATCGCGCGCGAACCCCCGCGGCGCAAGCCGGCGGGGGCGAGACGTGTGGTCTTAGTGCTGGCCTTGGCCGGTCGCGTTGGCGGCGATCTGGCGGCCGGCGTCGAAGGCGTCGCGGGCGCCTTTGTAGATGAAGCCGTAGGTCGGATAGACCGTCGTGCCCAGGCCGTTGATCGGATTGTACCAGACCTTGACCTGCGACCAGTCGTTGGCGGGCGAAACGTCCACGACGGTGACGTTCTCCTCCACCTTGCCGCGGCTGCCGCCCCAGTTGGCGTGGGTCACGCGCACGACGCGGTCGGTCAGGATGTCGGAAACGACGGCGACATGGCCCCGGCTCATGCGGCCCTCGGGGCGGAACACCAGGACGGAGCCGGTTTCAGGCGCCTTGCCGGTGCGGAAGTTGGCGGTGGCCTGGCGCCACCAGGTCCAGGCGTCGCCGAAGATGTTGATGCCCGAGAACATGCGGGCGAAGGTCACGCATTGCCAATACGGCTCGTCAGCCTTTGCGGAAGAGGGCACGGCGCCCAACGCAAAAAAACCGAGGGTCGCCGCAACCGCGGCGGCTTTCAGCCGTTTCGACATGCTTAGGATTTCCCGACCTGCCTAAGGAACCTCCTTTAGGCCACGGGTTCACGCCCTGTAGCAAGTTGTTTCGGCATATCGCCGTGCTTCATATTCGTGTCTGAAACCTTGCGCTTATGGGCGCCGAGCGTGCGCAAAGCCTTGCGCGCCGGGTGTTCGATCAGGTGATAGGACACGGCCGCCACGACGGGCAGCAGGGCCAGGATGGCCAACCACACGAAAATTTGAAGATGCTTGTCGGGCGCGTCCGTCAGCTTGGCGGCCAGGCCGACGGCCAGCAGCTTCCACGGCACGCAGACCATATAGACGGAGTAGCTGATCTCGCCCAGGTAGACCGCCGGGCGCGAAGCCAGCCAACCGGCGCGCTGGTTCGGCAGCGAGGCCAGCGACAGGATCAGGGCGCCGGCCAGCAGCACGGTGATCCCGTCCCACAAACCCAAGGCGGCGCTGAGCACCATCAGGCCGAAACTGATCGCCGAACAGGTCCAGGGCGCCTTCAGCGGGGCCTTGCGATAGACGAGGTAGAGGGCGCACCCCAGGGCGAAGCAGGGCACGATCCTGAGCGCGCCCCAGCGGATGGTGGCCTCGGTCAGGGGAAAGCCCGCCGTCTGCTCGAATACGAAATAAAGCACCGCCAGAAAGGCCGCCGCGCCGATCACGGCCGCGACGGGCTTTTCGCGCAGACGCCAGAAGACGAAGGCGAACAGGGGAAAGCACAGATAGGCGAACCACTCCGCCGAGATCGACCACGACGGATGGTTCCAGCCCGCCACGGGCGCCAGGCCCCAGGCGTGGACCATCATAAGATTGGCCGGCAACGAGGCCCAGGACAGGACATTGGCGTCCACGCTCATCCCCGCGATCAGGGCCGCCGCCGCCAGGAGCCCCACCCCGATTAGGGTGGCGACATGCAAGGGATAGACCCGCGCCACCCGCGCCCACAGGAAGCTGCGATACGAGAAACGCTTCTCGCCCGCCGACTGCAGATAGACGTGGCTGAGGATGAAGCCCGACAGGACGAAGAACAGTTCGACGCCCAGATACCCTTTGGACACCAGGCCGGACTGGCCCGCGCCGGCCAGGTTTTCCCAGAAGGTGTAGACGGCGACCCAGATGGCCGCGCCGAAACGCAGGGCCGTGATGGGCTTCAGATCGGCGGGGGTCTGGACGGGGGTCATGGTGTCACCTTGGCACGTCAGCCTTGTCGAACCGTGAAGGCCCGCAAACGCCGTGCCCGGGGGCTTTCAGGCCCGTTCAGCCGACCCAGGCGCCGTGGAAACCCGCCGGCAGGGCCACCTCGGCCTGCCAGGTCGCCACAGGCCCGTCCGATATGCGCGCCACGTCGAAGACGTGCAGTTCGGTGCGGCCATCCTTCAGATTGACCGAGGGGCCGACCAGCCAGGCCTGATCCTCGGCCACAGCGCCGGGCTTGGGCACGAAGACGGCCTCTTCAACCACCTGATGGACGCCGAATTCGAAGGCGTTCGACCGGCCCTTGTCCCAGTCGTGCACGGCCAGGCCGGTCGGCAGGGGGCGACCGCGCGTCTCGCCCCAGGTATGTGCGGTCAGGCGGCGCTTCAGGCCCGCGCGGCGCGGGTCGGCCTTGGGGAATTCGCCGACCACCTCGCTGCAGACCATCTCGGCGCGGCCGTCGGGATGCAGGGTCACAAGGGCCAGTCTGGCTGGATCGCCCGGCACGACCCCGCGCCCGTCGACCAGCACCTTGGCGCCGTCCACCGCAAAGCGCGGATCGCTGCTGGCGGCCACGTCGAAACGGATCGTTCCGTCCCGCTCGGCCCAGGCGTCGCCCAGGTGGAAGTGGAAGAAGGCCGGCAGATCGTAGAGCCGGCGTTGCGACAGGTCGGCCTTGTCCAGCACCAGGACCTGCGTGCCCATCTCGGGCCGCCAGTGCAGGGCCGAGACGACCGGCATGGCGTGGCCTTCGAACACCCAGGGCTGCAGCAACAGGATCAGATGCCGGTCTGTGGCGGTGAAGTCGTGCATGTAGCTGGCGCGCGGCAGCGGCACGACCTGGGCGTCGTTCAGGCTGCGGTCGGGGTTCAGCCGCCAGATCACGGCCTGGCCGCCCGCCGTGCCGACATTCCAGATCGTACCGTCGGGGGCGTAGCGCGGATGGGCCTGGAACGGCATCCCCTTCAGATCGTCGCGCAGGGTGACGAAGCCTTTCGTCGACAGGTCCGACGCCTCCATCGCCAGGGGCGAACCGGCCTCCCACAGGGCCCAGATCTTGTCGCCGGCCGCCATGACGGCGGTGTTGGCGGCGTTGGCGTCGTCGTTCGACCCGATGCGGGCGCGCGCGTCGCCTCTGGTGCCGAAGCCGGGCGTGACCACGGCGTCCAGTGCGGTTTCGGTGCGACGTTTGGGCGTGTCGGCGAACCGGGCCTCCAGCGTCGCCTGACCGTCCCGGATACGGAAGGCGCGCATCATGCCGTCGCCGTCGAACCAGTGGGTGGCCGAGCCGCCCGGTCGCCGGAACTTGGCCGGACCGTTGCGATAGAGGGCGCCTTCGAGCCCCCGGGGCGCCCGGCCATGAATCAGGCGCATGGCCTGACGCGGGGTGTCGCCCTCGACGTCGCGGGTGGCCAGGGCCCAGTCCGCGCTGGCGGCGGCGTCCAGGGCGGCGGCGGCGCGCACCATCTCGGGCGTGGCCACGGCGGCGGACAGGGCGGCGGCGCCCATCAGGAAGGAACGGCGGGAAGGGGTCATGGTCGGGCTCCGACGGCGCACAAAACTTACTTCAGGTCGATGGTCTGGGCGGTGGCGCCGGCGGCGGCGAACTTGGCGCGATCCCAGGACGCTGGCCCCATATTGCCCACCGCATTGTTGGAGAAGGCATAGGGTTCGGTCGGCATGCCGAAGGGATTGGTGTTCATCTTGCCGTCGCCGTTAAGGTCGTGGAAGGCGCGTACTGCATAGTCGCCGTCGGGCAGGCCGTCGAAGGTGACGTGGGTCTCGCCCGCCGCTGCATCCAGCAGGGCGACCTTGGCCGGCTGGCCCTGACCGCCATAGGCGGCGGCGCTGTCGAAGATCGCGACCATGATCTTGCCCTGAGACGCGGCGGTGGGGAAGGACAGGGTCAGGTCGGCGGCCAAGACGGGCGAAGCGAAGGCGGCGGCGACAGCCAGGGCGGCGACAGGGGCGAAAACGGAGGACAGGGTCTTCATGGCGATGGGTCCGGTTCTGAATGAGGACCGCCGACCGGCCCTCGATGACCCGACCGTGCCGCCGACCCCGCCGGATCGCCAGCGCCTCTGCGGAAACGGACGCCTCGCCTTCGCCAACGACCGCGCCCGTCCATTGGCGAAGCGCGAACGACCACCGGCGCGGACACGGGTTCAACCGTTGCTTAGCCCACGAAAAAGGCCCGGAACTTGAGTTCCGGGCCTGTCTCCTTCATCACGCCTCGCGCAGACCCTTAGTCCAGGGTGCGCTTGATCTCTTCGACCGTGAAGCACTCGATGTAGTCGCCTTCCTTGATATCCTGGAAGCCCTGGAACTGCATGCCGCACTCCTGGCCCGAGGGCACCTCGTTGACCTCGTCCTTGAAGCGTTTGAGCGTGTTGAGCACGCCCAGCTCCAGCACCACCACATCGTCGCGGATGATGCGGACACGGGCGCCCTTGCGCACGACGCCTTCGGTGACGCGGCAACCGGCGATCTTGCCGATCTTGGAGATGTCGAACACCTGCAGCACCTGGGCGTTGCCCAGGAAGGTTTCCCGCTGCAGCGGCGCCAGCATGCCCGACAGCACGCCCTTCATGTCGTCCAGAAGGTCGTAGATGATCGAATAGTAGCGGATCTCCACGCCTTCGCGTTCGGCCAGGTCGCGCGCCTGTTTGGACGCACGGACGTTGAAGCCCAGGATCGGCGCGCCGGCCGACTTGGCCAGGTTGACGTCGCTCTCGGTGATGCCGCCGGCGCCGGAATAGACGATGCGGGCGCGGACCTCGTCGTTGCCCATCTTCTCCAGCGAGGCCGCGATGGCTTCGCTCGACCCCTGAACGTCGGACTTGATGACGACCGGCAGTTCGCTGATCTTCTTGGAGCCCAGCTTGGCCATCATGTCGACCAGCGAGACCGAGCCGCCCGACACCTGGGCCTTCTCGCGCTTCACCCGCTGACGGTATTCGGTCAGCTCGCGGGCGCGGGCCTCGGTTTCCACCACGGCGAAGACGTCGCCGGGCGACGGCGCCTCGTCCAGACCCAGGATCTCGACCGGGACGGACGGACCGGCTTCGGTCAGCTGTTCGTTGCGCTCGTTCAGCAGGGCGCGAACCTTGCCCCATGAACCGCCGGCGACGACGATGTCGCCGCGCTTCAGCGTGCCGCGCTTGACCAGGACGGTGCCTACGGGTCCGCGGCCCTTGTCCAGCTTGGCCTCGATGACCACGCCTTCGGCCGAACGATCGGGGTTGGCGCGCAGGTCCATGACCTCGGCCTGGACCAGGATGGCTTCCAGAAGGCCGTCCAGGTTCATCCGTTCCTTGGCCGACACCTCGATGATCTGGGTGTCGCCGCCCAGGCTTTCGGCGATGACCTCGTACTGCAGCAGTTCGTTGACGACCTTCTGCGAATTGGCGTCCGGCTTGTCGATCTTGTTGACCGCCACGATCAGGGGGGCGTCCGCCGCCTTGGCGTGCTGGATGGCTTCGATCGTCTGGGGCATGACGCCGTCGTCGGCGGCGACGACCAGAACCACGATGTCGGTCACATTGGCGCCGCGCGCCCGCATGGCCGAGAAGGCGGCGTGGCCCGGCGTGTCCAGGAAGGTGACCTTCTGGCCGTCTTCCAGACGCACCTGATAGGCGCCGATATGCTGGGTGATGCCGCCGGCTTCGCCCGCCGCCACGTCGGTGGTGCGCAGCGCGTCCAGCAGAGAGGTCTTGCCGTGGTCGACGTGGCCCATGATGGCCACGACCGGCGCGCGCGTCTCGGTGGCGCCCTCGTCGTCGGCCTCGGCGATGAAGCCGGTTTCGACGTCGGATTCGGACACGCGCTTGACCGCCATGCCGAACTCCTCGGCCACCAGTTCGGCGGTGTCGGAATCGATCACGTCGTTGATCTTCATCATCATGCCCTGACGCATCAGGAATTTGATGATGTCGACGCCGCGCACGGCCATCCGGTTGGACAGTTCCTGTACGGTGATGACGTCGGGGATGACCACTTCGCGCGGACGGTTGGGCGCGTCGGTCGATCCGCCCTTGCGCTTTTCCTTCTCGCGTTCGCGGGCGCGGCGGACCGAGGCCAGCGAGCGCATCCGCTCGGCGGCGTCGCCGTCGCCGACCACCGACTGGATGGTCATGCGGCCTTCGCGGCGCTTGGGCTCGCCGCGCGTGCGGCTGACCGCCTTGCCGGCGTCGGAGAAACGCTTGTCGCGATCGTCGTCGCGGCCGACCGGACGGCCGAAGCCGGCGCCGGGCGCGCGGCTGGGACGGGCGACCTCGGCCTGGGCCGGGGGGGCGTTCGGGGTCGGACGACCGCCGGGACCGGTGCGCGGGCCGGTGCGGGCTGCGCCCGGCGCCGGACGCGGGTTCAGGGCCGAATAGCGGACGGGTTCGGCCGGCTTGGCGCCCTGCGGACGCTGGCCGGGACGCGCGCCTTGCGGACGGTCGCCCTGCGGACGCTCGCTCGATTGCGGACGGTCCGAATAGGCGCGCTCGCCGCCGCCCATCGCCTGCTCGCGGGCCGAGCGGCCGCCGAAGGCGGGACGTTCGGCCGGGGCGCGTTGCGGATTGCCGGGCTTGGGCGCGCGTTGACCGAAGTTGACGGCGGGACGCGTCGGGGCGGCCGGACGCGCGGGAGCGGGCGTCGGCGCGGCCGCAGCCGGGGTCGGCGCGACCGGGGCCGCAGCGACGGGCGCGGCCGGCTTGGGCGCGGGTTTGGCTGGGGCGGGCGCGGCGGCGGCCAGTTTGGCGGCCTCGGCGCGGGCGGCTTCGGCTGCGGCCTTGGCGGCGGCGGCCTCGTCGCGGGCGGCCTGGGCGGCCCGTTCGGTGGCGGCGGCGCGTTCACGCTCGGCGGCTTCGCGCGCGGCCTTTTCGGCGGCGGCGGCGCGTTCACGCTCGGCGTTGGCCTGGGTCGCCAGGGCGATGGCGCGGCGACGGGCTTCCTGCTCCTCGGGCGACAGGGCGCCGCCGGCGGGCTGGGCCGAACGCGGCGCCTGCGGACGCGGCGCCTGGGGCGCCGAGGTCTGCGGACGCGCGACATCGAAGCCCTGCGGGCGCTGAGGCCCGCCGGCGCCGACGCGGCGCTTGGTCTCGACCACCACCGTCTTGGAACGGCCGTGGCTGAAGCTCTGCTTCACGGTGCCGGTCGAAACCGATCCCGCGGCGCGCGGCTTCAGGCTCAGCGGCGCGCGCGGTCCCGTCTGGGACGGCGTTCCGCCGGTGTTCGAACCCTGGCCTTGGTTGGTCTTGTCGTTTTCGTCGCTCATCCGGTCGCTTTACTTGGGGCGGAAAAGCCCGCCGTCGTCTCGATACCCATAAACGGCCGTGAGCCCGTCTCCGTGCCAGGAGACAGGCCCGCGCCCGCCAAAATCCTCAGTTCGCTCCTGTGGGGAGCGTTCCCGCCGTTCCGTCCGCTTCACCGGAAATGTCCCAGTGAGGGGGGCGAAGCGGCCGAAATCCAGCCAGTCGTTCGACCTCCAAGGTCCAGCGATCAGCGCGTCCGCCCGCAAGCAGGACGGCGTGTATCGCATTTTCCAGCCCAAGGGCCAAACTCAAATCGTCCGCCGTAAAGGCGCCGCAGACCTTGGCGGTCTGATGGCGGGCCAATGCGAGGATTTTGCCACGGCCGTCAGAGGCTCCGTCAGAGGCCTCGATCACCCAGGCGGCCTTGCCGGACCGCAGGGCCGCAGCGGATTTTTCGAAGCCAGAGATAAGCACGCCTTCGCGCCGGGCAAGACCCAGCTGGTCCAGACAGCGCCGCGCCAGCAGCCGCTCGACCAGATCGGCCAGGTCGGCCGGGGCGTTCAGCCGCGTCTTGGCGGCGCGGGTGAAGCCGTTCTTCTTGACCGCCGTCTCGACCGAGGCGCGGCTGGCCTCGACCCACAGGCCGCGGCCAGGCAGCTTGCGCCCCAGGTCGGGGACCACCTGGCCGTCGGGCCCGGCGACGAAACGGATCAGACGAGATTCGTCCATGACCTGGTGGCTGACCAGATCGCGGCGTTCCCTATCGATCGTTGCGTCGCGCAAGCTCATGAACGGCCAGGGTCTCCATCACGCGTTTGACGGTTCGGAGTCCTCCGAGGAGGCCTCCGCGTCGTCGTCGACCGCATCTTCAGCGGGCGCGTCGCCGAACACCTGGTCCGGATCGTATTCGCCCTCGGCGTAGTCTTCCTCGTATTCCGGCTCGGGCTGCGGCAGTTCCGAGGCGTCGATCCAGCCGGCGGCGACGCGCGCCTGCAGGATCAGCAGTTCGGCGTCTTCCTGGGCCAGGTTGAAGCTTTCCAGAACGCCGGGGACCTTCACCCGTTCGCCGTTCTTCACTTCATAACCGCCGCGAATCTCGTCGGTGGCCAGGTCGGCCAGATCCTCGACCGTCTTCACGCCGCCTTCGCCCAGGGCGACGGCCATGGCCAGGGTCACGCCCGGCACGTCCAGAACCGCGTCCTCGACGCCCAGTTCGACGCGCTTGGCGTCCAGCTCGGCGGCCTGTTTGTCCAGGAACTCGCGGGCGCGGGTCTGCAGCTCTTCGGCCGTCTCCTCGTCGAAGCCCTCGATCTCGGAGACTTCGTAGGCGTCGACATAGGCCAGGTCTTCCACCGTGGCGAAGCCTTCCGTCACCAGCAGCTGGGCGATGACCTCGTCCACGTCCAGGGCTTCCTGGAACAGGGCGGTGCGTTCGGTGAACTCGCGCTGACGGCGTTCGCTGTCCTGGGCCTCGGTGATGATGTCGATCTGCCAGCCGGTCAGCTGGCTGGCCAGGCGCACGTTCTGGCCGCGACGGCCGATGGCCAGCGACAGCTGTTCGTCCGGCACGACCACTTCGACGCGGCCGGCTTCCTCGTCCAGCACCACCTTGGAGACTTCGGCCGGCGCCAGGGCGTTGACGATGAAGGTCGGCTCGTCCGGGTTCCACTGGATGATGTCGATCTTCTCGCCCTGCAGTTCGGCGACGACCGCCTGAACGCGCGAGCCGCGCATGCCGACGCAGGCGCCGACCGGGTCGATGGAGCTGTCGTTGGACAGGACGGCCATCTTGGCGCGCGAGCCGGCGTCGCGGGCGGCGGCGCGAATCTCGATCACGCCGTCATAGACTTCGGGCACTTCCTGGGCGAACAGCTTGGCCATGAAGCCCGGATGGGCGCGCGACAGCATGACCTGCGGGCCCTTGGCCTCGGGCCGGACGTCGTAGATGTAGGTGCGGATGCGGTCGCCGATGTTGAACACTTCGCGCGGGATGGACTGGTCGCGGCGCATGACGCCCTCGCCCCGGCCCAGGTCGACGATGGTGTTGCCGTATTCGACGCGCTTGACCGTGCCGTTGACGATCTCGCCGACGCGATCCTTGAACTCTTCGTACTGGTTGGCGCGCTCGGCCTCGCGGACCTTTCCGGTCACGACCTGACGGGCCATCTGGGTCTGGACGCGGCCGAATTCGAACGGCGGCAGGTTCTCGACGTATTCCTTGCCGACCACGGCCTCGGGGTCGCGCTTCAGGGCGTCCTTCAGGCGCACCATGGCGCTGTCGTTGAACTCTTCCAGCTCGTCTTCCGGCATCCAGTCGTCCTCGACGATGGTGACGTGACGGGTCAGGGCCAGTTCGCCGGTCTTGTGGTCGATCTTGGCGCGGATGTCGTGGTGGGCGCCGTAACGCGACTTGGCGCCCTTCTGGATCGCCTCCTCGATGGCCTCGATCACGATCTCGCGGTCGATGTTCTTCTCGCGGGCGACCGCGTCGGCGATCTGCAGCAGTTCGAGGCGGTTGGCGGAAATACCGGTGACGGCCATCAGGCGTTGTCCTCAGAAGGGGTCTTGGTGTCGGTTGTCGCTTCGTCCGGCGCACCCTCGGGCAGGCCGTCGTCTTCGGGTTCGCCGCGCGCGGCGCGAATGGCGGCGCCCCGTTTCATCAGGGCGTCGGTCAGAACCAGCTTGGCGTCGGCCAGCCAGTCGAAGGGGATCAGGGCGGTGTCGTCCTCGCCGTCCAGGTCGATCAGGACATTGCCGTCCTCATAGCCGGCCAGCACGCCCTTGAACCGCTTGCGGCCCTCGATCATCCGGTCGGTCTCCAGACGCGCCTCCTCGCCCTCGAACAGGTCGAAGTCGATGGGACGGGTCAGGGGCCGGTCGATGCCGGGCGACGAGACCTCCAGCAGATATTCGCCGGCGACAGGGTCGGCGGCGTCGAACACCTCGGACACCGCACGGCTCAGCTTGGCGCATTGTTCGACCGAGATGTCGTGATCGGACGGGCGCTCGGCCATGATCTGCAGGCGCTGGCGCTTGGAGCCCGACATCAGGCGCACGCGCACGACCTCCAGGCCGAGGCTTTCGGCGATGGGGTCGATCAGCTCCAGCAGCTGGCGGTCCTGGGCGGTCTTTGCGCGCACGCGACGAATATCCAAAACAAAAGCGGCGGTCCGTCCGGGCCGCCGCTTGGAACGACGCCGTTGGACGCCGGTCTAACGATGTGAGGGGGCATATAGGCGCTTCACGTCCGCTTGTCAGCCCTCTTATGTTCAGACCCGTCTGAACTCCAGAAAGACCGGCGTCGTGTCGCCCAGCTTCTTTTCTTCATAGCGGGTGACGAAGTGATCCGCGGGCGGGACAAACCAGTCCTGGTCCGCCGCGCCGATCCGCTCCAGGCCCGGCGTGCGCTCCAGCCGCTCCAGCGCCCATTCGGCGTAGTCCAGCCAGTCGGTGACGAAGCGCAGCGTCCCGCCCGGTTTCAGGATGCGGGCGAAGGCCTGGGCCGTCTCGTCCTGCAACAGGCGTCGCTTGTTGTGGCGCGCCTTGTGCCAGGGGTCGGGAAACAGGATCAGCACCCGGTCGACCGAGGCGTCCGGCAGGGCGTCCACCACGTCGCGCGCATCGTCGGCGTGGATGCGGACGTTCTTCAGATCGCCTTCCTCGACGTGGCGCAGGGCCGAGGCCACCCCGTTCAGGAAGGGCTCGCAGCCGATGACCAGGGCGTCGGGCCGCGTCGCCGCCTGGGCCGCCATATGTTCGCCGCCGCCGAAGCCGATCTCCAGCCAGACCTCGGTCGCGCCCGGCATCATCGCCCTGGGGTCCAGCGGCCCGGCCTTGGGGTCCGGCACGGCGATGGCGGGCAGCAGCGTCTCCATCAGGGCCGCCTGACGCGGCTTGATCGGGCGGGCCTTGATGCGGCCGAAGGACCGCAAGGGGCGGTCCAGATGGGGATTGTCGTCCTCGGGGGGCAGGTCGGCGGTCATGCGCCTGCCGTTAGCCGTCGCCGCTCCCGGCGTCTAGGACCGCGCCGCCCGGCGCACCGCCGAAACCTTTTGACGCCCCAGACCGAAACACCCTTCTATGCGCGCCGGAGGGGCGCCATCGGGCGGCGTCGCATGGGATAGAGGGGTTCCGATGATCGGACATCATCTGCGGGGCGTCGGCCTCGCGGCGCTGGCAAGCGCGGCCTTGGGGCTGTCGGCCTGCGCCACCACGGGCCAGGCCAAGCCGGATGCGGCCCAGGCGCGCCCGGCGCGCGACGTCAGCCTGGCGGCCGGGCTGGACCCGTCCAAGACGCTGGATCCCTATCCCTCGACCTACCAGCCCCTGCCGCGCGAGAATTTCGCCGTGGTCGGCGCCACCGTCCTGACCGGCACGGATCGCAAGATCGACAACGGCGTAGTGGTGGTGACGGACGGTCGTATCGCCGCCGTGGGCGACGCCTCCACCCCCGTGCCCGCCGGCTACAAGGTCGTGGACGCGCGCGGGCGCTATGTGACGCCGGGCGTCATCGACGTGCACAGCCACCTGGGCGTCTATCCCTCGCCGGGCGTGCAGGGCATGAGCGACGGCAACGAGGCCACCAACCCCAACACCGCCCAGGTCTGGGCCGAACATTCGCTGTGGCCCCAGGATCCGGGCTTCAACACCGCGCGGGCGGGCGGCGTGACCACGCTTCACATCCTGCCCGGCTCGGCCAATCTGTTCGGCGGGCGCGGCGTGACCATCCGCAACGTGCCCTCGATCACCAGCCAGGGAATGAAGTTCCCCGGCGCTCCCTACACGCTGAAGATGGCCTGCGGCGAGAACCCGTCGCGCGTCTATGGGAGCCGCAACCAGAGCCCCGCGACCGGCATGGGCAATATGGCCGGCTATCGCGCCGCCTTCATCGCCGCGCGCGAATACAAGGCCAAGTGGGACAAGTGGCAGGAAAACCATGAGGGAACGCCGCCCACCCGCAACCTGCAGAACGAAACTCTGGCCGGCGTTCTGGACGGCTCCATCCTGATCCAGAACCATTGCTACCGCGCCGACGAGATGGCGCTGATGATGGATATGGCCAAGGAGTTCGGCTACCGCATCACCACCTTCCACCACGCGACCGAGGCCTACAAGATCGCGCCGCGCTTAGCCGCCGAGGGCGTCTGCGCGGCCATGTGGACCGGCTGGTGGGGCTTCAAGATGGAGGCCCTGGACGCCATAGAGGAGAACGCCGCCCTGGTGGATGCGCCGCAGGGGTCGTGCGCGGTCATCCACTCCGACGACGCCGAACTGACCCAGCGTCTGAACCAGGAGGCCGCCGCCGCCCTGTCGGCCGGTCGGCGCGCCGGGCTGAACATCCCCGAAGAGCACGCCATCGCCTGGTTCACCTCCAACGCCGCCAAGGCCATCGGCATCGCCGACCAGACCGGCTCGCTGGAGCCCGGCAAGCGCGCCGACGTGGTGATCTGGAGCGCCGATCCCTTCTCCATCTACGCCCGCGCCGATCAGGTCTTCATCGACGGCGCCCTGACCTTTGATCGCAACAATCCCGCCTACCAGCCGACCAGCGACTTCGAACTGGGCCAGCCCGGTTATGGGCTGAGCGCCGCCAACGTCACGGAAGGAGCCCGCTGATGCGCCTGTCTCACATTCTCGCGGGCGCGGTCGCGGCCCTGTCTCTCGCCCCTGCCGCCTTCGCCCAATCCGGGCCTCAAGCAGCGCGAAGCGCGGCAGGCCCCGACGAAGTCGTCGCCATCGTCGGCGGCCGCGTCCTGACCGGAACCTCCGTCATCGAAAACGGCGTGGTCGTCATGCGGGACGGCAAGATCGTCTCGGTCGGCGCCGGGACCGCCCCGGCCGGCGCCCGCGTCATCGACGCGGCGGGCAAGACGGTGGCGCCCGGCTTCGTCGCCGTGGATTCCGGCCTGGGCGGAACCGAGGTCGGTTCGGTCCGCGGCACCAACGAGCTGCGCAACCGCTCGAACACCCTCAGCGCGGCCTTCGACGTCTCCTACGGCCTGGACCCCTGGTCCTTCACCTTGCCGGTGGCGCGCCTGGGCGGCATCACCCGCGCCGTGGTCGTGCCCCAGCATCCCGGCTCGTCCGGCGGCCATGTGCATGAAGAGGACACCGCCGGCGCCGGCGACGGCGGCTTCCAGACGCCCGGCCTGTTCGCCGGCCAGGCGGCCATTATTCAGCTGGCCCAGGGGCCCGACATCCTGGTCAAGCCGCGCGTGGCCATGGTCGCCCCGTTCGGCGAGGCCGGGGCCGACATCGCCGGCGGCGCGCGCGGCGCCCAATTCGTCCTGTTCAAGGAGACGATGGCCGAGGTCCGCCTCTACGCCCGCAACAAGGCCGCCTACGAACGCGCGGGCCTGCGCAGCCTCAGCCTTTCGCGCGCGGACCTGGAGGCCCTGATCCCGGTGGCCAACGGAACCCAGCCGCTGATCGTCACCGTCCACCGCGCCTCGGACATCCGTCAGGTGCTGCGGCTGGCGCGCGAGGAGGGGATCAAGGTCATCCTGGACGGCGCCGAGGAAGGCTGGCTGGTCGCCGGCGACATCGCCGCGGCGGGTGCCCCCGTTCTTTTGAACCCCATCTCCAACCTGCCCTCGGACTTCGAGATGCGGGCGGCGCGGGCCGAGAATGCCGCGGCCCTGAACGCCGCCGGAGTGGTCATCGCCATCAAGGGCAACGAGGGCTCGACCCACCGCGCGCGGGAGGCCCGCTACAACGCCGGCAACGCCGTGTCGCACGGCCTGCCCTATGGCGCGGCCATCGCCGCCCTGACGGCCAATCCGGCGAAAATCTTCGGCATGGAGGGCCGTTTCGGCCAGATCGCGCCCGGCGCCGCCGCCGACGTGGTCGTCTGGTCGGGCGATCCCCTGGAGCCGCTCAGCCAGCCCTCCGCCGTCTTCATCGACGGGGTCGAACAACCCCTGACCAGCCGCCCCCTGCTGTTGCGCGACCGCTATCGCCAGCAGACGCCGATGCCGCCGGCCTATCGCAATCCTTAATGAAAGCTTAGCGACAGGCGCCGGACTTGCGTGGTGCGGGACAACTCAGAGGAGTCTGTCCCGTGACGAAACAGTTGATGATCTCGGCCGCAGCGGCGGTCCTTCTATTTTCCGCCGCGCCGGCCCTGGCCGGCGGCCCCGGACATGGCGGAGGGGGCGGCGGCTGCGGAAGTTGCGGCGGCGGCGGCCACCCGGGCGGCGGCCATTCCGGAGGCGGCTTTCAAGGCGGCGGGAACTACAACCGCAACGTCAACGTCAATGTGAACAACGCCTACGCCAATAGTTCGGCGCAAAGCTCGGCCTACGCCCGCGGCTATTCCGCCATCAACGCGCGCGGCTATTCGGGTTCGTCCAGCTTCTCGCGCGGCTATGTCGGCGGCGGCACGGTCTATTCCAGCGGGGGCTATTCGGAAGGCTATTCCGAGGGCGGATACTGGGGCGGGCCGGTGATGTCCGCGCCGGTCAACTTCGTCGGTCCGGCGCCGGTCAGCGCCCCCGTCGGCTATCCGGTCTATGGCTTCGGCCGCGACTATATCGGCTGGCGTCCCTATCAGGGCGGCGGCTGCAACTGCCGTCCGGCCCCGCGCCCGGCGCCCCAGCCCCGTTACGAGCAGCGCTACGAACAACGCTATATCGAGCAGCGTCCGGCCTATGTTCAGGCTCCGCCGGTCAATATCGCGCCCCAGCGCATCTATGTCGCGCCGTCGCAGGTGAACATCGCCCCGCCGCAGATCGAGATGGGACCGCCCGCCTATATCGAACAGCCGCCCATCTATGTGCAGGCTCCGCCGGTCAACATCGGCCCGCAGCGGGTCCAGGTCGCGCCGGGTCAGGTCAACATGACCCCGCCCCAGGTGGACGTCGCCCCGCCGGTCTATGTCGATCAGGCGCCCCTCTATGTGCAGTCGCCGGACGTGAACATTGGTCCCCAGCGGGTCCAGGTTAGTCCGGGACGCGTCAACATGGCCCCGGCTCAGGTGGACGTCGGCGGCCCGGTCTATGTCGATCAGGCTCCGGTCTATGCGCAGGCGCCGGACGTGAACGTCGGTCCCCAACGCGTGCAGGTGGCCCCCGGACGCGTCAATATGGCGCCGGCCCAGGTGGACGTCGGCGGTCCGGTCTATGTCGATCAGGCCCCGGTCTATGTGCAGTCCGCCCCGGTCAACATCGCCCCGGCCCAGGTCCACGTCGCCCCGCCGCAGGTGAACACGGCCCCGGCCTATGCGCCCAGCGGCTACTACGGCGACCTGCCGCCCGAGGGTGAAATCGCGCCGCCCCCGCCCCCGCCTCCGCCGCCGCCGCCCGCGCGTCCGCGCCACGGCTACGCCCAGGAACCGGGCGAACGCGGCTGATCAGGCCCTAGATCAGGGCGATCGTCTCGGCGATCACCAGGGCCGCCTGTCGCGGATCGGCCGCCGCCGTGATCGGGCGGCCGATCACCAGATGGGTCGCCCCGGCGCGCAAGGCGGCCTCGGGCGTGGCCGCCCGGGCCTGGTCGTCCAGGGCCGCGCCCTCGGGCCGGACGCCCGGCGTGACGATCAGGAAGTCGTCCCGGCCCGCCTCGACGGCCAGGGCCTTGACGCGCGCCGCCTCGTGCGGGCTGGCGACCACGCCGTCGATCCCGGCGTCCAGCGCCTGACGCACGCGACGCTCGACCAGATCGGCGGGCGACAGGCTGTGGTCGTCGGCGATCAGGTCCTCGGCCGTCAGACTGGTCAGGACCGTCACCCCCAGCACCTTCAGGCCCGAGCCGGCCACGCCGCGCGCCGCCGCCGCCATGACCTGGGGCCGGGCGTGGACCGTCAGCAGATCGCAGCCCGCTGCGGCCAGATTGGCGGCGGCCTTTTCGACCGTCGCGCCGATGTCGTGCAGCTTCCAGTCCAGAAAGACCTTGCGGCCGTCCGCCTTCAGATCGCGCGCCAGGTCCATGCCGCCCGCGGCGAACAGCTGAAGCCCGATCTTGTAGAAGCCGACCGCGTCCTGCACCCGTTCGACCAGGGCCGCCGCCTCGGCCGTCGTCGGCACGTCCAGGGCGCAGATGATCCGTTCGTCGGGCGCGCGGTTGGGGGCCTGATCGCGGACGGTTTCGGTCTGGGTCATCGACGGACTCGCGCTGAGCGGCTATGCCGGACGCGGGCGCGTCGGCAGGGCGGCGTGACGGATTGAGGGCGAGGGCAGGCGATGAACGCAGTCGATTTGGGTGTCAACCTGTTCGTGACCCTGTTCGCCCTGCTGGACCCCATCGGCAATCTGCCGATCTTCGCCGCCGCCACGGCGGGGGCCACCCTGCGTCAGCGGATTTCGGTCTCGGCCCTGATCTGCGCCTTCGCCACCCTGTTCCTGGCCTTCTTCCTGTTCACCGGCCTGGGCCTGCTGCAGTTCTTCGGCATCTCCCTGGCGGCCTTCCGCATCGCCGGGGGCATTCTGTTGCTGTTCCTGGGGCTGGACATGGCGCGCGGCGACTTCCTGGCCATGTTCGCCGACAAGGACGCGCTCAGCGACGCCAAGGACGTGCGCGGCTATGCGCGTAGGCGTTTCCAGCGTCTGGTCGTGCCCTTCGCCATTCCCCTGATGATCGGGCCGGGCGCCATTTCGGCCGTCATCATCCAGGCGGGCGAGGCGGCCAAGCTGGGCTATGCCGGCACGGTCGGCTCCCTGGTCGCCATCGCGGCGGCCTGCGCCGTGTCCTTCGTCTGTTTCGCCCTGACCGGCTCGCTCAGCCGCCTGCTGGGCGACGTGGGCATGGCCATCGTGGTCAAGGTGCTGGGCCTGATTCTGTGCGCCCTGGCGATCCAGTTCATCCTGCTGGGCCTGGGCGAGGCCATTCCCGGCATGATCTCGGGCGCCGTGACGACGCCCTATCCGGCGGATCGCTGAGGGTCCGGTTCTGAGTAGTAGTTCAGAATCCGCCGGTTCTGCCGGGTATAGGCTTTGATTTGCGTGTCTTATGCGCCTTTACCGCCTTGATTTTAGCCGGAAGATCAAAGGCAACCTCCAAAAATAGTCTCAAGAACTCATAATATGCGAGTGCTAATTGAGGGTCTCCAACCAGTTCGTGAGTACTGCGATTTCCATCAAGCCTTATTTCATGAGCCCACTCAGCAACTGTGGCCGTAATCAAACCTCTCGTTCTTAAGCTCTCTATGCGCTTTATGATTGGGGTGTTGCCCCCCAAATCACCATCAACCTCTAATTCTCGGAGTGCGGCTTCGAGTATGCTTCGGCACAAATTTAAGCTGCCCACCGGGTTTCGGCGGCGAGCGACATCTTCGGCAAGTGCTGGAAGCACCTTCCTTATGGATGATGGAATCGCCTTGCTGAATGACACATCGCCAGTCTTGGGGGCTGTGTCTGATAATACCAAATCGGCTTGAAAGTGACCCCAGTCAGCATCTGTGACCTCTTCCGACATTATAGGCCGGAGGATACGATCTTTCCCACTAACTAGAAGCGATATCAGTCCCTCACACTCTGGACAGTAAGATGCAACCGCTGCGGAAGCGATCGAATCGGGACTCGCATTCCCATCGTCATTTTCATCGGGCCACCACCTGTAGAATGCCTCCGCAGGTGCCCGCGTCGGTTCTTTGCAGTGCGGACAGACGAGACGAAAAGATAAGCTCATAAGAACATTGTTCTTAGATTCGATTTATTTTCTAGACCCTCAGTCCTGGTCCTCGATGGCGTGGATGTCGTCGTCGGACAGGCCGAAGTGGTGGCCGATCTCGTGGATCAGGACATGGGCGATCAGTTCGGCTAAGCCCACGTCGCCGCGTTCGCACCATTCGTCCAGGATCGGGCGGCGATAGAGGAAGATGCGCGACGGCTCGGGCGCCGGCCCCAGGCCCTCGCGCCGGCCGATGTCGACCCCGTGATACAGGCCCGTCAGCTCGAACGGATCCTCAATCTCCAGGTCCTTCAACGTCTGTTCGTCGGCGAAGTCGTCGATGCGGAACACCACCTCGCCCGCCGCCTGGCGAAACTCGGCCGGCAGGGCGTCGAAGGCGTCGCGCGCCAGACGGGCGAAGTCGTCCAGGGACGGGGCCATAAGGTCGGGGGCGGCGTCGGTCATGCCCCGCCTATCGCCGCCCGCGCGCGTCGACGCAACGGGACGCGACGCCGCGCCTCCTGTCGCGCGAGGAGATCGCCGCTTTTTCGCGCGGTTGGAGTATGGTGAACGCCGAATCGGTTCGCGCGAAGCTTCAGGATGGGAATGGCCGAGGCCGACATCGCCTATGTCGCCACTGCAGGGGCAGCCGGGCTGGCGCTGGCCGTCAGCGCCTGGGCCCTGCGCCTGCGCGCCCAGCTGAACGCCACGGTTCAGGCCGCGCAGGGCCAGCGCGCCGAGGCCGTGTCCGCCCTCGGCCGTTACGACGGTCTGCTGCGGGCCTTCGACGACGTCAGCCTGGCCCTGACGCCGGAGGGCGCGGCGGCCGGCCCGCCCGTCGGCCCGCCCGAGCTGATCGCCCGCCTGGCGGGGGCGGAGACGCAGGCGGGCGAGGCCGTCCTGACCCGTCTGCGCCAGACCCACGCCGACCAGCTGGACGCCCTGGTGCGCGAAGGCCAGGTCTTCGACGGCCTGATCGCCCTGGACGAGGTCGAGCCCTGGCGGATCGAGGGGCGGGTCGCGGGCGGCGCGGCCTGGCTGCGCCTGTCGCCGGCCTCCAGCGTGACCCTGACCGGCATCGACGCGGCCGAGAGCGGTCTGGCCCTGCTGGGCGACGCCTCGCCCGTGCCGACCTGGGTGGTGGACGGCGCCGGCCGCCTGGCCTGGGCCAACCGCGCCTGGCTGGCCCAGGTCAGCGCCGACAGTCTGGAAGAGGCGATCGAGAAGGCGCTGTCGTTCGATCGCGGCGCCGACGCCGTGGTCGCCGAGGCCGGCCGGCTGGGCGTGCGCCAGGAAGGGTTCCGCTGGACCACCGGCGGGGGGCATCGCCGCGCCTGGCGCATCGTCGCCGAACCGGCGGGCGGCGGGGCCGTCACCGCCTTCGCCCTGGAGGCGACCGAGGCGGAAGAGACGCGCGACACCCTGCGCCGCCATGTCGAGGCCCACGACGAGACCCTGAACCACCTGGCCGACGCCGTGGCCATCTTCGGCCCGGCCAAGCGGTTGGCCTTTCACAACACCGCCTTCCAGACCCTGTTCGACCTGGACCCGGCCTGGCTGGATGAACGGCCGACCCACGCCGAACTGCTGGATCGGCTGCGCCAGCGTCGTCGCCTGCCCGAGGTGGTCGACTACGCCGGCTGGAAGGCGCGCGAACTGGACTTCTACGGCGCCGCCCAGGCCGCGCCCGACGACAGCTGGTCCCTGCCCGACGGCCGCACCCTGCGCGTGGTGCGCCAGCCCCATCCGCTGGGCGGCATTCTGCTGATCTTCTCGGACATCACCGGCGAGCTGCAGCTGCGCAGCCGCTACAACGCCCAGATCCAGGTCCAGACCGCGACGCTGGACAAGCTGAACGACGCCGTCGCCGTGTTCGGCTCCGACGGGCGGCTGCGGCTGCACAACGAGGCGTTCGAGACCTTCTGGAACCTGTCGGGCGATCGGATCGCGGCGGCCGCCGACTTCGACGCCCTGGCCGGACTGTGCAAGGCGGTCCTGCCCGACCCGGCGCTGTGGCTGGGGTTGAAGGCGCGGGTGGCCGACCCCGATCCCGAAAGCCGCGTCGCCATCTCGGGCGAGGGGCGCACCAACGACGGTCGCGTGGCCGCCTGGCAGACCCGGCCCCTGCCGGACGGCGCCACCCTGGTCGCCTTCTCGGACGTGACCGCCCGGCGCGGACTGGAACAGGCCCTGGTCCAGCGCGAACAGGCCCTGGCCGAAAGCCAGGCCCTGAAGCGCGAGTTCGTGGGCAGCGTCTCCTATGAACTGCGCACGCCGCTGACCACCATCGTCGGCTATTCCGAACTGCTGGAGACCCTGGGCGATCTGCCCGAACGCAGCCGCCAGCACGCCGGCGCCATCCGCATCGCCGCCAGCCAGCTGGCCCGCTCCATCGACGACGTGCTGGACATGGCCCAGATCGACGCTGGCGAGATGGAGCTGTCGCTGGGCGACGTGCGCGTCTGCGACCTCCTGGCCCAGGCCGCCGAGAAGGTGCGCCCCAAGGTGGAGGGACGCGGCGCGACCCTGACCGTGACCTGCCCAACCGACCTGAAGCCCATCCGCGCCGACCACCACCGCATCGGCCAGGCGCTGGATCATCTGCTGGAAAACGCCGCCCGAGCCGTGTCCGAAGGCGGCGCTGTGGTCCTGTCAGCCGAAGGGACGCCGACCGAGGTGCGTCTCAGCGTCTCCGACACCGGCCGCGGCATTCCCTATCATCTTCAGCCCCACGTCTTCGACCGTTTCGTTCGGCGCGAACGGGGCGGCCCCGGCGTCGCCCTGGCCCTGGTCAAGGCCCTGGTCGAACTGCACGGCGGTTGGGCCGAGGTGGAGAGCGAGCCGGGCAAGGGGGCGATCTTCATCCTGCATCTGCCGATCAGCGCCGCGCCCGTCGCCGCCGCGCCGGAACTGCAACTGGAACCGACCCCCGGCCGCGCCTGACGGGTTCGACCTGGAAGGTCAGGTCTGGGCGGCTCAGGAAAGCTTCACCCCGGTCTGGATGTTCAGCGACGCCTGAGGCACCAACTGCGCCTTCGCCCGCGCGCGGGCGCCCCGTCGCCTTGCCGGTGACGATCACCTGCGCCGTCGCCCTGTCGATGAACCGTCTGGCCTTCGGCGGCCATTTCCTGTCCGCCATCCTTCTGTCCTGGAGCTGACGGCCATGGTCATGCTGGCGCCGCACCGCATGACCTTCGTCGTGCGCCCTGTTGCCGCCTGCGACATAATGCGCTTACGGTCCCGCCAAACGTGGGAACCCTTCGATGACAGACGCCGCCGCCGCCCCGAAAGGTCGGCTTGAACTGACGCTCCGCGCCCTGGTGCTGGGCTGCCTGCTGGCGGTGATCTTCACCGCCGCCAACACCTATCTGGGCCTTCTGGTCGGCCTGACCTTCGCCTCGGCTATTCCGGCGGCGGTGATCTCCATGGCCGTGCTGCGGGCCTTCCGCACCTCGACCATCTGGGAGAACATGACCGTCCAGACCGTGGCCTCGGTCGGCGGCGCCATGAGTTCGATCATCTTCGTCCTGCCGGGCCTGGTGATGATCGGCTGGTGGCTGGAGTTTCCGTTCTGGCAGTCGGTGGCCATCTGCATCCTGGGCGGCGTCCTGGGCGTGACCTTCTCCATTCCGCTGAGGCGGGCGCTGGTCGTCAATGGCGGCCTGCCCTACCCGGAAGGCGTCGCCGCCGCCGAGGTGCTGAAGGTCGGCTCGCGCGGGGCCGAACAGACCGAAAGCGCCGTGCGCGAGAACAAGTCCGGCCTCTGGGTCGTGGTCGCCGGGGCCGTGGTTTCGGCCGGCTACGCCCTGCTGGTCGCGGGTCGGGTCTTCGCGGGCGAAGCGGCCAAGTTCTTCAAACTGCCCGCCGCCCTGGGCGGCGGCGCGACCGGCATGGGCTTCGGCATGCAGTTCGCCCTGCTGGGCGCCGGCCATCTGATCGGCCTGACGGTCGGTCTGGCGCAGCTGTTCGGCCTAGTGCTGGCCTGGGCTGTCGCCGTGCCGATCCTGACCAGCCCCGACACCGTCGCTTGGCTGACGGCGCACGGCATTCCGTCGATCGCCTCGACCCTTCCCGCCGGCGTCGGCGCCGAGGAACTGGCCTCCAGGGTCTGGGCGCGCGAGGTGCGGTTCATGGGCGCGGGCGTGATCGGCGTCGCCGCCATCTGGACCCTGATCAAACTGGCCGGACCGCTGATCGGCGGCCTGACCTCGGCGCTCGCCGCCAACGCCCGCCGTTCGCACGGCGAGGTGCTTGAGCGCACGGAACAGGACCTGCCGATCAAGCTTGTCGGCGGCGTTTCGGCCGCCTGCCTGGTCGGCATCGCTGGCCTCCTGGCCTGGTTCGCCCAGAGCGCCCCGGCACTGGCGTCTTCCACCCCGCTGCTGGTGATCGGCGGCCTGGTCTATGTGGTGCTGATCGGCTTCGCGGTCGCGGCCATCTGCGGCTATATGGCGGGTCTGATCGGCTCGTCGAACAGCCCGGTCTCGGGCGTCGGCATCCTGGCCATCGTCATCGCCTCGCTGTTGATGCTGGGCGTCATGGCCATCGCGGGCGTACCGGCCGATCCGTCGATCATCGCCTTCGCCCTGATCGTGACCGCGGTGGTCTTCGCCGTCGCCGTCATCGCCAATGACAATCTTCAAGACCTGAAGACCGGCCAACTGGTCGAGGCCACGCCGTGGCGTCAGCAGGTGGCGCTGATCGTCGGCGTCGGCGCCGGCGCTCTGGTGATCCCCTTCATCCTGAACCTGCTGAACCAGGCCTTCGGCTTCGAAGGCGGCCCGCCCGCCATCGTGGAAGGCGCCAAGACCCTGGCCGCCCCGCAAGCCACCCTGATCTCGGCCCTGGCGCGCGGCGTCATCGGCGGCGATCTGCGCTGGGACCTGATCGGTCTGGGCGCGGCGATCGGCGTGGTCATCATCGTGCTGGACGCGGTCGTGTCGAAAGCGACCAAGGGCAAGGTCAAGCTGCCGCCGCTGGCCGTCGGCATCGGCTTCTATCTGCCGGCCGCCGTCACCACCATGCTGGTGATCGGCGCGGTCTGCGGCTGGATCTACGACAAGGCCGTCTCCAGCACCCGCTACGCCGATGTGGCGCGGCGGATGGGGGTGCTGTTGGCCTCGGGCCTGATCGTGGGCGAGAGCCTGTTCGGCGTCTTCACCGCCGGCGTCATCGTTGCCACCAAGGACGACGCACCCTTCGCCATGCTGCCCGAGGGTTCGGCGTGGCCGGCCATGCTGGCGGGCATCGTCGGCTTCGCGGTCGCCGTGTTCGGCCTGTACGCCTGGACCAGAAGCCGGGCGCAGAAGGTCTAGGGGCGATCCAGGCCCCAAAAGGAAAGGCCGCCCTTCGGGGCGGCCTTTTTCGTTTCAGACGTCTCGCGTCGCGACCATCATATAGTTGATCCCCGCATCGTCCGACTGGCTCCAGCGGTCGTTCAGCGGGTCGTAGTTCAGGCCGTAGGGCCCCTCGACCGTCACCGGCTCGGCGGACAGCATGGCGCGGATTTCGTCGGGCTTCAGGAACTGGCGCCAGTCGTGGGTGCCGGCCGGGACCCAGCGCAGAATGTATTCCGCCGCCACCTTGCCCAGGGCCAGGGACTTCAGCGTGCGGTTCAATGTGGCGACCATCATGACGCCGCCGGGCCGGACCAGGCGTGAACAGGCGCGCACGAAGCTTTCGGGATCGGCGACGTGTTCGATCACCTCCATCGTCAGGACGACGTCGAAGGGGCCGGCGCCCTCGGCCTCGATCTGTTCGACCGTGGCGGCGCGATAGGCGATGTCCAGCCCGACCATGTCCGCATGGGCGCGGGCGGTGCCGATGTTCTCGCTGGAGGCGTCGATGGCTGAAACCTGAAACCCCATCCGCCGCATCGGCTCGGCGATCAGCCCCCCGCCGCAGCCCACGTCCAACAGGGTCAGCCCATCGAACGGACGGATCGCATCGGGATCGCGGCCCAGCCGGGCGCACAGCTGTTCGCGGATCAGTTTCAGCCGCGCCGGATTGAACCGGTGCAGCGGCGCGAACGGCCCCTTCGCATCCCACCACTCCGCCGCCTGGGCCGAGAAACGGGCGACGTCGGCGGGGTCGATCGATGCGCCGAACGCACCTTCGGGCGAATTTTGCGAAAAACCTTTCCCCGAACGGGGTAGGCGAGGCGAGGCGGCGCCGTTAGAAGCGGTCATGACGCGAGGGATGAACCTTTGCGGCCTTTCACGCAAGCAGGGGGCGAAACGCCACGATGACGCGGCCCGATACGACACGACTGGTGATGAAGTTCGGCGGCACCTCCATGGGCGACCTCGAACGTATCCGTCGTGCGGCGCGCATCGTCGCCGCCGAGGCCGCGACCGGCAAGAAGGTCGCCGTCGTCGTCTCGGCCATGGCGGGCAAGACCAACGAACTGGTCGCCTGGACCGACGGGGCCGGCCCGGCCGGCGCGGGCCTGCCGCTGTCGGACGACGAATATGACGTGGTGGTCGCTTCGGGCGAGCAGGTCACGTCGGGCCTTCTGGCCATGACCCTGAGGAACATGGGGCTGGACGCCCGGTCGTGGATGGGCTGGCAGGTGCCGATCGTCACCGACGACGCCCATGCCCGCGCCCGCATCGTCGACATTCCGGGCGACAAGCTGGGCGCCGCCGTCGACGGCGGCCAGATCGCGGTCGTCCCCGGCTTCCAGGGCGTCACCCTCGACGGCAAGATCACCACCCTGGGCCGGGGCGGCTCGGACACCTCTGCGGTGGCTGTGGCGGCGGCCCTGGGCTGCCCTTGCGACATCTATACCGACGTGGACGGCGTCTATACGACCGACCCGCGCATCGAGAGCCGCGCCAGGCGTCTGAACAAGGTCTCCTACGAGGAGATGCTGGAAATGGCCTCCCTGGGCGCCAAGGTGTTGCAGACCCGCTCGGTCGAGCTCGCCATGGCCAAACAGGTGCCGGTGCGCGTGCTGTCCAGCTTTATCGAACCCGACGCTAACGGCGTCATGCCCGACAAGGGCGGAACCCTGATCTGCGACGAGGAGGAGATCGTGGAAAAACGCATCGTGTCCGGCGTGACCATGAGCCGCGACGAGGCCCGCATCACCCTTTTGGGCCTTTCGGACCGGGTCGACGCCCCCGCCGACGTCTTCACCCGCCTGGCCGAGGCCAGCGTGAACGTGGACATGATCGTCCAGAGCCAGTCGCGCACCCCGGGGGCGGTCAATCTGACCTTCACCACCGGCCGCCGCGACGCCGTACGCGCCGCCGAGCTGATGACCGCCGCCAAGGCCCAACTGGGCTTTGAGGAAATCCGCGTCGACGAGGACGTGGCCAAGGTCTCGGTCGTGGGCGTGGGCATGCGAAGCCATGCCGGCGTGGCCCAGACCATGTTCAAGGCCCTGGCCGACAAGGGGGTCAAGTTCCAGGCCATCTCGACCTCGGAAATCAAGATCAGCGTCCTGATCGACGCCGCCTACGCCGAACTGGCCGTTCGCGCCCTGCATTCGGCCTATGGGCTTGAAACGGTATAGGTGATCTGAAGAAAGCGCCTACATCAGACGAAAGGGCGCGGGAGACAGGATGCCGGCAGGCGGCGCGATGACCAGGGGACCTCGAATCCTCCTGCGCCAGATCCGAGAGGCTCTGGGCGGGGCGGGTGCGGGCGCCACGCCTGCGCAGGACCGGCTGAACATGGTCGTCCGCATCATCGCCCGTTCGATGGTCGCCGAGGTCTGCTCCATCTATCTGCGCCGCGCCTCGGGCGAGCTGGAGCTGTTCGCCACCGAGGGTCTGAATCCCGAAGCCGTCCACAACACCCGCCTGCGTCCCGGCGAGGGTCTGGTGGGCGAGGTGGCCCGCCTGGCCCAGCCGATCAGCCTGTCGGACGCGCCGTCGCATCCGGCCTTCTCCTACCGCCCGGAGACGGGCGAAGACCCCTATCACGCCTTCCTGGGCGCCCCCTTGCTGCGCGGCGGGCGGGCCATCGGCGTCCTGGTCGTCCAGAACCGCACCGAACGGCGCTACGACGAGGACGAGGTCGAGGACATCCAGACCATCGCCATGGTCCTGGCCGAGACGGTGGCCTCCGGCGAACTGCTGGACCAGGACGAGCTGCGCGACGTCGAAGTGGCGCCCCACCGCCCGGAACGGCTGAAGGGCCAGAAATTCGCCGAGGGCCTGGCCTTCGGTCATGTGGTCCTGCACGAGGCCCCGCTGGCGCCCGAAAGGCTGCTCAGCGACGATCCGGGCATGGAGGAGGCGCGGCTGAAGCTGGCCCTGGCCACGCTGAAGACTGGCCTGGACGCCATGCTGGACAAGGGGCAGGGCTTGGCCGGTCCCTCGTTCGAGGTGCTGGAAACCTATCGGATGTTCGCCGACGACCGGGGCTGGAACCGGTCGCTGGAAGAGGCGGTGCGGAACGGCCTGACGGCCGAGGCGGCCGTGGACCGGGTCAGGAACGAACATCGCGCCCGCTTCGCCCAGGCGCGCGACCCCTATATCCGCGAGCGGCTGCACGATTTCGAGGATCTGGCCAACCGGCTGCTGCGCGTGCTGGCGGGCGACAAGCCGGGCGAGCGGGAATTGCCCGACGACGCCATTCTGGTGGCCCGAAACCTGGGCCCCGCCGACCTCCTGGAATATCCGCGCGACAAGCTGAAGGGCCTGTTGCTGGAGGAAGGCTCGGCCGCCAGCCACGCCGCCATTGTGGCCCGGGCGCTTCAGATTCCGTGCGTCGGGCGCCTGATGGGCCTGCGCGACCGGTTGTCGGAAGGCGACATGGTCATCGCCGACGGCGAGACCGGAGAGGCCTACCTGCGTCCCCGCGCCGACATGCTGGAGGCGACCCAGTCCCGCATGGACGTGCGCCAGCAGCGTCAGGCCGAGTTCGCCCAGCTGCGCGATACGCCCGCCGTCACCCTGGACGGCCAGCGGATCATGGTCCTGACCAACGCCGGTCTGGCGGTCGATCTGGAGAATATGGCCGAGACGGGCGCCGAGGGCATCGGCCTGTTCCGCACCGAATTCCAGTTCATGGTGTCCGACGAACTGCCGCGTCTGGACGCCCAGACGGCCCTCTACAAGCTGGTTCTGGACGCGGCGGGCGACAAGCCCGTCACCTTCCGCACCCTGGACATCGGCGGCGACAAGGTCCTGCCCTATCTGGAGGCGGAGCGGGAAGAGAATCCCGCCCTGGGCCGCCGCGCCATCCGCCTGGGTCTGGACCGGCCGTCCCTGTTGCGGATGCAGTTGCGCGCCCTGCTGGCGGCGGGCGCCGGGCGCGAGCTGCGCGTCATGTTCCCGATGATCGCCACGGTGGACGAGTTCCGGGCCGCGCGCGAACTGGTCGATGTCGAATGCGCCTGGGCGCGCCGCCGGGGCCGGGCGCTGCCCGCCCTGCTGCGGGTGGGCGCCATGATCGAATGTCCGTCCCTGCTGTGGCACCTGGACGCGCTTCTGCCCCTGACGGACTTCGTCTCCATCGGCACCAACGACCTGTTCCAGTACATGTACGCGGCCGACCGGACCAATCCCCTGGTGTCGGACCGCTACGACCCCCTGTCGCCGCCGACCCTGCGCGCGCTGCAGACGATCCAGAAGGCCTGCGCCGACACCGGCACGCCCGTCTCCATCTGCGGCGAGCTGGCGGGTCGCCCGCTGGAAGCCTTCGCCCTGATCGCCCTGGGCTTCACCCGTCTGTCGGCGCCCGCCGGCGGGGTCGGTCCGGTCAAGCGCATGATCCTGTCGGCTGACCTGGGCGCGGCGCGGCGCGGCCTGTCCAACCTGCTGAACCTGTCGACCGGATCGGTCCGCAACGAGATACAGGCCCTGGCTCGAAAGCTGAACGTCGCGGCGTGAGCGACGCTTTTTCAAGGGCTTGCGCTTCCAGATATGCTTTCTGCGCGCCCTGGTCGACCGCCGCGCCATACTGCCCGCCGCATGGAGGAGGGGCGGCGATTTCGGACAGATCGGACGGATCGGACTGTTCGGACTCTGTTTTTCGCCTGTCCGACCGTCCATCGTCGCCGGGCCTCAGGCGTCGGTTGAAGCGGGGCGAGCCATCCTCTACTAGGGCGCAATGGATCGGCCGCCCTGGCGTGTCCGGATCAATGCCAGCAGGCATAGGGAACCAGGCGTCATGACGCTGTCAGCGGGATCGGGTCCCGACCAGTCGCAGGCTTCTTCGGACGGACAGGACATGGGTCATGTCCTCGACGCGGCCGCGACCCTGGGCGAGGGCCTGCGCACGGCGCGCGACCGTTCGGGCAAGTCCCTGGCCGAACTGGCCGCCGAGACCAAGGTCCACCGCCGCTTCCTGACCGCCCTGGAGCAGAATGACTGGTCGTCCCTGCCGTCGCGCGTCTTCGCCATCGGCTATGTCCGCGCCTACGCCGCCGCCCTGGGCCTGGACGAGCAGTCGGCGGTGGAGCGGTTCAAGCGCGAAAGTCCCGACACCACCACGCCGCTGAAGCCGCCGGTCGGCATCGCCTTCGAGGACATGAAGCGCCAGTCGCCGCGCATCGTCGCCGGGATCGCCGTCGTGGTTCTGGCCGTGATCGGCTGGAACGTGTTTCAGCGTATCAGCCTGCTGCGCGCCCCTCGCGCCTCCGACATCGCCGCCGTGCCCGACGCCTGGCGCGCCCGCGCCGACGGCGCGCCGATCGCCCTGGGCGCGCCCAGGGCCGCCCCGCCCGACCAGACGACCCCAGCCCTCTATGTCACCCCGGGCCTGGAGGCTCAGCTGGCCGGGGTCGATCCGAACGACCCGGAGGCCATGGCCGCCCTGGCCGCCGCCAAGGAGCAGGGGCCGGTACAGAAGGCGTTCAATCCGCGCGGCGCCGTCTATGGGGCGCCGGCCAACGCCTCCCAGGTGGTGATCCAGGCCCGCAAGCCCGGCGCGCTCGTGGTCCGTATCGGCGACGGTCAGGCCCTGTTCGCCCGTCAGATGGCCGCCGGAGAGGCGTGGCGCGCCCCCCTGGCGGCTGCGGCGACCATCGACGTCTCGGATCCGGCCGCCTTCGACGTGTATCTGAACGGCGAATACGGCGGGGCCCTGCCGGCCGTTCTGACGCCGCTGGCGCAGTTGAACGCCCGCGCGGGCCAGGCGACCCGTCAGTTGGCCGAGGCCCAGGCGCGCGCCCAGGCCCAGGCTCAAGCGCAGGCTCAAGCGCAGGCCCAGACCGCCGCCCGCGTCCCGGCGGCCGCGCCGTCGCCTGCGCCGCCCTCGGCTGCGACGCCGCCGCCCGTCGCGCCCGTTTCCGCGCCCAACTGATCGGTCCGCCGTGGTCCCGTCGTCATCCTCGGCCTATATGAGCACCCGATGAGCGACCATACCCACGTCCGCCCCTGGCGCCATATCGAGCGCCGCAAGAGCCGCCAGATCCGCGTCGGCTCCGTTCTGGTGGGCGGCGACGCCCCGATCAGCGTCCAGTCGATGACTAATACGCCGACGTCCGACGCCGCCGCGACGATCGACCAGATCCGCCAGCTGGAAGAGGCCGGCGCCGACATCGTGCGCGTCTCCTGCCCCGACGTAGAGTCGACCGCCGCCTTCAAGACCATCGTGCGCGAGGCCAAGGTCCCCTTGGTCGCCGACATCCACTTCCACTACAAGCGCGGCATCGAGGCGGCCGAGGCGGGCGCCGCCTGCCTGCGCATCAATCCGGGCAACATCGGTTCGGCCGACCGCGTCCGCGACGTCATTCAGGCGGCCAAGGACAACGGCTGTTCGATGCGGATCGGCGTCAACGCCGGCTCGCTGGAAAAGGAACTGCTGGAAAAATACGGCGAGCCCTGCCCCGACGCCATGGTCGAAAGCGCCCTGAATCACGCCCGCATCCTGCAGGACCACGACTTCCACGAGTTCAAGATCTCGGTGAAGGCGTCCGACCCCTTCCTGACCGTCGCCGCCTATCAGCAACTGGCTGAGGCGATCGACTGCCCGCTTCATTTGGGCGTGACCGAGGCGGGGCCCTTGCGCACCGGCACGATCAAGTCCGCCATCGGCCTGGGGTCGATGCTGTGGGCCGGGATCGGCGACACCATCCGCGTATCCCTGGCCGCCGATCCGGTCGAGGAGATCAAGGTCGGCTTCGACATCCTGAAATCGCTGGGTCTGCGCCACCGGGGGGTCAACATCATCGCCTGCCCCTCGTGCGCACGTCAGGGTTTCAACGTCATCGAGACGGTGGCCCTTCTGGAAGAGAAGCTGGCCCATATCTCCACGCCCATGAGCCTGTCGATCATCGGCTGCGTCGTGAACGGCCCGGGCGAGGCCCTCTATACCGACATCGGCTTCACCGGCGGCGGCAAGGGCGCGGGCATGATCTATCTGAACGGCAAGATCGCCCACAAACAGGCCAACGACGGCATGATCGACCACATCGTCGACCTGGTCGAACAGAAGGCCGCCGAACTGACCGCCGCCCGCGCCGCCGAGGTCCAGGCGGCGGAATAGCCCTGCGACAAGCCGCCGCACCGTGGCGGTCGTCCTGGCGGTCAAGCGTCACCGATCCGTGATTGACGCGCGTACCGCCGCTATGCAACCTGCGCTTTAGACCCGTCGGGGAGGCGGGTCGTTCTGATATGGGGCTTCCATGATTTCCAAGACTGTCGCGCGCTTCGGCGTGCGTGCGCTCGCGCTCGTCGGCGTGGCGCTTTCCGTGCCGGCTTGCGCCACGATGACGCGCGGCACCACCCAGCAATTCACCGTCGAGAGCACCCCTCCCGGCGCGCACGTCACCACCTCGAACGGCTTCGAGTGCGTCTCGACCCCCTGCACCTTCCGCATGTCGCGCAAGGACGGGTTCAACGTGACCGTGTCCAAGGACGGCTACGTCTCCCAGACCGTGGAAGTGACCAGCAGCATGTCCGGCGCGGGCGGCGCGGCCCTGGCCGGCAACGTCCTGGTCGGCGGCCTGATCGGCGGGGCGGTGGACGCCACCTCAGGGGCCCTCAACGATCTGAAGCCCAATCCGCTGACGGTGACGCTGCGCACCCCGGCCGAGGAAGCGGCGGCGGCGCGGACGCCGGCGCCGGTCGCGCCCGCCCCGGCGGGGACGCGCTGAGGATGCGCCGTCTCGCCGTCGGCGCGGCCGTCGTCGCCCTGATGGGCCTGGCCGCCTGCGCCAGCCCGTCCAACCCGGCCCTGATGACCCTGCCCGCCACGCCGGGCCTGACCGCCTCATCGAGCGACCTGGGCTATCACGCCGTCACCACCGTGACCGTCTCGGGCGGGCAAGGCACCAATCCGCTTTGGACCTCCCAGGTCTCCAACGCCGACTTCAAGACCGCGCTGGAGAACTCGCTCGCCGCCGCCGGCTATATGGGAACGGAGGGTCAGCCGATGACGGTTTCGGCGTCCCTGATCGACCTGAAACAGCCGTTGGCGGGCTTCGACCTGTCGGTGATCAGCCAGGTCCGCTATACGGTCACGCGCGCCGAGCGGGTCCTGTTCGACGAGACGGTGGCCGCCACGGGCACGGCTTCCATGGGCCAGTCCCTGCTGGCGACCGAGCGACTGCGCATGGCCAACGAAGCCTCGATCCGCGAAAACATCAAGACCTTCCTGACGCGCTTCCGCGCCCGCGCGCGGTAAGCTGACCGGATGCCGAACCAGGGCGGCGTCGGGTCTTCGGGTCCGGCGCCGCTGGCTTGTCAGATCAGCTTGAACAGTCGCAGCGCCTGGTAGCCGGCCGACAGCAGGACGACGGCCCCGACGCCATAGGTCAAGGCCCGGCGCGGTGCGATGCGGGCGATGATCCCGGCGAAGGGCGCGGCGACCAGGCCGCCCAGCACCAGCCCCGCTACCGCCGTGGCGTGGGTGGCGATGCCTTCCGCCTCCTGCCAGTGGCCGGTCAGCAGGGCGACCAGGAAGGTAGCCGACACCGCCGAGGTGACGAAGAACTCGGCCGTATTGGTGGTGCCGATCGACACGCGCGGGTCCTGGCCCGAGCCGACCAGGGTGGTCGTGACCGTCGGCCCCCAGCCGCCTCCGCCCACGGCGTCGAAGAAGCCGCCGACCAGGCCCAGCGGCCCGGCGAAACGGCGGGGAAACAGCCGCTCGCGCGTCTGTCGCGTCGCGCGCCAGATGATGACCAGGCCCATGATCGCCAGATAGGCGGTGATCCAGGGCCGGATGGCGTCGCCGTCGATGCTGGTCAGCAGGAAGGCGCCCGCGCCCCCGCCGACAACGCCGCCCAGGGCCAGGGGGGCGAACAGCTTCCAGTTCACGTTCTTGTTGACCGTGTGCGACCCGGCCGAGGCGGCGGTGGTGAAGACTTCCGCGGCGTGGACGCTGGCGGACGCCGTCGCCGGCGGCACCCCGAACGACAACAGGACGGTGGAGGAGATGACCCCATAGGCCATGCCCAGGGCGCCATCGACCATCTGGGCCAGGAAACCCACCACCAGAAACAGCAGGAAGTCTTCCATCCGGTCAGGCCTTGGCGGCCAGGCGATCCACGACCTCCAGTATCTGGGCGCCGTTGTAGGGCTTCAGCAAAAGCGCCTCGGCCAGATCGGCATGGCGCGCTGCCGCCGCCACGTCGCCGGAGGTGAAGATGACCCGCACGGCCCAGCGGTCGCGCAGGGTGCGGGCCAGATCCACCCCCGTCATCTGATCCGACAGATTGATGTCCAGCAGGGCCGCGTCGATGTCGTGCAGGGCCGCCGCCGCCTCGGCCGCCGCGGCGCTGTGAAACGGTCCGATGACGTTGTGGCCCGCCTCGCCGAGCAGTTCGGTCAGGGAGGCGGCCGCGTCCGGGTCGTCCTCCACCACCAGCAGGGTCAGGGCATGGCCTTCGGGGCTCGTCGCCCGTTCGCCCGCAACCGGCGCCTGACGCACCAGGACGGCCCGCAGGTCGCGCCAGACGTCCTGCGCCGGCCGCTGGATGTCCAGGTCGTAGACGGCGGCCAGGGCGTTCAACTCCTGCAGGTCGCGCGGCGACAGGGCCTGGCCTGCCTGGTCCAGGCGGTCGTCGTACAGTCGGCACAGCCGCTCGACGCTTTCGGCGACGGCTATCTGATCGGGGCCTGTGTCGGAAGCGACGGAAGATTGGGGGCGATCGAACATGGACATCCTCCTGGGCGGTGGCTGGGCGTCAGCTAAACGGTCCAGGGGCGATCCGTCACCGCGCCTGACGCCATCGTGACCAAGAGTTGACCATCGGATCGACGGCGCGCCCGCAATCGACAGGCGCATCCGCGCCGGGTAAGGACGCCCCTCACTCCCTCTCCCTCAGGATGTCTTCCTCTTGCGACTGCCCCAGGCCCGTCTCGATCAGGTGCTCGACCGTTTCCACGAGGTCGAGGCCCGCATGGGCGCGGCGACCGACGGGGCCGAGATCGTGCGCCTGTCCAAGGAGCACGCCGAACTGAAGCCCGTCGCCGACGCCGTTCAGGGCCTGGCGCGCGTCCGCGCCGAGATGGCGGACCTGGAGGCGATGACCGCCGATCCCGAAATGGCGGCCATGGCCGAGGACGAGCTTCGCGCCCTGACCGACCGTCTGCCCGAGCTGGAACGTCAGGTCGCCCTGCTGCTGGCGCCGCGCGATGCGGACGAGAACGCCTCGGCCGTGCTGGAGGTGCGCGCCGGCACCGGCGGGGACGAGGCGGCCCTGTTCGCTGGCGACCTGTTCCGCATGTATTCGCGCTACGCCTCCACGCGCGGCTGGCGGGTGGAGATCGACAGCGTGTCCGAGGGCGACGCCGGCGGCTACAAGGAGATCGTCGCCACCGTCACCGGCGACGGCGTCTTCGGCCGGCTGAAGTTCGAAAGCGGGGTGCATCGGGTCCAGCGCGTGCCGACGACCGAGGCCGGCGGACGCATCCACACCTCGGCGGCCACGGTCGCCGTCCTGCCCGAGGTCGAGGACGTCGAGATCGAGATCCGCGACCAGGACATCCGCATCGACACCTTCCGCAGTTCCGGCGCGGGCGGCCAGCACGTCAACAAGACCGATTCGGCCGTGCGGATCACCCACCTGCCCACGGGCATCGTCGTCACCTCGTCGGAGAAGTCGCAGCACGTGAACCGCGACAAGGCGATGAAGAACCTGCGGGTGCGGCTGTACGACATGCAGCGCCAGGCCAAGGATCTGGCGCGGGCCGACTCGCGCAAGTCCCAGGTAGGGTCGGGCGACCGGTCCGAACGCATCCGCACCTACAACTTCCCGCAGGGGCGCGTGACCGACCACCGGATCGGCCTGACCCTGCACAGCCTGCCGCAGATACTGGAAGGCGAGATCGACCCCCTGCTGGACGCCCTGATCGCCGAGGACCAGGCCGCGCGCCTGGCCGATCTGGAAGCCGAGTTCGGCTGAGGCGTCAGTCCAGCACGCCGGTCAGCGGCAGCAGCAGGACCAGGGCCGTCGCGGCGGTGTAGCCGGCGAAGGCGTGAACCGCCCGGCGGCGTCCGGCGGCTGGTGGATCGTCCAGGTTCGAACGATTGGCCCACAGCAGATAGGCCGCCTGTATCGCCCAGCCCGCCGAAAACGCGATGACCGCCCAGGCGCTGAGCGCCGCCAGCGCCAGGCCCGAGGCCAGGACCATAAGACCGCCCAGCGCGATCACGCCATCCGCCAGCTGGTCGTTGAAGGAGGTGGAGACCAGGTGCGACAGGGCCTGCTGGAGGCGCCAGTTAAGCCAGGCTTGATACAGGAGCATCAGTCCGCCCAAGACGTAAAACACCCCGATCGCGCGCGCTGCCCACTCCATGGCGAGAATATGGCCATGAAATCGGGCGGTGCGAAATGCGATAAATCAAACTTGGCTGATGATCGTACCCTGACCGACGCCGGAAAGACACAACCGTTGGTTTTTCAGTCCGCTCGCGCGGCCTCCCAGGTCAGGACGCGCTGGACGGCGGGACGCCGGGCCATACGCTGGAAATGATCCGCGACCTTGGGGAACCGGGCGATGTCCACGCCGTCGCCGGCCAACCAGCCCGAGAAGACGAACAGATAGGGATCGGCGACCGAATAGGCGTCGCCCATCACCCATTCGCCATCCAGCCCTGCCTCGATCAGGTCGAAGCCCGCGCTCATGTTCTCGCTGACCTTGGCGGCCATGCTGGCCTGGGCGGCGGGGTCGTCGCTCCAGCGGGCGGCGCGTCGGCCGTGAGCGTGGGCGACATGGATGGTGGTGGCCAGATAGAGGTTGAAGGCCTGCATCCGGGCGAAGTCGAATGGATCGGTCGGCGCCAGCCTGGCTTCGGGCGCCAGGGCGGCGACATAGGCCAGGATGGCCGGTCCCTCGGTCAGGACGCCGCGATCTGTGACCAGGGCGGGCACGCGCCCCTTGGGATTGATCGCCAGGAACTCGGGCTGGCGCTGATCGCCGCGAGCGAAGTCGACGTAGCGGGCCTGATAGTCCAGCCCCGCCTCCTCCAGCGCGATATGGCTGGCGCGGCTGCAGGAGCCGGGGGCGGTGTGCAGCGTCAGCATCGGCGAACCCTTTACGTTAACAAAAAGGGGCGGCCTGATCGGCCGCCCCTTCGTGACTTACAGGTCCAACAGGGCCCGCTGCGGGTCTTCCAGCAGTTCCTTGACGCGGACCAGGAATGTGACCGCCTCCTTGCCGTCCACGATGCGGTGATCGTAGCTGAGGGCCAGATACATCATGGGGCGAATCTTGACCTCGCCGTTCACCGCCATCGGGCGCTGGACGATATTGTGCATGCCCAGGATGCCCGATTGCGGCGCGTTCAGGATCGGCGTCGACATCAGCGAGCCATAGGTGCCGCCGTTGGTGATGGTGAAGGTGCCGCCCTGCATCTGGTCCATAGTCAGGGCGCCGTCGCGGGCGGCCTTGCCCAGGGCGGCGATGCCCTTCTCGATCCCGGCCAGGGTCAGGGTGTCCGCGTCGCGCAGGACCGGAACCACCAGACCCTTGTCGGTGCCGACGGCGACGCCGATGTCGTAATGGTTCTTGTAGATGATGTCCGTGCCGTCGATCTCGGCGTTGACGGCCGGGATTTCGTGCAGGGCCGCGACCACCGCCTTGGTGAAGAAGGACATGAAGCCCAGCTTCACGCCGTGGCGCTTCTCGAAAGCGTCCTTGTACTGGGCGCGCAGGGCCATGATGTTGGTCATGTCCACCTCATTGAAGGTGGTCAGCTGGGCGGCCGTGTTCTGCGATTCCTTCAGGCGGCGGGCGATGGTCTGACGCAGGCGCGTCATCTTCACCCGCTCTTCGCGTGGGGCCAGGGCGCGCGGCGCGGCAGGCGCAGCAGCGGCGACAGGGGCCGGAGCCGAGGCCTGGCCGATGGCGGCGATGGCGTCGCCCTTGGTGATGTTGCCCTTGGGGCCCGTGGCGGCGATGGCCTTGGGGTCCAGATTGTTTTCGGCGACCACGCGCTGGACGGCCGGCGACAGGGCGTCGTTCTTTGCTCCCGAAACCTGGGCCGATCCGGTGTTGGCCGGCGCCGCAGCGGCCGGAGCCGGAGCAGCGGCGGGGGCTGCGCCGGCCCCAGATCCCGAAACCGAACCGATCTTCTGGCCCGGGGTGACGGTCGCGCCTTCGTCGGCGGCGATGGTCAGGACGCCGTCGGCGGGGGCCGAAACCTCGACCGCGACCTTGTCGGTCTCGATCTCGACCAGCAGTTCGTCCTTCTTGACCGCATCGCCCGATTTCTTGAGCCACTTGCCCATGGAGCCTTCGGCGACGCTTTCGCCCATCACCGGCACGGTGATGTCGATGGCGCTCGCAGCAGCGGCCGGAGCGGCCTTGGCTTCGCCCTTCGGCGCGGCGGCCTTAGGGGCGGCGGGAGCGGCGGCGGCCGCGCCCTCGCTCACCACGCCCAGGACGGTTCCCGGCACGACGGTGTCGCCCTCGGCGGCCTTGATGTCGGCCAGGACGCCGTTGGCGGGCGCCACGACTTCCAGCGAGACCTTGTCGGTTTCAAGCTCGACGAGCAGTTCGTCCTTCTTGACCGCGTCGCCGACCTTCTTGGTCCATTTGGCGATGGTGGCTTCGGTGACGGATTCACCGAGGGCGGGGGTCAGGATGTCGGCCATGTCGGGTCCAGCTGTCTCTTATTTCAGGCGTCTAGGTGTATCAGGCGAAGGCTTCGTTGGTGAAGCTTTCGAGTTCCTTCAGGTGACGGCTCATCAGGCCGGCGGCGGTCGAGGCCGAACCGGGGCGGCCGACGTAGCGGGCGCGCTTGGCCTTGACGTCCAGCTTGTCCAGCGTGATCTCCAACCACGGATCGACGAAGGTCCAGCCGCCCATGTTGCGCGGCTCTTCCTGGCACCAGACCAGTTCGGCGTTGGGGAAGCGGGCCAGTTCCTTGCGCAGCGACTGCATCGGCCACGGGTAGAACTGCTCCAGACGCAGGATATAGACGTCGTCCACCGCCTGGCCGTCCTTGGCCTTCTTCTCGCGCGCGTCGAGGAGGTCGTAATAGACCTTGCCCGAGCACAGGACGACACGGCGAATGTCCTTGTCCGCCTTGATCTTGATCCCGGCCACGTCGGGCCGCGTCTGGGCGTCGTCGTGCAGGACGCGGTGGAAGGACGAGCCCTCCGCCAGGTCCGCCAGGCTGGACACCGCCTTCTTGTGACGCAGCAGCGACTTGGGCGTCATCAGGATCAGCGGCTTTCTGAACGACCGATGCATCTGCCGGCGCAGGATGTGGAAATAGTTGGCCGGGGTGGTGCAGTTGGCGACCTGCATATTGTCCTCGGCGCAGGCCTGCAGGAACCGCTCCAGACGGGCCGAGGAGTGTTCCGGTCCCTGGCCCTCATAGCCGTGCGGCAGCAGCATGGTCAGGCCGCTCATCCGCAGCCACTTGCGTTCGCCGGAACTGATGAACTGGTCGATCACCACCTGGGCGCCGTTCACGAAGTCGCCGAATTGGGCTTCCCACATGACCAGCGTATTGGGGTCGGCCAGGGAGTAGCCGTATTCGAAGCCCAGCACCGCCTCTTCGGACAGGGCCGAATCGATCACCTCGAAATTGGCCTGGCCTTCGCGCAGGTTGTTCAGCGGGACGTACCGCTCTTCGGTGGTCTGGTCGATGACGCCCGAATGACGCTGGGAGAAGGTGCCGCGCACCGAATCTTGGCCGGACAGGCGAACGGGGAAGTTCTCGTCCAGCAGGGAGGCGAAGGCCAGGCTCTCGGCGGTGGCCCAGTCCAGGCCTTGGCCGCTGTCGATGGCTTCGCGTCGGCCGTCGATGACCCGCTTCAGCGTCTTGTGCATGTCGACGTTGTTGGGAATGGTCGTCAGGCGGTGGCCCAGGTCCTTCAGCTTGGACAGGGGAACGGCGGTGTCGCCGCGCGCCTCTTCCTTGGGCGCCTGCAGGCCCTTCCACTGGCCGTCCAGCCAGTCGGCCTTGTCGGCCTTCCAGGTCTTGCCGGCCTCGAACTGTTCGTCGAGGAAGGTCTCGAACCGGCTCAGTTCGGCGTCGATCTCGGCCTGGGTGATCACGCCCTCGGCGATCAGGCGCTGCGAATACAGTTCGCGGGTCGAGGCCTGGGCGCGGATCTTCGAATACATTAGCGGCTGGGTGAAGGTCGGATCGTCGCCTTCGTTGTGGCCGAAGCGGCGGTAGCAGAACATGTCCACCACCACGTCCTTGTGGAACTTCTGCCGGTATTCGGTGGCCACCTTGGCGGCGAAGACGACCGCTTCCGGATCGTCGCCGTTGACGTGGAAGATCGGCGCCTGGACCATCAACGCCACGTCCGACGGATAGGGCGAACTGCGCGAGTTGCGCGGGCTGGTGGTGAAGCCGATCTGGTTGTTGATGACGAAATGCAGGGTGCCGCCGGTGCGATAGCCCTTCAGCCCCATCAGGGCGAAACATTCGGCCACCACGCCCTGACCCGCGAAGGCGGCGTCGCCGTGGATCAGCAGCGGCACGACCTTGGAACGGTCCAGCGCCCATTGGCCCTCGGGCACGCCCGCGTTGGCCTCGCGGATGTCGAACGCCTGTTTGGCGCGCGCCTTGCCCAGCACGACCGGGTTGACGATCTCGAGGTGCGACGGATTGGCGGTCAGCGACAGGTGGACGTGGTTGCCGTCGAACTCGCGGTTGGACGAGGCGCCCATGTGGTATTTGACGTCGCCCGAACCCTCGATGTCGCTAGGCACGGCCGAGCCGCCCTGGAACTCGTGGAAGATGACCTTGTAGGGCTTGCCCATCACGGCGGCGAGCACGTTCAGGCGGCCGCGGTGGGCCATGCCCAGAACGACTTCATCGACACCCAGATTGCCGCCGCGCTTGATGACCTGTTCCAAGGCCGGGACCATGGCCTCGCCGCCGTCCAGGCCGAACCGCTTGGTGCCGGGGAAACGCTTGTGCAGGAAGCGTTCGAAGCCTTCGGCCTCGATCAGCTTGTTCAGGATGGCGATCTTGCCTTCCTTGGTGAAGGCGTTGGCCTCGAACTTGTCCGGTCCCTCGAACCGTTCCTGAAGCCAGGACTTCTCCTCCGGCTCGGCGATATGCATGTACTGGATGCCGATATTGCCGCAGTAGGTGCGCTTCAGGATCGCCAGCACCTCGCGGATCGTGCCCGTCTGCAGGCCCAACACGCCGTCGAGGTAGATCGGCCGGTCCAGATCGGCGCCGGAGAAGCCATAGAATTCCGGCGTCAGTTCGGGGTTCTCGACCGGCTGTTCAATGCCCAGCGGGTCCAGGTTGGCCTGAAGATGGCCGCGCACGCGATAGGCGCGGATCAGCATCAGGGCGCGGATGGAATCGTGTGCGGCGGCGCGAATGGCCTCGGGCGAGGCGTCGGCGGCCGGCGCGGCCTTGGCGGGCGCGGGCGCGCCGGGCTTCTTGGGGTCGGGTTTCGGGGCAGGCCAGCGGCCGTCGAAAACGCCGGTCTCCTCGGTGGGATCGGTCGCCACGCCACGGCCCCAGCCGCCGGCCTCGGCCGCTGCGGTCACGCTGGCGGCGTTGTCGCGCAACTGGTCGAAGAAGGCCTTCCATTCCGGAGAGACCGAACCGGGATCGCGCGCCCACTTCTCCTGGAGCTCCTCCACATAGGCCGCATTGGACCCGTACAGGAAGGAGGTCTCGGCAAAGACCTGGTTCAGCCGACCGGCATCGTCCGCCATGGTTCTCTCGTCTCGTCTATGGAGCCCAGCCGGACACATCTCCGTGAAGGGCGCGCCCGTCATATAGGCCCGCTTTCCTAATGGGTCATGGCCGAAAGGGGGCATTTGGGTAAGAATTTGGTCGCAGGGGCCAGAAAAAACGCCCCCGGCCGAAGCCGAGGGCGCTGATCCCCGCCGGAGGCGGCATTTTCAATGCGTGGAAGCCGCGCGTAAGGACCGCTCCCTCTCCCGAGGGAAAGGGAGTCGGGCGGGCGTTCTCAGCCCTTCAGCACTTCCACCAGGGTCGTGCCGAGGCGCGCGGGCGACGGCGAGACCTTGATGCCGGCCGATTCCATGGCCGCGATCTTGGATTCCGCATCGCCCTTGCCGCCCGAGACGACGGCGCCGGCGTGGCCCATGGTGCGGCCCTTGGGCGCGGTGCGGCCCGCGATGAAGCCGGCCATCGGCTTCTTGCGGCCCTTCTTGGCTTCGTCGATCAGGAACTGGGCGGCGTCCTCTTCGGCCGAGCCGCCGATTTCGCCGATCATGATGATGGATTCCGTGGCGTCGTCGGCCAGGAACATCTCCAGCACGTCGATGAATTCGGTGCCCTTGACGGGGTCGCCGCCGATGCCGACGGCCGTCGTCTGGCCCAGGCCCTCGTTCGAGGTCTGGAACACGGCCTCATAGGTCAGGGTGCCCGAACGCGACACGATGCCGACGTTGCCCTTCTTGAAGATGTTGCCCGGCATGATGCCGATCTTGCACTCTTCCGGGGTCAGGACGCCTGGGCAGTTCGGGCCCAGCAGGCGCGAGTTGGAGCGATCCAGGCGCGCCTTGACGCGCACCATGTCCAACACCGGAATACCTTCGGTGATGCAGGTGATGAAGGGGATTTCGGCCTCGATGGCCTCGATGATGGCGTCGGCCGCGCCTGCCGGCGGGACGTAGATCACCGTGGCGTCGGCGCCGGTGGCTTCCTTGCCTTCGGCGACCGAGGCGAAGATCGGCAGGGTTTCGCCGTGCGAGCCGGTCCAGGTCTGGCCGCCCTTGGCCGGGTGCACGCCGCCGACCATCTTGGTGTTGTAATAGGCCAGGGCCTGTTCGGTGTGGAAGCCGCCGGTCTTGCCGGTCAGGCCCTGCACCAGGATCTTGGTGTCTTTGTTGACGAGGATGGACATGTGTCTGTGCTCTGAATTCTGTGTGTCTGCTGGGCGATAGCGGCGCTTACGCGACCGCCGCGACGATCTTCTGGGCGGCGTCGTCCAGATCGTCGGCCGCCTGGATGGTCAGGCCCGACTCGTTCAGGATTTTCTTGCCCAGTTCGGCGTTGGTGCCTTCCAGACGCACCACCAGCGGCACCTTCAGGCCCACTTCCTTGACGGCCGCGACCACGCCTTCGGCGATGACGTCGCACTTCATGATGCCGCCGAAGATGTTGACCAGGATGCCTTCGACCTTGGGGTCGGCGGTGATGATCTTGAAGGCCGCCGCCACCTTGTCCTTGCCGGCGCCGCCGCCGACGTCGCAGAAGTTGGCGGGCTCCTTGCCGTACAGCTTGATGATGTCCATCGTCGCCATGGCCAGGCCGGCGCCGTTGACCATGCAGCCGATGTTGCCGTCCAGGGCGACATAGGCCAGGTCCCACTTGGAGGCCTCGATCTCCTTGGCGTCTTCTTCCGTCTCGTCGCGCAGGGCCTTGATGTCCTCGTGGCGGAACAGGGCGTTGCCGTCGAAGCTGACCTTGGCGTCCAGCACGCGCAGGCGGGCGTTCTTCATGACGATCAGCGGGTTGATCTCAAGGAGGTCCATGTCCTTCTCGACGAAGGCCTTGTACAGGATCGGGAACAGGGACTTGGCGTCCTCGGCGGCGTCGCCGGTCAGTTCCAGGGCCTTGGAGATGGCGGACACGTCGGCGTCGGTCACGCCGGCTTCCGGGTCGATGGCGATGGTGTGGATCTTCTCGGGCGTGTCGTGGGCGACGGCCTCGATGTCCATGCCGCCCTCGGTCGAGACGACGAAGGCCACGCGGCCGACCGAGCGGTCGACCAGCAGCGAGCAGTACAGTTCACGATCGATGTCGGCGCCGTCTTCGATGTAGAGGCGGTTGACCTGCTTGCCGGCCTCGCCCGTCTGGGCGGTGACCAGGGTGTTGCCCAGCATTTCCTTGGCGTGGGCGACGGCTTCCTCGATCGAGAAGGCCAGGCGCACGCCGCCCTTGGCGTCGGCGCCCAGTTCCTTGAACTTGCCCTTGCCGCGGCCGCCGGCGTGGATCTGCGACTTCACGACGTAGAGCGGGCCAGGCAGTTGCTTGGCGGCGGCTTCGGCCTGATCGGCCGAGGTGATGGCGACGCCGTCCGCGACCGGGGCGCCGTAGGCCTTGAGGACCTGCTTGGCCTGATATTCGTGAATGTTCATGAGGGACCGCCGCGATCTGCTGGGAAAGTTGCGGGGCTTATAGGCCCCGTCCCTTCGCAGGTGCAACCGTCCACAGGCTGCGTTTTAGTCCACCCAGTCCCGCTTGAGCGTGCGCGAGGCTCCCACGAGCAGGATCGCCGCCAGCACATAGAAGCCCATGCCGGTGTAGATGGCCCAGCGCAGGCTCTCGTCGCCGAAGCGCGGCGCCAGAAGGTCGCTCATCCAGCCGAAGTAGTAGAAGCCCACCGCGATCCCGAGCAGATTGTTGACCAGCAGGAACAGGGCCGAGGCCGTCGAACGCATGGCCGCCGGAACCAGATGCTGCACCGCCGCCGTGATCGGACCCAGCCAGGCCAGGTTCAGACCCGTGGGCAACAGGAAGATGAAGAAGGCCAGGGTCAGCTGCTGAACGTGGCTGCCGCCGCCCGGCAGAACCAGACCGATGAGCCACGGCGAGTTCATCGCCAGGATGAAGCAGGGCGCCGAGATCAGAAAGGCGATGGCGGGCGTCAGCGGATAGGCGCCCTTGCCCTTCTTGGACAGTTTGTCGGCGATCGTGCCGCCCAGCCAGATGCCCAGCAGGCCGCCGATCAGGGCGATGCCGGCGTAATAGACGCTGGTCTGTTTCAGGGTCAGGTCGAAGCTGCGCATGAAGAACAGCGGCAACCAGCCGGCGACGCCATAGCCGCACACCGACGACGAGGCCGCGCCCAGGGCCAGCAGCCAGAAGCTGGGTTTTTTGACCACCACCGAGGCCGTGCGCCGCGCGATCATCAGCGACACTCCGATCACCACCGCCAGCAGCCCGCCGAAGCCCAGCACCAGCGGATTGCCCAGCGACGTCCCCATCAGCCAACTGACGCCGGCCAGAACCAGCAGACCGGCGCCCAGGCCCAGCATGATCTGGGCGGCGATCCGGCCGGCGCGATCCGCGCCTGCGGGAGCGGGGGCGGGGGCGGGGGCCAAGGTCGGCGCGGCCTCTACGGCCTGGGTCTTGACCATATCCATTCCGCCGCGCCGGGGATCGCGCACCGTCAGGCGCAGCAGCGGCGCGACCAGCAGGCCCAGCAAACCGACCACGATGAAGGCCGTGCGCCAGCCATAGGTCGCGGCCAGCAGGCCGCCGACCAGGGTGCCCGCCGCCATGCCCAGCGGAATGCCGAAGGCAAAGGCCGCCATGGCCCGCGCCCGCTGGTGCGGCGGGAAATAGTCGGCGATCAGCGAATAGGCCGGGGCCACCCCGCCCGCCTCGCCGACGCCGACGCCCATCCGGCACAGGAACAACTGCCCGAACGATCCCGCCATGCCGCACAGGGCGGTGAAGCCCGACCAGATGGCGAGCGCCCCGGTCATGATCCAGACCCGGCTGAACCGATCCGCCATCCAGGCCAGGGGAATGGCCAGGGTTGAATAGACCGAGGCGAAGGCGATGCCGCCCAACAGGCCGAACTGGCTGTCGGACATCTTGAATTCGGCCTTCAGCGGCGCGGCCAGTATGCCGATGATCTGCCGATCCAGGAAGTTCAGCATATAGATCAGGATCAGCACCGCCAGCACATAGAAGCGGTAGCCGGGTCGGTCGGGCGTCCGGGACGGGGCGTCGGTCGTCACGTCGGAGGTCATCGGCGTTTCCCTTGGGCGGCCTTTCGGCGCGTCATGTTTGGAGCGAGCCTAGCCGCAAGCCGCAGGGCCTGCCAAGCCGGGTCCGAAAGCACGAAGGGCGGCGGCCCGGAGACCGCCGCCCCTCGCATCAGGCGTCTTTTGTCGCGATCAGAAGCGGTAGGTCAGGCGCGCCGAATAGGTGGTCGGCGGGCCGTAGAAGGCGCTGATCGAGTTGTTATAGGTCGCGCCGGGGAAGCTGTAGCCGCCGACCTTGTAGCGGACGTCGGTCAGGTTGCGGCCGAACAGACCCACTTCCCACCGCTTGCTGGGCGCAGTCCAGACGACCGCAGCGTCGGCCAGGACATAGCCCTTCTGATCCAGGATGGGATCGGGCGCGTCGAACAGATGGTAGTCCGAACGGTAGGACAGCGACGGGGTGACGCGGATTTCGCCGCCCAGGATGTCGCCGCGCCAGGTCATGCCGTAGTAGGCCGACCATTCCGGCGAGTTCTGCGGCTTGCGCTGATCCGAGATGTCGACCGGCGAACCCGTCACCAGGGTGACGAACTTGTCGAACTCGTTCTTCAGATAGCCCACCGAGAAGTTGGCCGAGATGTCATCGGTCAGATAGGCCGAACCTTCCAGCTCGAAGCCGTAGATGGTCGAGGCGCCGGCGTTGTCGACGACCGAGGCGATGCCGACGGCCGGCGGCGTGGCCACCTGCTGGGTCGTGATCTGCTGATCCTTGTAGTCCGAATAGAAGATCGCCGAGGCGAAGTTCATGCGGCGGTCGAAGGCCGATCCCTTCAGGCCCAGTTCATAAGTCGTGACCGTCTCGGGCTGATAACCGTTGACCGTCTGAGGCACCAGGGCGGCGTCGCCGCGCATGTCCCAGCCGCCCGACTTGAAGCCCTGGCTGATCGAGGCGTAGCCGGTGACGGCCTCGCTGAAGTCATACGACACGCTGACGCGCGGGGTGAACTTCTCGAAGGTCTTGGACGCGGTGTAGTTGGTGCGCGTGGCGAAGATCGGCCGATTGACCCCGCCGGTATAGGGCGTCGGCGTGGCGCCCAGATAGAACAGGCGCAGGACCGATCCGTCCTTGTCGTCGCGGGTGTAGCGGCCGCCCAGCGACAGGTGCAGGCGGTCGGTCAGGTCGTAGCTGAAGTCGCCGAAGATCGAGAAGGACTTGGTGTCCACCGAACCGGCGGCGGCGATAGCCAGACCCAGATTGCCCGCGATGGTGTCGAAGGCGCCCGAGGACTTGCCGTCCAGATAGAAGACGCCCGCCACGCCGGACCAGCGTTCGCCGGTCAGCAGGGCCTGGAACTCCTGGGTGAACTGGCGGTCGTTATAGATGGCCGGCACGTCCAGGGTCGGGTTGGGCGTCTGGTCGAAGTCGATGACCGTGTGCGTGTCCCCGGTGCGATAGGCGCTGATCGATTTCAGGGTCAGCATGTCGTTGACGCGGTATTCGCCGGTCAGGGCGACGCCTTCCGTCACCACCTTCTGTTCGCCGGTGATGCCGGCGTAGGTGTCGTACTTGCCGGCCGGCGGCTTCCACAGGCCGTCCGAGGAGGTGACTTCGCGGTGTCCGTGACGGGGGCTGGAGTCGTCTTCCACCCGATCCCAGGCCAGGCGGAAGAACAGGTTGTCGTTCGGCGTCCATTCCGCGCTGGCGCGATAGGCGGTGACGTCCTTGTCGTACTGGTCCTGGCCGGTGTTCAGGTTCTTGCCGTAGCCGTCGTGGTTGTAGGTCGCCACGGCCGCGCCGATCGCGAAGGTGTCGCCCACGGGGATCGAGCCCGACAGCAGGAAGTTCTGCTCGTTGTAGCTGCCCAGTTCGGCGCGGGCGGTCAGGCTGGGATCACGACCCAGACGCTTGGTGACGTATTTGATCGCGCCGCCGATGGTGTTGCGGCCGTAGAGGGTGCCTTGCGGGCCGCGCAGCACTTCGATGCGCTGGATGTCGAAGATGTCCAGCACGGCGCCCTGCGGACGCGCCACATAGACGTCGTCGACATACAGGCCCACGCCCGGCTCGAAGCCCCACAGCGGGTCCTGCTGGCCCACGCCGCGGATGAAGCTGATCAGGGTGGAGTTGGAGCCCCGCGCGACCTGCACCGTGGCGTTCGGCGTCTGTTGCTGCAGGGCGGTGATGTTGACCGCGCCCGTCTGTTCCAGGCGTTCGGCGCTGAGGGCCGAAACCGCGACCGGCACGTCCTTCAGCTGTTCGTCGCGGCGGCGGGCGGTGACGACGATGTCGTCGACGGTCGCCGTATCCTGGTTGGCGTTGGCCGCCTGAGCCGCAGCCTCCGTGTCCTGGGCGGCCGAAGCCCCCGCCATAACGCCCCACGCCGCGCCGGCCAGCAGCGCGTACTTCACATGACGATTCATGATCGTGACCCCTTTGTCGTTTTCCAGCCCGTTGACGCTTTTATTCAGCGTTCAATGATTTTCACGATGAGTGGACTGGATTGGCCCCGCTGTCAAACCTTGACCTTTCCGTGACGTCATGCGGACGCCGCAGCGTGTCGCGCTTGCATCAGCGGCGAACGCTTTCCACGGCGTGGATCAGGCTCTAGCGTCGGGTCATGACCAAGTCCGAGACCGTCCCGTCCCGTCCCGTCGCCGCCGCTCGCCGCAAGGCCGACAGCGCCGCCCCCGCCCGCCGGGGGCGCCCGTCCAAGGCGCGCGCCGGCGCCGCCGTCGAGACGCGCGACCTGATCCTGGACGCGGCCGAGGACCTGTTCTCCAAACACGGCTTCTACGGCGTCACCATCCGCGAAGTGGCGCGCGAGGCGGGGGTCGATACGGCCCTGGTCCACTATTATTTCGGGGCCAAGCGCGACCTGTTCGACGCCGTCTTTCTGCGTCGCGCCCAGGTGTGGAACGACGAGCGGGTGGCCGCCATTGACCGCTACGCCGAGGCGGCGGGCGAGGCCATGACGCTGGAGGGCCTGCTGGAGGCCTTCCTGCGTCCGCCTTTCGACTGGTCGCTGAAAGGCGGACCGGGCTGGAAACACTACGCCGCCCTGGTGGCCCAGACCAACGCCAATCCCAGTTTCGGCGGCGAGACCATGGCCCGCTATTTCGACCCGGCCATCCATCGGCTGATCGCCCTGATCGCGCGCGTCTTGCCCGAGGCCAGCCAGGTCGATCTCTATTGGGCCTATCACAATCTGTCGGGCGCCCTGACCCTGACCCTGGGCGAGACGGGGCGTCTGGACCGGTTGTCCAACGGTCTGGCCCGATCCGGCGATCTGCAGACGGCCGGCGACTATATGGTCCGTTTCGCCGCCGCCGGCTTCCGCGCCGTGGTCGGGATGTCACCCAAGACCTGATCAGTTGGGGCCGAAGAAGACGGCCCACATCAGCCGGCCGGGCAGAAAGGTCAGCAGGCCCGCCACGACCAGACCGCCGACGAACATGCCCGTCATGGCCCGACGATGCGCCTCTACGCGATGGCGGCGCGCCGCATGGACCGCCATCGGCAGACCGACCAGCGTCCAACCGCTGAGGGCGTGGATCAACGACAGACCGCCCGGATTGATCTGGTGAATGAAGAAGGAGCTGATCGCCGTCGTCGCCATGGCCAGCACCCAGGTCCAACCCAGAATGCGGTGCCGACGAGTTCCCTTCACGCCCGTCAGCAGAATGACGCCGATCGCCAGGGCGACCAGGGCGGCCGCCAGATGGAGCTGGATCACGGCGGGCGCATCCTGGAGACGCGTCCAATCCGGAGCGTGCAAGGCGAACCCCTCCCGCGTCAGACCGACGCCGTGCCGGGCCATATAGAAGGCGAGCGGTGCGCCGAGCAGAAACAGCGCTAGGGCTGAGGGGGCGAGGTGGCGAAGGCGGGTGAAGTGGGTCATGGGCGTCTCCTTGCCCTGTGGTCCTTGGCTGGCGCGCCGTTCGGCGCCAGAGGCCCTTCGTCAATGACCGCGTCGGCTTCGTGAACGCACGTGCTGCTTTCGCCCGGCAGGAAAACATGATTTCACGGCGACTGATCCTTGTCGTCGAAAGCCCACATGCTCGCCCAACCCGCCGAACGTCGCCGTTTTCTCAGAGGTCTGGTCGTGGCGGTGTCGGGCGGCGTCTTCCTGGCGATCACCGGCGCTTTCGGCAGCGTCGGCGCGCCTCTGCCGCAACGGCTGGTCTACTGGGTTCTGGTCATGGTGATCGGCGGTTTGTGGGGGCATGTCTGCGGCATGGCGGTCGGCCGCTTCGTCGATGCGGACGAGCGACCCTGGCTGGCCGTCGCCGCGTTGACGGCGGTGATCACAGGTCCGCTCAGCATCGTGGTCTGGGCCGCCACGGGCCTGTTTTTCGCCCATCGCCTCTATTCGGTGGCGAGCTTGCCGCAGTTGTTCGTTCCCGTGCTGATCGTGACGGCCGCGATCACGACGGTGAACGTCTTTCTCGGGCGGGCCGAACCGGTCCAGACCCACGCCGATCCGGTCCATCCCGGTCCCGCCCGTTTCCTGCAACGCCTGCCGGCCCGGCTGAGGGGCGCGACGCTCCACGCCGTCCAGGCCGAAGACCACTATCTGCGCCTGCACACCGACAGGGGATCGGACCTGATCCTGATGCGCCTGTCCGACGCGGTCGAGGAGCTGGAGGGATTGGAGGGCGCCCAGACGCATCGCAGCTGGTGGGTCGCGCGCGAGGCGGTTCGCGGCGTCGAGCGCGGCGACGGCCGCGCCGTCCTGACGCTGGAGGGCGGCTTGCGCGCGCCCGTCAGCCGCCGTTACGCCCGCGCCCTGCGCGAAGCCGACTGGTGGTGAGGGGATGGCGCGCGGGGGAGCTCAGGGCGCCGGCTGCACCATGATCGCCGATTTGGAGGCGGCGCAGCCCGTCAGGGTGTCGTCGCCGATCTCGACCCGCGCCGTTAACGGGTACACCCGGTCGCTCATGCCGTCCGAACATTCCGTGGCGATCAACATGACGTTCAGCGCCTGTTGCAGATTGGTCGAGGTGGCGTAGGTCGCCACCGTCCCCTGGATGGTCGCGCCGTGGTTGGGCGCGCGCTGCTCGGGCTGGTCGACGCGCGTATAGATCAGGGCGTCGGGCGTGATCTCCACGCTCCAGAACGGCTCGGTTCCCAGCGCGCGCACGGGCTGACCCAGATCGACCCCGCCCAGAACGGCGGCGGCCTGGGGCTCGGCGGCGGCCTTGGGCTTGACCTCCTTGCGGTCATAGCAGCCGGCCAGGGCGACGCCGGCGATCAGGACGGGCAGGATCAGACGCATCGGCGGTCTCTCTTACTTCTGGGGGAGGCGGCTATCCGGAACCCGCCGCAAGTGTGGGCGCGTCGGGCCGTGGTCAAGGGCCGGGCTGTGTTATGCCGGGGCTGGGTTATGCTGGCCCCATGACGATTCGCCCCACCGCCTATGAATTCTTCGCCGGCGGCGGCCTGGCGGGGCTGGGGCTTTCGGCGGGCGCCGCCGGGATCGACACCGTTTTCGCAAACGACATGGATCCGGCCAAGGCGCGCGCCTTCGTCGCCAACCATCCGCAGATTCCCTTTCGCCAGGGCGATGTCTGGTCCCTGACGCTGGAGGATCTGCCGGGGCGACCCGATCTGGCCTGGGCGTCGTCTCCTTGTCAGGACGTCAGCCTGGCCGGGGCGCGAGGGGGGTTGGAGGCCGGGCGTTCCGGCGCCTTCTGGGGCTTCTGGCGACTGATGCAGGGCTTGGAGGGCCAGGGGCGGGCGCCGCGCGTCGTCGTGCTGGAAAACGTCATCGGCCTTTTGACCTCGGGCCAGGGGCGTGACTTCGCCGCCGTCTGCGCCGCCATGGTCCAGGCCGGTTATCGTGTCGGGGCGCTCGAGATGGACGCCGCCTTCTGGCTGCCCCAGTCGCGTCCGCGCCTGTTCGTGGTGGCGATCAAGGGCGAAGGGCCGGAGGCGTCCGGTCCGACCGCGCCCTTCCATTCGTCGCGTCTGGTCGCCGCCCAGGCTCGCCTGCCCCAGGCGGTGCGCGACGCCTGGGCCTGGTGGTCGCTGCCGGGCCCGCCCAAGCGCAACCTGGATCTCGCCGCCGTTCTGGAGCCTGACGAGGCGGCGGAATGGCTGGATGATCCACAGGCGATCCTGGCCTTGGCCGCCCCTGCCCACCGGGTCCGGATCGACCAGGCCCTGGCCTCGGGGCGGCGTCAGGTGGGGGCCGCCTATCGCCGGGTGCGGGTCGAGGACGGCGTCAAGGTTCAGCGGCTGGAGGTGCGGTTCGACGGCCTGGCCGGCTGCCTGCGCACCCCGGCCGGCGGCTCTTCGCGCCAATATGTTGTGGTGTGCGACCACGGCCGGGCGCGGGTGCGTCGTCTGACCGGACGCGAGGCGGCGCGTCTGATGGGGCTGCCGGACGACTATCGCCTGCCGGCCAGCGAGAGCGCTGCGCTGAAGCTGATGGGCGATGCGGTCGCCGTGCCGGTGGTGCGCGCCTTGACCGAGGGGCTGTTGTCGCCCGTCCTCAGTCCACGTCGCGCCGCCGCCTGAATTCCAGGTTCAGCCCGGCGAGAGGCGGAATGCGCACTCGCCGGGCCTTTGACGGTTCAGCGTTGGACCCACTGGCCCTGGGCGTTGCGATACCACTGGCCCGAAGAGATGCGGGGCAGCAGCTGGCTTTCGAACATCCGGGCGCCGGCCACGTCGGCGGTGGTGCCCGCGTCGGCTGCGCTGCGGGCGTAGGCGGCGCGGCGGCCGGCGTTGGTCGCGTCCACGGCGGCGCGCAGGGCGGAGTCCGAGGTGCTGTTGCGGAAGCCCAAATAACCGTCGGCCTGTTCGCCCACGGTTCCGGCGGCCTTGGCCTGGTCGATCAGGGCCTTCTGGGCGCTGGTCTGAGCTACGGCGGCCCCGGCGACGCCCAGGGCGGCGATGGCGGCGCCGACGACGAAGAGTTTGCGGAAGGTCATGTCAGCCTGTCCTTTCAAAAGAAGCGAGGCGATCAGAAAAGGTTCGGGTTCTGCTGGAGCAGTTGCTGCAGCTCCTGATCCAGCTTGACGCGCACGTCTGCGTCCAATTTGGCGTAGATCTGGATCGGCGCAACCTCCAGCCGGATCGTGGGGGCGCACGCGGCGACCGCCGCGACGGCGGCGCCCAGGCCGAGGCCGGCCAGCTGACGCTTGTTGATCATGGTTCAGGCTCCGGTTCGGCCAAGGTTGAGAGGTCTAATAGCACGGCGCGGCGTGAACGGTCGCTGAATGGCGCCGCTCATGGTTCGTTTTTCCCATCGGTCGGCGTGGCTGTCGGCACGGGGGTCGGCGCCGCGCTCTGATCCGCCTGCTGACCCTGCCGGGCCCGATTGACCGCCATCAGGTCCGAGATCAGCTGGTTGGCGTTCAGCGTCGTGTCCAGGGTCAGGTCGATCTGGGTGCCGGACGGCAGGGGCAGGCTGCGATTCAGGAACTGGCGGCTGATCAGTTCGGCCAGGGTCAGACGCAGCTCCTGCCGCTGCGGCGGCGCGTGGCGGCCGCGAATGTGGAACAGGACCGCGATCCGTCCGCCGTCCAGGCTGTTCACATCGGCGCTCAACTGATCGAACGACAGGTTCTCCATCGCCTGGAAGGCCAGGTCCTCGACCACGCCGGGGGGCGCCTCGGCCGCGCCGCCCCCGGCGTTCACATCGGTCAGCACCTCGCGCTGGATCGACAGGCGGCCGGGCTGAACCGCCGCCAGGCTGCCTGCGACGATCCTCAGGCCCGTCGCGGGGTTCATGGTGAAGGGCAGGCGGCCCGACACGACGGCGTCCAGCAGCACCTTGTCGTCGAAGCCCATGTCCTTGACCAGGTCGCCCAACTGCACCCGGTCCAGCACGATCACCCCGCCGTAGGGCTGGGTCGCGTCCAGCGGCACCAGCAGGGGTTCGACCGAAATCACGCCGCCGCCCGCCGTCAGCTGGGCGCCGTTGATGCGGAAACCGCCGGCCTCGATGCCGAAGGTCAGGTCCAGGGCGGTGGCCTTGGCGCCGACTTCCAGGATGTCGACCGTCAGATTCTGGTTCTGCGCGGTGATCAGGGGCGTCAGACTGGTCAGTTCGATGTCGCCCTTCAGCCCCTTCACCGGCCCGGCGGGGCTGACGAAGTCCAGGCCGGGCACCGTCAGTCGGCCGCTGGACGTGGGCTCGCCGTCCTTGGTCCAGTCGAAGCGGCCGGCGAAGCGGACCTCGCCCACGGCGGTCGACTTGACGAAATCGTCCGCCAGGGGGCTCAGCATCCAGGGCTGCAAACCATGTTCGGCGAAGGTCACGCCCGGCACGTCGATCTCCACTCCGCCCGCGCCGGTGCGGCCGTCATGGGTCAGGGTCATGCGGCCCAGGGCCGCGCCCGCCGCCGGACCCGTGCCGCCCAGATCGAAGGCGCCGTTCCAGACCTCGCGCGCCAGGGTCGCCTGGCCCTTGGCGGTCAGGGGCTCGAACCGCTTCGGATCCAGGGCATCCACGATGCGGGCGTCCGCCACCGTCGCCGTCAGGCCGATGCCCGCCGGCGCGCCGCTCACCGTCACCTGGCCCTCGGCCTGGGCGAAGCGCGCGCCCAGGAAGGGCGCCCGGGCCGACACCTCCTTGAAACCGCCCACGACCCGCCAGACGCCGTCCTTGGACGACAGCAGGGGCGTGGTCTCGGGACACAGCTTGCCGGCGATCTGGTGGATGTCGTTCTCGTCCAGCTCCAGCCGCTCGACCGTCAGGTCGGCGCAGTCCTGGGCGACATAGGTCAGCCGCCCGTCGCTCAGGGCCAGGACCCCGCGCGTCCGGGCGTCGATGCCGCGCGCCAGGTCGAAATCCAGTTTGGCGCGGCCGTCCAGCCGGGCCTCGAACCCGCCGTCGGTCAGTCGCCATTCCGGCACGGCCACGTCCAGTTCGGGCAGGCCCTGGCCGCGCGTCGCCGTCAGTTTCAGGCCGCCCCCGCCCAGCCGTCCGGGCTCGGCCAGATAGACCCCGTCGCCCGACTGGACCACCGTCAGGACGCCGCCGTTCGCGGGCCGCAACACGACGGGGCGCGGCAGGCTGACGCTGACGCCGCCGGTGCCCGTCGCAAACCGGAACGACGGGGCCTCGAGGGAAAAGGCGCCCAGCGCCCGCTTCATGGCCGTCAATTCCGCAGCCTCGTCCTTGCCGGGCGGGCCGAACAGGGGCCAAGCGCCGTCGCGGGCCGACAGGCCGCCTTCGACCGAAATACGGGTCGCGCCGTCCTGAACCACGTCCAGGTCCACGGTTCCGCCGCCGCGCCTTAGCGTCAGATCGCCGAAGCCGAACCGCTCGAAAGCGACCGCCGCCGGACCGCTGGCCTCGAAGGCCGCGTTGCGTCCGCCCATTGAAAGACCGTCCGATCGCAGGGACAGGCCCTCGATCCGCGTCTCGCCGGCCCGGCCCGCGCCCGCCGTCAGGCGCACGGGCGTATCCAGGCTCCAGCGCAGGGCCTCGTCGCGCGCGACGGTCAGACGGCCGCCGTCGGCTGTCGCCGTCACGTTTGCGGCGTTCAGGGCGGGGCCATCGATGCGGGCGGCCTTCAGGGCCAGACCGGTCGCGCCGACGATGCGGAAGGTCTCGATCCAGCCGGCCGTGGTTCCGTCGAAGCGCGCGGTCAGGTCGGCGCCCTTGGCCTGGGTCGCGCCGGACCCCACAACCGCTCCGGTCAGATGCAGGTCCAATACCGCCCGCCCGTCGCCGCGCCGCGTCTTCAGATCGGGATAGGGCAGGTCGCCCGTCAGGTTCAGCCGCGTCTCGCGCCCGTTCAGGGTCGGGGAGTCGAAAACCTGGGCCTCGGCCTGAAGCGTCACCGCCACCCGATCGCCCACGGTCTTCAGATCGACGGCGGCGCCCAGTTTTTGGGCCGCGATGTCGCCGCTCTTCAGATCGGCGGCGGGCATCTGCGCGGTCAGTCGCATCAGCTTGCCGTCCTCCAGTCGGGCGTCGCCCAGCACCTGAACCGGCCCGTACTCCGTCTCCAGCCGCGCCCGGCCACCCTCGACGATCACCAGCGGCGCCCGCGAGTCCGTCCGTGGAGGCTTGCCGGTGAATTCCTTCAGCAGCGGGTCCAGAGAGCCCAGCGAAAACTTGCCGCCCTTCCAACTGGCGCGCACCACGGGACGGACCAGGCGGATGCGGCTGGGCGTGACCCCCAGGCCCGCGCGCGACCAGGGCAGGCCGACGGCGTAGTCGACCTCGACCCTTTCGACCGTCACATCGGGATTGTGGGGCTCGCCGACGCGGATGCGGCCGACGAAGCCGTCCAACTCCACACGTTCGACCTCGACATCGGCTGGAACGCCGCGTTCGTCCAGCCAGCCGATCAGAACGCTGCGCGCCGCCGCCCCGCGGTTGAGGTACAAGGCCGCGATCAGAAGGGCGACGACCAGCACCACGACGAGCAGTCCAAGGCCCGCCGCCCGAATGAGACGGGGCGCGCGCGATCGGGCGGGAACGGTTTTTCTAGCCGGGGCTTCGGTCAAGCGCAGTGGTCGCGTCGATGAGAAAAAAGTCGCCGGATCAGCATCGCACCCCCAGGCGTGAGCACAAGATTAAAGCGCGGCGATTGAAATGACCGGCTGACGCGCTTGTTCCAGTGAAGCTGGGCGATATCAGGGCGGTTCGCGAGTCGTTCGCACCAGTGATGGTCGCGATTACTGAATGCGGATTCTCGCCGACGGCACGGACGATTCACGCTTGTTAACCGTTTGTAACCGTCCGTCTTCCCAAGATGGAGCAAGCAGTTTATAGGCCATGCCTTCGCGCCGCGCTGGCTCGCGCGATCCATGGCTAAATATGCTCTGGCGCCTTTGGCGTCGCAGAACGATTGGGACCTATGGCTCAGTTCGATCCTCGCCGCCAACCGATGCGCCTGGCCCCTCACTGTCTGACGGCCGTGGCGGCGATCTCGGTGGCCTTGATCGCTGGCAGAGCCTATCAACCCGCTCAGGCCGAAGAAGTTCCGGCCCTGTCTTCCGATCAGATGGCGGCGATGGAGGCCAAGGCCTTCGCGGCGGCCAACGCTCCGGCTGGCCTGACGGCGCCGGAAGCCGTTCACGTCCAGATCCGGCCCGGCGAAACCTTCGAACAGGCCGTGATGCGCACCGGGGTCACGCGCGAGGAGGCCAGCGCCGTGGCCGCCACGGTCGCGAACGCCTTCGACCTGGGCGATCTGCGCGCGGGCCTGAAGTTCGAGACCGCCATCGCCAAGCCGCGTGACGGCCGGGGCGACGCCCGTCTGATCGGCCTGACCATGCGCACCGGCCCGGCCTCGCAACTGACCGTGTCGCGCAGTTTCGACGGCGCGCTGCGCCTGCGTTCCCTGGAAGAGAAGGTGACGCACGAGACGGTGGTCCTGAAGGGTGACGTCGAGCGCTCCCTGTCGTCCAGCGCCCGCGAAATGGGGGCGACCGCCTCCATCGTCCGCGCCGCCAGCCGCCTGTTCGCCACCAAGTTCGACATGCAGCGCGACATCCGCGCCAGCGATGAATTCACCATGGTCTTCGACCGCGAGATCACCGAGGGCGGCCGCACGGTCAATGTCGGCGACCTGATGTACGCCGAGCTGCGCGGCGTGACCTTCTATCGCTTCCAGCCGGCCGGGGCGAAGGAAGCCCAGTTCTTCGACGCCAACGGCAAGAATCTGCGCTCGGCCATGATGCGCACCCCGCTTCAGACCTTCCGCCGCGTGTCCTCGGGCTTCGGCGTTCGCACCCATCCGATCTCGGGCTATCGCAAGATGCACCAGGGCATCGACTTCGCCGCCACCACGGGCACGCCCGTCGTGGCCCCCGCCGACGGCGTGGTGGTCGAGGCGCGTCGTTGGGGCGGTTACGGCAACTGGCTGCGCATCCGCCACAACAACGGGCTGGAAAGCGGCTACGGCCACCTGTCTCGCTATGGCTCGGGCATCCGCGCCGGCCAGCGGGTCAGCCAGGGCCAGATCGTCGCCTATGTCGGCTCCACCGGCGCCTCCACCGGCCCCCACCTGCACTATGAGCTGTGGCGGAGCGGTCAACGGATCAATCCGGCGGGGGTCCGCACCCAGGAAGGCACCGAACTGGCCGGCGCCGATCTGGCCGCCTTCCGCGCCGAAAAGGCCCGCATAGACCGTATCATCGCCTCGGGCGGACAGAAGCGCCCGGCCGTTCAGCAGGCGTCGGCGGACGGTCTGCGGCCCGCCCAGGGCTGAATTCTCTCGCAAGTCCCGTGAACGGGTTCAGCCGACCAGCCGTGGCGGCGTCCGGCCGTCCGCCGGACATGACAGGCCATGCACCGTCACGTCGGCTTCGCCGAATTTGAGACCCAAAAGGTCCAGCACAGGATTCAGAACCGCATCCAGAACCGGCCCCAGCGGCGTCAGCAACTGACCCAGGGCGCGGGTCAGGCCGCCCAGATCCAGTCCCGCCACGGTGACGTCCAGCCTTTGCAGCAGGCTGACCACCAGGCCGCTGGCGAAGGCGCGCGACGACACGCTCTTCGTGCGCTGCGCCGCGATGTCGGCCGCGTTGAACCTGACCGGCCGAAAGCCGACGTCGCCCGCCTCGATGTCCGCCTTGCCCGTTAGCGTGACCACGCCCAGCACAGACAGCAGGGTCGCCGGTCGCGGCGTCAGCGCCTTCTTGAAGTCGCCCAGTTTGCGCTCGTCGATCTCACCGATGAAGGCGCGAGCGACGCCGGGTCGGACGCCGATCTCGACCGACTGTCCCGGTCGGCAGGCCAGGCGCTGCAGCCGCGCTTCGGACGACGCCAATTCGACCAGGACCGGCAGCTGAACCTGGGTCAGTCCGGCCAGCGACTGGGCCGTGCGCGCCTGCAGATACAGCCGCGCCTGCGCCGTGCGGACGACAGGTTCGCCGTTCGCCGTCACCGAGAGCCAGGGCGAACGATTGGGGCGCTCGCCGATCGCCAGACTGGCTTTCAGGTCCGCCAGGCCCGCCGGAACGCCCAGGTTCAGCGCGATCTGCCGTTCGCCGCCGGCCGTTTCCAGCACGGCCGTCGCCAGGTCCAGGGCGGAGACCGCGGCGTCCAGCCCGTCGCGCACCCCGTCCGGCGCCTGGGCGTCGACGCCGATCAGGTCGCCCAGCCGCAGGGTCAGCCCCGCCGCCGCCCCCGTCAGCTTGCCCAGCGCCCCGCCGTCGCGCCCGCCCGCCACCTGCTCCAGCACCTTCAGCGCCCGCCCGGCGTCCAGCCGCGTGTCCAGCAGCCGGTCATAGTCGCCGGCCTGGACGCCCAGATCGGTCGCCAAGGCGTCGGTGAAGTTCAGCAGATTGACGTCGAGATCGGCCAGCCGCCGATAGTCCATCAGCTTCAGCGACACCTGGCTGCCCGTCAGCCCGCTCAGCAACTGATTGGCCAGGCCGCCGTCCAGCGAGGCCAGGCGCGAGCCCAGGCTGAACATGGCCTTGGGCGTTTCGGGCATGGCGGCCGTCGCGCGGCGCGTGACCAGAACCCGGTCGCGGCCCAGCAACAGTCGGCTGAAGAACAGGGGGGCGGGACTGGTCGCCACGACGCGCACGGCGTTCGGCGTCGCGCCTCCGGCGACGAAGCGGTGATCCCGCGCCAGCGCGCGGTCGGGCGTATAGACCCCCAGGGTCGCCGTCACCTCGGCAGGCGCGTCGGGCGCGATATTGGCCTGGACCGTCTCCTTGGCCCTGTCGGCGGCGTGGCCCAGGTCGCGCGCCGCCGACAGGGCCGCCAGGTCGGCCGCGCCCTGAAGCTTGCGCGTGTGCAGGGTCAGGACGCCCAGATCGATCGTCACCGCCGTCGCCACGCACAAAAGTCCGCCCGCCACCGCCGCGGTGATGGCGACCGTCCCGCGACGGTCGCCGCGCCAGCGTCGCAGCAGCTGGCGCATCATTCCTCTCCCACCCGCACCACCGCGGACCGCTCGATGACGGCGGGCGGTCGCGGGATCATGCCGCCCAGCAGCATGAGGGGATGGCGGCTGGCGTCATAGGTCACGACAATGCGCAACCGCCCGCCGTCCTCGGCGATCCGCACGGTCGTCAGCGAGGGATTGAGCGGCAGGCCCTTGACGGCGTCGGCCACCTCGGTGCGGGCCAGGCTTTCCCGTTCGGCCGAATCCAGACCGCCGACGGCGGCGCGGGCGCCTTCCGACGCCAGGGCCTGAACCGACTGGGCCATCAGGAACCAGCCGCCGTAGACGACGATCCCGATCAACAGAAACACCAGAATCGGGCCTACCAGAGCGAACTCGACGGCCGCAGCGCCTTCGCGCGCTGTCTTGGCGCGGCGGTATGGTCGAGAGAAGGGACGGCGCACCATGATGCAACCCCGCGAACTGCTCGTATAGGTTGTATATCTGCCGCGGTTAAGAGTTCGTTTGGCCGTTGCGCTTCTGCGGCTCTCACCGCCGGCCGCGTTCTGGACAAGTGCATCTGCTGACGCTGAGCGTCGAAATCCGGGTGCGCGTCCGCTTGACGAAGGGCTGATGAACGGCGTTCTCTTTGTCGCAGAAAGGGGCAGCGACCGTATGACCAAAGCGCGAAAAGGCGATCTCGCGCCAGAGCTGGATCCTGCGTTGCGGGTTGGCGACACCGTCGGCGTTCTGGCCAGTGACGCGCTCCTCGCCGCTGCTCGCTTTCTTGATACAGTCGAGAGCGACGATGCTTCGGCCGCCGAGACCCTGGCGGGCAACGCCCGGATGTGCCGCACCCTGGCCGAAGCCGTCGCTCGGGCGCCCTTGGGCAGTTGTCGTCGCATCGTGGGACCCGACGACCTGGGCGGTCGGTTCTTCACCCTGACCGAACAGACCTGGTCGAACGCCGAGGTCGCCGTCTTCCTTCTGGCCGATACGGCCCGGATCATGGAGATGCTTCCTGCGATCGACGGCGCCCTGAAGAACCGGTTGTTGCGGGACGCTCAAGGCCTTCGTCGGGTCGAGGCGCTGATCCGCCTGGCGCCCAATGCGACGTTGGGACCAAGGCTGGACGCCCTGACGCCGCTTCTGCGCACGCTGGAACGACCCCGCGAAGGGGAACGTCCTTTTCCGCCCATGCTGATCGACGGCACCACGAGCGATCCGGAATTCTGGGAAACCGCCCAGGATGTCTATCGCATCATTGTCGGCCGCGAGCTGGACGACCTGCCCGCCCAGGCCCAGGCGGTCTGGTCTGGCAAGCTGGCAGTGGCCTGGCACAGGTTGCGGGACCGGGCGCGACCGCTGAGCCAGGCTCAGGTCCAGCAGATCGATGACGCGGCCCGACATCCTTCGGGTCCATGGAGCCGGCCGCCCCTGATCCCCGGCGACTGGACCGAACTGGAGCCGGAGGCGGCGGCCTCGGTGCTGCGGCTGATCGCGACCCGCTTCTACCTGGGTCCGTCGTCGACGCCCCTGCCTTTGGCCGCCTTCTGCGATCGCGTCCGGACCTGTCCGGCGCGCTGCTACGGCGACGCCGTTCTGGTCGAGGTTCAAGGTCGCCTGGTAGGAGGGACGTCGGGGATCGCGACCTTCCTGATCACCGAGGACGACATCCACTGCGCGGACGGCGCCTCTGCCTGGATCCACGATCTGAACGAGACGCGCGGCGTCCGTCTGACCGACGAGGAGGCGCGGCTGGAATACGTCCGTCTGTTCATGAACCTGGTCCGCAATGACGACGAGCGGTTCCAGTTGGCGGAGTCGTTTCAGGTTATGGCCGACCGCGCCGAAGACGCCGAGACCCTGCGGGCCCTCTGCATCGACCACACGGCCCCTCCCGCTCCGGCCGGTTTCGACGAGGAGGGCCGCTGGCGGTTCGTGGCGACCATCGCCTACGGCGGAGCGCTGTTCGTCGCCGTCCTGGCCCTCAGGCCGGACGGCCTGCTGGAGATGACCGACGACGAAATGCTGGTCGAGGATGTGCGGTTGCGCCGCGAACGCATGGACGGCCTGTTCGTGGTGCTGGAGCCGAAGGGAGAAGTTGAATGACGATGATACCGATAGAGAACAGCCTGGCGCTTCCCGACTGTATCGACGAGGACGGCCTGATCGTCGGCTGGTCGCTGGAACGCGAGCCTCGGCGTCGGCCCATCGGCTTCAAATTCGGCGCCGCCGCCGATCCGGCGTCGGCGGTGATCGATCCCATCCTGATGGAGCGCGAGGGGCATCTGATGACCATCGCTCCGACCGGGGCGGGCAAGGGCACGGGTTGCATCGTCCCTGCCCTGCTGCGGTTCGAAGGGCCCGTCATCATCATCGACCCCAAGGGCGAGAACGCCCTGATGACCGTTCGGCGGCGAAGGGAACTGGGTCAGGAGGTGGCGGTGATCGATCCCATGGGGGTGACGGGTCTGCCCGCCGCCACCCTCAATCCGCTCGACATCCTGGATCCGGACAGTCCCACCTTCGTCGACGACGCGATGGCGGTAGTCTCGGCCCTGGCCAATCCCGACGTCGACACCGAGGTCAGCGACGGCGGCTATTGGCGCGAACGCGGCGCGACCTTCGTGCTGGGCGTCCTGTTGCATGTGATGAGCGACCTTCCCCCGGATCGTCGCCACCTGGAAACGGTACGCACCTTGGTCAACCAGGCGGTCGGCGAAATCGGCGTCTATGGGGCGGTGGCCGAGCAGCGCGGACAGACGGACGCCCTGGCTGGAACCGTGCTGGCGATGCTGGAAGCCTCGAGCAACACCGAGGCGCGGGATATCGGGCGAATGCTGCGGATCGGCGCCGTCTCGACCCTGGGCGGCATCCTGTCCTTTTCGCAAAGCCTGGTCGACGTCGTGCGGTCGGGCATGATCGGACCGGCGCTGAGAACCACCAGCTTCGACCTGGGGGCGGTGCAGCGCGGCGACCCGCTCTCGATCTACCTCGTGCTCCCGCCGCACATGCTGGAAAGCCACGGCCGGCTGCTCAGGCTGTGGGTTCATACCCTGATGACCCTGATCTCCGGGCGCAGCGGCCGACCCAGGAAGTCCACCCTGTTCATTCTGGACGAGGCGGCCCAACTCGGCGCCTTCGACGATCTGCGCCGCGCCGTGACCTTGATGCGCGGCTACGGTTTGCAGACCTGGAGTTTCTGGCAGGATCCCAGCCAGTTGCGGAATCTCTATCCGCGCGACTGGCAAACCATGGTCAACAACTGCCGCGCGGTGCAGTGCTTCGGCGCCAACACCATGCTGGCGGCCGAATCCATGTCAAAGCTGGTCGGATTCGGTTCGCCCGAACAGTTGCTGGATCTGGACGACGACGAAATCCTGCTTCAGCTGTCGGGCGACATGCCGGTGATCGCCCGCCTGCCCAACTATCGCGCCGATCCGATCTTCGCCGGCCTGTTCGACGCCAATCCCTTCCACGACCCCGGCCGGCCCGTGCAGCGGCCAAAGCCGGTCAGGCGTGTGTTCGAACGCCCGTCGCCCGTCGCCCAGACCGACACCCCGGCCGACGTCCTGAAGCGCCTGCGACCTCGGGACAGCCGATAGAGACGTCCACAGCGGACGCTCGGCTATTCAAATCATGACGTGGGAAAGTGGCGCACCCGAAGAGATTCGAACTCCTGACCCCCAGATTCGTAGTCTGGTGCTCTATCCAGCTGAGCTACGGGTGCGCATGCCTTGCGGCGAGGGCGGGTCTTTAACCGCTGGATCGGGCGGACGCAAGCGGGCGATTGCAGTTTATCCGCATTGAACGGTTGGCGTGGCGGTCATGACGGCTTAGGTCCGAGGAAGACGTCTTTCCCACCGTCCGGATTCTTTCATGACCGCCCTTCGTCGCTGCCTCGCCGCCTTGCTTGCGCCCGTCGTCCTGGCGGGTTGCCAGACCGGAGCTCAGACCGGGCCCCTGACCGGGGCGACGGTTCCGCAGGCTTCCGTCCTGGCTGATGCGCCGCATCCGGCGGGGACCAGGGCGCACGGGCCGTTCGTGGCCGCCGCCAATCCGCTGGCGGTCGAGGCGGGGATGCGGGTGTTGCGGCGCGGGGGATCGGCCGTCGACGCCGCCGTGGCGATCCAGGCGGTGCTGGGCCTGGTGGAGCCGCAATCGTCCGGTCTGGGCGGCGGCGCCTTCCTGATGGCCTATGACGCAGGGACCGGGGCGATCACGGCCTATGACGGACGCGAGACGGCGCCCGCCTCGGCGACCCCCGAACTCTTCTATGAGGATGGCAAGCCTCTGGGCTTCGTCGATGCGATCCTGTCCGGCCGGTCGACGGGCGCGCCGGGCGCGGTGGCCATGCTGGCGATGGCGCAGAAGGATCACGGCAAACTGCCCTGGCGTGACCTGTTCGGCGACGCCGAGCGTCTGGCGCGCGACGGTTTCGTGGTCAGCCCGCGTCTGGCGGGAATGATCAACGGCAATGCGCCCCAAGCCAAGACGCCGGCGGCGACCGCCTATTTCACCCGCCCGGATGGACGGCGCTATCAGGCGGGCGACCTGCTGAAAAACCCCGCCTACGCCGATACCGTGGCGCGTCTGGCCAAGGACGGCCCGGGCGTCTTCTATGGCGGGGCGATCGGACGCGACATCGCCGCCGCCGTGGCGGAAGGCCCGCGCCCCGGCGGCCTCACCGAGGCGGACATCGCCGCCTATCGTCCGCTGCGACGCGACGCGATCTGCCGTCCGTATCGAATCTATGTCGTCTGCGTGCCGCCGCCGCCGTCCAGCGGCCTGTCGCTGCTGCAGTTTCTGGGCATGGCGGAACAGACCCCGGACCTAACCAAGGGAGCCGAAAGTCCCGAGGCCTGGGTGGCCTTCGGGCGGTTGCAGCGGCTGATGTACGCCGACCGCGACCGCTACGTCGGCGACGCCGACTTCGTGGGCGTGCCGATCGCGGGCCTGCTGGACCCGGACTATATGGCGTCTCGCGCTGCCCTGGCGCCTAATCTGAACGGACCGGCGTCGCCGGGCCGGCCGACGGGCTCGCCTCCGCGGGGCGAGGACCGCACCGCCGAGCCGGGTGGCACCACCCATTTCGTCGTCGTGGATGCGGAGGGCGACGCCGTCAGCATGACCACGACGGTCGAGAGCCTGTTCGGCAGCGGGCGGATGGCGGACGGCTTCTTCCTGAACAACCAGCTGACCGACTTCTCCTTCACGCCGACCGAGAACGGCCATCCGGCCGCCAATGCGGTGGCGGCTGGAAAGCGACCGAGGTCGAGCATGACGCCGGTGCTGATCCTTGATCGGCAGGGAAATCTGGTCGGTGCGGTCGGCTCGCCGGGCGGCTCCAGCATCCTGGCCTATGTGGCCAAGGCCTTGATCGGCGTGATCGACTGGAACCTGTCGATGGCCGAGGCCGTCGCCTTGCCCAATCTGGTGGTGCGGGGGTCTATGGTCGGCGCCGACACCGAGCAGATGGCGCCGGACATCCGCGACGCCCTGGGGCGGGCGGGCATGACGCTGCGACCCAATGCAACCGAGACATCGGGCCTTCATGGCGCCATCTGGCGCGATGGGCGATGGGACGGCGGGGCGGATCCGCGACGCGAAGGGGTGGCGGTGTCGGAAGTCCGCTAGGGTCGGATCAGCGGCGCGGTTTGATCGACAGTTGGAAGGCGATCAGTCCTTCGCTGACGTCGGTGTCCAGGCCGTTCGTGCCGCGCAGGCCCTTGCCGGCGTCGATCTCGCGATAGACGACGCCCACCGAGGTCTGAACGTCGCCCCGGCGATAGGCCACGCCGATGGAGGCGTCGCCCAGAAAGGCGCCGCGGTCCTGGGTGTAGCCCGAGCGGGCGTAGTCGCCGTCACGCGTGCGGGCGAAGTTGTAGCCGACGGCCCGCCCCGATCCGGCGGCGTAGACATACCAGCGTGGACGCTGGCCGAATCGTTCGTCGCCATCGGGCGCCAACCGGTCCAGGCCCTCGCCGATCTTCAGCGTCACGCCCGCCTCGGCGGAACGTCCCTCGCTGCCGACGCCGACGCCGGCGTGGGGCGTCAGGCTGACCTCCAGGCCCGAGGGCGTATGGCCATGCGCGCCTCGGAAGCCCCGCACATAGCGCAGATCGTAAGCTTCGGGCGACAGTTCGGCGCGCTCGCCCAGACTGACGGGCAGGGGCGAGCCGTCGGCGCGACGCAGACGACCGGCGGTCTCCAGCGTCACCCGGTCGGTGAAGTCGGCGCGGTCGATCCAGACGTCGTGGCGGGTGGTGGCGACGAGGCCCGCGCTATTGTCAGTGGGACGCAAAGCCGACGGGATGTCGATTTCACCCCCGAAACGCGCCTGGGGGTCGATGTGGACGCCGGGTTGCAGGGCCGGCCGGGCCGGGCTGTCGTCAAAGGCGTTGGGAACCCGGATCTGGGCGGTCGCTGCGGTCGCGCCGGCCATCGCCAGCACGCCTCCCATTCCGATGATCCAGGCCGTCGAACGCATTCGGTCTCCCCACCGTCCGCTGGCCCTTACCCTGCACCACCCGGCGCAGGAGTCCAACAGACATTATCGACACGGTTTCGTCACTTTTGAACGACGGCGACCGGGTCGGGGTTCCCGATGCGAAAAGGGCTCCGCGATGCGGAGCCCTTTGTATGGTCTGATCGGCGTCGGCCTTACTGGCAGGCCAGGCACTCGTCGTAGTCGGTCTTGGGCATGGAGAAGAGGTCGGGCTGATTCGGATCGATCTCGGCCTCGGCCTTGTCCTCGGCGCCGGCGAAGGCGGCGCGCTGCACCGACTTGGAGCGGAGATAGTACAGCGACTTCACGCCGCGTTCCCAAGCGGACCAGTGCAGCATGTGCAGGTCCCATTTGTTGACGTCGCCGGGGATGAACAGGTTCAGCGACTGGGCCTGGCAGATTTCCGGCGCGCGGTCGGCGGCCAGTTCGATCACCCAACGCTGGTCAAGTTCGAAGGCGGTCTTGAACACGCCCTTCTCGTCCTCGTTCAAGGCGTCGAGGTGCTGGACCGAACCTTCGTTCTCCAGGATGGAGCTCCACACCGCCTCGGTGTTGATGCCCTTTTCGTCGAGCAGGCGCTCCAGATAGGGGTTCTTGACCGCGAACGAGCCCGACAGGGTTTTGTGCGTGTAGATGTTGGCCGGGATCGGCTCGATGCCGGCCGAGGTGCCGCCGCAGATGATCGAGATCGAGGCGGTGGGGGCGATGGCCAGCTTGTGGCTGAACCGCTCCATCACGCCGCGCTCTTCGGCGTCCAGGCACGGGCCCTTCTCTTCGGCCAGCAGGCGGCTGGCCTTGTCGGCCTCGCGACGCAGGTGTTTGAACAGGCGCATGTTCCACGACTTGGCCATGGCGCTTTCGAAGGCCACGCCCTGCCCCTGCAGGAAGGAGTGGAAGCCCATCAGGCCCAGACCCACCGAACGCTCGCGCTTGGCCGAATAGACGGCGGCGGCCATGGCGGGCGGGGCGCGGCGGATGAAATCCTCCAGAACATTGTCCAGGAACCGCATCAGATCCTCGACGAAGCGCGGCTCCTCGCGCCATTCCAGGAAGGTCTCGGCGTTGACCGATGACAGGCAGCAGACGGCGGTCCGGTCCACGCCCAGGTGGTCGCGACCGGTGTGCAGCATGATCTCGGCGCACAGGTTCGACTGTTTGACCTTCAGGCCCAGGTCGCGCTGGTGCGGCGCCATCTGGCGGTTCACAGTGTCCGAGAAGATCAGATAGGGCTCGCCCGTCTGCATGCGGATGTCGAGCAGCTTGGTCCACAGCGAGCGGGCGTCCACGGTCTTCATGACCGCGCCGTCCTTGGGCGACTTCAGATCGAAGGTCCCGCCGACCTTCACCGCCTCCATGAATTCGTCGGTGACGTTGATGCCGTGGTGCAGGTTCAGGGACTTGCGGTTGAAGTCGCCCGAGGGTTTGCGGATTTCGAGGAATTCCTCGATCTCCGGGTGGTGGATGTCCAGATAGACGGCGGCCGAACCGCGACGCAGCGACCCCTGCGAAATCGCCAGGGTCAGACTGTCCATCACGCGGATGAAGGGGATGATGCCCGAGGTCTTGCCCGCGCCCTTGACCTTTTCGCCGATGGAGCGGACGCCGCCCCAGTAGGTGCCGATGCCGCCGCCGTTCGAGGCCAGGGCCACATTCTCGTTCCAGACGTTCTGGATGCCGTCCAGGCTGTCGCCCACCGCGTTCAGGAAACAGGAAATCGGCAGGCCGCGATCCGCGCCGCCGTTCGACAGAACCGGGGTGGCGGGCATGAACCACAGGCGGCTCATATAGTCGTACAGGCGCTGGGCGTGGTCGGCGTCGTCCGAGAAGGCGGTCGAAACGCGCGCGAACATGTCCTGATAGCTTTCGCCCGGCAGCAGATAGCGGTCTTCCAGCGTCTTCTTGCCGAAATCGGTCAGAAGGGCGTCCCGCGAGCGGTCCACCTGCACCGACTTCACCACCGTCAGGTGGGGCCGTTCAGGCGTCGGCGTCGCCGCAACACCTTGGAATTCGGTCGTCTTCAACGCCTCGCCGCCAGCCATGATCATCCGTGTCCTGAACAGAAACAGCCTAGAGCCACCTGCGCTTCGACCACATCATCTAGTGGCGTTCACGCTCCCCGAGCCCACATATAGGGCGCATATGCCTAATGACCCGTCAACGGGTTGACGTCGGCCTTTGTGGGCGAATCGGTCGGACAACTGTTCTCACGCTGTTGAAAAGCCTGAGCTCAAGCCTGCAACATGCCGATGACGGCCCTGCGTCAAAACATCACGAACGCGTGATCGGAACGCGCCGCCAGCTTCGCCGTTCCAGTCCCCTATGACCCCTGCGCTCGATCGTCCCTTTCTGACACGTCTCGTGGCGAAGGCCCGGACAGAACTGGCCGTCTTGAGCGCCCTGTTCGTCGCGGCGACCGGGGTGCTGGTCTTCGTCGAGGTCGCCGACGACATGACCGAGGCCGACGGCCAGGCCTTCGACCATCATGTCCTGGCCCTGATGCGGCCCTACGCCGACGATCCCGGCCGACCGTGGGGGCCGTGGTGGCTGAAGGAGGCGGCGGCCGACATCACCGCGCTGGGCGGCATATCGGTGCTGGGCCTGTTCGCCCTGATCGTGATCGTCTTTCTGGTGGCGCAGCGCAAATGGCTGTCGGCGGTCCTGCTGCCGCTGGGGTTGGCGGGCGGGGTCGCGCTCAGCGAAGGGCTGAAGGCGGTGTTCGAACGCGAACGACCGCCCGTCGCCGTCCAGGCGGTGGAGACGATCAACGCCAGCTTCCCGTCCGGCCATGCGCTTCTGTCCACTGTCTTCTATCTGACCGTCGCCGTCATGCTGACCCGCGCCTTTCCGCAGAAGCGGCTGAAAGCTCTGGTGCTGGGCGTCGGCGTCCTTCTGGCCCTGCTGGTGGGGGCGACGCGCATCTATCTGGGCGCGCACTGGGCCTCGGACGTCATCGCCGGCTGGGCCGTGGGCGCCGCCTGGGCCATGGTGTTGTGGCTGGCCGCCTACGCCGTCGAGCGGTTCCAGAAGCGGCGTCATGCATCGTTGCAGGATCATGAGGCGCGGGAACGAACGCAGGCCGCGCCGAAAGTCTAGCGGCGCGCGCCGCTTTCGAGAGAGGATAGTGATTCTGGACGCCCCCGGGATCGCGAGAGGGGCGTAGGACGGAGAGACCCCATGACCGCCGCCCGCCTCTACGCCGAACGGCTGAAGACCCCCGACCAGGCCGCCGCCCTGATCGCCTCGGGCGCCAAGGTCGTCATGGGCCTGGGCGCGTCCCAGCCGCCGGCTTTGCTCAAGGCCCTGGCCGACCGGGCCGAGCGGGGAGAGGTCGAGGACGTCAACCTCTACTATCTGCTCACCACCGCCATCGCCGGCCAGACGGTGTTGCGCGACGAACTGATGGGGCGCATCCGGCCGTGGAGCCTGTTCCATACGGCCATCGAACGCGGGCTGGAGCAGAGGGCGCGCGACGCCGGCCGGCCCAATCCGGTCCAGTTCATCCCCACGGGCTTTCAGCAGTCGCCGCGCCTGCTGTGCCACGAGGTCGGGGTGGATACGCTGATCTGCACCGTGTCGCCGATGGACGAGGACGGCTTCTTCTCCTTCGGCACGAACACCGACTACGCCAAGCCGGTGTCCGAGACGGCGCGCACGGTGATCGTCGAGGTCAATCCGCACATGCCGCGCGTGTTCGGCGACTGCACCGTTCATGTGTCGCGGGTCGCGGCCGTCGTCGAACACGCCGCCCCGCTTCTGGTCGTGCCCAAGGCACAGCCCCAGGCGGCGGACCTGATCATCGGCCGGACCATCGCCGATCTGGTCGAGGACGGCTCGACCCTGCAGATGGGCATCGGCGCCCTGCCCAACGCTGTCTGCGACGCGCTGAAGGACCACCGCCATCTGGGCGTCCATACCGAGATGCTGACGCCCGGCCTGGTGGAGCTGATGCAGGCGGGGGCGGCCGATCATTCCCGAAAGACCCTGCACCCCGGCGTCGGCGTCTTCGCATTTTCGATGGGGGACCGGAACACCTACGACTTCCTGAACGGCAATCGCGGCCTGGAGGCCCATCCGGTCTCCTATGTGAACGATCCGGCGCTGATCGCCCGCAATGTGAAGATGATCTCGGTCAACGCCACGCTTCAGATCGATCTGACCGGGGCCTGTTGTTCGGAGTATCTGAACGGACGACAGTTCACGGCCTCGGGCGGCCAGCTGGACTTCGTGCGCGGGGCCTATGGCTCGGAGGGCGGCAAGTCGATCATCGCCTGCCATTCCACGGCGGCGAAGGGGACAGCCTCGCGCATCGTGGCGCGACTGGACGGGCCGGTGACGACGCCGCGCAACGACACCCACATCATCGTCACCGAACACGGCTGGACCGATCTGAAAGGCAAGTCGACCAGCCAACGGGCGCGCGCCCTGATCGCCCTGGCCGCGCCCGAGTTCCGCGACGGCCTGACGCGAGAGGCGCGCGAACAGGGCCTGATCTGAAGCCGACCCCAAGGGTTCCGTCTCGTGCGGCCTAAGGCTAAGCTTTCGGCCATGCCTCCACCGCTTCTGTCGATAGACCGCGTCAGCGTCGCGCGCGGCGACCGCGCCTTGTTGAACGGCGTCACCCTGACCCTGCCCGAGGGGCGCCACACCGCCATCCTGGGCCGCAACGGGTCGGGCAAGTCCACCGTGGTCCAGCTGATCACCCGCCAGATCTATCCGACCGTCGGCGCAGGCGGCGACGGCCGCCTGGGCGAGGTCCGCATTCTGGGCCGCGCCCACTGGGACGTGTTCGAGCTGCGCAGCCTGCTGGGCGTGGTGTCGCCCGCCGTCCAGTCGGACTTCACCAGCGACGAGAGGTTGGAGGTGTTCGACGCGGTCGTGTCCGGCTTCTTCGCCGCACGCGGCGTGTGGAACCACGTCGTGACCGAGGCGATGCGCCACGCCAGCCGCGAGGCGCTGGGGCGGATGGGCGTCGCCCATCTGATCGGGCGCAGGATGGCCACCCTGTCGACCGGCGAGGCGCGTCGGGTGCTGATCGCCCGCGCCCTGGTCCATCAGCCCCGCGCCCTGCTGCTGGACGAGCCCTGCGGCGGACTGGACCCGGCGACGCGGCGGCAATTTCTGGAGGCGCTGCGCGACGTGGCGCGGTCGGGCGTGACCCTGGTGCTGATCACCCACCACATTGAGGAAATCCTGCCCGAGATCGACCATCTGGTCCTGCTGCGCGAGGGCCGGGTGCTGGCGGACGGGGCCAAGGACGCCCTGCTGACCCGCCCGGTCCTCAGCGACCTGTTCGGCCTGCCCGTCACGGTCGACCGACGCGGCGACTGGTTCTGGGCGCATCTGGACTGAAGTCCACTTGCCGCAGGATGGGGAAATGGAGAAGCTGGCCGCCTGATGCTGCGTCCCCTGCTCTTGATCCTGGCTCTGATCGCCGCGCCCGTCGGCGCCCCAGCCAGCGCCAGTGCAGCCCAGCGGGTCTATGCGACGGAAGGCCAGTGCGGCGGGCGGCCGATGACCACGGTGCGGATGGCGCCGGGCTATTGTCTGGGGCTGGTGTGGCAGGGGACGGCAAACGACGGCCCCCGGATGCCGCGGGGTCTTTTGGCGCTGTCCGGCGGCGACTGGCTGGTCACTGACTTGGGCGGCTGGCAGGCGGGGCGGGGTTCGGTGTGGCGGCTGTCGTTCGCGCCGGACGGCTCGGCGCGCTGGCGCAGGCTGGCCAAGGGCCTGTCCATGCCCCACACCGTGGCGCGCGGTCCGGACGGGCGGGTCTATGTGTCCGAGATGAACCGCATCCTGACGCTGGACCCAGACGCGGCCGATCCGGCGGCGACTGTGCGGACGGTGATCGGCGGCCTGCCCGACAACCGGCTGCACGACAACCGCCATCCGCTGTCCAGCTTCGTCTTCGACGGCGACGGGGCGCTGCTGGTCAATGTCGGGGCGCCCAGCGACCGCTGCGTGGACGACCGGGGCCGGCCGCGCACGACGGCCTCTGGCGCCTGCATCGACAGCGCTGGGACGGCCCAGGTGCGGCGTCACGCCTATCTGGGCGACGGCCGCTGGGCCGAAGACAGCACGGTTTTCGCCTCGGGCCTTAGGAACTCCATCGCCCTGGTTCGGCATCCGTCGGGCACGATCCTGCAGGGCGAGAATTCGGTCGATCTGACCACGCCCGACCATCCCTATGATGAGATCAACGTCCTTCGCCGCGGCGGCGATTACGGCTGGCCCTATTGCGTCGATCTGGCCACGCCCCTGCCGGGCTGGAGCGCGGCCCAGGCGCGGTGCGGCCAGCGCGATCGGCCCGTGGCGCTTCTGCCGCCGCACGCCGCGCCGCTGGACCTGATCTATTACGAGGGGACGATGTTCCCCGAACTTCGCGGCCGGCTGCTGATGAGCTGGCACGGCTATCGCCGCACGGGCGGGCGGATCATGGCGGCCGAGACGGACGACCAGGGACGGCCCCTGACCGACATCGGCGGGCGTTACGCCCTGTATCCGCGCGGCTCGGCGCCCTATCCGACGGGCGCGCCCAGCGTACGCGGCAAGGTGCTGACGCCCGGCTGGGATACCGTTGCGGGCCGCCAGCCGCGCGGATCGCCGGTGGTGATGGCCGTCGCCGCCGACGGCGCGATCTGGGTCACGGACGACCGCAGCCGGGCGATCCTGAGGATCGCCCGGCCAACGGATTAGCCCTCGCGCGCCTCGCGCTTGGCCAGGACGCGCAGACGCAGCGCGTTCAGCTTGATGAAGCCGGCGGCGTCCTTGTGGTCGTAGGCCTGGACGCCCTCCTCGAAGGTGACGAGGTCCTGGTCGTACAGGCTGTTGGGGCTTTCGCGGCCGATGACCGAGACATTGCCCTTGTACAGCTTGACCTTGACCGTGCCGGAGACCTTTTCCTGGCTCAGGTCGATGGCGGCCTGAAGCATCTCGCGCTCGGGCGAGAACCAGAAGCCGTTGTAGATCAACTCGGCGTATTTCGGCATCAACTGGTCCTTCAGGTGCATGGAGCCGCCGTCCAGGGTGATGCTTTCGATGCCGCGGTGGGCCGCGATCAGGATAGTTCCGCCGGGCGTCTCATAGACGCCGCGCGACTTCATGCCGACGAAGCGGTTCTCGACCAGGTCCAGACGGCCGATCCCGTTGTCGTGGCCATACTGGTTCAGGGCGGTCAGCAGGGTCGCCGGGCTCATGGCCTCGCCGTTGATCGAGACGGGATCGCCCTTTTCGAAGCCGATCTCGATGACCGTCGCCACGTCCGGCGCGTCCTCGGGGCTGATGGTGCGCTGGTGGACGAACTCGGGGGCCTCGACCGCCGGGTCTTCCAGCACCTTGCCCTCGGACGAGGAGTGCAGAAGGTTGGCGTCGACGCTGAACGGCGCCTCGCCGCGCTTGTCCTTGGAAATCGGGATCTGGTTTTTCTCGGCGAAGTCCAGCAGGGCCTCGCGGCTGCGGAACTCCCACTCGCGCCAGGGGGCGATGACGCGGATGTCGGGCTCCAGCGCATAGTAGCCCAGTTCGAACCGGACCTGATCGTTGCCCTTGCCGGTCGCGCCGTGACAGACGGCGTCGGCCCCGACCTGACGCGCGATCTCGATCTGGCGCTTGGAGATCAGCGGACGGGCGATGGAGGTGCCCAGCAGATAGTCGCCCTCGTACTGAGCGTTGGCGCGGAACATGGGGAAGACGAAGTCGCGCACGAACTCTTCGCGCAGGTCGTCGATGAAGATGTTCTCGGGCTTGATGCCCAGCTTCAGCGCCTTCTCGCGCGCCGGGCCAAGCTCCTCGCCCTGGCCCAGGTCGGCGGTGAAGGTCACGACTTCGGCGTTATATTCGGTCTGCAGCCATTTCAGGATGATGGAGGTGTCCAGGCCGCCGGAATAGGCGAGGACGACTTTCTTGACGGGCTTGTCGGCGGGGGCGGACATGGCGGCTCTTTCAGCAAGGCGGTGGCGGCGGACGGGAAGTTGACGCGCGCATAAGACCGGGGGTCCGGTGATGCAACCTTTTCCGCCCCCTTTTCCGACAACGGGACACGCCAAGATTAAGCTTTTGTCATGGTCAATCCGCCGCGTTGTCACACGGGCGACCCCCGTTATGGTTCGGACATCTGGAATCCAAGGATGTCTGCTTTCATGCGCCGCACCGGGTCTCTCGTCGCCGCCGCCGCCCTTCTGGCGGTTTCCACCCCTGTCTGGGCCTCGGCTCCCGCCGCCCGGAACGCCCCGGCCGCCGCGCCGGCCGTCCAGGCCGCGCCCGTGTCCGAACTGGTCCGCGAAGTGGATATTCCCTACACCCGGTTCACCCTGGACAACGGCCTGACTGTGCTGGTCCACGAAGACCACAAGGCGCCGGTCGTCGCCGTTTCGGTCTGGTACAATGTCGGGTCCAAGGATGAACCGGCCGGCAAGACCGGTTTCGCCCACCTGTTCGAACACCTGATGTTCGGCGGTTCGGAAAACGCCCCCGGCAGCTATTTCACCCCGATGCGCAACATGGGCGCGACGGACATGAACGGCACCACCTGGTTCGACCGCACCAACTATTTCGAGACCGTGCCGACCCCGGCGCTGGAACAGGCCCTGTTCCTGGAAAGCGACCGCATGGGCTATATGCTGGGCGCCATCACCCAGGAGACGCTGGATCTGCAGCGGGGCGTGGTCCAGAACGAGAAGCGCCAGGGCGACAACCAGCCCTACGGCCTGAACCAGTACAAGCAGCTGGAGGCCCTGTTCCCCGAAGGGCATCCCTATCGCCACTCGACCATCGGTTCGATGGCCGATCTGGACGCCGCCTCGATGGAGACGGTGCGCGACTGGTTCCGCTCCAACTACGGCCCGAACAACGCCGTGCTGGTGCTGGCCGGCGACATCACTCCGGCCCAGGCGCGGCAGCTGACAGAGAAGTATTTCGGTCCGATCCCGCGCGGCCCGGTCAACAACCCGGCACAGGCGCCCGTCCCGACCCTGGCCGCGCCGGTCAACGAAACCATACGCGACCGCGTCGCCAACGCCCAGGTCGAGATCAGCTGGGCGGTGCCCGGCATGCTGGACCCGGATTCGGTGCCGCTGAGCGTCGGCGCCTCGGTGCTGGGCGGCCTGGCCAGCTCGCGCCTGGACAACGAACTGGTGCGCGGCGAACAGACGGCCGTGTCGGTCAGCGCCGGCAACGGCGCCTATCACCGGATCGGCATCTTCGAGATCACGCTGAACATCAAGCCGGGACAGGATCCTGCCGCCGTCGAGGCGCGCGCCCGCGAGATACTGAACGGCCTGATCGCCGACGGTCCGACCGCCGCCGAGGTGGAGCGGGTCAAGACCCAGTATCTGTCGCGCCGCATCCAGGGGCTGGAACAGGTCGGCGGCTTCGGCGGCAAGGCCGTGGCTCTGGCCGAGGGTCAGCTGTATGCGGGTGATCCCGAGTTCTACAAGAAGCAGCTGGCCGCCTATGCCGCCGTCACCCCGGCCCAGGTCCAGGCGGCCATGCAGAAGTGGCTGACCCGTCCGGCCTATACGCTGACGACCCTGGTCGGGGATCGCGAAGCCTATCAGGAAGCGGCGACCAATCCGGCCGGCGCCAACCACACCCCCGCGCCCCCCATCGAGCGGGTTGCGCGGATGGCCAAGCCCGAGATCGGCCAGGTCGCCAACGTCGACTTCCCGGCCGTCCAGCGCGCGCAGCTGTCCAACGGCATGGAGGTCGTCTACGCCCAACGCGACGCCGTCCCCGTGACCAAGATCGCCGTGGACTTCGACGCCGGCCTGGCGGCGGACGACGTCGCCAAACTGGGGCTGCAGACCCTGATGCTGGACCTGATGGACGAGGGCACCCGCACGCGCAACGCCACCCAGCTGGCCGAGGCGCAGGAAGCCCTGGGGGCCACGATCTCGACCGGCGCGACGATGGACCGGTCGGTGATCAGCCTGAACGCGGTCACGCCGAACCTGGCGCCGTCCGTCGCCCTGCTGGCCGAGGTGATCCGCACCCCGGCCTTCGCCCCGGCCGAACTGGAGCGCCTGCGCGCCGCGCGCCTGTCGCGTATCGCCGCCGAACGGACCCAGCCGGCCGCCCTGGCCAGCCGCGCCCTGCCGGAACTGCTGTACGGAGCGAACAGCCCCTATGGCCGTCCGTTCAGCGGCAACGGCGACGAGGCCAGCGTTCGGTCGATCACCGAAGCCGACATCCGCACCGACTACGCCAAGTGGATTCGCCCGGACAACGCCAAGATCTTCGTCGTCTCCGACAAGCCTCTGGCCGAAATCCTGCCGATCCTGAACGCCCAGCTGGGCCAGTGGGTACCGCCCGCCTCGGCCAAGCCGGTAAAGGACTTCTCGGCCCCGATCCCGGCGGCGAAGCCCAAGATCGTGCTGATCGACCGTCCGCAGTCGCCCCAGTCCTTCATCATGGGCGGCGAGGTGCTGGACGCCTCGGGTACGGACGATCTGCTGGTGCTGAACGCGGCCAACAACGTCCTCGGCAACGACTTCCTGTCGCGCATCAACTCGGACCTGCGCGAGACCAAGGGCTGGTCCTACGGCGTCAACGCCTCCGTCTCCGGCTTCCAGCACCGCGTGCCCTATCTGGTGACGGCGCCGGTCCAGGCCGACCAGACGGGCCCGGCCATTGCGGCCCTGAACGCCCAGTTCAACGACTTCCTGAAGGGCGGCAAGGGCGTGACCCCGGCCGAGCTGGAGCGGACGGTCAACGGCAACACCCGCCGTCTGGCCGGCAGCTACGAAACCTCCGGCGCCGTGCTGGGGGCCTTGCGGACCAACGACATGCTGGGTCGTCCGGACGACTATCCGGAAACGGTCGCGGCGCGCACCAACGCCTTGACGGCGGACCAGCTGGACGCCGCCGCGCGCGCCGCCATCGACCCGGCCCGGTTCGTCTGGGTGGTCGTGGGCGACGCCGCCAAGGTCAAGCCGCAGCTGGACGCGCTAGGCATTCCGGTCGAGGTGCGGGCTGCGGCGACGCAGTAAGGACCGACAGGCGAAACGACGAAGGCCCGGAGAGCGATCTCCGGGCCTTTTCTTTGGCTTCTGGCGTCAGGTCCAATCGACATTCGGTGCGCCGACATCCTGATTCGTCATTCCGGGGCTGAGCAGAGCGAAGAACCCGAAAGCCAGTGATACGGCCACCCAGCCGGATGCATTCAACGCCAGACGCGCACGCCCCGGAATGACGATTAGAGGCTGAATGTCGCTTGGACCTACACGGCGGCGGGTCGCCCGTGACGGCGGTTTTCAGTCCAGCGTCGCGCCGGTCGTGCGCATGATCTCGGCGCGCAGTTCGGGCAGGCCCAGGCCCTTTTCGGACGAGGTCAGGGCGACCACAGGGAAGGCGGCGGGGCGTTTGGAGATGGCCTTCAGCGTGGCCTCCTGAACCTTCTCCCCCTCGCCCTTCTTCAGCTTGTCGGCCTTGGTCAGGACGATCTGATAGCTGACGGCGGCCATATCCAGGGCGTCCAGCGCCTCGGCGTCCACGCTCTTCAGCCCGTGGCGGCTGTCGATCAGCAGATAGACCCGCTTCAGCGTCACCCGCCCGCGTAGATAGTCGCGGCCCAGGTCCTGGAACTTCTTGACCGTGGTCTTGGACGCCTTGGCCCAGCCATAGCCGGGCAGGTCGACCAGACGCATACGGCCGTCCAGATCGAAGAAGTTGACCTCGCGCGTGCGGCCCGGCTCGTTGGAGGCGCGGGCCAGCTTGTGCATGCCCACAAGGCCGTTGATCAGGCTGGACTTGCCGACGTTGGAGCGGCCGGCGAAGGCGATTTCGGGCAGATCGGGATCGGGCAGCTGCTCGATCTTGGCCGCGCCCATGACGAAGGTCGCGGGCCGCGCGAACAGGATGCGCGCGGCCTCGATGTCCTCGGGCGTGAACTCGGTCTCTTCGATCACGCCGGTGATTTCTTGAAGCGGGCGAAGAAGTCGTCGATCGGGTTCTCGGCCTTGTAGCGGTGCATGATGACGTACTGCTGCAGGATGGTCAGGATGTTCGACCAGGCCCAGTAGACCAAGAGGCCCGCCGCGAAGGGCGCCATGATGAAGGTGAAGACCAGCGGCATGAACTGGAAGATCTGACGCTGCATCGGATCAGCGGCGGGCGGGTTCATCGCCGTCTGCAGCCACATGGTCAGGCCGTAGGCGATGGCCAGCAGACCCAGGTGCAGCGGCCCGGCCAAGAGGCCGCCGATCAGCGGCGCCATCGCCGGATCCCAGGGGATCAGGCCGAACAGGTTCCAGATCGACGAGGGGTCGCGCGCCGACAGGTCGTGGATGAAGCCCAGGAACGGCTGGTGGCGCATCTCGATGGTCACGGTCAGCACCTTGTACAGGGCGTAGAAGACCGGAATCTGCAGCACCAGCGGAAGGCAGCCGGCGACCGGATTGATCTTCTCCTTCTGGTACAGGGCCATCGTCTCCTGCTGCTGCTTCTGCGGATCGTCTTTGAAGCGCTTCTTGATCTCCTCCATCTTGGGCTGGAGGTTCCGCATCTTGGACATCGAGGCGTAGGCGTTGTTGGCCAGCGGGAACATGATCAGCTTGACGATGACCGTCAGCGCCAGGATGGCGACGCCGAAGCTGCCGACCAGGCCATAGACGTTCTCCAGCACCCAGAAGATCGGGCGCGTCAGGAACCAGAACATCCCCCAGTCGATCGCATAGACGAAGCGCGGCAGGTGCAACGACTGCTCATAGGCCTTCAGCACCTCGGCGCGCTTGACCCCGGCGAACAGGCGCTGGGTCTCGGTCGCGGTTCCGCCCGGCTGAATGGTGCGGGTCGTGCCCAGGACATTGGCTTCCAGCTGCTGGGCGCCGCCGTTCTCACGCACGCGGAACTCGGTTTCGACCGCCTCGTTCTGCTGGGGCAGCAGGGCCGCCAGCCAGTATTTGTCGGTGATGCCCAGCCAGCCGCCGGTCGAGGCGTTCTCGATGCGGGGCTCCTTCAGCCAGTCCTTGTACTTCTTCTGCTCGGTCCGATAGTCGCCCGGCTTGCCGAAGGTGCCGATGGCGCCTTCGTGGACGATGTGGGAAGAGCCGGCGGCCTGGGGCACGCCCAGACGCTGGACGCTGCCGTAGGGGGCGATGGTGATGGCCTGGGTTCCCAGATTCTGGACGGTGTCCTGGATCGAGAAGACGTATCTGTCGTCGACCGACACCAAGCGGGTGAAGCGCAGACCTTGCCCGTTGTCCCAGGTCAGGGTGATCGGCGTGGTCGGCGTCAGGGTCGAACCGTTGGTCAGGCGCCAGACGGTGTTAGGGCCGGGAACGCCGCCGGGGACGTTGGGGCCGGTCCAGCCGAACTGGGCGAAATAGGCGTTCTGCATGCCCTGCGGGCGGAACAACTCCACCGGGTCAGGCTTGTCCTGGGCCTCGCGATAGTCGGTCAGGAACAGGTCGTCGATGCGGCCGCCCTGCAGCGACAGCGAGCCCTTCAGCGTGCCCGACTGGATCGGCACGCGCGCGGCGCCCGACAGGGCCTGGGCGCGGCTGGTCACGAAGGTCGACGCCTGGGGGCTGAGGGCCGTGTGCGCGGCGTTGTCGGCCGACTGCGACTGTTCGGCGTGGGCGCGCTGCTGCATGGCGCGGCGCTCGGCCTGCGGGCGCAGGACGGTGAAATAGTAGATACCCAGGATCAGGGCCGAGCACACGATGAAGATGATCGTGTTGCGCGAGTTCTCGTTTTTCATGGATTCTGGCGGTCCTGGCCGGAAGGGGCGCGGGCGGGCGAGGGCGTGTCGGCCTTCGGTCTCGCCAGCCTTGTAAGCGTCGATTTCACGTCGTCAAGCAAACGGTCCCAGGCGCGCTCGGTCGTGCCCATGCGGGCGATGAAGACATAGTCGCTGCCGGGGACGCCGTGGTCGGGCAAAAGGGCGCGGGCGGCCTGACGCAGGCGTCGCTTGGCGCGGTTGCGCTGGACGGCGCCGCCGATCTTCCTGGTGGCGGTGAAGCCCATGCCGACGTGCGACGAACCGTCGCCCCGCTCCAGCCGCTGGATCACCACGCCGCCGCGGGCCTCGGAAACGCCTTTGGCGGCCGCCAGGAACTGGGGCCGCCGCAACAGACGTTTGATCTGTAAAGGGTCGCTCATGCGTCCTTGGTCCCGGACGCGAGAGCCGCTTACGCCGTCAGGCGCTTGCGGCCCTTGGCGCGACGGCGCGCAACGATCTTCTGGCCGTTCTTGGTGGCCATCCGGCTGCGGAAGCCGTGACGGCGCTTGCGCACGAGTCGCGACGGCTGATAGGTCCGCTTCACGGTCGGCTCCTGACGTTAAAAGGTTGGGCGACGGGGCAACAGGGCGTCCGCCGCAGGAAGGGCGGGCGTATAAGTCGCATGGTCGCGCGAGTCAACGCTCGGCCGGCATTTCGGGAACGAAGAGCGTATGGCGAAACGAACGGCGAAGGAATGGGCCTTGCGGCTGCTGCCGCTGGCGGCCGTCGCCGGCCTGGCCGTCGCCTTCTTCGCCTTGGGCTGGAATCGCTATCTGTCGATGGACATGCTGCGCGAGCACGGGCTGAACCTTCAGGCCTATGCGCGCGACCACTGGTGGATCGCCCTGGCGGGCTTCATCGGCGTCTACGCCCTGGCGACCGCCTCGACCATTCCGGGGCCGGTGTTCCTGACCCTGCTGGGCGGGATGATGTTCGGTCCCTATGTCGGCGCCCTGGCCCAGTCGACGGGGGCCACGATCGGTTCGGTCGTCATCTATTGCGTCTATCGCACCTCGATCGGGACCTGGCTGCGCGCCAAGTTCGCGGCGGACGCGGGCTTCATGGACCGGCTGGCCAAGGGCATCGACCGCAACGCCTTCACCACCCTGTTCACCCTCAGGGTGATCCCTAGCGTGCCCTTCGTCCTGGTCAACGCCACGGCGGGGATGATGGCGGTGCCGCTGAGACCCTACATCGTCGCCACCTTCATCGGCCTGTTGCCGTCGACCTTCATCTACACCTGGATCGGGTCCGAGCTGGGCGACCTTCTGAAGGCGGGCGTGCGGCCCGACCTGCCGATGCTGCTGAAGCAGTTCTTCTGGCCTCTGATGGGGGTGGTCTTCCTGTCGCTATTGCTGCCGCTGGGACTGAAGTTGGGTCAGATGGCGCGCGACCGGCGTGCCGGGGCCAGGGATGCTGGGGGGCGGGCGGCGTGAGCGCCCTGTTCGACCGGATCGCCGGGCGGCTGGGCCTGTCGCCCGAGGCGGCCGAGACCTGGCGCGAACGCCTGCGCCCGCGCGCGCCGGACGGGCTGTCGGCGCGGCTGTTGCTGCTGACGGTCGCCTTCACCCTGGCGGTCGAGGCGGTGATTCTGGCGCCCAATCTGGCGGCCTTCCACGAACGCTGGCTGCGCGACCGTCTGCAGGCCGCCGAACTGGCCTCGGTCGGGGTTGAGGCCCTGCCCTATAGCGCGGTGGAGGACGACACGGCGGCCGAGCTGATGCGGATCGGCGGGGTTCAGGCCGTGGCCCTGACCGAACAGGGGGTGCGCCGGCTGCTGCTTCAGGCCCCCAACCTGCCGCGCGCGCCCGAACTGATCGATCTGCGGCGCGAGAACACCTGGGCGCGGCTGACCGATCCGTGGCGCACCCTGTTCGGCCATCCGGACCGCTCGCTGCGAGTTCAGGCCAAGCCGCGCTACCGGTCAGGCGACTTCATCGAGATCGTCACCCCGGCTCAGCCGCTGAAGATCGAGCTACGGGCCTTTCTGCTGAACAGTCTTCTGGTGTCGCTGCTGGTGTCGGCGACGGCCGGGGCGCTGCTCTATGGCGGCCTGGCGCTTCTGGTGCTGCGTCCGCTGCGGCGCGTGACCCGGTCGATGGAGCGGTTCGCCGCCGACCCCGAGAGCGATCCCGAAGCGCCCTCCGACCGGCACGACGAGATCGGCCGGGTCGAGCGCGAACTGGCGCGGATGCAGGACGAGGTGCGCCAGTCCCTGCGTTCGCGCGCGCGTCTGGTGGCGCTGGGCGAGGCCGTGGCCAAGATCAACCACGACCTGCGCAATATGCTGACCTCGGCCCAGATGGCGTCCGAGCGGCTGGCGACCTCGGCCGACCCGCAGGTGGCCAAGGCTCTGCCGCGGCTGGAGCGGGCGCTGAGCCGGGCGGCCGCCCTGTCGCGCAATGTGCTGGAATACGGCAAGAGCGAGGAGCCTGCGCCGCAGAAGACCCGCGTCGTCCTGACCCAGGCCCTGACGCTGGCGGCCGAGGACGCCGGGCTGGACGCCGAGGGCGTGCGATTGATCAAGCAACTGCCGCCGCGCTTCGCCGTCCAGGCCGATCCGGATCAGCTGTATCGCATCCTGGTCAATCTGATGCGCAACGCCCGTCAGGCCATCGAGGCCGATCCCGCGCGCCCGGCCGAGCGGCGCGGCAAGGGGGCGATCATCGTCAGCGCCTTCGGAGAGACAGGCGCCAGCGTGGTGCGCATCGCCGACGACGGTCCGGGCATTCCGCCGCGCCTGGCCGAACGGCTGTTCGAGCCCTTCGTCAGTTCCAAGAGTTCGGACGGAACGGGGCTGGGGTTGACCATTTCGCGCGAGCTGGCGGCCCTGCACGGCGGCGACCTGAGGCTGGTCGCCGGCGAGGGCGGCGCGACCTTCGAACTGCGCCTGCCGGACTGAGCCCTATTCCAGGCCGTCGTCCGAGACGACGAAGGGACGGTTCTCGGTCTTGGCCTGGGCGGCCAGTTCTTCCTGCACCAGATGCCAGCGCCGCAACCGCTCATAGTCGATGGCATGCTCGGGCGAGGCGTCCAGCCAGTGGCGGAAATCCTCCATCTGCAGGCGCGCGTCCGGCGCTGTCGGATCGGGCAGGGCGGGCACGTTCGGCAGCTGGCGCGCGACCTCGGCCGGAATGGGATAGTCGCCGGACGCGGTGCTGAGGATCATGGGGTGTCTCGAATGGGCGCGAAGGTCGCCCGAACCATGCCGCGAAGCGAGACCGTGCGCCACCTTTTCATGTGCGGCGCGTTGTTGCGGATCAGCGCTTCAACGGCCAAGCTAGCCGGCCGCCGGATTGTCCGCCTCTTTGGAGAAGCCCCATGATCGCCCTGCGTAACTCCGCCCCGATCGGGATGGTCCTAACCGCCGCTCTTCTGGCCGCGCCCCTTTCGGCCGCCGCTGCGGGTCAGGCCAAGAGCCCGGCCGCCGCGGACCCCTATCGTGATCAGCGCGCCCTGCCGGACCCGTCCGACCCGGCGTCGCGCGACGCCGTGCTGAAGGCGCGAGGAGAGGCCTATCACCGCGCGCCCGATTCCCAGCAGAGCGAGGCGGAGATGGCCGAGACCCGCAGGCTGAACGACCGGATCGCCGCGGCCAACGATGCGGCGGACAAGGCGGACGCGGCCGCCCAGTTGGACTATGACGCCGCCCTGGCCCGCTATCAGACCGAGGTGCGCCGCAACGAGGAACAGGCTCACGCCGCCGCCCAGGCGACCCGCGCGGCCCAGGAACAGTACGACCGCGATTACGCCGCCTGGCGCGAGCAGGTGCGCCTATGCGAATCGGGCGTCCGCAGCGCCTGCGCGGCCCCGACGCCTGGGCCGCGTTAAGCCCCGCCCTTCTTCTGGGCCGCGACCAGGGCGTCGTCGATCTCTCGCGCGCGAACCGCGGCCGGACGGGCGGCCAAACGCTCGGCATAGGCCTGGAAGACGGGACGGGTCGGAAGGGTTCCGAACATCAGACCCCAGGAGACCTGACTGCCCACATAGACGTCGGCGGCGGTGAAGCGGTCGCCCAACAACCAGGGGCCGCCCTGGGACACGGCGTAGTCCAGGGTCTCCACCGCCTGATCGAACGAGCCGTAGCCGACCATGGTGGATTTTTCGGGCGGCGGCAGCAGGCCTACGGACTTGGCCGTCACCGCCGCCTCGACAGGCCCTGCGGCGAAGAACATCCAGCGGTAATAGGCGCCGCGCAGCGGATCGTCCGTCGCGGGCGCCAGGTTCGCTTCGGGAAAGGCGTCGGCTAGATAGGCGCAGATGGCGGCGCATTCGGTGACGACCGCGCCCCGATGAGTGATGGCCGGCACCTTGCCCATCGGATTGAGCGCCAGATAGTCCGGCGCCTTCATCGTCGTGGCGTAGTCCAGCACCACGGTGCGATAGGGCCGCCCCACCTCTTCCAGCATCCAGCGGACGATGCGTCCACGCGACATGGGATTGGTGTAGAAGACGATCTCGGCTTCGGTCATGGCAAGCTCTCCCTTTCGGCAGAGCCTACGCCTGAAAGGCGATGGGTGTCAGCCCGCGACCAGGCTCATGTCGCGGCGGGCCATCATGCGGTCGAACTCGGTCCAGACGCCGTCGGCGCCGTGCCACGACCCTTGCGTCGCGGCCTTGGAGTATTCGGTGGCGCGAGCCTCGAAGAAGTTGGCGTGTTCGACCCCCGACAACAGCGACTGCAGCCAGGGCAAGGGGTTCTCCTTCACCCCATAGACTTCCGGCAGTTTGAGCTGACGCAGGCGCCAGTCGGCGATGAAGCGGATGTACTGTTTGATGTCCTCGGGGGTCATGCCCTGGACCGAACCCATTTCGAAGGCCAGGTCGATGAACTTGTCCTCCATATTCACCACGGTCTTGCAGCAGTCGACGATGTCGTCGGCCACCGAGGGCGTCACCGCGCCCGTCTCCTTGTTGAAGGCGTGGTACAGTTTGATGATGCCCTCGCAGTGCAGGCTCTCGTCGCGCACCGACCAGGACACGATCTGGCCCATGCCCTTCATCTTGTTCTGGCGCGGGAAGTTCATCAGCATGGCGAAGGAGGCGAACAGCTGAACCCCTTCGGAGAAGCCGCCGAACATGGCCAGGGTCCGGCAGATGTCGGCGTCTGAATCGACCCCGAACTGGCCCATATAGTCGTGCTTGTCCCGCATGGCCTCGTATTCCATGAAGGCGCCGAACTCGCTCTCGGGCATGCCGATGGTTTCCAGCAGCAGGGCGTAGGCCGCGATATGGATCGTCTCCATATTGGCGAAGGCGGCCAGCATCATCTTCACCTCGGTCGGTTTGAACACCCGACCGTAGCGTTCCATGTAATTGTCCTGAACCTCAATGTCCGCCTGGGTGAAGAAGCGGAAGATCTGGGTCAGCAGGTTGCGCTCGCCGTCGTTCAGCGTCGAGGCCCAGTCCTTGACGTCCTCGCCCAGCGGCACCTCTTCGGGCATCCAGTGGACCTGCTGCTGCTTCTTCCACATGTCGAACGCCCACGGATAGCGGAAGGGCTTGTAGGCGACGGACGGGGTCAGAAGACCGGCGGCTTCGGGACGGATGATCGGGGTGATGGCGTTCATCGGGGCGAGACCTGAAACGAATCCGGAAGGGGCGATCACCATGCGCAAGGTCGGCGTCGGCGCCAAGCCGGAAATCACCTATGTTGCGATCTCTTTTCTCCGAAGCGCTATATGTTGTGGTTCTGGCGGAAGAAATTGGGGATGACGCAAGCGTGGCCTGGGGACGAGCCAACGCGATGGTCGGGCGTCTGGCCAGCAGCGTGCAATTGTTCTTGATTTGTTCTAGAGTCAAGGCGAAGCTTCGCTGCAGATAGGGAGGACGCCATGTTGGGTTATGTGACGATCGGGGCGAACGACGCGGAAACCGCGCACCGTTTCTACGACGCGGTGCTGGGGACGCTGGGTTGGAAGGCGCATATGACCTTTGGTGAATGGCGCGGTTATTCTCTGGACGGCAAGGGCGAGGGGCAGTCGGTGTGGGTGTGCAAACCATTCGACGGCGCCCCTGCCAGCGTCGGCAACGGGATGATGGTGGCCTTTTCGGCGCGCGACCACGCTCAGGTCGACATCTTTCACGCCGTCGCCATGGCGAACGGCGGCAGCGACGAGGGCGCGCCAGGGCCGCGCCCGGACTATGGGCCGCATTGGTACGCCGCCTATCTGCGCGATCCGACCGGAAACAAGCTGGCCATCGTCTTCAACCAGCCCTGATCGGGTGAAGGCTTGCGGAGATCAGGCCGACCTCAGCGCCAGGGTGACGGTCTTCACGTTCACATATTCGTCGATGCCGTGGATCGAGCCCTCCCGGCCGTAGCCGGATTGTTTGACCCCGCCGAACGGGGCGACAGGGGTGGAGATCAGGCCGGTGTTGACGCCGCACATGCCCGCTTCGATGCGGCGGCTGAACCGCATGGCCCGATCCAGGTCGCGGGTGAACAGATAGGAGGCCAGGCCGAATTCGCTGGCGTCGGCCTTTTCCAGCGCCTCGGCCTCGGTGTCGAAGGGAAAGACCGGGACCATGGGGCCGAAGGTCTCCTCCTCGCGGAACAGGCGGTCGTCGCCGCCCAGGGTCACGGTCGGCTGGAAGAAGCGGCCGCCCAGCGCATGACGCGCGCCGCCCGTCAGGATGCGGCCGCCGTCCGCCTGGATCGCGGCGACGTGGCGTTCGACCTTATCGAGGGCCTTGTCGTCGATCAGCGGGCCGACCTTGACGCCGGGCTGGAACGCATCCCCCACCGGGAGGCGGGCGACCTGGGCCGCCAGTTTCTCGGCGAAGGTCTCGGCGACCGGACGCTCGACATAGACCCGGTTGGGACAGACGCAGGTCTGACCCGAGTTGCGGAACTTGCCCTTGATGGTCTCGGCGACCGCAAGGTCCAGATCGGCGTCGGCGAAGACGACCAGGGGCGCGGCGCCGCCCAGCTCCATCGACACACGCTTCAGGGTGGGGGCGCACTGTTCCGCCAGCTTGCGGCCCACGCCGGTCGAGCCGGTGAAGCTGAGCTTGCGGATGTCGGGGCTGTCGCACAGGGCCTTGCCTATGACGGCGGCCTCGCCGGTCACGATGGATAGGGCGCCGGCGGGTAGACCGGCCCGATAGGCCAGCTCGGCCAGGGCGATGGCGGTGAACGGCGTCTGGCTGGCCGGCTTGACCACGGCGGTGCAGCCGGCGGCGAAGGCGGGCCCCAGCTTCCGCGTCAGCATGGCGGCGGGGAAGTTCCACGGCGTGATCAGGGCGCAGGGGCCGACCGCCTCCCGATAGGTCAGGATCAGATGGCCCAGGGGGCTGTCTTGGGTTTCGCCGATCAGGCGTTCGGCCTCGCCGGCGAACCATTTGATGAAGCCGTTGGCGTAGGCGATCTCGCCCTTGGCCTCTTCGAAGGGTTTGCCGTTCTCTAGGGCGCACAGGGCGCCCAGGGCCTCGGTGTTCTCGTCGATCAGCGCGGCCCAGGCCCGCAGGAAGGCCGCACGTTCATGCGGATCGCCGCGCGACCAGTCGGTGAAGGCGTCCACGGCGGCGGCTACGGCCCGCTTCGTCTCGGCGGCGCCCAGATCGGGCACATGACCCAGCAGGGCCCCGTCTGCGGGATTGTCCACCGCCACCCCGGCGCCGTTCGCCGCGATCGGCTCCCCGGCGATCAGGGCGTGTTGGCGCAGGAGGGACAGGCCGGCGTCGCGAGCGGCAAGGTTCACGGCGATCTCCAGAAATCGGGTCGGAAAAGCGAAAAGGCCCCGCCGGGAGACGGGGCCTTGGGTATCGTCAGGGAGCGGCGGTCGCCGTCCCGTGAACGATCAGTGCTTGGCGTCGTTGGCGGCGCCGGTCACGGCCTGGCCGGCGGCCTGGGTATCGCGGCCGACGCCGGCGATCGTGTTGCAGGCGGCGGTGGTCAGGGCGGCGGCGACGGCGGCCAGAACGAAGATCTTGCGCATGTGAACTCTCCAGTTTGCCGACGCGACGCGCCGGTTCGGCCTTCTAACGCAAGCTCTGCGTTGCGGTTCCGGCCTTGTCGGCGGGATCGTTGGGGATCAGGGCCTCGGGCGTGACGAAGGTCATGCGGGCCGTCGTGCCGCCAGAGGGCGATTCGACCATTTCCGCCTCGCCGCGCAGCTGTTTGGCGAAGGCGCCCATCAGGGTGCGGCCCACCCCGGCTTCGGCGGCGTCCGATGCGCCGGGGCCATCGTCCTCGACTTCCAGGGTGCTGGTTTCGCCATTGACCTTGAAGCGGACCTTCAGTTCGCCGCCTCGTCCGGCGAAGGCGTGCTTCTGGGCGTTGCTGACCGCCTCGACCAGCCACAGGGCCAGGGGCGCCAGCTTGTCGGGATCGACATAGAGGGAATCGGCCTGGACCGAACTGAGCACAAGATGCCCGCGCCCGGCGTCGGCGGCGATGAGTTGTCCGACCAGTTCGGTCAGGAAGTCGCGGGCGTCGGCGTGGCGGATGTCGTCGCTCTGGTAGAGGGTGCGGTAGATCAGGGCCAGGGCCGAGATGCGTTGGCGCGTGTCGCCCAGGGCCGCCTTCGCCGCCGGATCGGTCACGCCGCGCTGCTGCATCGACAGCAGGGACGAAATGATCTGAAGATTGTTCTTCACCCGGTGATGGATCTCGCGCATCAGCGCGTCCTTCTCGGCCAGTGAGGCGTTCAGCTCCTGATCGCGGACGGTGATGGCCTCGGCCATTTCGTCCAGGGTGCGGGCCAGGGTGCGGATTTCGGACGGGGCGTTCATGGCCTGAAGCGGGCGCACCGAGAACCGTCCCTTTGCGTAGATGGCGGCGATCCGCTCCAGATAGTCCAGCCAGCGGATGAATATCCGCTCGGACAGCAGCATGACCGCTGCGAAGGCGGTCAGCCAAGCCCCCAGCGGCAGGAGAAGGGCTCCGATGGGATTCAGGCGCGCCCAGGACAGAAGGCCGGGCGCGGGCGCGGACAGCAGCACATATATGTCGCCGCTGGCCAGGACCGCGCCGGCGTAGTCGCGCCGTTGCCCCCGGCTGTCCACCGCCTCGAACACCGCCGAGCCCTGATCCCGTGCGCGATCCACCCAGCCGGACACGTCGCGGCCGCCGGACAGGCGCATGGCGTCGGGACGGCTGGCGATCAGGATGCGGCCTTCGCTATCGGTCAGGGCGGCTTCCGACCCGGCGGGCAGGGCGGCGTCGGTGGTGTCGGGCTGCAGGGACGACAGGGGAATGACGGCCGCCATCGCGCCGTCGAACCGCCCCATCGGTCGCTCCGAGCGGATGGCGACGATCAGCGCCGAGGGATAACCGGCGCCCGCCGGCGCCCGCACCACGACCAGGCCCTCTCCGTCGCGCAGCCGGCGGAACCAGTCGGATCCGGTCGCCGGCGACAGGGCGGACGGCCGGCTGTCGGAGCGGCCGGAGGCGCAGACCGCCTCGCCTGTCGGGCTTAGGCGATAGAGCCCCTCATACCCTTCCAGTTGGTCGACCAGGGCGGCGAGGCGCGGCGCGCAATAGGGGCCCAGGGCGTCGGGACTGAGCGCGCGCAGAAGAACCTGCGCGCTGTCCAGCCTGGACTTGGCGTTGGTGGCGCTGCGTTCGGCCGCCAGCTGCAGGTCGACCTGCCGCTGCACCCGCTGTTCGCGGAAGTCGGCCTGGGTCTGGATCAGGCTGAGCACGAAGATCGGCAGCAGGGCGAGGGCCATGGCCATGCCCAGGCGGAAGCGGATGCCCTGAAACCGGGGCGTGTTCCATTTTCGGCCGAAACGGACGACCGGGATCGCGTCTTCGGATCGGCTCGCGTCCGCCACCGGTCGTCAGGACCGGGAACCGGCCAGCCTGTCGGCCTCACCCAGGATGGAGCGCATGGCCTCGCCGGCGGCCTGGCCGTCCCGGCTGTAGCCGCCCTTTTCCAAGGCCGCCTGAAGGGCGCGGCGCGCGCGGCTGACCCGGCTTTTCACCGTGCCGACGGCGCAGCCGCAGATTTCGGCCGCCTCTTCATAGGCGAAGCCGCCGGCGCCGACCAAAATAAGAGCTTCGCGCTGTTCTTCCGGCAGCGTCTTCAGGGCCTGGCGCAGTTCGTCCAGGGCGACCGGCGCCTCGGGGTCGTCGACGGCGACCAGGGTGCGTTCGGCCGCCTCCTGGTCCAGCTGCGACTGGCGCCATGACCGACGTTTCTCGGAATAGAACTGGTTGCGCAGGATCATGAAGGTCCAGGCCTTCATGTTTGTGCCCATCTGATAGCTGGCGCGGGCGTCCCAGGCCTTCATCATGGCGTCCTGCGCCAGGTCGTCGGCGGCGGTCGGATCGCCGGTCAGGGTGCGGGCGAAGGCGCGCAGGTGCGGGATCAGCGCCACCAGCTCTGTCTTGAAGGCGTTGTCATCGGCCGACGGCGGTTTGGGCTCTGCGCCCAGGCGGGCGCTCATGCGTCACCGCCGGACGCCTTGGCGTCGGCGCGCTTCAGGATTTCCAGGAATTCGTCCGGCACCGGCTCATTGACCACCTCGTCGAACATGTGGCGCAGCTTCACACCGATCGCCTGCTGGCGGAGGCGGGCTTCCTCCAGCCCGGCACCCTCCGTCTTGCCGCCGCCGGGCCGCGAGGAGTCTGAGGAGTCAATCATTGAAGCAATACCGCCCACCGAAACTTTTCGCAGATGATGTAGGGCCGATAACGTGCCCTTGCCGGGCGGGTTCCTCCCATTTTGGGATTTTATGCTCAAGCTTATTCCGTGGGGCGGAACCGTGATGCATTTGATACGTTTGCCGAAACTGTAGCGCCCCTCCGTACAGGGGCCGTAGGGGACTATCGATAATGAGCCTTCTGGCCAGACTTGCGCCGCACCTGCCTTATGTCCGTCGTTATGCGCGCGCGCTTACCGGCGATCAGGCGACCGGAGACAATTACGTGCGCGTGGCGCTGGAGGCCTTGGCCGCCGGCGAGCAGCAGCTGTCGCCGGACATGACGCCTCGCGTGGCGCTGTACCATGTGTTCCACGCCATCTGGTCCTCGACCGGCGCCCAGCTGGAAGACGCCTCTGACGTCGAGGTGCGCGATGACGCCTCGCGTCGCCTGATGCGCATCGCACCGCGCTCACGCCAGGCCTTCCTCCTGACGGCGCTGGAAGGGTTCACCCCGTCGGAAGCCGCCCAGATCCTGTCGGCCGACCCGCGCGAGATCGAACGTCTGATCGCCGACGCCCAGTCGGACATCGACGCCGAACTGGCCACCGACGTCCTGGTGATCGAGGACGAGGCCATCATCTCGGCCGACATCCAGAGCTTGGTGAAGGAACTGGGCCACCGCGTCACGGGCGCCGCCACCACCTACGACGAGGCGGTCGAGGCCGTGTCGCGTCACAAGCCGGGCCTGGTTCTGGCCGACATCCAGCTGGCCGACGGTTCGTCGGGCATCGACGCCGTGAAGGACATACTGAAGCGGATCGACGTGCCGGTGATCTTCATCACCGCCTTCCCCGAGCGCCTGCTGACCGGGGAACGGCCCGAGCCGACCTTCCTGATCACCAAGCCCTTCCAGCCGGAAACGGTGAAGGCGGCGATCAGTCAGGCCCTGTTCTTCCACCCGTCGCGCCAGAAGGAAGCCGCCTGAGGCGCGCCGTCGAAAACAGGATCGGACGCGGGAACCGGATCGAGCCGCCGCCGTTATCGGCATGCGGAGGCGGATACGCCCCCGACTTGATCGACGAAAGCCGATCAGCCGCCTTCCGCACCTCATTCTCGATGATGCCACTTCGAAGGCGGTCCGAAAGGACCGCCTTTTTCTTCACGGCCGTATCGACCGCGCGCCCGAGGTGCGGCAGGATCGTTCTCAAAGAAAACGCACGGAGACGACGCCATGACCAAGACGAACCGCCAGTGGGTGCTGCGCCAGCGGCCGAAAGGGCTGATCCAGCCCGGGGACCTGGAACTGGTCGAAAGCCCGATCCCGGACCTGAAGGAGTCCGAGGTGCTGGTCCGCACCCTCTATCTGTCGCTGGATCCCACCAACCGCACCTGGATGAACGACGCCGAGGGCTATCTGCCGCCGGTGGGGTTGGGGGAGGTCATGCGCGGCCTGACCCTGGGCGTGGTCGAGCAAAGCCGGTCCGACCGTTTCAAGGTCGGGGATATCGTGTCGCCCCTGTCGGGCGGCTGGGCGGATTACGCCGTGGTCCATGAACAGGGCGTGCGCCCTGTCCATCGTGCGCCGGGCCTGCCGCTGACCGCCAATATGTCGGTGCTGGGGATGACGGGCCTGACCGCCTATTTCGGCGTGACCGACGTGCTGAAGGCCAAGGAAGGGGAGACCCTGGTCATCTCGGCGGCCGCCGGGGCGGTCGGCTCCATCGCCGGTCAGATCGCCAAACAGCGCGGCTGTCGCGTCATCGGCATCGCCGGCGGACCCGAGAAATGCGCCTGGTTGACCGACGACCTCGGCTTCGACGCGGCCATCGACTATAAGAACGAGGATGTCGGCGCCGCGCTGGACCGGCTGGCGCCCGATGGGATCGACCTGAATTTCGAGAACGTCGGTGGCGACATCATGATCGCCGTGTTCAATCGCCTGAAGGTGCACGGGCGGATGGCGGTGTGCGGCCTGGTGTCGTCCTACAATGCGACCAAGGCGCCGCCCGCGCCGAACTTCGGCCGGATCATCACCCACCGTCTGAATGTCCAGGGCTTCCTGGTGCTGGACTACGCCGGCCGCGCCCGCGAGATGGTCGCCGAGATGGGGCCGTGGCTGGCCGAAGGAAAGGTGAAGTGGAAGGTCCACGTCGATGACGGCCTGGAAGGGGCGGTCTCTTCGCTGAACCGCTTGTTCACCGGCGATCATGACGGCAAGCTTCTGGTTCGCGTCTCCGAAGAACCGGCCTGAGGATTTCCATGAGCGACCCGCTGCTGGTCCATTTCGAGGATCTGGAAACAGGGCAGGTCGTGCCGCTGGGCGCCTGCGCGGTCGATCAGGCCGCGCTGGACGCCTTCGTGGAGCGGTTCGCGCCGGGGTGGGACACCGCCTATGGCGCGCCCGACGCCATGATCTACGCCTTGTGGAGCCGCCTGGCCGTGGAAAAGGCCGGCGCCTGGGCCCAGACCAAGGTGCTGGCGGTCGACGGCCTGCGCTACATGCGCAATCCGCCGGCGGGCGAACTGCTGCGCGGCCGGATGACGGTTATGGGCAAGGACCCGGTCGGCGACGAGAAGGGCATCGTCATCGCCCAGCACGACCTGCTGGACGAGGGCGGGCGGCTGATTTTCTCTTGCCTGACCCGCGCCGTCTTCTCGCGCCGCTGAAAAGCGCGCCCCGATACGAAAAAAGGCCCCGTCGGCGGACCGGCGGGGCCTTTCTTGTCTGGACGCGAGCCGGTCTTTAGTTGACCGACGCCGGAGCCTCTGCCTGACGCTGGAAGGCCAGGGCGATCAGGCGGTCCCAGCCCAGCAGCGACACCAGGTGGGCGTAGATCTGACCCAGTGCGCCGTTGTCGCGCAGTTCGGCCAGCTTCTCGGCCGGCAGGGCCTTCAACCTGTCTTCCGACACGGCGTAATATTCGGCCAGCTTCTGCGGCTCGCCGGGCGTGCCGTCGGGGTTGCGCGGGGTGAAGGCGGCCTCGCGGATGTCCAGCAGATCCAGGTCCTTCAGCAGCTGGACGAAGCTTTCGGTGCGCAGGCGCTCCTGCTCGAAGTTGTTGCAGAAATCCATCGCCATATTGGTGTAGTCGCTGGGCTGCCCATCGACGAACAGCGGGTTCTGGCCGCCCTCGGCCACGATCTCGGCGCCGCGGTCGATGCACAGGATCAGGCGCTGGTTCTGTTTGTCGTCGGCGAAGACGAAGGGATAGCGGCGCACGTAGGCGGGAATATAGGCGTCGGCGCGGAAGTCTCCGGCGTCGGACACATACAGGTTTTCACCCTGGCGCAGGCCCATGACCACGACCGGCTGGCGGTTCTCGCCAGTGAAGATGATCGGATAGGACAGGGCCGCGGCGGCGAACTCGGTGACCGTCAGCGGCACGATATTGGTCTGGGCCACGAAAGCGTAGGGCTTGTCGGTCGGATTGACGCCCAGCGCGCCGTGCAGCGCGGGGTCCAGCGGCTCGGGGTTCGAATAGAAGAGAACGGCGCCTTCGAGCGGCGAATTGTTCGTGTCGGTCATGAAAGCCAGACGCTTTAGGAGTGGAAAGAGGCGCGCCTTCTAGCCCATGGCCGCCCGAGCGGCAAACGGCGCGGCGGAGACAGGCCCCGCCACGCCGTCGAAGGGCCGCCTCAGAAGGCGTAGGTCACGCCCACGCGCAGATTGCGACCCGGCAGGGGCGCGATGTCCTTCAGGAAGGAGGCGTGCTCGCGCGCTTCCTGGTCCGTCAGGTTGTGACCCTCGGCGAAGAGGGTGATGTTGCGGTCCGCGAAGGGACGGACGGCGCCGCGCAGATTGACCATCGTATAGCCTTTGGTCGGCAGTTCGCCCTCCGTGACCCGGTCCTGCTCGCCGACGCGGCGGACTTCGCCGGCCAGATCCCACAGGGTCGAAGTCCAGGCCAGGCGGGCCGTGGCCGACCATGGCGGGATGCGGGCGGCCGGGCCCAGGTCGGTGTCGGCCCGGACGTAATCCGCAGCGCCTTCCAGCGACAGTTTCCGGTCGCCGCTCTGCCACAGCGCGTAGGCCGCCTCGGCCTCGAAGCCGTAGAAGTCGGCGCCCGTCTGGACGAAGCGATAGACGGGGAAGGTGTCGCCTTCATCCGTCGTGACCTCGGCGCCGGTGCGACGTTCGTCGATGAAACCGTCGTACCAGGCGCGGTAGACGTGCAGATCGGTCGTCAGCGGCCCGCGGTCGTAGTGGACCGTGCCTTCCAGGGTCGTGACCTTTTCGCTGTCCAGATTGCGGTCGCCGGTCTCATAGGCGGCGGTGGCGATATGGACGCCGTCGGCGAACAGTTCGACCTCGCTGGGCGCGCGTTCGGTGCGCGACAAGCTGAGGCCCAGGAACAGGCCGGCCTGCGGGCGCAGGAAGGCGGCGGCCGACGCCGACCAGTTGTCGAATTTGCGCTCGACCTGGGCGGTTTCGCCCAGCGGCACGGCGCTGAGGGTGCGGCGGTCGAAGCGCAGACCGCCCTCGAAGCCGTAACGGTCGTGGTCGTAACGCTGGACGGTATAGAGGCCCTGTTCGTCGATCTTGGTGGTCGGGACGAAGGCTTCCTCGCCGATGGCCTCGAAGTTGCGCTCCAGGGCCTGGACGCCGACGGCGCCGTTCCATCCGTCACGGGCGCGCTGGACCAGTTCGCCACGCGTCTCCCAACCGTCCGAGTTGAAGATGGTGCCAGGCTGGCCGGGACCCTCGAACTCTGTGTGGGTGTAGTCGGCATGGCCGTAGGAGGCGCGCACCTTGGCGAAGGGGCCGGCGTCGAAGCGGTATTCGCCTCGGGCGTCCCAGCGTTCCTGCTCCAGGTTGATGAAGACCTCGGGTTCGGCGACCGTGCCGTACTCGCTTTCGGTCTTCTTGTAGGAGACGCCGACGAATCCCTTGTCGCCGATGTAGGAGCCGCCCAGGCCCCAGGCGTTCAGCTTGGACCAGCTGTTGGGCTGTTTGTCGGCGTCCTCGCGCGCCACGCCCTCCGCATCGGCCAGGGCCTGGGATATGGGCGAGGAGGGGATGCGGTAGTCGTCGGTCTGGCGCGTCACGCCACTGATGTTGAAGGCGAAATTGCCCGCTCCGACGGTGGCGTGGCCCGAGGCGCCGCGGCCGTTGTCCACTGTGGAATATTGCGTCGAGACGCGGCCTTCCAACCCGCCTTCCGGCAGTTTCTCGGGAATGCGGTCGTCGATGATGTTGACGACGCCGCCGATGGCGGAACCGCCGTAGACCAGGGTCGCGGGGCCGCGCACGATCTCGATGCGGTGCGCCTCGCCCGGATCGGTGGCGACGGCGTGGTCGGGCGAGACTGAACTGGCGTCGATCTGACCCAGGCCGTTGGTCAGAACCTGGACGCGCGGGCCGGACAGGCCGCGAATGACCGGACGGCTGGCCCCGGGCGCGAAGTCGGTCGAGCGCACGCCCGGCAGGCCGTTGACCAGATCGCCCAGCGAGACGGCGGGCGCCTGGGCCAGGTCCTGGTCGTTCAGGACGTCGGTGGCGATGGTGGTCGCGCGCTGGGTCACGCCATAGGGGGTGGCGGTGACGATCACGTCGTCGACCTGGGCGGGAGCGGAATTGGCGGAAACCGTCTGGGCGTGGGCGGCGGCCCCCAGGGCGGTCCAGGCGCAGGCGGACAGGAGGAGGGGGCGCGAAATGCGGATGGGACGCATGGGGGCGTAGCCTTTTGGGGAAGAGAACGATTTTGTTATGAGATAACGTCACATGACGTCAAGCCGTGTTCTGTTGCGGCCGAGCCGTCCAGACATTAGCTGTGGCGTCATGAGCACCGTCTGCGATCACGATCACGCCCGTTCCGGCCTGCACGGGGCTGCGCTGTCGCAGGCGCTGGACGCCGCCGAGACGCGCCTGTCGCAGGCCGGGGAGCGGATGACCGCGCCGCGCCGGCGGGTGCTGTCGCTGCTTCTGGAGACCGGAGAACCGGTCAAGGCCTATGACCTGATCGCCCGGTTCGGGGCCGACGGCCAGGCCGCCAAGCCGCCCACCGTCTATCGCGCCCTGGAGTTTCTGGAGCGTCAGGGCATGGCGCACCGCATCGCCTCCATCAGCGCCTATGTCGCCTGCGCTGGCCACGCGGACGGGCCGCACGGCGCGGCGGGCCATGCGGCGGCTTTTCTGATCTGCGACTGTTGCGGCGCGACGCGCGAGGTGCACGGCCCTGATCGAGGGGCCATCGACGCCGCCGCCGCCGTCGCCGGCTACGAGATCGCGCGCACCACGATCGAGGCGCACGGCCGCTGCCAGGCCTGTCGAGCGGCCGCCTGATCATGGACGCGGCCCTGTTGACGCCGCCGCGCCGCCTCAGCGTCCCCATCGACAATCGGTGGGGCGCGGGCGAGATGGCGGTTTTGGACTTCGGCGATCCGGCGCGGCCGGTCGATCTGATCTTCTCGCACGCCAACGGTTTCAACGCCGCCACCTACCGCAGCCTGCTGTCGCCCCTGGCGTCTTCGCTGCGCATCTGGGCGCCGGACCTGCGTGGACACGGCCGGTCGACCCTGCCCACCTTCGCGCGGCCCAAGACCAGCTGGCGCGATCATCGCGACGATCTTCTGGCCCTGATGGAGACGCTGGACGGACCGCCGGTGGTCCTGGCCGGCCATTCGATGGGGGGAACCGTTTCGCTGCTGGCCGCCGCCGAACGACCGGACCGGGTCTCCAGCCTGGTGCTGTTCGATCCCGTCATCTGGAAGCGCGCGGCGGTCCTGGCCTTCAACCTGCCCTTCGCCCACCGTCTGATGGGCGGCATTCCCATCGCCCGCGCGACCCTGCGGCGTCGCAGCCTGTTCGACAGCCGCGACCAGGCCATGGCCGCCTATCGAGGTCGGGGCGCCTTCAAGGGTTGGCCGGACGGGGTGTTGGCCGACTATCTGTCCGAAGGGCTGGTCGAAACGCCCGACGGTCTGACGCTGAGCGCGGCTCCGGCGTGGGAGGCCGCCAACTACGCCGCCCAGGCGCACGATCCGTGGCGGGCCCTGCGCCGCTACGGCGGGCCGGTGCGTATCCTGAAGGCCGAGCACGGCGCTCTGATCCATCTGCCGCGCCATCCGCGGGGTCTGCCGAATGTCTCGGTCGAGACGGTCGCGGGCGGCGGCCACCTGTTTCCCATGACCCACGCCGAGGTGGCCCGCGACGCCCTGTTCGAGGCGGCGGTCTGAGCGCCTTTTCCGTTCCGGGACGATAAACCAGGGACAGGGTCCGCGCCCCATGATACGGCCCTGCTGAGCATAACCGCCGAGACGTCTCCTTGTCCTTTTTCCATGCCGGTCCCGCGCCGCGAAGCGCCGGTCCCCGTTCGGGGGCGTTGCGCGACGGGCTGATCCTGACGCCTGGGATGAAGGTCGGTCTGTTCGGCGGCTCCTTCAATCCGGCCCACGAAGGCCATGCTCATGTGGCCGAGACGGCGAAGCGGCGCCTGGGCCTGGACCGGGTGGTCTGGCTGGTCTCTCCGCAGAATCCGCTGAAGGACGCCCGTCACAGCGCGCCCCTGGCTCAGCGCATGGCCTCTGCCCGGCTTCAGGCGCACGGACCGTCCATGGTCGTTTCCGACTTCGAGACGCGAGCCGGGGTGGTGTGGACGGTCGATACGTTGCGCCTTCTGGTCGCGCGCCATCCGGGCGTGCGGTTCGTCTGGCTGATGGGGTCGGACAATCTGGCCGACTTCCACCGCTGGCGCGGCTGGACCGACATCATGCGGCTGATGCCGGTGGCGGTGATCGCCCGGCCTGGATCGCTGCTGGACAGCCGCACAGCGCCGGCGGCCGCGCGGTTCGCCGGCTTCCGAATTCCAGCCGAGCAGGCGGGGCTGTTGCCCAGCCTGTCGGCGCCCGCCTGGACCTATCTGACGGCGCCGCTGAATCCCCTGTCCTCGACCAAGATCCGAACCGCCAAGCCGTCTCGCGCGGGGTCGTGATCGGGCCGGCGGTTCACGTTCCGCCCCATCCGTGCTAAGGGTCCGCTTTAGTCAACGCTCCCGGAGCCCTCCGCTGACCCCCTCGCCCGCGTACGATACGCAAGACGCCGCCGTTTCGAACACGGCGCACGAGATGGACGCCATCGAACCTCTGCATTCCGAAGACGGCCCTGATTTCGACGACGCCGGCTCGGCGTTCGGCGATTCCGCGCCGCGCCCCATCGGCTCGACCCCTCTGGAAGAAGCCGTGCTGAGCCGCCTCGACGAGGACAAGGCCCAGGACATCGTCCTCATCGACCTGAAGGGCAAGAGCGCCATGGCCGACGCCATGATCGTCGCTTCCGGCCGGTCGCACCGCCACGTCGGCGCCATCGCCGACCACCTGCTGCGCACCCTGAAGGAGCACGGCCTAGGCAAGGCCCGGGTCGAGGGGCTGCCGCACTGCGACTGGGTTCTGATCGACGCGGGCGATGTGATCATCCACCTGTTCCGCCCCGAAGTGCGCACCTTCTACAATATCGAAAAGATCTGGGCGGTGGATTCCGCCCACCGCACCGCGCGCGACTGATCTCCTGAGGCGGGCCTTATGAAGCTGGGCGTCGTCGCCATCGGCCGGCCCGGTCGCGGGCCGGAAGCGGCCCTGGCCGACGACTACGCCCGGCGGGCCACCCTGGCCGGGCGCGCCCTGGGCCTGGGGCCGCTGGAACTGATCGACCTGGAGCCGAAAAAGCCGGGCAAGGCGCCGGAGGCGGAACTGATTCTGGCCGCCGCCGAGGGCGCGCATCTGATCGCCTGCGACGAACGCGGAAAGGCCTATTCCTCGCGCGCCTTCGCCGACCATATCGCCCGCCTGCGCGACCAGGGCGAGCGGCGCCTGGTCTTCGCCATCGGCGGGGCGGACGGGCTGGACGCCAGCGTGCGTCAGGCGGCGTCCTCGACCCTGGCCTTCGGGCCGCAGACCTGGCCCCACGCCCTGGCGCGGGCCATGCTGGTCGAACAGCTGTATCGGGCCGTGACCATTCTGGCCGGATCGCCCTATCATCGCGATTGAGATGCGTCGCGCGGTCCCCCTTTCCCTCGCCCTGCTGACGGGTTTCGTCTGCGCCGCGCCGGCGGTAGGGCGTCAGGCGCCCGAGGGCGAATTGCCGCGCCTGCAGGCAGAATACCGCGACGAAGCCGTGCGCGCGCGTCGCCTGCGCGCCGACGCCGAGGCCGCCAGGACCGAACTGGCCCAACTGGAGCGACGCCTGACCGGCCTGCGGGTCGATCAAACGCGAGACGATCGCCAGATCGAGGAGCAGCGCGCCCGGCTGCGCCAGCTCAGCGAGCGCGAGGCCGAACTGGTGACGGGGCTGGCCCGTGAGCGCGGCGCCCAGGCCCGACTGCTCAGCGCCCTGCAGATGATGAGCCGCCGCCCGCCCCCGCCCCTGTTGGTGCCGGCGGACAAGGCCATCGACACGGTGCGCGCCTCCATCATCCTGAAGGCCATGACGCCCGAGCTGGAGGCGCGGGCCAAGGCCCTGGACGAGCGTCAGGCCGAGATCATGCGCATCCGGCGGCTGGCGGTGCTGTCGTCCGAACGGCTGCTGACGACCGAGAGCGCCCAGGGCGACCGCCGCGCCCAGATCGAGGACCTGACGGCGCGCAAGACCGCCCTGACCGCCGTTCTGAACGCCGAGGCCCGGGCCTCCGAACGCGCGGCGGCGGCGCTGGAGAAGCGTATCCGCGACCTGGGCGGCGCCGTGCCCAAGGCCGACGAGGCGGAAGTTCCTCCAGCGCGCCTGCCCGCCGGACGCAGCCGCCTCAGTCCGCCGGTCGCGGGCGCCCCCAGCCAGACCTGGGGCGAGGGGACGCCCGGCTGGCGCTGGCGTGCGGATCGGGCGACGGTGCGCGCGCCGGCGGACGCCAAGGTGGCCTACGCCGGCCCCCTGACCGGCTGGGGCGAGGTGGTGATCCTGGACTTGGGGCCGGGCTGGCGGGCGGTGATCGCGGGTCTGGAAAGCGTGGATGTGGCGTCGGACGCGCGGGTCTCGGACGGTCAGGCCCTGGGGCGCAGCGGTCCTGGCGGCGACGTCTATTTCGAACTGCGGCGCGAGGAGCGGCCCATCGATCCCGGTCCCTGGCTGCGCTGAGGCCGGAAAAGACCCTCCGGACGACCCGATCCGCAATCGCGCCTTGCTTTCCGCCCTGACGCTGATTTTATCGCCTTGACGCCGCGTCGCCACGATTCCGTCGTGTCTTCGGGGCCTTACCCTTTGAACGGGCGTCCATGACCGGCCCGACCGAAAGAGACCGAATGCGTAAACTGCTTCTCGTCGGCTGCGCCGCGCTCGTGCTGGGCGGCTCGGCCGCCGCCGTGTCCAGCCAGACGCCGCGCAACGAAACCTTCCGCATGCTGGAACTGTTCGGCGACGTCGTCGGCATCGTCGAGAAGGTCTATGTCGTTCCCGTCGACAACAAGAAACTGATCGAGGCCGCCCTGGCCGGCATGATGACGGCGCTGGACCCGCACTCCAACTATCTGCCGCCGTCCAACTACGACGAACTGCGCGAACGCACGGAAGGCCAGTATTCGGGGGTCGGCCTGACCATCAGCGCCGACGGCGGCATGGTGAAGGTCATCTCGCCCATGGACGACAGCCCGGCCGCCAAGGCCGGCGTCCAGGCGGGCGACGTCATCTCGGCCATCGAGGGACAGAACGCGGCGGGCCTGACCGTCAGCCAGGTCTCCGAAAAGCTGCGCGGCCCGGTCGGCACCAGCGTGAAAGTGACCTTCCTCCGCGACGGCTCCGACCCGCTGGAAGTCACCTTGACGCGCGAGGTCATCAAGGTGCAGTCGGTGACGGGCCGGGTCGAGGGCGACTTCGGTTATCTGCGCATCTCGACCTTCAACGAGAACACCGGCCGCGAGCTGAACGAGGCCATCGCCAAGATCAAGACCGAGAAGCCGGGCGTGAAGGGCTATGTCCTGGACCTGCGCAACAATGGCGGCGGCCTGCTGAACGCCGCCATCGACGTGTCCGACGCCTTCCTGGAACGCGGCGAGATCGTCAGCCAGCGGGGCCGCAAGCCCGAGCAAATCCAGCGCTATTCGGCCAAGCCGGGCGACATCACCGGCGGCCTGCCGCTGGTCGTTCTGGTCAACTACGGCTCGGCCTCGGCGTCGGAAATCGTCGCCGGCGCCCTGAAGGATCATCAGCGCGCGACCATCGTAGGCCTGACCAGCTTCGGCAAGGGGTCGGTCCAGACCGTGATCCCGCTGCGTCAGGGGCAGGACGGCGCCCTGTCGATCACGACGGCGCGCTACTATACCCCGTCGGGCGCCTCCATCCAGAAGATCGGCATCGAGCCGGATCTGGAGGTGGCCCGCAACGAGGCCGAGGCGCGCATCGTCTCGCGCTCCAGCTTCATCTATTCGGAAGCCGCCTACGCCACGGCGCTGGACGCCTCCATCGGGGCCGAACGCAAGGGCCCGCACATCCCGCGCGAGGCGCCGGGCGAAGACTTCCCCAAGGACAAGGACTATCAGTTGGAACGCGCCCTGGACGTCCTGCGCGCGGGCGGCGACCTGTCCAAACTGTCGCCGGCCCCGGCCGGAATCGTGGTCACGGAGCCGGGCGCGGCCGCCAAGCCGACGGAAGCGCCGTCGACTGACACGCCGGACAAGCCCTGAGGACCGTCTTGGGCGCCGGAGGGCGCGTGCCGTTCCGGTTGCTTTCGGCTTCGTTTTCCGTCATAAGCCGCCGCTTCCGACGCAAGTGAACCTCGCGTCTCCACCGGGACGACAGCTTTTTTGTCGTGCTACCGCGCTCCGCGCTGCTTGAGCACAGCCCATTCGGGCTCAAGTAGGCCGCAAGGCCGATAGCCCGCAAAAGAGAACGAGCCCGGCGAGAACCCTCCGCCGACGTGATCGTCGCCGGGGGCCGTTGTCGTATGGAGCCGTTTCACCTGCGCCACACGAGGTAGTGAATGTTCGAGGCTCTGAACGAGCGGCTGACAGGCGTCTTCGACCGGATCACCGGGCGCGGCGCGCTGTCCGAAAAGGATGTCGCCGAGGCGATGCGCGAAGTGCGCGTGGCCTTGCTCGAAGCCGACGTCGCCCTGCCGGTCGTCAAGGAATTCATCGCCTTCGCCACCGAACGCGCCACCGGCGAAGAGGTGATCCGTTCGGTCAAGCCGGCCGACCAGGTGGTCAAGATCGTCTATGACGGCCTGATCGAGATGCTTGGCGGCGAAGAGCCGGTCCCCCTCAACACCAACGCTAATCCGCCTGCCGTCGTGCTGATGGCCGGCCTGCAGGGGTCGGGCAAGACCACGACCTCGGCCAAGCTGGCGCTGCGTCTGACCAAGTTCGATCGCAAGAAGGTCATGATGGCCTCGCTCGATACGCGCCGTCCGGCCGCGATGGAGCAGCTGGCCACCCTGGGCAAGCAGATCGAGGTCGCGACCCTGCCCATCGTGGCGGGCGAAAGCGCGGTCCAGATCACCAAACGCGCCCTGACCGCTGCCAAGCTTCAGGGCTTCGACGTCCTGATCCTCGATACGGCCGGTCGCATCACGCTCGACGAAGGGCTGATGAACGAGGTGGCCGAGGTCGCCGACATCGCCAGGCCGGTCGAGACCCTGCTGGTCGCCGACAGCCTGACCGGCCAGGACGCCGTTCGCACGGCCAAGGCCTTCCATGAGCGCCTGCCCCTGACGGGTCTGGTCCTGACCCGCGCCGATGGCGACGGGCGCGGCGGCGCCATGCTGTCGATGCGGGCCGTCACCGGCTTGCCGATCAAATATCTGGGCACCGGCGAAAAGGTCGATGCGCTGGACGTCTTCGACGCCCGCCGCGTCGCCGGCCGCATCCTGGGGCAGGGGGACATCGTCGCTCTGGTCGAAAAGGCCGCTCAGGACCTGGACCAGGCCAAGGCCGAGAAGATGGCCCGCAAACTGGCCAAGGGTCAGTTCGATCTGGACGACCTGGCCGGTCAGCTTCAGCAGATGAAGCGGATGGGCGGTCTTCAGGGCATCATGGGCATGCTGCCCGGCGTGGCGAAGATGAAGAACCAGATGGCCGACAGCGGCATCGACGACCGCATGATCCTGCGTCAGGAAGCCATCATCTCGTCCATGACCAAGGCCGAGCGCAAGAAGCCGGACCTGCTGAACGCCAGCCGCAAGAAGCGGATCGCGGCGGGCGCGGGCGTCGATGTGCAGGACGTGAACCGGGTTCTGAAACAGCACCGCCAGATGGCCGACATGGTCAAGTCGATGGCGCGCGGCGGACCCAGGAAGATGCAGCAGATGGCCGCCATGCTGGGCGGTCTCGGCGGCGGTGGAATGGGCGGGCCGGACATGGCCCGTCTGAAGGCTCTGGGCGGCGGCAAGATGGCCGAGCCCAGCGCCGACGAGTTGAAGGCCGTGCAGGACCGCTTGGCGAGCCTGGGCGGCGGACTTCCGAACCTGCCGGGGGGGCTTCCGGGCCTGCCTGGCTTCCCCAAGAAGAATTGATCTAGAAAGAGACTGAAAATGCTGAAGATTCGTCTGGCCCGCGGCGGCGCCAAGAAGCGCCCCTACTACCACATCGTCGTCGCCGACTCGCACGCTCCGCGCGACGGCAAGTTCATCGAGAAGGTCGGCAGCTACAACCCGATGCTGCCCAAGGACGGCGCCCAACCGCGCGTCGCCCTTAAGGTCGAGCGCATCGCCGAATGGCTCGGCAAGGGCGCCCAGCCGACTGACCGCGTCGCCCGCTTCCTGTCGCAGGACGAGACCCTGGGCCAGAAGGTCAAGTGGACCCAGTCCAACAACCCGAACAAGGGCGCTCCGGGCAAGAAGGCGCAAGAGCGCGCCGCCGAACGCGCCCAGCGCGAAGCCGACCGCCTGGAAGCCGAAGCCGCCGCCAAGGTCGAGGCCGCTGAAGCCGCCGCCCGCGCCAAGGAAGAGGCCGCCGCCGCCGCCGAAGCCGCCAAGAACGCCCCGGCTGCTGAAGAAGCCCCGGCCGAAGCCGCCGCTGAAGAGGCTCCGGCCGCTGAAGCCGCCGCCGAGGAAACGGCCGAGAACTAAGGCTTTCGGCAGCGTCGCGGTCCTTTGGGGACGTGACGAAATTCGGATTGGGAAAGCAGCGTCCTGACGGGCGCTGCTTTTCTTTTGGGGGCCAGGCATGGCAGGAAACAGCGCATGACCAAGGACAGCAGATTGATCCTCGTCGGCCAGGTCGGCGGCGGCTTCGGCGTGCGGGGCGAGGTGCGCGTGACGGCCTTCACCGCCGATCCCCTGGCGCTGACGCAATACGGCCCCTTGCTGCGGGCCGACGGCTCGGTGGGACTGACCCTGACCGCCGCGCGGCCCGACAAGAACGGGGTCGTCGGCCGCGCCAGGGAAATCGCCACCAAGGAGGAGGCCGACGCCCTGCGCGGCCTGAAGCTGTATGTCCCCCGCGACCGCTTTCCCGAGCCCGAGGAGGATGAGTTCTATCTGGCCGATCTGATCGGCCTGGAGGCGCGCGGGGTGGACGGCGGCGTTCTGGGACGGGTCAAGTCGGTCCAGAATTTCGGCGCCGACGACATGCTGGAGATCTCTCCCGTCGTCGACGGCCCAACCTGGTATCTGCCATTCACGCGCGAGGCGGCGCCCGAGCTCCACCTCGCCGACGGCTGGCTTCTGGCTGTGCCGCCGACCGAGGTGGGCGAGCGCGAGCCCGACTAGCTGTTGTCCTCGACCGGCGCGTCCGGCCCGTTCTTCTTGATCGAATCGATGGCGTTCTGGGCGGACGCCTTGGAGGCGTAGCCCTCGGTCGAGAACATGGTCTCGGAATTGTATTTGAAACGGACGCGGAACTCTCCCGCCTTGTCCTTGTAGATTTCGAACTTGTGCGCCATCGAGCGTCTCCCTGTGTGCGACCGGCCAGCGGTCACGGCCAAGCTGGCGCCCCTGCGCGTGCGGTTCCAGACACAAGCGCGCGATCAAACAGAGCCTGTGGCGGTTGCCAAACGCAAGTCGCCTCCCGACATCAAGGCTTCGAAAACCGCAGAGGCCCGCCATGAACGACCTGTCCGACTTTCCGATCACCCGCCGCTGGCCGGCCCGGCATCCAGACCGGCTGCAACTCTATTCGCTGCCGACGCCCAATGGGGTCAAGGTGTCGATCATGCTGGAGGAGATCGCTCTGCCGTACGAGCCGCATCTGGTGGACATCACCAAGAACGAAACCTGGGGGGCCGAGTTTCTGTCGTTGAATCCGAACGGCAAGATCCCCGCCATCCTCGATCCCAATGGTCCCGACAGTCAGCCCCTGGCCTTGTTCGAGTCCGGCGCCATTCTGATCTATCTGGCCGAGAAGTCCGGCCGTTTCCTGTCGACCGATCCCGCTGTCCGCTATCAGACGATCCAGTGGCTGATGTTCCAGATGGGCGCGATCGGCCCGATGTTCGGCCAACTGGGCTTCTTCCACAAATTCGCCGGTCGTGACTTCGAGGACAAGCGTCCCCGCGACCGCTACGTCGCTGAAAGCCGCCGTCTGCTGGGCGTGCTGGAGGGGCGTCTGGCGGGCGAAGACGGCCACGCCCGCGACTGGATCATGGACGATTACTCCATCGCCGACATCGCCACTTTGGGGTGGGTCCGCAATCTCGTCGGCTTTTACGAGGCCGCAGAGATCGTGGGTTTCAAGGACTTTCCGCAGGTGGCGGCCTGGCTGGAGCGGGGCCTTGCCCGACCGGCGGTCCAGCGTGGTCTGGAGATTCCGGCCCGTCACTGAACCGTCGCAGCAGCTGGGCATTATCCAAGTTCAACTTCAAGGAACGCGACCCATGGGTATCTTCTCGTCCATTTGGAACAAGATCACTGGCCACAAGCCGCAAGCGCCGGCCCCGGCGCCCTCGGCCCAGGCCGCTCCAACCCCAGCGCCGACTCCGACGGCCGCGCCTGCGGCGTCTGTCGATGTCGAGGCTGTCCTGGTCGATCTGGCGGCGTCCAAGGGCGGCGGCGGCAACTGGCGCACCTCCATCGTCGATCTGCTGAAGCTGCTGGACCTGGATTCCAGCCTGGCGGCCCGCAAGGAACTGGCCGAGGAACTGAACGTCCATGCCGGTGAACATGGCTCGGCCGAACAGAACATCGCCTTGTCGAAGGCTGTCTGGCAGAAGCTGGCAGAAAACGGCGGTCAGGTTCCGGCCTCTTTGCGCGACTAGACTGCGACTGCTCGCTGGATCAGGCCCTCGGTCTGATCCAGCGCATCGCCGCCAGAGCAGCGAAACCGATGACCAGCCCCCAGAAGGCGGAGCCGATCCCGAACAGGGCGACGCCCGACCCCGTGGCGGCGAAGGTCAGGACGGCGGCTTCCCGTTCGTCCGGCTTGGCCAGCATGGCCCCCAGCGCCCCTGTCAGGGGCGCGATCAGCGCCAGCCCTGTTATGATGGCCAGAACCGCAGGCGGCATGGCGATGAACAGTCCCGCAAGAGGCGCCGCGAACAACGCCACAACGACATAGAATCCGCCGTAGATCACGCCCACGACCCACCGCCGGGCCGGATCGGGATGGGCGTCCGGGCCTGTGCACAGGGCGGCGGTAATCGCGGCCAGATTGACCCCGTGGGCGCCGAACGAGGCGGCGATCAGGCTGGTCAGGCCGGTGGCGAGGATCAGCCGGTTGGCGGGCGGCGCGTAGCCCGCCGCCCTCAGCACCACCAGCCCCGGCAGGTTCTGCGAGGCCAGCGTGACAAGAAACAGCGGCAGACCCAGGCTGACCGCGATCTTCCAGTCGAAGACGGGCATGATCGGCTCCAGCCCGCCGAACAGGCCCGTTCCCATCGGCAGGCCGATCTGCCCCCTGAAGGCTAAAACGGCAAAGGCGGCGACCAGGGCGGCAGGCAGGCTCCAGGCGGGCCACATCCGCCGCGTGACGATGAAGACGATTAGCAAGCCGACCGCCAGGCCCATCTCTTCCGGCGCCACCTTGAACAGTCTCAGGACAAAGGGCAGCAGCACGCCCGCCAGCATGGCCGAGGCGACCGAGGCGGGTATCTTCTGCGCCAGCCGCCCCAGCGCGGGCAGCAGTCCCGTCAGCACCATCAACAGGGCCGCGACGACGAAGGCGCCGACAGCGTTGGCCCACCCCAGGCCGAGCGTGGAGGCCGCCAGCAGCGCCGCCCCCGGCGTGGACCAGGCCAGGACGACCGGCATCCTGAACCGCCAGCTCAGCAGCATCCCCGGCAGACCGATCCCCAGGCACAGGGCCGTCACCATCGAAGTTATCTGGGCGGGGCTGGCCCCCAGCGCCTGTCCCGCCTGAACGACCAAGGCGACCGTGCCGCCGAACCCGACGACAGTGGCCACGGCGGCGGCGGAGAAGCTGGCTGGCGGGGGCAGGGGCGGCGTCTTCATGGCCCAAGGGATAGGCGGGGCGCTGGCCCCCCGAAAGCAAAAAGGGCCGCCGGATGGTCCGGCGGCCCCTTGTTGTGCATCGATCCGGCGGGATCAGCCCTCGATATCTTCCGGCAGGCCGACGGCGTGGAAGCCCGCATCGACGTGGACGACTTCGCCCGTGGTGGAACGGCCCAGGTCCGAACACAGCCACAGGGCGGCGCCCGCGACGCCTTCCATCGACGTCTCTTCCTTGATCAGCGAGAACTGGGCCGACTTGGAATGCAGCCCCCGTCCGCCTGAAATCCCCGCCAGCGACAGGGTCCGCATGGCGCCGGCCGAAATGGCGTTGACGCGGATGTTCTTCGGCCCCAGGTCGCGCGCGATGTAGCGGGTCGCGGCCTCCAGCGCGGCCTTGGCCACGCCCATGGTGTTGTAGTTCGGAATGACCCGCTCCGATCCCAGATAGGTCAGGGTGATCATCGAGCCGCCGTTGGGCATCAGCTTTGCCGAACGCTTGGCCACGTCCACGAAGCTGAAGGCCGAGATGTTCATGGCCAACAGGAAGCTGTCGCGCGTGGTGTTGTCGACGAACGAGCCTTTCAACTCGTCCTTGTTGGCGAAGGCGACCGAGTGGACGACGAAGTCGATCGTGCCGAATTCCTTCTCCAGCTCCTCGAACGCCTTGTCCATCGAGGCGTCGTCGGTGACGTCGGCCTGGATCAGCAGTTTGGCGCCGACGCTTTCGGCCAGGGGGCGCACCCGGCGCTCCAGGCTTTCGCCCAGATAGGTGAAGGCCAGTTCAGCGCCCTGGGCGGCCAGTTGCGAGGCGATGCCCCAGGCGATGGAGCTGGAGTTCGCGACCCCCATGATCAGGCCCTTCTTGCCCTTCATGAGGTCTCCGGTGGGCATGTCCCAGCCTTCGCTCGTCGCCATTGTGTGTCTCCTGATGATTTGCCGGAGGGTTAGCAGGGCCGGGCGGCAGGGTCAACGCCCCCACCCCCCCCCGCAGCAAGGGAGGGGTGGCGCGGCGTGGGGCTTTACAGCAGGGCCGAAACCGCCGCCCGGGCAGCCTCGCCCAGGTCGGCGCGTTTCAGGGCCAGGGCGACATTGGCGCGCAGCAGGCCGATCTTGTCGCCGCAGTCGTGGGTCACGCCGGCGTATTCGACGGCGGTGAAGGCCTGGGTGTCCATCAGCCGGGCCATGGCGTCGGTCAGCTGTATCTCGTTGCCGGCGCCCCGCTCCTGGGTCGCCAGAAGATCGAAGATTTCCGGCTGCAGGATATAGCGGCCCGCGATCGACAGGTTGGACGGCGCCGTGCCGGGGGCGGGCTTTTCGACCATCCCCTTCATGGTGATCCGATTGCCGTCGCGGGCGGCCGGATCGACGATGCCGTATTTATGGGCCTGTTCGATGTCGACCGATTCCACCCCGATCAGATTGCCGCCCGTCTCGGCATAGACCTCGACCAGTTGCTTCAGGGCTCCGGGTTGGCCGTCAACGATCACGTCGGGCAGGATGACGGCGAACGGCTCGTGACCGATGATGTCGCGCGCGCACCAGACGGCGTGGCCCAGGCCCTTGGGCTGCATCTGGCGGGTGAAGCTCATTTCTCCGGGGCGCGCCAGTTCGGCGTTCATCGCCGCCAGGATCTCGGTCTTGCCCTTGGCCTCCAGCTGGGCTTCCAGCTCGATCTGGTGATCGAAATAGTCCTCGATCGCTTCCTTGGAGCGGCCGGTGACGAAGACGATATGCTCGATCCCCGCCTCGCGCGCCTCTTCGACGATGTAGGACAGGATCGGCCGGTCGACGACGTTCAGCAGTTCCTTCGGCGTTGTCTTGGTGCCTGGAAGAACGCGGGTGCCGAGGCCCGCGACGGGCAGAACGGCCTTGCGCAGACGCGCGGGCGTAGAGGTCATCACTGAATCCTGACAGCTGTTCCGCCCCTTCTAGGGCCTGATCCGCGTAAGTTGAAGCGCGGCCGGCGAAAGAAGGAGCGGACTGAACTGTCGGTTCCCGCCCTTATTTGGCGGGACGCTGCATCGGCGTCAGGGCCGAAGCGACGGCGCGCTGGGCGGCCAGCTGGTCTTCGGGCAGGGGGATCAGGCCGCGGTCGGCCAGATAGCCGCCCTTGCCGGCCGCGCCTTCCGACAGGAACTCCTGCACGAACTGCTGCAGGCCGGGGATGACGCCGATATGGGCCTTCTTCACATAGATGTAGAGGCTGCGCGACAGGGGATATTCGCCGCTGGCGATGGTGTCGGCCGTGGGCGAGACGCCGTCGATGGTCTCGGCCTTCACCGTGTCCAGGTTCTGTTCCAGGAAGGAATAGCCGAACACGCCCAGCGATCCCGGCGTGCGGGTCAGGGTCTGGACGATGGCGTTGTCGTTCTCGCCCGAGTCGATCCAGGCGCCGTCCTCACGCAGGGTGTGGGCGATGGCCTCGAACCGTTCCTTGTCGCCCTCGATGGCCTTTACCCCCGGCACCAGCTTGGCGCCCGGCGTCATGCCCAGTTCCAGAAAAGCGTCGCGCGTGCCCGAGGTGGGCGGCGGGCCATAGACCTGGATGCGCTGGACCGGCAGGCCCTTGTTCACCTCGTTCCAGGTCTTGGCCGGGTTGGCGATGAAGGTCCCGTTGGGGCCGGGCACTTGCTTGGCCAGGCCTTCATAGAGGTCGTTCAGCTCGAAGTTGAAGCCGTTGCCGTTGCGGGCGGTGGCGATGACGATGCCGTCGAAACCGATCTTGATCTCGACGATGTCGGTGACGCCGTTCTTGGCGCACAGGTCGAACTCGGACTGTTTCATCGGCCGCGAGGCGTTGGCGATGTCGGGCGTGGTCGGGCCGACGCCCTGGCAGAAGGCCTGGATGCCGCCCCCGGTCCCCAGGGACTCGACGCGCGGCGCGGCGCCGCCCGAGGTGCGGGCGAAGTTCTCGGCGACGCGGGTGGCGAAGGGGAAGACGGTCGACGATCCGGCGGCCCAGACGCCCGATCGGGCGTTGGAGGCGCTTCCGCCGCCGCCGTCTCCACAGGCCGCCAGGGCCAGGAGAACGGCCGTCGAGGCCGCCAGTTTCAATCCACGGGTCATCAAAGGCTCTCCCTGAGCGTCGATTTCGCGACGCTTAGAGCAGAGGATTATGACAATCGGCCCGACGGGTTTGTGACGGTTTTTCGTCCGTGTCCGGTCGCTTACAGCAGGCGGCGACGCATGATCTGCGACAGGGTGTCGATCAGGGTCACGGCGATCACCACGATGATCACGATGGCCGAGACGGCGCGGAAATCGAAGGCGTTCATGCTGTCGAACAGCACCTGGCCGATGCCGCCCGCGCCGATCAGGCCCAGGACGGTCGCGGACCGGCTGTTGGATTCGAAACGGTAGAGCGCGAAAGAGGTCCACAGGGGCGCGACCTGGGGCAGGACGCCCCAGACGATCTCGTGCAGCTTGCCGGCGCCGGTGGCGCGCACGCCCTCGACCGGACCCTTGTCGATGGATTCCACGGCTTCCGAGAACAGTTTGGCCAGGACGCCGGCCGTGTTCAGGGTGATGGCCAGGACGCCCGCCAGCGGTCCCAGGCCGACGGCGGTCACGAACAGCAGGCCGATCACCAGATCGGGGATCGAGCGCAGCAGGTTCATGATCCAGCGCACGGGCGTCACCACCCATTGCGGGGCGATATTGCGGGCGGCGGCCAGCCCCAGGGGGATGCCCAGGATGACGGCCAGGAAGGTGCCCCACAGGGCGATCTGGATCGTCTCCCACATCTTGGCGACGAACATCTTCCAGTCGGAGAAGTCGGGCCGCATCAGGTCGTGGGCGAACAGGCGCGTGCTCTCGTTGCCGGCGAACAGGCGCGAGATGTTGCCCAGGTCCACGGCCTTGACGCTGTAGAGCAGGACGACGGCGACGCCGCCCCAGACCAGCAGGTCGGCGGCCCAGGCCAGGGCCGACTTGCGCGGCGCGGCGGGGATCGCCGTCGTCAGGGAAGACGCTGCGCTCAAGGCTGGACCTCGTGCTTGGCGCGCAGGCGTTGCAGTTCGCGTTCAGCGGCTTCCGCGCCGGCCTTGTCGCCCTTGGCGCGGGCCTCGCCCAGCTTCTGGTCGGCGATCATCTCGCGGATGGGGTCCAGATAGCTGTCGTCGGCGGCGGCGAAGCGCGAATATTCCAGCGCCGCCAGAATCTGGCGCTGACGGTCGGCCTCCGGGCCCTGGCCCTGGCCATAGCCCAGGAAGAAGCTGCGGATCTTTTCCTTCAGCGCCGGGTCCAGGTCCTCGCGCACCACGATGCCGCTCTCGGGGATGGGGGGCGAGGTCCAGATGTCCTCGATCTGAGCGGCCAGCTGCGGGTTCTCCTTGCGCATGAACAGGGTGTTCACGCTGTTGGAGGTGGCCACGTCGATCACGCCGGTCGCCACGCCGAAGGCGTTGGCCTGGTGGTTGGCCGAGCGCACGGTCTTGAAGCACTGCGACGGCGTGATGCCGCGCGGATTGAAGAAATAGGTCAGCGGCGCCAGCGTGCCCGAGGTCGACTGGGCGTCGCCGATGCCGAAATTGTACTGCTTGCCGCAGGCCACGACCTTGTCCAGCGTGATGCCCGAGCCCTTACGCACGATCAGGGTCGACTGGTAGCTGTCCAGACCCTCGCGGTTGACGGTGCGGGCGATGACCTCGGCCTTGGCGCGGTCGATGGCTTCCACCTCGGGCTTGGCCGAGAACCAGCCGACCTGGGTGTGGTTGCCGCGCATGGCCTCGACCAGAACCGTGTAGTTCGAGCCGAAATAGGGCTTCACCGGCACGCCGATGGCCTTGGACATGTCGTCCAGCAGCGGCTGCCACAGCGGGCCGGCCGAGGCCTGGCCTTCCGCCGACAGGATGGAGAAGGTGATTTCGCTGGGCGCGCCGGTCGGCTTCTTTTCACCGCCGCCACAGGCCGACAGGCCGGCGACCAGCACGGCGGCGCCGACACCGGCCAGGGTCTTGGAGATGAAACGACGGGACAGGCTCATGCCTTGGTCTCCCAGAACGCGTCCTCGAATTCGGGACCGTAGATTGCGATCAGGCGCTGTTGATCCAGGCCCGTGGACGGACCGTCATAGACGATCTTGCCGCCCTGCAGGGCGATGACGCGCTCGCAGTAGCGGATGGCGTAGTCGACCTGGTGCAGGGTGACGATCACCCCCATGCCGTCGCGCTGGTTCAACTCGACCAGCAATTCCATGACCTTGCGGGCCGAGACGGGGTCCAGAGAGGCGACCGGCTCGTCGGCCAGAATGGCCTTGGCGCCTTGCACGATGGCGCGGGCGATGGCGCCGCGCTGCTGCTGGCCGCCCGACAGGGTGTTGGCGCGCTGGGCCGCATAGTCGCTGACGCCGACGCGGTGCAGGGCCGCCATGGCCTTGTCCTTGTCCGCCTGGGGCCATAGGCCCAAGAGGCCCTGCCAGGACGGCAGACGTCCCAGTGCGCCCAGCATGACGTTGGAGAACAGGCTCAGACGCCCAACCAAGTTGAACTGCTGGAAGATCATGCCCAGCTTGCCGCGCGCCTTGCGCACGGCGCCGGTGACGCGGCCGTCTTTCTGCACCGTCTCGCCGAAGACCTGGATGGTTCCCTTGCCGGGGTCGATCGACTGCAGGCCCGTGATCGAACGAAGCAGGGTGGACTTGCCGGATCCGGACGGTCCGATCAGGGCGACCATTTCGCCCGAGGCGATCTCGACCGAGACGCCGTTGAGCGCCTTTCGCGATCCGAAGGTCTTCGACACGTCACGCGCCAGGACTAGCCCGGGGGCGACGGCGGCTGCGGATGAACTCATGAACTCGCTGAGAAGCTGTGGCGAAGAGGCGCCGCATGACGCGACGAAGGCGTTTGGGCAAGTCTTAATCGCATGGACCGCGTCATTTCGCTAGAGCGCGAGATCGGGTGTGAGATCTGGGCGCGAAATCGCGCATCGACGCTCCCGCCTCAAGGCTTCGGCGTCCTCGACGGGTCCGCCACGAAAAAACCCCTTTACATGACAGGCCCAGACCCCCATATCGCCCCTTCCGGCGGACCCCGTAGGTCTAACCGTTACGCGCTGCTAACGCCGGTCTGGGTTAACAATTAGCAGGGGGTTACGTGAATTGCGCACGTACCAGCTTCCCCTGGACCTGGTCCGTGAGCGGCCTCCTGAACGTCCCGTCGCCCTGGTGCGGCCGCGTTCGGTTTCCGTAGCGGCGCGCTGGTTCCAGGATAATCTGAACGCCGACGTCTTCTATGCGGTGAAGGCGAACCCCTCGCGTTGGGTCATCGAGACCCTGATCGCGTCGGGCGTCCGCAGCTTCGACGTGGCCTCCATCGCCGAGATCGAACTGGTGCGTTCGGTCAGCGCCGACGTGCGCCTGGCCTTCATGCATCCGGTCAAGAGCCGGTCGGCCATCACCAAGGCCTATTTCGACCACGGCGTCCGCACCTTCTCGCTCGACTGCGTGGAAGAGCTGAACAAGATCCTCGACGCCACCGGCGGCGCGGACGACCTGAATCTGGTCGTGCGCATGGCTGTCTCGGCCGACGGCGCAGCCTATACCCTGTCGGGCAAGTTCGGCGTCTCGTCCGATCAGGCGCCGGCCCTGCTCCTGGCCACGCGCCAGGCGGTCAAGGACGGGCTGATGGGCGTTTCCTTCCACGTCGGTTCGCAGTGCATGCGCCCCACCGCCTACCAGGCCGCCATGGCCCAGGTCGGGCGTTCGATCAGCCGTGCGGGCGTGATCGTGGACATCGTCGATGTCGGCGGCGGCTTCCCGTCGGTCTATCCGGGCATGGTCCCGCCGGACATGAGCGAATACGCCGACGCCATCCATCGCGGCTTCAACGAGATGCCGGTGTCGGAAACGACCGAGCTGTGGTGCGAACCCGGCCGGGCGCTGGTCGCCGAATCCTCGTCGATTCTGGCCCGTGTCGATCTGCGCAAGGGCGACGCCCTTTATCTGAACGACGGCTCCTATGGTTCGCTGTTCGACGCGACCCACTCGCGCTGGCCCTTCCCGACCAAGCTGGTGCGGGACGGCGAAGCCTCGGGCGATCTTAAGGCGTTCCAGTTCTATGGTCCGACCTGCGATTCCATCGACCATATGCCCGGCCCGTTCTGGCTGCCGGCCGATGTGCGCGAAGGCGACTTCATCGAGATCGGCATGCTGGGCGCCTATGGCGTGGCCATGTCGACCGGCTTCAACGGCTATGGCGAACACGACATCGCCGCGGTCGAGGACGCCCCGATGGCCTCGCTCTACGGCCTGGCCCCGCGCTCCATCCCCACTGTGCGCACCACGGCGGAAGAGAACGCCCGCAAGGTCGTCCGCCTGTCGCGCCCCAAGGGCAAGGCCGGCCAGCGCAAGAAGGCGCGGCGCTAAACCTATTCAATCTTTCGATGAATCAAGCCCGGTTCCGACAGGCGTCGAACCGGGCTTGGTCTTCTGCCGACCCGCTTCGGTCGGCGCCCCGCGAAGCTTGCGCCACAGGCCGGCGAACAGCCCGGCGATCTGCCCGCGCGCGTCCCACAGGATGTATCCGAGCATCGCCAGGAACAGCAGCAGGGCCAGGGTCATGACGATTTCGGTCCCCGCCAGGATGACGTTTCCGACGGCGACCGACGGCGTCAGGTGTCCGAACAGCGTGGCGACCGCCGTGGGATGCGGCGGCCCTCCCGCGTCCGGCCCCGCCGCCTTTTCGCCGATCCAGTGAAACATCTGGCCGGCGCCGAAGAAGCCGGTCATGCCGAGAAGAATGTTCAGCCACAGGCCGCGTCGGGCGGCGTCCTCGTCGACGGCCTTCTGGCGTCGGGCCGCTTCGTCCTCGCGATCCTTCCTGGCCTGCTCTTCGGTCCTGCGCTGTTCTTCCAGCTTGACCTGCTGGCGCCGCGAAAGGTCGCTGGCGTGGTCTTCCAGGCTCTTGATGGCCAGGGCGAGGGCTTCCTTCTTGCGGCTGATGCCGCGAAGCTCCTCCAGCGTCTTGAACACGTCGCGCTCGGTCTCGTAGCGGAACGGATTGGCGTAGCGAAACCGCTCGTACTGGCTGAACTCGGCGAGCTTGGCCTGGTTGATGGCCATTTCCGCCCGGCTGAGATCGTCGTCCTCGTCGAGCGCCTCCTGCTGTTCCAGAAGGGCCATCGCGGGCGTGGCCGGCGGGGTCCTGCCGTAGATCAGGGCTTCGATCCGCTCGATCCGGGTCATCGTCTTCTGTTCGTGCGACCGGGCCAGGAATTCGTTGTGCAGGGCCAGGACGTGGATCAGGAAGGCGTAGGGGCAGGCGCCGATATAGTCGTTGCCCGTCTCCAGGCTGCGACTTTTGGGCACATAGGTGATCATGGCCCGATGGTTGGCGTAGCGGACGAAGAAGCGGTCGCTGGATTGGTCCGAACTGTCGGGATAGATCGGGTCGATGCTGTCCAGGATTTCCGACGTGTCCTGGTTCATGAAGTCTATGATGTTCTGGTTGAACCCCGCCAGGAACAGATAGTCCAGGCAGTCGGCCCGGTGCGCCTCGAAGGCGGGGATATGGTGCTTCACAGGCGCCGGAAGGGCGCGTTCGGCCAGCGGCCGAGAAGGGGCCTTGTCGTCGAATGCGTAGCGTTGAAAACACTCGCCGGCGCGCATTGCGGTCACGAGTTCGTCCAGAGGATCCCGCGCGGGTCGTTTGTCGGTCTCGTCTCCCTCTTCCAGACGACGGATCGGAGACCAGTGCGCATCTTGATCGCTTCGGAGATCGTGCGTCGGCACGTCGGGAACGGCTCGAGCGAAGGCCCCTTCGTCCAGGGCGGCGTCGTACTCCGGCCGGGTGCAGACCCATGTCCAGTAGTCTTCGTCCAGGCGAACGGAGCGACGCCTGCGTCGGGTCGCCTCGTCCATCAGGGCGCCGATGCGCGTCTCGTAGGGTTCGTAGCAGTCCTGACGGACCATGGCCTTGCGCGACACGGACTCCTTCCGGTCGGCGTCGAGAGGCATCAGCCGCTCGAAAAACCGTTCGTCGTGAAGCATGAACATGAAGCGGGATTTCGGCACCTTCAGTCCCGGCACTTCGATGAAGGGGACCAGTTCGACGAGAGCGTCGGTGTAGCCGCCCTTCTTGATCTTCAGCGTGAAGCGATCCGCTTCGTCCTTGGGAAGAAGGCGATCCGTCCGGAACAGGCGGTCGAACAGGACTTCGGCGTCGGCCTCGAACATCGTCCTGACGAAAGGCCAGAAGCGCTCCACCTGGTGTTCGCCCTTCTCGCCCTTGGGGGGGCGGTATCGCACCTCGATGTCGTCGAGCGGATCTATGCCCAGGGGCTCGGGATCGAAGACGTCGATATAGGGATCCGCCTTCCGGTTGATGTCCTCCAGGATATCGGCGTCGAGACCGTACTCCTTGGGGGCCGCCAACTTCTGCAGCAGGGAGAGGAAGTAGTAGGTGGAGGGGGCGTACCCGGAGCAGGCGCCGCGCGCTTCGTCTTCGAACGCCCCGTAGAAGTGGCTGAAGCTCAGATGGTAGCTCAGCGCGCCGTTGTTGTGGGACAGCCAAAAGCGCCGCAGCTGGACCTCACGCTCTCGATCCAGACCCGGAGGGCTGGCTTCGAACCGGACGCCTTCCGTGGTCCAGGATATGGACTTGGGCATCTTGAAGACGAGATCGTCGTACCGGCGCGCCGCCGCCGCCGCCTCGTCCATGTCCGAGACGTTCTCGTCCGTGACCGCCAGGAGGAATTCCTGCACCTCGCCCTGGGTTTCGCGGTCGGCGATGTCGTTCATCAGGGGATCGATGGCGTTGGCCAGGGCCAGGGACGGCCGATGACTTCTCTGCATCCGGCGAAAGGTCTCGGGCCCGATCCGGGCCCCCGGCTTCAGCCCCAGGGCCGCGGCCGCCCGGTCCGCCTCGATATAGAGGGACAGCGTCCAGTAGATGGTGCCGGATTTCGCCGATTCGTAGGTGTCCGCCGCCCTTGCCGCCTGCGCCGTCATCCGCCTCGCGCCTCTCTCGCCAAATCCCTGAAACTGTCGAAACCCGCCGTTGGGCGTCCGCTCCTCAGCCAGTTCAGGGCGGGCGCCATGTCCAGCAGCGGCGCCGGCGCAACCCGACCCGCCAGGGCCGCGATCTGGCGGGCCGCCGCTCCGCCGGGCGGTTCGGCCCGACCTTTCAGGACCGAGATGTTGAAGAAGCTCTCCAGATGGTCGTGCAGCAGGCCCGCATCGACCGCGTCGCCCGGATAGTCGATCGCGGCGTAGATCAGGCCGTCGTCGGCCTGCTGGCTCGCCGACAGGGCCGGCTGCACATAGGGAAAATCCACGACTCGCGCGCCGACTCGCGCCCAGATCGCCAGTCGATCCACCTGATCCAGGCCCGAATGGCGCGTATCCTCGGCGTATTCGTCCGACGTGAGACGCAAGGGATCGTTCTGTTCGATGAACAGTGCGGGCGGTGGAGCGTCGGACGCCATGTCCAGGGCGGCCGGAGCCAGGCGCCGGACGGCGGAAAGCGCCTGTCGCAGCAGGCCGCGTCCGCGCGCGGCCGTCTCCACATAGATGTAGTTCAGGGCGACCGAAGCCGGTGGCGCGCCCGCACGCTTGATCGTCGTGGCCAGGAAGTTCGCCCCGCCCAGCAAGTCGCCGCCCTCGGTTTCCAGCACGGCGACCAGTTCGCACTGGGTGCGGCCGTGCGCGAGGCGATGGGTCCGGTTCAACGCCAGGCAGGTTTCGAACCCGGACAGGTCCTCGCGCTCGTCCGGCAGCACGAAGGCCCGGTCGTAGCCTTCGAAGAAGCGCTTCAGGACTGGAGAGGCGGGATCGCCGGAGGCCGTGACGCGCACGCCGTCCGTCAGGTTCAACTCATAGTCCTGTGCAGCGTTCTGTTTCACGGCGGCCTCATCCATGCCTCCACTTGGCATGGGGACGGAACCGTCGCAAGCCGGCGTTATGCCGCCGGAAACCCCCGCAGGCCCGGTCGGGGGCAGCCGGAAATCAGCTCTTCCAGCGCAGGGTCACTGGCGCGATCGGATTGACGAAGGGGCGGTCCTCGGCGCGGCTCTTCGCCCATTCGCGCTTCAGCTGCTGATACCATTTGGCCTGTTTGTCGGCGTCGTCGATCCAGATCAGGGCGGGGTCGTAGCGCAGGCCCTCGTTCTGAAGGTTCACCATGCCGCCGTCCTGTTTCAGGAAGGCGACGACGCCCATCCGCAGGAAGGGCTTGGCGATGTCGAACACCCAATGGTCTGACCAGAAGATCTGGGTGATCCGCGTCCTGGTCTCGGTGATCGGCGTCAGGCAGGTCAGGGCCAGGACCTGTTTCTCGCCCACCTGGATGTGTTCCCAGCGATAGCCGGGCAGGCGGAAGGTGATCTCGGTCGCCGGCGCGCCGCCCAGAATCTTGTACAGACGGCTGTTCGACGACGGGGCGTGGCGCACCATGGCCCAGCCATAGTCGGTCGGGGCGAAGGCCTTGGCCTTTTCGTGCATCGAATGCTCTGAGCGCCACCACCATTGCTGGTGCACATAAGGTCCGTGGGCCGGATCCATCAGGCCGACGACGGCGTGGTCGATATGGCTGTCGAAATCCATCGCCTCGACCAGCTTGGCGCCGCCGCCGACCACCCCGGGGAAGATCGGCGGCTCATGGTCCGGTTCCGACGGATTGCGGGCGTCCGACGCCATCCAGACGAAGACAAGACCCTGGCTTTCGCGCACCGGATAGGACCGCACGCGGATGCGGTTCGCCTCGAACGCCTGATCTTCGACCAGGGACGGAATGGCGGCGCAGACCCCGTCGGTGCGGAAGCGCCAGCCGTGATAGGGACATTCGACCGTCTCGCCCTCGCCGGGCTTGTTCACCAGCCGGCCGGCCGACAGGGGCGCGGCGCGGTGGGGACAGATGTCGCGCATCGCATAGACCTGACCCGCGCGGGTGCGGCCGATCAGCACCGGCTCGCCCATGATCTCATGGCGCTTCAGGCTGCCGGGCGCGACGTCGCGACCCAGGGCGACGAAATACCAGGCGTCCGTCACGAACCCCTTGCCGAAGGCGGTCGGAGGGGCCTTGGCGGCAACGGGCGGCGGCGAGTTGGACTGGACGGATAAGGGCGCGTCAGGCTTCATGGCGCCTGTCTAGCAGAGTGGCGCGCCTTCTGTCGTTGCGCAACATATAGAGTTCTTTACAACGCAAAGTATAAGCGTCATAGGCGGGATATCCAAAGGGGAGTCACACCATGTCCATCACCAATCTTCTCGTGCGCGCCGCCGCCGCGGCCCTTATCTTCGCTGCGCCTGCCGCCGTCGCTCAGGACGGGCATGGAGCCCATAACGGCCAGGGTCATGCGCACGTCCGTCCGCACGCCGGCTTCCAGTCCGACCGCATCCGGGTGACGGTCGATGGCGACATGGACGGGCGCGACATCATCCTGATCCCCGGCCTCAGCTCCTCGCCCGAGATCTGGCAGGGGACGGTGGACCATCTGGCCGCCCAGGACGGCGTGGGCTGGCGCATCCACCGCATCCAGGTCGATGGCTTCGCCGGGGCGCCGCCCGCCGGCAACGCCCAGACCGGATCGGCGCCCACGCCTGTGGCCGCCCCCGTCGCCGAGGAGATCGCCCGCTATATCCAGGAGCAGGGTCTGACCAAGCCGGCCGTCGTCGGCCATTCGATGGGCGGAACCATCGGCCTGATGCTGGCGGCGCGCCATCCCGATCAGGTGGGGCGGCTGATGGTGGTGGACATGATCCCCTTCATGGGCGCGATGTTCGCAGCCCCCGGCGCGACGGCCGAGACGGTGGCGCCCGTCGCCGACCAGATCTGGGCCGCCCAGGCCAACAGCCCGCGCGACGCCTATGTCGCCCAGGCGACGGCCAGCATCACCGGCATGATCAACACCGAAGCCCGCCGCGAACTGGCGTTGCAAAACATGCGCGACAGCGATCAGAAGGTCTCGGCCGCCGCCTTCCGCGAACTGGTCGCCACTGACCTGCGTCCTGAACTGTCCCGGATCACCGCCCCGACCGAGGTGCTGTACGTGAAGTTCAACGATCCGCGCATGACGCCCCAGATCACCGACACCATCTATCAGGCCTCCTACGCCGGCCTGCCGGGCGCGACCCTGAAACGGATCGACGACAGCGCTCACTTCATCATGTTCGACCAGCCCCAGGCCTTTTACGGCGCGCTGGACGATTTCCTGGCGCGATGACCCATCCGTCCGCCGAACGGATCCTCGGCCTGTACGGCGATCGGGCCGACGACTGGATCGCCGACCGGGGCGCCGTCCTGCACCCCGGCGACGGCGGCGGCCTGGACGAGGCGGCGTGGATCGAGCGGTTCAGCGACGGTCTGGCCCCGAACGCCCATGTCTTGGATGTGGGTTGCGGATCGGGTTGGCCGATGGGGGCGGCCCTGTTGGCGCGAGGCTTTCGGGTGCGGGGGGTGGACGCTTCGCCCGGCCTGATCGCCCACGCCGCAGCGACCCTGCCGCAAGGCGAATGGAGCCTGGGCGACATGCGCCAGGCTCTGCCCCAGGGGGCGTTCGACGGCGTCCTGGCCTGGCACAGCCTGTTTCACCTCAGTCCCGACGACCAACAGGCGGTCCTGCCGGAACTGTCGCGCCGCGTCGCGCTGGGCGGGCGTCTGATGTTCACCTCGGGCCATGCCCATGGAGAGACGATCGGCGAGTGGCGGGGCCAGCCGCTGTATCACGCCAGCCTGGATCCGGCGGCTTATCGCGCCATACTGTCGGCCGCTGGTCTGGACATCGTGTGCGACGGGGCCACGAGCGGCGTGTGGCTGGCGCGACGCGCCTTTCTTTCGGCGAAATAGCCGCTCACGTTCGCGTGAAGGCGGCGGGACCGTTTCGACGGCGCTTCAATCCGGATAGAGAGGATCGAAGCGACAACCCGCCTGTGCGCGGCATCTGAGGATAGACATGGCGGGTCCAGGTTACGGGGGCGGACAGCAGCAGGGCGACGCCAGGCCGCGTCGGCCGTGGTGGAAGCGGCTGTTCTACTGGAGCGCGGTGCTGGCGGTGTGGGGGCTGATCTTCCTGGTCGTCTTCTTCGCCGTCTTCGCCCGCGGCCTGCCCGACACCTCCAGCCTGTACAAGGTCGATCGCCAGCCCTCGATCACCTATCTGGACCGCAACGGCGCGCTGATCGCGACGCGCGGCACCCAGATGGCGCCGCCGGCCGATCTGGACAGCCTGCCCGACTATGTGCCGGCCGCCTTCATCGCCATCGAGGACCGGCGTTTCTACAACCACCCCGGCTTCGACCCCATCGGCATGACCCGGGCCATGGTGCGCAACCTGCGCGCCGGACGGGTGGTGCAGGGCGGATCGACCCTGACGCAGCAACTGGCCAAGAACCTGTTCCTGACGCCCGACCAGAACCTGCGTCGCAAGGTTCAGGAACTGATGCTGGCCGTGTGGCTGGAGATGAAATTCTCCAAGAAGGAGATTTTGGCCCTCTATCTGAACCGCGTCTATTTCGGCGCCGGCGCCTATGGGATTGAGGCGGCCTCGCAACGCTATTTCGACAAGCCGGCCAAGAATCTGACGGTCGGGGAGGCGGCGCTGCTGGCGGGCCTGCTGAAGGCGCCGTCTCGCTATTCGCCGGTGTCCGAGAGCGAGCGCGCCGCCGCCCGCGCCACCGTCGTCCTGAACGAGATGGAGGAGGCGGGCGTCATCACCGCCGCGCAACGCGAACAGGCCGTGACCCAGCCCATCATCGTCTCGCGCACCCTGGCCAGTCAGCACGCCCAGTATTTCATCGACTGGCTGGACAAGTCGATTCGCGGCCTGGTCGGCGAACCGACCGAGGACCTGGTGGTGGAGACCACCCTGGACCTGACGTTGCAGACCGACGCCGAGCGCGCCGTGCGCCGCATCCTGGATCGCGACGGCGGCAAGGGCGTGCAGCAGGCGGCCCTGGTCGCCCTGGACGGCGACGGCCGGGTGCGGGCCATGATCGGCGGCGCCTCCTACGCCGACAGCCAGTTCAACCGCGCCGTGGATGCGCGGCGTCAGGCGGGTTCGGCCTGGAAGCCCTTCGTCTATCTGACGGCGATGGAGGCCGGCTATACGCCGCAGAGCCCGGTGGTGGATCAGCCGATCACCATCGGCAACTGGTCGCCCAAGAACTATTCGGGCACCTTCAGCGGGCCCATGACCATCGCCCAGGCGGTGGCCCAGTCGACCAATACGGTGGCGGCACAGATCGCCGACCAGGTCGGCCGCGACAGCGTGGCCCGCACCGCCCGCCGGCTGGGCATCGAAAGCCGCATCGGACTGGAGCCGTCCATGGCCCTGGGCGCGGTCGAGGTGTCTCCGCTCGAGATGGCCACCGCCTATGACGCCTTCGCCAACGGCGGCGAGCGGGTTCAGGCCTATGGCATCAGCCGTATCCGTACGCCCCAGGGCCGGGTCATCTATCAGCGCCAGTCTGGCCAGGTCGGCCAGGCCATCAACAATCCGCCGCTCTACTACATGAACCAGATGCTTCGCGGCGTGGTGACGGGCGGTTCGGGCCGCAGCGTGGCCATTCCCGGCCGCGATCTGGCGGGCAAGACCGGAACGACCTCGGACTACAAGGACGCCTGGTTCGTCGGCTACACCGGCGGCTTCGTCGCCGCCGTCTGGGTGGGCAAGGACGACAACACCGCCATGCGCGGCGTGACGGGCGGCTCCTCGCCCGCCGCCATCTGGCGCGGCTTCATGTCGGCGGCCCTGCCGCGCCTGAACGCGCCCAGCATCCCCAACGGCCCGCCCATGCCCGAGGGCTGGATCGCGCCCGATCCGGTCGGCGATCTGATCAGCGGCCTGAACGACGGCGGCATGCCGGCCGAACCGGTCGATCCCGAACAGGGCCAGCCTTATGTGGAGGAGAATCCGCAATATTCGCCCAAGACCACGGCTCCGTCCGGTGCCGCCAAACAGCCCGTCGTCCGCCCGACCTCGCCCCAGCCCGGCTATCCTCCGGAAGGCCGACCCGCGCCGGAGAAGAAGCCGGAAGCCCTGTTCTTCTGACCCTAGCGGCCCACGGCGTGAAGCGCGCCGCCGTGGTCGCGGAGCCATTTGCGCCAGGGTCGGTGATCCCCGATCAGCCGTTCGACCACGGCCCAATAGGCCGGGCTGTGGTCGGCGTGGACCAGGTGGGCGACCTCGTGGGCGGCCAGGTAATCGATGACCGGCGGCGGGGCCATGACGACGCGCCAGGAATAGCGGATGGTGCGGTTGTGCGGGCTGCACGATCCCCAGCGCGAGCGGGTGTCGGCGATCGACACCTTCACCGGCTTCTGGCCCAGGGTCCGCAGATGGAAGTCGGTGCGCTCGACCAGGGTCTGGCGGGCCTCGCGCTTCAGAAGATTCTCGATCCGGCGGGCGTAGGCTTCGCCCTCGCCGCCGGATCGGATGACGGCGCCGTCCTCGACCAGACGCGCGGCCCCGGCGCCGGGCGTCGCCTCCAGCCGAACCGGGTGGCCGCGCAGGGAAATGACCTGTCCGGGCTCAAGCGGACGCCCTTGCGGCCGGACCGCCAGACGTTCGGCGATCCAGACGCCCTTGGACCGGGCGAAGGCGACGGCCTGGGCCAGGCCGCGTTCGGTCGGGGCGACGACCACGGCCTCGCCGGCGCGCGCGTCGATCCGCACCGACAGGCGGCGCGCGCGCGGATTGACCGACAGCCTCAGGGTCGGCCCGGATCCGGCCTTGTCGTCAAGCGGCAGCCGCTGACCGTTGCGGTACGCCAATGAGGGCCTCGTTCTGGGCGATGAAGTCGCGCACGCGCGGATATATCTCGTCGCGGAAGCGCCGACCGTTGAAGACGCCGTAATGGCCTACCTTCGGCTGGACGTAGAGGACGCGGCGGTCGTCGGGAATGTTCGAACACAGGCCGTGGGCGGCCTGGGTCTGGCCGACGCCGGAGATGTCGTCCTTCTCGCCCTCCACCGTCATCAGGCCGATGTCGGTGATCCTGGTCAGGTCCACCTTGCGCCCGCGATGCTCCAGCAGGCCGCGCGGCAACAGATGCTGCTGGAAGACGATGTCGATGGTCTGGAGATAGAATTCCTCGGTCAGGTCCAGCACCGACAGATATTCGTCGTAGAATTCCTCGTGCTTCTCCACCCCGTCGCCGTCCCCGGCGATCAGGCTGTTGAAATAGCTCCAGTGGGCGTCGCGGTGACGATCCTCGTTCATCGACATGAAGCTGTAGAGCTGGACGAAGCCAGGATAGACCCGGCGTCCGAACCCCGGATAGGGCAGGGGCACGGTGTGGATCATGTTCGACTTGAACCAGGTGAACGGCTTTTCCTCGGCCAGCTGGTTGGTCACGGTCGGCGACAGGCGCGCATCGATGGGCGAGCCCATGAAGGTCATGGAGGCGGGCCGGTTCTCGTCCTCGGCCTCGGCCATGACGGCGGCGGCGGCCAAGACGGGCGGGCCGGGCTGGCACACGCCGACGACGTGCGGGCGGCCGCCCACCTCGGCCAACATCGTGCGGACGTGGTCGATATAGTCGAAGAAGTCGAACCGCCCCTCCAGCACGGGAACCTGGCGGGCGTTGATCCAGTCGGTCACATAGACGTCGTGGTCCTGCAGGAAGGCTTCGACCGTGCCGCGCAGCAGGGTGGCGTAGTGGCCTGACAGGGGCGCGACGATCAGGACGGCGGGGCCGGCGGCCGGCTTTCCTGCGCGCTTCAGGTCGCCGATGTTGCGGGCGAAGCGGATCAGGCGGCACCAGGGGCTTTGCCAGATCACCTGTTCAGTGGTGCGCACCGGCTTGCCGTCGATGTCGAGGGTCTCCAGACGCCAGGCCGGCTTGCCATAGCGCCGGGTGACGCTCTCGAACAGTTCGGCCGAGGCGTAGGCTGTGCGGCCGATGGCGGTGTCCGAGGCCGGGTTGAACGGCGAGGTCCAGAACTGGCGGGCCATCTGGGCGCCGATCCGGAACGGCAGGGCCGATTGATAGGCGAGTTCGTGAAAGGCGTAGAGCATGACGATCCGTGACGGCTGAACGCCGTTTGTGCAGGGCAACATAGAATGCGTCGCCCTGCAAAAGGATTATGGGGTTTGGCTCAGCCTCGCGCCATGGCGCCTTCGATGATCCTGGTCGACTTGTCGGGCCCCAGGCCATAGGCGACGGCCGTGCGGAACCGGCCGTCCGGCCCCATCAGATAGACGGTCAGGCTGTGGTTCATCGTATAGGTCTCGCCCTCGCCGACCTTCTGATAGAAGGCGCGATAGGCCTTGGCGGCCTGGGCCACCTGTTCCGGCGTCCCCGTCAGGCCGATGGTCCCCTTGGGAAAGCCGTCCGACGACAGATAGTCCTTCAACTGCCGGGGCGTGTCGCGCTGGGGGTCGATGCTGATGAAGACGATCTGCAGATCCTTGGCCTTGTCGCCCAGTTGCTGCTGCACGGCGGCCAGTTCGGCCAGGGTGGTTGGGCAGAATTCGGGGCAGTAGGTGAAGCCGAAGAAGACCAGGCTCCATTTGCCGTTCAGCAGGGTCTGATCGACCGTTCGGCCGTCCTGGTTCACCAGCGTGAAGTCGCCACCGACCAGGGGCTGGCCCGAGGCGGCGACCTGGCCGTCGGAGGCGGCGCGGTCGCGTCCGCCGACCACCACCACGGTGACGATGGCCAGGGCGGCGGCGATGGCGATGCAGGCGCCGGCGAAAAGCAGAATGGAACGGCGCGGCATGACGGCCTCTCACGAAACGGACTGCAGCGGTCTATAGAAGGGTCGTGACCTCGACAGAAGCCCGCATCGCGCCGCAGTCCGCGCCCCGTATCGCGCGCCCGTCCGATCCGCTGGACGGCTGGCGCGACACGCCGCGCCGGGGGCGGGGGTTCTCCCTGCGGACCCTGATCGTGCTGCGTTGGCTGACGATCCTGGGACAGAGCGCGGCGGTGCTGACCGCGTCGCTGGGCCTTCATTTTCCGCTGCCGCTGTGGCCGTGCCTGATCGTCATCGCCTTCAGCGCGGCGGTGAACGTGGGGGCCATGGCGCGCGTGCGCCGGCTGGAGGCCAGCCTGCCCGACGGGCGCCAGACCGCGATCCACCTGGGCTTCGACATCTTTCAGCTGGGCGTGCTGCTGGCCCTGACCGGTGGGCTGGAAAACCCCTTCTGCCTGTTGCTGGTGGCGCCAGTGACGATCGCGGCGGCGTCCCTGCCGGCGCGGCCCGCGCTGATCCTGGGGCTTCTGGCCCTGGTGGCGGTGGGGGTGCTGTTCTTCTGGTCCGCCCCCTTGCCGTGGCGGGCGCACGAGCATTTCCACCTGCCGCTGCTCTATCGGCTGGGCATGGCTATGGCCCTGGTGACGGGGGTGGTGTTCACCGCCGGCTACGCCTGGCGCGTGGCGGCCGACGCCGAAAAGCTGGAACTGGCCCTGGCCACGACCCAGGACGTGCTGCAACGCGAGCAGAGGCTGGCGGCGCTGGGTGGACTGGCGGCGGCGGCGGCGCACGAACTGGGCACGCCTTTGGCGACCATACAGGTCGTGGCCAAGGAGCTTCAGCGCGCTTCGCCGCCGGACAGCGAAGCGGCCGAGGACGCCGCCCTGATCCTGCAGCAGGCTGAACGGTGCCGGGGCATACTGACCCAGCTGTCGCAGCAGCCCGAGGGCGACGACGCCCTCTATGCCGATGTGGCGCTGAAGGCCCTGCTGGAGGAGGTGGTGGAACCGCACCGGGGCTTCGACCTGGCGTTCGAGGTCCTGGTCAAGACGCCGCCGGGCCAGCCCGCCCCGCGTGTGCGCCGGATGCCCGAGGTGGTGCACGGCCTGTCCGCCCTGGTCGAGAACGCCGCCGACTTCGCCGCCTCCACGGTGCGGGTCCAGGCGGTGGTCGACGCCGGCTGGATCGAGATCGACATTCTGGACGACGGGCCGGGCTTCGCCGGCGACATCCTGCCCCGCCTGGGAGAGCCCTATGTGACCAGCCGGCCGCAGGGCAAGGCCCGTCAGGCGCTGGCGGCCCAGATCGCGGCGGCGGCCCGCCCGTCGCGGCGGCGCGCCCCGGTCGAGGCCCCGATCGCCCCCAGCCAGGGCGGCATGGGCCTGGGCTTCTTCATCGCCCGCACCTTGCTGGAACGGACGGGCGGATCGGTCAGCGTCGGGCAAGGACTTCCCCGGTCGGACGCCAAGGGGGCAGGTCGCGGCGCGCGCGTGGCGGTGCGCTGGGCCCGTCCCGCTTTGGAAGTGGCCCACTGAGCGGTTGGGTCGAAGCGTCGCAGGGGGAACCTTGACCTTGACCCGGACGCTACAGCTCCCGACTTGAAACGGCAGGAGAGATCAATGTCAGACCTTGAAACCCGCATCGCCGCCCTGCCCGACAAGTCCCTGCTGCTGCTGGACGACGACCAGGCCCTGCGCACCCGCATGGGTCGCGCGCTGGAGGCCAGAGGCTTTCAGGTGACGACGGCCGAATCCGTCGCCGAGGCGACGCAGGTGCTGCGCGACAAGGCGCCGGCCTTTGCGGTTCTGGACATGCGGCTGGAGGACGGCAACGGTCTGAAGATCGTCGAGGCCGTGCGCGACCGTCGCGCCGACGCCCGCATTGTCATGCTGACCGGCTACGGCGCCATCGCCACGGCGGTCGCGGCGGTCAAGGCCGGGGCGGTGGATTACCTGTCCAAGCCCGCCGACGCCGACGACGTGGTCAAGGCGCTCCTGGCGACCGGCGACGCGCCCGAGCCGCCCGAAAACCCCATGAGCGCCGACCGTGTCCGCTGGGAGCATATCCAGCGCGTCTATGAGCTGTGCGACCACAATGTCTCGGAAACGGCGCGTCGCCTGGGCATGCACCGCCGCACCCTGCAGCGCATCCTGGCCAAGCGCGCGCCGAGGTAGGGCGCGTCAGTCCTCGTCGTCGTCCTCCGACGCGTCGGGGATTTCGGGGGTGACGACGGTGGGGGCCAGGGTCTTGATCTCGCCCAGCTTTGCGCCGGGGAAGGCCAGAAGCACGGCCTTGACGAAGGGGTCGGCCTCGACCTGTTCGCGTTCGGCGGCGCGGGCCTTCTTCTGCTGTTCGATCAGGGTTTCGCCGCCGCCCTGGCCGTTGGCGGCGATCAGCCAGGTGCGGCCGGTCCATTCCTTCAGCCGGCCCGACAGACGCCGCGCCAGATCGACGGGCGCGCCCTCGACGCTTTCATAGACGATGGCGCCGGGCTTGAACGAGACGGGTTTGACGAACCGTTCCACATCCATCTGCAGGCCGACCTCGCGCTTCTGACCGATCAGGGCCACGACCTGTTCGAAGGTCTGCGGATCGGGCAAGGCCGGGGCCATGACGGGACGGGCGGCCAGCTGGGCCGAGGCCCCGCCCCCGCCCATGCCAGCGCCGCCGCCGCGTGGTCCGGCGCCGCCGCCCATCGGTTCGCCCGACTGCAGCCGCTTCAGCGCTTCTTCCGGCCCCGGCAGGTCGGCGGCGTAGGCCAGGCGCACGATGGCCATCTCGACCGCATCGGCCGGATTGGGCGCGCGCCGCACCTCGTCCAGCGCCTTCAGCAGCATCTGCCAGGTCCGCGACAGGGTCGCCGCCGGAATGGCCGCGCCCAGGGCCGCCAGCTTCTGCGCCTGATCGTTGGGCAGGCGCGTCGCGTTCGGCCCCAGCATCTTGGCGACCGATGCGGCGTGGCAATGCTCCAGCAGGTCGTTCGTCACCTGCACCGGATCGGCGCCGAAGCCGTAAAGGGTGCGGAAATTCTCCAACGCCTCGGGCGTGCGGCCAGCCATGATCGATTCGAACAGGGCGATGGTCTGGGTGCGGTCGGCCAGCCCCAGCATGTCGCGCACCGTCTCGGTCTTCACCATCTCGCCGCGCTCGGCCTGGACCAGGGCCTGATCCAGCAGCGACAGGCCGTCGCGCACCGAGCCTTCGGCCGCGCGCGAGATCAGGGCCAGGGCGTCGCCCTCGATCTTCATGCCCTCGCGGTCGGCGACGCGCCCCAGATGTTCGACCAGGATTTCCGGCTCGACCCGGCGCAGGTCGAACCGCTGGCACCGGCTCAGGATCGTGACCGGCACCTTGCGGATTTCGGTGGTGGCGAAGATGAATTTGGCGTGGGGCGGCGGCTCCTCCAGCGTCTTCAGCAGGGCGTTGAACGCCTGCGTCGACAGCATGTGGACTTCGTCCAGCACATAGACCTTGTAGCGCGCCTCGACCGGCGCATAGCGGACGCTTTCCAGAATATCGCGGATGTCGTTGACGCCGGTGTGCGACGCCGCGTCCATCTCCATCACATCCATGTGCTGGCCGGCCATGATGGCGGCGTCGTGCCGCCCGTGGGCGGTCAGGGCCAGCGACGGCCGGTCGATGGTCTCCGTCTCGTTGTTCAGGGCGCGGGCCAGAAGGCGGGCGGTCGTGGTCTTGCCGACGCCTCGCACCCCGGTCAGCATGAAGGCGTGGGCGATACGACCCGTCGCAAAGGCGTTGGTCAGGGTGCGCACCATCGCCTCCTGCCCGATCAAGTCTTCGAAGGTGCGTGGCCGGTATTTGCGCGCCAGCACCTGATAGGCGGCGCCGTCGTCGGCGGGGGCCTCAGTTTGGGCCGAAGCCGTTTTCGGGACGACAGGGAGGGCGACCGGCTCGGGCGCCGCAGCGGGCGCGCCGAACATGTCGTCGGTGTTCTCGTCGCGTTCGACGACCTCGTCCTCTTCCCAGGGCGGGCCGTCAAGATTCGGGTCGTTGTCCGTCATGCGAGAAGTCTTACAGCGCCAAAAGGACGGGGCGAAGCAGCCGCCTGTGAAAAAGATGCGTCCCAGCCTTGGCGGTTGCGGTGAACCTAAACGGGAAGGTTCCTCAGTCTTATACGCGCATAGCCTCGCATCGACAGATCGCGCATGATCGTTTCGACCTCGCGATAGCGAGCGGACTCATCAGCTCGAACATAGATCGGCTGCTCGACGTCAACGCCGAACGCATAAAGTGTTCGTCCTATCTCGGCCTTCGAAGCGAGAACCCGCCGATCGCCGGACGAGGTGGAGACTTCCACAGTTCCATCGGCGTTCAAACCAATCTCCGCCGGATTTCGGTAGGAAAGGCCGAAACTGCACATTATCCCGGGAGGCATGCGGATTTCAGTCAGTTGATGGCGCGGCTCTGGGGGCGCCGACCCACAGGCGTACAAGGGCAACGCCGCAATGAGCCACAGCCACTTCATATACCGACAGTCTCACAATCGGCGACGCTCGACAACGCGCATCGGCGCGCGCTCAAGCAGCGAGCCGCCGCGCGGCGAGCGTTAGCGCCAAAAAGAAGGAGAAGTAGAGACCGCGACCCGAAGGGGAATTCGTTGTGGCTGCTGCCTTCCGGCCCTGACCAGATTGGCGAAGCCTTCGCCCGCGATCTCCGAGCGGGGATATGACGGGTGCGGCCGATGGAATCAAGAGCTACAAGGTCGCATGGCCTTTCAGAACACCTTCGCCGGCAATCCGCTCGACCGGGCGGGCGACCTTCGCAACGACCCCGACTGGATCGCGGAACAGGCCGCCAAGCCCTACGCCCAGGCCATGATCCTGTGGGAGGGGCGGCCCTTGATCGAGGAGGGGCCGGACGGTCCGCGCCTGGCCTGGGTGTCGATGGCCCATGCGCGCGACATGGTGCGCGACCGCGACCTGTTCCTGGGCCTGTGGAAGGACGAGCCGGTCTTCGCCATAGAGTTCGAGGGCTCCATCGACCCGACCGAGGGGCCGCTGAGGGGACTGGGCGCCTTTCATGAGATGCGCGCGGCGGCGGCCGTCCTGCCGGCGGCGGACGCGGCCATGGCGGGCGGGGCCAAGAGCCTGTTCGACTGGCGGCGCAAACACGGATTCTGCGCCAACTGCGGGACGCTGAGCCAGACGGCTTCGGGCGGCTGGAAGCGTGTCTGTCCGGCCTGCGGGACCGAGCATTTCCCGCGCGTCGATCCCGTCACCATCATGCTGCCGGTGTTCAAGGGCGGCGCCGAGCCGATCTGCCTTCTGGGCCGTCAGGCGGCCTGGCCCGAGGGCCGGATGTCGGCCCTGGCCGGTTTTCTGGAACCCGGCGAAACCATCGAGGAGGCCTGCGCCCGCGAGGTCAAGGAGGAGGCCGGCCTGACCGTCGTCGCCACCGCCTATCACTCCAGCCAGCCTTGGCCGTTTCCGTCGCAACTGATGATCGGCCTGATCGCAGAGGTTTCGGACGACCAGGCGCGCCCGGACCAGACCGAGCTGGAGGCCGTGGCCTGGCTGACCCGAGCCGAGGCGCGGGCGGTGATCGCAGGCGACCATCCGACCATCCAGGCCCCCCCGCCCTTCGCCATCGCCCACAATCTGATCAAGGCCTGGGCCGAGGAAGGCTGAAGCCCCTTCCCAAGCGGGGGATCAGCCGCCATCTAGCGGCCATGACAGACACCCTCTCCACTTCCGCCGCCCCGTCGTCCGTCTCGGGCAAGATTCCCGTCACCGTGCTGACCGGCTATCTGGGCGCGGGCAAGACGACCCTGCTGAACCGCATCCTGACCGAGGACCACGGCAAGCGTTACGCCGTGATCGTCAACGAGTTCGGCGAGATCGGGATCGACAACGACCTGGTGGTCGGCGCCGACGAGGACGTGTTCGAAATGAACAACGGCTGCGTCTGCTGCACGGTGCGCGGCGACCTGATCCGCGTCGTTTCGGGCCTGATGAAGCGCCAACGCCCCGGCAAGCCCGCCTTCGACGCCATCATCGTGGAAACGACCGGCCTGGCCGATCCCGGTCCGGTGGCCCAGACCTTCTTCGTGGACGAGGACGTCAAGGCCAAGACCCAGCTGGACAGCGTGACCGCCCTGGTCGACGCCAAACACGTGATGGCCCGACTGGACGACTCGAAAGAGGCGCGCGAGCAGGTGGCCTTCGCCGACCGGATCATTCTGAACAAGGTCGATCTGGCGACGGCTGACGAACTGGACGCGGTCGAGGCGCGCCTGCGTGGTCTGAACCCCCTGGCCCCCATCGTGCGGGCGGAACGATCCAACGTGCCGCTGGATCAGGTGCTGGGCCTGCGCGCCTTCGATCTGGATCGCATTCTGGAGGTGAAGCCGGACTGGGTGAACCCGCCCCACGGCGCCGACGGCCACATCCACGACGAACACTGCGGCCACGATCATCATGATCACGGGCACGAACACGGTCATGATCACCATCATCATGATCACGGCCATGGCGCGCGGGGTCATGCGCACCAGGACGACATCAAGGGGATTTCCCTGTCGCTGGATCGTCCCATGGACGGGACGAAGTTCACCGCCTGGCTGGACCGTCTGCTGGGCGAGCAAGGCCAGAACATCCTGCGCGCCAAGGGCATCATCGACGTCAAGGGCGAGGACCGCCGCCTGGTCTTCCAGGCCGTGCACATGATCCTGGAGGGCGATCTGCAGCGCGAATGGGGCGCCGCCGAACGCCGCTGGAGCCGCGCTGTCTTCATCGGCCGCGATCTGGACGAGGCCGAACTACGCCGCGGCTTCGAGGCCTGCGCGGCCTGAAGACCTAGAGCTTCAGGCCGGCCTGGGCGGCCAGATCGACCAGCTTGACCATGGGGCGCGGGCCCCAGTGGGCGATGACCTCGCTGGCGGCCAGCGAGCCCAGCTTGCCGGCCTCTTCCAGCGTCAGACCGCGCGCCAGGCCCAGGAGGAAGCCGGCCGCGTACTGATCGCCGGCCCCGGTGGTGTCGACCACCTTGTCGACCGGAAAGGCCGAGACCAGCACCCGTTCGGCGCCGCGCATCACGACCGAGCCCTCGGCCCCGCGCGTGACGGCCGCGATCTCGACGATGGCGGCCAGCCTGGCGGCGGCGTCGTCGAAATCCTCGGTCTCGAACAGGGCGCCCAGTTCGGCCTCATTGGCCAGGACGATATCGGCCGACTGTTCGATGAAGCTCAGCAGTTCGGCGCGCCAGCGGGCGACGACGAAGGTGTCGGACAGGGTGATGGCGACCTGGCGGCCCGCCTTGTGGGCGGCGGCGGCGGCGCGCTCGAAGGCGGCGCGGGCCGGGGCCGGGTCGAACAGATAGCCTTCCAGATAGACGATCTCGCTGGCGCCGATCAGGGCCTCGTCGATGTCGTCGGCGTAAAGCTGGTTCGCCGCGCCCAGGAAGGTCGCCATTGTCCGCGCGCCGTCGGGCAGGACGTTGATCAGGCAGCGGCCGGTGCCGAAGCCCTGGGCGGCGCCGCCGGTCAGGACCGGGGTGTCGAAATGGACGCCCGCCGCGCGGATGTCATGGGTGAAGACCTGGCCCAGGGTGTCGTCGGCGACCTTGCCGATATAGGCCGCTCGCCCGCCGAACGAGCCGACGCCCGCCACCGTGTTGCCGGCCGATCCGCCCGAGGCCTCCACGCCCGGCGCCATGGCGTCATACAAGGCGGCGCTGCGGTCTGCGTCGACCAACTGCATGGAGTTGGGCGCAAGGTCCTGGGCCTTGAGGAAGGCGGCGTCGCAGGGGCTCAGCACATCGACAATGGCGTTGCCGACGGCGCAGACGTCGTATTGGGCGGTGTTCTGGGTCATGGGCGCGCCTTAGCGGTTGAAGGCGCGCGCGTCACCCGAAAACCTATAAGGAAGCCCTTATATGTATCGGCGCGGTGCGATAGGCAGGGCGCATGACCCGCATCGCCGTCCTGACCCCCGACCCCTCCGACAAGTCCTACATCGGTCGCTGGCCCGAAGTGCTGGCGCGTCTGAAGACGACGCTGGAGGGGACGGGGGCGACGGTCACGGCCACCGCCTGGACCGATCATGTCGAGGACGCGGCGGGTCTTGAGCCCTACGACCTGATCCTGCCGGTCATCGCCTGGGGCTATCACCGCGATCACGACCTCTGGCTGGCGGGATGCGAGACGTGGAGCCATGCGGGTCTGCCGCTCGCCAATCCCGCCGAGGTGCTGCGCTGGAACTCCGACAAGGCCTATCTGGCGCGGCTGGCGGATCAGGGGGTGCCGATCCCGCCGACGCGCTGGACCGACCGCGTGACGCAGGACCAGGTGGACGCCGCCTTCGCCGAGACGGGCGCGCCGGTCCTGATCGTCAAGCCGACGGTGTCGGCCGGAGCGTTCCGCACCCTGCGTCTGACGCCGGGCCAGCCGATGACGGACGCGCCGGAGGGGGCGGCGATGATCCAGCCCTATCTGAAATCCATCGAGACCGAGGGCGAGACCTCGCTGCTGTTCTTCGGCGGGCGGTTCAGCCATGCGGTCAACAAGCGGCCCGTGCCGGGCGACTTCCGCATCCAGATGCAGTTCGGCGGCCTGTACCGGACCGTGACGCCGGACGCCGAGGCGATGGCCCTGGCCGAACAGGTGCTGGCGGCCATCGCAGAGCCGCTGCTGTACGCCCGCATCGACATGGCGCGCGACGACGCGGGCGCCTGGGTGCTGATGGAGGCCGAGCTGATCGAGCCTGACTTCTATCTGGACCACGATCCGGCGAACGGCGCGGGCTTCGCCGCCGCCGTGGCGGCGCGCCTGAAAGCCTAGGCCGTCTCGCCCAGGGCGATCAGCCCGGCCCGCGATGGACACAGGTCGGCGATCAGGCACGACAGGCATTTGGGCTTGCGCGCCGTGCAGGTGTAGCGGCCGTGCAGGATCAGCCAGTGGTGCGCCTTGGGCAGCCAGTCCTCGGGCACGACCTTGAACAGCTGATCCTCGACCTTGTCGGGCGTTCCGGCGTTGGCCAGGCCCAGCCGGTGCGACACGCGAAAGACGTGGGTGTCCACCGCGATGGCCGCCTCGATCCCCAGTTCGTTCAGCACCACCGAGGCGGTCTTTCGCCCTACGCCGGGCAGGGCCTGAAGATCGGCGCGGTTCAGCGGAACCTCGCCCCCATGCTCCTCCAGCACGATGCGGCTCAGGGCGATGACGTTGCGGGCCTTGCCGCGATACAGGCCGATGGAGGCGATGTAGGGGATCAGCCCCTCTTCCCCCAGGGCCAGCATCTTTTCGGGCGTGTCGGCGACCTGGAACAGCCGATCGGTGGCCTTGTTCACCGACACGTCCGTGGCCTGGGCCGACAGGGCGACGGCGACGACCAGGGTGAAGGGGTTGGAGAAGTTCAGCTCGGTCTTGGGATCGGGCATGACCCCGGCCAGACGTTCGAAGATCGCTTCAACCCGTTCCTCGTCCGGCGGCCAGCGCAACACCGGGATCGCCGCACCGGTCATGACGGCGGGCCGTTTGGCGGCGGGTTTGGCGCGCCTGACGGCGGGGGTCTTTGGCCGGGTCGGCTTCATGGCCCCGCTGTCGCCGTTGAGGCCGGGCGGGTCAAGGGCGCCGCAGCTGGGGTTTTTCTTTCGCGGGTCATTGATTTCTGGACGGTTGCGTCCATTTTAGCCCCGCTTCAAAACGCCGCACCCTCCCCGGAACGTCTCATGTCGCCTGAACTGAAGAAACGCCTGCCCCTGGTCGTCGCCGGCCTGGTGGGCCTGGTCCTGATCGTGGGCGGGGTGGTCTGGTGGCTTAACGGCCAGCGGTGGGAAAGCACCGACAACGCCTTCGTCCAGGCCGACACCACCCTGGTCAGCCCCCAGCTGTCGGGCCGCGTGGTCGAGGTGCTGGTCGGCGACAATCAGAGGGTCGAGGCCGGTCAGATCTTGGTCCGCCTGGACGATTCCGACCAGAAGGCGCAACTGGCCCAGGCCGAAGCGAACCTTCAGGCCGCCGTCGCCGCCGTGGGCCATGTCGACGCCCAGGCCGATCAGGAGCAGGCGACCATCGCCGCCCGCGCCGCAGCCGTCAGCCAGGCCCACGCCCAGGCCGGCCTGGCCCAGGCCGAGGTCGACCGCTACGGCAAGCTGGCCCAGCAGGGCTGGGTCTCGCAGCAACGCATCCAGACCGAGCGGGCCACCGCCGCCACCGCCGCCGCCAGCGTGCAGCAGGCCCAGGCCGCCCTGGTCGCCGAACAGCGCACGGCCGGCGTCCTCGGCTCCACCCGCCAGCAGAGCGTCGCCGCCGTCGAACAGGCCCGGGCCGTGGTCGATCAGGCCCGTATCGCGCTGGAGCGCACCGTGATCCGCGCGCCGGTCGCCGGCGTCGTCGGCGCCCGCAGCGTGCGCGCCGGCCAGTTCGTCACGCCCGGCGCGCAATTGCTGTCGATCGTGCCGCTCAGCCACACCTACATCGTCGCCAACTTCAAGGAGACGCAGCTGGCCAAGGTGCGCCTGGGTCAGACGGTGGAAATTTCGGCCGACGCCTTTCCCGGTCGCAAGATCGAGGGCCGGATCGACAGCTTCTCGCCCGCCACGGGCGCCGAATTCGCCCTGATCCCGGTCGAAAACGCCACCGGCAACTTCACCAAAATCACCCAGCGGGTGCCCGTCCGCATCGTCCTCAGCGGCGCCGACCGCGGTCTGGTGCTGCGGCCTGGCCTGTCGGTGGACGTGAAGGTCGATCTGAAGAGCCAGGGCGGCCAGAGCTTCGCAGAGGCGGTCGGCACGGTCGCTCCCGCGTCGGCGAACAATGCGGGCGCGACCCCGGACGCGACCCAAGGGGCGGCCCGGCCGTGACCGCCGCCGCCCCGGCCGACGGCGCCGCCGTCGCGCCCTCCAGCGGGCCGGTCGCGGGCCGGCCCGAGATCAACTGGACCATGCTGCTGCTGGGCTTCGCCGGCATGGTGGTCGGCCAGTTCATGGCCATTCTGGACATCCAGATCGTCGCCGCCTCCCTGCCGCAGATCCAGGCCGGCGTCGGCGCCTCGGCCGACGAGATCAGCTGGATCCAGACCGCCTATCTGATCCCCGAGGTGGTGATGATCCCCCTGTCGGGGTTCCTGTCGCGGCTGTGGGGCACCCAGCGGCTGTTCCTGGCTTCGTGCGCCGGTTTCGTGCTGATGAGCGTCGCCACCGGCCTGTCGTCGTCCATCGACACGATGATCCTGTTCCGCGCCATCCAGGGCTTCGTCGGCGGGGCCATGATCCCCACGGTCTTCGCCGTGGCCTTCACCGCCTTTCCTCCCGAGCGGCGGGTCACGGCCAGCGTGGTCATGGGGCTGATCGTCACCCTGGCCCCGACCGTCGGCCCGACCTTGGGCGGGCACCTGACCGAATGGCTGAGCTGGCGCTGGCTGTTCTTCATCAATGTGGGGCCGGGGTTGATCGTCCTGTTCCTGGTCGGCCGCTACGGCGCCTTCGACAAGGGCGATCCGTCCTTGGCCAAGGGCTTCGACTGGTGGGGACTGGCCCTGATGGCGACCTTCCTGATGTCGATGCAGTTCGTGCTGGAAGAGGGCGCCAAGAACGACTGGTTCGAGGACAATCTGATCCTGATGCTGACGGTCGTCGCGGCCGTCGCCGGGCCGGTCTTCGTCTGGCGCTCCCTGACCTATCGCCAGCCTATCGTGGAGTTGCGGGCCTTCGGCAACCGCAACTTCCTGGTGGGGGTGATCATGACCTTCATCGTCGGTTTCGCCCTGTTCGGCGGCACCTTCCTGTTGCCGCTGTTCCTGGGGCGGGTGCTGCAATACTCGTCGTCTGAGGTCGGGACGACCATGGTCGTGTCGGGCCTGGCCATGTTCGCAACCGGCCCCTTCGCGGGGCGGCTGGTGCGCAAGCTGGACGCGCGGGTGCTGATGTTCGGCGGCTTCATGATGTGCGCCTGGGGCATGTGGGAGGCGCGTCTCGTGACCGACGACTGGGGCTTCTGGAACTTCGCTTCGGTCCAGGCCTTCCGGGGCGTCGGCGTCATGCTGGCCATGATCGCCTCTCAGCAGGTGACGATGGCGACCCTGCCGCCGCACATGGTCAAGAACGCCTCGGGCCTGGTGAACCTGTCGCGCAACGTCGGCGGCGCCTTCGGCTTGGCGATCCTGAACACCAGCCTGACGTCCAACACCGCCCTGCACATGGCCGAACTGACCAGCGCCATCGGCCAGGGCGACCAGGCGATGCGGGGCATGCTGGCCGGCATGGCCCAGCGGTTCTCGGGCTCGATCGATCCGGCCGCCTCGGCGCTGAAGGCGGTCTACGGCATGCTGCAGAAACAGGCGACGACCCTGGCCTTCGGCGACGCCTTCGCCCTGTTGGCGATCATGTGCGCGGGCGCGGCCTTCGTCACCCTTCTGGCCCAACCGGTGCGAGCGCCGGCCGGCGCGCCCCCGTCCGACGTCCACTGATGGCGCGTCGCCAGGGCCAGATCGACGAACGCAAGCGCGAAGCGGTGCTGGACGCCGCCGCGACCCTGTTCGCCGAAAAGGGCATGGCGGTGTCGATGGAGGAGATCGCCCGCGTCGCCGGGGTGTCGAAACAGACCCTGTACAACCGCTTCGCCTCCAAGGCCGAGATCGCCAAGGCCCTGGCCAACCAGAGATCGGACGCCATCGTCGCGCCCCTGATGGGAACCGGCGAACCGGCGCAGGTGCTGGAGGCCCTGGCCGTCAGCCTGCTGGAGCGGGTCTGCCGTCCCAACAAGGTGGGTTCGATGCGGGGCGTGGTCCTGATGTCGGCCGAGGCCCCAGACATCGCCCTGGCGGTCTATGAAGGCGGCCCGCTGCGCAGTCTGAAGCTGCTGTCGGCCTGGCTGGCCGAGCAGACGCGCGCCGGGCGGCTGGACGTTCCGGAACCCGAGGATGCGGCCGAGATGTTTAACGGCATGGTTCTGGGCCACGCCCATCTGCGCGCCATGCTGAACGTTCCGCAACTGGACGCCGCCCGTCGCGCCCGTCGCGCCCGCAACGCCGTGCGCCTGTTCATGGCCGCCTATGGCCCCAAGGTTTCTGTCGCTTCGAGGACGGCTTCCGACGCATAGTCGGACGTCGTCCTCGGAGTTCGCCGTGAGAGTTCGCCCATGTTGATCCACCTTTCCGCCTGGCCCGAGATCGAGGCGCGCCTGGCCTCGGGGACGCCGTTGTCCAGGACAGTGGTCGTGCCCATCGGCTCCAACGAGCAGCACGGCCCGACAGGGCTTCTGGGCACCGACTGGATGTGCCCCGAGATCATCGCCCATGCGGCGGAACGGACGGACGAGGCCCTGACGGTGGCGCCGACCTTCAACATCGGCATGGCCCAGCACCATCTGGCCTTCGCCGGCACCATCTCCCTGCGTCCCTCCACCTTCATGGGCGCCATCACCGACTGGGTGTCGTCCCTGAGTCGGCACGGGTTCGAGCGCATCTACTTCCTGAACGGCCACGGCGGGAACGTGGCCACCATCGAGGCGACCTTCTCTGAGATCTACGCCGAGTGGAGCTTCGTGGAGGAGGCGCCGCCGTTCGTGCTGAAGCTGCGGAACTGGTGGGACCTGCCCGGCGTGACCGGCCTGTGCAACAGCCTGTTCCCGACGGGCCACGGCATGCACGCCACGCCGTCGGAGATCGCCGTGACCCAGGCGGCCTATCCCGACCGGATCAAGAGCGCCGACTACAGCCCCCGGATCGCGCCGAACGGGCCGATCCGCGATGCCCTGGACTATCGCGCGCGCTTCCCCGACGGCCGCATCGGCTCGGACCCGGCCCAGGCCAGTCCCGAGAAGGGCCAGCGGATCATCGACGCCGCCGCGCCCGCCCTGCTGCGCGACGTGGTCGACTTCGCCGCCGAGGTCCGACCCTGACCCGCCGCCGCGACCCCGCCGTTGTCGGCGCCGAACTGCTGGCCGCCTCCGCCGAGGTGATCGCCGCGCGCACGACCCGGATGGCGTTGGACATGACCAACCCCAAGGGTCAGGACCTGGTCGAACTGTCCCTGATGGGGACAGAGAAGGCCGAGGCGGCGGCGGCCTCTGCGGCGGCGCTGGCGGCCAGCGCGGGGGCCATCGGCCAGCGTCTGGGTCAGGCGGCGCTGGATGAAGGGAGCAAGGCTCTGGACGCGGCTGAAGCCATGATGACGGCGGGCGACCCGGCGGCGGCGGCCGAGGCCCAGTTGCGCTACATGGTCGGCTGGTGGGGCAGGGCGGCGGGCCAGGCCCTGGCCCTCAACGCCGCCCTGATGAAGGCCCAGGCCGAGGCCGTGGCGCCCATTCACAAGACGGCGACGGGCAATGCGCGGCGGCTGCGAAAAGGACCCTGAGGTCAGCGCTCCGGGTCGGCGCCGACGACCTTCAGCTTGGGCCGCTTGACCTTGGCGGGGCGGTCGGCCTTGCGGGCCGCCTTTTCGACCTTCCTGGCCTCTTTCTCGGCCAGCTTCAGCGCCTTCTTCTCGGCCTTGGCCTGGGCCTTGGCGGCGTCGGGCGCGGCGTCGGCGGCGGCGGCCAGCTCGGCCAGCTGGGTCAGGAAGACCTCGCGCTGACCCTTGGGCAACAAAGACAGGATGCGCTTGTCGGCGGCCTCGACTTGCGGGCGGGCGGCCTCCAGCCGGGCGGCGCCCTCGGGCGACAGGCGCACGGCCTTGGCGCGCGCGTCCAGGGTCGAGCGTTCCCGCTCCAGCAGGCCCTTGGCCGTCATCCGCGTGACCAGATCGGCCAGGGTCGAGCGGTCGATGCCGGTCATCCGCACCAGTTCGGTCTGGGTCAGGCCGGCCTTCAGCGAGGCGGCCTCCAGCACGGCGAACTGGCGCTGGGTCAGGCCGTCGGCGCCGCATTCCTCGGCGTAGATGTCCAGCGCCAGTTGAAGGGCGCGATGCATCAGATGGCTGGGCGAGGCGCCCAGAGGGCCGACGCGCCGCGCTGCCTTGCCGGGCTTGGACCCGCCCTTGCCGTCCGTCTTCACCATGGCGCGCTTCCCCTGAGTTTCGTCCGAACGCGTATCATCGACGCTTTAAGGTTTGACGGGGAATGCATGTCGGTTCTGCGACACTTGTTCTGGAGGTTAGCCGCTCAGAGGCCGGGGTCCGGCGAGACGGGGGCGGGGTCGTCGTCCTTGATCAGGTGCTTCATGATGAAGAAGACCTGCCAGACGCCGAAGGCGGCCGAGGCGATCCACAGGCCGCCGCGGAAGGCAACCCAGGTGTCGTCCGACTGGGTGCGCCAGATGATCTCATTCATCATGCAGACGGCCGCGAAATAGAGGCCGTAGCGCAGGGTCAGGCCGCGCCAGCCCGCGTCGGTGATGCGGATCGCCTCGCCCAGCAGATATTTGAACGGATAACGCTTCAGCGGCAGCGATCCCAGCAGCACCACGGCCAACAGGCCGTTCTGGATCGAGAGCTTGATCTTCAGCAGGTTCGGGTCGTGAAACAGGATGGTCAGGACGCCGAAGATCAGGGCGAAACCGCCGGTCAGCAGCGGCAGGGGCGCCAGACGACGCTCCACCACATAGCCGACGATCAGGGCGATCAGCGATGCGCCGACCAGAACCCAGGTCGCCTGCACCAGGGCCTCCTGCCCGTCCAGGCCACGGGCGAAACGATTGATCGCATAGGCGGCCATGAAGGCCAGAAGGGCGCCGAAATCGACGGCCTGGCGGATGTTGGAGGCCTGGCGCGCGGACGCGACGCCTTCACGCACCACGGACTCTTCGATCGGGGTCGGCACAAGATCGCGGCCGGGCCTCTCTTCGGTCATGTCAGTCTTCCAATCCCACCAGGGAGCGCGAGAAGGCGCGGGCGTCGAAGGGTTGCAGATCCTCCACCCCCTCGCCGACGCCGATCAGCATCAGGGGGGCGTCGGACGCCTGGGCCACGGGGACCAGCACCCCGCCGCGCGCGGTGCCGTCCAGCTTGGTCATGACCACGCCGGTGACGAAGGCGGTGCGGCCGAAGATCTGTTCCTGGGCCAGGGCGTTCCTGCCCACGGTGGCGTCCAGCACCAGCAGGGTGTCGTGCGGGGCCTCGGGATCGACCTTTTTCAGCACCCGCACGATCTTCAGCAGTTCATCCATCAGGGCGGACTTGTTCTGAAGGCGGCCGGCCGTATCGATCAGGACGACATCGTAGCCTTCGGCCCGGGCCTTCGTATAGGCGTCGAAGGCCAGGCCCGCCGCATCGGCGCCGTCGCGGCGGCTCTCGAAGTCGGCCCCGGCGCGTTCGGCCCAGACCTTCAGCTGTTCGCGGGCGGCGGCGCGGAAGGTGTCGCCGGCGACGATCATCACCCTGGCGCCCTTGCCCGTCAGGTCGGCGGCGATCTTGCCCAGCGTCGTCGTCTTGCCCGAACCGTTCACGCCCACGAACAGGACGACATAGGGTTTGGGGCCGTTTAGCGGGTCGAAGGTCGCCTGACGCGGGGACAGTTCGGCGGCGACCGCCTCGGCCAGGGCCTCCTTGACCTCGCGCTCCGGCGCGTCCTTGCCGAACTTCAGCGATCGGAACCGTTCGACGATGCGGGCCGAGGCGGCGGGCCCCAGGTCGCTTTCCAGCAGATGCTCCTCCAACTGTTCGAGGGAGGCCTCGGACAGAGGCTCCTTGACGAAGGTGGCGACGACCTGATCGGTCATCTGCTTGGAGGAGCGCGAGAGCCCAGCGGACAGGCGCTGGAACCAGCCCTTTTTCGGCGTATCGGTCATGCAATGGCTTTAGCGGGGGCGAAGGCGGACGTCATCCGCATTCGCGTGGAGAAGGATCGGGGCGAACCACCCAGCCCCGGCGCAAGGTTTCGGATCGGACTCGAAAAAAGGAGTCCGAACAGTCCGAATAGTCCGAATAGTCCGATTTGGCGCCTTTCGTCGCCGCCGGGTTCGTCAGGCGGCTCAGTCTAACCCAGACGGAAGGGGCGCCGCATCGATTGCGGGTGTGGCGCGCCAAGGGATTGAAAATACTGGCGCAAGGCGCGCGGATTTGGCGACGGGGCCGCAATGGGGCAGGCTAAGGCCGATGGAGAACGCGATGGGCGACAACTTCCCGCAAGGGACGGTACATCAGGCGAATGCAGACTTGGAGACGGCCGTGCGCGCCGATCCCACGTTGCTGGAGCTGTGGGCCGGGCTGACGCCGCTGGGCCGCAACGAATTCCTCTGTTGGGTCGACGACGCCAAGCAACAGGCGACCCGACAACGCCGGATCGACCGCCTGACCGAAGATTTGCGGCAAGGCAAGAAGCGCCCCTGTTGCTGGGCCGGCTGCATCCATCGCACGGACAAACGCCCGAGCCGGTGGCAGCAAGCGGTGCTGATCGATGGGAAGCGCAAGGGCCAAGCGTAGCCGGCTTGGGACCGCCTGCGAAGGAAAGGCGGGCTTTCGATCCGTCGTGTCGCGTCGCGCCGAACCCGACGCCCTGTCCCATTCCCGCCTTGGACCATTACCCGCTATAGAGGATCCGACCGGCGCGGGCCGGGCGATGCGGACGATGCGATGACCGAGAGCCACCCCTTCTTCTCGCCCAAGACGCACGGCTTCGTTCGCGTGGCGGCGGCCAGTCCGGTGGTGCATGTCGGTGATCCCAGGGCCAATGCGGCCGAGCATCTGGACCTGATCCGCCAGGCGGACGAACAGGGGGTGGACCTGATGGTCTTCCCCGAACTGTCGCTGTCGGCCTACGCCATCGACGATCTGCATATGCAGGCGGCCCTGCTGGACGAGGTGGAGCGGCAGATCGCGGTTCTGGCCGAGGCGACGGCGGACGCGGGCGTTATCGCCGTGGTCGGGGCGCCGCTGCGCAACGGCGACGCCCTGTTCAACTGCGCCGTGGTGCTGGGTGCGGGGCAGGTGCTGGGCGTGGTTCCCAAGACCTATCTGCCCAACTATCGGGAATATTACGAGAAACGCTGGTTCGCCCCGGCCACGGCGCGGACCGAGGACGTGATCCGGCTGAACGGCGAGACGGTGGATTTCGCGCCGGGTCTGGTGTTCGAGGCGGTCAACCGGCCGGGCTTCGTCTTCTCGGTCGAGATATGCGAGGACTATTGGGCGCCGCTGCCGCCGTCGACGCGGGCGGCGCTGGCGGGCGCGCGCATCCTGTTGAACCTGTCGGCGTCCAACATCGTCATCGGCAAGGCGGACGAGCGGGCGATGCTGAGCGCCAGCCATTCGGCGCGCACCCTGTCGGCCTATGTCTTCGCCGCCTCGGGCTGGGGCGAATCGACCACCGACCTGGCCTGGGACGGTCAGGCGACGATCCACGAACTGGGGTCCAAGCTGGCCGAAGGCGAGCGGTTCGCCCTGGAGAGCCATCTGACGATCGCCGACGTGGACGTGGACCGGATCGGGCTGGACCGGCTGCGCAACGGCACCTTCGCCGAGTGTGCGAGGAACGAGGGCGAGGCGGCGACCGTCGTGCCCTTCATGGCGCGCGAGGATCATGAGGCCAGCGAACTGATCCGGCCGCTCGACCGGTTCCCCTTCGTGCCGGACGACGCCGGGCGGCTGGATCAGGACTGCTATGAGGCATTCAACATCCAGGTGCAGGGGCTGATGCGTCGGATGACGGCGACGGGGGCCGAGCGGCTGGTGATCGGCGTCTCGGGCGGGCTGGATTCCACTCAGGCCCTGCTGGTCGCCTGCCGCGCCTTCGACCGGCTGGATCTGCCGCGGACCAATATCCTGGGCTTCACCATGCCGGGGTTCGCGACCTCGGACGGGACGAAATCCAACGCTTGGGCGCTGATGAACACGCTGGGCGTCACCGGCGCCGAGATCGACATCCGCCCCGCCGCCGAACAGATGTTCAAGGACATCGGCCATCCCTATGCGGACGGCGAGCCGGTCCACGACATCACCTTCGAGAACGTGCAGGCGGGGCTGCGAACCGACTATCTGTTCCGGCTGGCGAACCAAAACAAGGCGTTCGTGCTGGGGACCGGCGACCTGTCGGAACTGGCGCTGGGTTGGGCCACCTATGGCGTCGGCGACCATATGAGCCACTACAACGTCAACGGCGGGGTGGCGAAGACGCTGATCCGGCACCTGATCCGCTGGGTGGCGGGGGGCGACCTGATCGGCGGCGCGGCGCGCGAGACCCTGCACGCCATTCTGGACACCGAAATCTCGCCCGAACTGGTGCCTGCGAAAGACGGCGTGATCCAATCGACGGAGGGAACGGTCGGCCCCTATGCGTTGAACGACTTCTTCCTGTTCTACATCAGCCGGTTCGGCATGGCGCCGTCCAAGGTCGCCTTCCTGGCGCATCAGGCCTGGGGCGACCGGACTGTGGGCGAATGGCCCGCCAATACGCCTGAGGACGAGAAGGTCGAATACGATCTGGCCACCATCAAGGGTTGGCTGAGGAAGTTCCTGATCCGCTTCTTCCAGACGGCCCAGTTCAAACGCTCGGCCCTGCCGAACGGGCCCAAGGTGGTGACGGGCGGGTCGCTGTCGCCGCGCGGCGACTGGCGCGCGCCGTCGGACGGCAATGCGCGGGTGTGGCTGGACGAACTGGATGCGAACGCGCCGGACGCCTGAGGCGAAATCCCGCACTTGGCGTATGGATATTCGCGCCGTCGGGCGCTAGAAGCTTGGCCATGACCGAAGACGTGACCAAAGACTCCAACGGCAACATCCTGGCCGACGGCGACAGCGTGACCCTGATCAAGGACCTGAAGGTCAAGGGGTCGGGCGGCGTGACGCTGAAGCGGGGCACCATGGTCAAGAACATCCGCCTGACCGGCGACCCCGACGAGATCGAGGCCAATGTCGAGAAGGTGCGCGGGCTGGTCCTGCGCACCGAGTTCGTCAAGAAGGCCTGATCGGCTTCGGTCGGCCTCAGCCGGCGGCGATCCGGCGCGCGGCCTCCAGGTCCGCCGGATTGTCGACCGACAATGGGGCTTCGTCGATGACGGCGGCCCAGATCTGCATCCCCATCTCCAGAGCGCGCAGCTGCTCCAGCTTCTCGCGGCGTTCCAGCGGCGACTGCGGCGCGGCGCAGAAGCGGTTCAGGGCGTCGCGGCGATAGCCGTAGACCCCGATGTGGCGCCAGATCGGCGTCTCTCCGTACAGGGTGGAGCGGGTGAAATAGAGGGCGCGGCCCTGGCGCTCGGCGTCGCCCAAGGCCAGGACGGCCTTGACCACGTCGGGATTGGTCCGGTCGGATGGATCGGCCTCGGCCGCGACCAGGGTGGCGATGTCGCAGGCGGGTTCGCCGTGCAGGACGGCGGCGCAGGCCGTGGCCAGGCCCGGACTGGCGAAGGGCATGTCGCCCTGGACGTTGATGACGGCGTCGAAATCGCCTTCCGGGTCGATGGCGTCCACGGCGGCGCGGATGCGGTCCGAGCCCGAGGGCAGGCCCGGATCGGTCAGGACGGCGCGGCCGCCGGCGGCTTCCACCGCCTCGACGATCTCTGGGTCGCCGGCCGCGACGACGACGGGAAGACCCGACATCTCGGCCTGTCGATAGGCGCGCACGATCATGGGCTGGCCGCCGATGTCGGCCAACGGCTTGTTCGGCAGGCGGGTCGCCGCCATGCGAGCGGGTATCATTATCAAAGGATTCATCGACTTCCCTGACGCCGGTGGAGGCCCGTCGTGCGCGGGCGCGGTTGCGAAGGCCGCGCTACCGTGCCAGACACGCCGACGCAAGAAGATGTCCGGGGCGTGTTCACGCGGGGGCCCGGCGCGGCAGAGGGAGCAGACCAGGCGCATGAGCGGCGATCTGAAGTGGAACAAGATTTTCGGCGCGGCGCTGGGGACGGCCTTCGTCATCCTGGTGGTCCAGCAGGCGTCCGGCCTGATCTATCATTCCGAACCTCCCAAGAAGATGGGCTATTTCGTCGATGCGCCGGAAGAGGCGGCGGGCGGCGAGACGGCCGAGCTGCCGCCGGATTGGGGCACGGTCCTGCCGACCGCCGATCTGGCGGCCGGCGAAGCCGCGTTCGCGCGCTGCCAGGCCTGCCACGACGGGCATCAGGGCGGCGCCGACAAGATCGGTCCGAATCTGTGGGGCGTGGTCGGCGGCCCGGTCGAACACCGCGCCGGCTTTGCCTATTCGGACGCCATGACCAAGCACAAGGCCGAGGTTCCGACCTGGACCTATGACGCCCTGAACAGCTTCATCACCGCGCCGGCGAAATACGTCCCCGGCACCAAGATGTCGTTCGCCGGCATCCGCGACGCCCAGACCCGCATCAACCTGATCGCCTGGCTGCGGACCCAGGGTTCCTCGGGCTATGCGATTCCCGCGCCCGATCCCGCGCGTCAGCCGGGGGCCGCGCCCGCCGCAGGCGCGGCGGCTCCGGCGGAAGGCGCTGCTGCGACCGAGGCGACCGGCGCGGCGCCCGCCGCCGCAGGCGCTGCCGCCCCGGCCACGACCCAGACGACGCCCGCCGCTCCGCCGGCGGCCGCCAGCCCTGCGCCCGCGAACCACTGATCGCGGCCGGACGGCGAAACGGACTGAAAAACGGACGGGGGCGGCCCGGCGGGCCGCCCCTTTTTCGTGCCTGATCCGCCGCCGTCTCAGAGGATGCGGGCCGCCGTTTCGAACGGCAGGCGGGGCGAGCGCGGATAGAGATCCTGGTCCGAGCCATAGCCCAGGTTCAGGATATAGTTCGGCTCTACATTGCTGTCGGGAAAGAACTCGGCCTTCACCCCGGCCGCGTCGAAGCCGGACATGGGGCCGACATCCAGGCCCAGGGCGCGCGCCGCAATGGTCAGATAGCCGCCCTGAAGCGAGGCGTTGCGAAACGCCGTCTCGCGTCGGGCCGCCTCGTCGGCGAACCAGTCGCGCGCGCCGGGGGCGTGGGGGAACAGGGTCGGCAGATGATCGTGGAAATCCAGGTCCTGGCCCAGGATCAGGTTCACCGGCGCCTGCAGCGTCTTGGCGCGGTTGCCCTCGCTCATCAGCGGGGCCAGCCGGGCCTTGGCCTCGGGCGAGGTGACGAAGACGAAACGGGCCGGGCCGGCGTTGACGGCGGTGGGGCCGAATTTGGTCAGGTCGTAGAGTTTCCGAAGAAGCTCGGGCGCGACGGGGCGGTCGGTCCAGGCGTTGCGGCTGCGCGCCTCTGTGAACAGCTGCGCCAGGGCGGCGTCCGACAGGGGGGCGTCGCGGGCGGGGAGGGCGTCATAGGCCATGTCGGAAACTCCTGATCTGAACGGCAACAAGAACGGGAGCTAATTAAGGCCTGTTCCGCCGCGTTCAATGTCAGGAACGGCGACGCTGCGTTTCCGAACACGCGCCCTGTTGCGAGAGATGCCGAAAACCTCTGTCGTCGGCGCGGTCTTGCCCCTATCTAGGAGGCATGAAAGATCTGACCCAACTGATGCAGCAGGCCCAGGCGATGCAGCAGAAGCTGCAGGACGCCCAGGCCAGGATGGCCGAAACCACCGCCGAGGGCTCCTCGGGCGGCGGCCTGGTCTCGGTGGCTCTGAAGGGGCCGGGCGAGATCACGGCGATCCGAATCGACGACAGCCTGTTAACGCCCGGCGAGGGCGACATCCTGGCCGATCTGATCGTCGCGGCCCACGCCGACGCCAAGCGCAAGCTGGACGAACAGAACAACGCCCTGATGCGCGAGGCGGCGGGGCCGATGGCGGGGATGAACATTCCCGGAATGCCGAAACTGTTCTGATGGCCGCCTCCGCCGGGCCGGAGATCGAACGGCTGATCTCCCTTCTGGCCAAGCTGCCAGGTCTGGGTCCGCGATCGGCCCGCCGGGCGGCGCTGGCCCTGCTGAAGCGCCGCGAGCAGCTCCTGGTCCCGCTGGCGGCGTCCCTGGCCGAGACGGCCGAGAAGGTAGTGTCCTGCTCGGTCTGCGGGGCGCCGGATACGCGCGACCCGTGCGCCATCTGTTCGGACGGCGCGCGCGACAACGGCCTGATCTGCGTAGTGGAGGAAGCCGGCGCCCTGTGGGCGATGGAGCGGTCGGGCGCCTTTCGCGGCAAATATCACGTTCTCGGAGGCCTGCTGTCGGCCCTGGACGGCGTAGGGCCCGAACATCTGCGGATCGCCGAACTGGTCGGACGCGTGCGGGGGGGCGAGGTGCGCGAGGTTGTCCTGGCCCTGCCGGCCACGGTCGACGGCCAGACCACGGCCCACTATGTCGCCGAACGGATCGCCGGACCGGAGGTGGAGATCACCAGCCTGGCGCGCGGCGTGCCGGTGGGCGGTGAACTGGACTGGCTGGACGACGGCACCATCGTCCAGGCGCTGAGAGCGCGCCGACCCGCCTGAGCGCTCAATTCGACTGCGCGGTCGGGCCGTCGTCCGCGAAGACTTGGGTTTCGGCCGCGGCGGCCTTGGGGCCGGTTTCGACATTCTTGGAATCGAAGACCCCGTTCGTCAGAAGCCAAAGGCCCAGCAACAGGATCGCGGCCGTCAGGGTCGATATGGCGAGGATCACGAGGATGCGCGGGTTCTTGCGGCCGCTGCGCACCAGCTCGGCGTCCACCGGGCGACCCTCGTGCACCGCATCGGCGGCCTTGTCGTGTCGGCGGGGTTGTTCCGGGGTCATGACGGCCTCTCGCGTGGTGAACGTGTGCAAAGGTCAACGTCGTCGAAAGGGCGCCGTTCCGCATCGGGCCGTGCGGCGCGACCGCGCGCTTCTAAACCGGCGCGACTCCCGCTAGGAACGGAGCATGAACATGATCGCGCCCCTTCTCGCCGTGCTGGCTCTCGCCCTTGGGGGGGGCTTTCTGTGGGCTTTCATGGGCTGGCAGCGGACGCGCGGTGAACTGGCGGCGGCCCAGGCGCGCATCGATTTGGTCGAGGAAAGCCGCGCGACGATGGGCGAACTGCTGCGGGCCCAGGCCGCCCAGTCGGCCCAGGCCGTCGCCGACCAGATGGTCAGCCGCGCCACCGAAACCTTCCGCGCCCAGGATCAGCTGGCGCGCGAGCGGATGGCCGCCCAGCTGAAGCCGGTCGCCGACACCCTGACCAAATTCCAGGAACATGTCGCCGCGCTGGAGAAGACCCGGTCGGAAGAGACGGGCGGCTTGCGCGAACAGCTGGCGGCCTTGATGGCGGCGTCTTCCGCGACGCGCGACGAGGCGCGCAAGCTGACCGAGGCCCTGCGCGGCAACACCGGCCGTCGCGGGCGCTGGGGCGAGCAGACCTGCCGCAACGTGCTGGAGGCCGCCGGCATGGCCGGGCGGTTCGACTTCACCGAACAGACCTCCAGCGCCGACGACGAGGGACGGCAGAACCGGCCCGACTTCATCGTGCGCCTGCCCGGCGGCGGCATGTTCGTGATCGACGCCAAGGTGCCCCTGGCCTTCGAGGACGAGGACGGCGACGAGGAGGCGCGCGCCCGATCCGTCGGCCTGCGCACCGCCGCCAGCCTGAAGACCCATGTGCGTCAGCTGTCGTCCAAGGCCTATCAGGACCAGTTCCGACCCAGCCCGGACTTCGTCGTCCTGTTCGTGCCCGGCGACAGCTTCCTGGCCACGGCGCTGGACCATGCGCCGGATCTGCTGTCCAACGCCATGGAATCGCGGGTGGTCATCGCCACGCCGTCGACGCTGTTCGCCCTGTGCAAGGCCGTGGCCTATGGCTGGCGGGCCGAGGAGCAGGCGGCCAACGCCGACAAGGTCGCGGCCCTGGGGCGCGAACTCTACAAGCGGCTGTCGGTCATGGGCGGCCACGCCGTCGCCGTTGGTCGGGCGCTGGACACGGCGGTGGGCAAATACAACCAGTTCGTCGGTTCGCTGGAAAGCCAGGTCATGGTCGCGGCGCGCCGTTTCGAGGACCTGCAGGTGGACCACGAAGGCAAGACCCTGCCCGAACTGGCGCCGGTCGAGACCGCGCCCCGCGCCGTCAGCCGGCCGGAACTGATCGCCCCCGTCGCCGAAAACTGATCGTCGAACTGGAAAGCCTGCTTGACAAACTGCGCGCGCTTATGACAACATTCCTTGTCAGTTAGACAAGGAATGTTGACCGATGCGGAAATGGACGCCGGTTCTACGGGCGGCGGCGATCACCTTCGGGGGCGTCTTGCTGTTCGGTTTCGTCCGCGGGGTTCTTGCGGGCTACGGCGGTCAGGCGGGCTGGTTCGACGGCCAGGCGGTCGAACAGATCGTCATCGCTGTCTTCGCGGCTGTCCTTATGGCGGGCGCGCTGTGGATCGGCGCGGAATGGATGCGTGTCATCGACGAGGCGGCGCGAGAGGCCCACAAGGCGGCCTGGTACTGGGGCGGCACGGCGGGCATGTGCGTCAGCGGCGTGGGCCTGGTCCTGGCGTCGGGCGGCCCCTGGCGAGAGGTGTGATCACCGGCTGGATCGGCTCGGGCGCGGCGCCGGTCGACTATGTCTCGGCCGGGGCGGCCCTGATGATCGCGCCCATGCTGATCGGCTATATCCTGGTCTGGGTGTGGTGGTGGCTGGCGCGGATGCGGGGTTGAGCCATGAACAATCGTCTCAAGGTTCTGCGCGCCGAACGGGACTGGTCGCAGGCGCATCTGGCCGAACGGCTGGGCGTGTCGCGCCAGACGGTCAACGCCCTGGAAACCGGCCGTTACGACCCGTCGCTGCCGCTGGCGTTCAAGATCGCGCGCGTCTTCGAACAACCCATCGAATCCATCTTTTTCGAATAGCCCGGCTCGCCCGTCGCGCCGCGCCGATCGCCGCCTCCCGTTCAATCAAGGACCAGACATGACCTTCGTTCGCCTGCTCAAGGCCTCGGTCTTCACCGTCGCTCGGGGCGCCGTCGGCGTCGCCGGCGGTTTGGCCCTGTTCGCCGCCGTCGCGGGCGCCCCCGTCCAGGCCCATGCCGAGGCCTTGGCGCAAGCCCAACCCGCCGCCCCAGCAGCATCCCCGGCGCCGATCCAGGGCCAGGGGCCGGCCCTTTGGGTCGTCAAGGACGCGGATTCCACCCTGTATCTTTTCGGTTCGGTCCATGTGCTGCGTCCGACGACGGGCTGGGCCAGTCCGCGCGTTCAGGCCGCCTTCGACAGCGCCTCGGACATCTGGTTCGAGATCAGCAACCCAGACGATCAGGCGGCGATCGTTCCCTTGATCCAGCAGCGGGGTCTGTCGCTCGACACGCCCTTGTCCAGCCGCCTGACGCCCGAAGAGAATACGCAGCTGGACGAGGCGGCCAAGGCCATGGGCGCCTCCGCCGCCCAGCTTCAGCCGATGCGCCCCTGGCTGGCGGCGCTCAGCCTGTCGGTCGCGCCGCTGGTCAAGGCCGGTTACGATCCCAAGTCGGGCGTCGAACTGGTGCTGAAGGCGCGGGCCGAGGCGGCCGGCAAGCCGGTCCACGGCTTCGAGACGATCGACAAACAGATCGGCATTCTGGCCGACCTGCCCGACGACGTGCAACTGGCCTTCCTGCGCGAGACGCTGAAGGACTACGACGAGGCGACGGTCAAGCTGGACGAGATGGTAGAGGACTGGGCGCGCGGCGACGTGCCGGCCATCGAACGACTGATGGTCCAGGAGATGAAGACCGACTCTCCAGCCCTCTACAAGGCGCTGCTGGTCGACCGGAACACCGACTGGGCGAACCAGATCCAGACCCTGCTCCAGGGCTCGGGCACGGCCTTCATCGCCGTTGGCGCAGCTCACCTGGCGGGCCCCGACAGCGTCCAGGCCCAGTTGAAGGCGCGCGGCGTGGACGTCGAAGCGGTTCAATGACGCATCGTGCTTGAGCCGGGGTCGGCGGGCGGCTAAGGGTTCGGGCGAGGGCGTCTCCACGCCGCCCCCGACCGACGCGATGCGGGCATGATGTAGTGGTAGCCTGGCAGCTTCCCATGCTGCTCGTGCGGGTTCGATTCCCGCTGCCCGCTCCACTCGGTCGCCTTCTTCCGAAAATCGTCGGTTACAGGTGGATTGTTTCTCCTGATGATCCTTGATAGGCTTGGGCGTGGTAAATTCTTTCGCCTCGCTCTTGAGCCTTTCGCCCTGCGCGCCTTCTTGCGCGGGTCTGCGACTTATCGGCTGCCGCCGGGACTGACGGCTGCCCGGCGGCGGAACACGCTGTCGTAAACCCCTTCAAGATCGCAAGACGTTCAGGAGACGCACGGTGCTGCGCGACCCTTCCATCAAATATCGCCCCTTTCCGGTCGTGGACCTGCCGGATCGCCAGTGGCCCGGCCGGACCATCGACAAGGCGCCGCGCTGGCTGTCGACCGACATGCGCGACGGCAACCAGGCCCTGATCGACCCGATGAACGCCGAGAAGAAGCAGCGCTTCTTCGACCTGTTGGTGAAGATCGGCGTCAAGGAGATCGAGATCGGCTTTCCGTCGGCCGGGGCGACCGAGTTCGACTTCATCAGCGGCCTGATCCGCTCGGGCGCCGTGCCGGACGATGTGACGGTGCAGGTGCTGACCCAGGCGCGGGCCGACCTGATCGCCCGTTCGTTCGAGAGCCTGGAGGGCGCGCGGACCGCCGTGGTCCATATGTACAACGCCGTGTCGCCGGCCTGGCGCCAGATCGTCTTCGGCATGGACCGCCCCCAGGTGAAGGCCATCGCGGTAGAGGGCATGAGCCGGATGCGCGAGGAGGCCGAGCGTCGCCCCGACACCGACTGGCGCTTCGAATACAGCCCCGAGACCTTCTCCACCGCCGAGCTGGATTTCAGCCTGGAGGTCTGCGAGGCGGTGATGGACGTGATCGAACCGACGCCCGAAAAGCCGCTGATCATCAACCTGCCGGCCACGGTCGAGGCGGCGACGCCGAACGTCTATGCCGATCAGGTCGAATGGTTCTGTCGCCACATCTCGCGGCGCGACAGCGTGATCGTCTCGGTCCACCCGCACAACGACCGGGGCACGGGTGTGGCGGCGGCGGAGCTGTCGGTCATGGCCGGCGCCGACCGGGTCGAGGGTTGTCTGTTCGGCAATGGCGAGCGCACAGGCAATGTCGATCTGGTGACGCTGGCGCTGAATCTCTACACTCAGGGGGTCGATCCGGGGCTGGACTTCTCGGACATGGATGCGGTGATCCAGACGGTCGAGCACTGCAACGCCCTGCCGGTCCATCCGCGCCATCCCTATGCCGGGGAACTGGTCTTCACCGCCTTCTCGGGCAGCCACCAGGACGCGATCAAGAAGGGCTTCGCCGCCCAGGCCCAGCGCAACGACCAGATCTGGAACGTGCCCTATCTGCCCATCGACCCGGCCGATCTGGGCCGGTCCTACGAGGCGGTGATCCGCGTCAACTCCCAGTCGGGCAAGGGCGGCTTCGCCTGGGTGCTGGAACAGGACAAGGGGCTGAAACTGCCCAAGCGGATGCAGGTCGATTTCAGCCAGCATGTTCAGACCTATGCCGACGAGGTAGGCCGCGAACTGACCGCCGCCGATATCTGGGACGTGTTCCGCTCGGTCTATGCGCCGGAAGGCGGCAATGGCCCGTTCGCCCTGATCGACTATGAGGAGGGCCGCTCGGCGCCCGGCAAGGAGCGCCGCTTCACCGGCCGCATCCGCCTGAACGGCGAGGAGCGCCGGATATCCGGGCGCGGCAACGGCTTCCTGTCCAGCGTGCTGGACGCTCTGCGTGAAGATTGCGGTCTGGCGCTGGACATCGCGGACTACCACGAACACGCCATAGGCCAGGGTGGCGACGCCCAGGCGGCGGCCTATGTCGAGTGCCGGACGGCGGACGGACGCGCCATCTTCGGCGTGGCGACGGACCCGGACGTGGCCACCGCCTCTCTGAAGGCCCTGCTGGGCGCCGCCAACCGCGCTGGCGCAGCGGCTAGGTCGAAGACGCCGAGTTTGGCGGACGGTTAGGCGGTTCCGGCCTGCGGCTCGTCCTTCGGGCGGGCCGCATCTTCGCGGGCGTAACGCTGGGCGATGATGGTGCAGGCGAACAGCTGGATCTGGTGGAACAGCATGATCGGCAGGACGATCAGCGGCGCCGAGGCGCTGGCGAACAGGATGCCGGCCATCGGGATGCCGCTGGCCATGCTTTTCTTCGAACCGCAGAACAGGATGACGATCCGGTCGCCGCGGTCGAACTTAAGCGCGCGGCCCGCGAGCAGAGTCAGGCTGAGGACGATGCCTAGCAGCGCGATGTTCAACGCCAGAACCTTGGCCAGGTCGCCCAGCGACACCTGCGACCAGACCCCCGCGACCATCCCTTCGCTGAAGGCGGCGTAAACGATCAACAGGATCGAACCCCGGTCGACCATGCTGGTCAGTTTGGCGTGTTTCGTCAGCCAGCCCACCAGCAGCGGACGGAACAATTGGCCCACGGCGAAGGGGGCCAGAATCTGCAGGCCGATGTCCAGGATGGACTGCAGGCGGACGCCCCCGCCCGCCCCGCCGATCAGCCAGGCGACCAGCAGGGGGGTGATGATGACGCCCAGCAGGTTCGACAGGCTGGCGCTGGTCAGGGCGCCCGCCACATTGCCCTTGGCGATGGAGGTGAAGGCGATGGACGACTGCACCGTGGACGGCAGCAGGCACAGATAGAGCATCCCCGTCAGCAGATCGGGCTGCAGCGAGCCGCGCATCAGAAAGACGATGATCAGACCCAGCAGGGGAAACAGCAGGAAGGTGCTGAGGAAGATCGCGCCCTGAATCCGCCAGTGCATCAGGCCCGCGCCGATGGCGGCCGGCGACATCCGCGCGCCGTACAGGAAGAACAGCAGGGCGATGGCGACCTTGACCACCCCGTCCAGCACCACCGCCGCCTGACCTGCGGCGGGCAGCAGCGCCGCCAGAACCACCATGCCGATCAGGGCCAGAAGATAGCCGTCGATCGGCAGGCGGGACAGGAAGCGGGGCATGGCGAACTCGGGCTGCGGGGCGCGCAGTGGTGATAGGCCGCCCGGGCGCGGGGGTGAAGCCCGGGCCTTTGCTCAATCCTGCGTCAGGCCCCCGCGCGGTTCCTGACCAGATCGTCCACCACCGAAGGGTCGGCCAGGGTCGAGGTGTCGCCCAGCGATCCGATCTCGTTTTCGGCGATCTTGCGCAGGATGCGACGCATGATCTTGCCGGATCGGGTCTTGGGCAGGCCCGGCGCCCACTGGATCACGTCGGGGGCGGCGATGGGGCCGATCTCCTGGCGAACATGGGCGACCAGGGCCTTCCTCAGATCCTCGGTCGGTTCAACCCCCTTGTTCAGGGTGACATAGGCGTAGATGCCCTGGCCCTTGATGTCGTGGGGGAAGCCGACCACGGCCGCTTCGGCGACCACGTCGTGCAGCACCAGGGCGCTCTCGATCTCGGCGGTGCCCATCCGGTGGCCCGACACATTGATGACGTCGTCCACCCGGCCGGTGATCCAGTAGTAGCCGTCCTCGTCCCGGCGGCAGCCGTCGCCGGTGAAATACCGGCCCGGATAGGTGGAGAAATAGGTGTCGAAGAACCGCTGGTCGTCGCCATAGACCGTTCGCATCTGGCCCGGCCAGCTGTCGGTGATGCACAGATTGCCCGACACGGCGCCGGTCAGTTCCTGACCCTCTGCATCCACGATCTGCAGTTCGACGCCCGGCAGGGGCAGGGTCGCCGAGCCGGGCTTCAGGTCCGTGGCGCCGGGCAGGGGGGTGATCAGATGGCCGCCCGTCTCGGTCTGCCACCAGGTGTCGACGATGGGGCAGCGGCCGTCGCCGACCACCTCATAATACCAGCGCCAGGCCTCCGGGTTGATCGGCTCGCCCACCGTGCCAAGCAGACGCAGCGAGGCGCGCGAGGCGGCCTTCACCGGTCCGTCGCCCTCGCGCATCAGGGCGCGCAGGGCCGTGGGGGCGGTGTAGAAGATCTCGACCTTGTGCTTGTCCACCACCTGCCAGAACCGGCCGGCGTCGGGATAGTTGGGCACCCCTTCGAACATCAGGGTCGTCGCCGCGTTCGCCAGCGGCCCATAGACCAGGTACGAATGGCCCGTGACCCAGCCCACGTCGGCGGTGCACCAGAAGACCTCGCCGGGGCGATAGTCGAAGACGATCTCGTGCGTCCAGGCGGCCCAGAACAGATAGCCGCCCGTGGTGTGCAGCACCCCCTTGGGCTTTCCGGTCGAGCCGGAGGTGTAGAGGATGAACAGCGGATCCTCGGCGTTCATCGGTTCGGGCGGACAGTCGGCATCGACCTTTGCGGCCTCCAGCCCATAGTCGAAGTCGCGCCCCTCGGTCATCGGCACGTCGCGGTCGGTGCGGCGCACGACCAGGACCGTGTCGACCTTCACCTTCTTCAGCGCCTCGTCGACATTGGCCTTCAGCGGAACATGCTTGCCGCCGCGCAGGCCCTCGTCGGCGGTGATGACCAGGTTGGAGCCGCAGTCCTCGATCCGGCCGCTCAGGCTGTCGGGCGAAAAGCCGCCGAACACGACCGAATGGACGGCGCCGATCCGCGCGCAGGCCAGCATGGCGTAGGCGGCCTCGGGGATCATCGGCAGATACAGGGTGATCCGGTCGCCCTTCTTGGCCCCGTGCGCCTTCAGCACATTGGCCATGCGGCACACCTCGGCGTGCAGTTCGCCATAGGTGATGTGTCGGCTGTCGGCGGGATCGTCGCCTTCCCAGATGATGGCCGTCTCGTCCTTGCGGTGCGGCAGGTGTCGGTCGATGCAGTTGGCCGAAACGTTCAGCACCCCGTCCTCGAACCAGCGGATGCGGAAGTCTTCCTTCCTGAAGGAGACGTCCTTGATCTTCGTCGGAGCCTTGATCCAGTCCAGCCGTTTGGCCTGTTCGGCCCAGAAGGCGTCGGGCGTCTCGCGCGCGGCGATACGGGCGGCCTCGTAGGCCTGACGGTCCATGTGCGCCCGGGCGGCGACATCGGCCGGGACAGGATAGAGTTCAGGTTCGGACACGCGAGGAAACTCCAGCATCGGATCATGGCGACGCTGGCGATCAAGGCAGCAAGACGGGGCCAGATCAAGCGGTTCCGACGCCGAAACCGATACTGGGATCAATCGGCGGTCAGGCGGGCCAGAACGACGGGGACGGTGCGCCCCAGCAGAATCAGATCGTCGCGGAACGACCAGCCGGCGGCGTAGGCGACATCGGCCTGGACCCGGCGGGCCATGCAGCCCAGTTGATGAATCTCGCCGTGCAGACCCGAGGCCTGGGCCAGGCCCGTCAGCCCCGGCAGGACGGCGAACCGCGCCCCGTAGTCGGGCAGCAGGGCGGCGTAGTGTCGGTCGTGCGCCAGGGCGTGCGGGCGCGGCCCGACTAGGGACATGTCCCCCTTCAGAACATTGATCAGCTGGGGCAGCTCGTCCAGGCTGGCGGCGCGCAGGACGGCCCCGACGCGGGTGACGCGCCGGTCGTGGCGGAAGCTGTGGCGCACCGTGTCGCCGTCCTCCGTCACCGTCATGCTGCGGAACTTCAGGATGACGAAGACGCGGCCGTCCTTGCCGGTGCGGTGCTGGCGGAACAGGGCCGGGCCGGGCGTCTCCAGCACGATGGCCAGGGCGATCAGAACCAGGGCGGGCCACAGGGCCAGAAGAACCAGGCCCGAGACCGCGATGTCCAGCGCGCGCTTGCAGAACAGGGAGCCGGGGCCGCGCCGATAGCGGGGCGTCCAGTCCTGGGCGCTGGTGGGCGGGGTCGGGGCGGCCGGCGCCTTGAGGCCGACGGCGGACAAGCTGTCGAACATTCCTACCTCGGGCTCAACGCCGTCGAGAGGGTTAATGAAAGGTGAACGCCGGCGCTGCAAGCGAAAACGCCGAAGCGCGCGGGACATCGCGGTCTAGCCGTCGATGGAGACGACGGGCTGGAGGGTCGGCGTCGTCGCCCGGCCGCCGCTGCGCCGCTTCAGCCAGGCGCGAATGCGGGTCTGCAACGGATTGTCGATGGCGAAGTGGAAGGCGAAGGCGAAACCGACCGCCGCCATCACGCCCAGGACCCACAGACCCCATTGGATCGGCGTCGACAGGGCCAGCTTGGCGCTGGCGGCGTTGACCACGCCGAACCAGGCGATGCGCACCACCTCGTTGGTGATGAACATGGAGAAGGAGACCATGGCCGCCGTCTCGACCAGTTTGGACGGGCGTTTCACCGGCACGGCGCCGGCGGCCAGGATGATGACGGAGATCAGGGTCAGGGCGATCAGCGCATGCTTGTCGTGCAGTTCCAGGGCGAAGAAGCCGACGGCGGCCAGGACGCCCGCCCAGCCAGCCAGGCGCGGCGCGATCCAGACCTTCTGGGCGAACCAGGCCAGGCACATGCCCAGGAAGAACAACGGCAGGGCGCGGATGAAGCCGTAGCCCATCGGCATTTGATAGACGGGATAGCCCAGAAGGCTCCAGCACAGCTGATTGGCCGCCAGATAGACGCCGACGCCTGCCGCCAGCGCCGCCCACGGCCCCAGCCGCATCAGGCCGCGAATGATCCAGGGAAAGCACAGATAGCAGCCGATCAGGGCCGAGATGGACCAGGTCGGGGCGTTCCAGCCCAGGCCGCCGTGCACGCCATAGGACTGGAGCAGCAGCAACTGGGCCGGCAGCTGGTCCCAGCGGAACCATTCGGGATTGCGCGGCGCGAAGCCGACCGCCGTGCCGACCACGACCAGGGCGACCAGCGACAGGCCCATGATCAGATGGGCGGGCGTCACGCGCAGGAACCGCTTCAGGAAGAAGTCGGTCGGGGACATCCGCCGCTGGTTCACCGCCGCCCCATAGACCCGCATCAGCACATAGCCGCTGTCGATCAGGAAGAAGTTGGTCAGAAGAAAGCCGCCGCGCTCGAAGATCGGATTGACGAGCTGCGCCAGTGGGACCGGGCCGGCGGCCTGGAAATGATGCAGTATGATCAGGAAGGCCACGATGAAACGCAGGGCGTCCAGCCAGCCGCCGCGCGCGATGCGGACTGTCTCATTCCGGGTCGAAATCAGGGTCCAGGGCATGGGGAACGCCTCCTTGGACCCCTGGCCCGCAAGATGCGGGCCGCGCATCCTCAGCCCCGGACCAGACGCAGGAATTCCTCGCGCGTGCGGGGATCGTCGCGCACGACGCCGATCAGGTGGCTGGTCGACAGGCTGGCGCCGGGCGCATTGACGCCGCGCAGGGTCATGCAGGAATGCTCGGCCTCGATCACCACGCCGACGCCGTGGGGGCGAAGGACCGTCTGGATGGCCTCGGCGATCTCGGAGGTCATCTTCTCCTGGATCTGCAGGCGCCGGGCGAAGCCGCGCACCACGCGCGCCAGCTTGGAGATGCCCACGACCCGGTCGGTCGGCAGATAGGCGACGTGCGCCTTGCCCACCACGGGCAGCATATGGTGTTCGCAGAAGCTGACGAAGCGGATGTCCTTCAGCACGACCAGCTGGTCGTAGCCGCCCGTCTCCTCGAAGGTCTTTTCCAGATAGGAGAGCGGATCGACCTCATAACCCTGGAACAGTTCGCGATAGCTCCTGGCGACACGGGCCGGGGTTTCCAGCAGCCCCTCGCGGTCGGGATCGTCGCCCGCCCATTCGATCAGGGTGCGGACGGCGGCTTCGGCGTCGGCCTGGGAAATCTTGGGAGCATGAGGAGCGTCGGTCATGGCGGGCTACATAGCGGGGCCGACGGGGAAAGGGGAGGGGGCGCATGTTGGGTGACGAACGCCCCGACGGGTGCAGATCGCGCCAGCGGCCACCGCGGCTTGATGGATTTCAAGTTGTATGGAAGGTTATTTACACGGGTGTGGCCTCCTCCTACGGTGGTGAGGCGCCCGGATGGTCTGCCACGTTCGTTGTGTCGATGCGGGCGGACCTGGGGAGAGGCGTCGACCGATAAGTGAATCCGGAACCGGGAGGCGGATGTGAAACGTGCTGTTCTGACGGTCGCTCTGACCTGCGCGGGATGCGTGGATGCGCCGTCTCCCGGCAAGACCAATCCGGAACCAGCCGCGGTGACGCGATTGTCGGGAGATGGGGCGGTCTTCTATACGCCACGCGATTGTGGAAAGGCCCAGGCCTATGTCCCGCCTGAAGCTGGCCGGAAATTCACCTATGCGCTGGCGAACGACAAGGGAGAAATCCAGCCGGGCGTCACGCGCGAGGAGGCGATCGGCGTCGTCCGAGGCGACGTGGTGGAATACGGCGAGCGTATCGTGACGCCGGACGGACAGGCGACGCCGCCGGAGGTTCGGCGAATCCGGGCGGGCGTGCTGCCCCTGTCGGGGCCGGCGATGTCGATCGCCTATACGGCGGACCGGCGGGACCCGACGACCTTGTCCGTCGGCCAAACGGAAACCTATCCCATCCTCTATACGGCCTCGGGCCAGTTCGGAGAGCGCGCGCAGGATACGACGATCGCCGTGACGTTCGTGAATTGCCGAACGATCGCAAACGGTTACGGCGTCATCTCCGGCGAACCCGTGCGCGTATACAGGCTTGTCTTGCCCGCTGTGCAGGCGCCGCCTGCGGCGGATGAATTGACGGCGACGGAGTTCGAATGGGCGGTGTCGGAGCGGACCGGATGGCGGTTGGTGGAGCGGTCGCCTGCCGCCGTCACTTTTGTGACGGACATGCAGTAGGAGCGATGCGCGCCCTCTTGCTCAATATCTGCCTGGCGGCGGCGCTGGCGGGCTCCGTCGTCGCCTGCGCGAGGAAGGAGGAGGCGCCCACGAAGTCGGGCCTTGTCACCTTCGTCGCCACGGTCGGCGACATAAGGGATATCGTGCCGGCGACGGGCGCCCTGATGTCCATGGCGGGGGCCGACGTCAGGGCGTCCCGCGCGGGGGTGATCACCGCCGTCCTGGTCACGGAAGGCCAGATGGTAAGGGCCGGCCAGGTGTTGGCCACCATGGAAGATCCCGGACGAGCGGCGGTCGAGGCGGAAGCGTCTGCGAACGCCAGATCGTTCTCGGCCTCTCTTGAGGAGGCGCAAATCGCGCTGCGGTCCGCCCGTCTCGACCTCGACCGTCGCCGAACCCTGCAACGCGGCGGCTTCGTCAGCGCGGCGGCCGTGGAAACGGCGGAGGTCGAAACCCAACGTGCGCAAGCCGCCGTGGATCGGGCGCGAAACCAGCACCAGGCGGCCCAGGCGCGTCTGATGTCCGTCGCGGCCCAGGCGCAGACGTCCGATGTCCGCGCGCCGCTGGACGGCAAGGTGACGCTGGTTCTCGCCAAGGTGGGCCAAAGGGTCGCGCCAGAGGACGAGCGACCGCTCTTCAAGACCGAAGCCGCCGACACCGACCTGTTGCTGGAGATCATGATCGCGGAGACCGACATCGCCCGTGTGGGACCCGACAGCCAGGTCATGTTCACCGTCGACGCCTTTCCCGACATCCGAAACCAGGCGACGTTGGAAAGCATCGGAACGGCGCCGATCCGCGAAGGCCGTTTCGTCTCTTATCGCGCCGTGGCGCGTTATGACAACCGAGCCGGGGTGTTGACGCCCGGCATGACGGCGTCGGTGGAATTGATCCAGGCCGATTCCCGCAATGTCCTGCGCGTGCCTGCGCAAGCCCTGTCCTATCGCCCGCCCGGCTATGTCGCGCCCCTTTCCGACGCGCAAAGAAAACAGCTCATGAAGGAATACAACAACAACGAGACCTACGTCCGGGCGGCCGCCGACGGCATGGAGTACGGCCGCCATATTAGGAACGGAACGCGGTTGGTCTTTCTGCTGAAGGATGGAAAGCTGGAACAGAGAGAGGTCCGCATCGGCGCGCAGGCGGGCGATTACGCCGAAATCCTGAGCGGCATCTCCAAGGGCGAGGTGATCGTCGTGAGAGGAGCCGATGAGCGGTCTCGATGAGGGCGCGATCGTAGAAGCCGTCGATATCTGTCGCGACTACCCCGCCAAGGACGGCGATGTGGTTCAGGCGTTGTCGAACTGTTCGCTGTCGGTCGAAGTCGGCGAATTCGTGACGGTGGTCGGCCCGTCGGGCTGTGGAAAGTCGACGCTTCTGAACATTCTCGGCTGCCTGGATCGCGCGTCCAGGGGGCGTTATCGGCTCGCGGGCCGGTCCATCGACGGTCTGTCGACAAGAGACTGGGAAAAGGTCAGGCGAAGGCAGGTCGGCTTTCTGTTCCAGGACGCAGGCCTGATCGACGGCCTCAGCGCCCTGGCGAACGTCACGCTCGCCCTTGAATATCGCGGCCGTCCGGCGGCCGAACGCAATCGGGTCGGCCGGCGATTGCTGGAAGAGATGGGGCTGGGCGGACGGACGAACCAGCCCGTCGAACGCCTGTCGGGCGGCGAACGGCAACGAGCGGCGCTTGCGCGGATATTGGCCATCTCGCCGCCGCTGCTCATTTGCGACGAGCCGACGGCCTCGTTGGACGAAGACAATTCGATCCGGGTCGTCGAAATCCTGAACGACCTGTGCGCGCGGGGCCATACTGTGGTCTGCGCAAGTCACGATCCGCTCGTGATCCAGGCCGCGAGCCGTGTCGTGACCATGGCGCGGGGCCGGATCGTCGGGTCCGACGCTTGAGCGCCTTCGGTCAAGCCTTATGGGGAGTGACGGCACGTCCATGGCGATCGGTCGCGCTTGTGACCTCCTTGGCGGTCGCCGTGGCCTGCGTGACCTTTTCGGCGTCCGTACTGGGAGGTTTTTCCAAACAGATGGAGCGCCTCGCCTTCGGCGACTACGGTCGGGCGCTGGTGGTGCGCGCCAATCCGTTCGCGCCCTCGCGGCATGGTCCGCCAACGTTGAACGACCGGACCGTTCTGCTGGAGACGCTGGAAGGCGTCCAGAGTTCCGCGGCCTGGGTCGAAGGCGTCGCGTCGATTCGGTTCGCGCGCGAGACCCGGATCGTTCCCGTCTATGGCGTTCTGGGCGACTACCGGAAGGAAATCGATGCGCCCCTGGCGGGCGGTCGGTGGTTCACCGATCAGGAACTGCTGGGATTGCCGCGCGTGTGTCTGGTCGGCCCGACCCTGGCGGCAGAACTGGCGCGCGGCGACGAGACGCTCGATTCGCGGTTGACCGTCGGCGGCATCCAATGCCGGATTGTCGGCGTGCTGGGAGAAGGTCGATCGCGGCCGGCTGCGCGGTTCGCCGATGCGGTCATCGCCCCTTTCGCCACCGCGAGACGGTATCTGGCGGATTCGCCGTCCGAAACGCCTCCTGCTCTGCGCGATGCGGACTGGTTGACGTTTTTCATGGAGCCCGACGTCCACATGGAGGACGCCCGGTACGAGGCCGACCGAATAATGCGCCAGTTGGCGGGCGTGCCCTTGTCGCGCGAGGCGCCGTTCCTGTTCGACGATCCGGCGGCCTTGGTGCGGGAACAAGATGTTCAACGGCGCCTTTTGACCCGGCTTCTCGTGACGATCACGTCCGCCGCCCTGATCGCCTGCGTCGTGGGATATGCGGGCGTGACCTTCTCCACGACCCTGGCTCGTCGGCGCGAAATAGCGTTGCGACTGGCGGTTGGCGGCGTGCGCCGCGATATCTGGAAGCAGTTTCTGGTGGAGCAGATTCTGTTGGGCACGACGGCCTCCGTGATCGGCTTGTGCGCCGGGCTCGCGGGCGCGGTCGTGGTGGGCGCCGTCTGGCATTGGCCCATATTCCTGAGCTGGACGGGCGCGGCGCTCAGCATCGGGGTGGGGCTTCTCGTCGGCGTCCTGGCGGGGATGGGAGCGGCCGACATGGCGGCGAAGACTTCACCCGCCCTGGCGGCCCGGGGATGAGGGCCGATCTCTTAGCGTCCCGTTAACCATCCTGTCGGCATTTTCTGCCCAGTATCTGGCGGGAGCGTTAAGCCGATGAACGGCGCGGAAGTTCTGGATGTTGGCCGCGACGCCATCTGGCTGACGATCCAGCTGTGCCTGCCTGTGCTGCTGGTGGGCCTTGTGGTCGGCGTGGTCATCGGCCTGTTCCAGGCCCTGACGCAGATTCAGGAACAGACGCTGATCTATGCGCCCAAGATCATCGCCATTTTCATCAGCCTGATCGTCTTCCTGCCGTTGATGGGGGCGCTGCTGGGCGGCTTCATGCGCCAGATCGCCGCCCGTATCGCGGGGATGTAGGTGGAGGCTTACGCCACCGCCGATCAGGTCTGGGCCGGCGGGCTGATCTTCGCCCGGATCGGGGCGGTCCTGATGCTGATCCCCGGCATCGGCGAGGCCTATGTGCCGCCGCGCGTGCGGCTGTCGCTGGCGCTGCTGATCACCCTGGCCCTCTGGCCGGTGGTGCGGACCACCCTGCCGCCCCTGCCCGAGAGCCTGGCCTCCATGGTCGGCTGGATCATCCGCGAGGCGGTGGTCGGGCTGATGATCGGCCTGTTGCTGCGGATGTTCATGGCGGCCCTGACCACGGCGGGGGAAATCATCTCGCTGCAGACCACGCTCAGCTTTTCCCAGACGGCCAATCCGATGCAGGCCCAGCCGGGCACGACCATCGCCGCCTTCCTGACCCTGTTGGGCGTGACCCTGCTGTTCGCCACCGACACCCATCACCTGTTCATCGGCGGACTGGTCGGCTCCTACCAACTGATCGCGCCGGCCAAGCCGTTGATCATGGCGGACTTCGCCCAGATGGCGGTGCGGACCTTGGGCCAGAGCTTCCTTCTGGGGGTGCAGCTGGCGGCGCCGGTTCTGGTCTTCGCCCTGGTGTTCAACGTGGCCTCGGGCCTGGTGGCGCGGGTCATGCCGTCGTTTCAGGTCTATTTCGCCGCCGCGCCCCTGAGCGTCATCCTGGGTCTGTCGATCTTCGCCCTGAGCCTGGGCGCCCTGGGCACGGTCTTCATCGACCGCTACCGCCGCCTGGCCGAGTATTTCGTCTTCGGCGGTCCGTGGGGAGGCGCCGGTGGCTGAAGGCGCCGATCCCGAGTCGAAAACCGAAGAGGCGACACCCCGAAAACTCGAGGAGGCGCGAAAGAAGGGCGACGTCGCCAAATCGCCGGACGTCGCCCAGGTCCTGTCCCTGGCGGGGGCGGCGGCGGTCATCCTGATGGCGGGGGGATGGTTCGCCTCGTCCATCGCCGAACAGATGCTGCCCTTCATCGCCGAACCGCATCAGATGCTGGGGGTGCTGAACTCGGGTGCGGGCGCCCAGATCATGGTGCGGGCGGTCTGGGCCGTGGCGCCCTTCCTGGGGGCGGTCATGCTGGCGACCATCCTGGGCGGGGCGGGGGGAAACCTGGCCCAGTCCGGCCTGATCTTCACGACCGAGAAGCTGAAGCCCAAATGGTCGTCGGTCAGTCCGATGCAGGGGTTCAAACGTATCTTCGGCCCCGACGGCCTGGTTCAGTTCCTGAAGACCTTCCTGAAACTGGTCGCCGTCTGCGTGGTTTGCTGGATGGTGCTGAAGCCCCATGCACGCGAGTTCGGCAATCTGGCGGCCGTCAGTCCGATGGCCATCCTGCCCCTGGCGCGGGACATGGCCATGTCGCTGTTCGTGTCGGCCATCATCCTGCTGGGCGCGACGGCGGGCGCCGACTTCATCTGGCAGAAGATGCGCTTCGCCAAGCGGATGCGGATGACCAAGGAAGAGCTGAAGGAAGACTACAAACAGTCCGAGGGCGACCCCCACGTCAAGGCCAAGCTGAAACAGATCCGCATGCAGCGCAGCCGTCAGCGGATGATGGCCAATGTGCCCAAGGCCACCGTCATCGTCACCAACCCGACCCACTATTCGGTGGCCCTGCGCTATGAGCCCGACCAGGGCGACGGGGCGCCGGTCTGCGTCGCCAAGGGCGTGGACGCCCTGGCTCTGCGCATCCGGGAGGTGGCGACCGAGCACGGCGTGCCGATCGTCGAGAACGTGCCCCTGGCCCGCGCCCTCTACGCCACGGTCGAGGTGGACGAGGTCATTCCCCGCGAACATTTCGACGCCGCCGCCAAGATCATCGGCTTCGTCTTCCAGTCCCGACGGCGTCGGTAAGGCCTGGGCAGGATTTGAGCGTATGATCAGCCTACTGATTCGCGAGGCCGCATGACGTCCACCCGACGCCCGTCGTTCGATCTGTTGTCGGCCCTGATCGCGTTCGGCGTCGTGACCGTGGTCGCGGCCCTGGCCTATCCGGCCTTTCGCGCCAATCCGACCTCGGCGCCGGGGATGGTGCTGATCCTGACCGTGGCGCTGATCGCCCTGATCGCCCTGTTCGGTTTTCGCCGGGCGGGCCACGCCCAGCCGTCCAGCGACGCGGCTGTCGACCTGCTGGACGCCATGGCCGAGCCGGCGGCCCTGGTGTGGGATTCGGGCCAGGTCCTGGCCTTCAACGCCGCCTGGGCCGAGGCGAACGGCGCGACCACGGCCCTGCCGCGCGGCAAGTCGGCCCAGGCCCTCTACATGGCCTTCGCCCAGGCGCGACAGGGCCATCCCGGTCACGCCATCGTCCAGATCGGATCGCGGGAGGTCGAGGTGGTGATCGGCCGCGCCGGCGAGGGCCGGTTCCTGATGCGCGCGGCGCCCGAGGCGGTGCTGCCCCTGCCGGTCCTGCCGGTCCAGTCGGTCGCCACATCCACCGGGGAGGCCCGCGCCATGGCCGCCGGCGCGCCCTTTGGTTCCGCCGTGATCGCGGGAGAAGACCTGTTCGCCGGCCGTGCGGAAGAGGCCAATCCGGCCCTGGCCGTCCTGACGGGCCCCGCGGCGGCGCGCGACGCCGCCTTCGGCCATCTGTTCGATCCGGCGGGCGTGGTCGAGGCGCGGGCCAAGCTGGCGGCGGGCTCGTCCGGGCCGATCGAACTGGTGGCGCGCGCCTTTCCCGACAAGGTGCTGCATCTCTATGTGGCGGCCGAGGGCGACAGGCGCCGCATCTGGCTGTTCGACGTCTCGTCCCAGAAATCGATGGAGCTTCAGCTTTCCCAAGCCCAGAAGATGCAGGCGGTGGGTCAGTTGGCCGGGGGCGTGGCCCACGACTTCAACAATCTGCTGACGGCCATCCAGCTTCAGCTGTCGGGCCTTCTGGAACGCCACCCGGTCGGCGACCCCTCCTACGAGGGGCTGAACGAGATCCGCCAGACGGCGATCCGGGCGGCGGACCTGGTGCGCAAGCTGCTGGCCTTCTCGCGCAAATCGACCGTGCGGCGCGAGCGGCTGGACCTGGGCGAACTGGTGGGCGAGTTCTCGATCCTGCTGAGACGGCTGTTGCGCGAGGACGTGCGGCTGGAAACCGACTACGGCCGCGACCTGCCGGTGGTCCTGGCCGACAAGAGCCAGTTGGAGACGGCGGTGATGAACCTGGCCGTCAACGCCCGCGACGCCATGCGCGGCGTGGTCGAACCGGGCGCCGGCGTCGTGACCATCACCACCCGCCGCCTGACCGCCGATGAGGCGCGCGGCCTGGGCTGGGCGAACGCTCCGACCGACGAGGTCGCCTTGATCGAGGTGTCGGACACCGGCCCCGGCGTGCCGCCCGAACTGCTGGACAAGATTTTCGAGCCCTTCTTCACCACCAAGGCGGTGAACGAGGGCACAGGCATGGGCCTGGCCACCGTCTATGGCATCGCCCAGCAGGCGGGCGGTCATGTGTCGGTCAGCAACATCGAAGGCGCCGGCGCCGCCTTCCGCATCTTCCTGCCGGCGGCCGGCGAGGCGGAACTGGCGGAGGTCCAGCCGGTCGAGGTCAAGGCCAAGACGCCGCGCGACCTGTCTGGCGCCGGCCGCATTCTGTTCGTCGAGGACGAGGACGCCGTGCGCGGCATCGCCGCCCGCCTGCTGCGCCAGCGCGGCTATGAGGTGATCGAGGCCGCCGACGGCGAGGAGGCGCTGCTTCTGGCCGAGGAGCACGCGGGCCAGATCGACATGCTGATTTCCGACGTCATCATGCCGGGACTGGACGGGCCGTCGCTGCTGAAGAAGGCCCGGCCCTATCTGGGCGACGCGCCGGTGATGTTCATCTCCGGCTATGCCGAGAGCGACTTTTCGGACCTACTGCAGGACGAAACGGGCGTGTCCTTCCTGCCCAAGCCGCTGGACATCAAGACCCTGGCCGAACGGGTGAAGCAGGAATTGCACGCGGCGTGACGCGGCGACGCGGCCCGGTCGTCAGGCGGCGCGGCGCAGGCTGGACGGGGCTTTCACATAGAGGCCGCGCCGACCGCTGACGGCCCGGAAGGCCACGGTGTCGCTTTCCAGCCGTTCGTCGGCGCCCAAGAACAGGCAGCCGTCATCGACAAGCCGGCGCTCCAATCCATCCAGTACGCGGGCGCGGCGCGACGGCTCCATGTCGGACAAGACGTTGCGGCAGAAGATGATGTCGAAGCGGGCGTCGTCGGCGGGTTCGTCCAGCAGGTTCGCGCGGCCGAAGCGAACGGCGTCGGCCAGTTCCGGCTTGACGATCCACTGGTCCTCCATCGGTTCGAACCAGCGCAGCATGGTCCGCGCCGTCAGGCCGCGTTGAATCTCAAAGCCGGTGTAGAGGCCCGAACGCGCCTTATCGACGGCGCGCTGGGACAGGTCTGTGGCGACCAGATGTAGCTGGGTTCGGGTCTCCAGGCCGCACATGGCCAGGGACCAGGCTTCCTGTCCGGTCGAGCAGCCCGCGGACCAGACCCTGACGATCCCATCGGGCCGCACCCGGCTCAAGGCAGGCAGCAGTTCGTTTTCGAAGACATCGAACGGCGCGCGGTCGCGACGGAACCAGGTCTCGGCGTTCAGCAGGGCCTCGATCACGGCCCAGCCCAGGGATGCGACCGGATTGGCCCACAGATTGGCCAGGAGCGCCTCGACATTGGCGTAGCCTTCGCGCCGCGCGATCGGCCCCAGCCGGTGCTCGGCCAGGTGGATGCGATCCCGCGTCAGCCGATAACCGGCGCGGGTGGACATGATGGCCTGCAGCTTGTCGAAGTCTTCCGGCGTCATGCGGCGATCGCTCCGACCTCCACCAGCTTGGACTGCAGGATCTCGCCGTCGAACGGCTTCATCACATAGTCGTCGGCGCCGGCGGCCAGGGCCTCGGCGATGCGGTCGGGCCGCGTCTCGATGGTGCAGAACAGGACCTTGGGCCGCTTGCCGTCCGGCAGGGCGCGCAGGCGGCGCAGGAAGCTGATTCCGTCCATCACGGGCATGTTCCAGTCGATCAGCAGCACGTCCGGCATCACGCCGGTGCAATAGGCCAGGGCCTCGGCGCCGTCGGCGGCCTCGTCGACCTCATAGCCCAGACCCTCGACGATGCGACGGGCCACCTTGCGGATGATCCGGCTGTCGTCGACGATCAGGCAGGTTCTGAAATCCAACTTCGGCTCCCGAACGGCGCGGCCGCTTCGGCCCGGCGCAGGCTCCTTTACTATCCCAGACCCCAGTTAACGAGTCGTTGGGAAACGGCGTCAGGCGGGCAGGACTGCGATCAGGACGACCCGCCCTTCCTCGACCGTCAGGTCCAGGGTTCCCCCTGCCTGGGTCGCGGTCAGCCACAGCCAGTAGGGTTGAATCCACTGGCCTGCCAGGCCCTCGGTCAGGCGTTCGCCCTTCAGTCCCACGACGGCTTCGGGCTTCAGTCGGGCCCGGGCGCCGTCCGCCACGCCCTCGATCGTCAGCCGGCCGTTTTCGGCGCGCGCCTGGACTACGGCGTTTCCGCCCATGGGCAGGGCGCCGACCGTCAGATAGGCCAGGTTCACCAGGGCGCGGGCCTGGGGCTTCGAGAACTCGCCGTCGGCGATGCGCCAGTCCAGCGCAGCGCGGCCGCCGTCGGTCATGCCGGCCACCAGATCGTGCAGTTCGCGCGCGGTGAAGCGTTCGCTGGTGGTCGCCGCGCCGAAGGCGACGCGGGCGAAATGGACCAGGGCGACCATCTTCCTGGCGCTCTGCTCGATCAGGGCCAGGGCGTCGTCGCGCATGTCCTGGGCGGTCGGATCGCGCATCAGGTCCAGGCCGGAAACGATGGCGCCCGAGGGGCTGATGAAGTCGTGGCACAGCTTGCCGGCGATGAAGGCGGCCAGATCGGGGCCGTCGACCGGCAGGTCGGACGCGGTCAAGCCGGAGGCTTGCGCATCGAGCGGGGCGGCGGGATCGGCGTCGGTCGGGATCATGATGGCTGGCGCGCTCGGGTCACAGTTCGTGTCTCAGGCGAGCGTGACGTGATTTGCCGGTTCATGGAACCGCCGCGATGGTCTATCGAGCGGCCGATGAAGACCCCCGACACCGACCGCCTTGCCCAGGATCTGAAGTCCGGCGCCCTGGCCCTGGCCATCGCCGACATCGCCGAAGAGGCCGCGCGCCTGATCCTGCCCTATTGGCGGGTCGACACGGCGGTGGAGACCAAGGCCGACGACAGCCCCGTGACGCAGGCCGACCGCGCCGCCGAGGCCCTGATCCTGAAGCGGTTGGAGACCCTCTATCCCGGCGTGCAGACGGTGGCGGAGGAGGCGGTCGCCGCCGACGGCGCTCCGACCGCCGTTCAGGACTGGTTCTGGCTGATCGATCCCTTGGACGGCACGCGCGGCTTCGTGCGCGGGGGCGAGGCCTTCACGGTCAATATCGCCCTGATGCACGCCGGCTATCCGGTGGCGGGCGTGGTGACGGCGCCCGCGACGGCGACGACCTGGCGCAGCGACCGTCCCGAAGGCGGCGCCTTCCGGCGGCAGTTCGGCGCCCTGCAGGCCGGCGAGGCCCACGCGGGCGAGGATTGGCGGCCGATTCGCGTGCGCGACCGGCCGGCCGAGGGGCTGGCCCTCTTGAGCCACAGCGTCACGGACGAGGAGGCCGCGCGCCTGGCCGCCCGTCACGGCTGCGCCCATTGGCAGGGCACGGATTCCTCGCTGAAATTCTGTCTGATCGCCGAGGGGCGGTTCGACGCCTATCCGCGCACCGGCCCCACCTCGGAATGGGACACGGCGGCGGGCCAGGCCGTTCTGGAGGCCGCCGGAGGGCGCGTGCTGGCCGACGACGGCCAGCGCATGGCCTATGGCAAGCCTGGCTTCCTGAACGGCGCCTTCGTGGCCATGGGCGGCTGAGACGCGGTCAGCCGCGCCCCATAAGGGCGGCGGCGCGTTCGGCAAGCACGGTCACGCCCATCTCGCGCGCCGTGCCGGCCGCCTCGGCCAGGATCAGGCCCAGGCTGCGCGGTTCCGGGCCGCCCAGGCGGCGGCGCGCCAGCATGATCTCGCCCATGACGAGCTGATCGGCGACCCAGTCCAGGGGCGCGGCCGTCGCCATGCGCGCGTGCAGACGTCGTTCCAGCGTGTCCAGACCGGCCCGATCGCCCAGGGTTTCGGCCAGGGCGACCTCGCGCGCGCCGCGCCGTTCGCGGGCCAGGGCCCCGACGATCAGCCCCTGACCCTGGGTCAGGGTCTCGGCCTGGACCAGAACCATCATGGGCAGGGCGTCGTCGCCGGCGCGCAGGGTCTGGATCGCGGCCCAGTCCAGGGGACTGTGGTCGGGGGTGAACTGGTCGGCGGCGGCGTCGAACAGGATGCGCCCCTGCACCTGGGCCTCGGCGTGACCGGCGACGCTGGCCAGGGCCGCCAGGCCCGCGCCGCACAGGGCCAGGGCGCGCGCCCGCGTCAACGGCCGATGGTCGGGGGACGTCGCCTCCACCAGTTCGCCCAGGTCGCGCCCGGCCTGGTCCAGCAGGCGCACGTCGCGTTGCAGCACCCCGGCCTCCAGCGCCAGCATGGCGGCGTCCATGCGCAGATCGACGTCCTCGGTCGCTCCGGCGTGGCGGGCGACGTCCATCAGGGCGGCGGCGTCCAACAGGGCCTCGGGCTCGCCGGATAGGCGGGCCCGGCGAGCGCTGATCCGAGCGTGGACGGCCGACAGGGCGGCCGCCGGTCGGGTTTTTCGCGGCGGCGCGACGGCGTTCACCGTCTGAAGGGCGCGATCCAGATGGACCGGGTCGCCACACAGGTCGAACCGCAGCATCAGACCCTGCGCGCGCGAGACGGCCGCGACGGCGATCTGTTCGTCGCCCACGGCCGTGCGGACCAGGCTGTCGGCGCAACGGTCGGCGCGGGCCAGGCTGTCGGCGGCGCCGGTGCGACGGGCGTGGTCGCGCCACAGGGCGGCGGCGCGGCATTCGGTCTGGAAAGGGCGAGGGCAGGACACGCGGCCGGCGTCGGTCGCCTCCCGACGCGCCTCGATCTTCAACAGGTCGACGCCGATCAGCTCGACCCAGCCCAGGTCTTCGCTCTCGCGCGCCTGGGCGAAGATTTTGCGAAGATCACGGCCGAATTCGAACATACGCTGGACCTCTGTCATCCCGCTTCGGGACGGCGGACGTCCCTTCGCATCACCATTGCAAACGCAGCGCCGCCGCGCGGGTTCGACTTGGCCTTATCGACAGTGTCTTCGGGCGCGGCGGATCACCCCAGGTTCGGCGTTCGAAGCCGACACGCCTGAAGCGCGGAGCGCGCGGCGCGGGCGTCGGTGTTGAACTGGCGCACGGCGGCGATACGGGCGCGGGTCTGATCGGCCTCGGCGTCCTGGGGCGAGCGGCCGGAGGCGCCGCCGGCCTGCATGGCCGCCAGCGACCAATACAGGGCCGCGTCGTAGAGGGCGCGCCCCTGACGGCTCTCGCCGCCCTCCAGTTCAGACGCCGCCTGGGTCACGCCGGCGCAGCGCACCGCCTCCTCGTAGGAGGTCAGGCCGACGCTGGGCGTGGCCTGAAACGCCAGAGCCAGGCTGGACAGGGCGAGCAGTGCGATCATCGTCTCTCCGGCGCGGTTGCGCCTCACCTCAGGCGGACCATGGCGCCGCCGCGTGGCGAAGGGAAGGCGATATGGCCAAGGTCAGCCGCGTTCCCTGGTCTTGGTGAAGGCGATCTTGGGGAAACGCTCGCCGACATAGCCGGTCTCCCAGCTGGATTTGGCCAGGAAGACGGGGGCCTGATCGATGTCGCGGGCCATCTGCGGGCGGTATTTTCCTGAGAAATCCTCGACATCCGCCTCCGTCCCGCCGATCCATCGCGCCTCGGCGTAGGGGCTGGGTTCGAAGACGACGTCCAGACCGTATTCCTCGCCCAGCCGGTCGGCCATGACCTCGAATTGCAGCTGGCCCACGGCGCCGACGATGAAGTCCGATCCGATCTCGGGCCGGAACAGCTGGGTCACGCCTTCCTCGGCCAGACCTTCCAGCGCCTTCTTCAGGTGTTTGGCCTTCAGCGGGTCCTTGACCCGGACCCGTTGCAGGATTTCCGGCGCGAAGTTGGGCAGGCCCGCGAACCGCACCACGCCGCTCTCCGACAGACTGTCGCCGACGCGTAAGATCCCGTGGTTCGGAATGCCGATCACGTCGCCGGCGAAGGCGTCGTCGGCCAGTTCCCGATCCGAGGCGAAGAACATGATCGGCGCATTGACCGACAGCGACTTGCCGGTGTTCTGCACCTTCAGCTTCATGCCGCGCTTGAAGGCGCCCGACGCCATGCGGAACATGGCGATCCGGTCGCGGTGGTTGGGGTCCATATTGGCCTGGACCTTGAAGACGAAGCCGGTGACTTCGTTCGATCCCGGCTCGACCTCGGTTTCGACGGGGGCGGGGGCGTTGCGGGTCTCGGGCGGGGATTCCTTCCTGGCCTTCATGACCTTGGGCGCCGGGGCCCAGTCGCCGATGGCCTTCAGCAGTTCGTCGATGCCGAAGTGGCGAAGCGCCGATCCCCACAGCACCGGGGTCATATGGCCCTCCAGAAAGGCCTGGCGGTCAAAGGCCGGATAGCCGCCCTCGACCAGTTCGACGGCCTCGGTCAGGGCGTCCTGCTCGCCCGCCTCGAAATACTGCGCCGCCTGGTCCAGCGGCAGGGCGGGGGGGTGTTCGGGATCCTCGGCCGAACCGGCGGCCTTGCGAGCATAGGGCTGGAACTTGCCGGTCCCGACCTCGACCATGCCGCGCAGGCGATTGCCGCTCTCGGCCGGCCACCAGATCGGCGCGGCGGTCCAGCTTGTTGATGAAGGTGATGATCGGAATGTCGCGCAGGCGGCAGACCTCGAACAGCTTCAGCGTCTGCGGCTCGATCCCCTTGGCGGCGTCCAGCACCATGATGGCGCAGTCGGCGGCGGTCAGGGTGCGGTAGGTGTCTTCGGAAAAGTCCTCGTGCCCCGGCGTGTCCAGCAGGTTGAACATCTTGCCGTCGTGCTCGAACGTCATGACCGAGGCGCTGACGGAAATCCCGCGCTCCTTCTCGATCTTCATCCAGTCCGACCGCGTGCGCCGGTTCTCGCCCCGCGCCCGCACCGCGCCCGCCGCCCGAATGGCCCCGCCGGCCAGAAGGATATGTTCGGTCAGGGTCGTCTTGCCCGCATCGGGGTGGGCGATGATGGCGAACGTCCGCCGGCGCGCGGCTTCTTCGGGCAGGGTCAATGAGGACATGGCGCGCGACTACCCCGCCCCGCGCCGAAAGTCACCCGGCAGAGGGTGCGGGATCGTCGGTTGCATCCTCGTTGGAGGGCTTTTCGACCATGGCCTGCTGGTATCGCGTGATCAGGCCGCGCGCCAAGACGGTCGCGCCACTGCTGTGCGGGTTGGACGCCAGGGGCTGAAGCAGGTTGATTGCGGCGTCATACTCGCCGCGTTTCGCGCGCGCCTGGGCGGTGAAGAGCCTCAGCGACGCCGACTGCGGGGCCAGCTCGAGCGCGGCGAGCAGCGTCTCGACATCGTTGTCCGACGGAAAGTCGGGAGACATCTGCCGCGTCTCCGCCAGCAGATAAAGGGTGCGATAGTCGTCCGGCTCAAGAGCGTAGGCCTTGGCCAGATAGCCTCTGGCCTCGCGCACCAGCGTCAACTGGTCCGAGGCGTTGTCCTTGGCGTCGTCCCAGACGGCTTCCCCCATGAGACGCAAGGCGACAGCATCCTCCGGCGCCTCATCCAGACGTGCCGAAAGCAGACGCCTTGCCGCCGCCCTGTCGCCCAGGCGAAGTTCCGCACGGGCCAACAGCAGAATGGCGAACGGGTCGTCGGGATAGGCGGCGGCCCTGCGGCGAATATCGGCCAACAAGGCGTCGTCCTTGCCGAAGGTCGACGACAGGCGCAGGCCTGACAGGAGGAGATCGCTTTCGGCAGGAGACAGAGAGGCGATCTGCACGTCCGGGCGCGGGAAGTTGTCGCTGGTCGCGACCTGGACACGGAAATTCTGGCGCAGATAATCCCGCTGCACACGTTCCAACCGACCGATCGGCATGCCGACCGCGGCTTCCATAGCCGCGACGGGCTCCTGACCCTGCCGGAGGTTGGCCATATAGGCATAGAACATCTTGAGCCGATCCGGGTCCGATATGAACCAGTGCGCCAGAAGCCAGGACTGGGCGTAGTAGGAGGTTACGGCGTTGGAGTCGGAGAATTCGAACGGCCGGCGCGTCAGCAGCAGATTCATCGGCATCCAGCTGGCGTAGTTCAGCCATTCGCCGCTGTTGCGGTTGACGCCGCCCACCACGACGCGCCGGGAGGAAATTTCCGCGTTGGCGAAATACTCCGCATAGCCTTCGACGAACCAGGCCGGAAATCCTCCGGTAAGCGAACCCATCATGAAATGGTGGGCGTATTCGTGCAGTAGAGTGGACTGATCGCGCCGTTCGCGGATTGCCAGTGCGAAAATATCGTCGTCCGTCGCCTGGTAGAATCCGGCGACCCCGTCACGCAGTTCAGGCTCCACCTGTTTCAAGGCGGCCTGGTCGCGCACCAGATAGATGGCGATCCGGCGGGCGGGTTTTCCGGATGGGTCCATCCGGTGCGCCATTCGCATGGCGCTTTCGAACAGCTCCAATTGTAAAGCCGCGTCGCGCAACTGGCCCTGATCGCCATCGCTGTAAACGATGAAGCGCGGCGTTTCCGCCCGCTTCCACTCCGCCTTCGCCGCCGACGCGCCGAGGGCGATAACCATTCCCAAAACCAGCGTGGCGCTCGACGCAAGTCTCTTCACCTTGCATGCTCCCCATTCAACCCCGCGGCAGTCTTGCAGCCTGGAGTGGAGCAGGTCCAGTTCAAACGCCTGTGTCGATCGGTCGATAACCCCTCGCCAAGAGAGGTTATCGGAGTCATGCTCCGGTCGTCGAGAGGATCGGGCCGTCAGAGCCCGACGCCGGCCCAGGGCGGCTTGGACACCCAAGGCGACCTGGTCATAGGGAAGGGAAACGAACGATGGCTGTGATCCATCCTCAGGACCGTGTCGCCCATACACGCCGCGACGGGCGACCGTTGCATCCGGCCGTGGGCCTCATGATCGGTTTCGGCTTCATCATCGCTGTGGCGACGCTGGTTCACGTCGTCTTCAACGGGCTGATGTAGGCAGGCTGCACGCCGCCGGTCAGGCGGCCATGCGGTTCCAGACGGCGCGGTCGGCGGCGACCGCGTTGAGGCGGCGTCCCTTGGCCTGAAGCTGGTCCATGACGGCGGCGGGCAGGGCGCAGAAGCGCGGCTCGACCAGATCGGGATCGCAGGCGGCGGCGGGGGCGGCGAATAGGGCCGCGTTCACGTCCGGGCTGCGATCGGCGATCAGCCAGGCCAGACGGCGCGCCCGCTCGGGATCGTTGCGGTGCATCAGCGGGTCTTCGGCGAACAGTTCGCAGCCCAGCGCCAGCACATAGTCGAAGTCCAGCCGATCGAACCGACGGGCGTCGGCGGGCGTGACCGGGCAGGCTTCGTCCAGATCGAACACGACGTCGTTCAGAAGAAACAGCATGGGCGATACGCTCGAACGGGCGGACGCGATGTCGTCCGTGGGCCCACATTAGGCGCCGGCGCTTGCAGTCCCGTTCACGGACGCGGTTAAGCAATCCTCACCGACGACGGGCCTCACTTGCCCAGCAGCCCGACCATCAGATTGACCGTCAGGGCCAGGATCACGGTGTTGAAGGTGAAGGCCGTCAGGCTGTGGACGCTGGCCAGGCGGCGCAGCTTCCGGTCGGCGATCTGGATATCGGCCGTCTGGGACGCCACGCCGATGATCAAGGAGAAGTGCAGGAAGTCCCAGTAGTCCGGCTCGGTCTCGCCCGGAAAGATCAGACCGCCGTGATCCTGGTCGTCCACGTCGGCGCGATAGAAGGCGTGGGCGTAATGCAGGGCGAAGATCAACTGGATGAAGGTCCAGGACAGGGCCACCGTCAGCAACGACAACAGCCCGCTGACGATCGGCGAGGCGCCGCCCCGCATCGCCTCGCCGATCACCACGACAATGCTGGCCGACGCCGCCAGCAGGCTGAGGGGCAGGATCAGGCGACCTGTCTGGTCGAGGGCGGCCGCGCGCCGCCGAATGGCGTCGGCTCCCTCGGCGCGCGCCATACGATAGAGGGTGGCCCCGACGAAGACCGCCGCGCCTACGTCCCAACCGATCGCCAACCGGTTCAGTTCGTCGCCGCCGATCGGCGCCAGCGCGGCGATCAGACCGGTCACGACCAGGGCGATGTACAGAGGGGCGTGAAGGGCCAGGGAGCGACGCAGGGACATGACGGCGATCATGACGTCTTCGCGCCCCGTCGCAAGTCTGGACGGCAAGCCTTGTTCACAAAGCGACACGGCTGACGCGACGTGACCCTTGCAGAGACGCACAGCCTTGGCTTAGCTGATCACGCATTGTTACAAGGGCTCGCTTCGGGCCCGGAAAGGCCGCCATGACGACCCATGAAGATCGCGCCGGGCTGAAGGTCGCGGGCGAACTGATCGCCCTGATCGAGCAGGAGGTGCTTGCGGGCCTGGGTCTGGACGCGGCGGGCTTCTGGTCGGGGACGGCGGCGCTGTTCGAACGGTTCGCGCCCGAGAACCGCGCCCTCCTGGCCACGCGCGACCGGCTGCAGGCCCAGATCGACGACTGGCATCGCGCCCGCAAGGGCCAGCCGTATGACGTCGCCGCCTCCGCCGCCTTCCTGCGCCAGATCGGCTATCTGGCCGATGAGCCGGCGCCGTTCACCGTCGGCACGACCGGGGTGGACGAAGAGATCGCCCACATGGCCGGGCCGCAACTGGTGGTGCCGGTGCTGAACGCGCGCTTCCTGCTGAACGCCGCCAACGCCCGCTGGGGCAGTCTGTACGATGCACTTTACGGGACCGATGCGCTGGGCGATCCGCCGACGGGCGCCGGCTATGACGCCGCGCGCGGCGCGCGGGTCGTGGCCAGGGCCAAGGCGTTTCTGGATCAGGCCGCGCCGCTGGCGGACGGATCGCACGCGGATGTGACCGGCTGGTCGGTGATCGACGGCGCCCTGTCGCCGGCCCTGAAGGACCCGTCCCGGTTCGTCGGCTTTTCGGGCGAGGCGGCGGCGCCCTCGTCCATCCTGCTGAAGAACAACGGGCTGCATATCGAACTGGTGATCGACCGGACCCATCCGGTCGGGCGGGGCGATCCGTCGGGCCTGGCGGACGTGGTGCTGGAATCGGCCCTGTCGACCATCGTCGATCTGGAGGATTCGGTCGCCGCCGTCGACGCCGCCGACAAGGTTGCGGCCTATCGCAACTGGCTGGGGCTGATGAAGGGCGACCTGTCGGCAAGCTTCCAGAAGGGCGGCAAGACCTTGACCCGCGCCCTGGAGCCGGATCGGACCTGGACCGGGCCGGACGGATCGGCGGTGACGTTGAAGGGGCGGTCGCTGCTGTTCGTGCGCAACGTCGGTCATCTGATGACCACGCCGGCCATCCTGTTGCCCGACGGGTCCGAGGCGCCGGAAGGGATCATGGACGCCGTCGTCACCAGCCTGATCGCGCTTTACGACATCAAGGGTCTCGGAGGGTTCGGCAACAGCGCCACGGGTTCGGTCTATATCGTCAAGCCCAAGATGCATGGCCCGGAGGAGGCCGCCTTCACCGATCGGCTGTTCGATGCGGTGGAGGATCTGCTGGGTCTGGCGCGCCACACGATCAAGGTCGGGGTGATGGACGAGGAGCGGCGCACCTCGGCCAATCTGGCGGCCTGCATCCATGCGGTGAAGGACCGGATCGTCTTCATCAACACCGGCTTTCTGGACCGCACCGGCGACGAGATCCACACCGCCATGCAGGCCGGGCCGGTGGTGCGAAAGGCCGACATCAAGTCCAGCGCCTGGATCGCGGCCTATGAGGCGAGAAACGTCGCCATCGGCCTGGAATGCGGCCTGTCGGGCAGGGCCCAGATCGGCAAGGGGATGTGGGCGGCGCCCGACCGGATGGCCGACATGCTGGAGCAGAAGATCGGCCACCCCAAGACCGGCGCCAACACCGCCTGGACGCCCTCGCCCACGGCGGCGACCCTGCACGCGCTGCATTATCACGCCGTGGACGTCTTCGCGGTGCGCAAGACCGTCGCCGAACAGCCGACGCCGGGGCTGGAGGCCCTGCTGACGCCGCCCCTGGCCAACGGGGCCAACTGGTCCGAGGACGAGGTGACGGCCGAGCTGGACAACAACGCCCAGGGATTGCTGGGCTATGTGGTGCGCTGGATCGATCAGGGCGTCGGTTGCTCGAAGGTGCCGGACATCCACGACATCGGCCTGATGGAGGACCGGGCCACCCTGCGGATCAGTTCGCAACACATGGCCAACTGGTTGCTGCACGGCGTCTGCACCGCCGATCAGGTCGAGGCGGCGCTGCTGCGCATGGCGGCCAAGGTGGACGCCCAGAACGCCGGCGATCCGCTGTATCGGCCCATGGCGCCCGATCCCGACGCCAGCCTGGCCTTTCAGTGCGCGCGCGCCCTGGTGTTCGACGGGGTGAACCAGCCCAACGGCTATACCGAGCCGCTGCTGCACGCTTGGCGGCAGAAGGCCAAGGCGGCCTATCCGGCCTGACGACCCGAGGGCGGGGCTGGCGTCGTCTCCGGCGTCTCCTCGTCGTCTTCGGTGGCCATGACGTCGTCGGCGGCGTCGTTGGCCGTGCGGACGCCGCTGTCGGGACCGACGGCGGCGGGCGGCGGCCCCTCGCCATAGCCCAACCGTTTCAGGGCCGCGTCGCCCTCCAGCCCGAAGGCGCTGCGTAGCCGCAGGTCGGTCTGGCTGACCGGCGACTCTATGCCCGCCGCATCCAGGGCGTCGGCGATCAGCCAGGTATAGGCCGCATGCATGGCGGCGGGGCGTTTCACCGCCTCGCGCGTCGGCCAGACCACCAGTTCGAAAGCCAGCCCCCGATCGCCGAACGCCACCAGCCAGACCTGGCTTTTTCTCGCCTCTGTCTCGGGCAGGGTGAAGGGACTGGCCTGGGCCGCCTTCAGCACGGCGTCGCGCACCGACCCCCGGTCCGATCCATAGGCCACGGTGAAGGGGACGTGGATGCGGCGCGTATCGCCCCTCAGCGTCCAGTTGGTCACGGGCTGTTCGATGAAGCGCGAGTTGGGCACCAGGACATTGACGTTGTCGTTGGTGCGCACGCGGGTCGCACGCGGGCCGATCTCCATGATGGCGCCGCGGATGCCGATGTCCTCGATCTCGATATAGTCGCCGACCGACACCATCCGGTCGAAGATCAGGAACAGGCCCGAGACGAACTCCTTGACCACCCCTTGCAGGCCCAGGCCGACGCCGATGCCCAGGGCGCCGGCGAAGACCGCCAGGGACGACAGGTTCACCCCCGCCGCCGACAGAGCCGACATGACGCCGATCACGATGATGGCGTAACTGGCCAGCCGCTCCAGCAGATAGAGGGCCTGGCGGCTGCGTTCGGCCCGTTCACGCACCCGGCGCAGGGCGCGCGTCACCAGCCAGCTGGCGGCGAAGGCGATCAGAAGGATCACGGCCGCGCTGACCAGGCCGCCGAGGGTCAGCTTCATCCCCGCGACGCGCAGCACCTGAGACTGTTCCAGCGCCGCCAGGTTCAGCTTGTCGATGGAAACGGACATGGCTTCCAAGCGCACGGCCAACGGCCAAGGTTCCAGACGTCCAAGGTCCAGATGCAAAGAAACCCGGCTGCTTTCGCAACCGGGTTTCAGGAAACTGGTGGAGCTTAGCGGAGTCGAACCGCTGACCTCTTGCATGCCATGTCGATTTTGGGCTGTTTCAGCCGGTTTCAACTGGTTCCAAGTTATTGATAACTTGAAATATTCCTATTTTACGGGATAATGGAAACCGGGGTAACACGAGGGGAATTCTGACCTCTTGTTACCCCTGTGTTACCCCGAAAAAGGGCCTCCGATGCCGCGTCTCACCCGGAAACTGATCGAAACCCTGGAGCCCCGCCAAGGGGATTACAGCGTGCGCGACACCGAGGTGATCGGTCTCGGCGTGCGCGTCCGGCCGTCGGGCGCCAAAAGCTTCATCTTCACCTACCGGCGTGGCGGACAGCTGCGAAAATTGACCCTCGGTCGCGTGGAGGAGGCCTATTCGCTCGAGCAGGCGCGGGACCATGCAAGGGCGGCGCTGAGGGATGTGCGCGAGGGCGTCGATCCGCAGGCCGTCAAGGTCGCCGGCCGGCACGCCCTGACGGTCAATGCGATGATCGATCACTACATGACCGACGGGCCGGCTATGAAGCCGAACAAGAAGGAGTCGAGCTGGGACACCAACAGGACGCTGTTCGAGTGTCATGTGCGGCCCTTGCTCGGCCGCTGCCTGGCGCAAGACCTGACCCGTCTGGACATCGCCAAATTCCAGATGGACGTCTCCCTGGGCAGGACCGCGCGTAACGTCAAGACCGGGCACCGCAAGCGCTCGCGTGTGACGGGCGGCAAGCGGGTCGCGGCCCTGGCCGTCGTCACGCTCGGAGCAGCCTATGAGTTCGCCATCCTCACCGATCTGCTGAAGACCAATCCGACCAAGGGGGTGGAACGGTTCCAGACGATCCGGCGCGAGCGGTATCTTTCAGATCGCGAAATCGCCGCCATCAGCGAGGCCTTGGCGCAGTTTGAACGCGAGGAGCCGAGGCACGCGGTCATGGCGGATACCGTGCGGCTGCTGATCCTCACCGGATGCCGCAAATCCGAGATTTTATCGCTGCGATGGGACTATGTGGATTGGGAGGTTGGCTGCCTTCGGTTGCCCGACTCCAAGACGGGGGCGAAGACCGTCCCCTTGGCCGACGCCGCCGTCGAACTCCTTCGCCGACGCTGGGACGAAGGTCGCCCGCCGGAGCGGTCCCGGGGCCACAACTCAGGCGACACCTTGGCAGCGGCGGAGCGATCCCCCTTCGTGCTTCCAGCCCTTAAGGGGGACGGGCATTTCGTCGGGCTCCCTAACCTCTGGGCCAAGGTGAAGGTGCGCGCGGACGAAATCCTTCGACAAAAGGCGGCGGAGGCCGGCAAGGATCCACGCGACGTGAGAAGCCTGTTGCATGTGCGGCTACACGATCTCCGCCACAGTTTTGCGAGCTTCGCCATTGCTGGCGGGGCGTCTCTGTTTATGGTCGGCAAGGTCCTGGGCCACAAGCAGGCCCGGACTACGGAGATCTATGCCCACCTCAGTGACGACCCGCTGAAGCAACTGGCGAACCGGACAGCGGCGCGGCTGTCTGAGGCAATGCGGTTCTAAGGTCTCTACCTGACTCTTCTCGGACCTTGGGAAAGTCCGGAATTGGCAACTGACATGCCATAGGCAGACACCCCTCAGTATTTTCGCGCGATAAGCTGGAACAAAACCTCTTCCCCGACATTTGACAGCATATTGTCGAATTGAAAGCGTGTTGTCGCGTGCAGGATCAGAACTTAGACGTCCGAGCCCTCGCGTTGGCGGTCTTCGCCGCCAACGGACGATTGATTAGCGCGGGAAACGAGCTCGTCGCGCCCTTGGGTCTGACCAGTGCCTGGTGGCAGGTGCTGGCCGCCCTGCGCTACTCGCCCGTTCCGCTGCCTGCCGCCTCGATCGCCCGAAACATGGGCCTGACCCGGCAGGCGGTGCAGAGGGTCCTCGACCTTCTCGCTGAACGCGGCCTGGTCGCGTTCGAGGACAATCCTCATCACCAGCGGGCCAAACTCGTCGTTCTCACCCCGACCGGGATGGCGGCCGTGGCAGGCGCGGAGCAGGCTGTCGCCCCGTTCGATCAGGCCATCGCCGACAGCGTCGGGGCCGAGCGCATTCGAGACGCCATTCGGACCCTTGAGGAAATGAACGCGGTGATCTCCGAGCGGCTCGACCGGTCGCCCCATTCCACCTTCCCCAACGTCCAATCGGATAAGGAAACCCAATCATGATCCTCGTCACAGGCGCAACCGGCGGCATCGGCGGCGAAATCTGCAGGCTGCTGCACGACGCGGGCACGCCCTTCCGGGCCATGGTCCGCAAGCCGGAGCAGGTCGCCAAGCTGAAGGACAAGGGGTTCGAAGCCGTCATCGGCGACTTCGATCGCCCGGACACTTTGGCCAACGCGATGCACGGCTCCGACACCCTGTTTCTGCTCACCACGCCGAACCCCAGACAGGTCGAGCAGGAGACGGCCGCGATCGACGCGGCCAAGTCGGCCGGCGTTCGCCGGATCGTCAAACTGTCCGCATCCGACGCCAATGTGCGGTCGCTAATTCCCTGGGCGACGTCCCATGCCCTGATCGATCACCACCTGCGGGCGTCGGGCGTCGCATGGACGATCCTGAAGCCGACCGGCTTCATGCAGAATTTCCTCTGGTACAAAACTCCGATCGCCAAGGGCTTCCTGCCGCACGTGGCCGGCAAGGGTTCGGTCTCGCTGATCGACACGCGCGACATCGCCCGCGTCGCCGCCACCGTGTTGAGCGAGGACGGTCATGAAGGGGCCAGCTATTTCCTGACCGGTCCCGAGACGCTGGACATGACCCAGGCCGCCGAGCGCCTGTCCAGCGTGATCCAGCGCAAGGTCCGATACATCGATCTGCCGACGCCCATCTATCGCGCCATCCTTCGTCTGACCGGCAACTCGCGGTGGATGACGAACGGCTTGATCGTGCAATTCTCGAACATGGTCGCCCAGCATCACGACATCGATCCTACGGCCGAGATCGAGCGCCTGACAGGGGTTCCGCCGCGCAGCTTCACCGACTTCGTGCGCGACCATCGCCACGAGTTCCTGGCGTCACGCGCCTGATTTCCCAGTTTTTTGATTTCTCGTCTTCAGTAGAGCCTCATCATGCCTCCTCGATCGTCCGCCGACCTGAAAAGCTTCCTGGCGGACCTCGCCGACCGCTACCCCGGACAACCGGAGTTCCTGCAGGCGGTCGACGACGTGGTAACCGAGGTCTGGCCCCTGGTTGAGGAGACGAAGGCCTATCGTGAGAACGAAATCCTGAGCCGGATCGTCGAACCCGATCGGATCGTCAGCTTCCGGGTCGTGTGGCAGGATGATCAGGGGCGGCCGCGCGTCGAACGCGGCTGGCGGGTTCAGCACTCAAACGCCATCGGCCCCTACAAGGGCGGACTCCGGTTCTCCGGCGACCTGACGGAAGGCGTGCTGAAGTTTCTGGCCTTTGAACAGACGTTCAAGAACAGCCTGACGGGGCTGGCGCTCGGTGGCGCAAAGGGAGGCGCGACCTTCGACCCGCGCGGCAGGTCGGACACCGAGGTCATGCGCTTTTGCCAGAGCTTCATGACCGAACTGCACCGCTACATCGGCCCCAATGAAGACGTCCCGGCGGGCGACATGGGCGTGGGGGGGCGCGAGATTGGCTATCTGTTCGGGCAGTACAAGCGGCTGGCGAACCGGTTCGAGGGGGCGCTGACCGGCAAGGGTCTGTCCTACGGCGGCAGCGAAGTGCGGTCCGAGGCGACCGGATGGGGGACTGTCTTCTTCCTCAAAGCCATGCTCGAGCGCGCAGACGACGGACTGAAGGACAAGACCGTGACGATCTCGGGGGCGGGCAACGTCGCGCTCCACGCAGCACACAAGGCCGTCGAAGAAGGCGCAAAGGTCCTGACCCTGTCCGACAGTGAGGGTCTGCTGCATGCGCCGGACGGTTTCGACCCCGACCTGCTCGAGCGGATCAAGACGCAAAAGCTGGAGCGACGCGGGCCGCTCTCAGCGGTCACCGAGCGGTCGAAGACCCTGAAATTCCACAAGGGACGAACGCCCTGGAGCGTCGAATGCGATATCGCGCTGCCGTGCGCCACCCAGAACGAACTGGACGCCGATGACGCCGAGACCCTGTTGCAAGGGGGCGTGCGCTATGTGGTTGAAGGGGCCAACATGCCGTGCTCGCCTGAGGCCGTGGCCGCCTTCCGAAAAGCCAGAATCGGCTTCGGTCCCGCGAAGGCCGCAAATGCGGGCGGGGTCGCCGTGTCCGGCCTCGAAATGGCTCAGAACTCCGCCCGAGAGTCCTGGGACGAAGCGCGGCTGACCGCGCAGTTGAAGGACATCATGGTCGAAATCCAGGAACGTTGCGTCGCTGACGGGCAGGGTCAGAAGGGCTATGTCGATTATGTCCGGGGGGCCAATATCGCGGGCTTCCGCAAGGTCGCCGACGCCATGGTGGCCCAGGGGGTGGTTTGACTTATTCGACGGAGTTTCCGTTCGTCGTGGCCGCACTAGTGTTTAATCGCCTAGCATATGAAGCGCGAACTTACGGCGCGGGAGGGACTTAAGCCAGCTCTCCAAATGTCACGTCTTGGGTTGGCTGCTGGCGTCTGCTTGTGGCGCATCCCCGCCACGGCCCACAAAGCAGGCGGGAAGGACGCGGAAACACCCTTCCCCAATTTGGCTACTGCTCCTTTTTGAACATGTTCTGGAAGATGAGCGGCCCCCAGGTGGCGCCACGGGCGTGGACGAGCGCGCCGCCTTCGTCGAACCGCCCCAGATTGACGGGGGCGAAGCCGAGCTGTTTGGCCAGGGCCGCCACGGGCGCGACAGCGTCTTCGTCGTCGCTCGCGAGGAAGACGACGCGATGTCCCCCCGGAACGACGGGATCCGCTGCAAGGGCGGAGGCGCCCAGGTGGTTGAACCCCTTCACGACCTTGGCTCCGGCATAGAGCTTGGCGACGAAGGCTGAAGACAGCAGCCCGTCCATCTCCTCCAATGGCGCCTGTGAGTTCGTAACGTCCACCAGGGTCTTGCCTTTCCAGCTCGGCAGAGCCTTGGCGACATCGCGATGAGACTCGGAACGCACGGCCAGGAAGATCGTGTCGGCCTTCAGCGCCTCCTGCAGGGAGGTGGCGACGATGGTCGGGCCGATCGCCCTTGCCTGCGGCGCGAGGACCTCAGGCGGGTGGCGGCTGGCGACCGCCACCTCGATGCTGCGGCGCGCGAAGGCGTGAGCGAGGGCCTGGCCGATCTTGCCGAACCCTATGATCGCGTAGCTCATGATGAGTCTCCTGAGATGATGGATCCGCCGCTCGGGCGATCCAAGACAAGGTCAGATGGCTGAGAAGCCGCCGTCGACGGCCAGCTCCACGCCGTTCACGAAGCTGGAATCGTCCGAGGCCAGGAACAGCGCGGCCGCGGCGATTTCCTCGGGACGTCCCATCGTTCCCCGCGGGATCAGGGACTCGAACATCTGCTTGGCCTCCGGGGTGAGGACCTGATCCTGCATTGGCGTGGCGATCGGCCCCGGGTGCAGCACGTTCACCCGGATGTTCCGGGTCTTCAGCTCGTTAAGCCAGCCGCGGGCGAAGGCGTGGAGGGCCGCCTTGCTGGCCGCGTAGACGCTGTAGCCTGGGAACCCTTTGATCGAGGCCACAGACCCCGTCATGAATATGGAGCCGCCGTCGTTGAACAGGGGCAAGGCCTTCTGCACGGTGAAGAGCGTACCGCGCGCGTTCAGACCAAAGATCGTGTCGAAGTGCTGTTCGGTGACCTCACCAAGCGGCGCGGCTTCGCCCCAGCCGGCGCTCGCGTAGAGCACGTCGATCCCACTCTTTTCGCGCTTGACCGTTTCGAACAGGCGGTCGAGGTCGTCGAGATTGGCCGCGTCGCCGCGCACGCCCGTGACGTTCCGGCCGATCGCCTTCACCGCGTCGTCCAGCGCGTCCTGACGACGGCCGGTGATGAAAACGTATGCCCCTTCCTCCACGAAGCGTTTGGCGCTGGCCAGCGCCATGCCGCTCGTCGCGCCCGTGACGACCGCCACCTTACCTTCAAGCTTGCCCATGATCTTTCCTTTCGGGTTCCGTTTGGCCGCCAGGGGCGGTCCGACAGCCTCGAAGTAGGTCTGGCATAGGCCGGCTTTCAGTGCGGAGCGGCGCACATCGGTGGTGCGGAAACAATCCGGATGATTGAGAAATGACGCTGACGGTGGTGACTTGAGCCTTGAAAGTCGCTCGCTGAGGTGCAGGATCGCACCATGGCCTCAATCGACTGGGACGATGTTCGTTACTTTCTCGCCGTCGGGCGAGGCGGCTCGGTAAGAGCCGCCGCCGAACGCCTTGGCGTGAACCACGCCACCGTGCTCAGGCGCATCGCCCAGATGGAGCGACGGCTTGGGGTGCAGGTGTTCGAAAAGCGGCCCTCGGGATACCGACTGACGGCTGCGGGGGAGGAGGTCGTCGAATTCGCCGAGCAGATGGAAGCGTCGTCCCACCAACTGGAGACGCGCGTCTTCGGCCGCGACCAGAGCGCGCGCGGTCTTCTGCGGATTACGCTGCCGCCATTCCTGGCCGATCTTCTAATGCCGGACCTGGCAGACTTCGCCCAAAAGCATCCGGATATCGAGATCGAGATCCTGTCGACCGGCGAAGTCGCGAACCTGACCAACCGTGAAGCCGATGTGGCGATCCGCTTCGTCGTCGATCGCAAGACCCTGCCACTCAATTTACACGGCCTGATGGGACCGCAGCTGGCCGGCGGCGTCTACGTGTCACGCGATCTGCTGGCCAGATGGCGCGTCGGCGCGACTGGGCCGATCAGGCCGATCGTCATCAATGATCGTGGCGTCCCGGACTGGGCCAGCGCGGGCGAGATAAAGGCGACGGGGGCGCCTTTCAGGGCTCCCGACGCCGAGGTGCAGCTCGCGGCGGTCCGGCAAGGACTCGGGATGACAAGGCTGCCGTGCTTCGTCGGCGACGCCGACCCCATGCTCACGAGGGCGCCGGGCACCGCGCCACGCCTGAATGGCGCGCTTTGGATTCTCACCCAAGGCGACTCGCGCAACACCAAGCGCGTCAGGCTTTTCATCGACTTCGTGTCCCAAAGGCTGGCCGGCCGCGCGCCGCTTCTTATGGGGTCGTTGGCGCCGGACGAGTGATGCGCGGCAAGATCTCACCACGGTGAATGTCTCGTTCCCGGAGCGCAGCCAACTTCTGCTGTTGGCGCGCTAGAGACCTGCCGCATCCAACCGGACATGTAGCCGTTTCGCCAAGGCGATTGAGGCTTCGGCCAACGCATCCTCATCTAGCAGCAGCGCGTGACAGAAACTGCCTTGAAGCACTGCTGCGATTTGCCAGAGGTGGTGCGTTTTCTTGGTCAGGCCCGTCCAAGCGTCCTGCATGGTGGGTTCATCTGGCGTGACCACACCGCGCATGATTGACAGGCCGGTGACGTGCGACGAAGTCCCTGAGAGTCCACGATAGAACTGGTAGAGCATGGGGACATTGCCGTCGTCGGCGAGGGTCTTCATTTCCAGCTTGCGGGCCCTAACGTTGGGCTCCATCTGCGAAGCCAGCCAACGGCGCGCCTTCTCACCGTCTCGCTCCAAGTCCTTGTCATCGACCTCGCGAGCTTGCTTGATCTGGGACGTCACCGTGTAAAGCGCGTCTTGCTTTAGTTGGGTCCACAGACCGCCTTCGGTGTAGAAGTTAGCGCACAAACAGATCGCGGCCTCGATCGAGGATCGAAGTAGCGTATCAGACTCGACGACCAGCCCGTCTTTGTACAGCAGGGCATAGCCACGGTGATGGCTCCATAGCCGCTTGTAGAGGGTGCAGGACACCATCTTGGGGTCGCTATTCAGCCCTTCGGTACGGAGCGTCTTCGCCCATAGGGCCTCGGCCAGTCGGTTAGTCTCGTTGAACAGGATGGCGTCGTCAGCGACCAAAAGATCGGCTCCAGTGGTGACGCTTTAGTCTATCGAAGTACGCCGCATGCAAAAAGGTAAAGCTAGGGTCCGCGAAGCCGCCGCTTATACGTCCGCTTCACGGAAGCAAGTGAACGACCGCTTATGGCGCATCTGCGCTGTTTGGAGCGTATCGTGCGGAGGGGGCGTTGATCGTGGGAGGTGGCCATGAGCCAGCCCGATCTGTTTCGTTTACCCCGCAAACCCTGGAACGCTGGTCGAATGACCGGAGCGAAGGCCCCGCTCAAGCCAAAGCACATCTGGGCGATCCGTCAGCACCTGAAGTCCGTTGGATCGATACGGGATCTTGCGATGTTCAACA
>QFQU01000001.1 GCA_003248965.1 Brevundimonas sp. | reverse complement strand
GTGGCTCTTGGGGAAGAAGGGTTCCAGCCGAGCCATCTGCTCGTCCGTCAGCCAATACAGGTCACTCATATCCAGACTCCTCAGGAGCCTGAATCAGATCGAGCCTCTTGGATCAATGGGTCCTGAGCCTAACACCTCAGACGGCGCGCCAGGTTTGAAGCGGGCGCACGGTGGCGCAGGCCGGGCCGTCGTCCTTGGCGCGACCGGGCAGGACGACTTCCAGGACATGACCCTGACGCGCCTGGGCCAGAAGGTCGGCGGAAATGTCGTGGATGTCGATTTTAGCGCGGCGGCTCCAGGCGCTGTCGTGCTGGCCAGCCGAGGTTCCGATGGCGATATAGACGAACCGCCGCGTCGGCCCCTCGCGCCGTACGAAATGACCCGTCGGACGCCCGTCATCTGACAGGGTGATCGGGACATCGAAACGGATCGGACCGTCGTGGGCGGTGCGCGGCCCGACCGGCGTGTTCGCCTTGTCCTGCAGGCTGTAGGCGACGCCCGCGACCGGATCGGCGATGGTCAGACGCAGGGTGATTTCGGCGCCGGTCATGATGTCAGTCCCTGTGATCGACCCGATGCCGCCCATGCACCATGCGCACGAAGGGCAGGGGGCGGTTCGGCTGAGCCAGCCGCTCGGCCAGTTCTCCCAGCACGAACCGGGTGATGGCCGGCAGGTCCAGCGCTCGCGCCTGGTCCAGCGGCAGCCACGCGATCTCGTCCAGTTCGCCCGATCCGGCGGTCGGTTCGGGCGTCAGCAGGGCCTCGGCCGGCGCCATGAAGAACCGGGCGTCGAACCGGCGCGTGCGTCCCGGCGGGGTAATGGCGCGCGCGATGTAGGACAGGACCGACAGATCAGGCAGGGCGCCCGCCTGGCGATACTCGCGCCATGGCCCGGCGACAGATGTGCTTGGCGCGGACCGGCCCAGGATCAGCCCCGTCTCCTCGAACGTTTCGCGCACCGCCGTCAGGGCCAGGGCGCGGGCGCGCCGCGCCGGCAGTTCGTTCTCCAGCCGCCGGGCGACGTCCGACGACAGATCGCCCGTTGCGGCGGCGGTGAAGTCGCTGCGGTCGATCCGCCCGCCCGGAAACACCCATTTCGAAGCCATGAACACATGGCCCGGCGCGCGGCGCCCCATCAGCACCTCGGGCTGGTCGCCGCCCCGCGTCAGGATCAGGGTCGCGGCGTCCTTGGGCCTATGACTCGCCCCCGGCCCGCGCGGGGCGTCGCGCAGGTCCTGGGCGGCGTCGAAGGGGGCGGAAGACATCTCGATTCAATGAACCGAGAAGTCAGGCCCCGCAAGTCGCCCAAAATTCACGTCGCGCCTTAGTCCTCTCGATGCCAGTAGGAGACGAACACTGCGTTCGGGCGTGAGCCGTTGGTGGCGTTGAAATGGTGGACGAGGGCTTTGAGCGGCAGCCGTGGCTCCGACCGATCCAAGCCTTGGATCGCCGCCATCAGCCGATCAAGCTTTTCGCCGGCGAGATCCGAACGGGCTTTGCCCACGACTTCACACAGTGTGGTCGCACACGTGATGTTCAGTGTTTCGACATCCATCCCGAAGTCGGGAAGCGCTTCATGCCGGCTCTTCAGGAGTTGTTCTGTTGCCGATGACCAGGTCTCATCGTTGGAATGCGCGGAGGCTTCCGCGTGCAGCGCCGCGATGTCGGGTGGCGAGGATGTGGCCGCCAGTATTTCCTCGACAAGGCTATTGCTCCTCGGCGTCTGCAACTGAGGCGCAGGGGGAGTAGCGGCTTGGTAGGCCAGAAGGCCGGTGGCGAGCAGGGTGGCGGTAATCACGATCAGTCTCCATCGTCTGGTGAGAAACGCGCGGCCAAGGGACGGCGCGTCGGGACGAGAAGGCGTTTCAGGCCCGAGCCGCGTGTCGGCCAGTCCGATTAAGTCGTGACGATTATCTTGGGCGCCGACGAGACGCGCCAGTTCGCGACTGCTGCCGACGCCGGTCTTGCGTCGCGCCGAACGCAGACGTTCGTTGACCGCCGCGACCGTCACGCTTCGAAGGCTGGCGATCGACTTGGCCGTGTGTCCTTGCGCCAACAGCACCAGAACATCGCGCTCAGCGCCGTTCAGACGATCCAGAACTGATGTGTCGCCCAAGGTCATTCGCACCTCCAGGGACCACTATGACCAGCGCTGCGCCCCAAGCCTCACCAAAAAACTTGGGGCGTCACTTCCGCTTGCCCTTCCTCACGCCCTTCAGGCCGCCGGAGGGTTTGGCGCCGTTGCGGGGCTTGGGGCCGCCGGGGCGGTTCCCATTCTTGTTTTTCTGGCCGCGCATCGGCGGGCCGTCGCCGCCGCGTCCGCGAATGCCATAGCGTGGGGCCGGGGCGTTGGGATCGCGGGGCTCGGGCTCGCTCAGCATTTCGAACACCAGTCCGCCGGTGACAGGGGTGGCCTCGCGCAGCTTGACCTCGACCATCCGGCCCAGGGTGAAGCGTTTGCCGGTGCGTTCGCCGACCAGGGCGTGGGCGCGGTCGTCGTGGGTGAAATATTCGCTGCCCAGCGTCGAGACGGGGACCAGGCCGTCGGCGCCCGTGTCCTCCAGACGGATGAACAGGCCGAACCGGGTGACGCCGGTGATGCGCCCCTTGAAGGTCGCGCCGACATGCTCCTCCAGATAGGCGGCGATGTAGCGGTCCATGGCGTCGCGCTCTGCGGCCATGGAGCGGCGCTCGGTCGTCGTCACCTGTTCGGCGATGGCGGGCAGTTCGGCGATCTCCCGATCCGTCAGCCCGTCCTTGCCAAGGCCCAGCGCGCGGATCAGGCCGCGATGCACGATCAGGTCGGAATAGCGCCGGATCGGCGAGGTGAAGTGGGCGTAGCGGTCCAGGTTCAGACCGAAGTGGCCGACGTTCTCGGGGCTGTAGATGGCCTGCATCTGGGTGCGCAGGACCACCTCGTTGACCACGTCGGCGTGTTCGGTGTCGCGCGTCTCGTCCAGCAGCTTGTTGAACCGTTTGGTCGTGCCCGGCTCGCCCTTGTTCCACGGCTTGCCGATGGTGGACAGGAAGTCGGCCAGGTTGAAGATCTTCTCCTGACTGGGCGCGTCGTGGATGCGATAGATCAGCGGCGTCTTCTTCTGTTCCAGCGTCTCGGCGGCGCAGACGTTGGCCTGGATCATCATCTCCTCGATCAGCCTGTGCGCCTCCAGCGAGGTGCGCTTCTCGATGGAGGCGATGCCGCCGTCGGGGGCCATGCGGATGCGGCGTTCGGCCGATTCGATCTGCAGCGGGCTGCGCTTCAGCCGGCCCTTCAGCATGGTGTGATAGGCGTTCCACAACGGATAGAGGATGGCCTCCATGATCGGGCCGGTCGCGTCGTCCGGTTCCCCGTCTATGGCCGCCTGCGCCTGTTCGTAGCTGAGCTTGGCGTGCGACCGCATCAGGCCGCGCACGAACCTGTGGCCGGTCTTGCGGCCTTCCTTGTCGAAGACCATCCGCACGGCCAGGCAGGCGCGGTTCTCGCCCTCCTTCAGGCTGCACAGACCGTTCGACAGCACCTCCGGCAGCATCGGCTCGACCCTGTCGGGGAAATAGGTCGAATTGCCCTTGTCGCGCGCCTCGCGGTCCAACTGGCTGCCGGGGCGGACATAGGCGGCGACATCGGCGATGGCGACCCAGACGATCCAGCCGCCGGGGTTCTTGGGGTCTTCGTCACGCGCCGCATAGACGGCGTCGTCGTGGTCGCGCGCATCGGCGGGGTCGATGGTGATGAAGGGAACTTCGCGCAGGTCCTCGCGCCCCTTCAGCGTCGGCAGTTCCTGATCCTCGGCCTCACGCTCGACGGCCTCGGAGAAGCCGGTCGGGACGCCGTGGGCATGAATGGCGATCAGGGAGGCGGCGCGAGGATCGTCCTCCTTGCCGATATACTCCAGAATCTTGCCGCGCTTGGGACCATAGCGGTGGTCGCCCTTTTCGACGGCGGCCAGCACCAGATCGCCGTCGCGTAAGGTCCCCGACTGGGCCTGGGGCACCAGCAGCACGTCCTTGGAGCGACGGTCGACCGGCTCGACGCGGGTCTCGCGCGCCGATTTGCGGATGACGCCCAGGACGCGGTTGGTCCCCACGTCCAGTTTCTTGATAAGCCGGGCTTCCCAGCCGTCGTCGGTGCGGAAGAATTTCACCAGCAGGCGGTCGCCAAGACCCGGAGCGGGGCCGGATCGTCCGCGGTCGGGCATCAGCAGGGCGCGCGGGGCGTCGTCGCCAGCCTCGACCAGACGCACATAATATTCGCCGTCGACGTCGCGTTCGACGACATCGGCGACGCCCACGGGGGGCAGGGCGCCGGCTTCGGTGAGGCCCTTGCGGCCGCGCTTGCCCAGTCGGCCCTCGGCCTCCAGCTCGCGGATCATTTCACGAAGGGCCCGGCGGTCGCCGCCCTTCAGCCCGAAATGGCGGGCGATATCGGTCTTCTCGGCCGATCCGGCTTCGCGCAAGAAGGCGACGAGGGTGTCTTTGTCGGGGAGACCGGCGGGCGGCCTCTTGGGTGATTTGGTCATTAGGTCTTTACGTAGCGCGGAACCGCGCGTTTGGGTCAAATCTTGCGTGATTTGACCGGGTGAATGTGGGGCTTCAGCTTTCGCCGATCCCGAATGGAGTTTTCGATGTCCCTCAACGCCCCCGCCCTGAGCGCGACTGTCTCGTCGCCGCTGGATCTGATCGGCAAGACGCCGATGGTGGAGGTGACGAAGATCGACACCGGCCCGTGCCGTCTGCTGCTCAAGCTGGAGTCCCAGAACCCCGGCGGCTCGATCAAGGACCGGATCGCGGTGGAGATGCTGGACGCGGCCGAGCGGGAGGGCTGGCTGAAGGAGGGCGGCACCATCGTCGAGGCGACGGCCGGCAACACGGGCCTGGCCCTGACGCTGGTGGGCCGGGCGCGAGGTTATAAGGTGCTTCTGGTCATTCCGGACAAGATGTCCAAGGAAAAGATTCAGCATCTTCGGGCCATGGGCGCCGATGTCCGCCTGACCCGTTCGGACGTGCCGCATGGCCACCCGGAATACTACACCGACATGGCCGAGCGCCTGGCCCAGGCCATTCCCGGGGCCTATTACGTCAATCAGTTCGCCAACCAGTCGAACGCCGAGGCCCATGTGAAGACGACGGGGCCGGAAATCTGGGAACAGACGGGCGGCGACATCGACGCCTTTGTCGCCGGCATCGGCTCGGGCGGCACCATCACCGGCGTCGCCCGCTATCTGAAGAGCGTGGGATCGAAGGCCGAGATCATCTTGGCCGATCCGGTCGGTTCGACCCTGGCGGGCATCGTCAACGACGGCGTGCCGGGGCCGGAGGGCGGCTATACGGTCGAGGGCATCGGCCAGAACTTCGTGCCGGACACGGCGGACATGAGCCTGATCGACAGGGCCTATTCGATCCCCGACGCCGAGGCCATCGCCACGGCGCGCGAGCTGTTGCTGAAGGAAGGCATACTGGCGGGTTCGTCCTCTGGCACGCTGATCGCGACGGCCCTCCGTTGGTGCCGCGAACAGACGGAGGCCAAGACCTGCGTCACCTTCGTCTGCGACACCGGCGCCAAATATCTGTCCAAGGTCTATAACGACGCCTGGCTGGCCGATCAGGGGCTGGGCGAGCGCGAAATCCACGGCGACCTGTCGGACCTGATCAACCGCAAATACGAGAAGGGCGACGTGATCGTCGCCGGCCCCGGCGACACGCTGGACACGGCCTTCAAGCGGATGAAGGGCGCCGATGTGTCCCAACTGCCGATCATCGAGGACGGCCGCCTGGTCGGGATCCTGGACGAAAGCGACCTGATCCAGGTGATGAACACCGACGAGATCACGCGCAAGGAACGGTTCGCCAAGCCGGTGTCCTCGGCCATGACGCGCGATCTGGACACTGTTCAGGTCAAGGAGCCGCTGGACGCCCTGATCCCCGTCTTCGACCGCGACCGCGTGGCCATCGTGCTGGACGGCGAAACCTTCGTCGGCCTGATCACCCGCACCGACCTGATCAACCACCTGAGCCTGAACCGGTAAGTCCATGAGCGACAAGAAGAACAGCCAGGGTTTCTCGACCCGCGCCATCCATGCCGGACAACGTCCCGATCCGACGACGGGGGCGGTGATGACGCCGATCTACGCCACCTCGACCTACGCCCAGGAAAGCCCGGGCGTGAACAAGGGTTATGAGTATGCGCGGGGCAAGAACCCGACGCGCGAGGCGTTCGAGGCCTGTATAGCGGACCTGGAGGGCGGCACGCATGGCTTCGGCTTCGGCTCAGGCATGGCGGCGACCTCGACGGCGCTGGAGTTGCTGGACGCGGGCGATCATGTCGTGACCGGCGACGACCTGTACGGCGGGTCGTGGCGGCTGTTCGAGCGGGTGCGACGGCGCTCGATGGGGCTGGACTTCGCCTATGTGGACCTGAGCGATATCGCGGCGGTCGAGGCGGCGATCACGCCGAAAACCAAGATGCTGTGGGTCGAGACGCCGACCAATCCGCTGATGAAGCTGGCCGACATCGCCGCCCTGTCCAAGGTGGCCAAGGCGCACGGCCTGTTGCTGATCGTGGACAACACCTTCGCCACCCCCTTCTGCCAGCAGCCGCTGAGCCTGGGGGCGGACGTGGTCATGCACTCGGCGACCAAATATCTGAACGGTCATTCGGACATCATCGGCGGGGTGCTGGTCACGGGCGACGCCGATCTGGCGACGCGCATCAAGTTCCTGCAGAACTCGGTCGGCGGGGTCATGGGGCCGTTCGACGCCTTCCTGGCCAATCGCGGGCTGAAGACGCTGGCGCTGCGGATGAAGGCGCACTGCGAAAACGCCCTGACCATCGCCCGCTGGCTGGAGACGCGGGCGGGGATCGCCAGGGTGATCTATCCCGGCCTGATCGCCCACCCGCAGCACGAACTGGCCGCGCGCCAGATGCACGGCGGGTTCGGCGGCATGGTGACGGTGATCCTGGACGGCGATCTGGAGCGCACCAAGCGCGTGCTGGAGCGGGTTCAGGTCTTCACCCTGGCGGAATCGCTGGGCGGGGTCGAAAGCCTGGTCAACCACCCGGCCATCATGACCCACGCCAGCGTCCCGAAAGAGGTGCGCGAGGCGGGCGGCGTGACCGATAACCTGATCCGGCTGTCGGTCGGCGTTGAGGATGTTCAGGACCTGATCGCCGACCTGGATCAGGCCCTGGGTTGACCGCCGAAGGGGTCAGAAGCCGAAGCTGACCTTGGCCACCAGGGCGTCTTCATACTGTTCGCCGAAGGTATGGGCGTCGGTGTCGTAGTAGCGCAGATCAAGGTCCAGCGCGTCCGTCAGGGCGTAGGTCACGCCGGCGTTCCAGCCGGTATAGTCCGGCGCATTGTTCTGCTCGCGCCGGCCGAGGGCGACCGAACCTCTGAGCTTCGGATCGAAAGTCCAGCCAAGCCGGCCCTCGATCCAGGTGAAGGCCTTGGCGGCGCCCACCTGATCCGGCGAGTACTGGACCTGAAGGCGCGCCTTGGCCGGGCCGATGGCGCGGCTGACGTTGCCCGTCACTTCCCAGGTGTCGTCGTCATAGCCGGGGTTGGCGTCGATCCGGTATTTGTAGGCCAGATTGACGTCGAACTGATAGCCGAAGGCCTCGGGCTGATAGCCTGCGGTCAGGATGGTCTCGAGGTTCGAGCCGCCGCCCTGGATGGTCTGGACGCTGGGCATGACGTAGAACAGGCCGTCGCCGCTCTGCCAGGTCGCCGAGCCGTAGGCGTAGCCGTCATTGCCCGACTTGGACGCGTCCTTGGAGCGGTTGTCCGTTCCGGCGCCGACCTCGAACGACCAGGAACCGCCCGATTGGGCGAAGGCGGCGGCGGGGGCGGCGGCGACCAGCATGGCGGCGATCGTCAGGGAACGGAACATTGGAAACCTCGAAAATGATTTCCTCCATCTAGGGACGCTTTCTGTCGAAATCCTTACAGGCGGCCGAAAATTCGTCCGAGAGCCGACGAACCAGCTCTGCGGTCGGCAATACGTCGTGGATGGCGCCCGCGCCTTGCCCCGCGGACCAGACGGTCTTCCAGGCCTTGGCCTCGTCGCCCATGTCCAGTTTGTGATCTGGCAGGTGTTTGGGGTCGATGCCGTTGTCGATCAGCGACTTGCTCATGAAGTTGGCCGGGATGCCCGACACGGCCGGCGTATGGACGATGTCGGTCGCGCCGCTGTCCATGATCATCTGCTTGTAGGCCGGGACGGCCATCGCCTCGGTCGTGTTGATGAAGCGGGTGCCCATATAGGCGAAGTCGGCGCCCAGCATCAGGGCGGCGGCCACGTCCTGACCGGTCGAGATCGCGCCCGACAGGATGATGGTCCCGTCGAAGAAGCTGCGCACCTCATTGACCAAAGCAAACGGGTTGATGATCCCCGCATGGCCGCCCGCGCCGTTGGCGACCAGGATCAGCCCGTCCACGCCCGCCTCGGCCGCCTTTCGCGCATGTCGGATGTTGGCGATGTCGTGAAAGACCTGACCGCCATAGCCATGGACGGCGTCCACCACGTCGCGCACCGCGCCCAGGGAGGTGATGATCAGCGGCACCTTCTCCTCGACCGACACCGTCAGGTCGGCCATCAGCCGGGGATTGGTCGGGTGGACGATGTGATTGACGCCGAAGGCGGCGGCCTCGGGTTTCAGGCGGCTGCGAATCTCATGAATCCATTCCCGATAGCCCTCTGTCGTGCGCTGGTTCAGGGACGGGAAGGTGCCGATGACACCGGCGTTGCACGCCTCGACCACCAGGTCCGGCCCGGACACGAGGAACATCGGCGCCGAAATGACCGGCAGGGTCAGGCCCTTTTGCAGCGAAGCGGGAATGGCCACGAGCGTCTCCTTGGTTTTCTTTCGCTACGCTTAGCGGGATGTCGCCGGGGAAGGCAAATGGTCCGGCGTCGCGGCGCCGGATGGGCAAAAACAGAGTCCGAACAGTCCGAAGAGTCCAACCAGTCCGAACAGTCCGACAGGCGGGACGCGCGAGGCGGCATTCTAAGGCCGTTTGCGACCGGGGCGCGCAGATGGGCGGTCGTTTTGGACAAGCTTTGGAAAAGGCGAGACAGTTTTCGCGGCTTTGGGCGTGCTGACTGATCTGTCCCCCACGGGGGAGGATTTTCAAGCGGGGCGCAAGGGCCTAAATGGCGCCCATGACCCACTATACCGAAGGCCTCAGCCAACTCGGCGCCCAGACCGCCGCCCCGACCAGTCCGGAAGAGGCGGTGCTGGAGCGGGTGCCCAATCCCCAGGCCGACACCCTGTATCTGGCGCGCTTCACGGCGCCCGAGTTCACCAGCCTGTGCCCTGTGACGGGCCAGCCCGACTTCGCCCATCTGGTCATCGACTATGCACCGGGCGATTGGCTGGTCGAAAGCAAGAGTCTGAAGCTGTACCTGACCAGTTTCCGCAACCACGGCGCCTTCCACGAGGACTGCACCGTCGCCATCGGCCGCCGCCTGGCCGACCTGTTGGCCCCGAAATGGCTGCGGATCGGCGGCTACTGGTATCCGCGCGGCGGCATCCCCATCGACGTCTTCTGGCAGACGGGCGTGGCGCCGGAAGGCTTGTGGCTGCCGGATCAAGGCGTGCCCACCTATCGCGGACGGGGATGACGACGGTCAGGGAAAGCTGGCGCCTTCAAGACGGCCGTGTTCGGTCAGGCGGTCGTATTCCGCGCTCGCTGCGGAGACGTCGGCGTTGACCTGAGCCGCCGCAACCCGCGCGGCCTGGCAGTCGGGGGCGGAGCGTAGGGCGGCCTGATATCGTTCTGCGCCCAATTGGGCGATCCGCGCATGATTGACCTCGTGGGCCTGAAGCGCCGCGAAGTAGCGATCCCACGCCGCTTTATCGGCGCGACGGAGACGGTCGCGGTTTTGCAGATCGGGCATCACGATGGTGATGGCGTGACTGACGACGGCAGTCGCAGGATCGCACTGTCCGTTGGAGGCAGGCAGCGAATAGGTGTAGCGCCACGTGGTGGTCGCGTCGTGACGGCGGCCATTCACCCCAGGGCGCACGCGGTTCATCTCCGCGCGAATGGCGCGAGGCGCGGTGGCCTCGACCCCATAGCCCTGCAAGGTCGTGTTCGGAAAGGCGGCGGCTGCGGGCGCCGCGAGCCGGAGACGCTCCGATGCGTCGGCTACAGTTGCGGGGTCCCCGACCTGTATGGCCACGACCGCCATGGCGCTCAAAAGCATTGATCCGTCCCCCTAATCCCCGATTACAGGTAGCAGACCTCTGCGTGGACGTCAGGACGCGCATTTTCAATGGACTTGACGCCTTGGCGCCCGTTTCTCGGCAGGCGTCGCTTGAGACAAAGAGATGAAGACGTTGGAGCCCAGCTTTCGCGCCCACGAGACGATGACGAAATGACCCGCCGTCTCCCCCTCGAAACCTGGGGTCGCCGTCTGATGACGCGCGCCGAGGTCTGGGCCGATCAATCCCGGCTACGCCGCTACGCTTACGAGTTCCTGTGGTTCGGGCTGAAGCAGGGCTGGGCCTGTCTGTTCGGGGGGCTGATGCTGGCCCTGATCGTGGGGACATGGCTGGTGTGGCCCGACGATGCGGCGGTGTCGCGTTACGACTTTCTGGTCGTCGGGGCGGTTCTGATCCAGGCGGCGATGCTGGCCTTCCGGCTGGAAAGCTGGGAGGAGGCGCGGGTCATCTTCCTGTTCCACGTCGCCGGCACGATCATGGAGCTGTTCAAGACGGCGCACGGATCGTGGGTCTATCCCGAGGACAGTCTGCTGCGGATCGGGGCGGTGCCGCTGTTCTCAGGCTTCATGTACGCGGCGGTCGGCAGCTATATCGCGCGGGTGCAGCGCATCTTCCACATCCGGGTGCGGAACTATCCGCCGCTTTGGACGACCTGGGTGCTGGCGGCGGCCATCTACGTCAACTTCTTCGCCCATCACTGGCTGCTGGACGTGCGCATCGCGCTGTTCGCGGGGACGGTGCTGTTGTTCGGGCGGGGATGGTTCTATTTCACGGCGGATCGGACGCGGCAGTCGATGCCGCTGCTGTTGGGGTATTTCCTGGTGGCCCTGTTCATCTGGTTCGCCGAAAACCTGGGCACGCTGGGGCGGGCCTGGGTCTATCCGGGGCAGGCGGCCGGATGGGAGATGGTGTCTCTGGCCAAGCTGGGCAGCTGGTTCCTGCTGATGATCATCTCGGTGGTGCTGGTGTCGATCGTGCACCGGCCCGAGCCGGAGGTCAGCGCCCCTGAAGCGCGCCGCGCATGACGGCCGAACGGCGCACCAGCCGCGCCTTCACCAGCCGATAGACCATCGCCACGACCAGGATGGCCAGGGCCACGCCGCCCAGCAGCAGGGTCGTGCCGTGCGCCTCGGTCAGCAGCTCCATCCGCGCCAACCCCTGCGCGGCCAGATAGCCGGGCGCCAGCATGGCCAGGACCCAGACGATCCCGGACGCGACATTGCCGAACTGGAACGCCCGCTGGCGCATCCTGAGCATGCCCAGCGTCAGGGGCACGAAGGCGCGCAATGGCCCGAAGAAGCGGCCGACGAAGATCGACAGCACGCCGTAGCGACGGCAGTACAGGCGCGTCCAGGCGATGCGGCGGCGGTGCGCCTTGAACATCGGGCGCTGGAGGAACCGCACGCCCAGCCGACGCCCGGCCCAGAAGCTGATGGCGTCGCCCAGGACGGCCCCGATCAGACAGCCGACGATGACGTTGACCGGGTCCAGCACCCCCGCCGCCATCAGGCCGCCGGCCGCGATCAGCAAGCCGGTGGCGGGCACGAAGGCGCCGATGACCGCCAGGGATTCGACGAAGACGACCAGGCCCAGAAGGACGCCGGCCCACATATGATGGCGGGCGATGAAGTCGCCAGCAGCTTGCAACGCGGATTCCATACGGATGGCCTTGGGGAGAAAGGCGGCGCCGGTCGAGGGTGAACCGACGGGAAGCGACCTTATGCCGCCGTCTTACGGCAGGCGTGTGACCTTGGCCGACATTTCCGGGCGGGGTCGCTCCAGCGGCGGTTCGGCCAGGGTGCCGATGTGGATGAAGCCGGCGATGCGTTCGTCTTCGCCCACGCCGAACAGGGCGGCGCCTTGCGGGTCGTAGCTGTACCAGTCGGTGATCCAGCTGGCGGAATAGCCGAAGCCGCCGGCGGCGTGCTCCAGGTTCATGCAGACGGCGCCGGCCGACAGTTCCTGCTCCCAGATCGGCTTGGAGTCGGGGACGGGCGCGGAGACGACCAGGACGGTGACGGGGGCGGCGGTCAGCTTGGCCAGGACGGCTTGATCCTTGGCCGGCTTGTCGCGCAGCTCGGCCAGGACGGTCAGTTTTTCGGCGATCCGGGCGCGGCTTTGCGGGCCCAGCACGACGAACCGCCAGGGAAACAGCTTGCCATGGTCGGGGGTGCGGGCGCCCAGCGTCAGGATCCGGTCCAGTTCCGCCTTGGACGGGCCGGGGGCGATCAGGGCCTGGGCCGGGGCCGAACGGCGGGTCGCCAGCCGGTCCAGAAACGCGGGCGAGGGGACGGGCAGGGGCAGGGCGTCGGTCAGATCGGTCATGGGCCGTAGCTAGGCTTTCGTCCCCGCATCCGCCATACCCGCAGCATGAGCAAATCCGATCGAGAGCCGCGTTGGGCCCAGGGCCTGTCCAAGCCGCCCGCCTGGCGCAGCGACGGGACCGAGACGGTGTTCGAAAATCCGTGGATGGCGGTGACGCGCCACCCCTCCACCGCGCCGACGGGGATGAAGGCCGACTACGCCGTGGTGCGGTTCAAGAACGTGGGGACCGGCGTCCTGCCGGTCCATGACGACGGGACCGTGACCCTGGTGGGCCAGCAGCGGTTCGCCCTGGCCGACTATTCCTGGGAAATGCCCGAGGGCGGGGCGCCGCTGGATGAAGACCCGTTCGACGGCGTGCGCCGTGAACTGGCCGAGGAGGCGGGCCTGGTCGCCGAACACTGGCTTGCGGCCCTGAGCGTGCAGATGTCCAACTCCATCACCGACGAGATCGGCATGACCTGGATCGCCTGGGGGCTGAGCGATACGGCGACCGCGCCGGACCCCAGCGAGGTCATCACGGTCGTGCGCGTGCCGTTCCTGGACCTTCTGGACGAGATCGGGCGCGGGACGGTGCGCGACATGCTGACGGTGGCGACGGCTTATCGCGCCTACCATATGGCGATGACCGGCGCCCTGCCCGAGGCGCTGGCGCGGGCCTTGCTGGGCCGGCTATGATGGGGGCGAAGGAGCCAGGCATGGCCAAGCTGGAAATCGTCGCGCAGGCCGAACCGGACGCCGTCTGGAGCCGTTTGCGCGCCTCGGCCGAGGCGGCGGCGCGCGAGGAGCCGCAGCTGGGCTCCCAGATGAACGCCGTCATCCTGTCGCACGACGATCTGGCGGGCGCGCTGAGCTTCCAGATCGCGCGCAAGCTGGCCGACGGGGAAATGAGCGCCATGTCGGTGCGCGAGGTCTGTCTGTCGGCTTTCGCCGCCGATCCCGCCATGGTCGAGGCGGCCGAGGCGGACCTGGAGGCCGTGGCCGAGCGCGATCCGGCGATCCGCAATCTGTTGCAGCCGTTTCTCTATTTCAAAGGGTTCCAGGCGCTGCAGGGCTGGCGCGTGGCGCACTGGCTGTGGGGACAGGGACGCGAGACCCTGGCCTTTCACTTCCAGAGCCGGATTTCAGAGCTGTTCCAGCTGGACATCCACCCGGCCGCGCGCATGGGCAAGGGGCTGTTCCTGGACCACGGCACGGGCATCGTCATCGGCGAGACGGCCGTGGTCGGGGACGACGTCTCCATGCTGCACAACGTCACCCTGGGCGGCACGGGCGCCGAGCGCGGCGACCGCCACCCCAAGATCGGCAAGGGCGTGCTGCTGGGTGCGGGCGCCAAGGTGCTGGGCAACATCCATATCGGCGACTACGCCAAGGTGGCCTCGGGGTCGGTGGTGCTGAAGGACGTGCCGTCCGGCTGCACCGTGGCGGGGGTTCCCGCGCGCCTGGTCAACTGCCCCACCGGCGCCGAGCCGGCCCGGACGATGGATCATACGCTGGCCGAGGTCGTGTACGACTTCGTCATCTGACGGGTTTCCCTGACGCCGTGATGTCTCTAGGGTCCGCGGCCAACGCAAGACCATGAGGCCACCCGTGAAAGACACCGACCTGAAGCGCATCGAGGCCCACCTCAAGCGCACCTTCAACACCGGCGGCATCATCGTGAAGGCCCGCCCCAAGCAGAACGATTCGGCCGAGGTCTATGTCGGCGACGAGTTCATCGGCATCGTCTTCGAGGACGAGGACGAGGAAGGCTCGTTCATGTTCGAAATGGCGATCCTGGCCGAAGACCTGCCGGCCTGACGACTTTACGGGCGGGCCGCGACGACGCGGCCCGCTTAACGGCGCGCCTGGAGCCGCCCCTCAGCGCGGGCCGGCGCGTTCGAGGCCATACAGGGCCTCGACGATATCCTCGGCCTTTTGACGCACCAGCTGTTGGGCGTCCGCGACGCCGCGATTGTAGAAGGCCGCGCCAAGCTCCCGGCCGATGAAATCCAGCAGCATGTCCGCCGGCAACTGACCCAGATCCTGGTCCAGTTCTTCTCGGAAATAGGCGCGCAGCTTCGCCGTCGCGGCGACCCGTTCCTCCTTCGTGAACGCGATCGGCTTCATGCGACCTCCGCCAAGGCTTCTTCGGCGGCGATCCAGGCGGCTTCGGCGGCGTCGAGATCGGCCTGGGCCTTGGCGCGGGCGCGGGTCAGGCCCTCCAGCGCCTTGGGGTCGTTGACGGCGGCGGTGGCCAGATCGTCGTCCAGCCGGGCCAGATCGGCGGTCAGGCGAGCCATGGTCTCCTCGGCCTTCTTGACCGCATGACGCAGGGTCGAGGGGGAGGGGCCGCTCTTTTTCTGGCCCCTATCGCTCGCGCCGCGGACGCTTGCTGCTTGAGGGGCTTCGGTCTTGGCTTCAGGCGTCTTCGCTGGTTCGTGTTTCACCTGCGACGGCTTGATGCCCGCCTGTTTGGCGCGGTCGAGCACGAACTTGGCGTAGTCGTCCATGTCGCCCTCGAAGGGCTTCACCGTGCCGTCGGCGGCCAGCCACAGCCGGTCGGCGACCAGTTCCATCAGCGACCGGTCGTGGGTGATCAGGATGACGGCGCCCGTATATTCGTTCAGGGCGTCCAGCAGGGCGCGGCGGCTGTCGATGTCCAGGTGGTTGGTCGGTTCGTCCAGGATCAGGATGTGGGGGGCGTCCATCGCCACCAGGTTCAGCAGCAGGCGCGCGCGTTCTCCGCCCGACAGAGCCGCGACCTTGGTGTCCTGCTTCTGGAAGGGCAGGCCGAACTGGGCCAGGCGGCTGCGGCGGCTGCTCTCCGAAGCCTCGGGCATGGCGCGCAGGATGATCTGCAGCGGCGTGTCCTCGGGGTCCATCGCCTCGATCTGATGCTGGTGGAACCAGCCGACGCGCATCTTGCCGTCGCGGTGAAACTCGCCCGACTGGACCGACAGGGCCTTGGCGATCAGCTTGGCGAAGGTGGACTTGCCCGCGCCGTTGACGCCCAGGAGGCCGATGCGGTCGTCCAGGTCCATGCGCAGATTCAGGTTCTTCAGGATCGGCTTGCCGTCCTCGTAGCCGACCGAGGCCTTCTCCAGCCGGATCAGGGGCGGGGGCAGGGGACGGTCGGGCGAAGGCAGGACGAAGGGGGCGACCCGTTCTTCGGGGGGAAGCTCGATCCGCTCCATCTTCTCCAGTTTCTTGACGCGCGACTGGGCCTGGGCGGCCTTGGAGGCCTTGGCCTTGAAGCGATCGACGAACTTCTGAAGGTGGGCGCGCTCGGCGTCCTGCTTGGCCTTGGTGGCCTCCAGCAGGCGCAGCTTCTCGGCGCGGGTGCGCTCGAAGGTGTCGTAGTTGCCGGTGTAGAGCTCCAGCTTGCGGTTCGAGAGCTGAAGGATGTGGGTGCAGACCGCGTTCAGCAGGTCGCGGTCGTGGGAGATGATCAGGGCCGTGTGCGGGTATTTCTTCAGCCGCGCCTCCAGCCACAGGGCGCCTTCCAGGTCCAGATAGTTGGTCGGTTCGTCCAGCAGCAGCATGTCCGGCTCGGCGAACAGGGCGGCGGCCAGGGCGACCCGCATCCGCCAGCCGCCCGAGAAGTGCGACATCGGCCGCTGGAGGTCTTCCTGGCTGAAGCCCAGGCCGACCAGGATTTCGGACGCGCGGGCCGGCGCGCTCTCGGCGTCGATCTCGATCAATCGGCCCCAGATCTCGCCCATCTCCTCGGGATCGGCGGTTTCAAGCCGGGTCATCAGGTCGTGGCGTTCGAGGTCGGCCTCCAGAATCGTGTCCAGGACGCTGACGGGGGTGGCCGGATGCTCCTGATCGACCGAGGCGATGCGGGCGGTCTTGGGCAGGGTGATCTCGTCGCCGTTGGCGGCCAGTTCGCCCAGAATGACCTTGAACAGGGTCGACTTGCCGATGCCGTTGCGGCCGACCAGGCCGACCTTGGCGCCAGGCGGCAGGCTGACCGAGGCGTCGTCCAGAAACTGGCGGCCCCAGGCGTTGAGGGTCAGGTTGTTGATCTGGAGCATGAACGGATCGAAATCTGAGATCGTCCGATGGCCGCCTATCGCCGGGCGACGGGCCGTCAGACATGAAAAAAGGGACAGTTGGAAACTCGGGAGGTCGTCGCTATAAGCCCGCGACACTCAAACTCCCAAACAAGAAGTCACCCTCCATGACCGAACGCACCTTCTCGATCATCAAGCCCGACGCCACGCGCCGCAACCTGACCGGCGCGATCAACGCCGTGATCGAAGGCGCCGGCCTGCGCATCGTGGCCCAACGCCGCGTCAAGCTGACCACCGAGCAAGCCAAGAAATTCTACGAAGTCCACGCCGAGCGTCCGTTCTACGGCGAACTGGTCGAGCAGATGACCGCCGAGCCGGTCGTGGTGCAGGTGCTGGAAGGCGACAACGCCGTCGCCGCCTATCGCGAAGTCATGGGCGCCACCAACCCGGAACAGGCCGCCGAAGGCACCATCCGCAAGCAATTCGCCCTGTCGATCGGCGAAAACTCGGTCCACGGCTCGGACAGCCTGGACAACGCCAAGATCGAGATCGCCCAGTTCTTCACGGACGACCAGATCGTCGGCTAAGGGCGGTGACGTCGCTCAAGCCGCGAGGGACCGCGTCCCGAGCCTAGCGATATCAATGAAGCCCCGCGTCCGGAACCGGACGCGGGGCTTTCTTGTTATGGCGTGGAGACCTTTCCTCAACGGAAGATGAGAGACGCCATGAAGACCCTTGTGAAAGTGACCCCGGTCGTCGGCCTGCTGGCCCTGTTGGCCGCCTGCGGCACGACCATGGAACAACGCGCCGCGACCGGCGCCATCGGCGGGGCCGTGGTGGGGCAGGCGGTCGGCGGCAACACGGGCTCGACCGTGGCGGGCGCCGCCATCGGCGCCGTGGCCGGCGCGGCGACCAAGCCCCGCTAAGACCTCCGTTTCCCCGAAACGAAAAGAGGCCCGGAGCGAACGCTCCGGGCCTTTTCTGCGTCCGGCTTTCGCCCCCTTACCAGATGCGCGCGCGGGCGTCGGGCGCGATATATTCCTTCTGGTCGGGCGACACGCCGAAGGCGGCGTACCAGGCGTCGATGTTGCGCGGCGAGGTGGCGGCGCGCACCGGGCCGGGCGAGTGGGGATCGGTGGTCAGCTGTTCCTTCAGCGCCGCCTCACGCGACTTTTCGCGCCAGACCTGCGCCCAGCCCAGGAAGACGCGCTGATCGCCGGTCAGCCCATCGATGACCGGCGCCGGCTGGCCGTTCAGCGACTTGTGATAGGCGTCCAGCGCCAGCAGCAGACCGCCCAGGTCGGCGATGTTCTCGCCCATGGTCAGCTCGCCGTTCACGTGCATGCCGGGGATCGGCTCCAGCTTGTCGTAGATGGCGCCCAGCACCTTGGCGCGTTCCTCGAAGCGGGCGGCGTCCTCCGGCGTCCACCAGTCGCGCAGCACGCCGTCGCCATCGGACTTTCTGCCCTGGTCGTCGAAGCCGTGGGTGATTTCATGGCCGATCACCGCGCCGATGCCGCCATAGTTGACGGCCGGGTCCGCGTTCGGATCGAAGAAGGGCGCCTGCAGGATGGCGGCCGGGAAGACGATCTCGTTGCGCGGCGGGTTGTAATAGGCGTTCACCGTCTGGGGCGTCATGCCCCATTCCAGCGGATCGACGGGCTTGCCGATCTTGCCGCGCTTGTAGTCCCATTCGAAGGCGGCCGAGCGTTCGACGTTGCCGTACAGATCGTCGGGCTTCAGCTCCAGTCCGTCATAGCTGCGCCATTTGTCAGGATAGCCGATCTTCACCCCGAACTTGGACATCTTGTACAAGGCCTGTTCGCGCGTCGGTTCGCTCATCCAGTCCACATGCTTCAGCCGCTCGGTCATGGCGTCGCGGATGTTGCCGACCAGGGTCTCCATCTGGGCCTTGGACGAGGCGGGGAAGTGCAGGCGGACGTATTCCTGACCCAGCACCTCGCCCAGCTGGCCGTCGACCAGGGCCACGCCCCGGTTCCAGCGCGGACGGTTCTCGGGCTGGCCGCGCAGGGTCTTGCCCCGGAACTCGAAGCGGCTGTCGACGAAGGCCTGCGACAGATAGGGGCTGGCCTGATCGACCACATTGAACGCCTGCCAGGCCTTCAGCGTCTCGATCGGGGTGTCGGCGAACACCTGGGCGATGCCGGGGATGGCCGTGTTCTCCATCAGCACCAGGGTTTCGACGTCCGACACCTTGGCGCCGGACAGGAAGGCGGCCCAGTCGACGCCGGGAGCCAGGGTCGGCAGGTCCGCCGCCTTGGCCGGATTGTACAGCTTGTCGATCTGGCGGCGTTCGACCGTGGTCCATTGTTTCTCGGCCACCTTGGTTTCGAAGGCCAGGATGTCGGCGGCGGACTTGGCCGGATCGGTCCAGCCGATGGCCGTCAGGGTGCGGGTCAGATAGGCCAGATAGGCCTCGCGCTGGGCGGCGAAGTCGGGCTTCAGATAATAGTCGCGATCCGGCAGGCCCAGCCCGCCCTGACCCAGATAGGCCGAGTTCATGTCCGGCTTCTGCAGGTCCTCGAACACGTCGATGCCGAACAGGGAGGCGCCGAAGCCTTCATGGCTCTGGCCCATCAATCGCGCCATGTCGGCGTGATCCTTGACCGCCTTGACGGCGGCGAGGTCGGCGGCCAGCGGCGTCGCGCCCAGCTGCTCGATCCGGGCCTCGTCCATGAAGCTGGCGTAGAGGGCGCCGACCTTCTGGGCGTTGGCGTTGACGGGGTTGGCGGCGCTGGCCTCGATGATGGATTTCAGCTGGGCCTGGGCGTTTTCGTACAGGACGTCGAACGGGCCGAAGCGGGCCTTGTCCGCCGGGATCTCGGTCGTGCGCAAGTATGTGCCGTTGGCGTATTCATTGAAGTCGTCGCCCGGCTTCACCGCCGTATCGCGCCCGGCCAGATCGAAGCCCCAGGTTCCGAAAGGATGCGCAGCGGCGGCGGCGCCGTGCGAATGGTCCTGAGCCGAGGCCGCGCCGCCGGTCAGGGCGACGACGATGCAGGCCGAGCAGGCGGCCATCAGACGAATGCGAGTCATGAAGAGAAGAGGTCCCGATTTTGAACGGCCGCACCATCGCGCCGGTGCGGCGGTCTGTCGCATGACGTTTTTGTAATCTTGGTTCTTGTCAGCCTCCGCTCATCCCCGCTTTCGCGGGGATGAGCGAAAGAAGGGAGGGGGCAGAGGGAAGGGAAGACGTCAGCCCCGCTTCAAATCCCGACAAAAGGCGCCCAGCACGCGCGGATAAAGTCCATGCTCCGCCGTCTTGACCCGTTCGGCCAGCGCCTCGGCCGTATCGCCTGAGACGATGGGCACGCGCGCCTGGCCCAGGATCGGGCCTTCGTCGACGCCTTCCGTCACCAGATGCACGGTGCAACCCGCCTCGGCATCGCCGGCGGCGATGGCGCGGGCGTGGGTGTCCAGACCCGGATAGAGGGGCAGCAGGCTGGGGTGGATGTTCAGCATTCGCCCGCGCCAGCCGCCGACCAGCCAGGGCGTCAGCACGCGCATGTATCCGGCCAGGGCCACGACCTCGATCCCGGCGTCCCGCAACACCGCGTCTACGGCCCGCTCATGCGCCTCGCGATACTTGCCGAACGTCTTGTGAGCCACCGTCGCTGTCGCCACGCCCTTGGCCGCCGCGACGGCCAGCCCCCCCGCGCCCTCGATATTGGACACCACCAGCGCGACCTCATATCCGCTGTGGGCCGCCTGACCGGCGTCGATCAACGCCGCCATGTTCGACCCGGCCCCGGAGATCAGGACGGCGACGCGGACGGGTGTGGCGGCTTGGGGCGACATGGGCTCCGCATTGGCCGGGCGGGCGACGCTTGGCAAGGCGAAACGCGAATGGCCCTTGTCGTCGGCTGCGCCGGGACGTTAGCGTGTAACGTCGATCATGCGGCGAGGGGTTGCGGGTCGGCGCGTACAGGGGAGTATCGCATGAACAGACTGATCTGCCTCGCGGCCATCGCCGCGATGCTGGGCGCGCCCGTGGCGGCGCTGGCTCAGGACAGCGGCGCCAACAGCAGCAGCACCAACGGCGGGGGCGCGTCCATGCGCTCGGCGACCGACCGGTTCCGCAACGCCAACGCCGAGGCCATCGAGAAGGATTGGGCCCGCGCCCCGGTGCAGGAAACCGAGGTCGTCACCGCCCATTCGGTCAACGCCCACGGCAAGACGCTGCGTTACCATGCGACGGCGGGCACCCTGACCATCCGTGACGATGCGGGAATGCCGACCGCCAGCCTGTTCTACACCGCCTATACGCTGGACGGTCAGCCCGTCGGGACGCGGCCTGTGACCTATCTCTACAACGGCGGGCCGGGCTCGCCGACCGTGTGGCTGCACATGGGGTCGTTCGGGCCGATGCGGGTCCAGACCGACGAGCCGACCGTGGTGCGGCCCGCGCCCTTCGCCTTCGGGCCCAACGACCAGACCCTGCTGGACCAGACGGATCTGGTCTTCATCGACATGGTGGGGGCGGGCTTCTCGCGGCCGTTGGGCGAGACGCCGGGATCGGCCTTCTGGGGCGTGGATCAGGACGCCGACGCCTTCGCCCGCGCCATCATGCGCTACACCACCAAGTTCAGCCGCTGGTCCAGCCCGAAATACATCATCGGCGAATCCTACGGCACCCTGCGCACGGGGGCGGTGGCTTTCCAGCTGGAAGACCGGGGAATGTCGCTGAACGGGGTGGTTCTGCTGTCCTCGATCATGAACTACGGCGTGCGCCAGCCGGGCTATCCGCAGAACTACGTCACCCTTTTGCCGACCTATGCGGCGACGGCCTGGTATCATCACAAGCTGGCCAACCCCGCCCCGACGGTGGAGGCCCAGGTCCAGCGGGCGCGCGACTTCGCCCTCGGCCCCTACGCCTCGGCCCTGGCCAAGGGGCATATGATTTCGGACGCCGAACGCGCCCAGATCGTGCGCCAGATGAGCGAACTGACCGGCCTGTCGACCACCTTCATCGACAACGCCAATATGCGGGTGGACCTGAGCAGCTTCCGCAAGGAGCTGCTGCGGGACCGGCGCCAGACCATCGGCCGGCTGGACACCCGTTATCTGGGCCTGGACGAGGATGCGGTCGGCGGCGAGCCGGAGGATGATCCGTCCAGTTCGGCGGTCACAGGGGCCTATTTCGGCATCTTCCGCGACTATGTGGCCAATCAGCTGAACTACAAGACCGACGTGGAATACCGGATGTCGGCGCGGGGCCTGCCCGGTTTCAACTGGAACTGGAACCACCGTCCGCCGGTCGGCGGGCCGCAGACCACGCCGAACACCGCCATCGATCTGGCGACGGCGATGCGGCGCAACCCGTATCTGAAGGTCCTGTCGCTGAACGGCTATTACGACGCCGCCACGCCCTTCTTCTCGACCGAGTTCGACCTGGCCCAGATGATGCTGGAACCCAGTATCCGGCCGAACCTGGAGTTCACCTACTACGAGGGCGGGCACATGATGTACCTAAGCCATTCGGCTCTGGTGAAGCTGCACGCCGACCTGTCCCGCTTCTACGCCGAGACGGCGAACGGCGGGGTTCGGTAGGCCTGAAAGGCTGGAGGCGGCTCAGGCCGCTTCCAGCTGGCCGCAGACGAAGGCGACTTCGCCGGCGTTGAGCAGGGCGGCGAGGACCGGCTCGGCGTTTTCGGGCGAGACGATCAGGATGAAGCCGACGCCGCAGTTGAAGGTGCGGCGCATTTCGTGGTCGCTGATGCCGCCGGTTTCGGCCAGCCACTGGAAGACGGCGGGCATGGGCCAGGCGTCCCAGTCGAAGCGGGCCTGAAGACCCTCGGCGATGCAGCGGGGCGGGTTTTCGATCAGGCCGCCGCCGGTGATGTGGGCCGCGCCCTTGACCAGGCCCGCCTTCATGATCGGCAAAACCGGCTTCACATAGATGCGGGTCGGCTCCATCAGCGCCTGGGCCAGCGAGCGGTCCTTGGCGAAGGGGGCGTCGTCGCCCCAGGCCAGGCCGGACTTCTCGACCACTTTGCGGACCAGCGAATAGCCGTTGGAGTGCGGGCCGGTGGAGGCCAGGCCGATGATGACGTCGCCAGCCGCCTGGCGATCCAGATAGGGCAGGGCGCGGCTGCGCTCGACGGCGCCCAGGCTGAAGCCGGCCAGATCGTAGTCGCCCTCGGTGTACATGCCCGGCATTTCGGCGGTTTCGCCGCCGACAAGGGCGCAGCCGGCCTGACGGCAGCCCTCGGCGATGCCGGCGACGACGCGGCGGGCGGCGTCGATCTCAAGCCGGCCGGTGGCGTAATAGTCGAGGAACAGCAGGGGCTCGGCGCCCTGGGCCAACAGGTCGTTGACGCACATGGCGACCAGATCGACGCCGACGCCGTCATGACGGCCGGTCTCGATCGCGATCTTCAGCTTGGTGCCGACGCCGTCGGTGGTGGTGACGATCAGCGGGTCCTCGAACCCGGCGGCCTTCAGGTCGAACAGGGCGCCGAATCCGCCCAGCGACGGCTCCGATCCCGGGCGCGCCGTGGACTTGGCCAGCGGCTTGATGTGTTCGACCAGCATTTCGCCGGCGTCGATGTCCACGCCGGCATCGGCGTAGGTCAGGCCGTTTTCGAGAGGCTTTTGGGTGTCGCTCATGAGATCTCGGGCCTGAATCGGGGCGGAAATGCAGCGCGGCTCTTGCCACAGGTGGGATGCGGGGGGCTATAGCACCGGAATGACGCCGATCACCACCAATGAGGCGCTGGCCGAGTTTTGCGCCCGCGTAGCCAACGCTCCCTTCATCACGGTCGATACCGAGTTCATGCGGGAAACGACCTATTGGCCCAAGCTGTGCCTGATCCAGGCCGCCTCGGCCGATCACGCCGCCATCATCGATCCGATGGCCGAAGGGCTGGATCTGACGCCGTTCCTGGACCTGCTGCGCGACGAGACGATCATCAAGGTCTTCCACGCCTGTCGCCAGGACGTGGAGATTTTCGTGCGGCTGGGCGCCATGCCCAAACCCCTGTTCGACACCCAGGTCGCGGCCATGGCTGCCGGGTTCGGCGAACAGGTGGCCTATGATTCGCTGGTGCGGCAGATGCTGCGCATCGAGGTGGACAAGGGCAGCCGCTTCACCGACTGGGCGCGCCGGCCGCTGTCGGACAACCAACTGGTCTATGCGCTGGGCGACGTGACCCATCTGGCGGCGCTTTATCCCAAGCTGCGCGACCGGCTGCAGAAGGAAGGCCGGCTGGACTGGGTGATGTCGGAAATGGAGGGGCTGACCGATCCGGCTCTTTACGACACCAATCCAGAAAACGCCTGGAAGCGGCTGAAACCCAAGAAGTTTTCGGCCAAATATCTGGCGGCGTTCAAGGCCGTCGCCGTCTGGCGCGAGCGGGCGGCGCAGGAGCGCGACCAGCCGCGCGGCCGCATCCTGAAGGACGAGGGCGTGGACGAGATCGCCCAACAGACCCCGACCGACCCCGACGCCTTCAACCGCCTGCGTTCGGTGCCCAAGGGCTTCGGCGGCTCGCGCCTGGGACTGGAACTGTCCGAGGAGTTGAAGCGCGTTCTGGCCGATCCCGAGGCTCATGCGCCCGAGATGGAGCGTCCGGCCCATCGCCAGCCCGCGCCGCCGTCGGTGGTCGAACTGCTGAAGGTGCTGCTGAAGGCCAAGAGCGACAACGCCGGCGTGGCCTCCAAACTGATCGCCACCTCGGCCGACCTGGAGAAGATCGCCATCAGCGACGAGGCGGACGTGGAGGCCATGAAGGGCTGGCGCCGCCAGCTGTTCGGCGAGGACGCGCTGAAGCTGAAACGCGGCGAGATCGCCCTGGTCCTGAACGGCGCCCGCGTCGAGGTCGTCGAGATCGAGGGCTAGATCTTCAGCCCCAAATCCATCGCTTCGGCCAGGGCCTTGGCGCGCTTCTTCGTCTGTTCGCCCAGAAGCACGTCGGCGTAGCCTTCGGCGGCGGTCAGGCGCAGATCGCCCCCCTTCACCTTCACCGTCGCATTGGCCAGCAGTTGGGGCGAGCGGCCCGACAGGTCGCAGGCCAGACGGATGGCCAGGCCCAGGGCGCGGGCGCGTCGGGCCGCGTCGCCGTCCAGCAGCCGGTCGACGACCTCGGGCTGGGGCGTGGCGAGGCCGCCGCCGTAGCGGGCGTTCATCGCGCTGGCCAGGAAGGCGCGCTCCACATGGCTGATGCCTGCGACGGGCGCGCGCAGCACCTGGTCGAACACCAGCTCAAGCCGATGGTCGGGATGCAGCCGGGCGCCGAGGTCGGCCAAGCTGCAGGCTGCGGATGTCAGGACGGCGTCGCGCTCCTCGCCAAAGGCCGTGGGCAGGGCCGCGACGATGTCGGAGATCCAGCCGTTCAGCGCGCCGGGCAGGGCGGGGGCGACGCCCTGGCGTCCGCCCAGTGCGGTGCAGCCCGCCAGCAGTGGATCGGCCGTGCGCGTCGCCTCGTCCAGGGTCTCGAATAACAGACCTTCGCGCACCCCCCAGGCGGACATCTCGATCTGTTTCAGACCCAGGCGCTTGATCAGACCCTCCAGCACCAGGCCGGCGTAGGGCAGGGTCTCGGCGCGCTTCCTGGACACGCCGGGCAGTTTGGCCAGGCCGGCGACCGACTGCTGGGCGACCAGGCGGGCGGCCTCCAGGGCGTCGTCGGCGGACATCTGATACTGATGGACCACCTTCAGCGGATAGGATTTAAGCGCCATCTGCACCTGGGCCAGGGTGCGCCAGGCGCCGCCGACGGCGTAGAGGCGCTCGCTCCTGAACTGATCCGCGACGGGCTTCAGCACCCGGTCGATGCGGGCCTTGATGCGTTCGGCGTCGAACCCCTTGCCGTCGGCCAGCGCGAAGGGCCCCAGCGGCAGGGTCAGGCCATGTTCAACACCGTCCCCGTTCAGCCGCGTCAGCTCCAGACTGGCGCCGCCCATGTCGGCTGAGACGCCGTGCGCCAGGGGCGCGCCGGCCAGGACGCCCATGGCGGCGTATTTGGCCTCTTCCTCGCCCGACAGGACGCGGATGTTCAGCCCGGTCTCGGCGGCGACCCGCTGGCAGAACTCGGGGCCGTCCTGAGCCTCGCGCACGGCGGCTGTGGCGGCGATCAGGGTCGCGTCGGGCCGCACGCCCTCCAGCACGGCGGCGAAGCGGCGCAGGGCCGTCATGGCCATGACCACGCCCTCGGCCGACAGACGGCCGGTCGTCGGCAGGTCGCGGCCCAGGCCCGCCAGCACCTTTTCGTTGAATACGGTCCAGACGGCGCGGCCTTCCAGCCGATAGAGGACCAGACGGACCGAGTTGGAGCCGATGTCGATGGCCGCGACGTCGCGGCCCGGAAGCGTCGGATCGGGCATCAGCGGCCGGGCCGCTCGTAGCGCAGGGCGGCGGGCAGGGTCTTCACCTTGCGGCCGCGTCCGGAAAGGCTGGGGTTGGTCATGAAGTATTTGTGCGCCGAGAAGGGCCGCTCGGGATCGGCCGGGGTGACGCGGGTATAGCGCCCTTCGGAATCCAGCACCCAGCTCTGGGCATCGTCCTTCAGATTGGCGACCATGATCTGGTCCAGCACCTGGTCGTGGACGGTGGCGTTGCGGATCGGGGTCATGACCTCGACGCGGCGGTCCAGGTTGCGGGTCATCCAGTCGGCCGAGGAGATGAAGACCTTGGCCTTGTCGTGGGGCAGGTCCCGGCCGTTGGCGAAACAGACGATGCGGCTGTGCTCCAGGAACCGGCCGACGATCGACTTGACCCGGATGTTTTCCGACAGGCCGACGACGCCGGGACGCAGGCAGCAGATGCCGCGCACCACCAGGTCGATCCGCACGCCCCACTGGCTGGCGCGGTACAGGGCGTCGATGATCTCCGGATCGACCAGAGAGTTCAGCTTGACCCAGATGGCGGCGGGCTTGCCCATGGCGGCGGCCGACATCTCCTTGCCGATCAGTTCGATCAGGGTCGACTTCATGTTCAGGGGCGAGACGACCAGGGCCTCCAGCACCTCGGGCGTCGCATAGCCGGTGATGTAGTTGAACACCCGGCTGGCGTCGCGACCCAGCACAGGGTCGCAGCTGAACAGCGACAGATCGGTGTAGATCTTGGCCGTGACCGGGTGATAGTTGCCGGTGCCGAAGTGGCAGTAGGTGCGCAGGCCCTCGCCCTCGCGCCGCACGACGACGCTCAGCTTGGCGTGGGTCTTGTATTCGACGAAGCCGAAGACGACGTGGACGCCGGCCCGTTCCATCGCCCGCGCCCAGCGCAGATTGGCCTCCTCGTCGAAGCGCGCCTTCAACTCGACCAGGGCGGTGACGTTCTTGCCGTTCTCGGCCGCCTCGATCAGGGCGGCGACGATGGGGCTGTCCTTCGACGTGCGATAGAGCGTCTGTTTGATCGCCAGGACATTGGGGTCGCGCGCCGCCTGACGCAGGAACTGCACCACCACGTCGAAGCTCTCGAACGGGTGATGGATCAGCATGTCCTTCTCGCGCACGGCCGCGAAGATATCGCCGCCGAAATCGCGGACCCGCTCCGGGTAGCGGGGTTCGTAGGCGCGGAACTTCAGGTCCGGATGGCCGCCAGGGATCAGTTCCGACAGTTGCGCCAGGCCCAGCATGCCATCGACCAGGACCACGTCCTGCGGCGCGGCTTCCAGTTCGCCCACGATGAAGTCGCGCAGGTCGGCGGGCATGGAGGCCTCGATCTTGACCCGCACGACCGAGCCCAGGCGACGCTGCTTCAACGCCTCCTCGAACTCCAGAACCAGGTCCTCGGCCTCCTCCTCGATTTCGATGTCCGAGTCGCGGATCAGTCGCAGCACGCCCTTCTCCTGGACCTCGCAGCCGGGGAAGAGGTGGTCGATGAACAGCAGCAGCAGGTTTTCCAGCGTGATGAACCGCTTGCGTCCCGGCGTGGAGCGGCCGTCGGTCGGCAGTTCCCAGAAGCGACGCACCTGGGTCGGCACCGGCACCAGGGCGTAGAAGGTCTTGGCCTCCCCCTTTCTCTTCAGTTTCAGCGCCAGGGAGAAGCCCAGGTTCGGCAGGAAGGGGAAGGGGTGGGCCGGGTCGATGGCAAGGGGCGTCAAGACGGCGAACAACTGGTTCAGGAACTCGGGTTCCAGCCGTTCACGCTCGGTCTTGGTGATCTTGGGCCGATCCACGACCTCGATGCCGGCGGTCGTCAATTCCTTCTGAAGCTGGCGCCAGCGCAACTGCTGCTCGGCCATCAACTCGCCGGCGGCGATGTTTATCCGCTCCAGCTGTTCGGCCGGCGTCAGACCGTCGGCCGACAGAACCCGCACCCGTTCGCGCAACTGGCCCTTCAGGCCGGCGACGCGGGTCATGAAGAACTCGTCCAGATTATTGGCCGAGATGGACAGGAAGCGCAGCCGCTCCAGCAGGGGGTGGTTGGGGTTGGCCGCCTCTTCCAGCACCCGCTCGTTGAAGGCCAGCCACGAGGTCTCGCGGTTGAAGAAGCGGGTCGGGGAGGTGATCAGGTCTTCGTCCAGCGCCAGTTGCGGGGCGCGCGAGGCGGGAACTTCCTCGCCTCGGGTGGTGTCATGGATCGCGGCGTCGGTCATGAACCGGTTCTCGCGCGCGACCATGACAGCCGCAAGTCGCCGGCTCGATTTTCGTGGGGCGACGGACGATTGTCGCCCAACCGATAGCGCCGGGACGGCCTTTCGACCGTCCCGACCGGTTGCTTATTGCACCACAGAGCCCGGAGCGGCGCCGGCGGGGCAGTCGCCCAGGCGCGTCGCGTCGACGGTCATCTTCATTTCGGCCATCTGCGGCGGGACGTTGGCGCCGGTGGTCTTGGTCGTGATGTCGACCTTGTAGGCGCTGTCCATATTGCCCGAGACCTTGCCGTCCGAGGTGACGGTCATGCCCTGGCTGGCGCAGACCGAATGGAATTCGGCCCCGCCTGGGGCGGACTTCACGCTGTTCTCGCTGCAGGTGACGCCTTGTTGCGGCGCGCTGAAGGGGTTTTCGCCGGCGACGGTCGGGCCTACGCACATCTTGACCGTGGTGGGGGCCGGCATCATGCCGCCGGAGACGGTCTGTTGCCACAGGCCCGGCTTGGGCGCAGGCATGGACGCGTTTTCAGCCGCTGGAGCAGGGGCGGCCGCACCGTCCTTTTCGGCGGCGGTCTTGTTGTCGGCGTTCGAACAGGCCGCCAGCATGGCGACGGCGGAAATCATGGCGAGTTGAGCGCGCATTGGACGTTTCCCTATTCGGAGCGATCAGCCGCTCCTGGCGATCCAACGACCGAACGAAGCGTTGCGTTCAAATTTTCGCCGAAATTGCGCCCGGATCGACGGGGTCCGCCATCGCCTCCAGCACCTCGCGGGCCAGGACCCGGGTGACGGGGCGGTGCAGCGCGTCCAGCCGCGCGACCACGACGGCCGCCGCCTGGGCCGACCGGTCCAGGCGGCGGACCAGATAGTCGATTAGGTCGTCGGAAGGCGTGATGCTGCGTTCGGCGAAACGGGCGCGCAGGATCGCCGACAGGACAGCATCGTCCGGCGCTTCAAGCGCCACGGCGCGCACGGCGTTCAGCCGCGAACGCAGATCGGGCAAGGCCACGGACCAATCGCGCGGCGCGGCGCGCGCCGCTAGCAGCAGGGCGCCGCCCGCATGGGCCAGGTTGATCAGGTGGAACAGGGTCTCGTCGTCCGCCTCGTCGGCGCAGTCCAGCAGGACGGGGCGGCCCTCCAGCTCCAGCGGATCGATCAGTGCGGCCTCGGCGCCCTGAAGGGGCAGGGCGCCGACCCGTTCGGCCCAGAGAGCGGCTAAACGGCTCTTGCCCGCGCCGGCGGGGCCATGGAGCGCCATGACCGATCCCGCCCCGTCGGGCCAGGCGGCCAGGGTGCGCACGGCCTCGGCGTTGCTGTCGGACACGACGAAGGCGGCGTCCGCGACGGGACGTTCCAACGGCAGTCGGAGCTGCTCCCTGATCCTGACCTCGGGCGCGGACATGGGGCCTGTCTAGCAGACGGCGAGGTCGACCGCGTCGGTCGCGCGCTGTTGGTTCCGGGGAGCGAAGGCGCGCCCTGTGGATGAAATCAGACGAAGGGTTCCAGAGCGGCGTTACGCTTGCCGGCGTTGAACTCGGTTACGACATAGTCGGCCAGGCCGTGAACCTGGAACGGGTCTGCCTTTAGCAGCGCTTCCAGTTCCGCCTTCGCCACCCCGCTGCGGACGATCAGTATGCCGCCCGTGCGCGGGACCATCGGCCCGGCGGCGAGGATGAGGCCGTCGGCCACCTGCTGATCCACCCAGGCCCGATGCTCGACCGTTCGGGCCTCGATCGCCTCGATCGGCTGGGTGTAGGTGATGGTGACGACGAACATGGGCGCGGCCTTTTCAGCGAAGGAGCCTTGGCTATCGCGCGCCGAGGCAGGCTTTGCAACGGCGGAAACCTTGACTTTCGAAGGGGATGATGCGCCCTACGCCGCTTCCGATTTTCGCCGCGCGCGCGGCTCAGTCCAGACGATTCTCATGCACGCCTATCGCACCCATACCTGCGGCGCCCTCCGTTCGACGGACGCGGGCGCGAACGTCCGGCTGTCGGGCTGGGTCCACCGCAAGCGCGACCACGGCGGACTGCTGTTCATCGACCTGCGCGACCACTACGGCCTGACGCAGCTGGTGCTGCACCCCGAGACGCCCGGCTTCGCCGCCGTCGAACGCCTGCGCGCCGAGAGCGTGATCAAGGTGGACGGCGAGGTGGTGGCGCGCGACGCCTCGGTGGTGAACCCCAACCTGCCGACCGGCGAGATCGAGGTGCGGGTCCAGGGCGTCGAGGTTCTGTCGGAGGCCGCCGAACTGCCGCTGCCGGTGTTCGGAGAGCCGGAGTATCCCGAGGAAATCCGCCTGAAGAACCGCTTCCTGGATCTGCGCCGCGAGACCCTGCACAAGAACATCGTGCTGCGGTCGCGCGTGATCCAGTCGATCCGCAACCGCATGGTCCAGCAGGGCTTTCTGGAATACCAGACGCCGATCCTGACGGCGTCCTCGCCCGAGGGCGCGCGCGACTTCCTGGTGCCCAGCCGCCTGCATCCCGAGAAATTCTACGCCCTGCCTCAGGCGCCGCAGCAGTTCAAGCAGCTGCTGATGGTGTCGGGCTTCGACCGCTATTTCCAGATCGCGCCCTGCTTCCGTGACGAAGACCTGCGCGCCGACCGTTCGCTGGAATTCTATCAGCTCGATGTCGAGATGAGCTTCGTCACCCAGGAGGACGTCTTCGCCGCCATCGAGCCCGTCATGCACGGCGTGTTCGAGGAGTTCGGCGAGGGCAAACCCGTCTCGGCCATCGACGGCGTCCACACCTTCACCAACGACTTCGGCGAGACGTTTGAGCACAAGGGTTTCGAACGCCTGACCTACGCCCAGTCGATGGCCTGGTATGGTTCGGACAAGCCGGACCTGCGCAACCCGATCAAGATGCAGGACGTGTCCGACCACTTCCGCGACGGCGGCTTCGGCCTGTTCGCCAAGATTCTGGGCGCGGACGAGAAGAACGCGGTCTGGGCCATTCCGGCGCCGACCGGCGGCAGCCGCGCCTTCTGCGACCGCATGAACAGCTGGGCGCAGGGCGAGGGCCAGCCGGGCCTGGGCTATATCTTCTGGTCCGACGATCAGGGCGCATGGGGCGGTCCCATCGCCAAGAACCTGGGTCAGGAGCCGACCGAGGCCCTGATGTCGTCGCTGGGCCTGGGGCAGGGCGATGCGGCCTTCTTCGTCGCCGGCGACCCGGCCGCCTTCGCCAAGTTCGCCGGTCTGGCGCGCACCCGCGTGGGCACGGAGCTGAAGCTGGTCGACGAGGACCAGTTCAAATTCTGCTGGATAGTTGACTTCCCCATGTTCGAATGGTCGGAGGAAGAGAAGAAGGTCGATTTCAGCCACAACCCCTTCTCCATGCCGCAGGGCGGGCTGGAAGCGCTGGAGACCCAGGATCCCCTGACCATCCGCGCCTATCAGTACGACATCGTCTGCAACGGCTATGAGCTGTGCTCTGGCGCGATCCGGAACCACAAGGCCGAGATCATGCTGAAGGCCTTCGACATCGCCGGCTATGACGCCTCGGTGGTCGAGGAGCAGTTCGGCGGCATGCTGAACGCCTTCCGTTATGGCGCGCCGCCGCACGGCGGCCTGGCCCCCGGCATCGACCGGATCGTCATGCTGCTGGCCGGCCAGCAGGCCATCCGCGAAGTGATCGCCTTCCCGCTGAACCAGCAGGGCGAGGACCTGTTGATGAGCGCTCCGTCGCCGGTGCAGGACAGGCAGTTGAAGGAACTGCACATCCGCACCGCCCCGCCGATCAAGGTCTGATCGGCGTCCGCAGGGCCGAAAACGAGGAAGGGGACGCCGCAGCGTCCCCTTTTTCGTATCAGCGATTGGACGTGATGACGAAGTTCCGCACGTTGGGCGGCACAGGCGGAACCGGCGGCGTCGGCGAGACCCGGATGATGCGAGTGCTGCGGCAGGCCTGGGCGGTCAGGCGGCCGGGCAGGCGGGTCGAGCCGTCGCCGCAGGCCTGCTGAATCTGGTCCTGGGTCAGGTTGCGGGCGCCCGACAGGTCCGCCCCGCGAATGTCCGTGCGACGCAGGGAGGCCTCCATGAAGTCTGCGCGGGCGAAGTTTCCCCCGCTCAGCCGCGCGCCGTCCAGGCTGGCGCCGACGAAGATGGCGCCGGTGAAGTCGCCATTCGACAGATTGGCCGCGTTCATCTCCGAACCGGCGAAGTTGGCGCCGCTGGCGCGCACATTGGCCAGGGTCGCCCCGAACAGTTCGCCGCCTGACAGATTGGTGCGGGTCAGAACCGCCCCGTTGAAGTTGGCGCCGTGCAGCTCGCCGCCCGACAGGTCCGCGCCGTTCATATTGCTGCGGACGAAGACGGCGCCCTGGGCCTCGACGCCGCTCATCGAGGCGCCGGTGAAGTTGGTGGAAGTGAAGTTGGCGCCGACGATCTGAACCCCGGTCAGATTGGCGCGGGAGAAGTCGCTGCCGGTGAAGTTGGAGCCGACCATCTCTGCGCCGCGCAGATTGGCGCCGACCAGGGTGGCGTTGGCGAAGCTGGCGCCAGTGAAGGTGGCGCCGGACAGATTGCGGCCGGACAGTTCACAGCGATTGCAGGATCCGCCCAGCGAGACCGAGCGAGCGACATCGCGGTCCTGAAGGCTGAGCTCCACACCCGCGAAGGCGGGCGCGACCCCCAGCGTCAAGCCCAACCCCAGGCCCAACGCCATCAGGGCGGGGAAGGGACGGCGGATATGTGCAGCGATCTGTTTCACACGATCTGAATGCCTCGAAAGGCCCGCGACACCTACTTAAATCGAGGTAACTTCGTTAAATCGCGGCAACCCCCGTGTTCCTCAGCAGGCGCGAATGCGCAGGGAACCGGGCAGAACGGTGGAGGCGTCGCCGCAGGCCTGATTCAGCTGGCTTTGCGTCAGGCCGGTCGCGCGGGCCAGCTGGGCGCCGGACAGGTTGGTTCCAGAAAGGGTCGCGCCCGCGAAGTTGGCGCCTTCCAGATAGGCGCCGACGAAACTGGCGTTGGTCAGGTTGGCGCCGGCGAAGCTGGAGCCCGAGAAGACGCCGCCGTAGCCTTCCACGTCGCGCAGATCGGCGCCGTTGAAGCGGGTGCGGTTCATGACGCTGAGGCTGAGGTCCGCCTGACGCAGGCGCGAGCGCGACAGGTTCAGGCCGCGCGCCTCCAGGCCCGAGAAATCGCCCTGGAACAGGTTGCAACCGCTGCAGGAGGCGCCGCGACGGACGCTGGCGATCTGGCCCGCGTTCTGGGCGAAGGCGGGGGCGGCGAAGGCCAGGACAGCGGCTGCGGCCAGACCGAGGCGGATTGTGTGTTTCATGGACCGGGCTCCGACGTTTGGTCGTCTCCAGCAAGCCTTAGGCCATATCCCTTAACTTAAGCCTGATCGCCGCCCTGCATCGCCGGTGCGGCGCCGCAGGTGTCGCAAACCCAGGTTCCGCCCCGCCGCTGAAGGCTGAAATCGCCGCACGCGGGACAGGCGACGGCCTCGGTGGCGGCGACGGTGCGGGCCTCGGGCTCGGCCTTCTTGCCGAAGGGCAGGACGACCAGATTGTCGGGGGCCGAGCCGCGAGCGAAGCCCTTGGAGATGAAGCGGGCGGCGGGCACGGCCTCGCCTTCCGGCTTTTCGTCCAGGCCGTCGGCGCCATTGTCAGGGGCGGCGTTGGCCAGTTCGTGCCGGTCCAGATAGGAGACGCCCAGCTCGCGGAAGATGTAGTCCAGGATCGAGGTGGCCGAGCGGATGGAGTCGTTGCCGGTGACGCGGCCCGCCGGCTCGAACCGGGTGAAGACGAAGGCGTCCACGAATTCATCCAGCGGCACGCCGTATTGCAGGCCGATGGAGATGGCGATGGCGAAGTTGTTCATCAGGCTTCGGAAGGCGGCGCCTTCCTTGTGCATGTCGATGAAGATCTCGCCCAGTTCGCCGTCTTCGTACTCGCCGGTGTGGATATAGACCTTGTGCCCGCCGACGGCGGCCTTCTGGATATAGCCCTTGCGGCGATCGGGCAGTTTGCGGCGGGCGGGGGGGCGTTCCACGACGCGTTCGACCACCCGCTCCGGCCGCGAGATGGGGGCGGGGCGCGCGACCTCGGCGCGCGGCTGAGCCTCGGCGGACGGCAAGTCCAGAAGCGGCGTCGCCGGCGGCGCGGCGCGCGCCAGACGGATGGCGCGACGTCCGTCCAGGGCCGCCTGGCTGAGCAGACGCGCCGCCTGGGTCGGCCCCGCGCGCCAGTCCATGATCTGAACCGCCAGGTCCGGGGCGTCGCTGAACGGTTCGACGGCGGCGCGCAGGCTGGCCGCCGTCTGCGCCGGATGGGCCAGAAGCGCGGCTACGGCCGGGGGCGCGTCCGCCCAGTCCGACAGGTCGCCGGCGCCGAAGACCCAGCGCGCGGCTTCGGTCTCGGCGTCCTCAGGGACGCCCAGCAGGGTCAGCAGCGGGCCGTCGCCATCCTCGACGCCAAGGACGTCGCGGATGAAGCCGGGGTCCAGAACCGGGGCGGTGAAGACGGCGTCGAAGCTGTCGGCATCGGCCAGGGCGGCTTCGACGGCGGCCAGTTCGATGTCGGTGAAGCCCAGGGCGCGAAGGGCGGCGTGGTCCAGACCCGGCGCTTCGACCAGGGTGCGGCGTCCGAACAGATGGCGTTCGGCCGCCTGAACGTTGCCGCCGGTCGATTTCAGGGCCGCGGCCAAGGCCGGGTTCAGGCGGCGACCGATGGCGCCGTCAGCCGTCTGGAAAACATCGATGGCCGCAGGTTCGCCCAGACCCAGACGCAGTCGCGCCTCGGCGTCGTCCACGAACAGGCCGATGGTGGCATGACGGCGGGGAGCGCCGGGTTTGGGCAGCCGGTTGGCGGCGACGGTGGACAGCGGGTCCGGATTGGCTTTTAACCGCGCCTGACGCGACCGCGCCGTGTCGGCCTCCGCGCCCTTGAGGTCGTCCCAGTCGGGGCAGGGGCCACGCAGGCCCGCCAGTTCGACGGACGCCTGGGCCGCCGAGGCCGCGACGATGGCGGCCAGGGCTTCCGCGCGCGCGGTCAGGTCCCCGCCGGCCGGGACGACGGCCTGCATCATCCCCTCCAGCCCCAGGGCGATGGGGGCGGCCTGGTCCGAAGTCAGGTCCAGAGCGACGGTCCACAGCCGGGCCAGGGCGGGCAGGGCGTCTGCGCCCAGCGCCAGGGCGGCGGCCAGATTCAGAACGACGCGGGCCGGCGAAGGGGCGGCGGCCGCCTCGGCGTCGCGCGGGCTGAACGCCACGATCAGGCCGCCGTCCAGCGCCGCCTTGGCCGCTGTCAGGGTTTCGGGCGCGCCTGCCGCGATCTGGGTGCGGTCGGCCAGGGCGACCAGGGGCGGGATGTCGACCCGGGGTTGGGGCGCCAATATGGGCCGCTCGCCGTCGATGGCGCGCAGGATGTCGGCGTCCGAGGCGCCGCAGCGCCGGGCGGTCGCCGCCACGCGCGCCAGGGCCGGGTTGCGCGCCGGGTCGCCGCAGTCGCCGCGCGGCCCCTCGCACCGATCCACCGCATCGGCGACCGCCGACAGGGCCTCGGCCAGGGCCTGGCCCGCCTGGGCGCTCAGACGCGCCGCGATCTGTTCGCCATGCCGGGCTTGAAGACGGGCGGACGCGGCCGGGTCGGATAGGTCGATGATGTCGAGGGGCGCGCTGGCGGGCGTCGCCGGCGTCGCCAGTCCGAGTTTGAGCGTGGCGACCAATTCGTCGCGGAACAGGTCCGCCTGCGTCCGGTCGGGAAAGACGCCCAGGGTCAGGCCGCGCGCCGCCAGGGCCGCGCACCAAGCGTCGGGCGCGCCGGTCAGCCAGTCGCCGGTCGGTTCGCCATCCACGCCCTTGGCTTCCAGCCAGTCCAGCCACGACTCAGCCTGGGCGTCGGACCAGCCGGCGGGCGCCAGGATTTCCTGAACCGTCCCCGCGCGTTCGACAGCGCGCGTCTCCATCGCGACTCGATCCGCAAGGGCGGCGAAGCCGGATTGAAAGCGCATGGGCGGCGTCTCCCGAAGGTTCGGGACCAACCTAGGGCCAGGATGCGAGCGATCCAATAGATATGGTGGGCTGGCGCAGGGTTTCCCACAAGATATCGATTTACGCGCGCGCGCCTCCGCGCTGGACGAAGACGATGCGGGTTTCTATGATCGCGCGCAGCCGACGAGCCTCCCCTCGCGGCGGATTTCGTGTGGGTGAAGACGTGCTGAACAAGATTTTCGCTTGGTGGAACGGGGCCACGATCGGCACCCTCTTCACGATCGCCAAGCGTGGCCGCTACGTCGGGACCGACGAGATCGGCAACAAATATTACGAGGCCCGGGACAACACGAGCTACGACGGTCGCCGCCGCCGCTGGGTGATCTACGAGGGTTACGCCGACGCCTCCAAGGTGCCGCCGGATTGGCACGGCTGGCTGCGCTACACCTTCGACCTGCCGCCGACCGAGGCGCCGTTGCCGCGCCGCGCATGGGAAAAGGACCATCTGCCGAACTTCACCGGCACGCCGATGGCGTGGCGGCCGCAGGGTTCTCTGGCCGCCGAGGCCAAACGCCCCGCCGCGACCGGCGACTATCAGGCCTGGACGCCCGAGTGAGGCGCGCGCGCCTGCTGACGGGCGTGGCGGCGGCGCTGGGCGTGCTCAGCGCCGGGGCCGTGACCGCCAGCGTGTTGCAGGACGCCCCGCGAGACGCCCGTCCGGTCCAGTCCAGTCCGGATCCCATCGGCGACATCCTGCGCACCAAGAAGGCGTCCGGCGCCAATGTGCCGACGGAATCGCCGCCTGCCGGCGCGCCTGCGCCCAAGAGCCCTGTCGCCGTGACGCCGCCGGCCACCGTGGTGATCGCCGAGGACGAGGCGGTCGAGGAAAAGGCCGCCGCGGAGGTCAAGGCGGAGACCCCCGTGGTCGAAAAGGCCATCGACCAGCCGGCGACGCCCGCCCGTCGCCAACGCCGCAAGTTCGCGATCATCCAGGCCATCGACAAGACGACCGCCGAGACGATGAAGTTCGAGGTCGAGGTGGGCGGGCGGCCGGTGCGCTTCAACCGCAATCTGATCTTCGCCGTGCGGGCTTGCGAGGTGTCGACGCCCGACGAGTTGACGGAAGACTCCATCGCCTATGTGGACGTCACCCTGCAGTCGTCGCGGGTGAACGGCCCGGCCGATCCGCGCCAGATCTTCCGCGGATGGATGTTCGCCTCTTCCCCGGCCGTCAGCGGCCTGCAGAATCCCAACTACGACGCCTGGGTGGTCGGTTGTAAGAACTGACCGCCGCGCCGAAAGGACGCCGCGATGAGCCGTCAAAGAGCGCCGAAGAAGAGCGAAACGGTCGAGATCCGACTGTCGCATCCGGTCAAGACCGCCTTCATGGACCGATGTCGCGCCGAAGGGCGCACGGCCAGCGACGCCATCCGTCAATTCATCGAGGCCGAGCTGGCCGGCGGCGCTCGCCCTCGGGCGAAGACCCTCAGCGGCTGGCGGGCCCTTGTCGTCGCCGCCGTGGCCGGACTGGCGCTGGGAGCGGTGGCGGCCCCGTCGCTGGCCCAGTCGAACGGGCCGGGCGCCGAACGGTTCGAGCGGCTGGACCGCAATCACGACGGCGTTCTGAGCCGCGACGAATATCTGGCGCGTTAGCGGATACGGACCAGGAAGCGGTCGGGCCGCAGGTTCAGCCAGGTCCAGGGCTTGAACAGGCTGGCGCCGGGGTTCCACGAGGCCAGAACCCATTCGGCGCGGCCCACGATGTTCCCGGCCGGCAGAAAGCCGACGCCCAGGTCCGCCGGCCAGCGGCTGTCCAGCGAATTGTCGCGGTTGTCGCCCATCATGAAATATTGGCCCTGCGGAACACGATAGACGGGAGTGTCGTCTCCGGGCAGGCCGGACCCGGCGTCATAGGTGAGGTAGGTGCGGCCGTCGGACAGGGTTTCGCGCGCCTCCAGCACCCGCCGTTGAGGCGCGTCCTTGTCATAGGTCAGGCGCAGGGGCGTGCGGGGGATGGGCCGTCCGTTGACATGGACCACGCCCTGGCGGACCTGAACCGCATCGCCCGGCAGGCCGATGACGCGTTTGATCCAAACCTGCCCTGGATCGTGCGGGCGGCGAAACACCACGACGTCGCCGCGCGCCGGGCCGTGGCCGAACAGCCGGCCTTTCGACATATGAGAGTTCAGTGGAAGGGAGGCCGCACTCCAGCCATAGGAAAACTGCGACACCACGATGTAGTCGCCAGTGACCAGGCCCGGTTCCATCGAGGAGGAGGGGATGGTGAAGGGCTGGAACAGGACGATCCTCAGCAGGACGGCCACGATCAGGGCGATAGCCAGGGTGGCGGCGACCTCCTGGATTTCACGCCACAGGGACGGGTGGGGCGAGGCTTGGACTTTGGCTTGGGTCATGCCCCCTGATGCGATCCCCGGCTGGCGGCACGCCAGCGAAACCCTGTCCGGACAGGCCTTCGATCGTGTCCGGACAGGTCGTCAGGGGGCGGCCAGGGCCCGTGCGACGGCTTCGACGCCGGTCAGGGAGGCGGTAAGGGCGGAGAGGTCGGGCCTGACCGTCAGGGCGGGCTTCAAGCGGCGGAGATAGGCCGCCTGAGGCGTTTCCAGGGCGCCGAACTGGCTGAGATGTTCGGTCAGGAACTGGGCGTCCAGGAGGGTCCAGCCGCCGGTTCTGAGGCGCGCGACCAGATGGACCAGCGCGACCTTGGAGGCGTCGCGTTCGCGGCTGAACATGCTCTCGCCGAAGAAGGCGCCGCCCAGGGACACGCCGTACAGCCCCCCGACCAGCCGCTCGTCCCGCCAGCATTCGATGGAATGGACATGGCCCATGGCGAACAGGGCCGAGTACAGTCGCCGGATCGGGCCGTTGATCCAGGTGTCCTGGCGATCCTTCCCTTGAGCCGCGGCGCAGCCGTCCAAGACCGCCTCGAACGCCGTGTCGATGCGGATGTCGAAGGGTTCGGCCCGCACGGTCCGGCGCAGGCGGCTGGGGATGTGGAAGGCGTCCAGCGGTATGACGCCCCGCTGGTCCGGCTCGACGATGAAGACGCGCGGATCGTCGCGCGTCTCGGCCATCGGAAACACGCCCCGGGCGTAACAGGCCAGCAGGTCCTCGGGGCCGAAACCGCCGAAAGGCCCGCTGGCGCTGAAATCGGGGTCGGTCAGCTTTCGCCCTTCTGACGGGCCGCCCACTTCTCCAGCCAGTGGATGTCGTAGTCGCCCGACAGGATGTCCGGCTCGGCCAACAGCTTCTGGAACAGGGGGATGGTGGTGTCGACGCCGCCGATGACCATCTCGTTCAGCGACCGCTTCAGGCGCGCGATGGCCTCTTCGCGGTCGCGGCCGTGGACGATCAGCTTGCCGATCAGGCTGTCGTAATAGGGCGGGATCGAATAGCCGGCGTAGATGGCGCTATCCAGACGCACGCCCAGGCCGCCCGGCGCGTGGAAGTCGGTGATCTTGCCCGGCGACGGGGTGAAGGTCTCGGGGTTTTCGGCGTTCACACGCACCTCGATGGCATGGCCGTCGAAATGGATGTCATCCTGGGTGAAGGACAGCGGCAGGCCCGCGGCGATCCGCACCTGTTCGCGCACCAGGTCGACGCCGGTGATGGCTTCGGTGACGGGGTGTTCGACCTGCAGGCGGGTGTTCATCTCGATGAAGAAGAACTCGCCGTCCTCCCACAGGAACTCGATGGTGCCGACGCCCAGATAGCCGATGGCGGCGATGGCCTTGTTGACCGTCTCGCCGATCTTCTTGCGACCCTCGGCCGACAGGGCGGGCGAGGGGGCTTCCTCCAGCACCTTCTGGTGACGGCGTTGCAGCGAACAGTCGCGTTCGCCCAGGTGGACGACATTGCCGTGGCTGTCGGCGATGACCTGAATCTCGATGTGGCGCGGCTTCTGGAGATAGCGCTCCATATAGACGGCGCCGTTGCCGAAGGCGGCCTTGGCCTCGGACTGGGCGGTCTGGACCGCTTCGACCAGGTCGTCAGGCGTCATCGCCACCTTCATGCCGCGCCCGCCGCCGCCCGCCGCCGCCTTGACGATCAGGGGGAAGCCGATGGACCTGGACGCCTCGATGGCGGCCTCGACCGTCTCGACCTCGCCGTCCGAGCCTGGAACGACGGGGATGCCCGCATCCTTGACCGTCTGTTTGGCGCTGATCTTGTCGCCCATGACCCGGATATGCTCGGGCTTGGGGCCGATGAAGGTCATGCCGTGGGCTTCGACGATCTCGGCGAAGCGCGCGTTCTCGGACAGGAAGCCGTAGCCGGGGTGGATCGCCTGGGCGCCGGTGATCTCGGCCGCCGCGATGATCGAGGGGATGTTCAGATACGACTTGGCCGCCGAGGCGGGGCCGATGCAGACGCTCTCGTCCGCCAGCCGCACCCACATGGCGCCGCGGTCGGCCTCCGAATGGACGGCGACGGTGGAGATGCCCATCTCCTTGCACGCGCGGTGGATGCGCAGTGCGATCTCGCCCCGGTTGGCGATCAGGACCTTGGTGAACATCGCGGCGCCTTAGGCTTCCAGCAGGACGAGCGGTTCGCCGAATTCGATCGGCTGGCCGTCGCCGACCAGAATGTCCGCCACCACGCCGTCGCGCGGCGCCTGGATCGGGTTCATGGTCTTCATCGCCTCGACGATCAGCAGGGTCTGGCCCTTCTTGACCTTGTCGCCCGGCTGGACGAACGGCGCGGCTTCCGGCGAGGGCTGCAGATAGGCGGTGCCGACCATCGGCGACTTCACCTCTTCGCCGGCGCGGGCGACGATGGTGGCGGGATCGGACGGCATCGAAACCGGGGCGGCGGCGGCAGCGGGCGCGGCGATCGGAGCGGGAGCGGGAGCGGCGGCGTACTGCACCGGGGCGGCGTTGACGGTGACTTCGCGGGCGACGCGGATTCGCAGTTCGCCGCGCTCGACCTCGACTTCGGTCAGATCGGTCTCGTTCAGGATTTCGGCCAGCTGGCGGACCAGGGCGGCGTCGATCTCGGCGTGTTTCTTGTCATCGGCCATTGGAATGCGCCTTGTCTTTCGTGTGTGTAAGCGAACGGGCGGCCTTCAGGGCCGTTCCCGGATCAGGTTGAGGGCCGCCTGGACGGCCAATTCATAGCCGTGCGCGCCGAAGCCGGCGATGACGCCGGTCGCCGCGGACGACACATAGGAGTGATGGCGAAACGCCTCGCGCGCCGCCGGGTTGGACAGATGCAGCTCGATCACCGGGATCGACAGCGTCTTCAGCGCATCGTGCAGCGCCACCGACGTATGCCCATAGGCGGCGGGATTCAGGATCAGGGCGTCCGCGCTTTCACGCGCCTCCTGGATCCAGTCGATCAGCATGCCCTCGTGGTTGGTCTGGCGGAACACGATCTCGGCCCCGCCGGCCGCCTTGACGCACCGCTGCTCGATGTCCGCCAGGGTGTCGCGGCCATAGATGTCCGGCTCCCGAACCCCGAGCAGGTTCAGATTGGGGCCGTTCAGCACGTGGATGACAGGCGTTTCGGCCATGGGCTCCGGAATCGGCGGCGTTTGCAGCACAAGAGGGGCCTTTTAGCCGACGCGCGGCGCGGGTCAAACGGTCCAGGTGAGTGAAGTTTCCCCAAGGGCATGGTCGGCCAAGGCGGTTGGCCCGGATTTCGCAATGCGCGCCGCATCCGTCCCTCGCGGGGACGGGGCCAAGGAGGGCGCAATGCTCCAGAACGGCAAAATGTTTCTTCGCGTGGCGATGGCCGCCTGCGCCGCCCTGGCGGTCGCGGTCGGCGCCTTCGTGCTGGAGATCGGCTGACGGCTGACGGCTGGCGCGCAGGCGTCGCAGCCTCTATGTCCCGGCGGCGCACGCGTCCGGGAGCTCTTTCATGCCTCAGATCCAGTTGAACGGCGAACCGCGCCAAGTCCAGGCGCAGACCATCCTGGCCTTGGTCGAGGAGGTGTCGCTCGATCCTCGCAAGGTGGCGGTGGAGCGCAATCTGGAAATCGTGCCCAAGTCGCTGCATGGCGCGACACCTGTGGCGGAAGGCGACCGCATCGAACTGGTGCAGTTCGTCGGAGGCGGTTGAACGCGATCAAATCCCGCAACGACGCCTTTCCCTGACGCGCCGGGGTGTTTAGGTCAGGTCCATGACCGATACAGCCTCCGAAACCTGGTCCGTCGCCGGCCGCACCTTCACCTCGCGCCTGATCGTGGGCACCGGCAAATACGCCGACTACGCCCAGAACGCCGCCGCCGCCGAGGCTGCGGGGGCCGAGATCGTGACCGTGGCCGTGCGTCGCGTGAACCTGTCTGACCCGAGCCAGCCGATGCTGGTGGACTATGTGAAACCGGATCGCTTCACCTTCCTGCCCAACACCGCTGGCTGTTTCACCGGGGAGGACGCGGTGCGAACCCTGCGCCTGGCGCGCGAGGCGGGGGGCTGGAACCTGGTCAAGCTGGAGGTGCTGTCCAACACCGCCCACCTCTATCCCGACATGATCGAGACGCTGCGGGCGCTGGACCTGCTGATCAAGGACGGCTTCGACGTCATGGTCTATTGCACCGACGACGTGGTCATGGCCAAGCGGCTGGAGGACGCCGGCGCCGCCGCCATCATGCCCGCCGCCGCCCCCATCGGCTCGGGCCTAGGCCTTCAGAACCCCATCAACGTCCGCCTGATCGTGGAACAGGCCAAGGTGCCGGTTCTGGTGGACGCCGGCGTCGGCACGGCGTCGGATGCGACCCTGGCGATGGAGCTGGGCTGCGACGCCGTCCTGATGAACACCGCCATCGCCGGGGCGAAAGACCCCATCCGCATGGCTCGCGCCATGAAACACGCCGTCATCGCCGGCCGCGACGCCTATCTGGCCGGACGCATGCCGAAACGGATGTACGCCGACCCGTCCTCGCCCCTGGCCGGCCTGATCTGACGCTGGGCCTGTCCGGCGGAGCGTTCCGTCGCTAGAAGGCGCGGTTTCCTTTGCGTCAGGGCGGCCATGTCGATCATTCCGGAAAAGCGGCTGAAGGCGGCCATCGGCTTCATCTTCGTGACGGCCGTGCTCGACATCGTGGCGATGGGGATCATCATTCCCGTCCTGCCGCAGTTGATCGAGGACTTCGTCGGCTCCAACGCCCGCGCGGGGATCATCAACGGCGTGTTCGTGGCCCTATGGGCCGGGATGCAGTTCGTCGCCTCGCCGATCATCGGGTCGCTGTCGGATCAGTACGGGCGACGCCCGGTCATCCTGCTGAGCTGCGCGGGCCTGGCCATCGACTATGTGCTGATGGCCTTGGCGCCCAACCTGTGGTGGCTGGCGCTGGGGCGGATCGTGGCCGGCGTCACCTCGTCCAGCTTCACCACCATCTACGCCTATATGGCCGATGTGACGCCGCCGGAGGGGCGGGCCAAGGCCTATGGGCTGATCGGAGCGGCCTTCTCGGGCGGGTTCGTCCTGGGGCCGGTGATCGGCGGGTTCCTGGGAGAGATCGGGCCGCGCGCGCCGTTCTGGGCCGCCGCCGCCATGTCGGGTCTGGCCTTCCTGTATGGTTTGATCATCCTGCCCGAGAGTCTGGCGGTGGAGAAGCGGATGAGGTTTAGCTGGCGGCGCGCCAATCCGGTCGGGGCCATGGTGCTGCTGGGCCGCCATCCCGAACTGACGGGCCTGGCGGGCGTGACCTTCCTGCTGCATTTCGCCCACCACGTCTTTTCGGCGGTCTTCGTGCTGTACGCCCAGTATCGCTATGGCTGGGGCCCGCGCGAGGTCGGGATGCTGCTGGCCATGGTCGGCCTTCTGGACATGGGGATGCAGGGACTGGTGGTCGGGCCCGTCACGAAGGCGCTGGGCGACCGCAAGACCATGCTGCTGGGACTGGTCGGCGGCACTATCGGGATCGCCCTGATGGGCTGGGCGCCGACGGGCTGGGCCTTCGTGGCGGCCATGCTGCCCAACGCCCTGTGGGGCTTGGCCATGCCGACGCTGCAGTCCCTGATGACGCGCCAGGTGTCCGAGAGCGAGCAGGGCCAGCTGCAGGGCGCGACCATGAGCGTGGCCTCCATCGCCGGGGTCGCATCGCCCCTGTTCTTCGGCTGGGTCTATTCGTTGTCGGTGGGCGGCGGATTCGAGCCGTTGACCCGCTGGCTGGATCGGCAGGGCCTGGGTCTGATCGATGCGGTCGTCCATTCACCGGGTCTCAGCTTCTACATCTCGGCCCTGGTGCTGTTGTTGGCGGGCGTCATCGGCTGGATCACGGCCCGGCGGGCGGAACGCGCCGAAACCCTGGCCGTTGATGACGCGCCCACGCCTTGATCCGGCCCGAAACTGGGTGCGGTATGGCGAGGCTTGAAGCCTGTTCTCCTCGGATGACCATGAAGACCCGATCGATCGTGCTCGCCGCCGCCCTGGCCTTGTCGGCCTGCGGCAATCCGCAAAGCTCCAAGGCGCAGGAGGGCGAGTTCGCCCAGCCCACGCGAAGCCCCCCGTCGGACGCGGCGGGCATGAAGTCCAGCTTCGCGCCCGTGGTGCGCTCGGCGGCGCCGGCGGTGGTCAATATCTCGGCGCGTAGCGTGCAGCGGGTGCAGGCCGATCCCTTCTTCCAGTTCTTCGGCGGCGGCATTCCCCAAGCGCGGGTGGCTGAATCGGTCGGATCGGGCGTGATCGTGCGTTCCGACGGGATCGTGGTGACGAACAACCACGTCATCGACGGCGCCCAGCAGATCAAGGTGGTGCTGAACGACCGGCGCGAGTTCCCCGCCACCGTCATCCTGGCCGACGAGCGCAGCGACATCGCCGTGCTGAGGCTGGAGAACGTCAACGACCGTCTGCCGGTTCTGGCCATCGACGATCAGGAGCAGCAGCAGGTCGGCGATCTGGTCCTGGCCATAGGCAATCCGTTCGGCGTGGGCCAGACGGTGACGAACGGCATCATCTCGGCCCTGAACAGGACCGAGACGGGGATTTCCGACTCAGGCTCCTTCATCCAGACCGACGCGGCCATCAATCCCGGCAATTCGGGCGGGGCGCTGGTGGACATGGACGGCGACCTGATCGGCATCAACACCGCCATCTTCTCGCGATCCGGCTCCTCGGCCGGGGTCGGTTTCGCTGTGCCGGCGGCCATGGTGAAGCGGGTGGTGGATTCGGCCCTGGGCGGCGCCAAACAGGTCGTCAGGCCGTGGCTGGGCGTGAAGGGCGACACCGTGACCGGCGACATCGCCGGCAGCCTGGGCCTGAGCCGGCCGCAGGGTCTGGTGGTCACGGAGGTTTACGCCAACGGCCCGGCGGCGCGGGCGGGCGTGCGCCAGGGCGACGTCATCACCGCCGTCGACGGACAGGAGATCAACGACCAGGGCGGGCTGAACTACCGCGTCGGCTCGCGCAATCCCAACGATCAGGTGCAGGTCGCCATCCTGCGCGACGGGCGGGCCCAGACCCTGACGGCGCGGGTCCAGCCCCTGCCGGGCGACGCCGATCCCAACGGGGGCGTGACCATCGGCTCCGGCCCGTTCGCGGGGGCCGAGGTGGTGGCGCTGAACCCGGCGCTGGCCGACCGGCTGGGCGGTGATCCGTTCGCCAGCGGGGTGATCGTCACCGGATTGTCGGGGCGCGGCTATGCGGCGCGGGCGGGCTTCCGCCAGAACGACCTGATCGTCAGCATCAACGGCCGCGCCATCGCCTCGGCCCGCGACGTCGAGGCCGCCAGTTCCGGTCGCGGCCCGTGGGAGGTCGTCATCAACCGCGGCGGCCGTCAGATCCGGGGCGTGTTGCGGTAGAACAAACGCAAGCCCCCATTTCAATGCGATTTGGAGTTGACGGGTTTGTTGTTCTGCGTTGATTGCGACGTCTTAGAATTTGACGCTGGATGGGATCATCATGCCGTCGAAGGTCTTGGGACCTGCATGTCCTGAATGTGGCGCGCGCGTCCCGTTTATGAAGACCCAATTCGGGTTGGGCGCGCCATTCGCCTGTTCAGGCTGCGAAACCATGCTGGTTGTCCCGAAAGCTCAGTCATTCTGGCTTTTCTTGGCGATGTTGTCGATTTTCTGGGGCGCCCGATATCGCTTTCCGGCAGAATGGGGCGGGGTGTTTGGTTTGCTTGCGATAATGATCTGTGTTGGCTGGCCCGCCACCTGGGCTGTTACGCGCGTCAAACGCGCCTGATCCGATCTCAGCCCTTCGCCGGCCCACCGATGGACCAGGTGTGGCCGAAGGGGTCGCGCAGGACGCCGTAGCGGTCTCCCCAGAACTGGTCGGCCATGTCCAGGACCGGTTCGGCGCCGCCGACGACCAGGGCGCGGGTCCACCAGGCGTCGGGGTCGGCGACCTGAAGATGCAGGGTCACGCCGGCGGGGGGCACGTCCTGCACGCCGCTGTATTCGGGAAACTCGTCATTCAGCATGATGCTGGCGCCATTGATCCGCAGATGGGCGTGCATCAGGCGCTCGCCGTCGTCGGCCAGGCGGCGATCCAGAACCTCGGCCCCGAAGGCGATGATGTAGAAGTCCACCGCCGCCGAGGCGCCGCGCGACGGGATCGTCAGATGGGGCGTCACGCCCGAAGTCGGGCCTTGGGCGGGGCGGGCGTCGGTCATGAAGGCGGTCTCCGTATCGGGGTGCGATACTAGCGCGTGAAAAGCCGAGTGCGAACGCCTACATAGGTCGCACCCATGAGCGATCTGTTCGAAGCCTCCGGCATTCTGCCTCCCGACGCCCCATTGGCCGACCGCCTGCGTCCACGCACGCTGGACGAGGTGGTGGGGCAGGATCATCTGCTGGGCCCGGGCGGGCCGATCCGGCGGATGATCGAGGCGGGACGGCTGGGGTCGATGATCCTGTGGGGGCCGCCGGGGACGGGCAAGACCACCATCGCGCGGCTGCTTGCCCAGGCGGCGGGTTATGAATATCAGGCGATCAGCGCGGTCTTTTCCGGCGTCGCCGACCTGAAGAAGGCGTTCGAGGCGGCGCGGATGCGGCGGGCGGCGGGGCAGTCGACCCTGCTGTTCGTGGACGAAATCCATCGCTTCAACCGCGCCCAGCAGGACGGCTTCCTGCCGTTCGTGGAGGCGGGGGTGGTCACGCTGGTCGGGGCCACGACCGAGAACCCCAGTTTCGAACTGAACGGGGCCTTGCTGTCGCGCAGCCAGGTCTATGTGCTGAAACGGCTGGACGATGCGGCGCTGGATCAGCTGCTGGGCCGGGCCGAGGCGCATATGGAGCGGGCCCTGCCGCTGACGGCCGAGGCGCGACAGGCGATGCTGGCGCTGGCGGACGGGGACGGGCGCTATCTGCTGACCATGTCGGAGGTGCTGTTCGACCTGCCCGAGGACGAGCGGCTGGACGTGCAGGGGCTGGCGGGCGTGTTGCAACGCCGGGCGCCCGCTTACGACAAGAGTAGAGAAGAACACTATAACCTCATATCCGCCCTGCATAAATCGGTGCGGGGGTCGGACCCGGACGCGGCGCTGTACTGGCTGGCGCGGATGCTGAACGGGGGCGAGGACCCGCTGTATCTGGCGCGGCGGATCGTGCGGATGGCGGTGGAGGACATCGGCGAGGCGGACCCGCTGTCGATCCTGATCGCCAATGCGGCCAAGGACACCTACGACTTCCTGGGCAGCCCCGAGGGCGAACTGGCCCTGGCCCAGGCGGTGGTGCATCTGGCCACCGCGCCCAAGTCGGTCGGGGTCTATGAGGCGTTCAAGGCGGCCAAGAAGGCGGCCTATGAGACCGGATCGCTGATGCCGCCCGCCCATATCCGCAACGCCCCGACCAAGCTGATGAAGTCGCTGGGCTACGGCAAGGGTTATCAATACGATCCCTCGACGCCCGAAGGGTTCTCGGGCGCGAACTTCTTCCCCGACGAGATGGAGCGCCGCACCTTTTATCAGCCCAAGGGCGAGGGGCACGAGGAGAAGGTCAAGGCGCGGCTGGAACGCTGGGCCGCGATGCGGGCGCGGATGGCGGTGGACGGGTCCGGCGACTGACTGAACGCCGTTCATTGTTGCCGGTCGAGAACGTGGCTAGTTTTCCGGTCCGACATCCTTGGGAGGGGACGATGATCGAGACTGTAAAAACGCCCTGGCATCTTTGGCTGGTGGGCGTGTTGTCGTTGTTGTGGAATGGATTCGGCGCGTTCGACTTCGTCCAGACGACGACGCGGGGCGAGGCCTATATGAGGGCGTCGGGCTTCGACGACGCCATGGTCGCCTACTACGAGGCCATGCCGAACTGGATGTACGTCCCCTGGATCCTGGGCGTCTGGGGAGCGGTGATCGGGTCGGTTCTCCTGTTGTTGCGCCGCCGCTGGGCTGTCCACGCTTTTGGCTTGTCGCTGCTTGGTGCGCTGGTCAGTCTGATCTATGGCAAGCTGATTGACCCTCCGCCGTCGGCGCCGCCCCAAATGGCGGCCATGAGCTGGATGCCGATCGTCATCCTGCTGATTGCGGTTCTGCTGTTTGTGTATGCGTTCAATATGCGCAAACGCGGCGTGCTGCGCTGATGGGCTGACGCAGGGCGCGCCGTCGCGTATGGACGCGCCGTGACCCGTAGTCCTGTCGATCTTTCATCCGACGAAATCGCCGCCGTCCGGTCGTGGGTGATCCACGAAGATGCGCACATCATCGCCTTCTCCAAGCCAGCGGGCCTGTCCAGCCAGGGCGGGCGGATCAAGGCGCATACGCTGGACGATCTGCTGTGGGCGTTCGCGCGGTCGAACGGCAAGCGGCCGGAGCTGGTGCATCGGCTGGACCGCGACACCTCGGGCGTAATTCTGGCGGCCAAGACCAAGCCGGCGGCGGGCTTCCTCGGCAAGGCGCTGCAGATGCGGCGGTTCAGGAAACACTATCTGGCCCTGTTGTCGGCCGCGCCGGAGCCGAGGTCGGGCAGTATCGACGCCCCCCTGCGGCGCGAGGAGATCGGTCGAGAGTCCTACATGCGAGTGGTCGCCTTCGACGCGCCAGGCGCTCAAGGTTCGCAAAGCCGTTACCGCACCCTGGCCGCCAATGATCAGGGTGCGGTGGTGGAGCTGGAGCCCCTGACGGGGCGGATGCATCAGCTGCGGGTCCATATGGCGCACCTGGGGCGGCCGCTGGTCGGAGATGCGCGTTACGGCGGCGCCCTGACCACCGAGGCCGGACCGGCGCCGCGTCTGATGCTGCATGCCGCCAGGCTTAGCTTTCCGCATCCCGAAGGCGGCACGACAACGGTCGAGGCGCCGCCGCCCGAGGACTTCGCCACCCTGCGGTCGGCCCTGGGACTGTAGCCTTGCGGGCCTGGACGCGCCGTGGTCGATTGGGCGTTCCAGTCGTGGAGACGCCCTGATGGTCGCAACCGTTCTGATCGCTCTCGTGGCCCTGATCCACGCCTATATCGTGGTGCTGGAAATGGCGTTGTGGACCACGCCGCGCGGCCGCAAGGCCTTCGGCATGAGCGTGGAAAAGGCGGAACTGACCAAGGTGCTGGCCGCCAATCAGGGGCTCTACAACGGGTTTCTGGTCGCCGGCCTGGTCTGGGGTCTGTGGCTGGGCGATGTAGGGTTTCAGATCAAGATCTTCTTCCTGATCTGCGTGGTGGCGGCGGGCCTTTATGGAGCGGCGACCGTCAGTCGCAAGATTCTTTTGATCCAGGCGGTTCCGGCGGCGCTGGCTCTGGGCGCTCTGCTGCTGGGGCTGTGAGGGAACGCCGCGCGGAATTCGGCGCTATGTCGTTGAAAGGAACCCCATGATGAAGCGTTTCGCCCTCGTCCTGACCGGCCTGTCCGCCCTGGCCCTGACCGCCTGCGCCAGCCTGGCCCCCTATGGCGCCCAGCGCGGACCGGGCGGGCAGGGCTATGCCGAACAGCGGATCGAATCCAACCGCTACCGCGTGACCTACAATGGGGTTGGACCCGCCGGCCGCGTCGCTGACTGGGCCCTGGTCCGCGCCGCCGACCTGACGACAGAACAGGGCTATGACTGGTTCGAGGTGACGCAAAGCTGGACCGATGGTCGCCTGAATGGCGGTGGCGGGGTGCGACCCAGCGTGTCGATCGGCGGCGGCAGCAGTCGTTACGGCGGCTATTCGGCGTCCGGCGTCGGGGTCGGACTGGGGTTGAACTTCAGCGGGCCGGAGCCGACCTCCACCACCCTGGAGATCGTGATGGGACGGGGCGCCAAGCCTGACCGCCCCAACGCCTATGACGCGCGGTCGGTCCAGGCCTCCATCCCGCGCTGACCATCGCTTTCGTCGCGGTCCGCGTATAGAAAGCCGCACGATGACACGTTTTCTTCTCGTCGCGATCGGCGGCGCCATCGGTTCGGTGGCGCGCTATGGGCTGGGCGTCGCGGCCGGTCGGTGGGCGCCGAACGCCGGATGGCCGGTCGGCACCTTTGCGGCAAATGTCATAGGCGGCCTGCTGATGGGCCTTCTGGTCGGCTGGCTGGCGTTTCGCGGCGGGGCGCAGCAGGAGGCGGTCAGGCTGTTCGCCGCCGTCGGAGTGCTGGGCGGGTTCACGACCTTTTCTTCCTATTCGCTTGAGGCGGCGCAGATGATCGAGCGCCGTCAGTTGGGGCTGGCGGCCTGTTATGTCGTCGGTTCCGTGGTTCTGGCCATCGGCGCGCTGTTCGTCGGCCTGATGATCGCCCGCCGGGCCTTTGGAGTTTCCGTTTGACCGACCAGCCGCCCGCAGCCGACGCCCCCAAGCGCGAAGTCCTGACGATCTATGTCGCCGAGGACGAGGACGGCATCCGCCTGGACCGCTGGTTCCGTCGGCGCTGGCCGCACCTGTCGAACATCCAGGTGCAGAAGATGGCTCGCAGCGGCCAGATCCGCGTGGACGGCGCCCGCATCAAGCCCGAAGGCCGCCTGACCGCCGGGGCCGCCGTGCGCGTGCCGCCGATCCCCGACGACACCTCGCGTCAGGCCGGGGACGCCCACACCCTGACCGAAAAGGACATCGCCTTCGCCAAGTCGCTGGTCCTGTACGAGGACGACATGGTCATCGCCCTGAACAAGCCGCACGGACTGGCGGTGCAGGGCGGCACCAAGACCAGCCGCCACGTCGACCGTCTGCTGTCGGCCTGGGGCGAGGGGCTGGAGCGGCCTCGTCTGGTCCACCGGCTGGACCGCGACACATCCGGCGTGCTGCTGCTGGGCAAGGGGCCGGAGGCGGCCAAGCGGCTGGCGGGCGCCTTTGCGCGGCGTCAGGCCAAGAAGACCTATTGGGCCATCGTGATCGGCAATCCGAAACCCTATTCAGGCCAGATCGACATGCCGCTGAAGAAGACCGGCATCAACGACTTCGAAATGATGCGCCCGGCCGAACGCAAGGACCCGCGCGCCGAACCGGCCGAGACGGCGTTTTCGACCATCAGCCGCGCCTCGCACCGGGCGGCCTGGATGGCGTTGCGGCCCTTCACCGGCCGGACGCACCAGCTGCGCGCCCATATGGCCGGGATCGGCCATCCGATCCTGGGCGATCCGAAATACGGCGACGAGAAATCGCGCGAACTGTCGGGACCGCTGAAGCTGCAACTGCACGCCCGCAGCATCGAACTGGACCACCCGCGCGGCGGCGTCCTGAAGGTCACGGCTCCTCTCAGCCCCGAAATGAAGGCCGGCTTCGCCCACTTCGGCTTCACCGAGGACGAGGCCGAGGACGATCCCTTCCTGGGTGTGAAGAGGGTCCGGTGACGGTCGGCGTCCAGGTCGAGCAGGCCAAGGCTCTGGCCGCCGCAGGGCGGCTGGACGAAGCGTTGGCGCTGTTGATCCCGCTGGCCGCCCAGGAGGACGCGCCCTGGCAGGCGCTGTCGGTCCAGGCAGACCTGTTGAAGCGTGCCGGGCGGCTGGAAGACAGTATTGAAACCTCGCGCCGGCTGGTCGCCGTGCGTCCCCAGAGCGTACCCGCGCGGCACAATCTGGCCTCGACCTTGGGCGACCTGGGACGGGCGGTGGAGGCGGAACGTGTCTGTCGCGAAGCCATGGCCATAGGCGGCGACGCCCCCGAGACCTGGCTGGTCCTGGCCCGCGCGTTGCAAGCGCAGGGACGGTTCGATGCGGCCGAGGACGCCTATCGCCAGACCTTGGCGCGCCGACCGGGTTATGGCGACGCGCTGGACGACCTGAGCCAGCTGATCTGGATGCGGACCGCCGACGCGGAGGCGGCCTGCGCGCCGCTGGACGCCGTCATCGCCGCGACGCCCGACGATCCGTCGCCTCGGCGGATCAAGGCGCGTCTGCTGGCCTATGCGGGCCAGGCGCGCGAGGGATACGAGGCCCTGACGTCCGGGCCGCTGGACGCGCCTGGGGAACTGGCGGCGGCGCAGGCCGTGCTGCCGCTGGACCCGCGCCGCGCCCTGGAGCACGCGGACCGGGCGGCCGTTCTGGCGGGACGACCGATCCCCGCCATCATGGTGACGCAGGCCGAGTGCCGGCTGGCGCTGGGGGAGGCCGAGGCGGCGCTGGCGCTGATCGAGCCGCTGCGGCGCGCCGAACCGTTGGATCAGCACGTCCTGGCCTTTCAGGCGACGGCCTGGCGCATGACGGGCGACGCCCGTTATCGCACCCTCTATGACTATGACGCCTTCGTGCGCCCCTATCGGCTGGAGACGCCCGAAGGCTGGCCGACGCTGGACGCCTATCTGGCCGATCTGGCGCGCGCGCTGAACGATCTGCACCAGTTGAAGACCCATCCGGTCGGCCAGTCGCTGCGCGGCGGATCACAGACGCCTGCACCGCTCAGCGAAAGCGATCACCCCGCGATCCGGGCTTTTTTCCGCGCCGTTGATGCGCCGATCCGGGCCTATATGGCGGCGGTCGGGCATGGGGATGACCCGCTGAGGTCGCGCAACACCGGCCGCTATCGCATGATGGGCAGCTGGTCCGTGCGGTTGCAGCCGCATGGTTTTCACGCCGACCATATTCACTCGCGCGGCTGGCTGTCCTCGGCCTGCCATATCGAACTGCCGCCTGCGGTGGCGGGGCAGGGACGCGAGGGCTGGTTGCGGTTCGGCGCGCCGCCGGGACGGGCGGACCTGCCGCCGGAATACTATGTTCAGCCCCAGGCGGGGACCCTGGTGTTGTTCCCCTCCTATATGTGGCACGGCACGGAACCGTTCGGCGGCGAGGCGACGCGTCTGACGCTGGCCTTCGACATCGTGCCCGCCTGACACGCCAAAGGACCGCTGATGACCGACCCTTCCGCTCCCCGCCGTCCACGTTTTGTCGAACTGTCTCCGGACCGCGTCGCCCGCTTCTGGAAGGACGTCGGCGTGTCCCCTGCGGACGGGGGCGGTTGGGCCGTGACCTTGGACGGCCGCACGCCGAAGACGCCGGCCAAGGCGCCGCTGGTGCTGCCGACGGAGGCGGCGGCGCGGTTGGTCGCCGATGAATGGGCCGCACAGGGCGAGTTTTTGGACCCGCATTCCATGCCGGCGACCCGCCTGGCCTCCACAGCCATCGACCGGGTCGGCCAGGCGCGCGACGCGGTCGCCGAGGAGATCGCCGCCTACGCCGGGTCCGACGCGATCTGCTATCTGGCCGAACATCCGACGCCGCTGGTCGAACGGCAACGGCGCGAATGGACGCCATGGCGCGATTGGGCTGTGCGGGAGCTGGGCGTGAGGCTGGAGCCTGTCGAGGGCGTCGTCCATCGCGCCCAGTCGCCGGAAGCGATCGCGCGGGTGAAGACCCTGGCGCTGCAACTGGACGATTTTCGCCTGACCGGGCTTGCGACAGCCGTGCCTTTGTTAGGTTCGGCGGTGCTGGGCCTGGCCCTGGAGCGCGGGGCGTTGACGGGGGAGGCGGCGTTCGACCTGTCGCGGATCGAGGAAGACTTCCAGGAAGGTCAGTGGGGCGTGGACGCCGAGGCCGAAGAGCGCACAGCCGCCCGCCGGTCGGAGGCGAACCTGCTGGACCGCTGGTTCAGGGCCTTGCGTTGACGATCAGGGCTTCGCGCTCGGAGGGCGTGAGGTGACGCCAGCGGCCCTCGGGCAGGTCGCCCAGACTGAGCGGCCCGATGCGGATGCGGTATAGGTCCACGACCTCCAGCCCGACCAGTTCGCACATGCGGCGGATCTGGCGATTGCGGCCTTCTTTCAGGATGAAGCGAAGTTGCTGCGGGGCAATTTGGGTGACGCGGGCGGGCTTCAGCTGGCGGCCGTCCAGTTCCAAGCCGTAACGTAGGCGGCTGAGCCTGGCCTCCGTCACCGTGCCGGCGACCTCGACGACATATTCCTTGTCCAGGTCGGACTGGGGACCGATCACGGCCTTGGCCACCACGCCGTCCGAGGACAGCAGCAAAAGACCGCGCGAATCTTCGTCCAGGCGACCGATCGGGGGCAGGGAGGCGTCGCGGGCCGGCGTCTCGCCCTGTCCGACCTTGTTGGCGGGTTTCAGCAGGCGGACGGCGGGGACCTTGCCTGGTTCAGGTTGGCCCGAGACGTAGCCGACCGGCTTGTGAAGAACGATGGTCATGCCCGAAGCCAGGGCGGCCTGGGCCGTGTCGTTCAGGGTCAGGGTCTGGCCCGGCTCAATCTTGCGGCCCGCGTCCCGCACGACCTCGCCGTCGATGGAAACCAGGCCGTCGGCGATCAGGCTTTCCGCCTCACGGCGCGAGCAGACACCGGCCTGCCCCAGCCATTTGTTAATGCGCACGGGCGCGTCGCCGTCGTAGGTGCGTGTAAAGGCCATGGGCGGCTGTCTAGGGGCCGGTGGGGCCTGGAGCAAGGCGGGCTCAGACGTCGCGGCGGAACAGCAGCATCAGATTGTTGGCGGGCATGGCGACGCGCCGCGTCAGGGCCAGTCCGCAGGCGCGAGCCAGGGTCGAGACCATGTCGCGGTCGCGCAGACCCCAGGCGGGATCGCGGCTCTTCAAGCTGGTGTCGAAGGCGGCGTTGGACGGCGCCAGAGGCTGGTCAGGCTCGATGAATGGGCCGTAGAGCGCCAGAAGGCCGCCGGGCCGGCGCAGGGTGCGGCCCGCCAGACGCATCAGGCCTTCGGTCGCCGCCCAGGGACTGATGTGGATCATGTTGGCGCAGAAGACGGCGTCGACGCTGGCGTCGGGCCAGGTCGTCTCATCCGTCGCGTCCAGCGCCAACGGCGGCTGGAGATTGGGCGATCCCAGGCGTCGGGCCCAGGCGGCGATGCTGGCGCGCGCCTCGGCGCTGGGGTCGCTGGGCGTCCAGCGGATGTCGGGCAGGGCGGATGCGAAGGCGACGGCGTGCTGGCCTGATCCGGCGGCGATCTCCAGCACCGCGCCGCGCGCCGGCAGATGGGCGCGCAGCACCTCCAGTATGGCCGCGCTGTTGCGCGCGGCCGCAGGGGACGACAGGGCGCCGTCGGGCAAGGGGGCGATGGAATCCAGAGTCTGCATGGACTGTGTTTCTAGCGGGCGAGCGGGACGCAGGCACCCGCAATCTTTTGCCGTCCTGGCCTGTCCGTGCGGCGCCGTCATGCACGGTTTGACGCCGGTGGACGACAGGCGCATGACCCGTCGTAACAGTGCGTGATCGCTTTTTTCTGGCCACGACGGCGTCAGATCGTCGGGCCTTGGTTGCTCAGGAGACGTCCTTGTCCATTTCCACCACGCCCGGATTGCGTCCGGCGCCCACCGCCCATGCCGGGCTGATCGCCTGGGTCGAGCAGATCGCCGCCCTGACCCGGCCGGCCCGCGTCCATTGGTGCGACGGATCGGAGGCCGAGAAACAGGCCATCGTCGCCGACCTGCTGGCCAAGGGCACGCTGAAGGCGCTGGATCAGGACAAGCGGCCAGGCTGCTACTACGCCGCGTCCGATCCGCGTGACGTGGCGCGGGTCGAAAGCCGGACCTTCATCTGTTCCGAGGACGAGGCCGACGCCGGGCCGACCAACAACTGGGCCGATCCGATCGAGATGCGCGACCGTCTGGCGGGCCTTTTCGACGGCTGCATGGCCGGGCGGACGATGTATGTCGTGCCCTTCTGCATGGGGCCGCTGGGATCGGAGATCAGCGCCCTGGGCGTCGAGATCACCGACAGCGGCTATGTCGCCCTGTCGATGGGGGTGATGACGCGGATGGGCAAGCCGGCGCTGGATCAGCTAGGCGACAAGGGTGTGTTCGTGCCCGCCGTCCACACGCTGGGCGCGCCGCTGGCCGAGGGTCAGGCGGACGTGGCCTGGCCCTGCAACGACGACAAATGGATCGTGCATTTCCCCGAGACGCGGGAAATCTGGTCCTATGGCTCCGGCTATGGCGGCAACGCCCTGTTGGGCAAGAAATGCTATGCGCTGCGGATCGCCTCGGTCATGGCCCGCGACGAGGGCTGGCTGGCCGAACATATGCTGATCCTGAAGCTGACCGATCCCAAGGGACGGTCGAAATATGTCGCCGCCGCCTTCCCCTCGGCCTGCGGCAAGACGAACTTGGCCATGCTGCAACCCAGCCTGCCGGGCTGGAAAGCCGAGACCATCGGCGACGACATCGCCTGGATGCGGTTCGGGGACGACGGGCGGCTGTACGCCGTGAACCCGGAGGCGGGCTTCTTCGGCGTGGCGCCCGGCACGGGGCGCGACACCAACCACAATGCGCTGGAGACGCTGGCGACCAACACCATCTTCACCAACACCGCCCTGACCGCCGACGGCGATGTGTGGTGGGAGGGGATGACCAGGACCGCGCCCGAGGGCCTGACCAACTGGAAGGGGCAGCCGCACGACCCGGCGTCGGGCGAACCGGCGGCCCATCCGAACGCGCGCTTCGCCTCGCCCGCCAGCCAGTGCCCGGCCATCGCGCCGGAGTGGGAAGACCCGAAAGGCGTGCCCATTGACGCCATCCTGTTCGGCGGGCGCCGGGCCAGCGCGGTGCCGCTGGTGACCGAGGCGTTCGACTGGGAGCACGGCGTCTTCATGGGCTCGACCGTGGCGTCGGAAGGCACGGCGGCGGCCGAGAACAAGGTCGGGGAGCTGCGCCGCGACCCGTTCGCCATGCTGCCCTTCTGCGGCTACAACATGGGGGACTATTTCGCCCACTGGCTGAAGATGGGGCAGGGGCGTGACGCCTCGAAACTGCCGCGCATCTTCTTCGTCAACTGGTTCAGGAAGGATCAGGACGGCAAGTTCGTCTGGCCCGGGTTCGGCGACAATTCGCGTGTGCTGAAATGGATTTCCGAGCGGATCGACGGCGTGGCGGAAGCGGCGGATACGCCGGTCGGTCGGGTGCCGTCGCCCGAGGCGCTGGATTTGTCGGGCCTGGACCTGACCGAGGCGCAACTGTCGATCCTGCTGGACGTGGACGATGCGGTCTGGCGCGAGGAGGCCGCGCTGATCCCCGAGTTCTACGCCCGTTTCGGAGATCGTCTGCCCCAGGCGCTGTGGGACCAGCACGCGGCCCTGAGCGAACGTCTGGACCGCCGTAGGGCCGAGGCTATCGCCGCCGAATAGGTCCGTTTCGGGCGTTTCAACGCCTTGCATTCCCGGCGTCACGGGTCGATCAGACAGCCCGTGACGTCTTCTCCTCCTATCGTGATCGTCGGCGCCGGCGTGCTGGGCCTTTGCACGGCTTTTGCGCTGAAACAGCGAGGCCATGCGGTGCGGGTGGTCGATCCCGGCGGGCCGAACGCCTCGGCTGTGGCGGCCGGCATGATCGCCCCGGCGATGGAATCCGCCATCGACGACCTGTCGCCGGACCAGGCGCGGCTGTTGAAGGCCGGGCGCGATCTGTGGCCGGCTTTCGCCCAGGCGGCGGGGATCGTCTTGACGCAGAGGCCGGCGGAATGGCGCGGCGGGCAGGCTGATCGGATCGCGGCGCGACTAGCGGCTCTGGGTTTCGATGCGGCGCGGGATGGCGACCGCGTGATCACGACCGACGACTGGCAGGTCCAGCCTCATCAGGCGATGACCGCCTTGAAGACAGCCCTGGGCGAGGCGGTGGTCATGGGTGAAGTCGCCGAGGTTCAGGCGATGGCCGGTGGCTGGCGTATCGCGGCGGACGGACGCTGGATTGTGGCGTCTGGTCTGGTGGTGGCGACGGGCGCGGCCCCTGCGCTGACGGGGCTGCCGGCGGCGACGTGCGCCTTGATCGACGTCATCCAGCCGATCCGGGGACAGATCGGGGTGACGCGCGCGCTGCTGGCGGATCGGGTGACGCGCGGTCCCGGCGCCTATGTGGCGCCCATGGGCGACAGGGTCGTGGTCGGGGCGACGATGGAGCCGGGACGACGTGACACGACGCCGGACGAGCAAACCGGCCGGCGCATGCTGGAGGCGGCCTGGCGCGTCCTGGGGCGATCGCCGCAGTCGCTCGATATCCAATGGCGGGCGGGCGTGCGGGGCGCGACGGCCGACGGCCTGCCCCTGGCGGGCCCGGCGCCGGACGGCGAAAGTCTGTTTATGGCCCTGGCGCCGCGTCGCAACGGCTGGCTGCTGGGGCCGTTGGCGGGATCGGCCGTGGCCGACTGGATCGAGGGGCGGGCGCCGTCGCCGGACGCCCACGCCCTCGATCCCCGACGTTTCTAGCCTTCCATGGCGAAGCGGACGGTGAAGTTGACCGTCGCCCCGTCCACCGGGCGGCCGTCGACCGTGCGCGGGTTCATGCGGAAGTCGCGCGACAGACCCTGCGCCGCGCGGCCGAAGCCCTGGCCGTTCGGCGTCTCGCCGGTGACGCGGCAGCCGGTCAGGCCGCCATCGACCCGCACGATGCACGACAGGCTGGCCGAACCCGATACGCCGTTTTCGGCGGCCCGTGTCGGATAGGCGCGGGCCATCTGCGCCGCCGAGGGCCGACTGGCCCAGGTCGGGTTGTTGATGACCGAGACGGCGCGGGGCGGAGCCTCTGTCGTCGCCTTGCCGCCCTCGACGCCGACGGGCGCGGTGCTGACCACGATCTGGCCGGGCGGGGCGGTGACGACGCCCTCGTCCGGCGGCGCGAACGGCACGGGCGGCAGCGTGGTCGGCACGGTCAGAAGGGGCTTGTGAATGGGCGTCGGCGGCGCCGGCGTTACGGTCGGCGGAAGCGGTTTGGGCTCAGGCAGCTTGAACATCGTCACATCGACCGGCGGGGTGTCCGGCTGCGTCGCGTCAGGCGCGTTCAGTTCGAACCGCTGATTATAGAGCACCACGCCCGCTGCCACATGGGCCAAGGCCGAGACGCCGATGGCGGCCCACAGCCAACGGGGGATCGGCTTCCTGCGTTCCCCGAAATCGATGGGATTGACGGCGCCTGGGCCGCCGGCGGCACGGATCATCATGTCTGCACTTCCCTCGTTCACCGCCCCCCGGCAGCGCCCGTAAGGGAAGTGAGCGCGCAGGTTGTGGCGGCTTTACGGCGGCGCTTGCGCGATCTTCCACAGCAAGCCGTTAATGGATGCGTTAAGAATTAGGGATTGATTAACCACGTTCGACGACCCTCGAGTCGTCATGAGCGTGGGTGCGATTCCATCGTCGGGCGGGGTTGAGGCGGCCATTCGGCGCGCCTCCAACGCCGTGGGCGTCGATTTCGACTTCCTGATGAAGACCGCGCGCCGTGAAAGCGCGCTGAATCCCTCGGCCAAGGCGCCCACCTCTTCGGCGGCCGGCCTGTTCCAGTTCATCGAGCAAACCTGGCTGGGAACCGTCAAGAAACATGGCGCCCAGCATGGCTATGGCCAGTACGCCGACCTGATCCGTCGTGGCTCTGACGGGCGCTGGCGCGTGGACGGTTCGGCGCGCAACGTGGTCCTGGATTTGCGTTTCGATCCCCAGGCGGCCTCCACCATGGCGGCGGAACTGACGGCGTCGAACGCGGCCTATCTGCGGGGCCGAACGGGCAAGGAGCCGGGGGCCGGCGACCTGTACGCCGCGCATTTCCTGGGGCCTGCGGGCGCGGCGAGCCTGATGGAGGCGATGGATCGTTATCCCGGCGCCAGCGCGGCGTCCCTGTTTCCGGACGCGGCGCGCGCGAACCGCAGCATCTTCTATCGCGACGGACGCGCCGCCACGGTGGCCGAGGTGCACGCCAATCTGCAGCGCACGGCGGGCGAGGGCGCGCCGGCTTCCGGCGTGATCGACAACCGTCTGGCGCCGCCGTCGCTGAGCGAACGCGATCAGATGCTGGCGGCGCGGATGGATCGGTTGAAGCAGGACCAGGGCCTGCTGGCCCTTCTGCTGGGGCAGGACGGTTCGTCCGGCGGCGGTTTCGGCGGCGCCTTCTCTCCGGCCGGAAAAGAATCGGCCTGAGACGCATCTGTGTCGATGGTAAACCGGACATTAAGCATGGCAGGCTCATCGTCAGGGTCACGACCGATTCCCTGACGAGCCGTCCATGACCGCCTATCGCGCACGCCTTACCGAGATGGATATCCGACGCCTGGTCAAGGCGACGGACGAGGACGAGCGCGCCGAGGCGACGCACAAGCTGTGCCGCAACATGGACCGGATCGTACTGGACGACATCGAGCGGGACGCGGCTCAGAAAATCCTGCGCATGCTGGCCGATGATTCAGCCGAACTGGTTCGCCGCGCCATGGCCGTCACGCTGAAGGCCTCGACCCTGATCCCCAACGATGTCGCGCGCAAGCTGGCCGCCGACCTGGACAGCATCGCCCTGCCGATCATCACGTCCTCGCCCGCCTTCAGCGACGAAGACCTGATCGAGATCGTGCGCGCGGGATCGGCCGTGCGTCAGGTCGCCGTCGCCACCCGTCCGCGGGTTCCCAGAGATGTCGCCGCCGTCCTGGCCGAGGAGGGGTGCGAGCAGTCCGTCCGCGCCCTGGCCGCCAACGACAACGCCGACATCTCCGAAGCCGCCCTGAGCGTCGTCGTCGATCGTTTCGCGCAGTCCCAGGAGGTGCTGACGGCGGTGGCCTATCGCCAGGTCCTGCCGTTGCACGTCACGGAGCGCCTGATCGCCCTGGCCAGCGAGACGGTGCGCGAGCACCTGGTCAGCCGCCACGCCGTCGCGCCGGAAACGGCGATCCGCCTGGCCCAGTATGCACGCGAGCGCGCCACGGTGGATCTGGTCGACCAGGCCGCCGCCAGCGCCGACCTGTCGGTCTTCATGGCCCAGTTGAACAGCCGCAAGGCGTTGAACGCCTCGTTGCTGCTGCGCGGTCTGGCGCGAGGACATATAGCGATGTTCGAGCATGGACTGGCGGAACTGGCCCAGACGCCGCATCAGCGCGCCTGGCTGATGGTGCACGATGCGGGGCCGCTGGGGCTGAAGGCCATCTACGATCGCGCGGGTTTGCCGCCCCGTCTGTTCCAGGCCTTCCGGGTCGGCGTGGACACCTGGCGCGCGCTGACGGCCGAGGGCGGCGCTGTTTCGACCGAGGAATTTCGCCAGCGGATGCTGGAACGCTTCCTGACCCAGCGGCCGAACGTGCAGCGCGACGACCTGGCCTATCTGATGGAGCGGCTGGATCAGCCGACGCTGCCTGCGGTCGCCGTCAACGCGGCCTGAAACGGCAAAGGCCCGCCGTCGGCGGGCCTCCTCATTCGCCTCAACCTGGCGGTCAGGCCTTCCGGTGTTCCGAGACCCGGGCTTCCAACGTTTCGGCCAGGGCGCGGCCGGTCGGATGTTCGTCCGTCTTGATCTGGTCGCGCACGACGGCGCGGATGGCGTCGATATGGGCGTCCAGTATCACCGCCGGCGCATTCATGCGTGTGGCGGGGTCGTCCAGCATTCGGCACAGGGAGCCGGCGATCCGCGTCACCAGCGGATATTCGTAGGTGGTGCCCAGACCCTTGAGGTCGTGCGCGCGGAAATAGAGGGCTTCGGCCGTGGCGGGGGTGTAACCCTGCTGGCGGATGTCAGTCTGGGCCTTGTCCAGCTTGACGATCTCCTCGGCCAGCCACTGGCCGAACTGGGCCGACATGGCCTTCAGGGCCTCTTCCGCCTTGGCGATCGCGTCGGCGTTGATGCCGAATCCGCCGCCGACCTTGCTGCGAAGGGTGTTGGGGGGACGAAAGACTTGCGCCGGATCGCTCATCGCGGGCTCCACTGGAATTCGGCGCCAAGGTAGCCGGTCGCTGTTAAGAAGCGGTGACTCGCTCAGTTGGCGAATTGTTCCGCCATGACGCGTTCCCCGAACGAGCGGCCGGCGTCGAACAGCATGGTCAGATGGACGTCGCGGCGCTCGCGCACTTCGACCGAGGCCACGCGACGGACCTCGAAGTTGTCGGCGGTGGCGGAGACCGGGCGCTTGTCCGCTTCCAGCACGTCGAAACGCACCTTGGCTTCGTGCGACAGCAAGGCTCCGCGCCAGCGGCGAGGACGGAAGGCGCTGATCGGCGTCAGCGCCAGGATGTGGGCGTCCAGGGGGATGATCGGGCCATGGGCCGACAGATTGTAGGCGGTCGAACCCGCCGGCGTCGCCAACAGGCAGCCGTCGCAGGACAGTTCGTCCAGCCGCACGCGGCCGTCGACCGTGATCCGCAGCTTGGCGCTCTGTCGCGTCTGGCGCAGCAGGGAGACTTCGTTGATGGCCAGACCGGTGTGGACCTCGCCGCTCTCGGTCCAGGCGTCCATCTGCAGCGGGTGGATGATGGTGCGCTCGGCTGCCGCGATGCGTTCGATCAGGTCGTCCTCGTCATAGTCGTTCATCAGGAAGCCGACGGAGCCGCGGTTCATGCCGTAAACCGGCGTGCGGCGCCGCAGATTGGCGTGCAGGGTCTCCAGCATCTGTCCGTCGCCGCCCAAGGCGACGATGACATCGGCGTCCGCTTCGGAAACGGCGCCGTATCGCTGGATCAGCGCCCGGCGGGCGGCCTGGGCTTCCGGACGGTCGCTGGCGACGAAGGCCAGGGAAAGGGGGGCGCTTGGCTGGGTCACGGATCGACGTGAAACGAGGTTCGCACCGAAGTCAAACCGAGCCTGGCTTTTCCACCATCTGAAGGAAGGCGCGCGAGGCGGAGGCGGCGTTCAGGGCGGTCGCCGTCCAGCCGCCGTCGGCGGGAAATCCGCCGGTCAGCTTGCGGACCTCGACCAGCAGGGACGGGAACACCGCCCGGTCGACGCCGACTGCAATACAGGCCAGATAAAGCAGTTCGGCCGTCGGCGCGCGAATGGCGGCGTGAACCTGGGGAGAGGTGAATCCGCCAAGCGCCGCCAGGGTCTGTTCGAAGAGGACGAGCCGGTGTTCGCGCAGGGCGCGTACAAGCAGGCCGGGACGCAGCTGACCGGCGGCCTGGAGCTTGTCGACCAGCCTTCGCTCCATCTCGTGTCGGTCGCCGCCGTCCTCCTTTCGACCGGAGATCGGCACGGCGCGCCAGCCGCCATTGCGGGCCAGGGCGGCGCTGGCGTCCTGAACGGCGCCGTTCAACAGTCGGTCGTCGATGCGGAAACGCTCGCCGATCGATTGGCGTAGGGCCTGTCCGACCCATTGGTAGAGTTCCTGGGCCAACGCCTCGTTAAGGCGCGGATGGCGGCTGAGGGGCGCGCGCAGCCCGGCGAGGCGGCGCGATTCTTCGACCAGGCGATGCAGGGCCGCCTCGCTGATGTCGGCTGTGCGGTTCGACGCCAGGGCCGTCATGGTCACGGCCTCGCCGCGTTCGACGATGACGTCCGTGACGCTGCGCGACAGGCCCGGACGCCGGGCGACGGCGATCTGGTGTTCCAGGGTCGCTTCGACCAGAAGCCGGATCAGGTCTGCGTCCTTCAACAACGGGCTGGAGGTGATGACGGGGCGGGCGATCTCGATCTCGTCCAGCGCCAGCATGTTGATCAGGGCGGGCGGCGCCCAGTCGGCGTCGGCCAGGCGTTCGGCCAGAACCAGCCTGATCTCGCGCTCGGCCTGGGCCGTGAGAGCCAGGAAGATGTCGCCCAGAACCGGCGCCGCCCGAGCGGTCGGCGTCGATTCGCACAGGGCGGCGACGCCGAGCAGCAACCGCTGACGATCGTCGGGCGAGCGGCTGCGGGCGAGATTCAGAAGGGCGGACGCGTCGAAATCGTCACGAGGAGCGGCGGGCGACCTCACCTGAACGACAGCGGACACGGCGGCTCCTCGATGGGCGATCCAACGTCTGGATATTGCTCCATGGAGGTGAAGGCGCGGTTAACCAAGTCCGGTCCGCGTCACGATTGACGTAGCGTCAGGTTCGAATCATCTGTCTTGACGAGGCTTCGGCCAGGGGAGACGTTCTTGCTCAAGCCCGTCAGAGGCAGGAGGAAATCATGGCCGATGGAACAAGCCCGTCACTGAAGTCTCGGGTCTCGGAAGCCGAATGGGCTGTGCGTGTGGAACTGGCGGCGCTCTATCGGCTGGTGGCGCTGCACGGGTGGGACGACATGATCTTCACCCACATTTCGGCCCGCGTTCCAGGGCCGGAACATCACTTCCTGATCAATCCCTACGGCTTCTACTTCGACGAGATCACGGCGTCTTCGCTGGTGAAGGTCGATCTGGAAGGAAACATCGTCCAGGAGACGACGAATTTCATCAATCCGGCGGGCTTCACCATCCATTCGGCGGTCCATGCGGCGCGTGAGGACGCCAAATTCGTCATCCACCTGCACACGGTGAACGGCGTAGGCGTGGCGGCCCAGAGGGAAGGCCTGCTGCCGATCAGCCAGAACGCGTGTTTACTACAGTATCAGGTTGCGTATCATGGGTACGAGGGGTTGGCCTTGAACCATGACGAGCGCGAACGTCTGGTCGCCGACCTGGGGGACAAACCGCTCATGCTGCTGAGAAATCACGGCACGCTGGCGGTAGGGGAGACGGCGGCGCAGGCATGGATCGGGATATTCTTCCTGGAGCGGGCCTGCGCCCAGCAGGTGGCGGCCCTGTCGGGCGGTTTGGAGAACGTCCTGACCGCGCCGGACGCAGCCCAGGCCGAGACCAAGGAGCAGGGACGCGGCATCGGCTTCATCTCGGCCCTGGCCTGGCCTGGCGCGCTCAGGCAACTGGATCGCAAGTCGCCCGGCTACGACGCCTGACGCTATTCGGAGCGGCCGCCGCCATGGCGGCGGCTGTTCCAGGCGGGGACGCGGCGGCCGGCGCCTGGACCCAGCCCAAGGGGCGAACCCAGGCGATCCTGAAATACGAACATATGGTCGCGGAAGAGGGGTTCGATCCGCAGGGCGACACCCAGCCCCTTCCAGCCGAACGACGGGATTCGGCGCTGGGCCTGTTCGCCGAATACGGCGTGACCGACAGGCTGACGCTGCAGTTGAAGGCCGACTGGCAGGATGGAGAGGACGCCTTCGTCGACTATGAGGGACGCGGCCCGATCGAGATCGGCGCGACCTGGCAAGTCTGGCGCGACGACCGTAACGCCGTCAGCCTGTACGGCGGCTATGCGAACGGCGGGGAGGGGCGAAACGCCGGCTACGCCCCGCCCGGTGTCGGCAAGCACGATTGGGAGGCGCGCCTGTCCGCCGGCCGTTCGCTGGGAGGGGCGGGCTCGCGTCTGGGCGTGGATCAACCCTTCGTCGAAATCCAGGCAGCACGGCGGTTCCGGGACGGGCTTCCGGACGAGACGCGGCTGGACGCCACGGTCGGCGGGCGGTTGGGGCGCGATTGGCTGGTGCTGGGCCAGGCGTTCGGCGGAGCGGCGGACGGCGGGGCGAGATGGTTGTCGCTGGAAGGGTCGGTCGTGCGCGATCTGGACCGCTGGAGCTTGCAGGTGGGGTGGCGACATACGGTGGCGGGCCGCGAGACGCCCATCGCGCGGGGACCGGTTTTCGCCCTCTGGCGTCGTTTTTAGCGTCGCCTTGAGCGACGGAGCCGCCGATCCGGCGCGTTACAAAGAGATAAGGTTGCGCGCGCGGCGTTAGTCGCTATGCGTGCGGCGTCCCCCTGAACGAGAGACTCCGCGTGATCAAACGCCACTTCTTCATCATCGCTGCGGCCGTGCTCCTGGCGCTGATGGTGATAGCCGCTGTTCTGAAGATCGCGTTCAAGGACGAAAAGACGGCCGGTCCGCCCGGCGGCGGCCGACGCGGCGGACAGGAGGTGTCCCAGGTCGTGGTGGGCCAGCGGCAGTTCTCGGACCAGATCAGAGTGCTGGGCGTGGCGCGCGGGCTGAAGTCGGTGAATCTGACATCGCCGACGACCCAGCTGGTCACGCGGGTGATGTTCTCCGACGGTCAGACGGTGACGGCGGGCACGCCCTTGGTGGAACTGCAGGCGCGCGAGGAAGAAGCCGACATCATCCAGGCGCGCGCCAATGTGGCTCAGGCGCAGCGCGAGTATGAACGATACAAGGCTCTGGCGGATCGGGGCGTGGCGCCGCGCGTGCTGCTGGAACAGGCCGAGACCAGTCTGGAGACGGCTCGGGCGGGTCTGCTGGCGGCCCAGGCGCGACGCGGCGACCGGGTGATCCGCGCGCCCTTCACCGGCACCCTGGGCCTGACCACGATCACGCCCGGCACGCTGATCAACCCGGGTGCGGTGATCGCGACGCTGGACGACGTGTCTTCGGTGCGTGTCGATTTCCCGTTGCCCGAGCGATATCTCACCCTGTTGAGGCCCGGCGCGTCCATCACGGCCACGGCCGACGCCTATGGCGAGGAACCGTTCCAGGGACGGATCGCCCTGATCGACACCCGCGTGAACGAGACGACGCGCGCGGCCACCGCCCGCGCTGAATTCCCCAACCCCGGCGGCCGCATACGTCCCGGCATGCTGTTGCGTGTCGCGGTTCAGCAAGGGCAGCGCCAAGCGCTGGCCGTGCCCGAGGCGGCGGTGCAGTACGAAGGCTCGGGCGCCTTCGTTTATCGTATCGCCCCGGGTCAGAACGGCACGACGGCTCAGCGAGTCGAGGTCGAAACCGGCGCGGTGGAGAACGGCTTCGTCGAGATTCTGTCGGGGATTGATGTGGGCGAACACATCGTCGGCTCGGGTCTGAACCGCATCCAGCCGGGTGCGCCGGTGACGGTGGCGGGCGCCAGGGGCGGTCGCCAGGGCCGTGCAGGCCCCGCCCAATGATGTTGTCAGACGTCTCGGTCCGGCGGCCGGTCTTCGCGGCGGTCGCGGCCATCGTGCTCTGCGTGATCGGCGCGGCGGCCTTCTTTTTCTTGCCGGTGCGGGAACTGCCCGACGTTGATCCGCCCATCGTCTCGGTCAACACCTCCTATGCCGGGGCCTCGGCCGAGGTGATCGAAAGCCGGATCACCGAGCCGATCGAGCAGCAGATCGCCGGCATCCAGGGCGTCGAACGGATCAACTCCACCAGCCGGGACGGCCGGTCGAACGTGAACATCGAGTTCTCGCTGGATCGGAACATCGACGACGCCGCCAACGACGTGCGCGACCGGGTCAGCCGCGTGGTCGGCCGTCTGCCGGATCAGGCTGATCCGCCCGAGGTGGCCAAGGCCGATTCTGACAGCCAGCCGATCATGATCGTCTTCCTGCGCTCGACGACCATGAACCGGTTGCAGCTGACGGACTACGCCGACCGGTATCTGGTGGACCGGCTGGCGACCGTGCCGGGCGTCGCCCAGGTCAACATCTTCGGCGAGCAACGCTATGCGATGCGCATCTGGCTGGATGCGGCGGCGATGGCCGCGCGGGGCCTGACCGTCAACGACGTCGAAACGGCCCTGACCAACCAGAACGTCGAACTGCCCGCCGGATCGCTGGAATCGACCGACAAGGACTACACGGTCCGCGTGGCCCGCACCTATTCGCGGCCCGAGGATTTCCGTCAGCTGCCCATCGGCACACGCGGCGCGGCCTCGACATCGAACACGGTGGCGACGGGCACGGGCAGCGGTTCGTCGGCCATCATCCAGGGGCAGCCGACCTATGTCACGCGTCTGGGAGACATCGCGCGGGTCGAGGAGGCGCCGGCGGAGGCGCGGCGCCTGTTCCGCGGCAACGGCATGGACCAGATCGGTCTGGCGGTGACGCGTCAGGCGCAGTCCAACGACCTGGCCATCTCCGACGGCGTGCGGAAGATGATCGAGGAAATCCGGCCAAGCCTGCCGCCTGGCGTGACGCTGGAGGTCGGATCGGACAATTCGGTCTTCACCTCCCACGCCATCGACGAGGTCTGGATCACCATCGGCATCTCGATGGCGCTGGTGGCCCTGGTCAACTTCATCTTCCTGGGTAGTCTGCGGGCGGCGCTGATCCCGTCGATCGTCGCGCCGATCTGCATCCTGGCGACCTTCATCGTCCTGGCGCCGCTGGGCTTCTCGCTGAACCTTCTGACCCTGCTGGCCCTGGTGCTGGCGATCGGTCTGGTCGTGGACGACGCCATCGTGGTGGTCGAGAACATTCAGCGCCGGCTGGACCACGGCGAGCCGCCTCTGGTCGCGGCCGAGCGCGGTGCGCGTCAGGTCTTCTTCGCGGTCGTGGCCACGACCATCGTTCTGTTGTCGGTGTTCGCGCCCCTGTTGTTCCTGCCCGGCTATGTCGGGCGGCTGTTCGTGGAACTGGCGGCCGCCATCGCGGCGGCCGTGGCCTTTTCGGCCTTTCTGGCGCTGAGCTTGTCGCCCATGCTGGCCTCCAAGATCCTGCGCCGGGCCGAGGGCGGCGGCTGGGTGGCCCGCCGGGTTGACTGGGCCATGGACCGGTTGAAGACCTCCTACGCTCGGTCGTTGGACATGCTGCTGGGGCGGCGCATCGCCGTGATCGGCGTCGGCGCCCTGATCGCCCTGGTGGCGGCGGGGGCGGGCGGCATCTTTCTGTTCCTGCCCAACGAACTGGTGCCGGACGAAGACCGTGGCCGGGTCCAGATCCGTGTCGCGGGGCCCGAGGGCGCGGGCTTCGACTATACCCGCAAGATCATGATGGGGCTGGAGCCCCTGTTGGCCGAATACAAGGCGAACGGCGAGGCCGACAGCTATCTGGTGTCGTCGCCCGGCTTTGGCGGCGGCAGCTACAACTCAGGCAACGCCGTGCTGGTGCTGGCCGACTGGTCCAAACGCGACCGTTCGGCCGCCGACATCGCCCAGGAGGTGAACCGCAAGCTCCGGAGCCAGACCGGCGCCCAGGTCAACGCCTCCACCCCCGGCGCCTTCCAGCGCGGCGGCGGCAACTCCAACTCGGTCGAACTGATCGCCACCGGCACGGATTATCAGCAGATCTACAACTGGCTTCAGCCCCTGCTGGCGGCGGCCCAGGCCAATCCGGGTTTTTCGCGGCCGCGCCTGAACTATGAGCCCAATTCCCCGCGCTTGCTGGTCGATGTCGACCCGCAGAAGGCGGCGGCGTTGGGCGTGTCGTCACAGTCCATCGGCCGCACGCTGGAGACCATGTTCGGCTCTCGCCGCGCCACGACCTATATCAAGGGCGGACAGGAGTACGATGTCATCCTGCAGACGGATCGTCAGAACCGGCGCGAGGTGGCCGATCTGGAGGCGTTGTACGTCGCCACCGGCTCGGGCCAGCTGGTGCCTCTGTCGGCGGTCGTCACGACCAAGACCAGCGGCGACACGCCCGACCGCCGACGTCTGGATCGTCAGCGCGCCATCTCGCTGCAGGCCGACCTGAACCCCGGCATGACCATCGACGACGCGGTGCAGTTCCTGCGCGCCGAGGCCGCCAAACAGCCGCAAGGCGGGGTGATCGTCCAGTGGGGCGGGGCCGCGCGCGATCAGCAGGAGGCGGGCGGTGCGGTGTTCGCGGCCTTCGGTCTGGCGCTGCTGCTGGTCTTCCTGGTTCTGGCGGCCCAGTTCGAAAGCTGGATCACCCCGGCGGTCATCATGTTGACGGTGCCGCTGGCGGCGGCCGGCGGACTGTTCGGCCTGTTGATGGCAGGGTCCAGCCTGAACATCTACAGCCAGATCGGTCTGATCATCCTGATCGGGGTGGCGGCGAAGAACGGCATTCTGATCGTGGAGTTCGCCAACCAGCTACGCGACCAGGGCCGTTCGATCCGCGAGGCGATCATCGAATCGTCTTCGCTGCGTCTGCGGCCGATCATCATGACCTCCATCGCCACGGCGTTCGGCGCCCTGCCGCTGGTGCTGTGGCATGGGGCGGGGGCGGGCAGCCGTCAGACCATCGGCGTAGTCATCTTCACCGGCGCCATCTTCGCCACGGTGCTGACGCTGTTCGTCGTGCCGGTAATCTATGGCGTCCTGGCGCGCTTCACCAAGTCGCCGGAATGGACCGCCCGCAAGATCGAGGAATGGGAAGCCCAGGAAATCCGCGACGGCGGCGAAAAGCCGATCCCCGAAGGCTGAATGAGGATCAGGAGGCGGGCGTCGCCGGCGGCTGATAGCCCGTCTCCACCTTCAGGAAGGCGATGACGTCGCGGCGGTCCTTGGCGTCCGGCAGGCCGGGGAAGGTCATCTTGTTGCCGGGCAGGAAGGTGCGCGGATTCTGAAGCCAGTGATCCAGCTTCTCGGCGTCCCAGGTGAAGTCGGCCGAACGAAGCGCGTTGGAATAGGCGTAGCGCGGCCGCGAGCCCGCTTTTCGACCGAAGACGCCGTGCAGGTTCGGTCCGGTCATGTCCGCGCCGCCCTCGCCGATGGTGTGGCACGACCGGCAGCGGGCGAAGGCGCGACGACCATTTTCCAAGTCGCCCTGATCGTAAGGTGGGGGCAGGGCGGCCAGCAGCGTGGCCTTTTCCGCATCTGTCAGGACATGGACCGGCTTGGCCGGGGCGGCCGGCGCGCTCGATCCCTCCGGACCACAGGCGCTCAACAGGACAAGCGGCGCGGCGACGGCGAGCAGGGCGATGCGGGTCATGGCGGATCCTCTTTCCGCCCTGATAGCCTAATCGCGTATGGCGGCAATTGGTCATCCTGTCCTGCTGGACGAAGCCGCCTCGCGCCTGATAATCACTGTCAAAGAAATGCGGGCCGCCGGGGAGCGGACGTCCCGCCTGTGCGAGCGTGGAATTGACCGACACCGTGAAATTGAGCCAGGCCCGACGCGGCGATCGCGGAGTCATCGTCCAGGTCGGCGCTCACTGCCACCATCAGGCCGAGGCGGTCGAACTGGAGCGTCGGCTGCTGGAGCTGGGCTTTGTCGAAGGCGCCCGCGTCGAACTGCTGCACGAAGGGCTGTTCGGACACGACCCCATCGCTCTGAAGGTGGACGATATGCGGGTGGCGCTTCGCCGACACGAGGCCGACAGCCTGATCTTCCGCCGGGACGCGGCCTGATGGACATCGCGCTGAAGGCCGCCCGCGTCGCCCTGGTCGGCAATCCCAACAGCGGCAAGACCGCCCTGTTCAACGCCCTGACCGGCGCGCACCAGAAGGTCGCCAACTACGCCGGGGTCACGGTCGAGCGGAAAGAGGGGCTGATTCGGGCGACGTCCGGCCGAACGATGTCGGTGCTGGACCTGCCCGGCACCTATTCCCTACGCGCCCGCAGCCCGGATGAAGAGGTGACACGCGACGCCGTTCTGGGGCGGCTGGCCGGAGAGACGCCGCCCGACGTGGTGGTCTGCGTCGCCGACGCCACCAACCTGCGCCTGGTGCTGCGGCTGATCCTGGAGCTGAAGGCCGTGGGCCGGCCGATGGTCCTGGCGCTCAACATGTTCGACATCGCCCAGCGTCAGGGCCTGCGGATCGATCTGGAGAAGCTGCGCGCCGAACTGGGCGTGCCGATCATCACCACGGTCGCGACGCGCAAGCGCGGGATCGACGAACTGATCGCCGCCGTCGAGACCCAGGCCGACGCCGCCGCTCTGGGCGAGAATAGCTGGCGTTCGCCCGACGCCGCCGAACTGCGCGCCGCCGCGCGCGAGGCCGAGCGCATCATGAAGGCCTGTGTGCGGCCGCCCGAACGGCCCGACACCCTGACCGGCAAGATCGATTCCGTCCTGCTGCATCCCGTCGGCGGTTTGCTGATCCTGTTCGCCCTGCTTTTCGTGATGTTCCAGGCCGTCTTCACCTGGGCCAAGCCCCTGATGGACGGTATCGAGGCGAGCATCGCCTGGCTCGGGGCCTTCGTCGCCATGGTTCTGCCCGACGGTCTGCTGCGAAGTCTTATCGTCGATGGCGTCATCTCCGGCGTCGGCAGCGTGCTGGTCTTCCTGCCGCAGATTCTGATCCTGTTCCTGTTCATCATTGCGCTGGAGGACTTCGGCTATATGGCCCGCGCGGCCTTCCTGATGGACAGGATCATGGGCGGTGCCGGGCTGCATGGCCGCGCCTTCATTCCCCTGTTGTCCAGCTTCGCCTGCGCCATTCCGGGCGTGATGGCGGCGCGGGTGATCGATTCCAAGCGCGACCGCCTGACCACCATTCTGGTCGCGCCGCTGATGACCTGTTCGGCGCGCATCCCGGTCTATACGCTGATCATCGCCGCCTTCATTCCGAACGAGAAGGTGTGGAGCTTCGCCAATCTGCAGGGCGTGGTCATGTTCGGCCTCTACGCCGCCGGCATTCTCAGCGCGCTTCTGGTGTCGCTGGTTATCCGCAAGGTGTTCTGGCGCGGCGCGGTCGAGCCCTTCATGATGGAGCTGCCGACCTACAAGGTTCCCGATCCCAAGAGCGTCGGCTTTAATCTGTGGCTCCGGGCCAAGATCTTCCTGAACCGGGCGGGTCGGATCATCCTGCCCGCCGTGGTCATCCTGTGGGTTCTGGCGACCTTCCCCTATCCGCCCGAGAACGCGACGCTTCCGGCCATCGACTATTCGTTCGCGGGCATGATCGGACGCGCGCTGGAGCCCATCTTCGCGCCCATCGGTTTCAACTGGCAGATGGTCATCGCCCTGATCCCCGGCATGGCGGCGCGCGAGGTCGCGGTGGCGGCGCTGGGCACCACCTACGCCATCGCGGATGCGGAGAATGCGACAGGTCTGCTGGCCTCGACCCTGGCGCAGCACTGGTCGCTGGCGACGGCCCTGTCCTTCCTGGCCTGGTACATTTTCGCGCCCCAGTGCGTGGCGACCCTGGGCGTGGTGCGGCGTGAAACGAACTCGCTGAAATGGACCTGGACCATGATCGGCTACATGTTCGGCCTGGCCTATCTGGCGTCCTTCGTGACCTATCATATAGCCGTGGCGATGGGCGGAGGCTAAGCCAGACGTCTTCGCCGTCGGGCTGGACGTCTTCATGAATTCTCTGATCGCTTCGGTCGTTCTTGGCGGGCTGGGTCTGATCGTCGGCAGTTTCCTGGCGATGGTCAGCGTGCGCCTGCCTTTGGAAGAGGACATCGTGGCGGCCCCCTCGCATTGTCGGGGATGCGGACAACGCCTGCGACCTTGGGAACGGGTCCCAGTCGTCAGCTGGCTGGTGCTGAAGGCGCGATGCGTCCGCTGCGGCTCGCGGATATCGCCGCGCTATCCGTTGATCGAACTGGGGGCCGCTGCGCTGGGCGTCTGGGCGGCGCTTTGGGCGGGCTGGAGCGGCGCGTCGGCGTTCGTGACGGCGGCGACGGCGCTGTTGGGCTGGCAACTGTTGCTCATCGCCATTGTCGACGGCGAAAACTACTGGCTGCCCGACCGTCTCACCCTGCCGCTGATCGGTACGGGCCTGGCGGTCGCGGTCGCCCAGGGTTGGCATGTCGCCGCATCGAACCTGATCGGGGCCGTGGTCGGTTTCGTCGGGCTTTGGCTGGTCGGCCGGCTCTATCAGGCGGTGCGCAAGCGTCGGGGTCTAGGCGGCGGCGATCCTATCCTGTTCGCTGGGGCAGGGGCCTGGGTCGGCGGGCCCGGCCTGCCCAGCGTGATGCTGTGGGCCTGCGCGGCGGCGCTTGGGCTGGTGTTCGGTCTCTTGGTGGTGCGCCGGTCGATCCAGGCGACGACCAAACTGCCGTTCGGGGTCTTTCTGGCCGTCGGTGTCTGGCTGACCTGGCTTTACGGCCCGCTGGGCTTCTAGCGTCCGGTCGTCAGCTTCACGATGATCAGGGCGGCGGTGTCGAGAATCGCCTCGGGCGTGTCGGCGCGACGCAGCAGGTCGAAGCTGGCGGCCGTCGATTCGGCGATCGAGGCGATCTGGTAGGAGGCCAGGCGCGGATTGTAGTCCTTGGGGTGCAGGCCGCTGGCGTGGGCCTGAGCTACGCGGCGCTCGATGGCCAGGTGCAGGCGGCGCAGACGGCGAACGCGGCTTTCGACGAAGGCGGATTCGCCATTGTCGGCCAGCATGTGCTCGACCCGCAGGACCTGCCCGTGGTCGCGCCAGATGGACATAACGTCCAGAATGAAGGCGCGCGCGACGCTAAAGGCCCGGTCGCCGGGCCAGTCAGCCTGAAAATGGGCGGCCAGGGGCTGGAAATCCTCGGCGGCGCTTTCGCACAGGGCCAGGACAGGCTCCTCCACCGTCTTGAAATAGGTGTAGAAGTTCGAGGGCGAGACGCCGGCCGCCGACGCCAGGTCGGACACGCGGATGTCGCCATAGTGGCGCGCGTTCAGCAGATTGCGCGTCGCGTCCAGGATGGCCTGGCGCGTGCGGCCGCCGCGTGCGCCGATGCGGTGTCCCAGCTTGTTGGTGCTTTCGACCATGACCCTCGTTCGCCGTCTGGCGGGACGGCGTGAACGCAGATGTCCGGCGCCATTCAGACCGATCGGTCGCCCGGATCGCTCGGCGGAAATCCTAGCGAAACGGCGGCGGCTTGGGAAGCTTGAGCGTTTCGTCTCGTGTTTATCCAATTCGTGACGGTGTGTGGAGACTTCTTGGATTTTACCTGTATGTCAGCTGTAGGTTTTCATCGACCTCCGACATCAATATTGCACCTGTCCGTCGTCGGACTGTGAATTGCCGGACGCATAACTGCCGTATCCCCCGGAACCTCAAACCAGGGGATAATAATGCGCTCTCGCACCAAACTTCGTCTTCAGCTTCTGCTCGGCACCGCACTGGTCGCTGCGCCGCTGTCGGCCATGGCCCAGCCCGTCGCGGACGTCTCCGCCGGCGCGCCGGCGGCCCAGCCCGCCGCCGAAACCGCCGACCAGCAGCCCACCGGCCTGGCCGACATCGTCGTCACCGCCACCAAGCGCGAGACCAATCTGCAGGACACGCCGATCTCGATCTCGGTCGTGAACGCCCAGGCCCTGGAAGACCGCCACGTCCAGTCGCTGATGGATCTGGCCGACGGCGCCGTCCCTTCCCTGCGCGTCGCGACCTTCGAAGCCCGCCAGTCGGCCCTGACCATCGGCATCCGCGGCATCGTGCCCAACGACGCCAACCAACCCGCCCGTGAGCAGGGCGTGGGCGTCTATGTCGACGGCGTCTATCTGGCCCGCCAGCACGGTCTGGCCGCCGCCCTGCTGGACATCGAACGCGTCGAAGTCCTGAAGGGCCCGCAAGGCACCCTGTTCGGCCGCAATACCGAAGGCGGAGCCCTGTCGCTGGTGACGCGCAAGCCCACGGGCGAGTTCGGCATGCGCGCCGTCGCCGGTATCGGCAATCTAGACTCCTACAACTCCGAACTGCACGTCAACTTCCCGGCCCTGGGCGATTTCGCGTTCAAGGTCGACGGCGTGATCTCGGTGCAAGGTCCGGTGACGCAGAACATCCTGCCCGGCGAAGAGGGCTTCGGCGCCTATGACCGTCGCGGGCTGCGCTTCCAGACCCGCTGGACCCCGACCGACAACTTCACCGCCGACCTGGCCGCCGATATCGGCAAGGACAAGAACACACCCTTCTACAGCCAACTGCTGAATTTCAACCCGAACGGCCTGACGGTCATGCCGTGGAACTCGGCTTCGGTTCCCGGCGGTTCGATCCGTGGCCTGTCGCCTCTTGTTCAGGTCGAGGGTTCCAAGCGGATGACCCGGGCCGACATCGGCGTGCCGCAGCAGTGGAGCGTCGACGACACGCGCGGCGTCGATCTGCACCTGTCGTACCGTCCGAACGACAGCCTGGAACTGCGTTCGATCACGGCCTACCGCGACCTGGACGTCGAACAGTACGACAACATCGCCGGCGCCCACCGTCCGCCGGTGACGGGCCCGAACGGCAAGTTCTCGCGCTATTCGCTGGCCGGCTTCTGGCAGCACCAGTTCAGCCAGGAATTCCAGGCGGTCGGCTCTCTGGGCGACAGTATCGACTACGTGGGCGGTCTGTTCTACTTCAAGGAAACCGTGTCGGACGATGCGGCCACGCCTTCGACCAACCAGTGGAACAGCGACGGCGCCGGCTACACCATCCTGGACCCGACGCCGACCATCCGCGGCTTCCGCTCCATCGACCGCGCCTCGACCGCTCATGCGGAATCGAAGGCCGTCTATGGTCAGGGCACCTGGACGCCGGCGAGCATGGACGCCCTGCATCTGACGCTGGGCGGCCGCTATACCTGGGATGACAAGGACGGCCTCCTCTATACGGTCAACAACCAGGCGACGAACTACACCTTCAAGAGCTCGGTCAACCGTTTCGATCCGCTGGTCACGGTGGCCTACGACCTGACCGACAAGGTCAACGTCTACGCCAAATACTCGACCGGCTATCGCGCCGGCGGCGCCTCCTCGCGCTCGCTGACCTACCGCTCTTTCAATCCGGAAGAGGTCAAGGCCTATGAGCTGGGTCTGAAGAGCGACTGGTTCGACAACCGCGTTCGCCTGAACGCGGCGGTCTACGCCATGGATCGCACCGACAGCCAGATCGACTTCAGCCTGGTCACCGTCATCGGCGCCTCGACGCGCAACACGCTGGAAACGATCAACGCCCCCGGCACGACCAAGATTCGTGGTGTGGAGCTGGAAGGTCAGTTCCAGGTCAACGAGAACCTGCGCCTGTCGGCGTCCTACGCCTATACCGACGCCAAGATCCCCGACACGGTGAACCCGTTCAACAATCAGGTGCAGAAGGTGTTCATCGCCTTCACGCCGCCGAACGCCGCCAGCGTCGCCGCCGACTGGAACTCGCCCTTCATGGGCGCGACCTTCAAGGCGCACGTCGACGCCAACTACGCCGACGCCACCCAGGCGTTCGACCAGTTCGAGCTGAAGAACGACTCCTCCTTCATCGTGAACGCCCGCCTTTCGGTCGCCGATATCCAGACCACCCCCGGCGGTCCTGAACTGGAACTGGCTCTGTGGTCGCGCAACCTGTTCGATGAAGCCTATGTCTATCGTCGTGATCCGTCGAACCGGAACACCCTGGGCGACTACGGCAACTTCAACGCCCCGCGCACCTTCGGCATCGAACTGCGCGCCAACTACTGACCGCCCCCCTGAGGTCGCGTGTGACGCCCCTTCCGCCTCTGGCGGCAGGGGCGTTCGCCGTTTCGGCCGGGTTTTGTGGCGGACTTGTGCAGCTTGTGTGAATTTTCGTCGGTGGCGGCGGATTCCGCTGGATTAAGCGGCGCGAGGCAGGAATTGGCGCGGACATGAGCCAGTTGATCCTGATCGCGGACGGCGACGCCGAGGTCGGCGAAAGGCTCGATGTTCATTTGCGCCGAGAGGGGTTTCGTACGGTCGGCGCCATGGACGGGCAGGCGGCCCTGGATCTGCATGGCCGGGTGCGGCCGGATCTGATTCTGCTCGACGCGGGTCTGCCGGGGCGCGACGGTTGGGACGTGCTGGGCGAAATCCGTCGTCGCGGCCCGACCCCCGTCGTCATGACCGCCGCGGTCGACGACGGCGTCAGCCGCGTGCAGGCTCTGCGGATCGGCGCCGACGACTATCTGGCCCGTCCCGTCGACGCCCTTGAGGCCGCGACCCGCGTGCACGCCATCCTGCGGCGCCTGGCAGGCGCGTCGGGCGCAGGTCTGCTCAAGGTCGGTGCGCTGGAGGTCGATCCGGCTGGATATCAGGCCGCCGTGGTGACGCCCGAGGGGCGTCGGAAACTGGCTCTGACCCTCACGGAATTCCGCATCCTGGTCCAGCTTGCGCAAGCGCCCTCGCGCGTCTTCTCCCGCGCCGAACTGTCCGAGGGGTGTCGGCCGAGCCGCGCCTCGGATACGCGCACGCTGGACAGTCACGTCAGCCACCTGCGTCGCAAGCTGGTGGAATCAGGGGCGACGGAGGTGGTCGTCAACGTGCGCGGCGTCGGCTACCGCCTGGACCCGGCCTTCTAAGCAGAACGCGCCAAATGGTCTCGCCGATCGGCGTGGTCGAGGCGGATAAGGCGTCTCTATTTGTGCGATAATATCGCGCGCAAACAGCCACTTGGCGGACTTGCCCATCATTTGACGGCGACCGGCGCCAGCGTCGCAATCCAAACACAGTTCTGACATTCCCCCCTGGCGGGGCTTGCGGGCCCTTCTGATGATGTGTCATGTAACCGATTACATGAGCCGTCGACGGACCCTTGCTGAAGAGGGCTGGCACGACGCTCTGCAGGAGAGGAAGCCGTTGGACATCGCGTCGTCGTCCGCCGCCAATGACCGATCGCGCGCCGCGAAGGCCGCGACGATTCGAGACGTGGCCGAGCATGCGCGGGTCTCGGTGGCCTCCGTATCTCGGGTGCTGAACGGCTCGGACGCCATCACCGAATCGACGCGCCAGCGGGTGCTCGACGCCGTCGCCCAGCTTCGCTACGTCCCCCACGTCGGCGCCCGCAGCCTGTCGACCAGCCGCACCGACACCATCGGCGTGATCCTGCCGGACCTGTTCGGAGAGTTCTTTTCGGAACTGATCCGGGGCATGGACCTGGCGGCCCGCGCCCATGGCAAACATCTGATCGTCTCCAGTTCGCACGACGACGCCGAGGACACGCTGACAGCGGTGCGGTCCATGCGCGGCCGGGTGGACGGCATGATCGTGCTGTCGCCACATGTCCGCGCGGCCAATCTGGCGGCGGACGTCGCGGGTCGGATGCCGGTCCTGCTGATGAACGGGGGCGCGGAGGAGGCGGGCCGTCCCTCCATCGTCATCGACAACCAGGGCGGGGCGGGGACGGCGGTCCAACATCTGATCGCGACCGGCCGGCGCCGCATCGCTCATATTCGCGGCCCCGAAGGCAATATCGAAGCGGATCAACGGGCCGCCGGCTACGCCTCGGCCCTGGACGGTCAGGCGCCGATCGTGGTCGAGGGCGAGTTTTCCCAGGCCTCGGGCCACCGGGCCGCGACGGCCCTCCTGGCCATGGAGCAGCGCCCCGACGCCGTCTTCGCCGCCAACGACATGATGGCGGTCGGCGCTCTTCTGGCCTTTCAGGAGGCGGGCGTCCGCTGCCCCGAGGACATCGCCGTCGTCGGCTTCGACGACGTGCCCATCGCCAGTCTGATGCGCCCGGCGCTGACGACCATGCGCGTCAACATTGCGGAGATCGGCCGTCGGGGCGTCGAGCGCCTGATCGGCCTGGTCAGAGCCGACGCGGCCGGAGAGCCGTCGGACGCCGCCTGCGAAACCGTTCGGCCGGTTCTGGTCGAACGCCAATCCACCGCGGCGGCTTCTTCCGCCAGGTTCAACAACGGGTGACGCGCCGCATGCCGCGGAAGACCGATCCCATCAGGAGGGGAAACACCAAGATGAAACCGTTCAACACACGCAAGGCCACGACACGCCAGGTTGCCTTGGCCGCCGCCTCGGCCCTGGCCATCGGCATGAGCTTCGCCGGCGCCGTGTCGGCGCAGACCGCGACTTCCACCCTCAGGGGCGTTGTCTATGACGGCGCGACCGTCGAGAACGGCGGCACGGTGACGGCGACCGAGACGGCGACGGGCTATGTCACGCGAGGCCGCGTCGGGGCCAACGGCCAATACGTCATTCCGGGCCTGCGCCCCGGCTCTTATCGCATCCAGGTCACGACCAGCGACGGCCAGACGACCGAGGACACCGTCACCCTGGCTCTGGGTCAGGTCGGCACGTTGAACCTGGACGTCGCCTCTCCGACGACGACGGCCTCGACCGCAGGCGCGACCGACCTGGGCGACATCGTCGTCACCGGCCGTCGCATCTTCGAAGTGCGCACATCTGAAGTCGCGACCAACGTCAGCCAGCAGCAGATCAACGACCTGCCGCAGATCAGCCGCAACTTCCTGAACTTCGCCGCCCTGGCGCCCGGCGTGGTCGTGCAGGAAGACGACGCGGAGCGCACGATTTCGGCGGGCGGCCAGCCCTCTCTGGCCATCAACGTCTTCATCGACGGTCAGAACCAGAAGGCCACCATTATCGACGGCGGTGTCGCCGGCCAGGACGACAGCCGCGGTAATCCGTTCCCGCAGGCCGCCGTGCAGGAGTTCCGCGTCCTGACCCAGAACTTCAAGGCCGAGTATGAACAGGCGTCTTCGGCAATCATCACCTCGGTCACGCGCTCGGGCACCAACGAACTCAGTGGCGACCTCTTCGTCAGTTGGCAGGATGGCCGCTGGACGGCGCAGAATGTCTTCTCCAAGGCGCGTGGTGAAGCGAAGCCCAAGCTGGACCGTCTGCAATACGGGGGTTCGATCGGCGGCCCTATCATCGAAGACCGTCTCCACTACTTCCTCGCGTATGAGCGCAAGGATGAGACGCGGGAGCGTCCGGTTTATCTGAATCGGACCGAGTTCGCCTCCCAGTTCGACCAATATCTCGGAACCTTCACTGCGCCGTTCGAAGAAGACATGCTGTTCGGCAAGCTGTCTTGGCAGGTGAATGATAGGCAAAGGGTCGATCTCAGCGCGACGTACCGGACTGAGCAGGACATTCGCGATTTTGGGAACGGACCTACAGCTTATGATCGTGCAGTAGCGGTCAACGGCGACACGCGTTCGGTAGTGCTGAAGCACCAGTATCAAGGCGACCGGTTCCTGAACGAATTTTCGCTCGATTACTTCAAGTCGAGCTATAATCCAGGCGCGCTCAATTTCGACAAGACCGGCGCGCGTTATGTGATCTACCGCGATAATGTTCCGGACGTCGCGACGAACCCGGCCTCTGCTGGATTCCAATTCTCCTATACCAATATCGACAGCACCATCTTCACATTGGGTGGTGGTGCTAACAACCAAGATATACAACAGGAAAGCATCACGCTCCGAAATGATCTGACGATTCCCGATGTTCAGCTGGCTGGGCTTCATACCTTCAAAATGGGCGTGAAGTATTCCATGCAGTCATATGATGTAACCAAGGAGTTCAACCGGAATCCATTCTATACCTATGACATCCAAGCTCGATCGGAGGTCATAGGTTCGTCCACAATTCCGACGCAGGTAAGCCTTGCCCTGCCAGTTCAGCCGACTTCGGTAGATAACAATGTTTTCGGCATCTATCTCCAGGACGATTGGCAAGTCACGGATAAGCTGGAACTGAACCTGGGGATTCGTTGGGATTACGAGGATAACGCCGTCAACAACGATTATCGGACGCCTGACGAAATCCGTCGCTTCATTACGGCTCTGTCGTCAAATCCGGCCTATGTCTCAGGCGTTGATTTGTCTCAGTACATCTCGGACGGGAATCGCGATGCGTTCAAGGGCGCGATCCAACCACGCATCGGCTTCTCCTACGACTTCTTCGGTAACGAACGCACGGTCTTGTTCGGTGGCGCTGGACGTTACTACGACCGGATCGGGTTCAACTTCGCCTTCTCTGAACGTTACGGACCCGTCAACCGGACGAAGACGGTTTACTTCTCGCAAAATGGCGGGACCTACGGCGGCCAGCAGACGGTGGCCTGGAATCCGATCTATAACACGCAGGCAGGGCTCGATACGCTGTTGGCAGGAACCGTCGGCACCGGCGAAGTCTTCTTGATAAAGAACGACGCAGAAATGCCGCATACGGATCAGTTCAACCTCGGCCTTCGTCAGAAGTTCGGCGGCGTTCAGGCTGCTCTGACCTTCTCCTACGCCAAGACGAAGAACGAGTTCGGCTGGTATCGCCTCAACGTGAACGACGCGAACTCTGTCGTCATTGGTCTGCCCAATGCGGCTCTGATCGATCCGCAGACCAACCAACAATTTCCATATCGGAACGCCTTCTATTCCGATCACAACCGCGAACGCCGCTACAATGCGATCTACTTCACGTTGGATAAGCCGTTCAACATGCAGGACCGCTACGGGTTCAATGTCGCCTACACCTTCGCTGACGCAAAGCAGAACGGCAGCCGCGATCAGGGCCTGTCAAACTTCGACTTCGACTATTCGTCGATCGCCAACTCGCCTTGGTTCAAGTCGCCGGGAACAGAACGTCACCGCATCGTTGCGTCGGGCACCGTAGCCCTGCCATGGGACTTCCGCCTGTCGTCGATCATCACCTTGGGTTCGGGACGCCCGTTCACACGCAACAATGTCGGCGAAGGCGCTAAGCCGGATTGGTTCTCGGCCTATCCCGAAAAGCACGCTTTCATCATCCCGGCCTGGGAATGGGCTTATCGCCAGGTCGACCTGCGTCTGACCAAGGCGTTCCAGGTCTTTGGCGGTCAACAAGTGGAACTGACGGCGGACGCCATCAACGTGTTCAACTTCAAGAACTACTCCAGCTTCAACCAGACGTATCGCACGTCGAACACTGGATTGGCGCCGTTGAACCCGACCTTCGGTCAGCCCACGGCCCAGTTCCTGCCGACGCGCAGCTTCCAGGTCGGCCTGCGCTACAAGTGGTGATCTTCTGAGCCTGTGGCCGCTTCGACGCCTCGTCGTCGAAGCGGCCTTCTTTTTGTCTTCAGTTCATTTTGCGTGAGAAGTACCGCCATGCATCGCCGCCGATTTCTGTTGGGTTCGACGCTGCTTGGCGCCATGTCCTGGGCGGGGTCGGCATTGGCGCAACAGGCGGTGACAGGGGCAGTCAATGGGACGCAGCGGCGGCCCTTGCGGCTGGACCCTGAGATCGAGGAGCTTCAGGAACGGACCTTCCGCTGGTTCGAGAAGGTCACGGATCGGCGCACGGGTCTGACGCCGGATCGCTGGCCCACGCCGTCCTTCTGTTCGGTGGCGGCGGTCGGGTTCGCCCTGACCTGCTGGCCCGTGGGCGTCGAGCGCGGCTGGATGAGCCGGGCGGAGGCGCGCGAGCGGACGCTGACCACCATCCGCTTCTTCTCCGATCTGCCGCAGGGACCGGACCCCACGGAGACGGCGGGTCACAAGGGGTTCTTCTATCACTTCCTGGATATGGAAACGGGCCTTCGTTATCGAACCAACGAACTGTCGACGGTCGATACGGCCCTGCTGATCGGCGGCATGCTGTTCGCCGCGCGCTACTTCGATGGACGCCACCCGGACGAGGTGGAAATCCGTCAGAAGGCCCAGGCCATCTATGAACGGATCGAATGGCCCTGGGCCGTGATCCGCGACAACCGCATCACCATGGGCTGGCATCCAGAGAGCGGCTTCATTCCCTCGGACTGGCACGTCTATAACGAGGGGATGCTGGTGCTGCTGCTGGCCATCGGCAGCCCGACCCATCCGGTGTCGGTCAATGTCTGGCACGAATGGGCCGCCAGCTATGACGAGAGCTGGACCGACCGGTGGGGTAGCTGGCACCTGAATTTCGCGCCCATCTTCGGGCATCAGTACAGCCATATGTTCATCGATTTTCGCGGCATTCAGGACGCCTGGATGCGGGGGCAGTCAGCCCAACTGGGCGAGCGGCTGGACTATTTCGAAAACAGTCGCCGCGCCGTCTACGCCCAGCAGAAATACGCCCATGACAATCCGGGCGGCTGGGCCGGCTATTCGTCCGAGGTCTGGGGGCTGACGGCCTGCGACGGGCCGGGCGATTTCAAGCAGACCATCGACGGGGTCGAGCGCGAGTTCTTCAGCTATTCCGCGCGCGGGCCAGGCGAGCGCGACGACGGCACCATCGCCCCGACGGCGGCGGCCAGCTCCATCGCCTTCGCACCCGAGATCGTCGTGCCCTGCGTCAAGGCGATGAAGCAGAAATACGGCGCGGGCGTCTATACCGAGTGGGGCTTCCTCGACAGCTTCAACCCGACCCTGACGGTGCGGGACGGGCCATTGCAGCACGGCAAGATCGTGGACGGCGTCGGCTGGGTGAACGGCGACTATCTGGGCATCGACCAGGGGCCGATCGTCATCATGACCGAGAACCACCGCTCCGAGTTCGTCTGGCGCCATATGCGCGGCGAACCGAACCTGCGGCGGGCGCTGGAGATCGCGGGATTCACCGGCGGCTGGATGAACGCATGAGTTCAGGCCCGCACAGAAGGGGCGCGCTGGCGCTGATGGCGGGCGGGGCGGCTGCGGCCTGCACCCCGCGTCGGTCGGGCGAGACCGTGCTGCGCTTCTGGGCCATGGGCAATGAAGGCGGGACCGTGGGCCAGTTGATGCCCGAGTTCGAGCGCCGCAATCCGGGCGTCCGCGTCTCGGTCCAGCCGCTGCCGTGGACGGCGGCGCATGAGAAGCTGCTGACCGCCTACGCCGGGGCCTCGCTGCCGGACGTCAGCCAGATCGGCAACACCTGGGTGGCGGAGCTGACCGCCATCGGCGCCCTGTCGCCGACCCCGCCTCAGGCGGCGAACCTGCTGACGGACCAGTTTCCGGCGGTGCTGGAAACCAACGAGATCGCCGGGCGGGCCATGACCACGCCCTGGTATGTCGATACGCGGCTGCTGTTCTATCGCAAGGATCTGCTGGCGCGGGCCGGGTTCGATGCGCCGCCCGAGACCTGGGCCGAGTGGAAGCGGGCCATGCACGCGATCAAGCGCGTTGCGGGCGGCGACAACTACGCCATCTTGCTGCCGCTGAACGAGTTCGAGCAACTGCTGACCTTCGGGCTTCAAATCGATGAGCCGCTGCTGAGGGATCGGGATACGCGCGGAAACTTCTCCAACCCCGGCTTCGTCGCGTCCCTGGCCTTCTACAAGAGTCTGTTCGACGAGCAGTTGGCGCCGCTGGCCTCGTCGACGCAGATTTCCAACGTCTGGACCGAGTTCGCCAAGGGCTATTTCAGCTTCTACTTCTCCGGCCCGTGGAGCGTCGGCGACTTCCGCAGCAAACTGCCCGCGTCGTTCCAGCCGAACTGGGCCACGGCCGGCGTGCCGGGACCGAACGGCCTGGGCGCCTCGGCGCCGGGCGGGTCGAGTCTTGCGGTATTCAAATCGTCCCCGCATCAGGACGCGGCCTGGGCCCTGGTCCGCTATCTGTCGGAGCCGGCGGTGCAGGCCCGGTTCAACACCATCGTCGGCGACCTGCCCGCACGCCAGAGCGCCTGGGACATCGCGGGCGTGGAGCGTGATCCGATGCTGGCGCCGTTCCGGGGGCAACTGGCGCGCGCCAAGGCCGTGCCCAAGGTGCCGGAATGGGAGCGGATCGTCACCGAGATGCAGATCGTCGCCGAACGGATGGTGCGCGGCGAATACACGCCAGAGGCCGCCGCCGCCGAGATCGACCGCCGCGCCGACCGGCTGCTGGAGAAGCGCCGCTGGATGATGGAACAGGGCAGGGCCGTATGACCGTCGCCGACCCGACATTGTCCAAGGCAGGGGCCAGCGTGAAGCCGTCGCGCGGACGCGGCGCCCGTGAACGGGCCGCATGGGCCTTCGTCGCCCCGGCCCTGATCGCCATCGGCCTGTTCTTCGCTATTCCGATGATCGCGGCCCTGCTGCTCAGCCTGACCGACTTCGACATCTACGCCTTGGCGAACCTGGACAATCTGCGTTTCGTCGGCCTGCAGAACTACGAGCGGCTGCTGACCAATCCCCTGTTCTGGGGGGCGATGAAGAACACCCTGACCTTCGCCGTCCTCGGCGTGCCCCTGTCCATTGCGGCGTCCCTGGCGGCGGCGGTGATCCTGAAGGCGCGGGTGGTGAAGTGGCGGCCGATCTGGCGGGTCATGTTCTTCGCCCCATACGTCACCACCCTGGTCGCGACGGCGGTGGTGTGGCGCTATCTGCTGCACACTCGGTACGGCGTCATCAACTGGGGTCTGGAGAGCCTGGGCCTGCCCGCCGTGGATTGGTTGGGCGATCCCTCGACCTCCATTCCCGCCATCCTGATGTTCGTGGTCTGGAAGATCTTCGGCTACAATATGCTGATCTTCCTGGCGGTGCTTCAGACCGTACCGGACGACCTGTACGAGGCCGCGCGCATCGACGGCGCCGGGCCGTGGAAGCAGTTCCGCCATGTGACCCTGCCGGCCATCGCGCCGACCATGCTGCTGGTCTCGATCATTTCGGTGGCCAGCTTCTTCCAGCTGTTCGCCGAACCCTATGTGATGACGCAGGGCGGGCCGGCCCAGAGCACGGTGACGGTGCTGTATTTCATGTACGAGGAAGGCTTCAAATGGTGGAACCTGGGGTCCGCCAGCGCCGTGGCCTTCGTCCTGTTCCTGTGTATCCTGGCGATCACCCTGGTCCAGCTGGCGGTGGCGAAGCGGGTGGGGGCGTATCAGTGAAAATCCGCGCGATCCTGCTGAACCTGGCCGTGGCCCTGATCGCCCTGATCGTCCTGTTCCCGCTGGTGTGGATGGTGTCGGTCAGCTTCATGGCGACGGGCGAGGCGGCGGTCTTTCCGCCGCCGCTGCTGCCCTCGCACTGGACGCTGGAGCACTACCGCGACCTGTTCCTGAACCAGGGAATGGGGCGGTATCTGTGGAACAGTTTCGCCCTGGCGACCCTGGCGACGATCCTGGCGCTGGGGTTCACCGTCCCGGCCGGCTACGCCTTCGCCAAGCTGAAGTTCGCCGGGCGCGAGCGGCTGTTCCAGTTCCTGGTCGCCGCCCTGGTGGTGCCGGCCCAGATCGGCACCCTGCCGCTGTTCCTTATGCTGAAGTCGATGGGCCTGGTGAACACCTATGCCGGCGCCCTAGTGCCTTGGCTGGCGTCCATCTTCGGCCTGTTCCTGGTGCGCCAATACGCGCTGAGCATTCCCGACGAGATGCTGGAAGCCGCCCGGATCGACGGGGCTAGCGAGGGCCAGATCTTCCGCCGCGTGGTCCTGCCGACCTTGCAGCCGATCATCGTGACCCTGGGCCTGTTCGTCTTCCTGGGCAGTTGGAACGACTTCCTGTGGCCGCTCATCATTCTGACGGACCAGTCGAACTACACCCTGCCGGTCGCACTGGCGGCCCTGTCGCGCGAGCATGTGCAGGACATCGAGCTGATGATGGCCGGCGCCGTCGTCACGGTCGCGCCCGTGCTGATCCTCTTCCTCGCCCTGCAACGCTACTACATCCGCGGCATGCTCGCGGGCAGTGTGAAGGGCTGAGCTTTTTCCCCTGTCCCTTCGGGACGACGACAAGGAATAGGCCTCTTATGCGCCTTGCCGCCTCTCTGTTCGCCCTCGCCGTGGCGATCTCGACCCCCGCCTTCGCCCAGACGACGCGGGTGCTGGACCCGATGGAGGACGCCGCCGCGTGGAAGGCCGACGCCTCCACCGATGTCTCCTCGACCGTGTCGTCGGTCGCGGGGCATGACGGGCGGGCGGTGCGTCTGACCTATGATTTCAACGGCAAGGCGGGTTACGCCTTCGCGGCGCGCGCCCTGCCGTTCGACCTGCCCGACAATTACGAGATCAGCTTCTGGGTGCGGGGCGAGGGGCCGACCAACACCTTCGAGGTCAAGTTCACCGACGCCTCGGCCGAGAACGTCTGGTGGAAGCAGACGGCCCGCTACGACTTCCCCGACGGCTGGACCCGGTTCGTCATCAAGCGGCGTCAGGTGTCCAAGGCCTGGGGGCCCAGTGCCGAGACCGAACTGCGTCGCGCCGAGCGGGTCGAGTTCGTGGTGGTGGCGGCCGAGGGCGGGCGCGGCTTCATCGACATCGACCAGTTGTCGATCCGCGAACTGCCGGTCGATCCGGCCGTGCCGCCCCAGCCGATCGCCAGCGACGGAGGGTCGCCCTCCACCGCCCCGCGCGCCGTGGATCGGGACGTCAAGACCGCCTGGGCCCCGCCGGTCGAGGGCGCGCCGGTCCTGACGCTGGACCTGGGGTACGAGCGCGAGTTCGGCGGCCTGATCCTGCGCTGGGGCGAACGCGGCGCGGCGAGCGACTATCGCGTCTCGGCCTCGCTGGACGGACGCGACTGGCGGCCGCTGGCGACGGTGACGGGCGGCAACGGCGGCGTCGACTGGCTGAGGACGCCCGAGGCGACGGCGCGCTGGCTGAGGCTTGAGCCGTTGAAGCCGCTGGCGGCGTCCGACGTGGTCGGCTCGTCCGGCGCGGGACAGCGGCTGGGCGCGGCCCAGGCGACGACCTATGCGCTAAACGAGATCGAGGTCGAACCCCTGGCCTTCGGCGCCGACGCCACGGCCTTCGTCGAGGCGGTGGCCAGGGAGAACCGGCGGGGCCTGTATCCGCGCGGCTTCTCGGGCGAGCAATCCTACTGGACCCTGGTCGGGGTCTACGGGGGCGGGGAGAGCGGCCTGATCGGCGAGGACGGCGCCATCGAATTGCGTCGCGCGGGGCCGAGCATCGAACCCTTCGTGGTCGACAACGGGCGGCTGATCACCTGGGCCGACGTCAATATCGAACAGGGGCTGAAGGACGGCGACCTGCCCATCCCGTCGGTGATTTGGACCGCTGACGACTGGACGCTGAAGATCACCAGCTTCGCCGACGGTCCGGCCGATCAGGCGCAGCTGTGGGGGCGTTACGACCTGACCAACACCTCCAGCCGGCCGCGCACCCTGACCCTGGCCCTGGCCGCCCGGCCGATGCAGGTGAATGCGCCGCGTCAGTTCCTGGCCATTCCCGGCGGGGTCAGCCCGATCGGGAACCTCGCCTGGGACGGCGCCGAGCTGAAGCTGAACGAGGCGGTGCGGGTGCAGCCGCTGGCGACGCCGGATGATGTGGCGCTAGCGACCTTCGACGCGGGCAGCGATCCCCAATCCCTGATCCTGCCGTCGGTTCAGCGACCGGCGAGCGAGGCGGCGACGACCACGGACGCCACGGGCCTGGCCGCCGGCGCCCTGACCTATCAGGTGACGCTGCGGCCCGGCGAGACGCGCACGGTCGGTTGGGTGTCGCAACTGTCCGGCGACGCCCTGGCGCCCGAGCCCGTGGGCCAGGCGGCGGTTGTGCTGGACACGGTCGAGGACCGGCTGGCGGGTGAATGGCGGGCCAAGCTGGACCGGGTCGAACTGACCCTGCCGCCCGCCGCCCAGCGGATCGAGGACGCGCTGAAATCTTCGCTGGCCCATATGCTGATGTCGCGTCAGGGGCCGATCCTGCAGCCCGGCACCCGCAGCTACAATCGGTCGTGGATCCGTGACGGGGCCATGATGGCCGAGGGGCTGAACCGGCTGGGCATGGCCGAGCATTCGGCCGACTATCTGCGCTGGTACGCCCCCTATGTGTTCGAAAACGGCAAGGTTCCGTGCTGCGTCGACGCGCGCGGCGCCGATCCGGTGCCCGAGAACGACAGCCACGGCGAGTTCGTCTTCTTGGCCGCCGAGACCTATCGCTACAACAAGGACGAGGCCCTGCTGCGCCAGGTCTGGCCGCAGGTGCAAAAGGCGATCGCCTATATGGACGCGCTGCGCGCCTCGACCCGGACGCCAGCCTTCCAGACGCCGGACCAGCGTCACCTGTACGGCCTGCTGCCGCCGACGATCAGCCACGAAGGCTATTCCGACAAGGCGGCCTATTCCTACTGGGACGATTTCTGGGGGCTGCTGGGCTACAAGGACGCGGTCTTCATCGCCGAGACGCTGGGCGATGCGGAGGCCGCCGTCCGTTATGCAGCGGCGCGCGACCAGTTCGCCGCCGACATCCGCGCCTCGATCACGGCGACGGCAGCCTATCACGGCATCGACTGGATCGCGGGGGCGGCGGACCGGGGCGATTTCGACGCCACCTCGACCACCATCGCCCTGTCGCCGGCAGGCGAAAAGGATGATCTGCCGCCCGAACTGGTGGCGCGAACCTTCGACCGTTATTGGGAAAACTTCCAGAATCGGCTGACCAATCGCACGGCGTGGAAGGACTATACTCCCTATGAATGGCGTCTGGTCGGGGCCTACGTTCGGTTGGGGCAAAAGGACCGTGCGCTGGCGGTGCTGGACTTCCTGATGGCCGACCGGCGGCCCGAGGCCTGGAACGGCTGGGCCGAGGTGGTGGGGCGCGAGAAGCGCGAGCCGCGTTTCATCGGCGACATGCCGCACGCCTGGATCAGCTCGGATTACATCCGCTCGGCCTTGGACCTGTTCGCCTATGAGCGGGACCGGGATCATGCCCTCGTTCTGGCGGCGGGCGTGCCCGAGGCGTGGCTGGACACGCCGCAGGGCGTGGGGGTGCGAAACCTGCGGACGGCGTATGGGCCGTTGACCTATGCTTATCGCAAACAGGGACGGGAGCATGTGCTGACAATCCAGCCGGGCGCCACGCCGCCCGGAGGTTTCGTCCTGCAATGGCCGGCGGGCGACGGACGGCCGCGCAGCGTGACGATCGATGGTCGCGCCGCCGTCTGGACGGGCGACGATCTGAAGATTCCCGTCGGCGCGCGGCGTGTGGTGCTGCGCTAGGGCCTATTTGGCCGGGGTGTCGATCAGGATCGCGGGGGTGACGGGCGCGCCCGTGGCTTCGGCGATCAATTCGGCCGTGCGCGCCTCGATCACCGCCTCCAGCCGCGTCATGAAGGCGTCCTTGTCCAAGCCAAGCGGGATGGGGTCCAGGAACTCCAGCGTCGCCGTGCCGGGATGTTTCTCGTACTTCTCCTCGGGCCAGAACAGGCCCAGGTTGGTGGCCAGGGGAACGACCGGCATCTGGAAGTCCCGGTACATGTGCCACACGCCGGTGCGATAACGGTATTTGCTTCCGACCGGCGCCAGATGGCCTTCGGGATAGATCAGGATCTTGCGATTTTCGGCGCGAGCTTCGGCCGCCCGCATGGCCAGAGCCTTTCGCGCCTCGTGCCCGCCGCAGGAGTTGACGACGATGGCGCCCAGCTTCTTCAGCACCCCGCCCAGCAGGGGAAACTTCTCCAGATGGTCGCCGGTGACGAAGGCCAGGTCGTCGAACTGGTCGTAGGTGGCGAAGCCGTCGCCCCAGCTCTGGTGCTTGGAGGCGATGATGAAGGCGCCTTCGGGCAGGCGATCCTTGCCGCGCACCTGAAGCCGGATGCCCGCGAAGACCGCCATGGCCTGCACCATCCGCTTCACATAGCGGCGGATGACCCAACTGGCCGGGCCCCGACCGGGCGCCAGGGCGGCGAAGGCGGCGGCCAGGCCATAGCCGACCGACAGTATCCAATAGGCGATGTTGAAGGCGAAGCTGCGCATCGGCCGACTATGGGTGGAAAGCGTCGCCGTGTCAGGCCCGGTCAGGCCGCCTTTTCCAGCGTGGAGGCGCCGGTGACGCGATTTCGGCCCGCGCGCTTGGAGGCGTAGAGGGCGGCGTCGGCGCGTTCCAGAAGAGCGGCGGCGGCTTCGCCCGGCAGGCGCTGGGCGAAGCCGGCGGATATCGTCACCGTGCCGAGGTCGTCATTGGTGGAGCGGCGACGCAGCGAGCGCGACGCGACTTCGTGGCGGATGGTTTCCAACACCGCCGTCACCGACCCGGCCTTTTCGCCGGGGAAGATGATGGCGAACTCCTCGCCTCCGAAACGGGTGGCGAACCGGTCGCCTGGGCAAACGCGAGACATGACCGTGGCGACGTAGCGCAGGACCTGGTCGCCCGTCTGATGACCCCAGGTATCGTTGAATCGCTTGAAATGGTCGATGTCGAGGATGGCCAGGGTCAGAGGCGACGCGTCCTCGGCGGCGCACAGTTCCTCCAGGCGCTCGTCGAAGGCCTTGCGGTTGGCCAGGTTGGTCAGGGCGTCGGTCATGGCCTCGCGCCGCACCTGTTCCAGGTGCGTCTGCAGGCGGGCGATTTCCTTGTTGGAGCTTTCCAGGCGCTTTTCGAGGATGGCGGTCTCGCGGCGAACGCGTCTCGTGGCGTGGGACAGGCCGCCCACGAGGTCCTTCAGGGAGGAGGGGTCCTGGGCGCCGTCCATCGTTTCGGAAGCGTCGGCCAGGGTGACGCCATAGTCCGCCTGGGTCTTGTGCGCCTTGGCGATGGCGGTGGCGATGCTGGTCAGTTCGCGGTCCAGCACGGCGCCGGCGTCGCGGATCTCTTCGGATAGACGGCCGCGCGGCAGGAATTCCGCCGCCAGCATTTCCGAAGTCTCGTCCGATATGACGACGTTGTCGTTCAGCAGGCGCCGAATCTCGCGCCCCAGCGGACTTTCCGGATCGCCCAGATAGTGGAGCCAGAGCTCGAAATTGAGCGGAGTCGGCCAGACGCCGACCGATTCCATCTCGGTGATGACGTTGCGCGCAAGGGAATAGGCTTCGGGTCCCCGAACAGCCACCTCGACCTTAACCGTCATACGAATCTCCCCGCAGCTTCGATTCCGAAGCTCGCGGGGGAGACTAGGGGGTGATCCGTAATGTCCGGTAAACGCCCGAACGATCAGGCGGGAATGACGACCCGTCGACGCAGGAAGGCGGGGACGTCGTCGCCAAAACCCTTCACGCCCGACCGTTCGCGTTCTTCCGGCCGGAGCTCGCCGCGACGCTCGGACTGGCGCGGTTGAGGCTCGCGTTCGGCGCGTGGCGGACGAGCCGCCTCGACGGGTTCGGCCGCAACCATCGGCGGCGTTTCCAGCGGGGCGTCCACGGCGGCTTCCGGCCTGGCTTTGCGACGGCTGCGCGACCGGGCGGGCGCTTCTGCGGCCGTGGTTTCAGGTTCGGTCGCGGCGACGGGAGCTGCAGGCTCAGCCGCCTCGGCGGCGCGCGAACGGCCGCGGCCGCCGGAACGGTCGCGATCACGGCCGCCACGCTTGTCGTCGCGACGCGGCGCGTCCTTGATGGCGGCGAAGTCGATGTCCAGAACCAGTTCTTCCGGGTCCTTCTTGATCAGCTTCAGCACCTTATCCAGCGACTTGTCGTCGGCCGGGGTGACGATCATGAAGGCCTGGCCCAGTTTGCCGGCGCGACCCGTGCGGCCGATGCGGTGCACATAGTCGTCGGCGTGGTGCGAGACGTCGTAGTTGAAGACGTGGCTGACGTCCGGAATGTCCAGGCCACGAGCGGCGACGTCCGAGGCGACCAGGATCTTCAGATTGCCAGCGCGGAAGTCGGCTAGGGTCTTCATCCGGTGCGACTGGTCCAGGTCGCCGTGGATGGCGGCGGCGTCGATGCCATGCTTCTGCAGCGACTTGGCGACGATATCGACCTCGGACTTGCGATTGCAGAAGACGATGCCGTTCTTGACGTCCGCCCGTTCGATCAGGGCGCGCAGGGCGGTGCGCTTGGCCTTGGGATCGCTGGTCGGGATGCGGACCAGATACTGGGTGATGGTGTCGGCGGTCTGGGCCGGACGCGATACCTCGATCCGGGTCGGATCCTTTAGGAACTGGGTCGTGAGGCGCGTGATTTCCGGCGGCATGGTGGCCGAGAAGAACAGGGTCTGGCGGCGCGGCGGCGTCAGTTTGAAGATGCGTTCGATGTCGGGGATGAAGCCCATGTCCAGCATCCGGTCGGCTTCGTCCACGACCATGATTTCCACGCCCGTCAGCAGCATCTTGCCGCGTTCGAACAGGTCCAGCAGGCGGCCGGGCGTGGCGATCAGCACGTCCACGCCCTTGTTCAGGGCCGCGACCTGATCGCCCATGGAGACGCCGCCGATCAGGAGCACCCAGCTCAGCTTGGCGCCCTTGGCGTATTTGGCGAAGCTTTCGGCGACCTGGTCGGCCAGTTCGCGGGTCGGCGCCAAGACGATGGCGCGCGGCATCCGGGCGCGGGCGCGGCCGGTCGACAGCCGCTCGATCAGAGGCAGGGTGAAGGCGGCGGTCTTGCCGGTGCCGGTCTGGGCGATTCCCAAGACGTCACGGCCCACGAGGGCGACGGGAATGGCCTGGGCCTGGATCGGCGTGGCGGTGGTGTAGCCCGTCTCGGCGACGGCCTGAAGAAGCGTGGGCGAAAGGCCCAGTTGGGAAAATTCGGTCATGAATCCTAGGGAAGATAAGCGTCTGCGTGCATAGCAGCGACGGAACCGCCCCTCTTTGGGCGAGCGGGCGGCGCGTATCGCAGACCTGTCCCGAGGCTGGGGGCGGTATAGAAGTCCCCGCGCCAAAGTCAAGTATTCCCGGTTTTCGGACCCTGAATACCGGGCTTCGGAACAAGGTCTCCGAAGCCCGGTCTTGCGGTCAACAGGCGGCGGGCGCGCTCCTGGGCGCATCGCGGCGCGTCAGGATCAGGACCAGCACGAGGCCAAGCCCTGCGGCGACGGCTCCGGCCAGGGAGACGGCCGGATAGCCCAGCCCCCCGGCGATGACCATTCCGCCCACTGCGGCGCCGATGGCGTTGCCCAGGTTGAAGGCGCCGATGTTCATCGATGAGGCGAGGTTGGGCGCTTCCGAGGCCGCAGTCATCACCCTGACCTGCAGCGGCGGCACCAAGGCGAAGCTGGCGATCCCCCACAGGAAGACCAGGATCGAGGTCGGAACGGCGAACGGCATGGCGACGGCGAAGGCGATCAGCAGGGCCGAAAGCGCGGCCAGGGTGACGATCAAGGTGCGGTCCACGGACTTGTCGGCGAACTTGCCGCCCAACCAGTTACCGACGGTCAGCCCCAATCCGTATGTCACCAGCATTGCGGTGACGAAGCCTAGGGAAGCGTGGGTCTGTTCCCGCAGAATCGGGGCGATATAGGTGAAGACGGTGAACATGGCGCTGGAGCCGATCACCGTCAGGGCCAGGGCCGCCAGCACCGGACCGCGACCCAGGACGCGCAGTTCGGCGGCCATGTCGCCACCGGCCGGGGCGGGCAGTTGCGGCAGGGTCAACCGCAGCGCCGCCATGACCAGAACCCCGATGGCGGCTATGCCCCAGAAGCTGGCGCGCCAGCCCAGCACGTCTCCGGCCCAGGTGGCCAGGGGCACGCCGACGACATTGGCGATGGTCAGGCCCATGAACATGGCGGCCACGGCGCCCGCCTGACGGTTCGGCGGCACAAGGCCTGCGGCGACAATCGAGCCGACGCCGAAGAAGGCTCCGTGGTTCAGCGAGGTGACGACGCGGGCCGCCAGCAGCAGGCCATAGCTGTCCGCCACGGCCGACAGCAGATTGCCGATGGTGAAAATAGCGACGAGACCGATCAGCAAGGCCCGTCGCGGAACGCGCCCAGTGGTCAGCGTCATCAGCGGCGCGCCCAGCATGACGCCCAGGGCGTAGGCGCTGATCAGCAGTCCGGCCGTGGGAATGGTGACGCCCAGATCGGTGGCGATGACGGGCAGCAGGCCCATGGGGGCGAACTCGGTCACGCCGATGCCGAAGGCGCCGGCGGCGAGGGCGAGAAGGGGAGGATTGAGTTTCATGAGAGACGACTTGGGCTCAGACCAGCGGCGGGTTCAGACGCGCGAACCCTTCCTGCTGGCGGTAGGGAGTGTGGGGATAGGGCGGCATGACATCGCTGGCCGCATCGAGGGCGGCGATCTGGTCCGGCGTCAGACGCCAGCCGACGGCGCCCAGGTTCTGGCGCAACTGCTCTTCGTTGCGGGCCCCGACGATGACTGAAGCGACGGTCGGGCGCTGCAACAGCCAGTTGAGGGCGATCTGGGGCACGGTCCTGCCGGTCTCGGCCGCGACGGCGTCCAGGGCGTCGATGACGCGATAGAGGTGCTCGTCTTCGACCGGAGGGGCGAACTGGGCCGTCTCGTGCAGGCGGCTGCCTTCGGGGATAGGCGCGTTGCGGCGAATCTTGCCGGTCAGCCGGCCCCAGCCCAGCGGGCTCCAGACAAGCGCGCCGACGCCCTGGTCGGCGGCCAGGGGCATGAGGTCGGCCTCATAGGCGCGGCCGATCAGGGAGTAATAGACCTGATGAGCGACGAAACGGGGGAGGGAGGCGCGATCAGCTAGGCCTTGCGCCTTCATCAGGGCCCAGCCGGGATAGTTGGAGACGCCGGTGTAGCGAACCTTGCCCGAGGTCACGAGCATGTCGAGCGTGGCCAGAAGCTCCTCGACCGGGGTCGTGGCGTCGTAGGCGTGCAGTTGCAGAAGGTCGATGTGGTCCGTGTCGAGGCGGCGCAGCGCCTCCTCGACCGAGCGGATCAGGCGGCTGCGCGACACGCCCCAGTCGCCCGGACCGTCGCCGGTCGGCAGGCCGGTCTTGGTCGAAATCAGCACCTGGTCGCGGCGCCCCTTGATCGCCTGACCGAGAACCCTTTCCGAGGCCCCGTCCGAATAGACATCGGCCGTGTCGAACAGGTTGACGCCGGCCTCCAGGCAGATGTCCACCAGACGGCGAGCTTCCTCTACGTCGCTGTTGCCCCAGGCGCCGAACAGCGGTCCCGACCCGCCGAAGGTTCCGGCGCCGAAGCTGAGAACGGAAACCCGGAGGCCGGAGTCTCCCAACTGACGATATTCCATGACTTGGCCTTTCGATCCTGCGAACGAACGCACAAATGGACGGGCGTATCTGCTGGCGGTAGAGCGCATTCAGGCCAAGGATTTTTGAAATGAACGCAAAGGTGCAGATCGCTGGTCTGGATCGCGCCCGCGAGATGGAAGTCTTCGCGGCGGTGGCGGACGAGGGCAGTTTTTCAGCCGCCGGGCGGTTGCTGGGCCTGACGCCCTCGGCGGTCAGCCGAACGTTGGACCGGATCGAGGCGCGGCTGGGCGTGCGGCTGATGCTGCGGACGACGCGCGTGCTGACCCTGACCGCCGAGGGGCATGCCTATCTGTCGGCGGCGCGGCGGATACTGGCCGATCTGGACGAGGCCGAGCAGGGGATCGCCGACCAGGGAGCGCCTCGCGGCCATCTGCGGGTCAGCGCGTCCCTGGCGCATGGGCGGCAACAGGTGGTGCCTCTGCTGGGCGAGTTCGTGCGCCTGTATCCGCACATCCTGATCGACATAAGTCTGACCGATGTCGTGGTGGATGTGGCGGCGGGGCAGGCGGATGTGGCGATCCGGTTCGGGCCTCTGGCCGACAGCCCGCTGACGGCGCGGCGGTTGGGCGAGACGGGGCGCACCATCGTCGCCTCGCCCGACTATCTGACGCGTCGGGGCGTGCCGCGGTCGCCGGAGGATCTGCACGATCACGACTGTCTGAATTTCAACTTCCGCCGCGCCGAACCTGTCTGGCCCTTTCGCAAGGATGGGCGGGACTATTCCCTGATGGTGAGGGGGCCGGTCGAGGCGAACAACGGCGAGACCCTGACGCAACTGGCTCTGGCCGGTGTTGGAGTGACGCGGGTCGGGCGCTTCAGCGTCCAGGACGCCATAGTGGAGGGACGGCTGGTTCCGCTGCTTGAAGAGTTCAATCCCGGCGATCGCGAGCCGATCCACGCCGTATTCGTCGGAGGGACGAATCTGCCGGCGCGGGTGCGGGTGTTCGTCGATTTTCTGGCTGAACGTCTGCGCTGAAGGCACACAAAAGAAATCGCCGGACGCAAGTCGTCCGGCGATCTCTCCATTTTCAGATTGAAGCGCGGATCAGCGCTTGCCGAAGATCAGGTCGCCCAGCTTGGCGAAGAAGCCCTTGTTTTCCTCGGCCTTGGGCGCGGCGGCCGCTGCTGGCGCCGGCTTGGCCGCCTCGGCGGGTTTGGGGGCAGGCGCGGGCGCAACAGCCGGAGCCGCCGTCGTCGTCAGGGCGGGCTTCGGCGCCTCGACCGGTTTGGCGGGCGCAGGCTTGGGCGCTTCGACCGGAGCGGCGGCGACTGGCGCGGCCTTTGGCTTGGCCGCTGCCTTGGGCGCGGCGGGCTTCGCGGCAGGCTTCGCGGCAGGCGCAGCCTTGGGCGTCTTTGGCGCAGCGGTCTTCGCGGCCGGCTTGGCCGCCGCCTTGGTTCCGGCGGGTTTGGCGGCCGGCGTCTTCACAGCCGCCGGCTTGGCGGCAGGCGCGGCCTTCTTGGCGGGAGCCTTGGTCGCGGCCGCCTTGGGGGCTGCGGGCTTCGCAGCGGCGGTCTTGGCCGGTGCAGCCTTGGCCGGGGATGCGGCCTTCACCGTCTTGGGCGCGGCGGCCTTGGCGGTTTTGGGTTCGACGGTTTTCGCCGTCGCGGCCTTCGCGGCGCTCGACTTCGGCGCGGCTTTAGGCTTGGAAGCGGCAGGCGCCGCCTTCGGCGACGCAGGTTTAGACGTAGTTGGTGACTTGGCCATGTATTCCCCGACCCCTCGGTTTGATCAAAAACGCGGCGGCGACGGGCAATGGGTGCGCCGGATCGCTCCGATTCGTCATATTAGCGGTGTTTGAGAAATGTCCGAGTCTGCTGTTCAGATAATCGCACGCGGCCTGCGCGTCCCGGCCGAGGCCGCCGCCGCCGCCATAGATGCGGATCCGATGCTGGAAGGCGCGACCTACTCCATCCTGGAGGAGGACGAGGACAAGGGCGTGTGGCGCATCGACGCCTTTCCCACCACCGATGAAGAGGCCGAGGGCATCGCCGCGACCCTTCGAGCGCACGACGGGCTTGAGGTCGTGGTCGAGAAGCTGGCCGACGCCGACTGGCTGGCCATGTCGCTGTCGGGCCTGCCGCCAGTCGAGGCCGGGCGGTTCTTCGTCTATGGCGCGCACGATCAGGGCAAGGTGCCCGAAGGGCGTGTGAATCTGAAGATCGACGCGGGCGCCGCCTTCGGCACCGGCCACCACGGCACGACGGTCGGCTGTCTGGAGGCGTTCGACAGGCTGCTGGAGACCGAGACGTTCGAGAAGGTGCTGGACGTCGGCTGCGGCACGGGCGTCCTGGCCATCGCGGCGGCCAAGACCGGATCGCCCATCGCCGTCGGCACCGACATCGACGAGCCGTCGGCCCGGATCGCCAACGAGAACGCCGAGATCAATGACGCCAAATGCGACTTCTATTTCGCCGACGGCCTCAGCGATCCGCGCATCGCCCAGCATCTGCCGTATGATCTGGTGTTCGCCAACATCCTGGCCGCGCCGCTGGTGCATCTGGCGCCCGAGATCGGCGCGGCGCTGAAGTCGGGCGGGGTCGCCATCCTGTCGGGCCTGCTGCGGACGCAGGAGGAGCGGGTGCTGGAGGCCTATCTGCCGCTGGGCTTCGCGGTCGAGCAGACCATCCATCACGACGCCTGGAGCGCCCTGCAACTGCGCAAGGCCTGAGGAACAACAATGCGTCAGACCTTCGACGAAACCACCGATCCGTCCTTCGGGGCCAAGCATCTGCCGCTGCTGCGCGCCGAGATGGCCAAACAGGGGCTGGACGGCTTTCTGATCCCGCACGAGGACGAGCATCAGAACGAATATCTGCCGGACGCCAACGAGCGGCTGGCCTGGGCGACCGGCTTCACCGGCTCGGCCGGGGCGGCGGTGGTGTTCCAGGACCGGGCCAGCATGTTCACCGACGGGCGCTACACCGTGCAGGTGAAGGCCCAGACCGATCCGGCCCTGTTCGAACGGCGCGACCTGAACGATGTCGCCGCCTATCTGGAGACGGCGGGCAGGGGGGCTGTGATCGGCTACGACCCGCGCCTGCACAGCCCCGACGCCCTGATCCCGCTGAGGCGCGCGGCGGAAAAGGCGGGCGCCGAACTGCGGCCCGTGGACGCCAATCCGCTGGACCTGGCCTGGGGCGGGGATCGTCCGGCCCAGCCCGCTGCGCCTGTCGTGCCGCATGAGGATGTCTATTCCGGCGAGGCCCATGCGTCCAAGCGGGCGAGGATCGGCGCGGCTGTGGCGGATGCAGGCGCGGATATGGTCCTATTGACGGCGCCTTCCTCGATCGCCTGGCTGTTCAATGTGCGCGGCGGGGACGTGATCCGTTCGCCTCTGCCCATCGGTCAGGCGCTGCTGGCGACGGATGGGACGGCGCGCCTGTTCCTCGATCCGGCCAAGGTGACGAATGAACTGCCTGAATGGCTGGGCGATGCGGTCCAGTTATTGGCGACCGAGCGTCTGGCCGAGGCGCTGGATGGTCTGAGCGGTCAGAAGGTTCTGGTTGATCCGGCCCTGTCTTCGGCCTGGTATTTCGACCGTCTGGAACAGGGCGGGGCGACAGTGGTGCGCGGGGCAGACCCCTGCGCCGTGCCGCGCGCGACCAAGAACGCCGTCGAGATCGAAGGCAGCCGCCAGGCCCATATCCGCGACGGGGCGGCGCTGAGCCGGTTCCTGCACTGGGTCGACACGGTGGCGCAGGAGACGCTGCCGGACGAGCGCGAAGTGGTCGAGACGCTGGAGCGGTTCCGCGAGGAGACCGGCGCGCTGAAGGACCTGAGCTTCGACACCATCGCCGGGGCCGGGCCGAACGGCGCCCTGCCGCATTACAAGCCGGTCGGCGCCACGATCCGCAAGGTCGAGAAGGGCTCGCTGCTGCTGGTGGACGGCGGCGGCCAATATCTGGACGGCACGACCGACGTGACCCGCACCATGGCCATCGGCGAGCCGACCGAGGACCAGAAGCGCAAGTTCACCCTGGTCCTGAAATCGCACGTCGCCATGGCGACCATCCGCTTCCCCGCCGGGACCAGCGGCATGGCGCTGGACGCCATCGCCCGGGCGCCGATGTGGGCGGCGGGACTGGATTACGATCACGGCACGGGACACGGCGTCGGCAGTTATCTGGGCGTCCACGAAGGGCCCCAGCGGATCGCGAAATGGGGCACCAGCCAGCCCTTGCTGGAAGGCATGATCCTGTCCAACGAGCCGGGCTATTACCGCGAAGGCCATTGGGGCATCCGCATCGAGACGCTGCAGGTGGTGACGCCGGCGGTGGTCCCGGAGGGCGGCGAGCGGCCGATGCACGGGTTCGAGCAGCTGACCTTCGCACCGCTGGACCGCAGGCTGATCGCCGTCGATCTGCTGACGCCGGACGAGCGGGCCTATGTCGACGCCTATCACGCCGAGACCCTGGCCAAGGTCGGTCCTCTGCTGGACGGAGAGGCGCGGGACTGGCTGGAGACGGCCTGCGCGCCGCTGTGATCCGAGGGTGAGCCCATGACCATGATCGGGGCCATCGCCCTGCTGCTGTTCTGCCAGCTGGCGGGTGAGGTCATTCACCGTCTTACCGGCCTGCCGCTGCCGGGCGCGGTGATCGGGCTGATGCTGCTCTTGGCCTGGCTGGCGCTGGTTCCGAAGGAGCGGCCGACGCTGAAGGCGGTGACGGCCTGGCTGACGGCGCATCTGTCGATCATGTTCGTGCCGGCGGCGGTGGGGCTGATCGACGAGGGCGGGCCGCTGTCGCGATACGGCGTCGGCATTCTGGCGGCGACGGCCATTTCAACGCTGCTGACCATGGTGGTGACGGCCCTGGTGTTCCGCTGGGCGGTCAAGCGGTTCGGGCCGCCCGAGCCGCAGCCGGACGCGGTCGAGGAGGCGGCATCGTGAAGGATTTGCTGACCACGCCGCTGTTCTGGCTGGCCCTGACGCTGGTGATGTTCGAGGGCGCCGACCAGATTTCGCGCCGCAGCGGGCGCCATCCGCTGTGCCACCCGGTCCTGCTGGCCACACCAGTGCTGATCGGCCTGCTGCTGCTGACCCGCACGAGCTATGCGACCTATTGGTCGGGGACGCAGGCGCTGAGCTTCCTGTTGGGACCGGCGGTCGTGGGATTGGCGGTTCCGGTCTGGGCGCAGCGCGATCTGATCCGGCGGCTGGCCTTGCCGATCGGCCTGGCTTTGATGGCGGGCGCGGTCACGGCGATGGTCAGCGCGGTCGGGGTGCTGGCCCTGTTCGGCGCGCCGCACGAAATCCTGGCCTCCATCGCGCCGAGGGCTACGACGACGCCGGTAGCCATGGCCGTGGCCCAGCAGCTGGGCGGGGTGCCCGCCCTGGCGGCGGTGATCGTGCTGATCGCCGGGGTGATCGGGGCGATGACGGCGACGCCGTTGTTCAACGCCATGAAGATGACCGATTACCGGGCGCGGGGCCTGGCGGTCGGCGTCTCGGCGCACGGGTTCGGGGCGGCGCGGGCGTTCCAGGTCGATTCGACCGCCGGGGCCTTCGCCAGCCTGGGGATGGCGCTCAACGCCGTGGCGACGGCGACGCTGCTGTCGGTTCTGGCGCTTCTTCTGTAGCGGGCGGGCATCGGCGGATGTGCTGCACCGGGCAGGGCAAGGCCTCCAGCGCCTCGGTCATGGCCGCATAGCCAGAAGCTACGGGTTCGTCGTAGGCTTTCCAGTCGCGGATGTCGGTTCCGCCCGTTTGGGGCAGGATCAGCACGTCGGCCTCGGCGCGTGACTGCTCCATCTCGGCGTCGGTGGTGATGGTCGCCGACCGCATTAGGATGGAGACGATGGGCGGGCCGTTTTTCCAGGCGCCGCTGGCGATCCAGCGCCACCAGGAGGGTGGATTTTCCAGAGAAGCGGGATCGACGCCGCGCGTCTGGGACATGTCGACGCCGATGATGGGGCCGCCGTTCAACTGACGCATGACGCTGGTGGGGAAGTTCTTCAGCACCGCTCCGTCGACCAGGACCTGGCCGTCGATGACGGCGGGCGGCAGGACGCCGGGAATGGCGATGGAGGCCCGCAGCGCCCGTCGCATCAGGCCGGCGCGATGCACCTCGATGTCGCCGGACGTCAGATTAGCCGAGACGGCGAAATAGGGCAGGGCCAGGTCGGCCAGGTCGATCTCGCCATAGGCGCGCTGCATCAGGCCGGCGACCTTGCGCCCCCGCGACATGGCGATCAGCGGAAAGGCCAGGTCCGACAAAGGATCGGATTCGACGAAGGCGCGCCGAATCTCGAAATCCAGCCGCTCGAACGACCAGCCCAGGGCCGGGCCGGCGGCGATCACGGCGCCCATGGACGAGCCGCCCAGGAAGTCCAGCGGCACCTTGGCCTGTTCCAACGCCTTGATCGCGCCGATGTGGCAATAGGCGCGCGCGCCGCCGCCCGACAACACCAGGCCAATGGCCGTGCCGGTGATGACCCGGGCCATGCGTTCCGCGTCGGCGGCGACGCCTTCGACACAGTGGAACCAGCGGTCGGGGGCAAGGGCGTTCAGCCAGACGCGGGTATTGGCCGGGTGGCGCATGCGCGGGTCGCGAAGCAGGATCAGATCGGTCAGCCGGCGGCCGTCGCCGAAGCCCGCGCGGCGCGGCAGGTTCGACGGCGGCGCCATGACGCCGCTGCCGACGATAAACAACCGGTCCACCTGGCGCGCGCACAGATTGGCCCAGGCGGGCTGGTCCTGTTCGGCGACATAGAGGACGTAGTCGTGGGTGTCCTCGACCCGGCTGAACCATTCGGCGGCGGAACTGAGGGCGGACTGGTCGATCACCTGGCAGGTGAACCCCATGGCCTGGACCGCGGCGGCGATGCGTTCGACGAAGGCGCGGATCGGCCGTGGGCGGGCGGCGACGAAGCCGAAGACGCTGGGCTCCGACGCGCCGCCGGCGCGTTCGCGGGCGCGGTGGATCATCAGGCGCGACAACTCCACCATCAGGTCGGGTTCGGTGCGGGCGGCCTCGAAGAAGGCTTCGCGCGGCAGGGCCAGGATTTCGGTGTCGCGCAGGGCCACGACGGCGGCGGTGTGGGGCGTGCCGGCCAGCATGGCCATTTCGCCGACGGGCTCGCCGGGGCGGATCACGCCCAGCAACTGGGCCGGCTGATTCTCCTCGATGCGGAAAACGCCCAGACGGCCCGAGCGCACCAGATAGAGGGTGTCGGCGGGATCGCCGGCGGCGAACAGTTGCTCGCCGCCGGTCAGGGCGAACCAGCTGGCGCGGTCAATCATCCGCCCTTCGAAGATTCGCGCCAACGCGGTGGCCAGGGTGTCGGGTCGAGACGTCGCCATGACCCGGTTGTAGGCGAGATTTTCGGGCCGGTGAATTGGCTTCACCACAGGCGTTCGGCCTTCGCGCGTTGCCCGACTCCGTTCCTGCGGATAAAGCGTTCGCTTCTCCCGCCCACCGAAGTTTCCAAAGCCATGCACGACATCAGAGCCATTCGCGAGAACCCGCAGGTCTATGTGGCGGGCTGGTCGTCGCGCGGGGTCGAGGAGGCCGACGGTCTGGTCGCGCGCATCCTGGAACTGGACGCCGAACTGCGCCACGCGCAGACGACGGGGCAGGACGCCCTGGCCAAGCGCAATGCGGCCTCCAAGCTGATCGGCGCCGCCATGGGCAAGAAGGACATGGCCGAGGCCGACAGGCTGAAGGCCGAGGTCGAGGCGCTGAAAGGCGATATCGCGGCGGCGGCCGAGGTCGAGGCGCGCGTCGGCAAGGAACTGCGCGACCTGCTGGCGGGGCTGAAGAACCTTGCGGCCGAGGATGTGCCGGACGGCGAGGACGAGGCGGCCAATGTCGAGGTCTCAACCTGGGGCGAGCCGCGCCGCACCGGTCCGGCCAAGGACCACGCCGACCTGGGCGAGGCGCTGGGGATGCTGGACTTTGAGGCGGCGGCGAAGATGTCGGGCGCGCGGTTCGCGGTGCTGAAAGGGCAGTTGGCGCGGCTTGAACGGGCCGTGGGGCAGTTCATGCTGGACCTGCAGACGGACCAGCACGGCTATCTGGAAGTGAATCCGCCGCTGCTGGTGCGGGACGAGGCGATGTTCGGCACCGGGCAGTTGCCGAAGTTTGCGGAGGATCTCTTTGCAGCGGGAGAGTTTCGCTCCATCGCGCTTTCTAGCGATCCTGTCGTTGACCTGCTTACGGAGATCTACGGCAACCGACCGATGGCCGAAGCCATGATTGGTGCTCGTAGTTTGGCGTCCTTGGGCGTCTCTGACCCAGACACGCTGGGAGAACTTCCGACGCGAATGGTTAAGCTTGAAGGGCTCGTCCGAGATTTGATCAAGGAAGGGAGCTTGGACAACAAGCGCTGGCTCATCCCCACCGCCGAAGTCTCCCTAACCAATCTCGTGCGCGAGACGATCTTGTCCGAGGACGAATTGGCGACGCCCATGCGGATGACGGCGTTGACCCCCTGCTTCCGGGCTGAGGCGGGGTCGGCGGGGCGCGATACGCGCGGGCTGATCCGCCAGCACCAATTCTCCAAGGTCGAGATGGTGTCGATCACGCGGCCGGAGGATAGCGACGCCGAGCATGAACGGATGACGGCCTGCGCCGAGGCGGTGCTGAAGGCGCTGGAGCTGCCGTTCCGGCGGATGCTGCTGTGCAAGGGCGACATGGGCTTTTCGGCGCAGAAGACCTTCGACCTGGAGGTCTGGCTGCCCAGCCAGGGAACCTATCGCGAGATCAGCAGCTGCTCGAACTGCGGGGACTTCCAGGCGCGGCGCATGGATGCGCGGTTCAAGCGGACTGGCGAGAAAAAGACCGAGTTCGTCCATACGCTGAACGGATCGGGCCTGGCGGTCGGGCGGACGCTGGTGGCGATCATGGAGAACTATCAGCAGGACGATGGGCGGATCGCCGTGCCGACGGTGTTGCAGCCGTATATGGGCGGGTTGCAGTTCGTGGGTGGTCAATGAATTTTCCGCTCATCCCCGCGACAGCGGGGACCCAGTGCTTTGGGCGAAAATCGGATGATGTTCGCGCGCCTTTGATCCACCGCACTGCCGAGCGACAGAACTGGGTCCCCGCTGTCGCGGGGATGAGCGGAGTTTGAAGTGCGAATTCTCCTGACCAACGACGACGGGATCGAGGCGGAAGGCCTTGAATGTCTGGAGCGGATCGCGCGGACGATCAGCGACGACGTCTGGGTGTGCGCGCCCGCCGTCGAGCAGTCGGGCAAGGGGCGGGGGATCACCCTGACCGAGCCTCTGCGCGTGCTGAACCTGGGTGAAAAGCGGTTCGCGGTGACGGGGACGCCGACCGACTGCGTCGTGCTGGCGGTCAACGACCTGATGCCTGAACGACCGGACCTGGTGCTGTCGGGCGTCAATCGCGGGCACAACATCGGCGAGGACGTCAGCTATTCCGGCACGGTGGCGGGCGCGTTGCAGGGGATGGCGTTCGGCATCCGCTCCATCGCCCTGAGCCAGAGCCTGGAGCGGTTCCACGACGAGGTGGTCGCCCATTGGGAGACGGCCGAGGCCTTCGCCCCCGCCATCATCGCTCGACTTCTGGAGCAGAAATGGGCGCCGGGCGTGGTGATGAACCTGAACTTCCCCAACCGACGCCCCGAACAGGTCGAGCAGGTCGAGGTGACGACGCAAGGGTTCCGCGACGTGGGCGAAATGCACGCCGTGCGCCGCACCGACCTGCGTGGGCGCGACTATTACTGGATGAGCTTCCGGGGCGAGAAGCAGGAGCACGCCGAGGGCACGGACCTGAGGGCCATCGATGAGGGACGGATTTCCGTCACGCCGCTGCACATCGACCTGACGCACATGTCCAGCGTCTATGATCTGAAAAAGGTGCTGGGCGGGGCGCCGCCGAAGAAGACGGACCGCGCCGCTTGAACCTGCACGACGACCGCGCCGGCCGTTTGATCCTGTCGCTGAGACGGCAGGGCGTGACCGACGCGCGCGTTCTGGGAGCAATGGAGAGCGTGGACCGCTCTGTCTTCGTGCACGAGAAATTCCTGGACCAGGCCTGGGAAGATCAGGCCCTGCCCATCGACTGCGCCCAGACGATCAGCCAGCCCTATATCGTCGGCCTGATGACCCAGGCCCTGGAGGTGCAGCCGCGCCACCGGGTGCTGGAGATCGGGACGGGCAGCGGATACCAGTGCGCCGTCCTGTCGAAGCTGGCGCGCTATGTCTATTCGGTGGAACGCTATCGCAGCCTGCTGGCCGAGGCGGAGGGGCGGCTGAAGCTGCTGGGCGTGGACAATGTCATCACCCGGCATGGCGACGGCGGCCTGGGCTGGCCCGAACAGGCGCCGTTCGACCGGATCATGGTCACGGCGGCTTCCCCCACCGAGCCGACCGAACTGTTGAAACAGTTGAAGCCGAACGGGGTGCTGGTCGCGCCGGTCGGACGGACCTCGGTCCAGATGCTGCACCGCTACGTCGGCCAGGGCGACGGCGCCTTCCGCCGCGAAAGCCTGACCGAAGTTCGTTTCGTGCCCCTGGTCGAGGGGACGGCGAAGGAGGGATAGTCCCTCATCTGCAGGCTGCCCGCTCGCGACACGGTCGCTCGCTGTCTGGGGCGTTAACCTTCGCGCCCAAATTCGGTGCGGTTTGCGGGGTTGGATTTACGGGCGCGAGCGGGCAAACCGGACGCGCTAGAATTAACCTTGGGAGGAGCGGCCGGTGGCGAGAATGTCGGGCTGGATGAGAGCGGTGCTGATCGCGGGGGCGACGCTGACCACGGCGGCCTGCATGAGCTATCCGTCCGAGCCGCGTTATTCCACGCGGGCCACGCCCGCGCCAGGCCAGATGGGCGGGGCCTATCCCGCGCCGCAGGGCCAAGGTCAGATGCAGGGCGGCTATCCCGCTCCGGCGCAAACCCAGCCCTATTCGCCCCCGTCGCCGATGGCGACCGCGCCCGTGGGTCAGATCGACGGCGGCGCCCTGCCGCCGCCGGCCGCCGCGCCCTATACGTCCAACCCGCCCGCCTATACGCCCCCTCCCAGCGCCACGACGCCGGCGCCGCCCCGCTCGGGATCGACGGCGCCGGGCGCCGCCTATGTGATTCAGGCGGGCGACACGATTTCGGGCGTGGGGCGTCGGTTCCAGACGCCGGTTCAGGTTCTGATCGACCTGAACGGCCTGGGGCCCCGCGGCGCGATCACGACGGGCCAGCGAATCATCCTGCCGGAATCGGCGGTGGACACCGGGCGCGATCCCTATGCGACCGGTCCGTCGCCGACGGGAGTCTATGTCCCGAACACGGGCGCCGTGCCGCCGCCGCCGCCGCCGCCTTCGGGCAATGCGGCCTTGCCGGCCCAGACCCGGCCGACCGCTACGGCGCCTGTCGCTGCCGCGCCCGCCGCATCCAGCGCCTCGGCGGGCCTGGCCTGGCCCGTGCGCGGCGACATCCTGCGCCGGTTCGGCCCGGTCGGAATGGGCGAGCGGAACAACGGGATCAACATCGGCGCGCCGGCCGGAACCGCCGTCACGGCCTCGGCCGCCGGCCGCGTGGCCTATGTCGGCGACGATCTGGTGGGGCAGGGGCTGACGGTCCTGGTTGTCCATGCCGGGGGCTGGCGCACGGTCTATGGCCATCTGGGTTCGGCGACGGTGCGCGACGGCGACGACGTGCGCGCCGGGCAGCAGATCGGGACCGTCGGCATGACCGCCGGCGACGGCCGACCCTCGATCCATTTCGAGACCCGTCAGATGCGCGGCGACGATCCGGTCGCGGTCGATCCCTTGAGCGTATTGCCGCGCTGACGGCCGGTCTCGCAGCCTGATTCACTTATCGGCCGCACCGCTGCGCGGTTTCGTCCGATCCGATCAGGCTTCAGCCGCGTTGCAATCCGCGAGGCGTGGCCCTAGGTTCCGCGCCTCGTTTTAATGGGACGCCGACGAGGGCTGTCCCCCTCGTGTTTCGGAGACTTCCCATGGGCGCCCCAGCTGACGGCGGCATGATGGCCGTGATCATGCAGTTCCTGCCGATCGTCGCCATCTTCATCCTGTTCTACTTCCTGCTGATCCGTCCGCAGCAGAAGCGCGCCAAGGATCACGCGGCGGCCATCAATGCGGTCAAGCGCGGCGACACCGTCGTGCTGGGCAGCGGCATGATCGGCAAGGTCACGCGCGTGGAAGAGGCCGAAGTGAACGTCGAGATCGCGCCCAGCGTGAACGTGCGCGTGGTCAAGGCGATGATCGCCGAGGTGCGCAACCGCGCCGCCATCGCCGCCAACGATTCCAAGGCCTGACACCGCCTATCGCTGACCGGGGACCGCCCAAATGATTCAGCTGTCGCGCTGGAAAGTCATTCTCGTCGTCGCTTCGGCGATCATCGGCTGCCTGTTGGCCTATCCCAACCTGCTGAGCCCGGCTCAACGGGCGGCGCTGCCCGGCTGGTTGCCGAAGAACGCGCTGAACCTAGGCCTCGACCTGCAGGGCGGATCGTATCTGCTGCTGGAAGTCGATGTGCCGAAGATGCGCGAAAAGCGCGTCACCAACCTGATCGAGGACGTGCGGGTGACGCTGAACGGCGCAGGCATCGCCACCAACGGCTTCCAGCGCGAGGCCGGTGGCGTGGTCGTGACCCTGGCCAACCCGGCCCAGAGCGACGCGGCATTCAAGGCGCTTCAGCAACTGGGCGGCGCGGCCGGTCCGGGCGCCCAGGTCGAGCGGACCGCGACCCGGCTGGGCGATGACCGTATCCGTTTCGCCTATACCGACGCCGCGCTGAACAGCATGGGCGCGACGGCGGTGGATCAGTCGATCGAGGTGGTGCGCCGCCGGATCGACAGCCTGGGCACGCGCGAACCCTCCATCACCCGTCAGGGCGCCGACCGGATCGTGGTTCAGGCGCCGGGCGAGAGCGATCCGTCCAAGCTGGAAGAAGTCATCGGCCAGACGGCGCAACTGACCTTCCAGATGGTCGACGTCGAGAACTCGGTGAACGACGCCCTGGCCGGCCGCGTGCCGCCCGATTCCGAATTGCTGCAGGGCGAGGACGGCACCCCCTATCTGGTCAAGAAGCGCGTGCTGGTGTCGGGCGAGAACCTGACCCGCGCGGGCGTCGGCTCCGACCAGAACGGCCGTCCGGCCATCGACTTCCGCTTCGACGGCGCCGGCGCGCGCCGCTTCGGCGAGGCGACCGCCGCCAACCTGCAGAAGCCCTTCGCCATCATCCTGGACGGCAAGGTCATCTCGGCCCCGACGATCCAGAGCGCGATTACAACGGGTTCGGGCCAGATCACCGGCAACTTCTCGATCCAGGAAGCCTCGACCCTGGTGAACCTGCTGAACGGGGGCGCCCTGCCGGCGCCGCTGAACGTGGAGGAGCGCCGCACCGTGACCGCCGAACTGGGCGCGGACGCGGTCGCCGCCGGCGCCCTGTCCACGGCGGTCGGTTTCGCCATCATCGTGGTGTTCATGATCCTGGCCTATGGCTTCCTGTTCGGCGGCGTGTCCGTGGTCGGACTGGTGCTGAACGGCGTGCTGATCGTGGCGGCCATGTCGCTGACGCAGGCGACGCTGACGCTGCCGGGCATCGCGGGTCTGATCCTGACCTTCGCCGTGGCCGTGGACGCCAATGTGCTGATCTATGAGCGGATGCGCGACGAGGCCCGGTCGGGCCGCAGCGTGATCGCCTCGATGGACGCCGGCTTCAACAAGGCCATGGGCACCATCATCGACGCCAACCTGACCACCCTGGTCGCCGCCGGCATCATGTTCGTGTTCGGGGAGGGGCCGGTGCGCGGCTTCGCCTGGACCCTGACCATCGGCGTCTTCACCTCGGTCTTCTCCTCGGTCCTGGTCGCCCAGGTCCTGCTCGGCTACTGGCTCAAGACGGCCAAGCCCAAAAAACTGCCGATCGCGGAGTGATGGCGATGCGTGGATGGCCCCTTATCAAGCTGCTGCCGCAGAAGACGAACTTTCATTTCGTCAAATATTCGCGTGGCGCCGGCATCCTGTCAGTAATCCTGTGCGTTGCCTCGATCGTGGCCTGTTTCGTGCCGGGTCTGAACATGGGCATCGACTTCCGGGGCGGCGCCTCGATGGAAGTGTCCAAGCCCGCCGGCCAGGAAATCCAGCTGGACCGCGTGCGCGAGACGGTGAACGGCCTGAACCTGGGCGACGTGCAGGTGCAGGGCATCGCCCGGCGCGACACCAACGTCGATGACGGATCGACCGCCATCCTGCGCTTCCAGGTGCCGGAAGGCCGCGACCAGACCCAGGTGGTCCAGCAGGTCGAGGGCGCGATCAGCAAGGCCGTAGGTCAGGTCAACTATTCGGGCGTCAGCGTCGTCGGCTCCAAGGTGTCGGGCGAACTGTTCACCTCGGGCCTGCTGGCGCTGGGTGTCGCGATCGGCCTGATGTTCCTCTACATCTGGTTCCGGTTCGAGCCGCAGTTCGGCTTCGGCGCCGTGGTCGGCCTGCTGCACGACGTGATCCTGACGTTCGGCCTGATCGTGCTGTTCAAGCTGGAGTTCAGCCTGAACATGGTCGCCGCCGTCCTGACCGTGATCGGCTATTCGATGAACGACACCGTCGTCGTGTTCGACCGCCTTCGCGAGAACCTGCGGAAATACAAGACCATGCCGCTGCGCGACGTGATCGACCTGTCGCTGAACGAGACCCTGTCGCGGACCATCATCACCGGCGTCACCGCCGTCATGGTGCTGGCGGCCCTGGCCATCTTCGGCGGCGAGGCCCTGTTCGGCTTCTCGGTCGCACTGATGTTCGGCATCATCATCGGCACCTATTCGTCGATCTATGTCGGCGCGCCGATCATCCTGCTGTGGGGTGTGAAGCGTGGCGGCGGGGCGTCGGACGACGCCAAGCCGGTCAAGCTGGGCATGGCCAGTCGACCCTGACGCTTGGTCTGAAGGCTAAAAAGAAAACGGCGGCTCGAACGAGCCGCCGTTTTTTGTTCGTGGTGACGGTAGCGATCAGCGCAGCGAGGCGGTGAAACGCTGGATGCGGGTGCAGGCCTCTTCCAGCACCGCGTCCGAGGTGGCGTAGCTGATGCGGAAATAGGGGCTGAGGCCGAAGGCCTCGCCCTGGACCACGGCCACGCCCTCGGCGTTCAGCAGTTCCGTGGCGAAGGTGGAGTCGCCGTCGATGACCACGCCGCCCTCCGTCGTCTTGCCGATCAGGCCGGCGATGGACGGATAGACGTAGAAGGCGCCCTCCGGCGTTGCGCAGGTCACGCCGGACGCCTGGTTCAGCATCGACACGACCAGATCGCGACGCTTCTCGAATGCCGCCCTGCGTTCGGCCATGAAGTCTTGCGGGCCGTTCAACGCCTCGACCGCCGCCCATTGGCTGATGCTGGCGGGGTTGGAGGTGGTTTGGCTGGCGACCTTGCGCATCAGGTCGATCAGCGGCTTGGGGCCGCCGGCGTAGCCGATGCGCCAGCCGGTCATGGCGTAGGCCTTGGACACGCCGTTGACTGTCAGAGTGCGATCGATCAGGTCCGGCGCGACCTGGGCGATGGTGGTGTATTCGAAGTCGCCATAAACCAGATGCTCGTACATGTCGTCGGTCAGCACCCAGACGTGCGGGTGGCGACGCAGCACTTCGGCCAGGGCCTCCAGTTCGGCGCGGGTGTAGGCGGCGCCGGTGGGGTTGGACGGGCTGTTCAGGATCAGCCAGCGGGTCTTGGGCGTGATCGCCGCCTCAAGCACGGCGGGCAGCAGCTTGAAGCCGTCCTTCTCCTCGCCGACCACGGTGACGGGCTCGCCGCCAGCCAGCAGCACCATGTCGGGATAGCTGACCCAATAAGGGGCGGGCACGATGACCTCGTCGCCGGGGTTCAGGGTGGCGATCAGGGCGTTGAAGATGACCGGCTTGCCGCCCGGCGCGACGTGGATGTTGGCCGTCGTATAGTCCAGGCCGTTCTCGCGCTTGAACTTGGCGACGATGGCGGCCTTCAGCTCGGGCATGCCGTCGGCGTCGGTGTATTTGGTCTCGCCGCGATTGATCGCGTCGATGGCTGCCTGTTTGACGTTGTCGGGGGTGTCGAAGTCCGGTTCGCCCGCGCCCAGGCCGATCACGTCGCGACCTTCCGCTTTCAGCTTCCGGGCCTGGGCGGTCACGGCGATGGTGGCCGAAGGCTTGACGCGGGCGAGGGCGGAAGATTGCAGGCTGGACATCATATTCCCGTCGATTTGAAAGATTCATGCCGGGGAGGCGGGGTTGTTTACGCGCCGTCGTCGCCCGGGACAATGCGCTGACGCTCGCTAATGCCGACGACGGGTGATAAGCGGCGGCTCTGATGCGCTGGATCGTCGATTTTCTGTCGAACATGGAGGCGCGTCGCTGGCGGGCGGTGCTGGCGACGGCCTTGCTGCTGGGCGCGATGGCGGCCCTGTTCGCGGTGGGCAAGAGCCAGTTGGGGCTGGAGGCCGAGGATCAGCTCGAAGCGTGGCTGGCCGGGTTCCGGCATGGACCGTGGGGGCTGGTCGCCGCTATCGTGGTCTTCACCCTCTCGGCCTTCTTCGGCGCGCCGCAGTTCATCCTGATCGCCGCCTGCGTCGTGGCGTTCGGGCCGTGGTTCGGATTCCTCTACAGCTGGATCGCGACCGTGGTGTCGGCGGGCGTCACCTATTGGTTGGGACGCGGACCGACGGCGCGGCTGCTGGAGCGGCACGGCGGCAAGACGGTCGGGCGGCTGACGCGGTTCGTGGGCAAGAACGCCTTCTACGCCAGTTTCATGATCCGCAACGTGCCCTCCGCGCCCTTCATCGTGGTCAACATGGCGTTCGGCGCGGCGCGGGCGTCGTTTCCGGGCTTTCTGGCCGGCTGCGCCCTGGGGGTGTTGCCCAAGACCGCCCTGGTCGCCTTCTTCGGCGGATCGTTCATGACGGCGGTCAGCGGCGACGGAATCTGGACGTCGGCCATCCTGGCCGGAGTGGCGCTGGCGTGGCTGGCGCTGATGCTTTTGGTGCGCGAATTGGTCAAGCGGCGCGAGGCCGCGCGAGGAGATTGAGATGCTGAAACTGTATTATTCGCCGGGCGCCTGCGCCATGGCCTCGCACATCGCGCTGGAAGAGGCGGGCGCCGCATACGAGATCGTGAAGATCGACCTGAGGGCCGGCGAGCAGAAGACCCCCGACTATCTGGCGATCAACCCGGCGGGCGTGACGCCGGCCCTGGTCACGGACCAGGGCGTCCTGACCGAGAACCTGGCGATCATGAGCTATGTCGCCCAGACGCATCCGCAGGCGAAGCTGGCCGATGCGGCCTCGGCCTTCGACGTCGCCCGGCTGCTGGCGTTCAACAGCTTCCTGGGCGCCTCGCTGCACCCGGCGGTCGGGCGGGCCCTGTTCGCCAAGCCGCCGCTGGAGGGCGACGCCAAGGACGCGGCGCTGGACACGGCGCTGGCCAAATATCGGCTGGTCGAGGACCATCTGTTCAAGGGGCCGTGGGCGATGGGTGAGGCCTATACGGTCGCGGACGGCTATCTGAGCGTCTTCACGCGCTGGGGGCGGCAGGCCGGTTTCCTGGACACGGCGCGGTTTCCGAAGCTGAACGATCACCTGGATCGCGTCCAGGCGCGGCCGGCGGTTCAAAGGGTCCTGGCGGCGGAAGGTCTGTCCGCCGTCTGATCGTCCGGCGCGGTTTCCGGCCGTCGCAAGGCGGCCGGCGAAGCGTCCGCAAGCCTACATTCGCCAGTCCCACGCCCGCGGACGCGCCTCTCACATGACGAGACCGTCATCGGGGCTTGTAATCCCGTTTCCATACAGGCAAACCCGCCGCTGGTAGGCATGGCGAAGACGATCAGGACCTGTCCGGCGTGGGGATGTCGGGACAGCGGGGGCGTCGCCAGGCCGACTGCGAACAGAAGACGCCCTTGGCCAGCAAGCAACGGTATCCATTCCCATGAGTTTTTCCCTTTTCGGCGCGATCTCGAACGACATCGCGATGGACCTGGGCACTGCCAACACCCTGATCTACATGAAGGGAAAGGGCATCGTTCTGAACGAGCCTTCCGTGGTGGCGCTGCGTAACGTCGGCGGGCGCAAGATCGTCCACGCCGTCGGGATCGAGGCCAAGCAGATGCTGGGCCGCACCCCCGGCCACATGGAGGCGATCCGCCCCATGCGCGACGGCGTCATCGCCGACTTCGAAGTCGCCGAGGAGATGATCAAGCACTTCATCCGCAAGGTTCATAACCGCAAGGGTTTCGTGAATCCCAAGATCATCGTCTGCGTGCCCTCGGGCGCCACGGCGGTGGAGCGTCGCGCGATCAACGACAGCTGCCTGAACGCCTCGGCCCGCCGCGTGGGCCTGATCGACGAGCCGATGGCCGCCGCGATCGGCGCCGGCCTGCCGATCCATGAGCCGACCGGCTCCATGGTCGTCGACATCGGCGGCGGCACGACGGAAGTCGCCGTTTTGTCGCTGTCGGGCATCGTCTATTCGCGTTCGGTCCGCGTGGGCGGCGACAAGATGGACGACAGCATCATCAGCTACATGCGCCGCAACCATAATCTGCTGATCGGCGAAACGACCGCCGAACGCATCAAGAAGGATATCGGCACCGCCCGCATCCCGGCCGACGGCGAAGGCCTGTCCATCGAGGTCAAGGGCCGCGACCTGATGCAGGGCGTGCCGCGCGAGGTCCGCATCTCGGAACGTCAGGCGGCGGAAGCCCTGGCCGAGCCGGTGACGCAGATCATCGAGGCCGTGAAGGTCGCACTGGAAGCCACGCCGCCGGAACTGGCGGCCGACATCGCCGACAAGGGCATCATGCTGACGGGCGGCGGCGCCCTGTTGCGTGGCCTGGACGTCGAGATTCGCGATCACACCGGCCTGCCGGTCTCGGTGGCGGACGATCCTCTGTCGTGCGTGGCGATCGGTTGCGGCCGCGTGCTGGAACATCCGCGCTGGATGAAGGGCGTGCTCGACTCCGCGCTCTGATCCGCCGGCGGCCGGTGTTCGTCCAGGCCGCCACCACGATCAGTCTGTCGTGATCGGGTTTCTTTCGCCGCCCGATTTTGCGATAGGCAGGCAGAACGGCGGGCGGCGTCCCGCCGATTCCCAACCCCTTTGCTGGAAGGTCGCCCGTGGCGTTTCGCGACGGCCCCTTTGAAAACCTGAAGGTGCCGCTGGCCTGGACCGCCGCGGTGGTCGCCGTCGTGGGCGTCGTCGGGGCCGGGGTGCTGCTGATGACCGACCGCAAGACGCCCGAAGGCGGCTCCAGCGTTCAGGCCGTGCGCGGCAGTGTGGAAGCGGTCGCCGGTCCGGTCGGCGGCGTCCTGTCTGCGCCCGTGCGCTGGGCCGGATCGGTCGGTGATGCGATCGGCGGCTATTTCTTCGCCGTGTCCGAGAATCGCAAGTTGAAGGCGGAGGTCGCCGAGCTCAGGGCGTGGAAGGCCGAGGCCGTTGCGCTGAAGAACGTCAACGCGCGCTACGAGGCCCTGTTGGGGCTGCGGCTGGATCCGCCGGTGCCGACCGTCGCCGCGCGCGCCGTGCTGGAATCGCGCGGACCCTTCAGCCGATCCAAGCTGCTGGACGTCGGCGCGGCCAGGGGGGTGCATGTCGGCAATCCCGTCGTGGACGAGAACGGTCTGGTCGGGCGTGTCACGGGCGTGACCGGCGGGGTCAGCCGTATGGTGCTGCTGACGGACGTGGCGTCGCGCACTCCGGTGTTGATCGAACGGACCGACGCGCGGGCGGTGTTGACCGGCGACGGCAGCAACAGTCCGCGTCTGGACTTCATCCGCGGCGTCGGCGCGCTGAAAGCCGGTGATCGGGTGTTGAGCTCGGGCGACGGCGGCGGCCTGCCGCGCGGCCTGCCGGTGGGCGTGGTGGCCAAGGGGATGGACGGAGCCTGGCGGGTCAAGCTGTTCAGCGACCGGGGCGCTGTCGACTATGTCCGGGTGCTGCTGTTCCAGAACTTCGCCCAACTGGTCGATCCCAACGCACTGAACGCGCCGCCTCTTGCTGGGCTGAACACAGCGCCGGAACCGACGGCGCAACAGGCCGCCGCCATCGGCGACGCCGCCGCGCGTCGCCAGGCTCAAGCCCAGGCGCAGGCCGAGCGCGCGCGCGCCGCCGCTGCCGCTGCCGCGGCGACCGCTGCGCCCAATCAGACATCCAGCCCAGCCGCGGGGGGCGCTACGCCCGCCGCAACCCAGCGACCGACGACGGCGCGGCCCGTTTCGCCGCGACCTTCGTCGGCCCAGGCTGCGCCGTCGGGCCAGACCCCGCCGCCACAGGCGGCCGCTCCCCAGGCCACGGCGCCCGCGCCGACGACGGAGGGTCAGCGGTGAGACGCCCGGTCGCGGTCCGCGTCGTCGGGCCACTGCAATGGGTCGTCTATCCATCTCTGGCCGCCGTCGCCGCGACCGTGATCCTGGGCACGCCGATCCAACTGTTCGGTCTGAGATTGCCCGAGCCGGTCGTTCCGATGGTGCTGGCCTTTTCCTGGCCGCTGATCCGTCCGTCGATGGTCGCGGCGGTCGTACTGTTCGCCCTGGGTCTTTTCCTGGACCTGTTTTGGAACACGCCGCTGGGACTTTGGCCACTGTGTCTGATGGCGGTCTATGGCGTGCTGCTGCTGTCAAGAAACCTGCTGGCCGGCCATGAGGGGCTGATCCGGCTGGGGTGGTATGTGGCCTGCACTCTGGGGGCGTTCGGCTTGGCCTATGTCATCGTCACGGTTCGGGCCGGCAATGCGCCGTCGCTGTATGCGGTGTTCGGTCAGATTGCGCCCACATTGCTGCTGTATCCGCTGGCCAACTGGATGATCGAACGGTTCGACGACGGAGATATTCGGTTCCGATGAGCGGCGAACCCTCCATCTTCTTCTCGGACGTCAACGAGCGGCAGGGGTCGTTCCTGCGCCGAACCTTCGTGCTGGGCGGGGCCACGGCCCTGGGCGTCGCAGCTCTGATCGGACGTCTGGGCCAGCTGCAGGTCGTTCAGGCCCAGGAGTATGCGACCCTGTCGTCGCAGAACCAGTTCAACTTTCGCCTGGTGCCCCCGCCGCGCGGCCTGATCAAGGATCGGAACGGCGTCGTCATCGCCGGCAACCGCCCCAGCTTCCGCGTGCTGGTGGTCCGGGACGAGACCAAGGATCTGGACGAGACGCTGGACTTGCTGGGCCAGCTCTTGCCCGACACCCTGGAACGCCGCCGGGCCATCATCCGTGACGTGAACGCCTCGCCCAAGTTCAACCCGGTGCCGGTCAAGAGCGACCTGACCTGGGAAGAGTTCGCCAAGGTCAATCAATACGCCAACGAACTGCCCGGCGTGATGGTCGATATGAACGAGGCCCGCTACTACCCGTTCGGAGGGGCGTTCGCGCACGTCATCGGCTATGTGGCCAAGGTCAACGATCGCGACGTCCAGGCGATCCGCGCCAAGGGCGAGCAGCCGCCGCCGCTTCTGTTCAACCCCAGCTTCCGCATCGGCCGGCAGGGCGTGGAAAAGGCGCTGGACGTGCCTCTGCGCGGCGAGCCGGGCGGCAACCGTGTCGAGGTGGACGCCCGTGGTCGCGTGGTGGCCGAGGACATCGGCGGCTCGCGCCCCGCCGTGCCGGGCAAGGAGGTCGTCCTGACGCTGGACGCCGACGTGCAGAACCGGGCGCTGGAGGTGTTCGGCGACGAATCGGGCGCCTGCGTCGTCATGGACGTCCGCAACGGCGACATCCTGTGCATGATGTCGGCGCCGTCCTTCGATCCCAACCTGTTCGTCGGCGGGGTGCCGTCCAAGGTCTATCGCGCCCTGGCCGACTATGAGCGCAAGCCGCTGCTGGATAAGACGATCAACGGCACCTTCGCGCCGGGTTCGACCTTCAAGCCCACGACGGCGCTGGCCCTGCTGGAAGCGGGGGTCGATCCGAAACAGACGGTCGTGTGCACCGGGGCGTTCCGGAACGGCAACCGCATCCAGCGATGCTGGGGCCGGCACGGCGTGCAGAACATGCACGACGCCATCAAGAACTCCTGCGACGTCTATTTCTACAGCATGTGCAACCGCGCCGGCGTGGACAACATCCGCAAGGCCGGCCTTGCCCTGGGGTTCGAGCACATCTTCGACATCGGCGTGGACAATCAAAAGAAGGGGCTTCTGCCGTCCACCGAGTGGAAGGCCCGCACCTTCCCGCGCGATCCGGTCTGGCACCCGGGAGAGACGACGTCTGTGGCGATCGGGCAGGGGGCCATCACGGTCAACGCCCTGCAGCTGGCGGTCATGACCTCACGCCTGGCCAACGGCAAGAAGGCCCTGATGCCGCGGCTGATCAAGTCGATCGGCGGGGTCGAGCAGCCTCGCGGCGACGAGGCGCCGGACCTGCCGTTCGATCCGGCCCATATCGAATATGTGCGCCAGGGCATGATCGCCGTGGCCAACGACCGATCCGGCACCGCCTATCGCCAGAGCCAGCTGGGGCTGGGCGATATCCAGATGGCCGGCAAGACCGGCACGGCCCAGGTCCGGAACTATGGATCCGGCTCGCGCAAGAGCAACGTCTGGGCCTTGAAGGATCACAACCTGTTCGTCGCCTTCGCCCCTATCGATGCGCCACGCTACGCTGTGGCGGTGATTATCGAGCACGGCGGCAAGGGCGGCGCCACCGCAGGCGCGCCGCGTGCACGCGAGGTGATGCGCACCGTTCTGCTGAAAGACCCGGACATGCGCGCCCGCATCGAACGGCCGCCGCCGCCTGAGGCGACCGGCCCCCAGATCGACGAAGGTCTGGTCGGCGCAGCGCCTGAGCCGGACGCCGTCGCGCCCTCGACGGCGGCCCCCAGTCCTGCCGCGCCGGCCGCCGATGGGCCGCAACTATATCTGTCCGAGCCCCGCGTATGACGGTCTCCGCCCTGTCGCGTCCGGGCGAGCGCGAGCGTTTCTCGACCAAGCTGGGCCAGATCGATTGGCGACTGACTGCGCTCCTGTGCATCGTCGCCGGTACAGGCGGCCTGATGCTTTACTCGGTCGCGGGCGGGTCGTGGTCGCCATGGGCGGCCAAACACATGATCCGGTTCGGCGTCTGTCTGGCGCTGATGCTGACCTTGTCGATGATCAACATCCGCTACTGGTTCGCCTTGGCCTATCCGATCTATGGGGTGGCTCTGGTGCTGCTGGCGCTGGTGGAGACGCCGTTGGGCTATCACGCGCTGGGGGCCACGCGCTGGCTGGACTTGGGCTTCACCCGCATCCAGCCGTCCGAGATCATGAAGATCGGCGTCGTGCTGGCGCTGGCCCGCTGGTACCACGGCGCCACGGCCAAGGAGGCCAGCTTTCACTGGAAGCTGATCGTGCCGGTGGCCATCATCGGCCTGCCGTTCCTGCTGGTCGCGCACCAGCCGGACTTGGGCTCCGCCATGCTGATCGGCCTGACGGGGGCGGCGGTGATGTTCGCGGCCGGTTTGAGCTGGCGGATCATCTTGCCGCTGGTGATCGCGGCGGCGGTGCTGATCCCGCCCTATGTCATGTTCGGCATGCACGACTATCAGCGCCACCGGGTCCTGACCTTTCTGAACCCCGAGGCCGACATGGCCGACAAGGGCTATCAGATCGTGCAGTCCAAGATCGCCATGGGGTCGGGCGGCCTCCTGGGGCGCGGCTTCGGCCTGGGCAGTCAGAGCCAGTTGGAATTCCTGCCCGAGCGCCAGACCGACTTCATCTTCGCCGCCTTCGCCGAGGAGTTCGGTTTCGTCGGCACCTTCACCCTCCTGGCCTGCTATGCGGCCATCATCCTGATCTCGCTCAGAATCGCATCCTTGTCGCACAGCCATTTCGGCCGATTGGGCACGTTGGGCGTGACCGCGACCTTCGCCCTGTATGTTCTGATCAATGGGGCCATGGTCATGGGGCTGGCGCCGGTCGTGGGCGTTCCCATGCCGCTTTTGTCCAACGGCGGCACGGTCATGCTGACGGTGATGATCGGCTTCGGCCTGGTCATGGCGACCCGCGTCCACCGCTACGCAGAACTGCCCAAGGGGCACGGCCTGATCTAGGCCGGCGGAACGACGCCGGCGAGAGGCAGGCGATCCCGAACGCCGCATGGCGAAGACGGCTCCCACTCACAAAGACGGGGGCGGGCGCCACAGACCCTGCGTCTTTCGTCCGCTAGATGCGGGAATAGATGAAGCGTGGAATGTGGAAGCGCCGCATGTTCAGGATGACGCCAGCAACCCTGCCGCCCGAAGCGGCGACACGCTCGATCAGATTGGCGGCGACGGCGGTTCGCGTTTCTTCGGCCTCGATCACAAGGACGGACAGGTCCGCTAGCGGCGCCAGCAACAGGGCCGCCGATGAGCGTTGCAACGATGGCGCGTCGATGACGACGACGGCGAACATGGCTTTCACCCCGTCGATAAAGGTTTTCCAGCGCGCCTCCGAAATGTTGGACCCCGCGCGGGCCATCGGCGTGGTGACATAAAGGTTGCTGTCCTCGATGCGCTGGACATAGGGATTGTCCGCGGTCTCGCCCATGCGCGCGCCGGCGGAGCGAAGCGCCATGAACAGGCCGCCCGCATCGGCCGGCTCCGCGTCGATCAAGAGAGTCGGAACCCCCGACCGGAAAGCCGCCGCGATGGCCAGGTCCAGCGCAATGCTGGTGACGCCGACACCCTCCTCCGGGCCGATGACGACCAGGGCGCCGGACCGGCCGTTCGCGTCCTGAAGCCGCCGCAGGATCAAGACCGCCTCGTCCGCCGTCAGACGTTCGGGCAGGGGACGCCAACGCGGAATGACGGGACGATCGTCATGATCGGCCAGCGGCACGGCGGCTAAAACTGGGACATGCAACCGCGTCTCGACGTCGCGCGGCGTCAGCATGACCGGCGTCGTCGCGGCCGAGATGACGATGACCGCCAAAGCGCCCAACACGCCAACCAGCAGTCCGGCCGCCAGGATCAGCAGTCGTCCTGTGTGGGCCTTGGTCGGGGGGCGGGCGGTCTCGATGACGCGGACGTTGGCGTTGGCGCCGGCGATGGTGTTCTGAAGGCGCGTGTCCTCTGCGTTTTCGGCGACGCTGCGATAGGCGGTTTCCGTCAGGGCGCGCTGCCGGGTCAGTTCGCGATAACGCGGGCCGATCTCGACCAGTTGGGTCAGCCGTCCGCGTGCGGCCTGCAGCGCCTGTCCGATTTCGGCGCGGCCAGAGCGCAGGCCCGCCAGTTCGCCGCGCGTCGTGGCCAACTGGGTCTCGATCTGCTGGCTGACCGGATTGGGGCCGCTGCGGACAAGGTCGGTCTGGGACTGGGGCGCGGCGGCGATCTGGGCCTCCAGGTCGGCGATCTGGCGGTTCAGTTCGACGACGAGCGGATAGTCGTCCGTGTAACGCGCGGCGGCGATGCGCTGGCGCTCGCGCAGCAGCATCAGGTTCTGGGTCAGGGTGGACACCTGCTGAGACCGGGCCTGGTCGGTGTTCAGCGCAATGACCGAGGGCGAGGCGCGCAACTGCGCCGCCAGCCGGTCGGCGCGGGCGGCGGCGTTGGCGATGGCCTGGTCCTGGGCCGCCAGCTGCGCCGTCAGAGAGGTCTGCTGCTGTTGCACCGCCTGGACCTCCTGATCGAAGTCGCCGATGGCGTAGCGGTTCGACAGGTCGGCGATCTGCGTCTCGGTCGCGGCCAGCTGATCGGACAGTTCGCGTTGCTGGTCCGAGACGGCGGCGCTGTCGGAACGCTGGAAGATGTCGCGGCGCGTGGCGATGTAGTTGCGCACCAGCAGATTGACGAAATCGGCGGCGACCTTCGGATCTCGGTTCCGCAACTGGATTTCGATGGTGTTGGACTGGGGCACGTTCTCGATCTTCAGATCGCGACCCAGCTGTTCCAGCGCCATGTTCATGCCGGCGTCGCCGCCGCGCGTCTTCGGATAGACCCGCGACAGGCCGATCTCGTTCAGCGTCTTTTCACGCAGTTCACGCGAGCCCAGAATCTCCATTTCGGCATGGACGATCTGGGCGCGGTCGAATGTCTGGGGATTGCCGGTCGTGTCGTCGCCGACGGCGCGGCGGAACACATATTCGTCACCCAGCAGGATCAGCAGTCGCGATTGGGCAGTGTAGATCGGCTTGGCCAGGGACGCGGCGGCCAACGCAAGGACGACCGGGATCAGAAAGGCGATCAGCGCCTTGCGCCAGTGATAGAAGACCGGGGTCGCAAGTTCGCGGATCGTGACCGCCAGGCCGGGGCGGGGCGGCGGGCCGTCGTCCAAATCTGTCAGCGGTTGATCGGTCAATACGCGGGCTCTGAACAGGGCGATCCCGCCAAGGAGGGCGGCTGGCGTCCCAGCTGCGTTCATAAAGCCCTGAGTCGCGTCCAAAACGCCAGTCCGCCCTTGGCTTTGGGCCGGAAAGTCAGAAAGATGCGGCATGCGGCCGAACCCGAGTCGGCCCGCGACTTGGAGAGCCGATGTCCGCCTGGCGCCGATGCGTGATCGCCCTGGTCCTGCTGACCGCCGCCTGCGCCTCGGGCGGAGGGCCGGTCCAGCCTGCGCAACCCTATGATTTCGCGCCCTGGGGCCAGGATGACTATCAATACCGGCTGGGCGCCGGCGACGCGTTGCGGCTGGGCTTTGTGGTCGAGACGGACCTGAACGCTGACGTCGTCCTGGGACCCGACGGTCAGGGCGCCTTTCCCACCATCGGCCCGGTTCCGGTCGGCGGCATGACGGTGCGCGACGCCAGCCAGCGCCTGACCGAAGCCTATGCCCAGGTGCTGCGCAATCCGCAGGTCCAGATCACCGTCACCACCTATGGCGCGTCCCAGATCTACGTTGGCGGCGAGGTCAAGACGCCGGGCGTGGTGCAGATTCGGGGCGAGATGAACACGGCCCAGGCCATACTGGCGGCGGGCGGTTTCGCGGAGACGGCGGGAACCGGCAAGGTGATCGTCCTGCGCCGGGCCGTCGATGGACGCCTGGCCGCCAAGACGGTGGATGCACGCGCCCTGATCAACGCGGATCAGCATCAGGACTTCCTGCTGCATCCCGGCGACCTGATCTTCGTGCCGCGCAGCCGGATCGCCGAGGTCAATCTGTTCGTGCGCCAGTATCTGAACGGCGTCCTGCCGTTCAACTTCGGCTTCAGCTACGACCTGAACCGCTTCAGATGAGGGCCCCGGTCCGGCTGGGCGCCCGGTTGGGCGGCGCCTCGCGCTATCTGACGGCGGTGATCGAGCAGGGGCTGTTCTCGCTGCTGAACCTGGGCGTGGTCCTGGCCCTGGGACGTCTGATGTCGCCCGAGCAGTTCGGCGCCTGCGTGCTGTGGTTCTCGGTCGCCTATGTCCTGGCCAGCGTCCAGAACGCGGTCAGCGTGGCGCACCTGCAGGTGCTGCCGGCCGCGCGGGGGCATGATCCGGCGCGGTTGGAGACCGAGCGGGTCATGTTGGCCGTGACCGGCCTCTTCCTGTTGCTGACGGCGGTCGGGACGGCCCTGGCGGCGGGAATTCTGGGGCGGGCCGGGGCGTTCGGGGTCTGGACGGCGGTGCTGTTCGTCCCGGCCTATCTGCTGCAGCAATATGTGCGTCTGGCTTGTTTCAGCCGGGGCGAGGGCGGGGCGGCGGCGCTCCAGACCGGGGCGGTTCTGCTGGTTGCCGTCGGGCTGCTGGCCGTCGGCGCGGCGGTCCTTCGCCCCCTGACGGCCGAGCATGTGCTGGGTCTGATGGGAACGGCGTACGCGCTTGTAGGCATGGCGGGCCTGTGGCGCGCCAGCGATGGGCTGAGGCACGGCCTGTCGAGCGCGCTGTCGGGCTATATGGCCTATGCGCGGTCTTCGGGATGGCTTTTCCTGGGCGTGTCGAGCACCGAGATTCTGGCGCGCTTCTATGTGTTTGCGGTTGGGGCCGCCTATGGGCCGGGGGTGTTGGCCGCCTTGTCGTTCAGCCAGACCTTCCTAAGGCCCGCGCCGCTGCTGGCCTCTTCGTGGAGCATGGCGGCCCGCAACGATCTGGCTGCGCGACGCGACGCGGGCGACTGGCGCGGCTATGTCGGCCTGCTGGTCGTGTCGGCGGCGGCGGGTGTCGTCTTCGCCGTCCTGTGGGCCAGCGTGGTCTGGGCGGCGTGGTCGACGATCACCACGACCTTGTTCGCTGGAAAATACGCCGAGGCGCGGTGGATGCTGCCGCTATGGGGGCTGAGCGCCGCATTCGGCTTTGTGCAGGTGGTGGTATCTACGGGGTTGCAGATTCTGAAGGCGTTCAAGGCCCTGGCCCTGTCGAACGCGGCCGCTTCGGCTGTGGCGGCCCTGGGGGTGCTGTGGGGCATGAGCCGCATGGGGCCGGGCGGCGCCATTCTGGGGACGGCGGCCGGGCAGGCCCTGGAGGCGGCGGCCATGCTGGCGGTCCTGATCGTCCTGCTGCGGCGGTTCAGGCGCGGATAAGACGCCGCTCGATCTCTATCCCCAACAGCAGCAGCACCGTGCCGAAGATGGAGTTGGCGGTGAAATAGCTACTCTCCATGAAGTTGTGCCCGAACACCATAAGGGGAAAGACGCCCAACACCAGGGCGGCGCCCAACGATCGGCGATGACCTTCGCCCAGAGAGGCGCGGATCAGCGACAGGCCGCCGCCGATCCAGCGCAGAAAGATGACGATCGCGCCGACCAGGCCGACCAGACCGGTGGTTACGGCCAAATCCAGGAAACCATTATGCGCCTCGTTGGTGAAGGCGTCGGGGCGGGCGAACCAGGCGTCGGTCTGGAGGCTGGGCTGGACCGCCGGATCGATATCCCAGAAGGATCCGAAGCCCCATCCGCGCAGAGGCCGCTTCAGGAACTCGTCCCAGACGAAGGCCCAGACGTCGGTGCGCTGGGTGAAGGTGACGCCCGCGAACGGCGCCCAGGGGTCGGTCCCGTTCACGGCGTTGAACGCCAGCCAGCCGAAGAGGGCGCAGGCGAGGACCAGGCTGGCGATGGTCAGCAGGCCCGCCCGGACCAGGCGGCGCTGGGCTACGATCAAGACAATGAGGGGCGTCGCACAGGCCAGGGCGGCGAACAGCGCCAGGCTGGTCTTGGACAGGCTGGCGATCAGCAGGACGACCGACAGCCCGGCGACGATCCACCAGAAGAGCTGTTCGCGCCAGGTCTCGCGCGACCAGGCGCAGGTTCCGCATACGAAGGCCGACAGCAGCATGACGGCGCCCAGGGTGTTCTTGTGCGAATGGATGGCGGCCAGGCCCAGCGGCGTCATCGATACGCCCGGCGCGACCGCCCAGGACCCCAGGTCGATCGCCACCAGGATGGCGCAGCCGACGGCCAGGCCCAGGTGCAGGCGGCGGCTGTCCTTGAGTCCCAGGACGATGGCGACGCATATCACCAGATTGACGACATAGAGGATCAGCCGCCGCGACGAGACCGCCGGGTCCAGCGCCCAGCGCGTCGTCAGAGCGAACCAGACGAACAGCGCGAGCAGCGGCGCCAGGCGCAGGCCCATCGCCGGGATATCGGCGCGTCGGAACCACAGGATCGGCGCCGCCAATCCCAGCAATCCCAGCCACACCAGGCGATTGACCGGCGAGGTCTCGGCGCCGCCGGTCAAGGGGTCCAGAGTAATCTCGTGTTGGTAGGGATTGGGGCCGATACAGATGTACAACAGCATCAGAACCAGGACGGCCCCGGCCCACAACGACAGGATACGGTCTGACTGGCGATCTCGCGCGCGTCGATCCGCATCCAGGCGATCGCGCCAGGCTTCTGTTGCTGAAGCGTCAGCCATGTCCCGGCGTCTTTAGCCGCAAGCGAAAAAGAACGGCGTCGCGCAGCCCCAGACCCAATCCGTAGAATCCACGCACCAGATAGCGTTTCCACAGCCGTCCCGGCTCGCGCGTCAGGCGGTACAGCCAGACGAGGCCGCGATCCTCCATCCACTGCGGCGCGCGGGGCAGGCGGCCGGTGATCATGTTGATCGAACTGCCGATGCACAGGCCCAGGCCCGTCGCCCGCCCGTCGTCGATCAGACGCTGGCAGAACTTCTCCGACTGGGGCGGCCCCATGGCGACGAAGACGAAGCGCGCGGGATGGGCGACGACGAAGTCCACGGCCGCCGCGACGGCGTCCGGATCGTGTATGAAACCCATCGGCGGATTGTGATGGGCGATGTTGGTCAGGCCGAATTGGGCGGCGAGGGCTGCGATAACCGCATCCTCTCCGCCGATGATGGTGACGGCCTCGTCAGGTGCGATGATGCGCTGAAACAGGATATCGACGATATGGGCGCCGGGGGCGAATCCCAGTTCGACACCGCCGAGCCTGGCGGCCTGACGCAGGACGCGGCTGTCGTTGGTGCTGAGCCAGGCGTTCGCGCTGACCCGGTCGAACTCGCGGTCCTGACGACGCAGCCAGGCGTGTTCGGCGTTGGGCGTGATCAGAAGATCGAACGGCAGGTCCGCTGGACGTGCGGCGACGGCGGAGACGGCGGCGTCCAGGGTCAGGGCGTGAAAACGCAGACCGGCGAAGCGGATTTCCGCCTGAGGTTCGAAGCTGTGACGGGGCGCGAGACTGTTCATGAACCTGATCGCTGTGCTCTACGCGCCCGGTGAATGCAATTCGCTTGCCGGAAATGACCGCCGATCCGGCGTGACAGCCCGCGCGTCATGGCGCGGTTCTTGATAGAGAGAGGCCATGATCGACGCCGCTCTTCCCTTGCCGAAACGAGACGCGGGCGGCCCGCGACTGGCGGGAGGCCGCGACGTGCGCGCCGGGTTGGCGGTCAAGCGGGCGATGGATGTCGTCATTTCCGCCGTGATGCTGGTCGTCCTGTCTCCGCTGCTCGCGGCCGTGGCGCTGGCGGTGAAGGCGACGTCGCAGGGACCGGCGCTGTACGGACTGGACTGGGTCGGGCAGGGCGGGCGGCGGTTCAGGGGCTACAAGTTCCGCACCATGGTCGTGGACGCCGACCGTCAGGAGGCGGCCTTGCAGGCGCAAAACGAGATGAACGGCCCCGCCTTCAAGATGGAGAACGATCCGCGCATCACGCCGCTGGGCCGGTTCCTGCGGCGCTACAGCCTGGATGAACTGCCGCAGTTGTGGAGTGTGCTGAAGGGCGACCTCAGCCTGGTCGGCCCGCGCCCGCCACGCGCCCACGAATATGCGCGCTTCACCCCGTTCCAGATGGGCAAGATGGCGGTGAAGCCGGGCATCACCTGCCTGTGGCAGGTCGAGGGCCGCCATCGGATCAGCGACTTCGACGACTGGGTGCGGCTGGACGTGCGCTATATCGAGACCTGGTCGCTGTGGCTGGACGTGAAGATCCTGGTCCGCACGGCGGGCGTGGTGCTGCGGGGGACGGGCGTATGAGCGTGGACATCAGCGTCGTCATTCTGAGCTACGACCGGGTTCACCTGCTGGAACGGACCCTGCGAGGCTGCGCGCGTCAGGGCGGCGACTGGGGCCGGTTCGAGATCATCGTCGTGGACAACCATCCCGACGAACTGGCGCGGCCGCTGGTCGAGGGGCTGGCGGCGGAGACGGGCGTGGCCATGACCTATCTGGCCGATCCGCGCCGCAACATCTCCATCGTCCGCAACAAGGGGATCGCCGCCGCGTCGGGGCGTTACGTCGCCTTCATCGACGATGACGAGGAACCGCAGCCGAACTGGCTGGCCGAACTGACCGCCTGTCTGGACCGCACCGGCGCCGACGCGGCGTTCGGCCCCAAACTGCCCGAGTTCGAGGGCGGCCGCGCGCCCGACTGGGACCCGCAGGGGTGGCGCTACACCCTGGATTTCCAGATGGCGGCGGACGAGGAGATCCATATGTTCGGCCGCCTGCGCAAACGCGGCAAGGGTCTGGGCAGCGGCAACGCCGCCTTCCGCGTCGCCACCTGTTTGTCAGGACCGGAGCCGTTCAGCGTCGCCTTCGGCAACGCCAACGGCGAGGACACCCAACTGTTGTTCCGGCTGGCGATGGCGGGGAGGCGGTTCGTCTGGTGCCCCGGCGCGGTGGTGCATGAGTTCATCGAACGCAGCCGGGCGCGGCCCGACTATATGGTCACGCGGATGAAGCGCGGGTCGCAGCACTATGCCGTCTGCCGCATCGACACCAGCGCCAACAAGCCCCTGACCACGGCCAAGGTGGCCTTGCTCGGACTGGCGCAGATGGCGGTTCACGCCGGTCTCTATGTGGTCAGCGGCGAGTGTCTGGATCGCCGGCATCGCTATGACCACCGCATCGGCATGGCCAAGGGGCTGGGCAAGCTGACCTGGACGGCGCCCATCGGCTTCATCGAGGAGAAGACGGCGTGAGCGGGGCGTCGCCCGACCTGACGCTGGCGATCCTGACCTACGACCGGCCCGAGGGCCTGGCGGCGACGCTGCGATCCTGCCTGGGGCAACGGAACCGGCTGGGGCTGAGCATCGAGATCTTGGTGGTGGACAACCATCCCAGCGGGAGCGGACGGCCGGTGGTCGAGGCGACGGCGGCGGGGTCGCCCTGGCCGATCCGCTATGTGCAGGATCTGACGCGCAACATGGCGACGCTGCGCAACCGGGGTTTTGCCGAGGCGAGGGGGCGCTGGCTGGCGGTCATCGACGATGACGAGACGGCGGCGGACGACTGGACCGACGCCCTGGTCGGCGCCTTGCAGGCGACCGGCGCCGACATCGCCGTGGGGCCGCGCTTCGCCCTGTTCGAGGCAGGGGCGCCCCCGCCCTACGACCCCGAGGGCCGCCAGTTCGTGCGCGACCTGAACCTGCCCGACCTAGCCGAGATCGAACTGACGACGGCGTCGGGACGACCGCGCTACGGCCTCGGCACCGGCAACTCCATTTTCGACATGGAGCGATGCTTTCCCGAAGGCCAAGGGGCGATGCGCGAGGCGTTCGGCGACGCGGGCGGCGAGGACGCCGAACTGTTCGTGCGTCTGCACCGTCAAGGGCGCCGCATCGTCTGGGCGGCCCGGGCGAAGGTGACGGAAACCGTGTCTCGGAACAGGACGGAAATCCCGTATCGCCTGATCCGCACCCGTCGCGAAACGCAACACTATGTCTCGATCTATATCGACGGCGCGCGTTGGCCGGTACTGGCGCGGATCGAACTTTTCTTGAAGGGGTTAATGCAGGCGGCGGTCGGCGGCATGCTGACCCTCGTCACCCTGGAGGGACGGTCGGACAGCCGGCTTCGCTGGCGGCTCCTTTTGGAACATGGACTTGGCAAGCTGAGCTGGCGGCGTCCTGTCGGCTATATCGACGAAACTCCGACGCTGGTCTGAGCCGGTCGAATTAACCCTGATGCAGGAAAAGCGCGAATGGGCGCTCGCATGGCATGCATCTTGGACTTATGACGCCGCACGCTGATACCGAGGACACGTCATGCTTACCCAGGTCGATCCATCCGCTCCCATCAAGACAGCCGGCGCTTCGTCGCTTGGCGGCCTGAAGGTGTTCGGCGACGGCGCCAGCCTGGCGGACTTCTCGCGTCTGTACGATCAGGGTCGCGTCACCGGCTTCACCACCAATCCGACGCTGATGTTCAAGGCGGGGATCACCGACTACGCCGATTTCGCGCGCCAACTGATCACCCTGATCCCGGACATGCCCCTGTCGTTCGAGGTCTTTTCCGACGACTTCGACGAGATGGAGCGTCAAGCGCGGCTGATCGCGGGCTGGGGCGACAACGTCTATGTGAAAATCCCGATCACCAACACGCGGGGCCAGTCCAGCCTGCCGATGATCAAGACCCTGGCCGCAGACGGGGTGAAGCTGAACATCACCGCGATGCTGACGCTGGAACAGGTCGCCGGGGCGATCGAGGTGCTGGCGGACGACGTCCCCGCCATCCTTTCGGTCTTCGCCGGCCGCATCGCCGACACCGGCGTCGATCCCGTGCCGGTCATGCGCGCGGCGGTCGCCATGGCGGCGCGCAAGCCGCTGGCCGAGGTGCTGTGGGCCTCGACCCGCGAGGTGCTGAACGTCTTTCAGGCGGCCGAGTGCGGCTGCCACATCATCACCGCCACGCCCGACATCCTGAAGAAGCTGGACATGGCGGGACGCGATCTGGAGGCCCTGTCGCTGGACACCGTCGCCATGTTCCGCGCCGACGCCGTGGCGGCGGGTTTCAGTCTCTGATCGTGGCGAAACGACCGGCCATTTTCCTGGATCGCGACGGTGTGCTGAACGACGTCGTCTGGCGCGACGGCAAGCCGGCTTCGCCGCGAACGCCCGAGGAACTCGTCGTCGCCGACGGGGCCGCCGCTGCGGTCGCGGCGTTCCGGGCGGCGGGCTATCTGACCTTCGTCGTCACCAACCAACCCGACGTGCGGCGCGGCAAGATGACGGCCGAGGCCTTGGACGCCATTCACGCTGCCCTGGTCGCCCAGGTTCCCGTCGACGAGGTGCGGGCCTGTCTGCACGACACCGCCGACGGCTGCGCCTGCCGCAAGCCCCGGGCCGGAATGCTGCTGGACCTTTCGGCGCGCTGGAACATCGACCTCGGCGCCAGCTGGATGATCGGCGACATGGATCGCGACGTGGAATGCGGCCGGTCGGCGGGCGTGGGGACCGTGCTGCTGGATCGCCCCTACAACAGCGGCGCCGGGGCGGACGTGGTCCTGCCTGATCTGGCTCAGGCCGCGGCCTGGATACTCGAAACCCAGTCGGCGTCGCGCGCGCCGGCGCTTCAGGACTGACCTAGAATGTTCGCCGACCATTTCTTCGCCGCCGCCGAAAAGGCGATGGCCGCCATTGACCGCAACGCTGTCGAGGCCATGGCGCAGCGTCTGGCCGAGGTGCGCGAGCGCGGCGGCCGCCTGTTCCTGATCGGCGTCGGCGGCAGTGCGGGTCACGCCAGCCACGCCACCAACGACTTCCGCAAGATCTGCGGCTTCGAGGCCTATTGCCCGACCGACAACGTGTCCGAGCTGACGGCGCGCATCAATGACGAGGGCTGGGAAGGCACCCTGTCGACCTGGCTGGAGACCAGCCGCCTGAAGGCCGAAGACGGCCTGCTGATCTTCTCGGTCGGCGGCGGCAGCGTCGAACCGCCGGTCAGCGCCAACATCGTGCGCGCCATCCAACTGGCCAAGTCGCGCGGCGCGACCGTGACCGGCATCGTCGGCCGCAACGGCGGCTATACGGCCGAGGCGGCGGACGCCTGCGTCATCGTGCCGACGGTCGATCCGCAACTGATCACGCCGCTGGTCGAGGGGCTGGCCGCCGTGGTCTGGCATCTGCTGGTGTCTCACCCGGCCCTGGCCCTGCACAAGGGCCACTGGGAGCAGATCGCCCCCGTCGCCGCGCCGGCCGTCTGAGGCCTGCATCATGATCACCACACGCACGCCGCTGCGCGTCACCCTGGGCGGCGGCGGCACGGACCTGGAAAGCTATTACCGGCACGACGGCGGCTTCATCTTCGCCATGGCGCTGGACAAATACATCCGCGTCGTCGCCCACCGTCCGGCCTTCGACAACCGCGTGGTGGTCTATGGCCCCCAGCCCGAGGTGTCCTCGCGCGCCACCGAGGTTCAGCACGAACTGGTGCGCGCTGCCCTGATGGCCCACGGCTTCGACGACCGGGTGGAGACGGCCTCGCTCGCCGACATCGCGGGCGGGACGGGGCTGGGCTCGTCGTCCAGCTTCATGGTCGGATTCCTGAACGCCCTGCATGGCCTGAAGGGAAACACGCCGTCGCCCCAGGCCCTGGCCGAAGAGGCCTGCGACCTGGAGATCCGTGTCCTGAACAAGGGCATCGGCAAGCAGGATCAGTATATGGCGGCCTTTGGCGGCCTGACCACGCTGGACATCGCGCCGGACGGGCAGGTGACGGTCAAGCGCGTCGATCTGGACGCCGAGGTCGAGGCGGCCTTCATCGAACATACCCACATCTATTACACCGGCCTGCGCCGTGACGCCGCCGTGGTTCTGGCCGATCAACACACGGCCATGCTGTCCGAGACCGCCCCGCGCCGCGAGACGGTCAGCGACAGCCTTGGCTTCATCAAGGACCTGGGCTACCGCATCCGCGACGCCTGGACGGCGGGTGATCTGGACGGCTGGGGCCGGATGCTGGACGAGCATTGGACCCAGAAGAAGAGGCTGTCGGGCAAGATCAGCTGGTCCGCCGTCGACGACCTCTATGACCATGCGAAGCGCGACATGGGCGTGACCGGCGGCAAGGTGATCGGGGCCGGGGGCGGGGGCTTCCTGATGCTGTTCCAGCCCGGCGACGGCGCCGAGCTTGAGGCCTATATGGCCGCCCAGAACATGCCGCGCCTGCGGTATGGCATCGACCGGACCGGTTCCTGTCAGATGATTGAAACACCCCGATGATGGTGCGGGCGGGCCAGACGCCGAACTGGGGCGTGCGCGCACGGGCGCCGCTGCGGCTCGGCCTGGCGGGCGGCGGCACTGACCTGTCGCCCTATTGCGATCAATTCGGCGGCGCGGTTCTGAACGCCACCATCGACCGTTTCGCCTTCGCCCATATCGACCTCAATCCCGAAGGACGCCTGGCCTTCCGCGCCCGCGACATCGGCGTGGAGGAGGTGATGGACCCCTGCCTGCCTGCGCCGGGGCACGGCGAACTGGGGCTGCACCGGGCCGTCTATCGCCATGTGGCCCAGACCTGGCTGGGCGGCGAGACCCCGGCCTTGACCGTCTCGACCACCTCGGATGCGCCGGCGGGGTCGGGGCTTGGCTCGTCCTCGGCCCTGGTCGTCGCCTTGGTCGAGGCGTTCCGGGTCGCGCTGGACCTGCCGCTTGGCCCCTATGATGTGGCGCGGCTGGCCTATCAGATCGAGCGGGTAGAGTTGGGCCTGTCCGGCGGGCGTCAGGACCAGTATGCGGCGGCTTTCGGCGGGGTGAACTATATCGAGTTTCTGGCCGACGACCGCGTGGTGGTGAATCCGTTGCGCGTGCGCCGGGCCTATCTGGCCGAGTTGGAATCCTCGCTGGTCATCTGCTTTACCGGCCAGTCGCGGCAGTCCGAGACCATCATCAACGAGCAGGTGAGGGGGCTGACCGATCTGGACCCTTCCGTCCTTGATGGCATGCACCGCTTGAAACAGGACGCGACGGCGATGAAGGATGCCGTGCTGGAGGGCGACATGCGCCGCATCGCCCGTGTTCTGATGCGGTCGTGGGAGGCCAAGAAGATGACGGCGTCCGGCATCGCCACGCCGCTGGTGGACCAGTTGTTCAATGTGGCGATGCGCGAGGGCGCCTGGGGCGGCAAGGTGTCGGGGGCGGGCGGCGGCGGCTTCCTGATGTTCTGCACCGATCCCGAAAACCGTTATCGGCTGACCGCCGCCTTGAACGAAGCAGGCGGGGCGGCCAGCGCGGTCAAGTTCACGCTGGACGGCGCCGAGGCCTGGAGCGTGCCGCGATGAGCAGGGGACAGGCGCTGTTCCTGGTCGGGGGACTGGGCTCGCGCCTGGGCGACCTGACGGCGCGGACGCCCAAGCCGCTGCTGCCGGTGGCGGGGCGGCCCTTCGTCGAGCATCTGCTGGACAAGGCCGTGAGCGAAGGGTTCGACGATCTGGTCCTGCTGGCCGGTTATCGCCACGAGGCCGTCGAAGCCTATGCCGGCGAATGGCGGGGCGCCCGCCTACGCGTCTCGGTGGAGCCCGAGCCGCTGGATACTGCGGGGGCGGTGGCCCATGCGCGGGACCTGCTGGACGACCAGTTCCTGGTGGTGAACGGCGACACCTGGTTCGATTTCGACTGGTCCGGCCTGACGCTGGCCGACGGGATCGACGGTCAGATCGCGGCGCGAAGGGTCGCGCCCGCGGACCGCTACGAGACGCTGGAGATCGCGGAGGGCCGCGTGCGCGCCATCCGCCCGCGCGCCGACCTGGACGAAGGGCTGATCAACGGCGGGGTCTATCGCCTGCGCCGCGCGGTGTTCGAGGGGGACGCCGGACGCCGATCGCTGGAACGGGACGTCTTTCCCCGGCTGTACGCCGACGGGCGGCTGGGCGCGGCCGTGATGGACGGCGCCTTCATCGACATCGGCGTGCCCGCCAGCCTGGCGCAGGCGGGCGACCTGCTGCGCCAGGCAGTGTGAGGGCCGTCAGGCCGAGGGCAGCAGGGCCCCGGCGAAAGACCGATAGCGGCCCGCGCGAACGCCGTCGGTGGCGCGGGCGATGTCCGGGGCGAAATAGTGATCGGACGCATAGGGGGCGGCGGCCTCGCGGACGATGGCGAAGACCTGCTCCAGCGCGGGGGACGTGGCCAGGGGGCGGTGGAATTCGATGCCTTGAGCGGCGGCCAGAAGCTCGATGCCCACGACCGTCGCGGTGTTCTCGGCCATGTCCAGCAGGCGTCTCGCGCCATGGGTGGCCATGGAGACGTGGTCTTCCTGATTGGCGCTGGTGGGAACGGTGTCGACGCTGCACGGATGGGCGACCATGCGGTTTTCCGCCACCAGCGCCGCCGCCGTCACCTGGGCGATCATGAAGCCGGAGTTCAGGCCGCTTTCCTTGACCAGGAAGGCGGGCAGTTCGCTCATCTTCGGATCGACCAGGATCGAGGTGCGGCGCTCGGAGATGTTGCCGATCTCGCACAGGGCCATGGCGATCTGATCGGCCGCGAAAGCAACGGGTTCGGCGTGGAAATTTCCACCCGAAATCACATCGCCGTCTTCGACGAAGACAAGCGGATTGTCGGTCACGGCGTTGGCCTCGCGCTCCAGCGTCGCGGCGGCGGTCTTCAGGACGTCGAGGACGGCGCCCATGACCTGGGGCTGGCAGCGCAGGGAGTAGGGGTCCTGAACCTTGGCGCAATCGTCGCGGTGGCTGTCGCGGATGGCCGAACCGCCGATCAGGTCGCGCAGGCGGGCGGCGACGGCGATCTGGCCCGGCTGGCCGCGCAGGGCGTGGATGCGGGCGTCGAACGGGGCGTCGGACCCCTTCAGCGCATCGACCGACAGGGCGCCGGCGGCGATCCCGGCGGCGAAAACGGCCTCGGCCGCGAACAGGCCGGCCAGGGCGAGGGCGGTCGAACACTGGGTGCCGTTCAGCAGCGCCAGGCCCTCCTTGGGCCCCAGGGTCAGCGGCGTCAGCCCGGCCTGGGCCAGGGCCGCCTCGGCGTTCAGCGTCCGGCCGTTGCGACGCGCCTCGCCCACGCCGATCAGGACGCAGGACATATGGGCCAGCGGCGCCAGGTCGCCCGAGGCGCCGACAGATCCCTTGGACGGAATGCAGGGCAGGACGTCGGCGTTGACCAGGGCGATCAGGGCCTCCAGCGTTTCGCGCCGGACGCCCGAGGCGCCCTTGGACAGGCTGGCGATCTTCAAGACCATCAGCAGGCGCGTCACCGCGTCCGGCAACAGGTCGCCGACGCCGCAGGCGTGGCTGAGCACCAGGTTCTTCTGCAGGGTTTCAAGGTCTTCCGGCGCGATGCTGGTGTTGGCCAGCAGGCCGAAGCCGGTGTTGACCCCATAGACGGTGCGGCCCTCGGCGACGATGGCGGCGACGGTCGCCGCGCCCTTTTCGACATCGGCCCAGGCGGCGGGATCAAGGGCTACCGTCGCCGGCCCGTCCAGGACGGCGCGCAACTGGTTCAGGGTCAGGGGCGCGCGGCCGAGGGTCAGGGTGGTCATGGCTCAGGCCTTGAGGCTTGGAAGGTTCAGGTCGTGTTCGCGCGCGGCGGCGCGGGCGATGTCGTAGCCGGCGTCGGCGTGGCGCATGACGCCGGTGGCCGGATCGTTCCACAGGACGCGTTCCAGCCGCCGCGCCGCCTCGGGCGTGCCGTCGGCGACCACGACGACGCCCGAATGCTGGGAATAGCCCATGCCGACCCCGCCGCCGTGGTGCAGCGACACCCAGCTGGCGCCCGACGCGGTGTTCAACAGGGCGTTCAGCAGCGGCCAGTCGCTGACGGCGTCGGAGCCGTCCATCATGGCCTCGGTCTCGCGGTTCGGACTGGCGACGGAGCCTGAGTCCAGATGGTCGCGGCCGATGACGATGGGGCCGGACAGTTCGCCCGAGGCCACCATGTCGTTGAACATCAGGCCCGCGCGGTGCCGGTCGCCCAGGCCGATCCAGCAGATGCGGGCCGGAAGCCCCTGGAACGCAATGCGGTCGCCCGCCATGTCCAGCCAGCGGTGCAGGCCCGCGTTGTCGGGAAACAGACGCTTCATCGCCGCGTCGGTCTTGCGTATGTCTTCCGGATCGCCGGTCAGGGCGGCCCAGCGAAAGGGGCCGATCCCGCGGCAGAACAGCGGGCGGATATAGGCGGGCACGAAGCCGGGGAAGGCGAAGGCGTCCTCCACCCCCTGATCGAAGGCGACCTGACGGATGTTGTTGCCATAGTCGGTGGTCGGCACGCCCTGGGCGTGGAAGTCCAGCATGGCCTGGACATGGACGGCCATTGAGGCGCGGGCGGCGGCCTCAACGGCGGCGGGATCGGATACGCGCCTGTCCTCCCACTCGGCGACGGTCCATCCGGCGGGTAGATAGCCGTTGACGGGATCGTGGGCGCTGGTCTGGTCCGTCACCAGATCGGGGCGGACGCCGCGTTGGACCAGTTCAGGCAGAACCTCCGCTGCATTGCCCAACAGGCCGATAGAGATCGGCTTTTTCTCTTCCAGAGAACGGTTCAGAAGAGCCAGGGCCTCGTCCACCGTCTCGGCCATGACGTCGAGATAGCGGGTTCGGATGCGGAACTCGATGCGGCTGCGCTGGCATTCCACGGCGATGCACGAGGCGCCGGCCATCGTCGCCGCCAGGGGTTGAGCGCCGCCCATGCCGCCGAGGCCCGCCGTCAGGATCCACCTGCCCGACCAGTCGCCGCCGTGATGCTGGCGGCCCGCCTCCATGAAGGTCTCGTAGGTGCCCTGAACGATGCCCTGGGTGCCGATGTAGATCCACGATCCGGCGGTCATCTGGCCGTACATGGCCAGGCCCTTGCGATCCAGTTCGTTGAAATGCTCCCAGGTCGCCCATTTCGGGACCAGGTTGGAGTTGGCGATCAGAACGCGCGGCGCGTCCGCATGGGTGCGGAAGACGCCGACCGGCTTGCCCGACTGGACCAGCAGGGTCTCGTCCGCCTCCAGGGTCTGCAGCGTCTCGACGATGCGGTCGAAGGCCGCCCAGTCGCGCGCCGCCTTGCCGATGCCGCCATAGACGACCAGGTCCTGGGGGCGTTCGGCGACGTCCGGGTCCAGATTATTCATCAGCATGCGCAGGGCGGCCTCGGCGGCCCAGGTCTTGGCGGTCTTCTCCGGGCCGCGCGGGCTGCGGACGATGCGGCTGTTGGGCGTGTTCATCTGTGGCTCTCGGCGAAGGCGATGCAAGCAGTCAGGACCCGGTGCAGATGGTCGCGCATCGGCGCGGCGCGGTCCGGCTCGTAGGGGCTGGGCCAGTTGTCGGGCGTGACCGGTCCCGTGGGGTCGAGGATGTAGCCGCGATCCGCCAACTCCATCTGGATGGCGTGGACGCCCATCTCGGGACGGCCGTAATGACGCGTGGTCCAGCCGCCCTTGAAGCGGCCGTTGACGACCAGGCTGTCGCCGCTGACGGCGCAGGCGGTCTCGACGGCGCGGGTCAGCTCGGGCGCGCAGGTCGTCCCGTCGTTGTCGCCGATGTTGAACTGCGGCAGTTCCCCCTCGAACAGGCGCGGAACGACCGAACGGATCGAATGGGCGTCGTAGAGAACGACCGGACCCTTGGCCCTTAGTCGGTCGATCTGGGCCTGGAGCGCGGCGTGATAGGGGACGAACCAGGTTTCGCGCCGTTCGGCGATCTCGTCCGCATCCGGCGCCTGGCCGTCGCGATACAGCGGCTCGCCGTCGAAGGTTTCGGTCGGGCACAGGCCCGTGGTTGTCATGCCGGGATAGAGGGAGGCGCCGGACGGGTCGCGGTTCACATCGATCACGCTGCGCGAAACGCCCGTGCGCACCGTCGTCGCGCCGATCTCCGTCGCGAAATCGTAGAGCCGGTCCACCCACCAGTCGGCGTCCTTGCGCGCCAGCCAGGGCGATGTCATCCGCGCCTCGGTGGCGGCCGGAATGTCGGTCCCGGTGTGGGGCAGGCCGATGACCAGCGGCGCCGAACCCTCGTGCACGGTCAGCCAGTCGCGCGTCATGTCAGCCTCCCTCGCCAAATCATTCCGTCGTGGTATGTCTAGACATATTGATCGCAACGAGACGGACCTGTCCAGTGACCCTTCAGCCGCAGCCTGTGGATCGCACCCTCTGGTTCGAGGCGGCCCTGACGCCGGACGGCTGGGCGCGCGACGTGCGCCTGACCATCGCAGGGGGGCGGATCGCAGGGCTGGAAACGGGCGCGGCGCGGGGCGCGGGCGACGAGGGCGGGGGCGTGGCTCTGCCAGGTGTCGCCAACGTTCACAGCCACGCCTTTCAGCGCGCCATGGCGGGCCTGACCGAGGCGCGCGGACCGTCCGAAGACGACTTCTGGACGTGGCGCGAGCTGATGTATCGCTTCCTGGACCGGGGCGGGCCGGAGGAGATCGAGGCCATCACCGCCCTGGCCTTCATGGAGATGCTGGAGGGCGGATTTACCCGCGTCGCCGAGTTCCACTATCTGCACAACGATCCGGCCGGAGCCGCCTATGCCGGCCGGGACGAACTGGCCGCGCGGATCGTGGCGGCGGCTGAGGCGACGGGGATCGCCCTGACGCTGCTGCCGGTGTTTTACGCCCATGCAGGGTTCGGCGGACAACCGCCGTCGCATGGTCAACGGCGGTTCATCAACGATCTGGACGGGTTCGCAGACCTAGTTGCTCGCTGCCGGGCCCTGACCGCCGAAATGGACGACGCGGTCGTGGGCGTCGCGCCGCACAGCCTGCGCGCCGTCAGTCCTGAGGAACTGGCCGTCCTGCCCGCTCTGGCCGGCGACGGGCCGATCCACATCCACGTTGCGGAACAGACCCGGGAGGTCGACGACTGCGTGGCCTGGTCCGGCGCGCGGCCGGTCGAGTGGTTGTTGGCCAACGCCCCGGTCGATCCGCGCTGGTGCCTGATCCACTCGACCCATGTGACCGAGGCCGAATGGCGCGGCGTGGTCGATCGCGGCGCCGTTGTCGGTCTGTGTCCGATCACCGAGGCCAATCTGGGCGACGGGGTGTTTCCGGCCGTTGATTATCTGGGCGCAGGCGGCCGGTTCGGCGTCGGAACCGATTCCAACGTCCAGATCGGCGTCGCCGAGGAGTTGCGGATGCTGGAATATAGCCAGCGTCTGACGCGGCGCGGACGCGCGGTGACAGCCGACCCCGACCGTTCCACCGGACGCGCCCTTTTTGAGCGAGCCGTCGCGGGGGGCGCGCAGGCGACCGGCGCCGCGTCGGGCCTGGTCGTCGGCGCAGCGGCCGATGTGGTGTCGCTGGATACGCGCGGGATCGCCTTCGCTGGGCGGTCGGGCGATGCGGTGCTGGACAGCTGGATATTCGGCGCGCCGAGCGGGTCGATCGGCTCGGTCTGGCGCGCGGGCCGCGAGGTGGTCAAGGACGGGCGGCATGTCGCGCGCGCGGCGATCCAGGCCCGCTATCGTCGCGCCCTGGCGACGGTTCTGGGATGAGCGCGCCGCTGCACCGGCGCATCTACGCCGAGTTGGAAGGCCGTATCCTGTCCGGCGAACTGGCGCCCGGGGACCGTATTCCGTTCGAGCACGAATTGACGGCGCGTTACGGCTGTTCGCGGATGACGGTGTCCAAGGCGATTTCGGAACTGGCGGGTCGGGGGCTGGTCACGCGTCGGCGACGCGCAGGCACCTTCGTCGCCCAGCCCAAGGCCCATGCCGCCGTGCTGGCCATCCCGGACCTGCGGGCCGAGGTTCGGGAGCGGGGCCAGACCTATGACTACGCCCTGCTGGAGCGGATCGAGCGTGGGCCGTCCGATGCCGATGAGGTCGAACTGGCCTCGGGGGGGCGGCTGTTGGACCTGACCTGCCTGCACCGGGCGGACGGCGCGCCGCTGGCGCTGGAGCGACGGCTGATCGCCCTGGGCGCGGCGCCCCAGGCCGTCGATGTGGATTTTCAGACGGTTCCGCCCGGAAGCTGGCTTCTGGACTCGGCGCCCTGGACCGAGGCGGAAAACCGCATCTCGGCTGTCGAGGCCGACGCCGCAACGGCGCGCCTGCTGCAGCTTCGGCCCGGCGCCGCCTGCCTTTGCGTCGAACGTCGAACGTGGCGGGACGGGCAGGGGGTGACGCGGGTCTGGCAGACCTTCCCCGGCGACCGCTACGATCTGGTCGCCCGCTTCTCGTCCGCCCACGCCAAGGATCAAAGCTGATGAAGGCCGACCGCCTGCTGATCGACTGTCACGTCGCGACCATGACCGAGGGCGGCGTCCCCTATGGCGCCATTGAGGACGCGGCTGTGGCCGTCGCGGACGGGCGGATCGCCTGGGTCGGCTCGCGCGCGGCGATGCCGGACATCGACGCTGCGGAGACCGAGCGGCTGGACGGCCGCTGGATCACGCCGGGCCTGATCGACTGCCATACCCATCTGGTCTTCGGCGGCGACCGGTCGAGCGAGTTCGAACAGAGGCTTGAGGGCGCGACCTATGAGGAGATCGCGCGTGCGGGCGGCGGCATCGTCTCCTCGGTCAGGGCCACGCGCGCCGCCTCGGAGGACGAATTGTTCACCTCTGCCATGAGCCGGCTGGAGGGGTTGAAGGCCACCGGCGTCACCACGGTCGAGATCAAGTCCGGCTATGGGCTGGACTGGGACAGCGAGCTGAAGATGCTGCGTGTCGCCCGCCGGATCGGGCGCGAGGGCGGGGTCCGTGTCTGCACCAGCTACCTTGGCCTTCACGCCGTGCCGCCCGAGTATCGCGATGATCGCGCCGCCTATGTGGACAAGGCTGTGGATGAAATCCTGCCGGCCGCCTGCGCCGAGGGACTGGTCGACGCGGTTGACGCCTATTGCGAACCCATCGCTTTTTCGACCGAGGAGGTGTCGCGGCTGTTCGACCAGGCGCGAACCTTGGGCCTGCCCGTCAAGCTGCACGCCGATCAGCTGTCGGACGGCGGCGGCGCGTCGCTGGCCGCGCGCTATCGGGCCCTGTCGGCGGATCATATCGAGCATTCGACCGAAGCGGGCGTCGCCGCCATGGCCGCTGCGGGCGTGACGGCGGTGTTGTTGCCCGGCGCCTATCTGATGCTGCGTGAGACCAAGACGCCGCCCATCGACCTGCTGCGCCGCCATGGCGTCAGGATGGCGGTCGCTACCGACTGCAATCCCGGCACCTCGCCCGTCGCCTCCATGACGGCGGTGCTGAACCTGGCCTGCGTCCAGTTCCGTCTGACGCCGGAGGAGGCCCTGGCCGGCGCGACGCGCGAGGCGGCGCGCGCGCTGGGCCTGTCGGATCGGATCGGCACGCTTGAAGTCGGCAAGGCCGCCGACCTGGCGATCTGGGCCATCACCCGTCCGGCCGAACTGGCCTATTGGCTGGGCAAGCCGCAATGCGAAGGCCGTTATCTTGAGGGTTCGCTCTTATAGGTTGCGTCTTTGTAATGAGTAACTTTAGATTGTTTCCATGTCGGGGAAGCAATCAGACGATGTCGAATCGTTCATCGCCCAATGGTCCGCTGCACCGATCAGCGAACGCGCCCACTACCAGACCTTCATCATCCAGCTTTGCCGCCTGATCGGCGTTGCGGCCCCGGATGACGAGCGTGTCGGCGATCTGGACTATTGCTTCGAACGACCGATCCGATTTCGGCACGAGGACGGTTCCGGCCAGCCGGGCTATATCGACTGCTCCAAACGCGGCTGTTTCGTGCTGGAGGCCAAACAGTCCCGCAAGCGTCGCACAGGAGGGCCGCTGGACCCGGAGGCCCAGCTGTCGCTGTTCACGCGGCTGAAGCCCCGGGCGTCGGTAGGGGCGGCGGCCTCCGACGGTTTCATGCGGGTCGCCAAGCGGCAGGCGGAAAACTACGCCAAGGCGCTGGATGAATGGCCGCCCTTCCTGGTGCTGGTCGATGTCGGCCGCTCAATCGAGCTCTGGTCCGATTTCGCGCGGCAGGGAAAGATTTATGCGCCCTTCCCGGATCGGGCCAGCTATCGCATTTCCCTGGATCATCTGCGCGACCCCGAGGTTCGTGAGCGTCTGCGCCGGGTCTGGACCGACCCGATGTCGCTGGACCCGGCGGCCAAGGCCATCGAGGTCACGACGGCGATCTCGGCGCGGCTGGCCTGGACGGTGCGTTCGATCAACGATCGGCGTCAGGTCGGCATGGACCGGGTGTAAGCGGCCGCCCAGTCCGAGAAGACCGCTCTGTTCGTGATGCAATGCATCTTCGCCATGTTCGCCGACAGCGTCGGTCTGATCGAACGGCGCAGCTTCCTGGCTCTGTTGGAAAGCTATCGCGGTCAGGCGGACCGCTTTCACGAGGCCGCCCGGACCTTGTTCACGAACATGGATCGGGGCGGCTATTGCGTGGCGACGCAACAGCTGGTTCGGCGGTTCAACGGCGGCCTCTATCGCCGAATGGAGCCGGTTCCGATCACCGAGGACGAACTATCGGCCTTGATCGCGGCGGCGCGGTGCGACTGGGCCAATGTCGAGCCGGCGATCTTCGGCGCTCTTTTGGAACAGGCGCTGGATCCCGCGCAGCGGGCCGAACTGGGCGCGCACTATACGCCGCGCGCCTATGTCGAGCGACTGATCGAACCGACCATCATGGAGCCCTTGCGGACGGAATGGGAGGCCGTGGAAGTGGAGGCGATAGGCCTGTACCTGACCGGCGAGGGCGTCAGGGCGCGCGGCGTGATCCACGAGTTTCACGAGCGGCTGTGCAAGATCCGCGTGCTCGATCCCGCCTGCGGAACCGGCAACTTCCTCTACGTCGCCATGAGGATGATGAAGGAGCTGGAGGAGGAGGTTCTCGGCACCCTGACCGAAATGGGCGAACAGCAGGGCGTGCTGGCGCTGGAGGGCCACGTCGTCAGTCCAGAGCAATTCTATGGGCTGGAGAAGAACGCCAACGCCGCCTGGATCGCCGAGATGGTCATGTGGATCGGCTACCTTCAATGGCATTTCCGCACCTTCAAGGACGCCATGCCCAGTGAGCCGATCCTGAAGGACTTCAAGACCGTGCAGCATACGGACGCCTTGATCGAATGCGCCCGTGTAGAGATCGAGCCCAAGGGCGAAGCGACCACCGGCGACAGACTGTTCGACGCGACGTCGAAGGAGAGCGTGCGGTATGTCGATCCTCGACCCAAGCCCTGGCCTTCCGTCCATTTCATCGTCGGCAATCCGCCCTTCATCGGCGGGAAGGATTTGCGGAGCGAACTGGGCGACGGCTATGTCGACGCCTTGTCGGCGATACGTGGCGGCCGGTTCCGGTCGGCGGATTTCGTCACGGCGTGGTGGGATCGCGCGGCAGAGATCCTGACCGCCGAAGGTTCGATCCTTCGACGGTTCGGCTTCATCACGACGAATTCGATCACCCAGACCTTTTCGAGGCGCGTCCTCGAGCATCACCTGCAAAAGTCGCCGGCCATGCGACTGGTGTTCGCCATACCCGATCACCCGTGGGTAAGGGGCGCGGGCTGCGCCGATGTCAGGATCGCCATGTCCGTCGCCGAACGCGGCGAACCGGACGGGCAGGGACGCTGGCTGAAGGCTCTCGATGACGAGGCGCTGACGTTCGAGGAACGGCACGGCGACATCGGCGCCGACCTGATGCTGGACAGCCGCCTGACCCGCGTCGCCGCCTTGAAGGCCAACGCCGGCCTGGCCTATCGCGGCGTGCAACTGATGGGCGGCGGCTTCCTGACGCCGCCGGCCAGGGCCCAGGCGCTGCTGTCGGGATCGGATCCGGACGCGCCGTCTCCGTTTCGCGAGTATCGCAACGGTCGGGACTTGGCGGATCGGCCGCGCGGTCATAAGGTCATCGACCTGTTTGGATGGGACGAGGCGGACGCGCGACGGCGTCATCCGTTGGTCTATCAGCATCTTCTGGAAACGGTGAAGCCGGAGCGGGATCGCAACAACCGCGCCGCCTATCGCGACAATTGGTGGATTTTCGGCGAGCCGCGCCGCGACCTTCGCGCGGCGCTGGAGGGCCTGAACCGCTATATCGTGACGGTCGAAACGGCCAAGCATCGCTGGTTCCGCTTCATGGACGCCGACACGCTGCCGGACAACAAGCTGGTGGTCGTGGCCAGCGACGACCCTATCGTCCTGGGCGTCCTGTCGTCGCGCCAGCACCGGGCCTGGTTCGGCGCGAACGCCGGGCGGATCGGGGAATACGAACGCGAAGCGGTCTATGTGAAGGGCGCGTGTTTCGACGCCTTTCCCTTTCCAGCCCTCAGCGGCGATCTCGCCGCCGAAGTCGGGGCGGTGGCCGAGGAGATCGACGCGCTGAGAGCCAAAGTCCTGTCACGTCACGCGTTCCTGACGATGACGGGGCTGTACAACGCGCGTGCCCGTATCGGCGCGAACTGTGCGCTGACCGAAGCCGAACAGACCGTGCATGAGGAAGGCTGCGTCGGCGTGTTGGATCATCTGCATCAGCGGCTGGACCGGCTGGTGGCCCAGGCCTACGGCTGGCCGGATGATCTGAGCGACGCCCAGATCGTCGATCGGCTGATCGATCTGAACCAAGCGCGCGCCGAAGAAGAAGCGCTGGGGCATGTTCGGTTCCTGCGGCCAGTCTATCAGGCCGGTCGGGTCAAGACGGGAACGTCGGTCAAGCAGGCGCCGCTCAGTCTGCCGCAACCGCGCGAGAAGCCACCCTTGCCCGATGAGCAGGCCGTGCTGGCGTCCACTCTGTTGTCGCTGCTCCGCAAGGCTGGGAGGCCGTTGCCGCCGGCCGCGCTGATCGACGAATTCGACGGCAGCCGGCCCCGTGCACGCCGCATGATCGACCGCACCCTTGCGGTCCTGGCGGTGGCGGGCTCGGTTCAGCAGACCGATGCGGGGTGGTTCGCGCCGCGGCGGATGCCGGGCTGAGCCTTTTAGACGTCGGCGACGCCCAAGGCCTGCATCAGGGCGTCGCGCACGGCGGCTTCGGTGAACGGTTTCTGGATGGTCGGATTGCCGCGCCATTCGTCGGGCAGGCCGCTTTCGCCGTAGCCGGTCGAGAAGACGAAGGGGACGCCGCGCGCCTTCAGAACGGCGGCGACAGGGAAGACCTGACGGCCGGCGAGATTGACGTCCAGCAAGGCGGCGTCCAGATCGACCGTGTCGCGCGCTATGGCCTCTCCCTCATCCACGTTCGACGCAGGACCGACGGGGGTGCAGCCCATGTCTTCCAGGATCGTCTCCAGAAGCATGGCGACCAGGGATTCGTCCTCGACCACAAGGACGCGGCGGCCGGAAAGAGGCTGGGTCATGATGCGGCGTCCTGGTATGCGGCGCGGGTTGTTCCGCAAAGGTTTGATGACGCCCTAGACCAGATCGAACGTCGTCGCCAGCGATGAATTCTACGCCCAAACAAGTCGATACCGGCTGTATTGTGTTCGGTTTCGTACATTTGCGTCGCAAGCCGATCGGACGATGTCGCAGAGTGTGATCCTATCGGCATTGGCGCGCGCGCAGGATTTGGTAATCAGCGAGCATGACAATCGCAGGCGTTTTCGCCACCCTCTCGCTCATTATGGCGCCCACAGCTGACCAGCCCACCGTCCAGATCGATCAGGGCGTCCTGATCGGGCGCGCCGAAGCCGATGTGACGGCGTTCAAGAACATCCCCTACGCCGCGCCGCCGACGGGCGAGCGGCGCTGGCGGCCGCCCGGGGCCGCACCGCGGTGGCGCGGGCAGCGCGACGCCGGAACCGTGGGACCGATCTGCATCCAGGCCCCGCCCGGCGGCGATCCCGGCGTCGGTCCCTTGCCGATGAGCGAGGACTGCCTGAACCTGAACGTCTGGCGGCCGACCAGCACGATCCAGCCGGCTCCCGTGATGGTTTGGATCCATGGCGGCGGCCTGGTCAACGGATCGGGCACGGCGCTCCTGTACGACGGGTCGAACCTGGCGCGGCGTGGCATGGTGGTGGTGACGCTGAACTACCGCCTGGGACGGCTGGGCTTCTTCGATCATCCCGCGCTGGCCGCCGAACGCCCGGCGAACGAGCCGGCGGGCAACTACGGCCTGATGGACGTGATCGCCGCCCTGAAGTGGGTGAAGGCCAATATCTCGGCCTTCGGCGGCGACCCGGAGAACGTCACCGTCTTCGGCGAATCGGCCGGCGGCGCCATCGTCACCAAGCTGATGATCTCGCCGGCTGCGCGCGGACTGTTCGAGCATGCGGTGGTGCAGTCGGGCCTGGGGCGCGAGTTGCAGACGCCATTGGACGCCAAGGGGCCAGGCGGGGCGCCGTCGGCGCGTGACCGTGGCGCCGTCTGGGCCTATGCGGCTGGTCTGCGAACGGCGGCGGACCTGCGCGCCGCGCCGCCCGAGATGTTCCTGACGCCGGCGCCGGTGTTCGCCAACGGCGACCTGACCCTGATCGACGGCAAGATCGTGCCGACGACGGTGGAGGCGGCCTTTCGCGCCGGTCGGCAGGCCCGCGTGCCGCTGATCATCGGCTCCAACAGCGCCGAGTTCTGGTGGATGCGCCCCACGGACCGCAACGGCTATGGCCTGATCGACGACGAGATGACCTGGCTGGAACGGGCCGACCTCGTCCAGGCCTATGGCGGGCTGGAGGCGTTCGACAAGACCGTGATCACCGACCTGGTCTTCTCGGAGCCTGCGCGGCATCTGGCGCGGTTGCACAATGCAGCGGGCAACCGGGCGTGGCTGTACCGTTTCGATGTTACTTCGCCGCAGAACCCGGAGCCGCATGGCGGAGCGACCCATGCGATCGAGCGCCCCTATGTCTTCGGCACCCTGAACACCCTGCCGTATCCGGTCGAGGAGCGGGACCGAAAGGCGTCGGACGTCATGATGAGCTATTGGACGGCCTTTGCGCGGTCGGGCGATCCTAACGGCGTCGGGCGCCCGCAATGGCCGAGGGCGCGGGGCGGAGACACCCAGCTGCTGAACTTCGGAAACAGCGGGCCCACGGTGACGCCCGTGCCGTTCAGCGCGCGACTGGACCTGCTGGAACGGTTCCGCGAGCGGGCCCGCCCATAAGGCCGCTTCAGGCGGCCAGGTTCGCCGCGTTCTGCTTCTCCTTCAGCGTCACCAGTTCCTCGGCCATGGTGGGGTGGACCGCGCAGGTGGCGTCCCACTGAGGTTTGGTCAGGCCCGCCTTCACGGCGATGGCGGCCAGCTGGATCATCTCGGGGCTGTCGGGGCCGACGATGTGGACGCCGACCACGCGCTGGCTTTCGGCGTCGACGACCAGCTTCATCAGCACCCGCTCGTCCGAGCCGGTGAAGGCGTATTTCATCGGGCGGAATCGGGTGACATAGACGTCCACCCCCTTGGCGCAGGACCGGCGCGCCTCAGCCTCGGTCAGACCCACGACGCCGACCGGCGGCTGGCTGAAGACGGCGGTGGCGACGGCCTCGTAGTCGAAGTGCTGGGGATTGTCGCGATAGACGGTCTGGTGGAAGGCGACCGCCTCGCGGATGGCGACAGGGGTCAGGTTCATCCGGTCGGTCACGTCGCCGATGGCCCAGATGTTGTCGGCGGTGGTCTTCGAATAGGGATCGACCTTGATCGCGCCCTCATCGTTCAACTCGACGCCCGCCGCTTCAAGCCCGAGGTCCTTGACGTAGGGTATGCGGCCGGTGGCGAACATGACCACGTCCGTCTCCAGCTTCATGCCGTTTTCCAGATGGTTGACCAGGCCGGTCGCGGTCTTCTCGATCGACTTGTGCTGGCAGCCCAGAATCACCTTGATCCCGCGTTTCTCGATCTCGCCGGCCAGGTGGGCGCGCACGTCGTCGTCGAAGCCGCGCAGGATGTTGGGGCCGCGATAGATCAGGGTCGTCTCGACGCCCAAGCCGGCGAAGATGCCCGCGAACTCCACCGCGATATAGCCACCGCCCGCGATCAGGATGCGTTTGGGCAGTTGGGGCAGGTGGAAGGCTTCTTCCGACGTAATGGCGTGTTCGATGCCGGGAAGCTCTTCCGGCTTCCATGGTCGGCCTCCGGTGGCGATCAGGATCTTCTCGGCGGTGATGGTGCGGTCCTTGCCGACGATCTCGACCGTATGGGCGTCTTTCAGCACCGCCCGGCCGTGGACCAGCTCGACGCCGGCCTTGCCCAGGTTGGCGGCGTAGAGGCCCGACAGACGGGCGATCTCGACGTCCTTGGCTTCCAGGAAGGTCGGCCAGTCGAACGTCGCATTGTCGAACGACCAGCCGTAGCCCTGGGCGATCTCCAGCGCATGGCTGACCTCGGAGGCCATGACCATGAACTTCTTGGGCACGCAGCCGCGTATGACGCAGGTGCCGCCGACGCGGAATTCCTCGGCGATGGCGACCTTCTTTCCGTCCAGCGCGGTCAGGCGCGCCGCGCGAACCCCGCCGGAGCCGGCGCCGATGACGAAGAGGTCGTAGTCATAGTCCGCCATCTGGGTCTCCGGCGCGCGCGAAAAACAGAGTCCAAAGAGTCCGATCAGTCCGAATTGTCCGAATTCGGCGCCGGAGGTCAGGCCTCGGGGTCGCTCCGACTTAGGCGCCCAGGCCTGGACGGACAAGCGCAAGTCCCGCCTCAGGCGGCCTTTTCGCTCCACAGGTCCAGTTGGGGTTCAAGACCGATCAGGGCCAGGCCGGCGGCGATGGATTCGAACTCTCCGCCTGTTTCGATCTTCTCCGGACCGAACCGCTGGTGGAACAGGGCGCGCACGGCGGGGACGAAGGAGGTGCCGCCGGTCAGGAAGACGCGGTCGACGCCTTCGGGCGGCAGGCCGGCCTGATCCATGGCCCGATCTACGGCCTGTGCGATCGCGGACAGTTCGGGCGCGATCCAGCCCTCGAACTCGGCGCGCGCCACCTCACGCACGATCCGGACGTCGCCGGCGGCGAAGTCGAAGGTCGCCGTTTCCTGGGACGACAGTGCGGTCTTCAGGGCCGAGACGGCGCGATAGAGGGCGTGGCCGTGGTTGTCGTCCAGAATCTCGATCAGCCGCTCGATCTTTTCAGGTTCCAGGGCGGTGCGCGCCAGGGTGCGGATATCGCGCATGTCGCGCGAGGCGCGCAGCAGGGCCAACTGGTCCCAGCGAGCGAAGGCGGAATAGTAGCGCTGGGGGATCGGCAACTGCTTGTCCAGGGCGCGATAGAGGCCGCCCTTGCCCAGGGCGGGCGAGACCAGGTTGTCGATGATGCGATAATCGAAGGCGTCGCCGGCTACGCCCACCCCCGACCGCGCCAGCGGAATGGAGCGCAGGACGCCGTCGTCCTGTTCGAAGCGAATGATGGAGAAGTCGCTGGTGCCCCCGCCGAAGTCGGCGACGAGGACGGTGGCGTCCTCCTTGAGCTGACGCGCGAAATAGAAGGCGGCGCCGACCGGTTCATGGGCGTAGCGAATGTCGGTGAAGCCCAGACGGCCGAAGGCGGTCTGATAGCGGGACAGGGCCAGGGCCTCGTCCGGATTGTTCCCGGCGAAGGTGACGGGGCGGCCGACGACGACACGCGCCGGCAGGTCCGATAGATGCTCTCCGGCATGGTGACGCAGGCGCAGAAGGAAGGCCGACAGCAGGTCCTCGAATCGATAGCGGCGGTCGTCGATGCGGGTTTCGGTGAAGGCGGCGCTGGCGGCGAAGGTCTTGAACGACTGGATGAAGCGGGTTTCCAGCGGGTCCTCGACATAGGCCTCGACAGCCCAGGGACCGGCCTCGACCAGGCGTTCGGGCGGCTGGCCGTTCTGGCTGGGGTGGAACTGGAAGGCGAGGGCCGAGCGGAAGGTGGCGCCCGCCGCGCCGAAGGTCGTCAGTTGCGCGCGACCCTGGGCGTCGGTGACGGCGACGACGGTGTTGGTCGTGCCGAAGTCGATGCCGATGGTGATCGGCGACGGGGTGGTCATGGCGAATCTCGACGGGTGGGGAGCCCCGGCGCGCGGGCGCGGCCGTTCGTGGCGGTCGCCTTTACAGGTTTTCGACCGGTTCAGCAGGCCGAAAACGCGCTGACGGCCCCGTCAGAGACGGTGAAGGGTGTCATAGACATGGGTGACGGCGTCGAAGCGCACGCGCGGCGGTTGGCCGGCGAAGGGCGCAGGCTTGTAGGCGGCGGCCGCCGGGACGGTCAGAGGGTCGTCGATCTTGTCGGTGTTCCAGCCCAGCAGCAGCAGGCCCCCGGGACGAAGGACGCGGCCCATGGCGGCCAGGGCCTGATCCTGCATCTGGGGCGTATCCGCCCCGAAGCCCAGGACGCCGTTGCAGACGACGGCGTCGAAGGTCTGTTCGGCGAAAACCTGGTCGATGGCGCAGACATCGCCCGTGCGATGCCGCCCAGGCTGTCCCCAGCGGACGGCCTTGGGGTCGATGTCGGTGGTCCAGACCTCGGCGCCATGACGGGCCAGGGCCGGGTAATCCTGGCGCGTATAGGCGCGGCACCCGATCCACAGGACCCGGCCGCCGATCCGGGCCAGGGCCGGGATATAGGTTTCGATCAGCACGCGCCGGTCGGGCAAGGCCCGGATGTCGTCGATGCGGTCGCGCCCGCCCAGGTGACGGAAAAGGCGGGAGAGGGCGGTTTTGCCGGTCATGGAAACTCGGGAAGGCGCGTATCGATCCGGGTCGTCATGCGGTCAGACGCGCGGCGGGGCCAGATTCGCTCGCGCCCGTCACTTCGATCCGAAGGCGATCCAGTTCGGCCGCGCGCGACTGGGGCGCGTGGGTGCGGGCGACGAAGGCCTGGGCGTCGCGGGCCATGGCGATGCGGCCGGCGTCGTCCTCGATCAGACGCAGCATCGCCTGGATCAGACCGTCCGTCTCCGGCTCGGTATAGAGGGCGTGCAGGCCGCTGGCCTCGCGCAATCCGCCGCGTCCGGAAGAGATCAGGGCGGCGCCGGCGGCGTGCGCTTCCAGCGCCGTCAGGCCCATGGCCTCGGCGACGCGGGAGGGAACGGCGGCGATCGCGGCGCGGCGGGCGACGTCGCGAACCTCGGCCAGGGGCGCGGACTTGCGGATCTCGACGCGGTCGCCGAAGCGGGACAGGGCCTGGATGTGCGGCTTTGCCCATTCGCGGTGCTGGTCCCAGTCGCCCAGCATCAGGGCGCCGCGCCATTCCGGTTTGCGGTCCAGCACGACGGCCAGGGCTTCGCAGAAGGCGTCCAGACCCTTTTCCGCCATGGCGCGGCCCGAGAACAGGATCAGCTTTTCACGATCTTCCGGGTCCCCGCGCCAGCAGTCCATGTCGATCGGGTTGCACACTACCGACGCCCGGGCGTCGAAGGCCGGATAGTCGGCCAGGAACTCAGCCCGCGCGGCCCGGCTGACGAAGATCAGCCGATCGAAGGCGCGCAGTCGCGCCCGATAGCGCATGCGGTCGATCAGATGACGGGGCGGACGGATGCGGGTGTGGCGATAGAGGACGTGCTTCACGCCCGGCAGGCGTTTGGCGAACTCGGCCGCGCAGCCCAGCTGTTGGTGGTATTCCACCAGATCGGGCGCGAAATCCTGAAGCGCCTTCAGCACGGCCCGTGAATGGGCGGCCTTGTTCAGTCCGGCCGGGACGGTGATCGTCATGTCGGGCGCCGCCGGTGTGGCGGCGCCGGCCTCGCAGATGAAGCGGGTCTCGGCCTTGAACTGACTGCGCCGGTTCAGAGCCAGGGCGACGTTTTCCATGGAGTTGAGGCGGTCACGATCCATGACCCCGCCTCGGGGCATGACGACGGCGATACGCATGTCAGGCCGCCAGCGGTGCGACGGGACGGCGCGGGCCGTTCAGACCCAGCAGCCGCCGCATCTTGTAGAGAGTGCGCACGCCGCCCTCGGCCGGTGAGCGGCGCAGACCCTTCACGTCGATGAAGGTCAGCCTGTCGTCGTCGGACAGGGTGTGCAGGCCGTCCGAATAGCCTGTCAGCAAGCCGTCCGGCGTGAAACGGCGCACCTCCACGGCCGAGAAACCGTCGGGCGTCAGTTCGTCGATGCGCAACAGCCGCACGGCGGCGCCGTAGGTCGGACGGCACTCCTGCACCGGCAGATGCACGGCGCCGTCGTGGACGAAGGCCGTGCCGCCGGGACGCGAGCTCAGGAAGTCGGCGCGGACCGGATTGGCCGCATGCGGGGTCCAGGGACCGTCCAGGCGCGGCGCCCAGGCCACATGCAGTTCGCGCATGGCCCGGTCGTCGGGGCCGGGCAGGGCGTAGAACATCCACCACAGGCCGTCATGCTGAACGACGGTTGCGTCGATGGCGGGGACGTCCAGCAGACGTCGCACCGGCGCCCAGCGGTCGGGAAAACGCTCGCACCGATAAAGGGTCAGGACGCCGCTCTTGTGACCTTCCGGCAGCATGTAGAGTTCGCCGTCGTTTTCGATCAGGCTTGGGTAAGATAGGTGGAACGGCTCGATCAGGGCCTCGCCCTCGCGCACCAGCCGGTCGCCGTCATACTGGGCGTAATGAATCTCGCCGCGCCGAACGCGATAGTCGAAATGCTCGAAGAAGACGGTGGTCAGGCCGTCGCGCTCGACGCCGAAGGGATCGGCGATGAATTGGAAGGACCGGGGGCGAGGCGGCAGCCATACGATCAAATCGGCGCCAAGGCCTGCTTCGTCCAGCACATGCGAAAGCGGACGCCGAATGAAGCCCACGCGCCAGTCGTCAAACATGCGGCGATCCCGTGCCGAAAATACCGCTGGCCAGCACGCAGCCGTGCATGATCTTTCCTCAATGGACGGGCGCCCTTTTCGACGCCTCGAAGGAAAGACGGCGCCGGAGGGCGCTTGCCTCATCTTTTTCATGAAGGCATGAGGGGTTGGCGGGCTGCGGATCGGTCGCCTGCCGCGACCGCCTCCGCGCGCGCCCCGTCCCTTTCGACACCGCTGCGGCGCCCATGCTTGTTGAAGCCTATTTTGCGTATCGGGAGGACCTGCAGAGGTTCATCGCCGCGCGCCTGGGCCGCAGCGGTCAGGACGTCGACGACGTGCTTCAGGACCTCTATCTGAAGGCCTCGGTCGTGGGGCCGGAGGCGCAGGTGCGGGATCCGCGCGCCTATCTCTATCGTCTGGCGTCCAATCTGATGATGGATCGGTGGCGCTCCGGCCGGCGCGCGGCGGCCCGAGACGGCGCCTGGCGCCAGATTTCGGCGGGGGACGGGGCCGACGGCGGCCTGGACGACGCGCCCTCGGCCGAGGCGGTGGTCGCCGCTCGTCAGCGGCTGGAACGGCTGAGGGTCGATGTCGAAAACCTGCCGGAAAAGACGCGGCGGGTGTTCAAGCTGCACAAGTTCGATGGTCTCAGCTATGCCGAGACGGCCTCCGCGCTGGGCATTTCGCGCAGTTCGGTGGAGAAGCATATGATGGACGCGCTGCGCCGGCTGACGACCGGAGCAGGACGATGAGCGAGCCGGTGGTTGGAGGCGGGGGGCTGTCCGTGACGTCTTGGAAATGGGCGCCGCGTTTCGCGCCGGGCATGCGGTCGTGCAGATGACGGATCAGCGACGGATCGAGGAGGAGGCGCTGGGGTGGTTCGTCCGCCTGCAGGACGCCGACGCCGACGTCGCCGACTGGGAGGGATTCTCTCGGTGGGCCGCCCTCTCACAGGCTCACGCCGAGGCCTATGACAGGCTGGAGCAACTTTGGATCGACCTGGACGACGTTGCGCCGGGCCAACGAGGACATCTCGAGGCCCCGGCCGTGACGCCGCTCCGCGCGGCGGCCAACGACAACGCCTCGACCCGACGCCGGGTCTGGGCCTCGCTGGCGACGGTCGCGGCGGCGGCCGTGATCGGCGTCTTGGTCTGGCCGATGTACGAGGGGCGCGAGCGCCACTTCGCCACCACGACGGAACCGCAACGGATCGAACTGGCCGACGGATCGGTGATCCAACTGAATCGCCGGTCCGACATGACGGTGCGCCTGACCCGAGGCGAGCGCCGCGTGTCCTTGCGCGAAGGCGAGGCTGCGTTCGACGTGGCGCACGACGCCGCACGTCCCTTCACGGTCGCAGCCGGTGACAGCAGCGTGCAGGTGCTGGGAACCGCCTTCGACATCGTCAATCATGATCGCCGCTTCTCGGTGGGCGTCGAGCGCGGCGTGGTGGCGGTCAGGGCGTCCGGTCATCCGGCCCCGATCCGACTGACCGCCGGACGCCGCCTGGACCAGGATGCTCGCGGGAAGGTCGTTCTTTCGCAGGTCGATCCCAGGCGGATTTCGTCCTGGCGGGACGGGGTGTTGCTGTATCGCGACGCGCCGCTGTCCGAGGTCGGGGCCGACCTCTCGCGCTATCTGGACAAGTCGGTTAAGGTTTCCGCTTCGGCGCAAGAGTTGCACTTCACAGGCGCTCTGCGTCTGGGAGACGAAACGACGATGCTGAACCAACTTCAGGCGTTCGCGCCGATCGCCGTCGAACGGACGGGCTCCGAAGTGCGCGTGACCGCGCGTGGCGGACACTGACCGCCGAAATGGCGGTCTGGCGGGTCATGCCTCTCTTGCCCTGATCGTCGCCTTGGCCGGCGTCGCCTCGCCCTTGGCGGCGAGGGCCTCCGCGCCTGTCGTGAGACTGGACGTGCCGCGTCAGGCCGTGCGCGAGGCGCTGCTGGACCTGGCGGTTCAGGCGCGGGTCTCGCTGGGCGGCGACCTGGGAAGTTGTCGCGGCCTGACAGCGGGCGTTTCCGGCGTCATGACGGTGGACGCCGCCTTGTCGCGCCTTCTGGCCGGCAGCGGCTGCGTTCATTCGATCCGACCGGACGGCGCGGTGATGATCCGTCGTGCGCCGCCGCCGGAAGCTTCGACAGGCGCCAGGCCCGCGCCGCCGCGCACGCCCCGGCCGCCTTCGCGCCCGGTCGCCGGCCCGTCTTCGCCGATCGAGACGACGATGGTCAGCGACGTCATCGTCACGGCGCAACGCCAACCTCAGTCGCCGCAGGACACCGCCGCCGCGCTGACGGCGGTGTCCGGGGGGCAGATCGTCGCGGCGGGCGCCGCCGACGCCAACGACCTCAGCGCTCTGGTCGCAGGAATGACGGTCACGAACCTGGGGTCCGGGCGAAACAAGATCCTGCTGCGCGGCATGTCTGACGGGGCTTTCACGGGCCTGACCCAATCGACCGTCGGCGTCTATCTGAACCGGGTGCCCCTGACCTATAGCGCGCCGGACCCGGACCTGAAGTTGGTCGATATCGATCGGGTGGAGATTCTGCGGGGGCCGCAGGGCACCCTTTACGGGACAGGTCCCATCGGAGGCGTGTTGCGCATCGTGCCGCGCACGCCCGATCCCGACGACGAGACGCTGGAGCTGTTCGGCTCGATCTCCAACACCCGTTCCGGCGGCGAGAACTCCGAGTACGGCGTGATCGTCAACGCCCCCTTGCCGGGTGAACGCGGCGCGGTGCGGGCTGTCGCCTATCGCGAAGCGGCGGATGGCTACATCAACGACGCCAATCTGAACCTTCGGCGGGTGAACGCCGGCGAACGACGTGGCCAGCGATTGTCGGCCCTGTACCGTCTGAGCCCGGAGTGGACGATCACGGCCGGTGCGGTCCGGCAGCAGATCGACACCCAGGACACGCATTACATCTATAGGACGTCGCAGGGGCTGACGCGCGCCAATCTGGTGCGCGAACCGCACGCCAACGCCTTCGCCCAGACCTATGCGACCCTGGAAGGGCATGGCGCGTGGGGGCGGGTCGAGGCGACCCTGGCCAAGGTCAGCCACGATTTCTCCAGCCGCTATGACGCGTCGTCAGCCTTGCGTCTGTTCGGATCGAACGGCCGGATCGGAGCGCTGGACGAAGGCCGGGTCACCGACCTGTGGGTCGGCGACGTCGCCTTCGTATCGCCGCGCGAGCGGCGTTTCCGATGGCTGGCGGGAGGGTTCTGGTCGGACAGCCGGTCGAACACCGACACCCGCCTTCAGGAACTGTGGCCGCAATACGGGCGCGTCTATTCGGAGCATCGCGACGACCGCCGCTCGGAGGCGGCGGTGTTCGGGGAGGCGGCCTATGACCTGACCTCCCGGCTGTCGGTGATCGTCGGCGCGCGATATTATCGGATCGACTACGAGGTCGACTCCCTGGTCGAACAAGGCGACGCCGCACGCGAATTCCGGGGCGCGGGACGAACCAGCGGGATTTCGCCCAAGGCGGTCGTGGACTTCACCCTGAACGACCGTTGGTCTGTCTACGTCCTGGCCAGCCAGGGGCACCGGGTCGGCGGTTTCAATACGGGCGGTCCGATCGGCCAGTCGTTTTCGGGCGCCGTCGGCAAGCCCGCGCGTCGCTACGAGGGCGATTCCCTGTGGAATTTCGAGACCGGCGCCAAGGGACGCCTGTTCGACGGTCGGCTTCAGGCGCGTGTCGCACTGTTTCACGCGGAATGGGACTCTCTGCAGAGCGATCAGTTCCTGCGCAGCGGGCTGGTCTATGCGGTCAATGTCGGCGACGGGGCGAACACGGGGCTGGAGTTGGAAGCGAACTGGCGTGCGACGGCTGAACTGGAAATGCGCGCCAACGCCCTGTTCGCGGACCCGAAGATCGTTCGTCCAGGCGACGCCTTCAACTCTCGCGGGGATGCGGGCCTGCCGGGGGTGCCGGCCGTCTCGGCCAATGTGAACGTCGCCTGGCGGCGCGGAACCCCGTGGGGAGTGGACATGGTCGCCGAGGGGCGCCTTGCCTATGTCGGCCCGTCGCGTTTGACGTTCGACGCCGCGCGGGGCTACCGCATGGGCGACTATGTCACCGGGCGTCTGTCCGTCGGCCTGGAGCGCAGCGATTGGAGCGCGAGCGTCTTCGTCGACAATCCGCTGGATACGCGCGCCAACACCTTTTCGTTCGGTGACCCCTTCCGACTGCCCGAAGCCTTGGCCACCACACCGCTACGTCCCCGGACCGTGGGGCTGTCGCTGCGGTGGACGCCGTTGGGCGGCTGAAGCGCGGGGCGGCCTCGCGCGACCGATTTATTGATCAAAATACTGATCGAACGGCCGGAAAGCCGTGCGCGGTCAGCGCCTTACGCAAGGTAAGAAACAGGCTTGTCGTGCAACGCCATTCCAACCCTACTGGTCTCGGAGAGGCTTGAACGAGGGATGAGGGGAAACTGGGCGATCGACTGCGCAATATTTTACCGCAGAAAACGTTGAAATTCTCCAGGGGAAGGTACGCGGCGGATTGATGATCGAGATGCGTGCGGGAATGTTTATTCGCAAATCGGGGCCGAAATTTTGGTGAAAATCTTTTCAAGCGTCACGTCTCTGTCGTCATAACTGTATATCGAGATTGAATAGATCTATTATCTATCGTTGAGCTTAAGTAAAATTAATTCTTACATTGAAATAATTTAGATGCAGGGGGAAGTGGGATGAAAAAGTATCTGTTGGCGTCGTCTGTCAGTTTGGTGGCGATTTCAGTGTTCTCTAATGCTTCTGCGCAGTCGACGGCGCGCTCCGGGGAACCTCAGGCCGCTCAAGTCGATGACATCATCGTCACGGCCCAACGTCGGGAGCAGGCCAGCCAGGACGTCGGCGTCTCGCTGAGCGTCGTCGGCGGCGAGCAATTGGACGAAAAGGGCATCTCGGTCGTCAACGACCTGGAGAACGCAGTCCCCAATATGGAGGTCGACAGCCAGTTCGGCGGCGGCCAGCCGCAGTTCCGCATCCGGGGCATCGGCGCCCGCGAATATTCCTCGAACAACGCCTCGACAGTCGGCATCTATGTCGATGAAGTCGCCCACCCCTATACGGTCACGACCCAAGGCGCCCTGTTCGACATCGCCAGGATGGAGGTCCTGCGCGGACCGCAGGGCACCCTGTATGGCCGCAACACCACCGGCGGCGCGGTCAACATCATCACCAACGCGCCGACGGCCGATTTTCGCGCCGGCTTCAACGCCGAATACGGCACGTTCGACCGTTTCAAGGTCGAGGGCTATGTCTCGGGTCGGATCGCGCCGAACCTCCTGGGCCGCCTGGCCGCCGTCACCGAACAGGGCGGCGCCTGGCAGTACAACCGCGACACCGGCGAGAAACTGGGCGATCTGGACAAAACCGCTGTCCGCGGCCGCCTGACCTGGGACGTCAGCGAGGACGTCAGCGTCGAACTGGCGGCGACCTATTCGGTCGACAAGTCGGACGGTCGGGGTTTCCGCCTGCTGGGACCGTACGCCGTGTCCGGCAGCAGCATCGTCTATCCCAAGGACACCGCCTGGCGCATAACCGGCTGGGGAATTTCGCCCGCCATGGCGGCCGTGGCCGGCGTTGGCCTGAACGCCAAGCCCTTCCGGGACAACGACGGCTTCGACATCAGCGCCCGCATCAAGGCGAACCTGGGCTGGGCCGATCTGACGTCGATCACCGCCTACCAGACCTTCTCGCGCAATGAGTTCAACGACTGGGACAGCACTCGTTTCAACGAGTCGAACGTCTTCTTCTACAACAGCATCGACGTCTTCGAACAGGAACTGCGCCTGAGCTCCAACGGCGAAGGCCCGTTCAGCTGGATGGTTGGCGCCTATTACGCCGACGAAAGCAACGACGGCGGCTTCTATACGAACTTCCGCGGCAACGCGAACTTGATCAACACCGGCTATGGCCAGTCGGTGTCGGCCTTCGGTCTTTTCACCCACAACTCCTATCAGGTGAATGAGCGCCTGAACCTGATCGCCGGCCTGCGTTGGGAGACGGAGACGCGCACCCTGGACAGCGGGGGCACCTTCGTCGCGCCGAATCCGCCGCCGCCCACCGTTCGCTACGACACCGACCTGAACGAGGTCTCGGGCCGCCTGGGGCTGGAATACAAGCTGACGGACGACGCCCTGTTCTACGCCAGCCTGGCGCGCGGGGTGAAGTCGGGCGGTTTCACCACCTACAATGCGACCTCAGCCACGCCGTTCAAGCCGGAAATCGTCATCGCCTATGAGGCGGGTATCAAGTCGGACCTGTTCGATCGCCGCATGCGGGTGAACGGCGCCCTGTTCTATTACGACTACAAGGACCAGCAGGTTCAGGGCTTGGAGTACGACCGCCTGACGGGGCGGCTGGGCAAGATCACCAATGTGCCCAAGTCGCATATCTGGGGCGGCGAGATCGAACTGACCTGGGTTCCGGTCGACGGCCTGACCATCAGCCAGAACGTCGGCTACAAGACCGGCAAGTACGACGAATACTTCGCCATCGACGGAACCAAGACCGACGCGGCCAATCCCGTGAACGGTCCGTGGGACGTCATCATCGCCAACGACCGCTCGGGCGAGCAACTGTCCTTCCCCAAGATGAACTACGGCGGCGCCGTGTCCTATGACTGGGAAATGGCGGGCTGGGACCTGCGGGCCGAGACCAACTACAACTATCGAGACGAGCTGTATTCGGTCAATTCGTCGTCGATCATCGACGCCTACTGGCTGTGGAACGCCAACTTCAGCATCGCGCCGACCGGCGCCAACTGGCGGGCGGGGCTGTGGGTGCGCAATATGTTCAACACCTATTACGAAGAGACCCGCAACGGTTTCAACGGTTCGGCGCGCCCGACCACCTCGCCCAGCCAGGGCCGTACCTATGGGGTGCGCCTGTCCATGGACTTCTGAGACTTTCCACCCAAAGGCGGGCGGGCGTCGGCCGGTCCGCCGATTGCGTAAAGAGCGTGTCATGAGCGGTTTCATTTCCCGCGTCGATCGCCGCGCCGTGCTGACAGGCCTGGTCGCGGCGCCCGCCGTGCTGAGCTTTGGCCGCGCCTGGGCCGGCGGCGCCTATCTGTTTCCGCTGGGGGTCGCCAGCGGCGATCCCGCGCCGGACGGCTTCGTCATCTGGACCAGGCTCGCGGCCGATCCGCTGGCCGCCGACGGCCTGGGCGGCCTTTCCGACGCGATCCCGGTCCGTTGGGAAGTCGCCGCCGAGGAAGGCTTTCGTCATATCGCCGCGGCGGGAGACGTAATCGCCGCGCGGGACGCAGCCCACAGCGTTCACGTCGAGGTCGCGGGACTGCGGCCGAACCGCCCCTACTGGTATCGCTTCACCGCCCAAGGCCAGCAGAGCCCGGCAGGGCGGGCGATCACCACGCCTGCGCCGAACGCCCAGACCGATCGGCTGCGCCTGGCTGTCGCCTCCTGTTCCCATTGGGAGCGCGGCTATTTCAGCGCCTATGGCCATATGGCCGACGAGGCGCCGGACATGACCCTGTTCCTCGGCGATTACATCTATGAATACAGTCTGGGGCCGGATCGCGCCGATCAGGTGGTGCGCCCCTATAATCTGGAAGAGGCGACGACGCTGGCGGGCTACCGCAATCGTTACGCCCTGCATCGCACCGATGCGAACCTGCAGCGCCTGCACGCCGTCGCGCCGTGCGTCGCCGTCTGGGACGACCACGAGATCCAGGACGACTATTCCGGCATATGGTCCAAGGTGCGCGGCGTGGCGCCCAACGATTTCCTGCAACGTCGCGCCGCCGGCTATCAGGCCTTCTACGAGGCCATGCCGATCCGCCGCACACGGCTGGACGCCGCCTTGCAGATGCCGATCTATCGCCGCATCCGATATGGGAAACTGGCCGAATTCTTCATGCTGGACGGGCGGCAATATCGCTCGAAACAGCCGTGCAGCGACGGCGAGAACGGCGGCAAGGGCCAGATCGTCGCCGACGCCACCTGCTGGGATCGGCGGGACCCGTCGCGCACCTTCCTGGGCTTCGACCAGGAACGCTGGCTCTATGACGGCCTGGCGCGCGCCGACGCGCGCTGGAACATTCTGGGTCAGGACCTGGTGATGGCGGGCCTGCGTCTGTCACGCACACCCGAGGAAGAGCCGCGATACTGGACCGACACCTGGGATGGCTTCCCCGCCGCGCGCGACCGCCTGACCCAGGCGCTGTCGACGCTGAAGCCGTCAAATCCGGTGGTGTTGAGCGGGGACTACCATTCCTTCTGGACCAATGACGTGAAACTGGACAGCCGCGACCCTGGCTCGCCCACCGTCGCGACCGAGTTTGTCGGCACCTCCATCACTTCGACCGGCCCGGCCTATGAGGGGCTGATGGCGGTCATGCCTAATAATCCGCAGGTGAAGTTCTTCGACAGTCGCCAGCGCGGCTATATGTCGATCGACGTGCGGCCGGATCGAATGGATACGCGCTATCGCGTCATCAGCGACGTCCGCGATCCGCAGGCCCCGATCTCGACGCTGAAATCCTGGACGGTGGAGTCGGGTCGTCCCGGCGCCGTCGCCGCATGATCCTCGCCAGCCGGAGTTTGCCCATGATCCCCTCGCGTTTGTCCGTTTCTCCGTTGGTTCTGGCGCTGGTCCTGACGACGGCCGGCTGCGCCAGCGCAGTGCCGACACGGACGGACGAGGTCGCTGCGGTCCCCGCGTCGGCCGCCGCACCGGCGTTCTGGCAAGGTTTCCGCGACCATCCGCACGGCTATCTGACGGCTGACAACGCCCCGAACGCCGCGAACTTCCTGCCCCCGCCCCCGGCCGAGGGCTCGCCGAGGGAACAGGCCGACATCGTCGCCTATCGTGCTTTGCGGTCGTTGGAGGGCGGCGAACGCTGGGCCATCGCCCGCGCCGACAACGAGATCGAGACGCCGGGCGCCCCGCGCGCCTTCGACTGCGCCCTGGGCTTCAAGTTCGAGCCCGAAAAGACGCCGACCCTGACGATGCTGCTGGGGCGGATGCTGGGCGACCTGGAGACGATCCAGACGCCAGCCAAGCGAGGGTGGTTCCGCAAGCGGCCGTTCGTGGTCGAACCCTTGCCGACCTGCATCGCGCCGGAAACCTGGCTGGCGGCCAGCGGTTCCTATCCGTCCGGCCATTCGGCGCTGGGCTGGGCCTGGGCCCTGGTGCTGGCCGAGATGGCCCCGGACCGGGCCGACCCGATCCTGCGCCGCGGACTGGCCTATGGCGAGAGCCGGGCGGTCTGCGGCGTGCATTACGTCAGCGACGTCGAGGCGGGCCGCATCGTCGGCGCCGCGATGGTGGCCCGCCTGAAGGCCGACCCCGGTTTCCAGGCCGACTTCGCCCGCGCCAAGGAAGAGTTCGACGCCGCCCGCGCCGCGTCCAAAGAGGCGACCTCCGCCTGTCCCGCCGCCCTGATGCAGCCGCTCATGTAATAGATGCCGTGGGTCGCAAGGCTGCGGCTCGTATTTGAGCGTTAGACGGACAGCACACAGTTGGACGACCTGAAGTGGCGAAAGGCCAGTGCTAGATCTCTAGTGCTCCCAAAGCGCGCAAAAACATAAGTTTAATAGTTGCTTACAATCTGTCTGGATGAGGCAGTAGGTTTGGCGATGATCCATCGCGCGGGCAACATTATCGATTGTGGCAATAAAATCGTACATTTGTGGCGTAAATGCGTCTTGCTGTATCTGTTAGCGCGCGCGAGCCTTTCTTTTGCTGATTGCTGGAGCGAATCGGCTCAATCGAGGGGAACTACTTATGAATATCCAAGGATGTGCGCGGATCGGCCGTGGCGTGTCTCGCGCGTTGCTGAGCGGCGCTTGCGCCTACGCGGCCCTGATGGCGGGTGCGGCCCACGCTCAGGAAGACCAACACTCCCAAGAAGGTCAATCTGAAGCGGCGACACAAGTGTCCGACATCATCGTCACGGGCTCCCGCATCGCGCGCCCGGACTATGTGGCCAACAGCCCGATCGTGTCGGTCACGACCGAGGATATCGAGGACACGGGCCAAGTCTCGGTCGAACGCGCCCTTACGCAACTGCCGCAATTCACCGGCGCCTTCGGGCAGGCCAGCACCGGCAGCAGCACCACGACCCTGAACGCCGGCCAGGCCAACGCCAGCCTGCGGGGGCTGGGGCCGAAGCGCACCCTGATCCTGCTCGACGGTCGCCGAATGCAGCCCTCCTCCCCGGATGGTTCGATCGACCTGAACACCCTTCCCGAAGCCCTCATCGGCAATGTCGAGGTTATCACCGGCGGCGCGTCCACCGCCTATGGCTCCGACGCCACGGCGGGCGTGGTCAACTTTCGTCTCCGCGATGTCACCGGGCTGATCCTCAGCAGTCAGTACGGGATCAGCGATTATGGCGACGGCGAGCAATTCCGCGCCACCATCACCGCCGGGGAACGGTTCGCCGAAGGCCGCGGCCGCGCCATGGTGTCGGTCGACTATTCGATGCGCGACCCCGCGCGCCAGAACGATCGGCCGTTCAATATCGCGCGAACGCCCCAGAACGGCACCGCCACCCTGGATTCCGGCGCGATGCTGTTTCCGGGCAACGCCCCCAGCGCGGCGGTGGTCAACAATCTGTTCCGCAACGTCTACGGTACGAACCCGGTCACGGGATCCTCGACCTATACGGGTCAACTGGGCTTCAATCTGGACGGCACCCTGTTCAGCCACGTCACCCCGGTCGGAAACTATTTCGTCGAGAATTTCCGCGACCCGGAAACGGACACTCAATATATCGCCGGCAGCCGCAAACAGCTCAACTTCGGTTGGCCGAACAGCCAGGTCGTGAACACCAACGAACGCATCACGGTGTTCACAAAGCTCACCTACGACATCACCGAAGACACCTCGTTCTTCGCCCAGGCGACCTTCACCACCTATGACGCGCTGACCTACTTCAACCCCACCCTGGCGTCAGGCGCGGCCTATGCGTTGAGCGCGCCCGTCACCAACCCCTTCCTGTCGCCTGACGCCCGGCTGGTCCTGGCTTCACGGCCAAACCCGACCGCCGATTTCACCTTCCAGAAGGCGTTCACCGCCGCCGGGGACCGACTGCAGACCAACACCTATGACGTCTATCAAATCGTCATGGGCGCGGACGGCGTCCTTCCGTATCGCGACTGGACCTGGGACGTCTTCGCCAGCGTGGGACAGACCAAGACCAACAACATCCAGCACGGCGCTCTCAGCAAATCCGCTGTCATGCAACTGCTGTACGATCCGTTCGGCGGCGCCGGCGGCTCGCGGATGGAATACGACCGCGTCAGCGGTCTTCCGGTGGGAATGGTCGCCTATCCCGTACTTTGCACTGGCGGCGCCAACTTCTTCGGCAACCATCCGATTTCCGACGCCTGTATGAACTTCATCAGCCGCCGGACCTCCAACACCAACGACATGAAGCAGCGGGTGGCCGAACTGAACCTGCAGGGCGGATTGTTCAATCTCCCGGCCGGCGAGGTGCGGTTGGCGACGGGGATCGGCTATCGCTACAACGCGTTCCAGTATAACTCTGACGAACTCTACAATATTCCGGGCGTCGGCAGCGACATCCTCGGCTACAGCGTGCTGCGGCCTTCCGGCGGCGACACCAGCGTCAAGGAAATCTACGTCGAGGCGCTGCTGCCTCTGCTGAAGGACTTGCCGTTGGCCCGAGAGGTCAACATGAACGTCGGCTACCGGTATTCGGACTACAGCAGCGTTGGCGGCGTGAGCGCCTATAAGGTCGACGTCGACTGGACTGTCGTCGATGCGCTGCGCCTGCGCGGCGGCTATAATCGGTCGGTGCGCGCGCCCAGCGTCGGCGAGTTGTACGCCCCGGAATCGTCGGGCAGCACGGGCATCGGCAGCCCCAGCTCGTCCACGCCGTACGGCGGCGACCCGTGTGATGTTCGCTCCGGCTATCGCGGCGGTTTTGGTCAGAGCGCAGCCAACGCCGCCCGTGTCGAGGCCCTGTGCCTGGCCATGGGCGTGCCGGCGGGCGTGCTCCCGACCTATCAGTTCGGCTCCAACCAGGTGTTCGCCCTGACGGGCGGAAATCCCAATCTGCAGGAAGAGACCACCGACACCTATTCCATCGGGGCGGTCATCCAGTCGCCGTTCAAGTCGCCGCTCCTCGAGCGGATTTCGACTTCGATCGACTGGTATTCGATCGAAGTCGCCGGGGCGGTCGGAAACCTGCCGATCATCCAGACCATCGAGAACTGCTTCAACCTCAATGGCGGCAATCCGACCTACGACGTGAACAACTACTATTGCCAGGTCATGGGGAGCACGAAGGCCTGAAGAATCATGAATTGCCTGGTGTCCCAAAAATGGACGGCAATTCAGATTGTTATCTCATTTCTGAACGCTGCCTTTGGTCGCTGTCAGAGAGGCTTTCCGGGTCCATTTGGGATCACTTAGGACGACTTACGACCACCGTTAGTGGCACGGTGGGTGGTCTGTCTGGCGTGGGAAGTGCTGCTCGAACCTCGAACTTTGAACGAGGTAGAGAATGACAAACCACGAGAACAGGAAGGGCAATCGCGCCCGCTTGACGCGCAAGCTGATCGACAAAGCGCAAGCCGATCATGTGCGGGGAAAGCGGGTGCGCCTATGGGACACAGACGTGCCCCAACTGTACGTCCAGATCACGCCCGGAGGCTCCGCCAGCTACTACATTCGCTATCCTAGGGCTGACGGCAGCAAGAATGACTTTCGGCTGTGCGCAGCTTCCATTCCGCCCGAAGACGCCCGCCGTGGAGCGCTTCAGCGGTTGGCTGCGCTGCAACTGGAAGGAATTGATCCCGCCGTTGAACGTCGTGACGACATTGCAGCCGCGAAACGTGGAAAGGTGGAAACGGTCAGCGCGCTGGCGGAGTTGTTTGACGAAGCCCACCCGCATTTTTCGGAGGGGGATAAGAGGGCGAGAAGCTACCTGCTGGGGCGTTTTGTGTTGCCACGCATAGGCGATCGTCCCTTCAGGGAAATTTCGAAACCTGAGATGAAGGATTTGGTTCGCAGCATCCAAAGCCAGATTGCGACAGATGCCCGCCATCCCCGATTCAATGGGCATTCCACAGCCAACCAAATCCAGTCCATTGTCCGCAGAATGTACAACTGGGCGATCTCTGATCGGGAGTGGTTGTCCGAAAACCCCGCGTCGTTCCCGGCCCTCTTTGAAGACAATCTGGAACAACGTCCCGAGTACTTTGATCCGGATTCATTTGCCAAAATCTGGCATGCGAACGTCGCACGCGCCACCGGTAAGGACACGCGGATCAGTGTCGCGCTTGCGACGCTGCTCTATCTGGTGACACTCCAGCGGCCCGTTGATGTTGCTCGCGCGCAGCGGGAGCATATCAATTTGTCTGAGGCCACCTGGATTGTTCCGAAACATCTGACCAAGAAAAAGCGGAAGCCCTACTATGTGCCTTTGACTCCGCTGGCTATGCGGTTGATCCAGGCGCAGATGGAGCGCAGCTCCAGCACGTATCTCTTCCCGACATGCGGACGCGGCGACCACCTCTTGAGGGGGTCGATGGGAGGTGCCTTTATGGCCATGCGCAACCAGATGGTTGAGGCTGGCGAACTTCCGTCGAAAGAACTGCAATTGTACGACGGTCGACGATACGGACGCACTGTCATTGAAGAAGACTTGGGCTTTCCGGAGCGTGTCGCCGAGCACGTCATCAACCACTACGATGAAAACCAGCCTTCGCGCCGCTACAACGTTCGTACAATGCGTGAGAAGGTGCGGGCCGCTCAGAATGCCTGGAGCGATGAAATCGCTCGAATGGTGGGGCCGCACGCGTTTAGCCCTGCGCCTTCGGACAAGCAGTAACGTCCCGGAAGCAAGTTTCTCCTGCCGCAAATTCCGACAAAAACTGTCAATGCATTTGAGGCAGCCCCAGGCGCCGCGTGTCAGAGATTCTGACATGCGGCGTCCTACAATTGGTGAGGCCTCATCCCTTCAATTTGGGCAACGTTCATATGGCCCCAAAGCCCCACATCCACGAGCACCGATCGCGCTGCCAGCGCCTGACGGCGCGCTGATGTTTAGGCCGGCGGGGTACGAGGACGCCGCCTCTCAGGTATGCGAGGCGGCGTGAAATTGATGGAGCCGTCGAGTGAAGGGTTCGCGCGTCGGGGAGGCTAACCACGATCCGTGGATTGCACCGATCGCAACGGGCGCGTCGGTCGCCGCAGCGTCATCGGGGAGTGGTCAGCGGCATAGGAGATGCGAACGGTGCGCGCTTCGCGGGTGTTGGACACCATTTGAGCGGCCATGTGTTCCATGAGGTCGGACAGGCGATAGCGCGGATCGCGCCGCAAGGCGGCCGAGTAGCGAGGGCCGTGGCCGCGAAGGCGCCATTTCGAAAGCGTCTCGACCTTCACACCGATGTAGGCGGCGGCTTCTTCGGCTGTCAGCCAGCGGTTCTCCAGCGGGCTCAGGCTAGGCGCATCACGTTCGTCGTTCTTCATGGCTTCTCCTTGCTTCGTTGCACATCTCCTGTGGGTCAGTGCGAGTTAATAGTGAGATTTACGAAAACTTAACCGAAAACGTTAGTCAAGAAAAAATAGCAAAAACTAGACGATTTGTTGGTTAATTCAGTATTATCGTAAACAAAATCTACATTGAATCGTGATTATCGCGGAATGTATTCGCGAAAGCAGTTCTCCAAGAAATCAGCAATCACCTGCCAAGGTCTGCTCGGAGACGGGTCAATAGCCGCCTTTCGCTTCACCTCAGCCAAGAGCGCTTCCCGCTCCATGTAGGCCGCAACGGCAGCATATTGCGCGCGTCGTTCAGGCGCCCCTCGCTGGCTCAGTCGGACGACCTCTTCAAGACTGCGGTTACTTTTCAGGCGATTAGCCTGGTCGCTGATGACCCTGACATTGCCAGGCTGATAGCCTTTGGCGGGATTGATCCGATCAAGAGAGGGGGAACTGGCGGACCTCGCCGTACCCACGGTCAAGGGCAGACCAAGAACGGGGCAACGGCGCGGCATGGAGATGTCCTGACGCCGAAGCGTATAGGGCACGCCCTGACGGACAGCGCGCTGACGTGCTCGCGTCAAAAGCGCGGATGTGGGACGAGTTTTACGCGCAACGCTAAGGTAGCCGCGCATGTAGGCAGCATTGCAGCTTCGGCAGGTTCGGCGTTGGCTCGGCTTTCCATGGAGCGGACAAGTCGGTTGATCCGGTTTAACGTCATTCATAGAGGCACCTCCATTCATGTATTGGTGCTATTTATCAAATATGGTGCTATTGGTCAATCATGAATTCTGAGCGCGACACAAGCCCCTCCGGCGCCGTCGTTACTGGGGCGCAGTTGCGCGCAGCGCGCGGGCTTTTGAATATGTCCGTGTCCGATCTGGCTGAGCGTACGGGGCTGGCGCTGAACACCGTTCGAAAGGCCGAAAGCACCAACGCCGCTGCGCCCGTCACAACGGCAAATGCACGGTTGCTTGTTGCAACTTTGGAAGACGCTGGTGTCGTATTCATCCCTGCAGGAATGCTCGGAGCCGGAGTGCAGCTACGCTTTCCGGACCAGGAGCCACTGAAGCGACGGCGCGATTATAAAGGCGAGTAGGGCCAAACTGCTGCGACCCTCACGCAGTTGCATCGTCGACGGTTTCCCCGTAACGAAATTCGATCGGGGAATTTCGATTTGCCACGCTTGTTCCGTTTCCTTTGCGTTTGCCTGGGCGTGACCGTCATGGTCGCGGTGCAGATGCATGGCGTGCAGAATAATCAGCACAGGATCGAACACGGCCTTCAGTTCCCTGGCGTTTCCTATGAAGACACGGCCGATCTGGCTCACGACCATGACCACGGTCACAGCCATGACGCGGCGACGAACGACGATGGCTCGGCTAACCCTCAGGCGATGGATGTCGCCGATGAAAGCGGCAAATCCCCTCTCAGCCATCACCATCACAGCGGGGGCGACATTCATGTGGCCCTGGCGACGCCTGTCCATCCGACCGGCGCGGGCGTGGTGACCTCGCTCGACCTTGGCCCGGCGCCCGACGCCGTGCCGCCCGGCGCCGTTCTCGACGCGCCGCTCCAACCTCCCAGACAGAACGCTTGATCGCCTGAAAAGCTGATCCTGCGCGGCCTCGCGGCCGTGCGCGTCCTGTTGGAGACATCCCTTGAAACCTTCCCAATCCGGCGTTGTCGGATGGCGAGGGCGAGGCGCGGCCGTATCCGCCCTCGCGCTCGCCCTGGCTGCGGCATGGTCGCCGCCCGCCATTGTGCTTGCCCAGTCGCCGGCTTCTGCTGAAGCCGCATCTGGCCGGGCGCTCACCCTTGAAGGCGCGCTGCGGCGCGCCGCCGCCGCCGATCCGGCGCGACCGGGCCTCGACGCGCGCCTGCGCGGCGTTGAGGCCGGCGTTCGCCAGGCCGGCCTTCGCCCCAATCCGACCTTGGGTCTGATGGTCGAAAACTTGCCCACCCTGGGCGGCGGCGACATTCTGGGGCGAACAGAAACCACCTTGACGTATGAGCAGAAGCTAGAACGGGGAGGCGATCGATCCGCCCGCACCGGCCTGGCGCAAAGCGAAGGCCTGCTGATCACGGCCCAGGCCCAGATCGGGCAACTGGATCGCCTCGAACTTGTGCAGCGCGCCTGGGTCGACGCCATGGCGGCAGAAGCCCAGCTGGAGATCGCACGGGAGCGGCTTTCGCTCGCGGAACGCTTCCAGACGGAAGTTCAGCGTCGCGTGAACGCGGCCCGCGATCCCCTGTTCGCGGGGGCGCGCGCCGAGGCCGAACTGGCCCAGGCCCAGATCGATTTCGATCAGGCCGAGATCGCCGTTCGCGTCGCGCGCATCGTCCTGGCCAAATTCTGGGACGGCGCCGCCGACTTCCGCATGGGGGCCTCCGACTTCGAGGACACCAGCGCCGCTCGCGTCGCCGCCGGCGCTGTGGCCCAGGCGGACCTTGAAGCCTTCCGCGCCCGCCAGGCCATCGCCGACGCCCAGGTTCGCCTGGAGCAGGCCCGCGCCGTGCCCGATCCCACGGTCAGCGTCGGCGTACGGCACATCTGGGACAATGAGGTGGCTCTGGTCTTTGGCGGGTCCGTACCGCTGCAACGCTACGACCGGAACCAGGGCGCTATCGACCGCGCCCGCGCTGACGGTCTGGCGGCCCAGGCCGATCAGAACGCCCTGCGCCTGGAGCGCGAGCGGGAAATCGCCCGCCTTCAGGTGCAGCTTCTGGCCCGCGCCAATGAAGCCCGGCGCATCGCCGAGGAAACCCAGCCCCAGGCTGAACGGGCCGTTGTCCTGGTCCGCGAGGGCTTCGCGCGCGGCGGCTTCACCTACAACGACGTGATGAGCGCCCATGCGGCCCTGCTGCAGGCCAAGGCCCGTCGCGTCGCGGTGCTGCAGACCTTCCACAACGACCGCGCGCGGCTCGACCGCCTGACCGGCGCGCACGCCGACCTGCTCGGCCTGGAGACCCAACCATGAAGACGTCCCGCACTTCCGCGACTGCGCTCGGCTGCGTCCTGGCCGCCGTCGCCCTGACGCTGGCCGCCTGCGGCGGCGGCGACAAGGCCGCCAAACCTGAAGGCGAGGCGGCGGCCGCCGCCGACTACGAACGCGGACCGCACAACGGTCGTCTGCTTCGCGACGGCGACTTCGCCATCGAGGTGACCATCTACGAGGAAGGGCCGGAACCCCTGTTCCGCCTCTATCCCTACCTGAACGACAAGCCGCTCGACCCCAAGCAGGTGCAGGCGAACATCGCCCTGAGCCGCCTGGGGCCGAAGGTGGATCGCTTCACCTTCACGCCTGCGAACGACTACCTGGCCAGTCCGGGCGTCGTGTCCGAGCCCCACTCGTTCGATGTGGCGGTCAGCGCCGTTCGTGCGGGCAAGCGCTCGGCCTGGACCTATCAGTCCTATGAGGGTCGGACGGTCATCAGCGCCGACGCAGCCCAAGCCGGCGGCGTCACCACCCAGCAGGCCGGCCCCGCCGTTCTCGGCGAGAGCCTGCCGCTCAGCGGCCGCGTCGAGATCACGCCGGAGGGCCAGGCCGAGGTTCACGCCCGCTATCCGGGCCGGGTGATGTCGATGACCGTGGAACTGGGCCAGCGCGTCTCGCGTGGGCAGGTCGTCGCCCGCGTGGAGTCGAGCGAAAGCCTCCAGACCTATTCGGTCACCGCGCCCATCTCGGGCGTGATCACCGCCAAGAACGTCAACCCCGGCTCCATCACCGGCGGCGGCGCCCCCATGCTGACGATCGGCGACCCGACCCGGCTTCACGCCGAGTTCTTCCTCTATCCGCGCGACGCCGAACGCGTTCGCGTCGGTCAAAGGATCGAGATCAAGAGCCAGGCGGGCGAGCACACGGCCAGCGGCGTCATCGAGGCGATCCTGCCGGCCGACGATGTGCTCAGCCAGACCCTCGTCGCCCATGTCGAACTGCCCTACCAGGGCGGCGTCTGGCGGCCGGGTCTCGGGGTTTCGGGACTGGTCCAGGTCGGCCAGGGCGAGGTTCCGCTGGCGGTGCGCACCAAGGCGCTGCAGCCGTTCCGCGACTTCACTGTGGTCTACGCCAAAGTCGGCGACACCTATGAGGTGCGCATGCTCGACCTGGGCCGTCGCACCGAAGAGTGGACCGAGGTCCTGGGCGGCATCGAGCCCGGCACGACCTATGTCGTCGACGGCGCCTTCCTCATTCGCGCGGACATCGAGAAGTCCGGCGCGAGCCACGACCACTAGGGGGATGCGTCACCATGCTTGAACGCATCATCAGCCTGTCGATCCGGCATCGCTGGGTCGTGCTGGCGCTCGTCCTCGTGGCGGTCATCATCGGCGTCTGGAGTTTCCAGAAGCTGCCGATCGACGCCACGCCCGACATCACCAACGTCCAGATTCAGATCAATACGGAGGCGCCCGGCTATTCGCCGCTTGAGGCCGAACAGCGCATCACCTTCCCGGTCGAGACCGCCGTCGCCGGCGTGCCGGGCCTGTCCTATACCCGATCCGTCTCGCGCTACGGCCTGAGCCAGGTGACGGTCGTGTTCGAGGACGGGACCGACATCTACCGGGCGCGGCAACTGGTCAACGAGCGGCTTCAGACCGCGCGCGGCCAGCTTCCGTCCGGCCTGTCGCCCGAACTGGGGCCGATCGCCACGGGCCTGGGCGAAATCTTCATGTACACGATCGAGGCCAAGCCCGGCGCCCGCAAGGCCGACGGCGCGCCTTACTCGCCCGAGGATCTTCGCACCCTGCAGGACTGGGTCATCCGTCCGCAGATGCGCAACACGCCCGGCGTCACCGAGGTCAACACCATCGGCGGCTTCGAGCGCCAATACCACGTCACGCCCCGTCCTGAACGGCTCGCCGCCTTCGGCGTCACCATGGACGAAGTCGTTTCGGCGCTGGAGCGCAACAACGCCAACGTCGGCGCCGGCTACGTCGAGCGCTATGGCGAGCAGTGGCTGATCCGCGTGCCGGGTCAGGCCTCGACGGCGCAGGACCTGTCCAACATCGTCATCACCACGCGCGGCGGCGTTCCCATCCGGATCGCCGAGGTCGCCGAAGTCGGCCTGGGCGAACAGCTTCGCACCGGCGCGGCGACGGAGAACGGCAAGGAGACGGTCCTGGCGACCGTCCTGATGCTGGCCGGTGAAAACAGCCGCGTCGTCGCCCAGGCGGCGGCGGCGCGACTGGAGGAAGCCGCCAAGGCCCTGCCGGACGGCGTGATCGCCTCGCCCGTCTATGACCGCACCGACCTGGTCGAGCGGGCCATCAAGACGGTCGAGAAGAACCTGCTTGAGGGCGCCCTGCTCGTGATCGTGGTGCTGTTCCTGCTTCTGGGGAACTTCCGCGCCGCCCTGATCACGGCGGCGGTCATCCCGATCACCATGATGATGACCATCACCGGCATGGTGCGCACCGGCGTGTCGGGCAATCTGATGAGCCTGGGCGCTCTGGACTTCGGTCTGATCGTCGACGGCGCCGTCATCATCGTCGAGAACTGCCTGCGGCGCTTCGCCGAGGCGCAACATCAGCAGGGGCGCCTGCTGACCCGTGACGAGCGCTTCTCCCTGGCGGCGCGCGCCTCCAGCGAAGTGATCCGGCCGTCCCTGTTCGGCGTCCTGATCATCACCCTGGTCTATGTGCCGATCTTCGCCCTGGACGGGGTCGAGGGCAAAACCTTCCACCCCATGGCCATCACCGTGGTCATCGCCCTGACCGCCGCCCTGGTGCTGTCCCTGACCTTCGTGCCGGCGGCGGTGGCGATGTTCGTCACCGGCAAGGTGCAGGAGAAGGACAGCTTCCTGATGCGCTGGGCGCGCACCGGCTATCAGCCGGCGCTCGACTTCGCCTTGAGGACGCGCGTCGCCATGGTCGCCGTGGCCGTGGCCCTCGTCGTGGGCGCGGCCCTGATCGCCTCGCGCATGGGTTCGGAGTTCGTGCCGAACCTGGACGAAGGCGACATCGCCATGCACGCCTTGCGCATTCCAGGCACCAGCCTGACCCAGGCCGTCGAGATGCAGACTGCGCTCGAAGCCCGTCTGGCGAAGTTCCCGGAGGTCGAACGCGTCGTGGCCAAAATCGGCACGGGGGCGGTCGCCACCGACCCTGTGCCGCCCTCGGTCGCGGACACCTTCATCCTGCTGAAGGACCGCAAGGACTGGCCTGATCCCCGCAAGCCGAAACTCCAGCTCGTTCGCGAGATGGAAGAAGCGGTGAACGCGGTGCCAGGCAGCAAGTACGAGTTCACCCAGCCCATCCAGATGCGGTTCAACGAACTGCTGTCCGGCGTCCGGGCCGATGTCGCCATCAAGGTCCATGGCGACGACCTGGATCAACTCGTGGCGCTCGGGTCCCAGATCGAAGAGATCGTCGGCGCCGTACCCGGCGCCGCCGATCCGCAGTCCGAGCAGGTCACCGGCCTGCCCATGCTGCAGATCACGCCGAACCGGGACGCCATCGCGCGCCTGGGCCTAAGCATCGACGACGTCCAGTCGGTGATCTCCGCCTCCATGGGCGGGGCCACGGCCGGGCAAATCTTCGAAGGCGACCGACGCTTCGACATCGTCGTGCGCCTGCCGGAAGACCTGCGGCGCAACACCGACGCCATCGGCCGCATCCAGGTGCCGCTTCCGGGCGCAGACGGTCAGCCGCGCGGCTTCGTGCCGCTCAGCGAGATCGCGACGATCGCGCTGGAGACTGGCCCGAACCAGATCAGTCGCGAAGACGGCAAGCGCCGCATCGTCGTGACCGCCAACGTGCGGAACCGCGACCTCGGCTCCTTCATCGGCGAAGTGCGCGAGCGCGTCGAACAGGAAGTCGATCTGCCAGCCGGCTACTGGATTTCCTATGGCGGCACCTTCGAGCAGCTGATCTCGGCTGCCAAGCGGTTGCAGTTGGTCGTTCCTGCGGTCCTGCTGCTGATCCTCGGCCTGCTGTTCGCCCTGTTCCGCTCCTGGCGGGACAGCGCCATCGTCTTCTCCGGCGTGCCCCTGGCGCTAACCGGCGGGGTGGCGGCGCTGGCGCTGCGGGGCCTGCCCCTGTCGATCTCGGCCGGCGTCGGCTTCATCGCCCTGTCGGGCGTGGCCGTGCTGAACGGCGTCGTCATGGTCAGCTTCATCCGGGGCCTGATCGAAGAGGGCAAGCCCGTGGGCCAGGCCATCCGGGAGGGGGCGCTGACGCGCCTGCGCCCGGTGCTGATGACCGCCCTGGTCGCCAGCCTCGGCTTCGTCCCCATGGCGGTGAACGTCGGCGCCGGCGCGGAGGTCCAGCGTCCGCTGGCCACCGTCGTCATCGGCGGCATCGTCTCCTCGACGATCCTGACCCTGCTCGTGCTCCCGGCGCTCTACAGCCTGGTGCACGGCCGGGACGCCCCCGGCGATCGGCCCAGGCCCGCCTGGCTAGACCATCTCCCCTTCCGCCGCCGTCGGGCGCTCTGAAGCGGTCGGCCGCCCCGTTTCGGGGCGGCCGGTCATCGGCGCCGACCCCATCACCGACGCCCGCCGACCACGGCGGACGTCGCACTTCACTCCAATCGCAAGGATGCACATGACTTCCGCACCCTGCCGCGACCGACTGTCGTGGCTTCGATCACCCTGGACCCTGGCGGTCCTGGTGGTCGGCTTCCTCTTCCTTGAAGGCCTGCTCAGCCAGGTCCTCGCCCACGGCGTCGCCGCAGGCGACAAGGGCTACATCCAGGAGACCTCAGGCTTCCTGTTCTGGCCCTTCGTCTATCTGGGGGCCAAGCACATGGTCACGGGCTACGACCACCTGCTGTTCCTGTTCGGCGTGATCTTCTTCCTCTACCGGATGAAGGACATCGGCATCTATGTGACGCTGTTCGCCATCGGCCACTCGTCGACCCTGCTGCTCGGGGTGCTGATGAACATCAGCGTCTCCAGCTATCTGGTCGACGCCATCATCGGCCTGTCGGTCGTCTACAAGGCCCTGGACAACATGGGCGCCTATCAGAGGTGGTTCGGCTTCCAGCCCTCCACCAAGGCGGCCACGATGATCTTCGGCCTGTTCCACGGCTTCGGTCTCGCCACCAAGCTGCAGGACTTCCAACTATCGCCCGACGGCCTGCTGTGGAACCTCGTGGCCTTCAACATCGGCGTCGAGATCGGCCAACTGCTCGCCCTGGGCGGCATCCTCATCCTGATGGGCTTCTGGCGCCGCACGAACGGCTTCTGGAAACACGCCTACCTCACCAACGTCGTGCTGATGACGCTCGGCTTCATTCTGACGGGCTATCAGCTCGTCGGCTTCTTCGTCATGTGATCGGAGACACCCTCATGTACAACGCAAACCGCCCCTCCAAAGCCGACCTGCCGACCACGGGCCAACTGTTGAAGTCGACCGGCATCGCCGCCGCTGTAGCCTCCGTGCTCCTGGTCACCGTCGTTCTCCCCGCCGAATACGGCGTCGACCCCACCCGCATCGGTTCGGTCTTCGGTCTCACCGAAATGGGCCGCATCAAGCAGCAACTCGCCAAGGAGGCCGAAGCCGACGCCGCAGCTGACGCGGCCGCTGTAGATGCTGTCCCTGTGGCGGCGTCGCCGAGCCCCGTTGCGCCAGCCGCCACCGTTCCAGCCGCCGCCCCGACGGCCACGCCCAGCGTCGGCCGCACGGACGAAACCGTCCTGACGCTGCAGCCTGATCAAGGTGCCGAGATCAAGCTGGTCATGGAAGAAGGCGCGACAGCGCGCTTCACTTGGACCAGCAGCGGCGGCAAGATCAACTTCGACACCCACGCAGACCGACCAGGCGTCTCCTACCACGGCTACGGCAAGGGCTCCTCCCAAAGGGAGGAAGGCGTTCTGACGGCGGCCTTTACCGGTAGCCATGGCTGGTTCTGGCGCAACCGCACCGGTCAGCCCGTAACCATCACCCTTAAAACCATTGGCGCCTATACCGAGATCAAGCGCGTCGTCTGACGTAAATCCCGACACCTATAGACAGGGCGCGCCGTTGCACGGCGCGCCCTGATTTCTTTACGGCGTCACACGCGATTCTTGGGCCACCGGCGGTGATTGTCATCAATCACGACAGGGTGGGCGTGTGCTACGCCTTCCGCATCGGGGCGCATTCCCTCGCTCAGGTGCGCGTGATCCGGCTCCATGTCGTGGTGGTCGTGCAGCAGGTTCAGCGGATCGTGCGCAGGCCAGACGAAGAGCGCCAGAAGGGTGCCGAGGCCGCACAGTCCCGCCAGAACGACGAAGGCCATCTGAGGATCAGCTTCGGCCGACACCAGCCCCGCGACCGGATAGGCGATCAACCAACAGGCGTGCGACAGGGCGAACTGGGCCGCAAACAGGGCCGGCCGTTCCGCCGCCGACGAGGACCGCCGCAGGGCGCGGCCCGCAGGCGTGATGGTCAGCGAGTAGCCAAAGCCCATGACGATCCACAGACCGATCAGCACCGGATAGCTGCGGGCGAACAGCGCACCGGCGATGAGCACGGCGGTCATCAGGACGGCGCCCGACACCATGGCGCTGCGATCCGTCACCCGCTCCAGCGTCTTGGGAAGCAGGAAGGCGGCCGTCATCGACCCGCCTCCGAATGCCGCCAAGGCCCAGGCGGTCGCCTGCTGCGACAGGCCGAAGTTCGACTGCACCAGGACGACAGTGTTGACGAAGACCATGGCGCCGCCCGCCGCCGTCGCCAGGCTAACCGCCAGCAGGCCGCGCAGGCGTGGCGTCAGGGCGAACAGCTTCACGCCTCCGGTCAGACGACGCAGGAACGGCAGGCTCTGCGACGCCGACAGCTTGGGCAGGACCGCCGTCACGACGAAGCCCGCTGACAGGATGAAGCCCAGCGCGGTCCCGACGAAGAGGTTGTGATAGCTGATGAAGGCCAATAGCACCGCCGCCAGCACGGGGCTGGCGACGCTTTCCAGATCGGCCGCCAGTCGGGACAAGGACAGGGCCTTAGTGTACTCGCCCTCGTCCTCCAGCAGGTCGGGGATCATGGCCTGGAAAGCCGGGGTGAAGGCGGCCGAGGCGACGTAGAGCACCGTCATAAGTCCGTAGACCTGCCAGGCCTCGTTGACGAAGGGCAGCGAAGCCCCAACGCCAGCGCGCACCACGTCCAGCGAAACCAGCAGGGTCTTGCGCGGCAGTCGAGACGCCAGGGCGCTGGCGAAAGGCGCCACCCCGACATAGGCGATCATCTTGATCGCCAGGGCCACGCCGAGGATTTCACCCGCGCTGGCGCCCGCCAGGTCATGCGCCAGCAGGCCCAGGGCCACGGTCGCCATGCCGGTTCCGAGCAGGGCCGCCACCTGGGCGATGAACAGGTGACGATAGGCGGCGTTCCTGAGGGGAGAGAACATCACGGGCCTTTCGATGCGGCGTTTTCGCGTTTGACGTATCCCCACCAGGGGGATAGGTCAAATTGCATGGCACACATCTCTCATGCGTCGCATCCCGAAGTCATCAAGCGCCTGAAGCGCGCCGAGGGTCACATGCGGACCGTCATCCAGATGATGGAGGATAAGAGGGCCTGCGTTGATCTGGCCCAACAGCTTCACGCCATCGAGAAGGCGGTCGCGGCGGCGAAGAAGACCTTGATTCACGACCACATCGACCACTGCTTGGCCCATGCCGCTGACGGCGACCCTGTCGAGGCGAAGCAGGCGATGGCCGAGTTCCGGGAAATCACCAAGTACCTGTGACGTCAGCTTCCAACCGGCAGGACGTCGCCCTGCCAATCCGCCTCCGGTAACGCTATGATGGGCGGGCAGGCAGTCGCGGCTGCCCTGCTGGTGCGATGCGTCAAACGCACGTCGTCGTCCGCGCGACCCGTGAGGCAAGTCCATGACTACGTCGCCAGACACCCTCGGTCCGCCCCGCCTTTCGCTGGCGGCGCTGTTTCTCAAATTCCTGCGGTTCGGTTTCCTGGCGTTTGGCGGCCCCGTCGCCCAGATCGCCATGATCCGCCGCACCCTCGTCGATGAAGAGCGATGGATTTCCAGTCCGCGCTTCAACCGCCTTCTGGCGGTGATGCAGGCGCTTCCTGGGCCAGAGGCCCACGAGTTGTGCGTCCATATGGGCATGATGGCGCGGGGACGGATCGGCGGCCTGCTCGCAGGCCTCGGCTTCATGCTGCCCGGCTTCGTGCTGATGCTGGCGGCGGCCTGGCTCTATGAACGCTTCATCGTCGGACAATCGGGCCTGACCGGCCTGCTTTTGGGCGTTCAGATCGTCGTGGTCGCCATCATCATCCGCGCCGTGCATCGGATCGGCTCCCACGTCCTAGAGGACCGTCTGCTGTGGGCGCTAGCGATCGGGGCCTTCGTCGCCTCTCTCCTCCATGCGCCCTTCTGGATACCGCTTGTGGCTTGCGGCCTGATCTACGCCCTGGAGCAACGTCCCTGGGCAGGCGTCGCCATTGCCGTCGCCGCCGTCTTCATCGCCATCCTGTTCGGCGTCTATCTGGAGGTCGCCCCGCCTGCGATCGCGATCTCGGCTGAGCCGTCGCCTCAACTCGCCGCTCTATTCATCGCCGGGTTGAAGGGCGGGCTGCTGACGTTCGGCGGCGCCTATACCGCCATCCCCTACGTGCGCGCCGACACTGTCGGACGCGGCTGGTTGCCGGACGGCGTCTTCCTAGATGGCGTGGCGCTGGCCGGCGTCCTGCCGGCGCCTCTGGTGATTTTCGGCACCTTCACGGGCTATGTGGTCGGCGGCTGGGCCGGCGCGCTGGCGCTGACTGCCGGAATTTTCCTGCCCGCCTTCGCCTTCTCGATGGTGCTGTTCAATCACCTGGAGGCCGTGGTCGAGAACCCGGCCTTGCACCGCCTCCTGGCAGGCGTGGCGGCCGCCGTCGTCGGCGTCATCGCCGCCACTTCGCTTCAACTGGCCTGGACCACAGCCCAGTCGGCGCCGACGTGGTGGATCGCAGGTTTGATCTTCATCGCCGCACTGATCGCCGCCGTGCGGATCAAACCGCGCTGGACACCGATTCTCATTCTGAGCGGGGCGGTTGCAGGACAGCTCGTGCTCTAAAGATTCATTGTCCAATCGCGCCATGCGTGAGCACGCAGCGACGGCCTAAATTTCGTTATGTCAGAAATCGTCGGTATTTTTATTGACAATGTCAGAATCGTGCGGCAACCTTCCTGGCATGGAGGTAAGACCATGAGCGACGGTCCTCATCGTAGCCTGCCGTTGAGGCGGGCCTGGAAGAAAGTCTGCGAGATCGCAGACGGACGTGCCCATGCACTGGAGGAAGTGGTTGAGAGAATTCCGGCCGCACTAGCTGCGGACGCAAAAGGCGAGATCAGCGAAGGCCTGCTCAGAAGCCTGCGTCGGATTCTCACTTCCGAACAGCCGCAACTGATCGACGACACGCCCCAACAGGTGGCGGCGCTGCGTTCGCAGGCGGCCTCGGTTATGGAGATCGACTTGGTAGAAGCGGTCGGCGACGCCCTACGTAACGGCCAACGCGGAGCTGAAGCTTTCCAAAGCGGAGCCGAGGCTGTCTTTGAGGAGCGTGGGGAAGCAGTGACCCGATCTCTTGTGGAGCACTACCTGCGCCGATCGCCGCTAGAACGAGCCGCTCATGTCGAGCAACGAGTCACCGCTGCGCTCAAGCAGGCGAGTGACCGGGTGCGTGATGTCGCAACCGGCCTAGTTACCGGGGTTATGAAGCGTGCCTTGCCGAAGGCCGTGGATCGGTCCGGCCTCGAAGATGGACCCGCCCTCGCATGACGGGTTTCGCCTCCTATCGCGCAAACGAAGCACCGCTTTTAATCGATGCGGTCGAAGCAGATGCGCCGCTCCGTGACGGCGCGACGCCCGCTCTGCTAGGGCAAAGTCTTTGCCTTGATACCCGCGGGCTCACCTCATTCTTCTTCGCGCGGTTTGATCGCCGCCTCTACGATCTCCTAGTTGTCGCGGCGGCGGTCGAATTCTGTGACCGCTTTAAACGACGTCCAGGTTGGGGGTGGTCGCGCGCGTTTGACGTCCGGGTCGCAGTGCACGAACCCGAAGTCTGGTCCGCACCGGAGGCGAAGGCACTTCTGGAAGAGACCGTGTCATTCCTGACAGGTGATGTCTGGCGGTTCTGCTTCGAAGCTAGACTAAGGGACGAACCCGCGCCCGTGACGCTTCCACTGCCGCTTCCGCCTTATTGCGCGCTCATTATGCCCTACAGCGAAGGCCTAGATTCTCTTGCGGTCCATGCCCTCACGGCACACGCGACCAACAGCGAACTTGTCCGGGTGCGCCTAGGGTCAGGCGGCGTCGACAAGGCAGTGCTGGACAAGGACCGCAAACCCTTTGCACGAGTGCCCTACAAAGTCTCCGTGCCAAACAACGCGGAATCGTCCGCTCGATCTAGGGGCTTCAAATTCGCGGTCGTGACCGCGATCGCCGCAGCGATGTCGGGAGTTCAACGGATCATCGTCACCGAAAGCGGGCAAGGGGTCTTGGGACCGGTGCTTGTTCGATCCGGTCATGCGTACCCCGACTATCGCGTCCATCCCGCCTTTAGCCGGAAAATGGAAAGCCTGTTCTTGGCGCTCACTGGGCATGAAATTCGGTATGAGTATCCGCGTCTCTGGTACACCAAGGGTGAGACCATGGCCGCCGCGAAGGCATTACCGACGCCCCCGGATTTCGTCACGCGGACGCGCAGTTGCTGGCAGAGTTCGCAGCAAGCTTCCGTAGACGGCTCACGCCGCCAATGCGGAATTTGCGCGGCGTGCATGCTGCGACGTGTGAGCATGTTCGCTGCGGAGATTGATGAGCCTGCGGACAGGTACGTGTGGGAAAATCTGACTGTCACTGAATTTGACACTGGCGCTGCCGCCGCATTCCAAGGACATACGCGCGCTCTGAGAGAGTATGGTATCGCAGGCGTGCTACATATGGACCATCTAGCGTCACTGGCTGCACCTTCAGCGCAGACCAGTGCATTCCATCGCGTCGTACGCCTCACTGCAGACGCGCTTGGTGAAGATGAAGGCTCTGTGCTGGCCCAGACCCGAGCTCTGCTGGATCGCCACGCTGAGGAATGGCGTCGCTTCGTGATCGCTCAAGGCAATCAATCTTTTGTTGCGCGGTATGCCGCCAGCGTGGTCGCGTGATGGAGACTCCTGCCGCCATCGATCCAATCGCCCTGGGGGAGCGCCTGCGTCTGGCGAGAGACGCGGCGAAGATCACCCAGGCCCAAGCGGCCGAAGCCATCTCTGCGGCTCGCACGACCCTAGTGGCGATCGAACAGGGCGGCCGCCGGCCGCGTCTAGAAGAATTGCAGACTCTCGCTGGCCTTTACGGCACGACAGTGAACGCGTTGTTGCGCCGGGAGTCAGCCAAGGTAGACCTGCGTCCCCGCTTTCGTCGAACCCAAGACGGCGGCTCAGCTGTTGAGATGGCTTCCGCCTTGTTGACCGACTTGGTCAAGGCCGAGGTGGAACTTGAAGATTTGCTTGGAGTGGTTCGGGGTCGATCCGAGCCTCCGGAGCGCCCCATTCTGCCCGGTAACGTCCTCGCCCAAGCCGAAGAAGATGCATTCGAACTACGCCAGTGGCTGGGCATAGGAGATGCGCCCGTCCATGACATGGTTTCAATTCTCGAACTTCAGCTTGGAGCTCGTGTGTTCGTCCGCAGGCTTGAGGCCAAGATTTCTGGTCTCTATGCTTACGACAACGACGCTGGTCCATGCGTCCTGCTAAACGCCCTACATCCGAAAGAACGGCGAGCGCAAACCGCCGCCCATGAACTCGGTCACTACATCTCTACCCGAAACGCGCCGGACAGCCTTTATGAGGGCTCGCCTGAACAGACTCGCGAAGAGCGCTACGCCAATGCCTTCGCGCGGGCGTTCCTAACGCCTGCGCGAACGGTCAAGTCGATGTTCCGGGACACGACAGCGGGGGCGACAAATCTGACGCGCCGCCACGTGATCGTGCTTGCCCATGGCTTCGGTGTATCACGTGAAGCTTTGGTGCGGCGGCTCGAAGAATTGGACCTCGTGCCGAACGGAACTTGGGATTGGTTCGAACGGACCGGCGGCATTACTAACGACCAGGCGCGGCAGGTCCTGGGCGAAAACCCAGCATTCGATCCGCGCGGCGAAGATGGGGAGCGGTCGGTGTCGCTCCGCCTTCAACTCCTAGCGGCCGAGGCGTGGAAGCGTGGCCTGCTCTCCGAGGGTCAAGTGGTCAGTCTGCTCAAGATCGACCGGGTACAAGCGCGTGAGTTGATAGACGCCTATGAGGCAGATGAGGAGGCGGCCGATGGGCTTCCCCGCATCCGGCGCTGAGCCCCCAATACATGTCGCTGATGCGAGCGTTTGGATCAACCTCGCCGCTACGGGCCGATGCCCGGAAATCCTCGCTGCGCTCGGTGCGTCATTCGCTATCGTTGATGTGGTGCTCAGGGAACTTCAGCGCGGCAGCGCCAATGGGCATGGGGTGCTGGAGCATATCCAGCCGCTGATCCAGTCCGGGCTAATTCGAGTTGTGGAGATGGAAACCGCAGACGAAGAGCCGTATCTTAGCCTAGTTGCAGGCGGCACGGCCGAAACCTTGGACGATGGCGAGGCTGCGACCTTGGTCGTAGCCGTGCGCCTTGGGGCAATCGCCCTGATTGACGAACGCAAAGCGACTGCGATCGCAAAGCGTCGCTTTTCTGCACTCGAACTTCGGTCCAGCACTGAGCTGCTATTCGCTACGCTACCAGACGAAGGCGGGAATGTCGGCCCCTTGGCCGATGCCCTGTTTTTGGCGCTCCAGAGGGCCAGAATGCGGGTGCCAACTCATTGGCAGGCTAGGGTGATCGAAGTTCTGGGTCCCGAGCGAGCGAGCGCCTGCAACAGTTTGCCGGCGCATCTACGGGCACCGCTGATAGACACGGTAAACGCTCGTCCCGTTCGCTCCGATTAGCGGACTGCGTAAAATTCTGTGGGATGGACGCCAAGCACTTCAGCCAACTTGCCTAGAATTGCCACTGTCGGGTTGCCCTCGCCTCGCTCTATGCGCCCGAGATGACGCATCGCCAGACCCGCTTCACCCGCTAACGCCTCCTGGCTCAAGCCGCGCTCCTTGCGGAGACGCCTGATATTTGCGCCGACGATCTTCTCCCATTCCATCAGCGCGATGGTGTTAGCGGAGCGGTAACCTCTCTAGGACATCTATGTCCTATTATTCCAGAGGGGCGATTATGGGGTGTCTGGCGGGTGTGATGTTCGGCGCGGTCGGCTTTTTCGTCGCCGGACCGATAGGCGCGATCATCGGTCTGCTCATCGGCATCCTGGGTGCCGTAGGAGCGAAACGCCGATGAGAAGGTTGCTTATCCTGACAAGCGCTAGCGCTCTGCTGACCGGCTGCGCCTCTACTCCGCCGCCGGAGGTGCGGATGATCCCCACCGCCGATCACGGCGTGGGTGTCCGCTTCTCGCGCGGCAACGCCCTGATGGTGTCGAATGGGCCGTCCGGCGCGATCATGCTGCTGCCGATCCGCTATAACGACACGCAGAAATTCTTCTTCTCGATCGCCGCCTTCAACACCTCAGGTTACCCGATCAACATCGGTTCAGAGGACGTGCGCCTCTATCTGGATGGGCAGCCCTACAGCGTCCAGGACTTCGACTATCTGCGCCACAGTGCGCGCACGACCGCCCAGCGTGAGATGAACCTGGCCTGGGCCGACGCGGCCGTGGAATATTTCCTCACTCTTCAGGAGATGGAGGACCACCCACGCCGCCACGACATCGCCTACCGCAGCGCCTCCGGGCAGCTGCAGGCGTCGCACGATCATATCCAGCGACGGTTGCGCCAGACTATCTCCACTCTGGGACGAACGATGCTGGAGACGACGACCATCGACCCCGGCACGGCGCATGGCGGCGCGATCCTGGCGGAACAGATCGTCATCCCTGACGGCATGGTTCGCGACATGGTGATTGAAGTGCGTTTCGGGGGCTTCCCGCACCGCTTCCGGTTGAACCTGGCGCCGTCGGGCACCTACGCCCCGACGCCGGTCGACATCCCAGCCGTCCCGGCCCAGGTCACGCAGGAGCTCATGCGCACCCGCGAGACCTGGCACTGGACCGACGGCCCGCCGCCGTCGCCGGCGATCTTCAAGGGCATGCCGGTGATCGAATAGCTGCAGTTCGCACTGCAGTACGTTTTGTGCTACAGTTAGAACGTTGTCTAGAACGGGCGCTCCTTGTCGATCAGCGATCTGAAAACCAAGAGGTTCTTGCTCACCTACCCGCCCTACATTCCCTATTATGGGAAACGTAACCCGACCACCGGCTTCCTGTTCGAACCGGGCCAGCCCGCGTTGAATCTCGGGGCGTTCAAGGTCAGCGGCGTGGACATGCAGATCGACTGGTCGTTCGATCTGGCCGACATCGGCCTGCCCGCATCCGCCGGCAGCCTGTCGATCGGCACCGTGATCAGTTACCTCGACAAGTTCGAGATTCAGAACCTGCCGGGCGGTGCTTCCTACAACTACGCCGGCAGCCGAGGCACCGCCGTCGAAGACGGCGCCGGCCTGGCTCACCCGGACTGGAAAGCCAATACGACCGTCACCTATTCCAGGGACTGGATGAGCGTCGGCCTGCGGTGGCGCCATACCGCCGCGATGATCAGCGCCGAACAGGTGCGCAATGCGGCCAGCACGACGCTGGGAGTCGATTCCTATGACGTCTTCGACCTGAACGCGCGCTTCGCGTTGCCGAAGGACCTGAGCTTGCGGGCGGGGGTCTCGAACCTGTTCAACGAAGCCCCGCCGCAGGTGGGCAACTTCGCTGACGTGCCCCTGAGAATTTCCTCCACGCGGAGCTAGAGTCCGGCCCTTGAAAGGACGGACGGAATGAAACGAGCGA
>QFQU01000018.1 GCA_003248965.1 Brevundimonas sp. | reverse complement strand
AAACCGGCGATTCGATTGAAGCGCGGAAACTAAGGAAACCAACCCGGAAAAGCAAGAGGTTTTCCCCCTCCCCCTCTCCCCAAAACCCCGGAAACCGCAGTCCCCAAAGCCCAAAAGGCCAGCCCGTTCCCGAGCGAGGCAGCCCTATACGGGCGCACCCCCTATCCAGCAAGCCGTTTCTGACGGACATGGAAACTTTTTCGAAGGACGCCGTTTCGCGAGCGATGAACCGGCGCGTCGCGCCGTCAACGCGCCATGCTCGATTCCGTAGTATGGCGCTGGGCGGCGGAATATGCCCCCTTCCCGGTCTCGGGGCGCGGCGGAGAATGTGAACTTATGACGATCAGACTGCCTATCGTTGCGGCGCTGGCCCTTACCGCCTGTTCGATCATGACCTCACCGGCAGCGGCCCAGGGCGTCCCCTACGCCTGCCCGGTCTCGCCGACGTATTTTACGGCGAACAATGGCCTGGCCCACACGCGGGCCGCGCTGAAGAGCGGTCGGATCGTGATTCTGGCGACAGGCTCTTCGTCCATCGAAGGCGCCGGCGCCAGCGCGCGAAACCTAGGCTATGTGCCTATGCTTCAGGGCGCGCTGCAACGCCGTTTCCCAGACGTCGCCATCACGCTGATCAATCGCGGGATCGGCGGCGAGACGATGCGGGAGACCGTCGCACGGCTGGAACAGGACGTCGCCCTGGCCCAGCCGGATCTTGTCATCTGGCAGCTAGGCACCAACGATGTGCTGCGAGACCGACCCAGCGCGGACATGTTGGCGGAGTTTCAGGCGGCGCGCGCTATATTGGATAGTGCGCAAACGGACGTCGTGTTGATCGATCCCCAACGCCTACCCGAGACCACGAGCCATGCCGCCCTGAAGGATCGCAACCCTGCCCTCGGCGCAGTTGCGACGACGGTCGACCAATGGGCGTCCCAATCCGGCTATGCAGTGCTGCATCGCTTCGAGGCCATGCGCGGCTGGGGCGGCATAAATACGGGCGGGGTAGGTCCGGACGATCTGCACCTGAACGACTTCGGCTATGCCTGCTGGGCCGAAATCACCGCCGAAGGCCTGTCCGGCGCCCTGCGCTAGGCGTTAGGCGGAGAAACGATCCCGCTCAATCGGACTTCCCGGTTTCGTTGCGCCTCGACGCATTCCTACGTATGGCCTTGGGCGCTTCTGAATAGGATATCTGCTTCATGCGCGTCGCAATGATCGGCACGGGATATGTCGGCCTCGTCTCCGGGGCATGCTTTGCCGACTTCGGCCATGTCGTGACCTGCATCGACAAGGATCCGTCCAAGATCGAGCGGCTGGTGCGGGGCGAGATCCCCATCTACGAGCCGGGGCTGGACGATCTGGTCGAGACCAATGTGCGTGAAGGCCGCCTGTTCTTCACCCTGGACGGCGCGGAGGCGATTCGAACCGCCGACGCCGTTTTCATCGCCGTGGGAACGCCCTCTCGGCGTGGCGACGGCCATGCCGATCTTTCCTATGTCTATGCCGCCGCCGAGGAGATCGCGGGCCTGATCGACGGCTTCACCGTAGTCGTCACCAAATCCACCGTGCCGGTCGGCACCGGCGACGAGGTCGAGGCCATCATCCGCAAGACCAATCCGAACGCGGACTTCGCCGTCGTCTCCAATCCCGAGTTCCTGCGCGAGGGCGCCGCCATAGGCGACTTCAAACGGCCCGACCGCGTGGTCATCGGCGTCAATGACGTCAAAAGCGATGTCGGGATGCGCGCCTCGACGGTGATGAGCGAACTCTATCGCCCCCTGAACCTGAACGAGAGCCCCCTGCTCTTCGTCAACCGCCGCACATCCGAACTGATCAAATACGCCGCCAACGCCTTTCTGGCGATGAAGATCACCTTCATCAACGAGATGGCGGACCTGTGCGAGGCGGTCGGCGCCGACGTGCAGCAGGTCGCGCGCGGCATCGGCCTGGACAAGCGGATCGGCTCCAAATTCCTGCACGCAGGACCGGGCTATGGCGGCTCCTGCTTCCCGAAGGACACCATCGCCCTGGTGCGCACCGCGCAGCAGCACGGCGCGCCGACGCGGCTGATCGAAACTACGGTCCAGGTGAACGACGCGCGCAAGAAGGCCATGGCCGATCGGGTGGAGAAGACCTTGGGCGCCAGCGTGGCCGGCAAGACCATCGGTCTTCTGGGTTTGACCTTCAAACCCAATACCGACGACATGCGCGATGCGCCGTCGCTGGACATCGCCCCGGCCCTGATTGCGGCGGGCGCCCATGTCCAGGCCTTCGATCCTGAAGGCATGGACGAGGCGGCCAAGCTGCTGGACGGCGTGGAGATGAAGACCGACGCCTATGAAGCCGTGCTGGGCGCCGACGCCGTCGTCATCGTCACCGAATGGGATCGTTTCCGCGCCCTGGATCTGGACCGGGTCAAGCTGTTGATGAAGCAGCCGGTCATGATCGACCTGCGCAACATCTATCGTCCCGAGGACATGCGCGCCAAGGGCTTCCGCTACAGCGGCATCGGACGGGGCTGATGGGTTCGCCGATTCTCGTCACGGGCGCGGCCGGCTTCATCGGCATGCATACGGCCGAGCGGCTGCTGGATCGCGGCGAGACGGTGATCGGCGTCGACAATTTCAACGACTATTATGATCCACGCCTGAAGGCGGCTCGGGCGGCGCGCCTGGAAAGACGCCCTGGCTTTCGCATGGTGCGGGCTGATATCGCCGACAGTGCGGCGATGAAGGCCCTGGTCGTCGACAATGGCGTGGAGCGGATCGTGCACTTGGCGGCGCAGGCGGGCGTCCGATACTCGATCCAGAACCCCTTCGCCTATGAGCGGTCCAATCTGGCGGGCCATCTGTCGCTTCTGGAAGCGGCGCGGCACGGCGGTGTCCGCCATTTGGTCTATGCCTCGTCCAGTTCTGTCTATGGCGACCGGCCGATCAGCGGCGACGGTTTCAAGGAAAGCGATCCGGCGGTTGCGCCCGTCTCGCTCTATGCGGCCACGAAGCGGTCGTGCGAGTTGATGAGCCAGAGCTATGCGGCCCTCTACGGCTTTCCGCAGTCGGGGCTGCGGTTCTTCACCGTTTATGGCCCCTGGGGCCGACCGGACATGGCCTACTACAGCTTCAGCCGGAAGATCGCGGCGGGCGAACCCATCGAAGTCTATGGCGAAGGCCGAATGTCACGCGACTTCACCTATATCGACGACATCGTCGATGGAATCGTCGGGGTGCTGGACCATCCGCCAGCGCATGGCGCCCACGAGATCTACAATATCGGCGACAATCAGCCCGTCGGCCTGATGGAGATGATCTCCACACTGGAGGGAGCTCTGGGGGTAAAGGCCGAAAAGATCATGCGGCCGATGCAACCCGGCGACGTCACCTCCACCTACGCCGACATCGACAAACTGCACGCCCTGACCGGCTATCGCCCCCGGTATCCGCTGAAGGCCGGGTTGGAGCGGTTCGTCGAATGGTGGCGCGCCTTCGAGACCGGTTGAGGCCGAAGGCGCGTTCAACCGTTGCGGTTGACTGGGGCTCCCCGCACGGTAAGGCTTGAGGTCTAGGCTAGGGACGGCTTTTCACGATGCAGACCAGGGCTTCGGCCACCGACGAAGCCCTGGTTCAGGCCCATGACCGCCTGCTCAAGGACCCCGGTTTTCAATTCGACCGCGTGGGATTCACGCCGCCCAAGGCGCCGGGCTGGCTGCATTGGATCGGCGATGCGATCCAGTTCCTAGCCCCACTTCTGAAATGGGTGTTCTGGGGCGGACTGGTTCTGGTGGTCGGTCTGATCCTGTTCGCCATCGGGCGGGAAATCCTGCGTCTTCGCCGCCCGCGGCCAAAGGCTGTCAAACCCAAGGCTTCGGGTGAAACCGAATGGCGGCCAGAGGCCCAGGCGGCCCGTGACCTGTTGACCGAAGCCGACGCCCTGGCCGCACAGGGTCTTTATGCCGAAGCTTCCCACCTGCTCCTGCTGCGCAGCGTGCAGGATATCGAAAAGCGCCAGCCGCGCGCCCTGCGCGCCTCGCTGACCACACGCGAAATCGCGGGTCTGAAGGCCGTGCCGGAATCGGCGCGCCCCGCCTTCGCCCAGATCGGCCGCGTGGTGGAACGCAGCCTGTTCGGCGGCGCGCCCGTCCAGGCCGACGATTTCGCGTCCTGCCGACAGGCCTATGAGGCCTTCGCCCTTCCCGAAGGCTGGCGCGCATGAGCCGATCGACCAAGGCGGCGAGCGGCGCCTTTTCGCCAGCCGTCATCCTTATGGCCCTCCTGGTCGGAGTCGTATCTCTGGCCGGGATCGGCGTGCTGTCGGCCTATGCCCCCGAACTGAAGTCCGGCAACGACGGGGGAACGCACGCCTTGTCTCGGTCCTCGGTCGGGTTTGGCGGTCTTCCGGTTTTTCTACGCAGCCTCGGCGTTCCCATCGTGCTCAGCCGGGGGGTGCTGACCGAATCTTCGGACGAAAGCCTGTTGATTCTGACGCCCCAGGTGAACACCAAGCCCGAGCAGATCGAGGACATCGAACATTACGGCGCCACCCTGGTCGTCCTGCCGAAATGGAATGCGGCGCCCGATTCCGATCATCCAGGCTGGGTGCGCACGGTCGGCCTGATTCCGTCGGAAGCGGCGCTGTCTCCGCTTTCGGACGCCCTGCGCAAGACCAGCAAACTGACCGCGCGTCCCGGCAAGGCGCGCGTCGATCTGCGTCGCCCCAACGGCGAGGTCTTCGGCGCGCCGGTCGAGACCGCACAACTTCGCACCCTGGAAGGGCCGAACTGGATTCCCGTCGTCCTCGACGATCAGGGACGCTCGGTCCTTGCGATGGACAAGGACAGCCGCATCTATGTGCTGGCCGACCCCGATCTGATCAGTAACGGCGGGCTGAAGACCCTGGCCGGCGCCCGCACGGCCCGCGACCTGATCGAGATCGTCCGACCAGACGGCGCGCCCGTCATGTTCGATCTGACGCTGAACGGGTTCCAGCGGTCGCGCAATCTGCTGCGTCTGATGCTTGAGCCGCCGCTGCTTGGCCTGACGCTGGTGCTCGTGGCGCTGGCGGGCCTGGCCGGATTTCAGGCTGCGGTGCGATTCGGCGCGCCGAAGGATCGCAGCCGCATCATCGCTCTGGGCAAGCGCGGTCTGGCCGACAACACCGCCGGCCTGGTCCGTCTGGCCCGACGCGAGCCGCACATGGCCCTTCCCTACGCCCAGATCATGCGCGCGACCGTTGCGCGTGCGATCGGCGCGCCGCGCGGACTGGAGGACGACGCCCTGAACGCCTTTCTGGACCGCGTCGGCCGTACTGTCGGTGCGCACGACGCCTATTCCGCCCTGGCCGAACAGGCCAGGACGGCCAAAACGCCCGGTGATCTGATCAAGGTCGCCGCCGCCCTCTATCGCTGGAATCAGGAGATGACCCGTGGACGTCAATGAGGTGAAGGCGTTGGCCGCGCGAATCCGCGCCGAGATCGCCAAGGCGGTCGTCGGTCAGGACGACGCTGTCGACCTGCTGCTGACCGCCCTGTTCGCCGGCGGCCACGTATTGCTGGAGGGGCCGCCAGGCACAGCCAAGACCCTGCTGGCCCAAAGCTTCGCCCAGGCGGTCGGCCTGGACTACGGGCGGATTCAGTTCACGCCCGACCTGATGCCCGGCGACATCATCGGCTCCAACCTGTTCAACTTCCAGACGTCCAGCTTCACCCTGACGCGCGGGCCGATCTTCTGCGAACTGCTGCTGGCGGACGAAATCAACCGAACCCCGCCCAAGACGCAGGCCGCCCTCCTGGAAGCGATGCAGGAACGCCAGATCACCATCGACGGCGACCCTCACGCTCTCAGCCCCCGCTTCACCGTCGTCGCCACCCAGAACCCGATCGAGCAGCAGGGCACCTATCCCCTGCCCGAGGCGCAGTTGGACCGCTTTCTTTTCAAACATGTGATCGACTACCCGTCCATCGATCAGGAACGCGCCATCATCGCCGCTCACGGCTCGCGCGTGGGTCAGATGCATCCCGACGCCCTGGGCGTGGCGACGACGGCCGACGCCGCGACCATCAGCGCCGCCGTGGATTCGGTAGCAGGCGTCCGTCTGACGGACGAGGTGATCGGCTACATCGTCGGCCTGGTTCGGGCCACACGGGATTCGGCCGATGTCGAGACCGGCGCCTCGCCGCGCGCCGGCGCCATGCTGGCTGTGGCCGCGCGGGCCCGCGCGGCCCTGGACGGGCGGGACTACGTCATTCCCGATGACGTGAAGACCCTGGCCGTACCGGCCCTGCGGCACCGTCTGGTTCTGTCGCCCGCCGCCGAGATCGAGGGCCGCCGGGTCGAACAGGTGCTGGCCGGCCTGGTGGATCAGGTGGCGGCGCCCCGGTGATCTATCCCACCCGACGCGCGGTGACGGTCATGGCGGCGGGCCTTCCCGTCGCCCTGCTGGTCGGCGTCATGACGCCGGCGGGTTGGCTGGCCGGGCCGATCTGGATTGCGGGGGTTCTGGCGCTTGCGGCGCTGGACGCGCTCGCGGCCGGATCGCGCACGCGACTGGGCGTCGAGACGCCGGAATCCATCCGTCCCGCCGTCGGACGGCTCGGCCTCGTCGGACTGAAGCTGCGTTTCGCCTCTGGCGGCCGAGCGCCGCAGGCGGTTGAGGGTTCCTTGTCCGGCGAGGCCCGCCTGGGGCTGGACGACGCCCCGCGTCAGGCCGGCGTTGCGGCGTCGGAGGCGCGGCTGACCTTCCCCTTTACGCCGACCCGGCGGGGCGCTGCGACGGTCGATGATCTGTGGGTGCGCTGGCGGGGTCCCCTGGGGCTGGTCTGGAAACAGAAGGTCTTCAACCTGGGTTTGGAAACGCCCGTTCTCACCGACCTCCAGGGCGTGCGGGACGAGGCCGTGCGCCTGTTCGCGCGCGACGCCCTGTTCGGCGCCAAGACTCAGCTGGAAATCGGCGAGGGATCGGAATTCCAGGCCCTGCGCGACTACCAGCCCGGCATGGACAGGCGCGCCATCGACTGGAAACAGTCCGCCCGCCACGCCGCCTTGCTGGCCAAGGAGTTCCGCACCGAACGCAATCACAATGTCATCCTGGCGCTGGACTGCGGCCGCGCGGCCTGCGAGCCGGTGGGCGGCATGCCCCGGATCGACCGCTTCATCCATGCGGGCCTGCTTTTGGCCTACGCCTGTTTGCGGTCGGGCGACCGGACCGGCTTCTTCGCCTTCGATTCCCAGCCGCGTCTGTCGACCGGCGCGGTCAGCGGCGTCAACGCCTTCCGCACGTTGCAGACGGTCGCCGGCCGCATCGACTATTCGTCGCACGAGACAAACTACACCCTGGCCATGGCGACCCTGTCGGGCCAACTCCAGCGTCGCTCGCTGATCGTGGTCTTCACCGATTTCACCGATTCGACGGCGGCCGAGATGATGATCGAATCGCTGGGTCGCCTGTTGCGCCGACACCTGGTTCTGTTCGTCGTTCTGCGCGACGAGGAACTGGAAGGTCTGGCCGCCACCGAGCCAGAAACGCCCGAAGACGTGTCGCGCGCCGTCGTCGCCGGCGCCCTGCTGCGTGAGCGCGAGGCCGTCGTCGCCCGCCTGCGCCGCATGGGCGCGCACATCGTCGATGCGCCCGCCGCGCAGATCGGCCCGGCCGTCGTCAACGCCTATCTGGATCTGAAGCGGAGGGATCTGCTGTGAGCCGTCTGGAGACCGGCCTGCTCAAGAGCCAGCGCTTCCGCCGCGCGCGCGAGGACGACTGGCGCCGCCTGGAACGCCTGATGGACAAGGCCGAGAAGGGCTCTCTGTCCAAGCTGACGGATGAAGAAATCCTGGCGGTTCCGACCCTTTACCGTTCAACCCTGTCGGCGCTTTCGGTCGCACGCGAGACCTCGCTGGATCAGGGCTTGATCGATTACCTGGAGACGCTTTCGGCCAGGGCCTATTTCTTCGTCTACGGCTCTCGCTCGACGCTGCAGGACAGGTTGGCTGCCTTCTTCCGCACCGACTGGCCCGCCGCCGTGCGGGGCCTGTGGCGCGAAACCCTGGTCTCGGGAGCCCTTATGCTGTTGGGCGCGCTGGTGGCCGCCTGGCTGGTCTCGGCCGAGCCGGAGTGGTTCTACGCCTTCGTGCCGGGCGAACTCAGCGGCGGGCGCGATCCCGCCGCCTCCACGGAAACCCTGCGCGCGACGCTGGACGGCGCCCACGACGCCAACGGCCTGTCGGTCTTCGCCGCCTTCCTGTTCACCCACAACGCCCAGATCGCGCTTCTGGCCTTCGCCCTGGGGTTCGCCCTGTGCCTGCCGACGGCGCTGCTGGTGCTCTACAACGGCGCGACGCTCGGCGCCTTCTTCACCCTGTTCGCCAGTCGGGGCCTGGGGGTCGAACTGGGCGGCTGGCTGCTGATCCACGGCGTGACCGAACTGTTCGCCGTCGTCCTGGCCGGCGCGGCGGGTTTCCGCATCGGCTTGGCCGTCGCCTTTCCAGGCCAGAGACGCCGGCTGGACGCGGTCATGGACGCAGGCCGCACCGCCGGCGTGGCCATGGGCGGCGTCGTGGTCATGTTGCTGTTCGCGGGCCTGCTGGAAGGTTTCGGCCGCCAACTGATCACTGACACGGCCCTGCGTTATGTCGTAGCGGCCGCCACCGCCGTGCTTTGGGGCGCCTATTTCTATGCGCCGCGCCGGGAGACCGTCCGTGTCCGCTGACCGCGTCGCGCCTCGCACCGAACGCGCCTTCGTCACGCCCGAAGGCGTCGATCTGCGTCTGAACATCGGCGATGCGGGCCAGCGCGCCGGCGCCTTTCTGCTGGACGCCGCCATCATCATCGCCGTCCTGGTCGCCTTCACCCTGGTCGTCCTGTTCACCGGCGTCGGCGCGGTCAGCGCGGCGGGGACGGCCGGGGCCGAGATGATGGCCGTGATCTGGCTGGTGATCTTTTTCCTGCTGCGGAACTTCTATTTCACGGCGTTCGAGCTGTCGGCCGCGGCGGCCACGCCCGGAAAGCGGATCATGGGCCTGCGAGTCGCCGCTCGCGACGGCGGGCGGCTGAAGGCGGAATCGGTCTTCGCCCGCAACGCCATGCGCGAACTGGAGGTCTTCCTGCCCATGTCGGTGCTGTTTACGCGGGCCAGCGAAGGCGGCGTCGACGGCTGGATCTATCTGCTGACCTTCGTGTGGGCGGCGATCTTCGTCTTCTTCCCCCTGTTCAATCGCGACCGCCTGCGGGCCGGGGATCTGGTCGGCGGCACCTGGGTCGTGCGCACGCCGCGCCGCAAGCTGACCCGCGATATGGCCGACGAGAGCGCGGGCCGGATGACCACCTACGCCTTCACTCAGCCCCAGGTCGACGCCTATGGCGCCAAGGAGCTCCACGTCCTGGAATCGGTCCTGCGTCAGGGCGATCGCGCCAGCCAGCGCACGGTCGCCGAACGGATCATGGTCAAGATCGGCTGGACGCGCGCCCCCTACGAGACCGACCGCGACTTCCTGACGGCCTATTACGCCGCCCTGCGCGGCCGGTTGGAGCAGAAGCTGCTGATGGGCGTCAGACGCCGCGACAAGCACGACGTCTGATGGCGCGGCCTCAGTCGAAGATGCCCGCCAGATTGTCCACGCCGGCGCCCTCCTTGGCCGTGCGCAGTTCGTAGTAGAGCGACGCCACGCCCGCCGACGCGACGACGGAAGACAGGATGTTCACGAGCGGCTGCGTGATCAGGTTGAAGGCCAGGTTCGGCGAACCATTCGTGAAACTCCCGCCGGTGGCGACGCCCAGGCCGGCGATGGCGCCGCCGACGATCCACGACAGGATCACATAGATGACCAGGAGACCGAACACCTGCCAGCGATAGCCGCGCGTCAGATCACGACTGCGCTGCAGGCTTTCGAACACGCCGCGCTTTTCCATCACCAGAGCCGCCGCCGACACCGACCAGATGATCGACAGCAGAACGCCCGGCACGATCAGAAGGATATAGGCGAAGCCCGTCGCAATACCCGCGACGATGGCCAGACCCAGCAGCGGCAGAAAATACTGCACGCCCACGCCAAACGCTTCGCCGAACGTCACCCGCTTGCCGTTGAACCCGCCGACCGCCGCCTTGACCACCATGCCTTGCAGCATGAAGGCGCCGATCAGATACAGGACGATGCCAACGAGATAGGCGACCACACCGCCGACCACCGAGGGGGAAGACGACTCTGCGGCCCCTGTCATGAAGCTGGCGCCGCCGAATGCGGTCAGCATGCTGGGCACGCCCACCAGGAGCGCAGAGGCTCCGAAGCAGATGGCGGCGTTCTGTTTGATGGCGTTGAAGGTTCTGGAGATCACACGGCCGAAGTCGAACTGGCCGCTGCCTGCGCCGCCCGAGGACGCTGGAACATAGGCAGGGCGCATGGCGATGATGTCCTGGGCCCGACCGTCGGCGCCGGGCACGAAATCAACTCTCTGCCCGCGTTCAATGGACGTTGCGCCGCGCAGATCGGACGCCGCGAAGCCATAGCGCACCCCGTCATCGCCGGCGATCGCGCCCTCGCCCGTCGCGACCTCGAACGTCAGAACCTCTCCGCGCACTGTCCCCTCCGTCAGCCAGCGTGAGTTCCGGTTGTATAAGGCCAAGCCTGAGATCGCCAGCACGCTCTCTCCCTGCGTCGCTGGAAAACGAAAACCCCGCCGATCATGGACCGGCGGGGTTTCGCGTCGATAAGGTTCTCGGCGGCTAGGCCGGCTTCTCCTCGGCTTCGGGAATGGGATCCAGTTCCCCTTCCCACTTAGCGACCACGGCGGCGGCGACGGAGTTGCCGACCACGTTGGTGGCCGAGCGCCCCATGTCCAGCAGATGATCGACGCCCAGAACGATGGCGATCCACGCTTCCGGCAGGCCGAAATAGGTCAGCGTCGCCATGATGACGACCAGCGAGGCGCGCGGAACGCCCGCGATCCCCTTCGACGTCACCATCAGCAGCAGCAGCATGAAGATCTGCTGATGGATGCTCAGATGCACGCCGTGCGCCTGCATGATGAACATGGTGGCGAAGGTGCAGTACAGCATCGACCCGTCCAGATTGAACGAATAGCCCAGCGGCAGGACGAAGCTGACGATGCGGCGGCGCACACCCACCTTGGGCAGCGAATCCAGGATGCGCGGATAGGCGGCCTCCGAACTGGCGGTCGAGAAGGCCAGCAGCGCCGGGGTGCGGATTTCGCGGAACAGCGGAATGACCCGCTTGCCCAGCACCACTGCGCCGGCCAGGAACAGCAGCAGCCACAAGGTGGCCATCGATCCATAGAAGCCCAGGACGAACTTGGCGTAGGTGGCCAGCATCTCCAGCCCCTGGGTGGCGATGGTCGAGGCCAGGGCCGCGAAGATGGCGAAGGGCGCCAGCTTCATCACGAACTCCGTCACCTTCAACATGATCGACGCCGCCTGTTCGACCAGGTGCAGCACCGCCGGCGCCTTATCGTCCAGCGACGCCACCGCCGTCCCGACGAAGACGGAGAAGACGACGATCTGCAGGATCTCGTTCTTGGCCATGGCGTCGAAGATGGAGGTCGGCACCAGGTGGGTGATGAAGCCGTGCAGGGAGAAGGCGTCGGTGGACGCCGCCGTCGCGGCGGCGGTCGCCTCCGGCAGATGCATGCCCGAGCCGGGGTGCAGCAGTTGCACCATGACCAGCCCCAGCAGCAACGACACCACCGAGGCGCCGATGAACCAGACCATGGTCTTGACGCCGATGCGGCCGACCGAAGCGGCGTCCTCCATATGGGCGATGCCCGCGACGAGGGTGGTGAACACCAGGGGCGCGATGATCATCTTGATCAGGCGCAGGAAGATGTCGGTGACGAGGTTCAGATTGCCCGCGGCGGCCTTGGCCTGTTCGGGCGACAGGAACTGGTTCAGTCCCCAGCCCGCCAGGACCCCCAGGACCATCGCACCGATGATGAGATAGGCGAACAATCGCTTCATGCAAAAATCGTCCTGCTTCGACGCGGCGGCCCGACCCATGGCGCGTCATGAAAGAAGAATGGGCGACGAATATACGAATATCCGCCGCCCCTTGAACATCGCTTCGTTCAGATCAGGCGAAACGCCTGCCTAGCCTCAGAATTCCTTGCGGATCGTGGCGTACCACCACCGTCCCCGATTGGAATGCAGGCGACCGTCGTAGCCGAATCGCTCGTTGGCCAGCGGCGGCTCCTCGTTGGTGATGTTGCGGGCGCCGATCCTCAGGCGCGTGCCGGATAGAGGCCCCTTCTCCACCTCGTACTGCACATACAGATTGTGGGTGGTCCAGTCCTGCACGACCCCGTAGTCGTCGGTCCCCGCCAGATTGGCCGAAGTGTCGAAATAGTCGCCGACGTAGCTGGAGAACAGGCCGACCGTCCAGGCGTCCTTGCGCCAGGTGACGGTCGAAGTGACCTTCCACTCCGGCCGACCGTTGCGGCGCACCAGTTCCTCGACCCCGCCGACGCTGACGCCCGAAATGACGCCGTCGCGCAGGGCGTCCAGCAGCACCTGATAGTCGTCGTTGGGCTCCTGATACATCTTCAGCCACTGGCTGGCGTTCAGCGTCCAGGTGAAGCTGCCCAGCGGGGTGCGGCGCAGGCTGTAGTGCAGACGATAGTCGACGCCTTCCGAGGTGCGCGGCTGAAGGTTCAGATAGACGTCGTTGATCGAGACCAGATTGCCCACGGGCGCTAGGCCCGCCGCCTGCCCGTCCGCAATCTGCTGCGCGTCCGGCGCGGCGCGGACGACGTTCGGGTTCGAACTGCCGATCTGGCGCAGATAGTAGTCCATGATCAGCTGGTTCGTGCCACCGAAGATGCCCACAAGATCGGTCTGGTCGATCCGCCAATAGTCGACGGTCGCGGTCAGAACGCCGTATTTCGACGGCCACAGCTTGGGCTCGAACACCACGCCGGCGGTGAAGTTCTTGGACCGTTCGGGCTTGAGGTCCAGATTGCCCGAGCGCCGCTCCACGCGGGATTCGGACGTGCAGTATTCATTGCTGGTCGTCAACGTCGGGATCGCCCCGATCTTCAGCTGGACGGCGCAGGCGGCATAGTCCCGGCGCGAGTTCGACCGCTCGAAATCGGGCTGGTGCAACTGCATCAGGTTGGGGGCGCGGAAACCCTTGGACCAGGCGCCCCGGAACATCAGCCAGTCGGTCGGGCGATAGGACAGGGCGATCTTGGGCGCCCCCACCGTGCCGAACAGCGAATAGTGCTCGACCCGGCCGGCCAGCTGCATATCGATCGACTTGACGAACGGCACGTTCATCTCTGGCGAGACGATCGGCACGGCCAGTTCGGCGAAGGTCGAATAGACGTTGCGCGCCCCCGAACTGTTGGGCGTGAAGGTCACGCCCATGATGTCGCTCTGGAAGGTCTGACCCGTCAGGTCGGTGAAGTTGATCGTGCCGTTCAGACGATCGTCGCGTGTTTCCCTGAAGGTCTCCCTCCGCGCCTCGACGCCTGCGGCCAGGCCGACATCCCCGCCCGGAAGCTGGAACAGGTCCGGCCGGGAGATATGGAAGTCCCACTGCATCAGCTCGGTGCGCGACGTGCGCCCTGCCTTGACCATGAAGCTGTTGATCGTGTCCGCATTGTTGACGGTGAAGTCGCCGTCCTTGGGACTGTTCAGGTCGCCGCCCGCGAAGGGGTTGTAGGCGTCGGGCGTGGTTCGATTGATGGCGGCCTGCAGACCGGTCATGCTGACCGCATCCATGACGTCCTCGGTGCGGGACATCGAATAGAGCAGTCCCGTCTCCCAGTCGTAGCCGCGCCATTCGCCACGAAGACCGCCGACGAAACGGGTGGAGACGTTCTCGACATCCACGCCGCGATTGCCCAGGTCGGCGAAGCGGAAATCCTGCACCTGAACGGCCGCGCCCGTCGTGGGGACCGACGTCAGGCCAGGAAGCCGCGCCGTCACGCCGACGGCGCCCAGCGGGTTCCAATAGGCCGTCGGCGACAACAGCACGCGCTGATAGTCCAGCGGCGTGTCCTGCTGGCGTTGCGACCAGGTGTTGGCCCAATAATAACCCGCCTCTCCGAACGCCTCGACCCCGTTGTCGAACCGATGGTTCAGGAAGCCGAAGAGATTGGCCCGCTCCACCGACGAACTGATCGTCCGCATGGTGTCCAGGTCGTAGCGGAGGTTGGCGTCCTCGTTCGTGCCGCTGAGGGTCAGGACGCCATCGTCGAAACAGGTGCCGGCGCGGAATCCGTTGGCCACGCAGCCGGGGTTGGTCGAGGGCTGGACATGGAAGGCGCCGGCGGTGCTGGTCAGGCGCCGGCCGTTGACCGAAGCGGCGGTCTTGTCCAGTTGGTAGGTGTTCGGGTTCAGACGCAGCCCCTCGGCCCAGGCCGTGATCGAGCTGTAGGTGACATAGTCCAGACCCGTCGCGCGATCCCCGAACCGTGCGGCGCGACCCGCAACCGTGGCATAGGGCCGTTCCCAGATGAAAAGGGGGTCGCGGGTCAGATAGTCGCCCATGACTGAAATATTGGTGCGGCCGTCGTTGAAATTCCGGCCCGCCTGGAAGTTGAAGGAATATTCCTCCATCCCGCCTTCGTCGCGGCCCATGCCGGCCTGGGCGGTGAAGCCGTCGAAATTGCTGCGCAGAACGGTGTTGACCACGCCCGCCACCGCATCGGTGCCGAACAGGGCCGCGGCGCCGTCGGCCAGCACCTCGACCCGCTGAACGCCCATCACCGGGATGGCGTTGGTGTTGACGGTCGTGACCGGCACGAAATTCTCGACCTGAGTGCCCGGGTGGTTAACCAGACGCCGACCGTTCAGCAAGGTCAGGGTGTTGCCGGTGCCCAGACCACGCAGATCGATGGATGCGACGTCGCCGCGCGCGTTGTTGATGCCGCCGTTGTCCGTGTCCGCGTCGTTGAAGTTGACGTCTCCCGCCTGAGAGATGGCGCGGAACAGGTCGTCGCCGTCCACCGGCGCCGCCGCATCGATCTCGTCGCCGCCCAAAACAGTGACCGGAAGCGCCTCATTGATGCGGGTGCCTTTGATGCGGCTGCCGACCACGACCACTTCCTCGACCTGGGTCGCGCCGGCCGTGGTAGGGCGCTGGCGCAGAACGAAGGTCGAGCCCTCCTGGCTGACGACCTCCAGGTCGGTTCCCTCGATCAGCCTGTCGATCGCGGCCGCGACATCCATCGTTCCCGTCAGCGGACGCGAGCGGACGCCCGACAGATGGGCGGTCGGCGCCGAAATCTGCACGCCGCCCTGACGCGCCAATTCCGTGATCGCCTGGGAGATCGGCTGGGCCGGCACATTGAAGGTGCGGCTTTGCGCCCACGCCCCGCCCGCCGCCAGCAGCAACGCCATCCCCGCCGCGCCGCCGGCCAAACCCTGCTTCCAAGACATTTTCATGCCCGCCCCCGTTCGTCTACGTCGCCCGCCCCCGCGGGTCATTGCTGAGACGCAGGGCTGTCGCATTTCCTCCAAAAAAAGATCGATCAGCCCCGGGGCGGCCCCAGCGGCATGATTGCGCTTCAGGAGCGCCGCGTCGGAATCAGGCGCGAGCCAACACGATCTGCTGGGCGTTCACATCGACCTTCAAATCCAGACTGCCAGCGGCGGCCTTGGCGAAGGCGACGGGATCGTTGGCGACAAACAGGCCGGTGATCCTGAGACCCGCCACACCGCTGTCCGCCATGACGATGGGCGTGTCGTTGTAGCGCGAAAACTCTTGAGCGGCCTGGGACAGGGTCTCGTTCTCCAGTTGGATCCGCCCGCGCCGCCAGGCCAGCTCGCGGTCCACGTCCACCAGACCCACGCTCTGAGGCAGTGCGCCGTCGTGCACCATAGCCTGGGTGTTGGCGGCCAGCTTGAGGCGTCGTCCGACATCGCCCTTTATCTCGACGTCGCCGCCGAACGAAACGACCTGGAGCGGCCGGTCAGCCAGGCGCCGGACCAGGAAGCTGGCGCCGTTCGCCACCACGGTGGTGTCGCCCGAACGGACGACGAAGGGACGGCCGACGTCGGCGACGACGTTGAAAAGCGCCTCTCCGCTCTTCAGCATCACCGTGCGGGCGCTCTGACCGTATCGGACGACGCCGGCGGACAGGGTGTTGACCGTCATGACCGAGCCGTCTTCCAGCGGCACGACCCGTGTCTCGCCCCGGCGCGTACTAAAGGAGACGGTGCTTTGCCGCAGGAGAGCCCAGGCGCCCGCGCCGCCCAGGGCCGCCGGCACGCAAGCCGCGATCAGGGCGCGACGGCTCAACCCTCCGCGAGGCGCGGACGACAACGACCGCAGCGGCGCGCCGCCGGCCAGGCCCCCGGCCCGACGGCTGTGCACGGCCACGGCCCGCGCGCGCGCAAAAGCGCCCAGGTTTCGAGGGTCCGACGCAAGCCAGGCGTCCAGCCGCGTTTGATCGGCCGCCGGCAACGGGCCGTCGTCAAGCCGCGCCGCCCAGAGGCAGGCGGTCTGTTCAACGTCCTGGCTTGTCGGCTCGACCATGCACACGCCCGTGTTTCTGTTTCACACTCCTAGACGTTGCAAGCCCTTCGAATCCTCCATTCGCATAGGCTTCCATCAACAGGGAGAAGCCCTTGGCGATATGTTTTTCGACCGTGCTTTCAGGGAAGCCGGTCTGGCGGGCGACCTCCTTCTGCGACAGGCCAGACACCCGGCTGAGGACGAAAACCCGCTGCGTCTTCTCGGGCATGCGGCGAATTACGTCGCTGAGCTGTTGCAGCGCGTTTCGGGCCATCAGCTGGTCTTCGGGCGTGATGGTGTCCACCGCCGCCTGCAGCGCCTCGATGTCGGCCAGCGAATGGATCGACACCACGCTCTTGCGCCGCAACCGGCTGACCAGAACGGAATAGGCCGTGCGGTAGAAATAGGCCCGGACATTGCCGATGGCGGCGACGTCCGGCGTCGTCACCAGCTTGGCGTAGGCCTCCTGCACGATGTCGTCGATGTCGAATTCGGATTGGCGGCTGCGACGCAGCCAGCCGCGCAGCCCCGCTTCGTGCGGCATGACGTGGCTGGCCAGCCACAGCGCCCTTTCGTCCGATACCCCCATGCCGCGTTCATTGCATGGACGAACTGTCCAACTCAAGCCGCCCGGCAATCTTCGCCGCCATTGGCCGATACGGTGGAGGAAAATTACACGACGACACGTCTTGAACCGGGGTTACGCAAGTTGCGTCCCCCCAACGAAAGGGCCAAGCTGGGCTGGCGCCTCGCATTAGGCCGATCACAATGACCGCACCAGGAGATCGCATGACCCGTTCCATCGCAGGCCTGTCCGTCGGCCTGACCACCGGATTGGCGCTTCTGGCGCTGTCGTCCACCAGCGTGCTGGCGTTGGAAGCGGCCGTCGCGCCCAACGTCTCCGCCGCGACCGCGATCGCCGCGCCGCCAGCGGCTCATATCACTACGCCGCGCGAAGCCTTCGGTTTCGACATCGGCGCCGACTATCAACTGGTCAACTACACCCAGTGGGAAGCCTATCTGAAGACCCTGGCCAGCCAGTCCGATCGAATGAAGCTGGTGGAGATCGGCAAGACGTCGGAGGGCCGCACCCAATACATCGCCATCGTCTCCACGCCCGAGAACCTGGCCCATCTGGACCGCTATCGGGAGATTGCGCGCCGCCTGGCCAAGGCCGAGGGCGTGAGCGAGGCCGAGGCGCACGCCATGGCCGCAGAGGGCAAGGCCGTGGTCTGGATCGACGGCGGACTGCACGCCACCGAGACCGTCCCGCCCCAGGCCCTGATCGCCACCGTCTACGAGTGGCTGACCGCCCAGGACCCCGAGGCCCTGCGCGTCCTGAACGACACCGTCATCTTGTTCGCGCCGCTGAACCCGGACGGGATGGAGCTGGTTTCCAACTGGTACATGCGCAACACCGACCCGCTGAAGCGCGAGTTCAACTCACTCCCGGTGCTGTACCAGAAGTACGTCGGCCACGATAACAACCGCGACTATTATCTGTCGGCCATGGCCGAGACCACCAACGTCAACCGGCAGTTTTTCCGCGAGTGGTTCCCGCAGATCATCTACAACCACCACCAGACGGCCCCGGCCGGGACGGTGGTGTTCATGCCGCCGTTCCGCGACCCCTTCAACTACAACTACGACCCCCTGGTCATGGGCACGTTGTCGGAAGTCGGAGCGGCCATGCACAGCCGCCTGATCGAGGAGGGCAACCCCGGCTCGACGATGCGCAGCGGCGCCAACTACTCGACCTGGAACAACGGGATGGAGCGGTCCATCACCTATTTCCACAACGCCGTCGGCCTGCTGACCGAGATCACCGGCCACCCGACGCCCAGCCAGATCGGCCTGATCCCGGACAACCAGCTGCCGCGCAACGACCTGCCCATGCCCATCGCGCCGCAACCCTGGCATTTCGCCCAGTCGATCGAATATTCCCAGTCCATCAACCGCGCCGTCCTGAACTACGCCTCGCGCAACAAGGACCGACTGTTGTTCAACATCTGGCGCATGGGCCAGAACGCCATCGACAAGGGCAACACCGACACCTGGCGCATCACGCCGACGGGGGTGGAGGCCCTGGAGGCGGCGGCCGGCGAGAACGCCCGACGTATCGATCCCGCCCTTTACGACCGTATCCTGCATGCGCCCGAACGGCGCGATCCGCGCGGCTATGTCATCCCGGCGGATCAGGCGGACCTGCCGACCGCGGTGGCCTTCCTGAACAGTCTGATCAAGACCGGGGTGGACGTGGACCGCGCCACGCGCGCCTTCACCGTCGAGGGCAAGACCTATCCGGCCGGTTCCTATGTCGTGCGGACGGCCCAGGCCTATCGCCCGCATGTGCTGGACATGTTCGAGCCGCAGGATCACCCGCACGACCTGCAATATCCGGGCGGTCCGCCCAAACTGCCCTATGACGCGACTGGCTACACCCTAGCCTTGCAGATGGGGGTGAAGTTCGACCGCATCCTGGACGGCTTCCAGGCGCCGACCGAACGGGTCTCCGACGTCATGGCTCCGCCGCCCGGCAAGATCGAAGGTTCCGGCCGGGCCGGCTGGCTTATCGACCACGCGCCGGTCAACGGCTACATCCTGTCCAACCGTCTGTTGAAGGCGGGCGTGCCGGTCTTCTGGCAGGAAGGCGAAACCCGCGCAGGCCGCGCCACCCTGGCCCCCGGCGCCCTGTGGATTCCGGCCGACGACAAGGCCCGCCCGATCGTCGAGGCGGCGGTGCGCGACCTGGGCCTGAACGCCTACGCCGCCGCCCGCGCGCCAGGCGGCGAAAAGATCGCCCTGAAGCCCGTGCGAATCGGCCTGGTGGATCGCTACGGCGGCTCGATGGCCTCGGGCTGGACGCGCTGGCTGCTGGAACAGTACGAATACCCGTTCCAGATCGTCTATCCGCAGCGTCTGGACGCCGGCGACCTGGCCAAGGATTTCGACGTCCTGGTCTTCGCCTCCGACATGATCCCCGCCGACCTGTCGGACCAGCGCGACCAACCCGCGCCCGACTCCATACCGGCGGAGTATCGCTCTTGGCTGGGGACCATCAGCGCCGACAAGACCTATCCGCAGATCGACGCCTTCGTGCGCGGCGGCGGCAGCGTCGTGACCATCGGCTCCTCGCATCGTCTGGCCGCCGCCCTGGGCGCGCCAGTGCAGGACGTGCTGCTGGGCGCGGACGGCAAGCCGCCCGCCTCGACCGATTTCTTCATCCCCGGCGCCCTGTTGCGGACCGAGGTGGACAACCGCCGGCCCCTGGCCTTCGGCGTCACAGACCGGCTTGACGTCTTTTTCAACCGCAACACCGGCTTCCGCCATGCCGGCGAAGGGGCATCCATCGTCCGCTATCCGGAGCAGGTGGCGGTCTCCAGCGGCTGGGCCATCGGTCCTCAGAAGCTGTCCGGCGCCGATGCTGTGCTGGATCTGCCGCACGGCCAAGGCCGGGTGATCGTCCTGGGACCGGACGTGGTCAACCGCGCCCAGGCGCGGGCCTCCACGCGCCTGCTGTTCAACGCCCTGTTCTATGGGCCGGCGGTCTCGCACGAGCAGTAGCCTGCATCAGGTCGCGGCGGGCGTGGTCCAACGCCCGCCGCGGTCCGAACCGAGCCGGCCCGATGCGCCAAACGCCTGCGCCCTACTCAACGACGACAAAAGCCCGTACACGTTTCAGAAATGGGTATCGGCAGTTGGCCCGGGCGGAGGGGACTAGGTGGTCATCGCAGGATCGAGGGTCGCAGACGGCGTTCTGATCGCCGACGCGTTCGGGACGGCGTCGTGGGCCTGATAGGCATAGGTCTGTCGCTGGCGATGGCCGCGACGAGCGCGGCGCAACAATCGACGCTGGAACGCTCCCCCCTGTCCTATGCCGAGGCGGACGCCCGTCTGAGATCGACGTCCTCCCTGACGCGCGCGGCCGACTACGGCGTCGAGGCCGCGCGGAACCAGGCGGAGGCGGCGGCCGGCCTGCGGCGTCCCACTGTCGCGATCGACGCCCAGGCGATTCGCTATCACAAGAGTTTCGATCTCTCGCTGACTAAGGCATACGACGCGGCCCAGATCGAACTGGGCGAGGCGATACCGGGACTGATCGCGGACCTGCCGGGTCTGCCCGGCGACATTCTCCAGACAATCGGCCAGCGACTCCAGGCCGCCCTGCCCGAGGTGTTCGCCGCCCTGCCGTCCGACGTGCGGCTTGAGGTCGAGGACACCGCCTTTCGGCCCACCGTGACGGCGCTCCAGCCCATCTATACGGGCGGCGCCATTCCCGCGCTGCAACGCGCCGCCGCCGCCAACAGCGATTTGGCGCAGGCGCGGCGGCGCGAGGCGATGGACCTGGAATCGGTCAACCTGGCGCGGGCCTATTTCGGCCAGGTCCTGGCGGCCGAGGCGGTGCGGATCGCCACCGACACCCGCGACGGGTTCGATCTGCATCTGCGCAACGCCCGGCGGATGGAGGAGGAAGGCGTGCTCAGCCGATCCCAGCGTCTCCAGGTCGAGGTCGCGCGCGACGCGTCGCAGCGACAGCTGGAGCGCGCCCAACTGGAATACGACAACGCCGTCCAGTCCCTGGGCCGCGTGGTGGGCGTCGAGGCCGGTGTGCAACCCACCACCGCTTTGTTCGTCAACCGCGCCTCCGTCGGTCCGATGGACGTCTTCGTGAGCCAGGCCGTCCAGTCGAACGCCCGCATCGCCCAGGCTCGGGCAGGGCGTGACCTGGCCGAGGCGGGGGTCGATCTGGCGGTCTCTCGCCTGCGGCCGTCGGTCTACGCCTTCGGAACCTACAACCTGAACCCCGACAACGCCCTGCCGACGGAGCCGGATTGGGCCGTCGGCGTCGGCGCGCGCTATACGCTGATGTCTTCCATCGACCGGCGACGCATGGCCGGCGCGGCCCGCGCCCAGGCGATGGCGGCCGGCGAAGGCGAGCGCCAGGCGCGCGACGACATTCGCCTTCTGGTGACGCGCGCCTACAATCAGGTCGAGTTGTCGCGCCGGCAATTCCTGTCGATGGAGTCCAGCCTGACGGCCGCCCAGGAGAATCTGCGCGTGCAGGAGATCGGCTTCCGCGAGGGCGAAGCGACCGCAGCGGCCGTGGTGGACGCCCGCAACCTTCTGGGCGCGGCCCGGCTGCAACGCGCCGCCGCGGCCTATGAATACGACCTCAGCCTGGCGGCCTTGCTTGCGGCCGCCGGCGGCCAGCAAGGCCTCGACGACTTCCTCGAACGCGACGACCGGATCAGCGCCCCATGAGCGATACGCCCGCCCCTTCTCCGCCAGCTCCGACCCGTCGCCGTCCGCTGCGCTTCTGGCTGATCGCGGTCGGCGTCGCCTTGCTGCTGGTGTTCATCGTCGTGGGTCTGGTCCTGGCGGCGCGGCCGCCCGCAGACCAGGTCCAGGGCATGGTCGAGGCGGAAACCTTCACCGTGGCGACCAAGGCGCCCAGCCGCGTCGAACAGCTTCTGGCCTCGGAGGGCCAGCAGGTCGCGGCCGGCGAGGTTCTCGCGGTGCTCAGCAGCCCCGAGATCGAAGCCAAGGACGCCCAGGCCCGCGCCCTGCTGCAATCCGCCCAGGCCGTCCAGTCGATGAGCCGCGAAGGCGCTCGCCCCGAAGATGTCCGCTCGGTCGAATCCGTCTGGCGCAGCACCCAGGCCGCCGCGCGTCTGGCCGACCAGACCGCCCGGCGCGCCGAAACACTGTTCGCCGAAGGCGTCATCTCGGCTCAGCGCCGCGACGAAGCCGTAGCCGCACGCGCCGCGACCGCCTCCCAGGCCGAGGCCGCGCGCCAGCAATACCTCAAGGCCGCCGCCGGTCTGCGCCCGCAGGAGCGCACGGTCGCCGACGCCCAGGTCAGCGGAGCCCAGGCGGCCGTCGCCGAAACCGACAGTCTCAAGGCCGAGACGCGCCTGGTCGCGCCACACGCCGGCGAAGTGTCCCAGCGCTTTTCCAACGTGGGCGAACTGGTCCTGATCGGCGTGCCGGTCTTCACCATCGTCGATACGGCCGATCCGTGGATCACGTTCACCGTGCGCGAGGATCAGTTCCACGATCTGAAAATCGGCGCGACCCTGACCGGCGACGTTCCCGCCCTGGGCCTGAAGAACGTCGCCTTCCGCGTCACGGCGATCAGCCCGCAGGGCGAGTTCGCCACCTGGCGCTCCACGCGCCAGTCTGGCGGATATGACGTGCGCAGCTTCGAGGCCAAGGCCAAGCCGGTCCGGCCGATACCGACTCTGCGTCCCGGAATGAGCGTTCTGTTCGACTGGTCGCGGCGGTGACGGCCGACACCGGCGGATTCCGCGCCGCCGTCCGGGCCGAGACGCGGCTGTTGACCACCCGGCCTTGGGACGCCTTCGTCGCCTTCGGCCTGCCGCTGATCCTGCTGGTCGTCATCGGGGCCATGCTGGCGTCCGGCGTCATCCGTCACGCACCCACCGCCGTGGTCGATCAGGACCGTTCCGCCTTCAGCCGCGCGGCGATACGCAACATGCAAGCCAGCCCAGGCGTGCGCGTCGCCTATTCGCCCGCCACCCTGGACGCGGCCCTGAGCCTGATGCGGCAAGGCAAGATCTACAGCATCGCCCACTTCCCCGCCGGGTTCAGCCGAAACGCCTTTCGGCGGCCAGAACAGATAACGGTCTATTTCAACGGCGCCTATCAGACTGTCGGCGCCCTGTCTGCGACGGGCCAGAGCGTCGCGATCGCCGCCGCCGCAGCGCCGATTCTGGAACAGCGCGCGCGACAGATGGGCGCGCCGGCCTCGACGCTCCAGCCGCCCGCGGTCCAGGTTTCGATCGTCGGCAATCCACAGCTGAACTTCGAACTGTTTCTGGGCGGTCTGCTGGCGCCGGGCGTGCTGCATCTGCTGGCGGCCTGTTCGGCGGTGCTGGCGGTCGGGCGGCTGATGGACGGCGGCTCGTTCAAGGCGTTCCGGCACGCCAACCGGGGCCGCACGGCGGCGGCCCTGATCGGGCGGCTGCTGCCGCATTTCATCGTCTTCACCCTGTGGGGGTTCGCCTGGATCGTCTGGCTGTGCGGTTTTCGCGGCTGGGGCGTCGCCGGGTCCCTGCCCCTGCTTCTGCTGGGAATGGCGGCGCTGATCGCCGTCAGCGTCGCCCTGTCGGCCCTGCTGGTCGCGGCGGCTGGCGATATCGACACGGCCTTCTCGGCCACGGCCGTCTATGCAGGCGCCGCCATCGCCTTTTCGAACGGCACCCTGCCGCTGGACCACGCTCCCCGGTTCGCCCGGATCTGGAGCGACATCCTGCCCTACACCTATTACCTTCGCCTCCAGACCAGCCAGATGGTGACGGACGGCGCGATCTCCGGCGTCCTCGGCGACCTCGCGGTTCTGGGCGTCGTGACCGTTGCGGCGCTCGGTCTGGCGATCCTGGCCGTGGCCTGGCGTGGAAAGCGCGAGCCGAAGACGGAGACCCTGTCCTTTCCCCTGCCCCAGCGCGGCTTCCTGGCGGCCTTCGGGGCCGTGTTCGCCAACATCGTCCGCACCCGGCCCGTCGCCAGCCTGCTGATCCTCGCGGTCGGCCTCTACGCCTTCTATTATCCGGCCGCCTATTCCGGGCAGACCGCCACCGGCCTGCCGCTGGCGGTGGTCGCAGAGACCGACACCCCCCTGGTCCGGACCCTGGTTCAAGACCTGGACGCCGCCCGCGCCATCGACGTCGCGGCCGTCGCCCGATCGACCGCAGACGCCCAGGCCTTGATGCGACGCGGCGCGGTCGACGGCGTGATCGTCCTGCCCAAGGGGTTCGAGGCGGGACTGGCGCGCGGCGCGCCGGAGGGCGTGGCCGTCTATCTGAACGGCGGCTATCTGGTCCGCGCCACATCGGTCGGCAAAACCGCCGCCGCGGCGGTTCTGGACGTGATCGAGAAGCGGCTTGATGGCCTGCCAGAGGTGGCGCGCGCCGCCCGCCTGGCGCCGACCCTTCGCCAGGAATCGCTGTTCAACCCGACCGAGGGCTATGGCGACTACGCGGTTCCGGCCGTCAGCGTCATCATCCTTCAGCAGACATTGCTGCTGGGCGCCGGCGTCATCGCGGCCCTGCGGCGCGAGACCCGGGCTGCGCCCGTCCGTCTATCGTCGCGGCTAGGGCTCTGGGCGGCGCTGACTCTCATCGGAACCCTGTCGACCCTGCTCTATTTCGGCTTCGTCTTCTGGGTTCAGGACTACCCGCGTGGCGGCGACATGACCGGCGTCCTCGTGACCGCGCCCCTCTTCGCCGCCGCCGTCTCGGCGCTGGGCCTCTGGCTGGGCGGCCTGTTCGACCGCCATGAACGGGTGCTTCAGGTTCTGGTGGGAACGTCCGCGCCGCTGTTCTTTCTGGCAGGCTCGGCCTGGCCTCACTTCATGATGCCTCAGCCCCTGGTCTGGCTGGCGCACCTGTCGCCTTCGACCGCCGCCGTGCCTGCCTTCGTCGGCTTCAACGCCATGGGGGCCAGTCTGGCCGAGAGCTGGCCGCGCGTCGCCCTGCTGACGGGCCTGGCCGCTCTCTATGGCGCGCTGTTCCTGCTTCGGACAGATCGAGCGGACGATCCGAAGATCGCCGCCCGGCCCTGAAACCACGACGTCGTCAGGACGTGTGGGCCTTCTGCGCTTGGTCAGTTCGATCATGCCCTGGGCGGCGCCCATGTCGGGCACGATCTCGCCGTCGCGATCGGAGATGGCGTCGAACCGCGCCGCCACCTGTTCGGGCGCTTCCGGCCCCACGATGAAGTCGCCCTGGGTCAGGGTGACATAGGCGCGTTCAAAGCCGCCGGCGCCGGCCGCCAGGATCGCACGGGTCGGAGCGTCCTTGCTGACCAGATACAGCAGGCCGGGCGTCACCAGCGCCGGGGCCAGCGCCTCCAGCGGCAAGGCCGCGCCAAGGTCCTCGGTCATGCGGGTGTGGGCGGTCGGCGCGAGGCAGTTGACGCGGATGTCGTTCTTGGCCCCCTCGATCGCCAGGGTCTGCATCAATCCTACCAGCGCCATCTTGGCCGCGCCATAGTTCGCCTGACCGAAATTGCCGTAGAGGCCCGAGGACGAGGTGGTCATGACGATGCGGCCGTAATTCTGCGCCCGCATGATCTCCCACACCGCCTTGGTGCAGTTGACCGCCCCCATCAGGTGCACGTCGACGACGAAGCGGAAGTCGTCCAGCTCCATCTTGGCGAAGCTCTTGTCGCGCAGCACCCCGGCGTTGTTCACCAGAATATCGATGCGGCCCCACTTGGCCATGACCTGATCGACCATGGCCTGTACGGCGGCGAAGTCCGTGACGGAGGCCGCATTGGCCATCGCCTCGCCGCCCGCGGCCTCGATCTCGGCGACCACGGCCTCGGCCGCCGTGGCCGATCCGCCCGAGCCGTCGCGCGCTCCGCCCAGATCGTTGACCACCACCTTGGCCCCACGCGCCGCCAGCGCCAGGGCGTGCTCGCGCCCCAGACCACCGCCGGCGCCCGTAACGATCGCCACCTGTCCGTCAAACCGCATCCGTCGCTCCTCGCCGTTGTTGGAGCGACAGGATCATCATGACCGGGCGTCAGGCAAATGAATTGAGTCTTCCAATCCGGAAATCCGGACGACGCGCTCGGCCATTACCGCTTGACGGGACAGGTCGCCTCCGTGTCGTGACTGACCAGGCGGATGTCGGCCAGCGACAGCGCCAGCGGCGTCGTCGAGGCCAGGACGAACGGCGTCTCGACCGCCGCGACGTCGGCGCGCGCCGCATCGAAACAGGCCAGCCGGACCCTGATCTGCCGCCATTCGCCGACCCGGCCCTGCGCCAGCAGCGGGGCGATGTCGATCCGGTCCTGTCCAAAACCAAGTTCGACCGGGCCGGTCGGCACGGCGTCCAACCGGGCGGAGAAGGCCAGGACCATGTCGCCGTTGCGCTGACGCGAAAGATCGACGGGCTGACCGAAGATCACCGCCTGCGCCGGACCGGAGAAGGTCAGAGCCATGGCGCTTTCCTGGGCCGAGCCGTCGGTGGCGCGGACGGACAGGTTGGCCCGGGGACTGGAAGCCGCAAGCCGTTGTCCCACCCTGGCGTCGCCGCCATCGTCCCTCAGTATCAGAGACCACGGCGCCAGCACCCGCCCGTCACGGAAATAGCCGTCCAGGTTGCCGCGCACCACGACGCGACCGGGGTCTTCCGCCAAGGTCCCCACCTGGGCCGGCCGGGCGTAGCTCAGGCCGTATCCATAGGCGAACTGCGGATCGTATCCGGGCTCGCCGACGTTCAGCACGTCCTGATCCGCCGTCTTGGGCCAGGAAAAGGACAGCCGCCCGGTGAAATCGAACGGCGCGCGGCCGTCTGGACCCGCGACCAGGACGTCGGCCACGCCCGCGCCCTCCGTTCCCGGCAACCAGGCGGCGACAAAGGCGTCGGAGGCGTTGATCTCGGGATTGGTCCACAACGGGCGGCCGCTGAGGAAGACCGACACCGTGGGAATACCCGCCGCCTTCAGCCGGCGCAGCAGCGCCAGAGGCTCCTCGGGAGCGAAATCCAGGGTCTCGATGTCGCCCTGGAATTCGGCGTATGGCGTCTCTCCGAAGACGACCACCGCCACATCGGGGCGTTCGACATAGTCGCCGTCGGGCCGCAGGTCGGCGACGCCTCCGGCGGCCGCGACCGCCGCCTGCAGACCAGACCAGATCGAGGTCCCGCCGGGGAAGTCCGCGTTGGTGGTGTCGGCGCCCTGCCACGTCACCGTCCAGCCGCCCGAGGCTTGGCCGATCGAATCCGCGGCGCCGGCGACCAGCACGCGCGCGCCCGGCCGGATCGGCAGGACGCCGCCTTCGTTCTTGAGCAGGACCAGCGACTTGCGCACCGCCTCGCGGGCCAGCGCACGGTGGTCGGGCGACCCCAGAACGTCCGTCCGGCCTTCCAGTGCGCGATCGCGATCGAAGACGCCTAGCTTGACCTTGACCCGCAGGATGCGACGAACGGCGTCGTCCAGACGCGCGGCCGAAATCTGGCCGGCGCGCGCCTGGGCCAGGGTGTTCGCATAGAGGCCGCGCCAGCTGTCGGGCGCCATGAACATGTCCAAACCGGCGTTGATGGCCTGGGCGCAGCTTTCGTTGCTGCAGCCCGGAATCTGGCCGTGGGCGTTCCAGTCTCCCACGACGAAGCCCTTGAAGCCCATGCGGGACTTCAGCACGTCTGTCAGCAGCGAGGGGTTGCCGGTCGTCTTTACGCCGTTCCAGCTGGAGAAGGACGCCATGACCGTCAGGACGCCGGCGTCGATGGCCGGCAAATAGCCCTGGGCGTGGACGGCGATCAGTTCCTCTTCGGAAATGACCGCGTCTCCCTGGTCCGCACCGCCTTCAGTGCCGCCATCGGCCAGGAAGTGCTTAGCCGAACCGGCGATGTGGTCCGCCGACAGCGGACGACCGGACACCAGTTCGCCCTGAAGACCCAGGGTCATCGGACCGGCATAGGCGGCCACGATCTCCGGGCTTTCCGAATAGCCTTCGTAGGCGCGCCCCCAGCGGTCGTTGCGAGGGGTCGCCAGGGTGGGGCCGAAGGTCCAGTCGGCGCCGGATGCGGCGACTTCCTGGGCGGTGGCCGCGCCGATCCGCCGGATCAGATCCGGATCGCGCGCCGCGCCCAGGCCGATGTTGTGCGGAAACAGGGTCGCGCCGACGATGTTGTTGTGTCCGTGCACGGCGTCGATGCCGAACATCAGCGGAATCGCCGCGCCCGGCCGTTCTGCGGCGGCCGTGCGGAAGGCCCGCGACAGGGCGACCCAGGCCTCCAACGGCGCCCGTTCATCTCCGCCGGGCGCAGAGTTTCCCCCCGCCAGGATGGAGCCGATCGGATAGACGGCGAGGTCGGCCGGCGTGATCGAGGCGATGTCGGCCTGGATGATCTGACCGACCTTCTCTTCCAGCGTCATCCGCGCCATCAGATCGCCGATGAAGGCTTCGGTGCGCGCGTCCGTGATCGCGGCTGGGCTGGCGGCGGCGGGCCAAAGGGCCGGATTCGCCCGGGCCGCGGCCGGAATAGCCTGGGTCGTCGCGGTCTGGGCGTGGGTCGCGCCAGCGCCCCCCGAAAGGACCGCCGCAACGGCTAGAGCGGACACGAGCATGCGACGGGACGAGGGCATACGGAACCTCAAGGCGAAAAAACGGGCGGCGCGGCGCTCAAGCCCCGCGCCGCCCCAGGCTCAGGAGTTTAGAAGTTGGCCCGCAGACGCAAGCCTGCCGTGCGCGCCTGGTTCAGGAACAGAACGTTGACCACCTGATCCGACACCAGTTGCTTGTCGACCACCGTCTTGTCGAACACGTTGTTCACATAGGCTTCCAGACGATAACGGCCGTTCGACGTCTCCCATCCGGCGCCCAGATTGACCGTCACATAGCCGCCCTGGCGCGCCCAGAAACCGCCCTCGCGCGCTTCGGTGCTGCGCAGATAAGGGCTGGCCGGCGGCGCGTTCGGATTGACGGTCGTTCCTTCCATCGAAGCCTTGAAGGCGTCGTAGGCGGCCTGGCCGGCGGCGTCCGTCGGCCGCGCGGTGAACTGGATCACCGGGCTCTCATTGTAGATGTTCAGGTAGTAGGACGACCGATAGTTGGCCAGCAGATGGAAGTCGGCGCGGCCGCCGAAGACGTCCGCCGTAGTCTGAAGGTGGGCGTTCAGGTTCACCTTAGAAACGTTCGGCAGCTCGTTGCCGGCGATGTCGATATTGAAGTTCGGCGTGCCGTCGGCGTAATCGGTCCCGCGCGTGTCGGTCAGGGCGCCAGTGTCGGCCTTGGCGTCGATATAGGCGGCGATGACGTCCAGACGCGTCCGGTGCGGAAGATCGAAACGGGTCTCGACCTCGAAGCCCTTGATGGTCGACTGGGCGACGTTGATGTTCTGCTGCGAGAAGCCCGCGCTGGCGTTGTTCGGCCCCGTCCCCAGCGACACCAGCGTCTGGAACACCTGATCCGAATAGTCATAGTAGAAAACGTTGGCGTTCAGGTCGATCCGGCCGGTCGCGGGCCGGAAGGTGTTCTTGGTTCCCAGTTCGTACAGCGTAACGGCCTCGGGCGCGAAGGTCGGCGCCGTCTGCACGCCGTTGACGGTGATCGTGTCGTTGAAGCCGCCCGATTTATGCCCGGTCGAGATCGCGCCGTAGAACAGATTGTCGGCCGTCAGGTCATATTCGAAGCCGACGCGGTAGTCGTTGAACGAGTCCTCGTAGGAGCCGACCTGGGCGCCCGGCGCGGTGATCTGGAAGAAGCTGTGCTGGCCGTTGGCCGGGCAGACCTGTCCGCCATAGGCGGGCTGGGTGTCCGGACGATTCACGCAGGTTCCGTTCGGCCGCGAGCCGTCGGCGACGCCGGCGATCTGGTCCAGGAAGGTGTCGCGCGCGCCAGGCGTGAAGGCGCCCAGGAAATACCGCGCCGCCTCCTGGTTGTTCGTCGGCGCGGCGTAGCTGGCGCGTCCCGTGAAGATCGGCCGGAAACCCTCGGTGCCCAGGCGCGTGGTGAAGCAGCAGCCGTAGCCTTCCGATCCCAGACCCAGCGACCAGTTACCGCCGATGCCGTTCCTGGACTTGTTCTCTTCGGTGTAGCGGAAACCGCCCTTGATCCGCAGTTGGTCGGTCACGGGATAGGTGACATCGACGTAGGCGGCGAAGGAGTCGGAGTGAACGTCGGGAAAGGTGAACTCAGTACCCGAATAGAACATCCCCTTGTCCACGAGAGACAGGTAGCCGACTTCTTGCTCTTCCTTGAAATAGAACAGGCCCGCAGACCAAACGGCCTTCGAGTCGGCGGGAGAGGACAGCCGCAGCTCATGAATGTCCGACTTCGACAGGGTCAGCCAGTATTGAGTGCCGAAGTTGTCATAATCCACGTCGGCTGCGCCGTAGCCCGGGCGAACGACGCCCTCGTTGGAGGCGTTGACCTGATAGTAGTCCACGCTGCGTCGGCTGGCGGAATATTCCAGCACGGCGGGGCCGAAGTCGTATGACGCGTTAAGCGCCAGGCCCCAATTGTCGTTCTCCACCAGGCCTTGCGGCCCGCGATACAGAACCTCGCGCAGTTCCAGCTGATCCGGCGTGCCGCCGTTGACCAGACCGTTGCGAATATTGGTGGCGGGATAGCCGGTGCCGCGCTCGGATTCGTAATCGCCCATCAGGCTCAGGCGGAAGCGGTCGTTCGGCTGGTACAGATAGGTGGCGCGCGCCGAGAACAGTTGCTGAATGCCGGTAGGATCCAGGGATTGGTCGTTGCCCACATTCTTGTAGGCTGTGCCGCGATCCACGCCATAGACCGCCAGACGCAGCGCCTGATCGTCGCCGATCGGCAGGTTGGCGGCAGCCTCGTAACCCGTGGTTTCCAGCGTGCCGACTTCACCTTGGAGATAGCCCGACCTCTCGCCCAGGCGCGGCATGTTGGGGATGATGTTCAATGTGCCTGCGACGGCGTTGCGCCCGCGCAGCGTGCCTTGCGGTCCCTTGGCGATCTCGACGCGGGCGATGTCGAAGAACATGCCGCCCAGGCCGCGCGGGCGAGGCAGATAGGCGCCGTTCAGGTGCGTAGCCGCCGACGGGTCGCCCAATTCGGTGTTGTTCGCCGTGCCCACGCCCCGGATATAGATTTGGACGTTGCCTTCCTGGTTGGCGATCGACAGGCCCGGCACGGCCGATTGCAGATCTTCGATCTGATCGATGCCGACGGCGCGCAGATCCTGGCCCGAGATCGCCTGCGCCACGCCGGCGTAGTTCTGCAACGACTGGGTCCGGCGCTCGGCCGTGACCACCACCTCGTCGACCTCAGAGGCCTTCTGGTCGGAATCGGCCGGCGGGGCGCTCTGGGCCCAAGCCGGCGCCGTCGCGGCCGCGATCGCCAATGTCGCGCACCCAAGCAGAAGCGAATGTCTGAAATGGATCATAGCTTACCCTCCCCGCGGCCCCTGTTCTCCAGGGCTCCATGTGAAGACGCGTTGAAGCCGCGCCTGTTTCGAGCGTGAACCTGACCGGATTTGACAGCGCTGTCAACGCTTCTCGAAATTCATACGAGCGCTCGCGCCGAAAGCCGCTCCACGAGGGCGTAGGGCACCTGTTCGGCCTCGACCTTCTGTCCACGAGCCCCAGCCAGCAGCATGCGTGTAGCGGTAGCAGCCATCTCGGCGACGGGCTGACGGATGGTCGTCAGCGGCGGCGTGCTGAGCATCGAACTGGGCGTATCGTCGAAGCCGCAGACCGAAACGCCTCCGGGCACGGCGACGCCGAGGGCAGCGGCTGCGTTGAGCACGCCCAGCGCCATATCGTCGTTGCTGGCGAAGATCGCGGTCGGCCGATTCGGGCGCTTCAGCAGCGTCTCCCCCGCCCGGCGACCCGATTCGAAGGTGAAGTCGCCTTCGATCAGCAGATCCGGTTCGACGGTCAGATCGTGCTCGGCCAAGGCCGCGAGGAAGCCCTCGCGTCGCGCCTGGCTGGCGGCGTAGGCGGCCGGACCGGCGACCAGGGCGATCCGGCGGTGGCCTAGAGCAATCAGGTGCGTCGTCATGTCGGCGGCGGCCTGGCGATCATCCATAAAGACCCGCATCCCGCGTCCCAGGTCCTGCTCGGCCCCCAGACGCACGAAAGGCGTGCCCGCCCGCTCCAGAATGTCCAGCACCAGAGGATCGTCCGAGTTCGGCGGCGTCAGCAGCACGCCGTCGGGTCTCAGCGCCCGCAACAGCGACACCAGGCGCGCCTCCAGGCTGGGCGAGCCGTAGTCCACCAGTTCGACCAGCAGGTGGTATCCGGCCTTGCGACATTCGACCAAGGCGCCGAATTCCAGACGACTGAGGTAGTCGTTCCCGCGCCCGCTGCGCCAGTGCTCCAGCGTCAGTTCGGCGTCCACGAAGGCGGCGATCAGATAGGACGACGCGCCCGCCAGGGTTCGAGCCGACAGATTGGGACGATAATCCAGGCTCTCGACGGCCGCCTGGACCTTTGCCTGCAACGCCGCACTGACATTTGGCTCGCGGTTCAACACGCGCGAGACCGATTTGATGGAGACTCCGGCTAAAGCCGCAACATCGTAGATTGTCGCCGCCATGGCCGCCTTCATTCCCCGGGCGCGGTCCGCGCTGACGGCCCGACCCTTTCCGTATGCTGTCTTTGACGGTCGTCTTGCAACAATTCGCTCGCGGATGACGGGGACAATCGCCACTGTTCGCCCATGCGAACAGGTGCAGAGGTTGAGATGCGGCCGGCGGGTCGCGTGGGGCCGGGCTTCGTCGCGGTCCTGACGCTGGCCTATATCGGCGCCTTCATCGCCTTCGTTCCCCTGCTCTCGCTGATCGTGCCGCTTCAGGCGCAAGCTCTTGCGCCGGGCGACAAGGTCGGCCTGCTGAGCCTGGTTTCGCTGTGGGGCGCTCTTACGGCCAGCGTCGCCAATCTGGCGGCGGGCTGGGCCAGCGACCGGACACGCGGGCGATTCGGCCGCCGGCGGCCGTGGATTCTGGCCGGGCTTGCCGGTGTGATCCTTGCTTACGGCCTGATCGCCGCTGCGCCGTCGCCTCTTACCCTCCTGGCCGGCGTCATGACGTTTCAGTTCGCCTTCAACCTGATGTTCGCGCCCCTGACCGCCATCCTGGCCGATGTGGTTCCCGATGTGCAGAAGGGTCGTGTGGCCGCCTTCCTTGGCCTCGGCGCGCCGATGGGGGCAGCCGGCGGCGTTCTGATTTCCCTGCCGCCGTTCGGCGGACCCGCCGCACGGCTGACGATTCTCGGCGTCCTGGTTGTGGCGTGCGTCGTTCCGCTGGTGTTGAGCTGGCGCGAACCCCCAGGCTCTTCGCCGCACCGAAGGGAGGCCGGACCGCCCGCTGCGCGCGCCCTCCTCTCGATCGACTTCGGCTTCGCCTGGGCCTCGCGCTTCTGCCTCCAGATCGCGGCGAGCGTCGTGAACGCCTATATGCTGTTCTATCTGTCGGATCATGCGCGTTACGCCGAACAGTTTCCCGGATCGACGGTCGAAAGCGGGCTGGCCCGCCTCATCGCATTATCGACCCTGCTGGTGGTGGTCTCGGGCTTCGTCGGAGGCTTGGCGTCGGATCGCCTGGGCCGACGCAAGCTGTTCATCGTCGTGGCCTCCGTGCTGCTGGGCTTCGGCCTGATGATCTTCGCCTTCTGGCCGCAATGGCCGGGACCTCTGGTCGGCTACGCCTTCTACGGCGTCGGCTTCGGCCTCTACACGACCGTGGACGTGGCGCTGGTGGCGCAAATCCTGCCGTCGCGGCGCGATACGGCGCGGGATCTGGGGATCATGAACCTGACCAACACCCTGCCGGCCGTGCTGGCTCCGGTCCTGGCCTTGACGGCCCTCGGCGCCGACCGGCAGGACTGGCCTATGCTGATGGGACTTTCGGCCGGCATCGCCGTCGTCGGCGGCCTCGCCGTGCTCGGCGTGCGGCGCGTGCGCTGACCAACGGTTGTCGCGGTGCGGCGGCTTGCTTTATGCCATGGCCGAAAGGAGCGTGCCGATGCGTCTTTTCCCCCTCCCAGTCCTCCTGATCCTGCTGGTGATCGGGGCCACGCCGACCTTCGCCGCGCAGGCGAGCCCCCCCACCGCACGAGCCGCCGCCGACGCCATGGGCAAGGGCTTCAATCTGGGCCAGATGTTCGACAACAGCCAGCATCCGACGACGCTGGCCGAAGCCAAGCCCAAGATCGACGCCTATTATGCGCGCGGTTTTCGCGTCGTGCGCATCCCTGTCACCTGGACCGAGGATGTCGACGGTTCGACACTGGCCGACCCTCAGACCGGGCGCATCGATCAGAATGCGCCGCGCCTGAAGGAACTGATGGCGGTCGTCGACTACGCCCTGGCCCAGCCCGGCCTCTATGTCGTTCTGAACGCCCATCACGAAAAACGGTTGAAGCAGGACGGTCGGGCCGACGTGCTGGAACAGCTGTGGACCGACATCGCCGACGTCTTCGGCGACCGCGACCATCGGCTGATCTTCGAGATCCTGAACGAGCCTCACTTGGAAGGCGGAACGGCGATGGCGCCGGAAACGGTGCGCGAGATGTCGGGCCGCGCCTATCAGCGTATCCGCGCGCGCGACGCCAAACGCATCGTGGTGATCGGCGGAAATCAGTGGTTCGGCGCCGATGAAATGGCCCGCACATGGCCCGACCTGAAGGCGGTCGGCGACGGCCAGGACCCCTATGTCATGGCCACCTTCCACCACTACAATCCCTGGACCTTCGCCGGCGACAACCAAGGCGACTACGCCGACCCCTGGACCGACGACGACATCCGAAAACCCATGCAGACCATGGCCGACTGGGCGTCGACCGTGGGCAGGGGCATGCCGGTCTTCATCGGCGAATGGGGCGTGGGCTGGCACAGCAAGCTGGCGACCATGAACTGCAACAATGTGCGCCTGTGGTATGCGCGCTTCCACACCGCCCACGCCGCGCCGATGCATATGCCGACCGCCGTCTGGGACGACGGCGGCTGGTTTCAGCTGTTCGACCACGCCCGGAACCGCTTTGGCGGCAATCTGGTCGACTGCATCGGCGGCGAATGCGCCTGGTCGGGAACCGAGCGCTTCAACCCCGACTGCTACTGACCGGCTTCAATACCAGTCGCCGCCGCCGATGGGCGCGCCGGGCGGCACGGGCTGGGCGACCGGCAGGGTCTCGCCCAGGGCTTTCAGCCCCTCCACGGGTCCGGTCAGGGCCTGGGCCAGATAGGCGCATTGGGCCGTCTCGTTTTGATCGCCCCGGCATCGCTTCAACTGATCGCCGAACCGGTTGGCGGCGTCGCGCACCACGCCCTGGGCCGTGGAGGACAGGGCCTTGCCCTGGATCAGGGCGGCCAGATAGGCGGCGTAACGAGCGCGGGCCACGCGGCGCAGTTCGGCCTGACGCGGGCTGAGAGCGCCGCCCGGCCCCACTGTCAGGGCGATGCGGTCCAGCGTCTCTTGCAGGCCCAGCTGCGACGGGTCGCGGCGCTGCTGCTCCACCAGCCGGTTCAGCCGCTCCGGCGCCAGCAGGGTTTCATAAACCGACTCTGTCGCCGCGGCCGCCGCCGAGGACGGGTCGAACACCGCGTCGGTGCGGCCGTCGAACAGCTCGATGTCGGTCTGGCGATCCGGCACGCCCGACTGGGCCGACGACAGCAGGTCCAGCACCCGATCCGGCAGGTCCAGCGTCTCGGGCGACAGGGCCTGCATCAGGGCGTCCAGCGCCGCACGCTGGCGCTCGGCGGGAACAGGATCGGCCCGCTCGCGCCCGTCGCCGCTGACGGCGTAGGCATAGTCCACCCCGCCGATCTGACGTCCCACCGCCGTCGTCTGATAGCGATGATACAGATAGATGGGCACAACCACGCGCCGCAGGTCCGCCGCCGGCGCGCCCGCCGGCAGATTGCCCAGCCCGAATCGCGACAGGGCGATGCGTCGCACAGCCAGGGTGTTGGCGAACTCGGCCACCACGTCCGCGCCATTGTCCCACATCGCGCCATAGGGCTGCAGGCTGCCCAGCGGCCGGGTGTCGGTGTCGTTGACGAAGCGATAGCCCCTGGCCTGGGCCTCCGCCGCCAGGGCCGCGCGACGCGCCTGTGGGTCCTGGCCCGGCGCATCGCCATACAGCCAGTTCACCACGTATCGGTCCCAGGCGCCGACGCCGGTGGTGTAGGCGCGGCTGAAGTCCAGGCGCTCGCCGTCCGCGATAACCCACGGCGCCGGATAGTCCATGACCGAGGCCCGTCCCTCGAACGTCGAGGCGGCGAAGTTGTGGGCGATGCCCAGAACGTGACCGATCTCGTGCGCCGACAGCTGACGCAGGCGCTGATAGGCCAGGCGGTCGGGGTCGTCCTCGCCCCCCGTCCCGCTGCGGTCGGCACCGACCAGCCCCTCGAAGATCATCTTGTCCTGACGGTCGCGCAGCGAGCCTAGCTGCACCACGCCGCGCACGATCTCGCCGGTGCGCGGGTCGTTGACGCTGGTTCCGGTCGACCAGCCGCGCGTCTCGCGGTGGACCCAGGAGACGATGTTATAGCGCGCATCCATAGGATTGGCGCCTTCGGGCAGCAGTTCGACCCGGAAGGCGTCGACATAGCCCGCCTGGTCGAACGCCTGGGCCCACCAGTTGCCGCCCTCGATCAGGGCCTGGCGGATGGCGGGCGGCGCGGCGCGGTCGACATAGAAGACGATGGGCTTTTTCACCGGCGACCGGGCGGCGGTCGGGTCGGTCTTCTCCAGCCGGAAGCGACGGGCCAGGCGGCTGACCACCGGATGGTCCAGATCGGCGGCGAAGTCCGTCACCAGAATCTGCGCCGAGGTGCCCGAGCGTGGATCGTGCGGCACGGGCTGGAACCCTGCGTCGGGCAGCCGGATGAAGGAATGATGCACCGTCAGGGTGACGGCGCGCGCCTCGGGCGAGACGCGCGACAGTTCGGCGGCCGGTTCGTCGCTGGTGAAGGTCTGGACCGTGTCGAACTCGACGTTCTCGGGGAAGACCAGCGTCCGGGCCGTGTCGATGAAGCTGAGGGTCGGGGCCGGCTTGAACGTCCCCAGTCTGGCGCGCTTCAGGCGGCCCACCGCATTGACCGCGTCCCGCTCCAGAAAGCCCGACAGATCGACCGTCACCGCGCCGTCGGGGCCCGTCTCGATCACCTCGCCGGACCAGACCACGGGCGCAGTAAAGGAGGCGGCGACGGCGTTCACCTGATCGGCGTCGGCGTTCTGGGCGCGAAAATCCTCGTTCTCGAAGGCGGCGAAGACGCGGTTGCCGACCTTGCGGAAGGCCACGATCTGCGCCTGTCCCAGCCCCGAACGGTCCAGGCCCGCCCCGTCCATCCCCAGCCCGGCCGACAGACCCGGCTGATACAGATAGCGGCCCAGGACTCCGTCGGCGTCCGGTGCGGGCAGACGGACGCTGACCTTGCCCTTCTGTGGATCGGCGCGAACCGAGAACAGCCCCTCCTGCCAGGCGACGGGCGCCGAGGCGGAGGCCGTCTGCGCGCCCGTCCGCGGGCTGCTTTGGGCCGCCGCCGGAACGGCCGAAAGCAGCACCAGTCCGGCGACGCTCGCCATCAGAACCTTGCGCATCCTCGCCTCCCCAAACCGCCGCTTAACGCACGCCCAACGCCAGGGCGTCGGGCCGGCGCGTGTCGGCGGCGCCCAGGAAGCGGTCGCCCTCGATCATGATCGACTGGGTGCTGCCCATGGTCATGGACGGCCGAACCGTATGGCCGCGCGCGCGCAGCAGACGCTCCACGTCCGGCGAAAAGCCGCCTTCCAGTTCCAGCGGGCTGTCGCCGCCGCCCTGGTTCAGGCGAGGCCGCATGGCGGCCTCGGCGATGTTCAGGTCGTGGTCGATGACGTTGGAGATCAGCTGGACCATGGTGGCGATGATATAGCCGCCGCCTGGGGTGCCCGTGACCAGCCAGGGCTTGTCGTCCTTGAACACGATCATCGGCGTGATGGTCGAACCCAGCCGCTTGCCCGGCGCGGGCGAGTTCGGCTGGTCGCGTGTGCCCCAGGCGAAGTTGTCCAGATTGTTGTTCAGCAGGATGCCGGTCCCAACAGGGGCGACGTGCGCGCCGTAGGAGTTGGACAGGGTGTAGGTGTTCGAGACCGCATTGCCCCGGTCGTCCGCCACCGAGAAGTGGGTCGTGTCCTTGCTCTCGAACGGATAGGGATTGCCCTCGGGGATGTCGTCGGCGCCCAGCGAACGCTCCAGCGAGATCAGCTTCACCCGTTCGGCGGCGTAACCCTTGCTGGCCAGGCCGTGGGCCGGCGCGTTCCACTGCGGCGCTCCGCCGATCAGCCGTCGGTCGGACGAGGTGATCTTCATCGCCTCCGAAATCAGGTGCAGACTGTCGACGCTGCCCCAGCCCATGGCCTTCAGGTCGAAATGCTCCAGCAGGTTCAGGGCCTCGGCGACGCTGACGCCCGAGGCGGTCGGCGGCATATAGGCGATGCGGTTTCCACGATAGCTGCCCCAGATCGGCTCGGACACATCGGCGCGATAGGCGGCCATGTCGGCCAAGGTGATGACCCCGCCCCGCGCCTGGATGCCCGCCACAATCTGACGCGCCAGCTCGCCGCGATAGAATTCGTCCGCCCCGCCCCGCGCCACCTTGCGCAGGCTTTCGGCCAGCAGCGGCTGACGGAAGACTTCGCCCGCCCGATAGGGTGTGCCGTCCGGCTTCAGATAGGCTTCTCGCGCGCCGGGGTCCGTGGCCAGAACGCGCGCGCGGCCGGCGGTTGCGTCCGCTTCGCCATCCGACAGAACATAGCCGTCCTCGGCCAGACGAATGGCGGGCGCGATCAGATCGGCCCAGGGCATGGAGCCGAAACGCCGGTGCGCCTCCCACATGCCCATGACGGTGCCGGGCACGGCGACGTTGATGAAGCCCGAGGGCTTGGAGCGGTCGAACTTGCCGTCAGCCCCGAGCAGAAGCTCGGGCGTCGTCGCGGCCGGGGCCACGCCATAATAGTTGATGGCGATGTCCTGGGCCGGTCGATCCGCCGTCGCCGCCATGTGCGCGACCATATAGCCCGAGCCGCCGATATTGCCGGCGCGCGGCAGGGTCACGGCCTCGGCGAAGGCCACGGCGATGGCCGCATCCACTGCATTACCGCCACGCCTCAGCACGTCCACGCCGACCCGGGTGGCGGGGTCGCTCTGGCTGACAACCATCCCGCCACGTCCGACGAGCGGACTGTGGATCTGGCCGTAGCCGACAATGTCCCCGCCGCTGCCCGTGGTAGGCCGAACCGGGGCCGACGTCTCCTGGGCCAGGGCCGGCCAGCCTGCCAAAAGCGCAGCGATCGCGACGGCCGCAAACCTCATCTGTGAACGCACGGACAACTCCCCCCAGGGCGACTGCGACCGGCCCCAACCAGCCGAAACAAAACACACTGTCAGCGATAGCATTGCGCCATGCATTGATTCAAGGCGCACAACCGGTGATTATTTTGCTCTAAATATGCATCACATGTAAATTTTGACCCTTAGCGGTTGACGTTGTCATTGTGGCGGTTTCTAGTCTTGAGCGCGGCGTTTCGTCTGTGACCGTCCTTCTTGGGGAAGGGCGTGTCGATCGCGCGTCGCATGAACGTCGGGGGATGCCGAGTTCGATGATCAGTAACCGGGGATGACAAGACCATGCGTGCAACCTTCGCTCACCGCAGCCTGAAGACGGCCATGTTGGCCACGACGGCTCTGTTCGGGGCCGCCACCGCCGCCGTCGCGCAGGAGGCGGCGGACCCGCAACCCGCCGAGGTCGACGAGGTCGTGGTGGTCGGCTCCCAGATCCGGGGCGCCAAGGTGACGGCGGCCCTGCCCGTCACGGTCATCGGCGAAGAGCAGATCCTGGCGACGGCGGCATCGTCTGGCGACGAACTGCTGCGCTCCATCCCCCAGATGGGCGACGTGACGTTCAACTCTGCCTATCTGCCGGCCTCCTCCAACTCGGCGCGTGGCGACACGGGCTCGGTCAATCTGCGCAACCTCGGCATCGGCAACACCCTGGTCCTGCTGAACGGCCGCCGCGTCGTGGGCCACCCGACGTCCCAGGCCAACGAGCATCTGGTGCCGGTCCTGACCTACAACACCAACGCCATTCCGGTGTCGGGCCTGAAGCGTCTGGAGGTGCTGCGCGACGGCGCCGCCGCCATCTATGGCGCGGACGCGGTGGCGGGCGTGGTCAACACCGTGCTGCGCGACGACATGACCGACTGGACCGTCTCCAGCCAGTACGGCGGCGCCGAGGGCACGGGCCTGCGCGAGTTCAACTTCTCGCTTTACGGCGGTCAGGACATCGCCGAGGGACGCGGCAATGTCTCGGCCTTCTTCAACTACGACCACCGCAGCGAACTGACCACGCTGGAGCAACCCTATACGGCCTCGGACGACAAACGACCGCTGTTCGCAGGGACCGGCTTCGAAAACAACTCGGGCCTGAACGGCCTGTCGTCCCTGACGCCTTGGGGCCAATTCACGGTGGCGAGCGGCTCGGCCAGCTATGGCGCGGTGACGGGCTTCACCACCTTCACCATCCAGCCGTCGACGCTCAGCGGCTGCGCCGCCGCCCTGGCCAACGGCCTGTGCCTGAAGAAGACGACCAACATCGACCCGTCGCTATTGGCCGACACGGCCCAGGAAAACCTGACCGTCGTCCCCGAAATCGACCGCTACAACCTGTTCCTGACCGGTCGTTACAAGATCAACGACGCGGTGGAGTTCTTCGGAGAATTGGGCGGCTATCGCGCCCAGTCCCACGCCCGTCAGGCGCCGATCAACACCCTGTCGTCGGTGGTCATGACCATTCCGGGGACCAACTATTACAACCCGTTCCAGCGCGATGTCCGTCTGACCGGCTATCGCTTCAACGACATGGGACCGATCAACGTCGATGTCACCAACGAACAGTACCGCATCCTGGGCGGGCTGCGCGGCGACTGGCGCGGCTGGCGTTGGGAATCGGCGCTCGTCTGGTCCGAAGCGTCGGCCAAGGACGTGTCGGACAACATCTCCACGACCAAACTGGCCGAGTGGGCCGCCAAGTCGACGCCCGACGCCTACAACTTCTTCAACGGCGGCGATCCGGCCAATCCGCGCTTTGGCGATTCCACCCCGTCCAACCAGGCGGCGCTGGACGCCATCCGCGTGGACATGGTGCGCAAGACCAAGACCGAACTGGGCCTGTGGGACTTCAAGATTTCGCGCCCGGACGTCTTCCAACTGCCCGCGGGCCCCGTCGGCCTGGCGGCGGGCATCGAATTCCGCACCGAAAGCCAGTTGGACGACCGCGACAGCCGCATCGACGGCACGATCCGCTATACTGACAAGTCGGGCGCGACCTACAGCGACCTGATCAACTCGTCCGAGAACCCGGACACCTACGGCGAACGCGACGTCTTCTCGGCCTATCTGGAAGTCGCCGCCCCCCTCGTCTCGCCCGAGATGAACATCCCTCTGGTGCATAATCTGGAGGTTCAACTGGCAGGCCGGTTCGAAAACTATTCGGACTTCGGCGACGTGGCCAAGCCCAAGATCGCCGGCGCCTGGGACATCGTCGACGGCTTCCGCATCCGCGCCTCCTGGGCCCAGGGCTTCCGCGCCCCCAATCTGGAGCAGATCAACGCCACGGTGATCACGCGGTCCAACAGCTCCAACGACTATATCTACTGCGAGGCCCTGCTGCGTCGCGGCGCCATCACCAATATGAACCAGTGCGGCGCCAGCACCGTGTCGCAGATTCCCAACACCTTCGCCGACAAGGCCAACGCCACCCAGACCCACGTCCGCAAGCTGACGGCCGAGCGGCGCTCGGGCAATCCGGACCTGCAACCCGAAGAGTCCGAAACCACCTCGGTCGGCGTGGTGATCCAGCCGCGCTTCCTGCCCGAGCAACTGGGGAACTTCACCGTCACGGCGGACCTGTGGAAGGTCGAACAGACCGGCATGGTCGGCCTGTTCCGGGGCCAGAACGCCCTGATCCTGGACTATCTGCTGCGCAAGAGCGGCGGCTCCAACCCTAATGTCATACGCGCCGATCCGACGGCGGCGGACCAGGCCATCTTCGCCGGCACCGGCCTGACCCCGGTCGGCGAGGTGCAGTACATCACCGATGTCTACAGCAACCAGCAACCCCAGACGGTCGAAGGGCTGGACCTGGGCGTGATGTGGAACCTGCGCGGCACGCGGGTCGGGGATTTCAGCCTGAACCTGAACGTCTCGCACCTGATCAAATACTATCTGGAAATGTCGCCGGGCATGCAGGAGCTGCAGGCCGCGCGCGACGCCGGCGCCATTCCCGCCTCCATCACCTTCGGCGGCCGGATGGGCGACCTGATCAACGACCTGGGCCGTCCGGAATGGAAGTGGTCCCTGTCCGGAAGCTGGCGCTATCAGAACCTGACGGTCGGCGCCTTCAGCCAGTATATTTCGTCGCTGTACGACAGCAGCCTGGTCAACTCGGCCGGCGATTACTGGACGGTGGATTCGACCCTAACGGCCAACCTCTACGCCGAGTACCAGTTCGACCAAGGCATGCTTTCCGACACATCGGTCCGTCTGGGCGTGCGCAACCTGACCGACGAGCAGCCGCCCCTTTCGGCCGCAGGGTATGTCGGCACCGTGTATCAGCCCTACGGCCGATACTGGTACGTCAGCCTGCGCAAGACCTTCTGAAAATCTCGCAAAGAGGCGGAGGGCCGTCGCCTTCCGCCTTCCCTACCAAGTTTCCGGAGTTCCCCTCGATGAAGCCCGTTTCGATACGCGCCCTGACGCTGGCCGCCGCCCTGGCCGGTTTCGCCGCCCCCGCGGTCGCGGCCGAACTGTCGCCCGAAGCCCAGCGCCAGATCGTCTCCACGGTCGAGCGCAACGAGCCCGCGCTGGACCATGCGGCGCTGGAAATCTGGAAGTTTGCGGAACTGGGCTATCAGGAGACCCAAAGCACGGCCCTGCTTCAAGGACAGCTTCGCGATGCGGGCTTCACCGTCACCCCGGGAATAGCGGGCGAGCCCACCGCCTTCCTGGCCAGCTACAAGTCTGGTGATGGGCCGGTCATCGCCATCCTGGCCGAATACGACGCCCTGCCGGGCCTGTCCCAGACCCTCAGCCCGGTGCAGCAGTCGGCCGGCGCCCCGGCCGGCCACGGCTGCGGCCACAACCTGTTCGGCGCCGCCTCGGTCCAGGCCGCCATCGCGGTCAAGGACTGGATGGCCGCCAACAACATCAAGGGCGAGCTGCGCGTCTATGGCACCCCCGCCGAAGAGGGCGGATCGGGCAAGGTCTATATGGTCAGAGACGGCCTGTTCGACGACGTGGACGTCGCCGTCCACTGGCATCCCGGCGACGTCAACAGCGCCCGCCAGGGCGACACCATGGCCAATGTCTCGGGCAAGTTCCGTTTCTACGGCACGGCCGCCCACGCCGCCGCCGCGCCGGACAAGGGCCGTTCGGCCCTGGACGCGGTCGAGGCCATGAACGCCATGGTCAATCTGATGCGCGAACACGTGCCCGACCGCACCCGCATCCACTATGTCATCACCGACGGCGGCCGCGCGCCGAACGTCGTCCCGGCCTTCGCCGAAAGCTACTATTACGTCCGCCACACCGATCCGCAGGTCGTCCGTGACGTGCTGGAGCGGGTGAAAAAGGCGGCCGACGGCGCCGCGCTCGGCACCGGCACGCGGGTCGAGTTCGAGGCCATCGGCGGCGTCTATTCCATGCTGCCGAACGAAGCCCTGATGACGGTTATGGACCGCAATCTACATGCCGTCGGCGGCATAACCTGGACACCGGAAGAAGTCGCCCTCGCCACGGAAATCCAGAAGACCCTGGCCTCCAAGCCTCCGCTGTCCAGCGTCGGAGAGATCGAGCCGGCGGTGATCGGCGGCGATTTCGGCGGCTCGACCGACGTTTCGGACGTGTCCTGGGTCACGCCGACGGTCGGCCTGTCCACGGCGACCTTCGTGCCCGGATCGGCCGGCCACAGCTGGCAGAACGTGGTGGCGGCGGGCTCTTCCATCGGCCTGAAAGGCGCCCACCTGGCGGCCAAGACCCTGGCCCTGACCACCGCCGAACTGTTCCAGAGCCCCGAGACAGTCGCCGCCGCCAAGACCGAATTCGAACGTCGCCGCGGCCCGGACTTCCACTACCACGCCCTCCTCGGCGACCGCGCCCCGGCCCTTAATTACAGAGATTAAACGGAGCCGCCAGGGCGGGTGACGGGCGAACCAAGCCTGTGATTTGAGGTGTCAGACTTCGACCGGCGCCGTCAGGCCCACGGCGTCGCGCGTCACCTGCCAGGACTTCAGCACCCGCGTCTGATAAGGCTTGGCCAGTATGGTCGAGACGGCGGTCAGTTCGGCCCTCGCCGTCGTCCGGTCCAGGGTCAGCAGGATGAAACCCTTGGCCGACTGGTCGCAGAAGACAACCTCCGGATTGGTCGCCGTCAGAAGCTGGCCCAGGGGGAAGCCGCCGCCGATCGCGTCGCCGGGCGAGGGGCTGGAGATCGAACTGGCGCCAAACTCCACCGCGCGGCGCTCCCCGGCGTCGTCCTTCAGATCATTGACCCAGAAGGCATGGCTGTCACCCGCCAGGACGATGGGCTGGACGTTCGCCGCCTTGAAGGCCCGATACAGGCGTTCGCGCGCCGTCGGATAACCGTCCCAGGCGTCGAGGTTGAACGGCATGCCGAGTCGGAACAGTTCGACCGACAGGGCGACCTCCGCCCGCACGCTTTCCGGCAGGCTCTCTAGAAAACCCTGCACAGCCTCCGGCGGCATCATGTCCGCCACATTGGGACCGGCGACCCGCGCCATCACCACCTGGTTGCCCAGCACCTGCCACGGACGCCCAACCTCACGCGAAGCCCGCAGTTCGCCTTGCAGCCAGCCTCTCTGGGCGTCGTCCATCAGATCGCGCGAAGGATCGGCCCGCTTCGCCATGAAGGCCTCGACGTCAGGAACCGGCTTGCCGTCCTGCCCGGGCTTGAACGTCAAATCCCGGGCGTAGTCCAGTTGCTCGGTCCGCCCCTGCAACCGGGTTTCCACCATGATCAGGCTGGCCAGATCGCCGAAGTGGAAGGTCCGCTGGATCGCCTCCTTCAGGGCCTCGGGCCGCGCCTCGCGGATCGGCATCCATTCATAGTAGGCGCGCAAGGCGGCAGCCTTGCGAATGCTGAAATCGCCCTCGCTCTCGGGCTGATGGTTCTGCGCGCCGGTGTTCCAGGTGTCGTTGGCCACCTCGTGATCGTCCCAGACGCAGATGAAGGGCGCACGGGCATGGGCGGCCTGCAGGTCGCGATCGGTCTTGTACTGGGCATGGCGCGTCCGGTAGTCGGCCAGGGTGACGATCTCGTGCGGCGGTTCGGGGATGCGGTTCAGGCGCGCCCCGTGATCCATGCCGTAGTCGCCCGCCGCCGCGCCGTATTCGTAGATGTAATCGCCCAGATGCACGACCGCATCGACCCGCTCCAGCTTCGAAACGGCGTCATAGGCGTTGAACAGGCCGCCGGGATAGAGCTGGCACGACACCACCGCCAGAACCACGTCCGGCGTCTGAGCTTCGGGCAGGGTCCGCACCCGGCCGACCGGCGAGGTGACGCCGTTGGCGATGAAACGATAGAAATAGTCCGTATTTGGACGAAGCACCGCATCGTCCAGTTCGTGCTTGACGGTGAAGTCGCGCTCGGCGCCCGCTTTCAGATTGGACACCCGGCGTACGACATCGCGGAAGGCGTCATCGCGCGCCACCTCCAGCGTGACCGCGACATCGCCGCCCGCGCCCGCTTCAGGCGTCACGCGCGTCCAGAAAACGGCCGAGTGCGACCCCGGATCGCCGCTGGCTACCCCATGCAGGAAGGCGACCTTGCCGGTGTTGGCCGACTTGGCCACGGCGGGCGTGGCGGCGCCCGCCCCGATCAGGCCCAGAAGACTGCGGCGATCCAGAGTCATCGATTGTCTCAGAGCTTCAGCTTGAACACGAGGCCGTAGGAGGCGGGCCGACCGGCGATGAAGGTCGGCATCCCCAGGGCGTCACCCGTGTTGCCCGCATCCTTGATGTATTTCTCATCCAGAATATTTTCGCCGAAGGCTTCCACACCCCAGTTCTGCGACGACGGCGCATAACGGATGCGCAGGTTCAGCAGGCCATAGGCGTCCTGATATTCGTCCTGGGCCAGATCGGGGACGAAGTGGCCCTTCTGCAGCGCGGGACTGTCGTTATCGTCATCGAAGAAGACCTTCGACTGCCAGGTGTAGGTCGGCTGAACCTCGATGGCGCCGTCTGCGACCGGCAGACGCCAGACCGCGCCGAACGAGGCCATATGGTCGGGCGACAGGCGGAAGTGATTGCTTTCGTACAGGCCGTTCTCGAACCGCGAATGATTGAAGGCGTAGGTGGCGAACAGGTCCAGGTTCGAAGAAACGGTGAAGTTGGCCTGGCCTTCAAAACCATAGGACTTGGCCTCGCCAGCGTTGGTCGAGACGAACAGGGTCCCCTGCTGCACCGTGGTCTGGAAGTTTTCGTAGTTGTACAGGAAGACCGCGCCGTCGACACGCAGGCGGCGATCCAGCAAGGCGGCCTTGGCGCCGATCTCATAGCTGTCGACCGTCTCGGCGGCGACCGGCGTGAAGCGGGCCGCGCCGCCCGGCGCCGACGGGCCGGAGGCGCTGATCACATCCGGGCGACGACCGCGCGCATAGTTGGCGTAGATGTTGGCGTCGTCGGAGAGGGCGTAACGCGCCGTCAGACGCCAGGTTACGCCGTCATCCTTGCTGTCCAGATAGGAGAAGTCGCCGTTGTTCGTCGTCGGTTGGGCCGTCAGGCCGAACAGGGGCAATCCGCTGGCCAGCGGCAGGTTGGCCGCGCCCGGCGTCGCCAGCCCCTGAAGAAGCTGACCAATCTGTGTCTGAATCGCTGCGGCGCCAGTCAGGTTTCCAGCCTGGGCCAAGGCCTGAGCCTGCGCACCCAAGGCCTGCACGCCCAACAGGCCGCCGAGAACCGAGCGGCTCTGGACCGAACTGGCGAAGCCAGTGGTCTTGTCGTCGCGGGTGTAGCGGACGCCGCCCGAAACCTCCAATCGGTCGGTCAGGGCGTAGGTGACGTCGGCGAAGACGTCGTAGGACGTCAGGTCCGAGTTGTTGATCGGCGTCTCGATATGCGCCGCCTTCAGGTTGGCGGCGATGGGAGCGGCGAAAGCGCCCGCGCCCAACGGCGTCAACAGGCCGCCCAGCGCCAGACCCGCGACGGTCGGATAGGCCGCCAGGGGCAAGGTCTTGTCGCCGATCGTGGTGGGAGAACCGTCCAGCAGCCCGGCCAGTTGCACCAGCGCCAAACGCTCGTCGAACTGGGTCGGCGTGCGCTGATACCCCTTCTCATGGAACCAACCCGCACCGACAAAGCCGCTGAGCCGCCCGCCGTTGTCGTAGCTCAGGCGCAGGTCCTGGCTCCACTGTTCGCCATAGGTGTCCTCGGCGACGGTCAGGAGGGGCAGCGACACGCCATCGGCGTCGAAGGTCTCATAGTTCTTGAACTGGCGGTAGGCCGTGGTCGAGTTCAGGCGCAGGGCGGCGTTCAGGTCGAAGCGGGTCAGGCCCGTCACGCCCCAGACCTCGCGGCTCAGGCCCAGCGATTTGCCGCCGTCAAAGTCAGCGCCGCGCGTCAGGGCCGCACCGTCCCACGGATTCTTGCCGCCCAGCACCGCGCCGGTGTTCGGATCGGCCGGGTAATAGGCGATGGACTTGAATGAGGTGCCGGACGCCTTGTCCGTCTGATAGTTGCCGATCAGGTCGAAACGCATCGCATCCGTCGGCGCCCAGGCGCCCGACAGGCGGAAAGCCTTGGTCTCGATGGAGTTGTAGTCGTCGCCGCCCAGCAGGTTGTCGACGAATCCGTCGCGCGTCTTCATCCGTGTCGACAGACGCAGGCCCGCCGTGTCGCCGACCGGCAGGTTCAGCGCGCCCTCAACCATGCGATAGCCCTGATTGCCGGCCTCGGCCTGGGCATAGGCTTCGGTGCGGCCGATGCGGGCGCGGTTCTGAACCAGGTTCACCGCCCCGATCAGGGCGCCGCGTCCGTACAGCGTCGACTGCGGCCCCTTGGCGACCTCGATCCGCTCCATATCGAACAGTTCGACATAGGAGCCGCGCGACTTGGAGATCGACACCCCGTCCTGGAACACCGACACGCGCGGTTCGGCCGTCGCCGCGCCGCTGTCCGAGGTGATGCCGCGCATCACGAAGCCCGGGTTGTTCGGCGACTGGTTCTGCACCAGGAAGCCGGGCACGAAGGCCGACAGGGCGTCGAATTCCTGCACGCCCAGATCCTGCAGGAACTGACCCGAATAGGCGGTCAGGGCGAACGGCACGTCGATGGTCTTCTGTTCGCGCAACTGGGCGGTCACGACGATGTCGTCGACCTGGCTGGCCTCGGCGGCTTCCTGGGCCGAGGCCGCCGTCGCGGCGCCCCAGACGCCGACGAGGGCGCTCGCCCCCAGAAGACCACGCTTCATCGCGCCGCGAACCATCATCGGAATCCCCATCTTGATCGAAGGGTCTCCGGTTAGCTTCCCTATGCGCCGCATGCGCGACAGAGCGGTGAAGCTGGAATGAAGCTGATGCGTCCGCCCGGTCAAGAATGGTCCGTAGACGATCAAACGCGAACAGCGGCGGCTATTCGAATCCCAGGTCGGCCCAATTGAAAACCGCCGTCCTCGCTATAAGAACGGCGGCCTGGTTTCAAATGGGAGAAGGTCGCCAACACGAACCGTACCGACCCATGCTCGTGGGAAGCAACGTCCGCCCCGCAAATCGACGCCTCGACTTGTGCAGATCAGAAACGCTTGGTCAGTTGAACGCCGTAGGTGCGCGGTTCGTTGACGAAGGCGGTCAGGTTGTTGAAGTCGATGCCGCCGATCACGTTCGCTTCGTCGGTGATGTTGCGAACATAGGCGGCGGCCTCGATGCCGCGGCTCAAGTCGCGCCAGCCCGCGCGCAGGCCGCCTTCAAACGCCGTGTCCTGCATGAACTCGACCGATTCATAGAGGAACAGGTTGAAGTTCTTCTGCATGACCCAGTCGGTCGAGGCGAACAATTCGGTGTCGGCGCCCAGCGGCCGGACGTAGTTCAGCGTCAGATTGGCGGTGTATTCCGGCGCCTGCGGGAAGGGGTTTCCGTCGATGGCGGCGCGCCGCGTCGTGCCGACCATGACGATGGGATCGGTGACGGTGCAGTTGGAGCCGCAGATCGCGACCAGCAGATCCTTGTCCTTGATCTCGGTGTGGTTCCACGCCCCGCCGGCCGCCAGGCTGAAGCCCGCGCCCAGATAGATGTCGCCATCCAGCTCAAGGCCGTAGCCCTCGCCCTTCTTGGCGTTGATCAGGCGGTTGGAGTTGTCCGCGCCGCCGATGGCGGTGAACTGCATGTCGCTGACTTCATAGACATAGGCGGTGGCGTTGAAGCGCGCGCGCCCGTCCATCATCCGCGCCTTCAGGCCGGCTTCGTAGGACATGACGGTTTCGGAGTTCGCCGTGGTCAGGACCGGCAGGTTGCGCCCCTGGATCGACGGGCCGCGATAGCCCTTGGCCACACGGGCGAACAGGTTCAGGTCATCGTTGACCTGATAGAGCGCGCTGACGTCCCAGCTGACCTGCTGATCGCCGACCGAGACGGCGCCCGTACCGCCCGCGCCGGTCCCCAGTACGATCTGGCCGTTGTAGTGGCGGTTGTCGTCGGTGTAGCGGACGCCCGCCGTCACCTTGAAGGCGTCCGTGACCTTGTAGCTGCCCTGGCCGAACACCGACCATGAATCGGACTTCTGCACGATGTCGGTCACGCGGGTCGGCTGCACGCCGCCGACGCCGTTGAAGGTGCCGCTGACCAGGTTGAAACGCTCGTCCCAGTAGAAGGCGCCGACCTGCCAGCCGACCCGGCCGTCGCCGTTCGAGGCCAGTCGCAGTTCATAGGTGTTCTGCAGCAGGTCGCTGGACAGGGTGCCGGTCTCGGAGTTGAACGGCGTCTTGTAGGAGGCCGTCGCCGGGGCCGAGGCCACGCCGCCGTCGATGTCGCCATCGCCCTGCGACCAGCCCTGATAGGAACCGACGATGCCGGTCAGGGTCGCGGGGCCGAAGTCATAGGCGACCTGCAGCGACTCGGACGTCGTCTTCTGCTTCTGGAAGTTATTGCGGCCACCGTCGTAATAGACGGTGTCGCGGTCGAAGTTGTCGTTCAGCTTGTTGGAGCCCTTGGTCAGGGCGTTGGCGCGGTTCATCGTGCCGGTGCCGTCATAGTCGCGGGCCTGCAACGTCAGCAGGGTCGACAGGCGATCGGTCGGGGTCCATGCGACGTGGACGCGTGCGGCCAGATCGTCGAAACCGCCCAGATCATCCTTGTCGGGATTGGCGAACGACGGATTGTAGGCGTTGTTCACCCAGTCGTCGCGGTGGTTCCACAGAATGGCGCCGCGCACCTGCAGCGTGTCCGACGCCGGCAGGGTGACGGCCGCCTCGGCGCGCGTCGAACCCAGGTTGCCATAGGTCAGCGAGCCGAAGCCGGTGAACTCGTCCGACGGTTTGACGGTGTCGATCTTGACCACGCCGGCCGGGGTGTTGCGGCCGAACAGCGTGCCCTGCGGTCCGCGCAGCACTTCCAGCTGCTGCACGTCGAACAGGGGGAAGCCTTTCAGATAGACGCTTTCCAGAACCACATTGTCCAGCACGACCGACACCGGCTGCGAGGCCGTGAAATCGAAGTCCACATTGCCCAGGCCGCGAATGTAGAAGCGCGGCGCATAGCGGCCGTTGGAGCTTTCGACCTGCAGGCTGGGCACGCGCCCCGACAGCGACAGGATGTCGGCGCCGCCGGCCGAAACCTCCTGCAAGGTCTGGGGGCTCAGTGCAGTGACGGCGAAGGGCACCTCACGGATGTTCTCGCTGCGACGCTGGGCGGTGACGACGATGTCATCGACGCCGGTCGGCTCTGCGGCGGCGTCCGCCGTCTGGGCGAAAACCGAGCCGGCGCTCAGCAGGGCGATGCCGCTGACGGTGGCGGCCAGAAGGGCTTGGCGAAGCATGGGCGAGATTTCCTTGGCGACTTGGGAGGCTTTGTCGCGCGACGCCGTAAAGCTTCGCCTCGCCGACCGCCAGCACAGAGCGGGCGTGTTTCTTGAACCTTTCAAGACGCGGCCACACCGCGGGACAATTTGCCGCTGGACGGCGCACACCCGGCGGGCCCGCATTGTGTCGAACGCGCCGAAATGCGAAGTTGAACGCGTGCGTGAGTCCGTTCCGCCCTCTTTTTCAGACATCGTTTTGGATCGCGTATGCCTTTCGTGACGCCTTCCCGTCGCCGGCTCCTGCAACTCGCCGGAGCGTCGGTGTTCGCGCCAGGATTGGTCGGCATGAAACAGGCCGATGTCGTCGGGCGCGTGTTGGCCGTTTCCGACATGCATTCCGCCTATGAGCGGACCGCGCAGCTATTGGCCGCCTTCGAAACCGAAGTCCGCTCCAACCCCGTCCCCCATGTCATCGCGATCGACGGCGACATCTTCGAACATGGCAATGTCGTCGCGGTGCGGTCCGGCGGCGCGGTGGACTGGGCCTTCCTCAGGGCCTTGCCGGCGATCGCGCCGACGGTGTTCAACCTGGGCAACCACGACAACGACCTGACGCCGGATCTCGCCGAAGTCGTCGACCGGATGGAGGGTCTGGGGATTCATGTCGTCAGCACCATCGGCGATACGCGCACGGGCGCCGGCTATGCCGAACCCTCCACGACCCTGCCCTTCGGCCGACGGTCGCTGCGGGTCGTGGGCATGGCGACCAATTCGCTGACCACCTATCCCAAAGCCTCGCGCGAGCAACTGACGATCCCCTCCGCCCCCGACTGGGCCAGGGCGAATCTGGCCGACAGTCTGGCCGGCGCCGATCTGGTCATGGTCATGAGCCACGCCGGGGTGGCCGCGGATCGGGACATCCTGCCGCTGCTGCCGGACGGCGGCCTGATGATCGGCGGCCACAATCACCTGCTGTTCCAGCATCGCCAGGGCCGCAGCGCCTATGTCCACACCGGCTCCTGGACCGCCGCCTATACGGTGGCGGAATTCCTTTCCAACGGCTCGGTCATGGCCCGATCCCTTCCCATCGCCTTGAACGCCCCTGCTTCTCCGGCCCTCGCGGACCTGATCGCCGACACCCTTGCCGCCAACCTGACCGAAGAGGAGCGGGTCATTCTGGGGACCAGCCCGCGCGCCCTGTCGTTGGGCGATACCGGCAGAAGCGTCGCCGCCGGCCTCGCCAAGGTCGCCGGCGCAGACGCCGGCTTCATCGGCCACACCACCCTGGGCACGGGCGTTCCCGCCGGACCGGTCAGCCGCTATGTCTTCGATTCCATCGTTCGTTTCGACGGCAAGCTGATGCTGGCCAGCGTCCCGCGCGCCCAGTTCGACAGTTTCATGGCCCACGCCAACCAGGACCGCCCGATGCCTCTGGCCGATCGCAGCGGAGACTTCCTCTACGCCTCGACGATAGCGCCCACGGTCGATCCCGTCCGTATCGTCACGACCGACTGGTGCGCCACGAACCAGCGCGAATACTTCGGAACAACAGACCTCCGTTTCGTGGAAGCGGCGGGCCTCACGGTCAAGACGGCATCCGCCGCCGGGCTTCTGACGCCCTAGGCTCGCCATGCGCGTTAGGTCCGGACGGTTGGCAAGACGGCGGCTGAGCGCTCGAACGCTTCAGCCACCAGGACCGGCGGTCATCGACATGGCGCCAGCAGGCGCCGCTCGAACGCTCATGCGCCGTCCTGCGCCAGGATCAGGGCGCCCAGCACACCCGCCCGGCCGCCCAGTCCGGGCGCGGTGATGTAGGCGTTCAGGGCGGTAGGGTCGTCGAGGTGCGGCAGGTAGCCCCCCAGTCGCTCGCTCAATAGTCGGCGCACACGCGCCAGAAGATGTTCGGCGCCCCCGACCCCGCCGCCGATGACGATCCGACGCGGCGCCAGCACATAGGTCAGATTGGCGGCCATCTGGGCCAGATGGCCGGCGACGACGTCCCAGACCGGATCGTCCTCGCCTACGCTCTCGCCCGGCCGCCCCAGACGCGCGGCGATGGCGGGACCGGACACCAGGCCTTCCAGACAGTCGCCGTGGAATGGGCAGACGCCGGCGAACGGATCGGGGTGGGCGGCGGTGCGGACCGACATATGGCCGGCCTCCGGGTGAAGCGCGCCATGAACCAGACGCCCATTGGCCACCACGCCCATGCCGACACCCGTTCCGACGGTGACGTAGACGTGGTCGTCCAGTCCTTTGCACGCCCCCCATCGCCCCTCGGCCAGGACCGCGCCGCCGACGTCGGTGGCCAGACCGATCGGCGCGCCGAACCGTCGGAGCGGCCCCAGCAGGTCGGCGTCGGACCATCCGGGCTTGGGCGTTCTCAGGATGCGTCCGTAATCCGGCGCGCCAGCCGCCACCCGAACGGGACCGAAACTGGCGACGCCGATTCCGGCCAGCCCGCCCGCGTCGGCCTGGCCTTGCAGCACCTCGACGACGGCGCCCAGGGTCGCCTCAGGCGTGGTGGTTTCGATACGGACGCAATCGCCCAGATCGTCCGGTCCACGACCGAACCCGACCAGGGTCTTGGTGCCGCCGATCTCGATCCCCGCATAGGTGCTCATGTGCCGGCGCTCCGCCCGATCAACGCATAGGGCGCCAGTCTGACGGGTCCGGCGGGGATGTCACGCCCCCGCTCACCGCAATTAGACAAAACATCGCCGGCGGGATCGCTGCCCTCGGGGGCAAGGTTGTCGACGTCGCCCTTGGCATCCGTTTATCGGCTGTTGGTATGCGATCTTTAGAACTTCCTTTCCGCCTCGCTTGACTCCCCCCGGGCGTCAGGGCGCATATAGAACAAATGATGAACATTTACTCTCAGCCTGACGCTCTGGCGGCGCTGAAGACGCGCCTGGAGGCCCTGGATCGGGCCGGCGGTCATCGCGTCGGCGCGGGTGCGCGCAAAGGAAAAGACGACGCCTTTGCGCCCGTGGCCAAGGGCGTTCTGCACGATCTCTACGCCGCCGCCCCCGCCGACGCCGTGGCGGTCAACGCCTTTGGCCTGGGCATGGCGCTGGCTGTGGCGGGGGGGCGGCCCATCGTCTGGGGCTTGCATGAGATGATGGCGCAGGAGGCGGGGCGACCGCACGGTCCGGGCCTGCATGAGATGGGGCTGTCGCCTCGCGACCTGTTGCTGGTGCGGACACGCGACGTACAGACCCTGCTGGCCGTGGGCGAGGAGGCGCTGCGCAGCCCCGCCGTCGGCGCCGTGCTGTTGAGCGCCTGGGGCGAGGCCAGGGCCTTCAACCTGACGGCCAGCCGACGACTGGCCCTGGCGGCCGAGACGGGCGGAGGAACCCTGTTCCTGGCGCGCGCAGGCGCCCTGCCCTGCCCCAGTGCGGCCGAGACCCGCTGGTCTGTGGCGTCCTGCGCATCAGAACCTCTGGAAGGCGGGGCGCCGGGGCGGCCGTCTTTCTCGTCGACCCTGCTGCGGCGACGCGACGGCGGGGCGACCGGAACCTGGATCATGGAGTGGGATCGTGAGCAGCGCATCTTCCGTCCACCCTCGCCGCTATCTGGCGGTGTGGTTCCCCTGGCTGCCCAGCGACCGGCTGCAGCGCCAGGCGCAGCGGGACGACGCGCCGCCTGAGGATGCGCCGCCCGTCGTCCTGGCCGAAAAGATCAAGGGCGCGCTGCGGCTGGCCGCCGTCGATCCGGCGGCGGCGCGAGCGGGGCTGGCGCCGGGCCTGCCCCTGGCCGACGCGCAAGCGCGAACTTCCGCCCTGCGCGTCGTGGCCCATCGGCCGGACCTGGACCAGGCCCTGTTGATGCGGGTGCTGGAGGATTTCGGCCGCTTCACCCCCATGATCGCGCTCGATCCACCGCACGGGCTGATGCTGGACGTGACCGGCTGCGCCCATCTGTTCGGTGGAGAAACGAGCCTGATGCAGACGGTCCAGGCGCGGTCCGAACGCGCCGGACTTCAGACACGATGCGCACTGGCCGGCACGCCCCAGATCGCCCGCGTCCTCGCCCGCTTCGGACCTGGCGGCCGGTTCGAGCCCGGCCAGGATCGCGTCGCCGCGCGGCGCCTGCCCGTCGCCGCCCTGGAGCTTTCGGACAAGGAGGACGAGGCCCTGCGTCGCCTGGGCCTGAAGCGACTGGGCGACCTGGACGACCGGTCTCGCGCGCCTCTAGCCGCTCGGTTCGGCGCCGACTTCCCGACCCGACTGGCGCGGGTTCTGGGCGACGAGGACATGCGCATCACCCCGCATCGTCCGCCCGCGTCCGTTGTCGTCGACCGCGTCTTCTTCGAGCCGATCTCCGCGCCTGAAGACATCGAACGGGTTCTGTCCGACCTGCTGATCGAGACCATGGACCGGCTGGATCAGACGGGGCTGGGCGGTCGCGCTTTCGAGGCGGGCTTTTATCGCGTGGACGGAGAGATGCGCCGGATCGTCGTCCGCACCGGCCGTCCAACCCGCGACGTCTCCGCGACCTTGCGGCTGTTTCGTGAGCGGATGGCGGCCCTGGCCGCCCCGCTGGACCCCGGCTTCGGCTTCGATCAGATGCGGATGTCCGTGCCCTGGACCCAGGCTTTGGCGCCGACCCAGCAGGGACTGGAGCGCGAAACCCCCGGCGAGGAGGCTTTCATCCGCCTGATCGACCGGTTGACCGCGCGTCTGGGACCGGAGGCGGTGTTGCGATTCGAGCCTTTCGCCTCGCACATTCCCGAACGCGCAGCGCGGCTGGTTCCAGCCGGCGCCCGTCATGGCGACGAGACCTGGCCCGATCTCGATCCCGACGATCCGCCCCTGCGGCCGCTGCAGATGTTCGACCCGCCCCAGCCGGTCGAAACCCTGGCCGAAGTCCCCGACGGCTACCCCCTGAAGTTCCGCTGGCGGCGCGTCCTGCACGAGGTGATACGCGCCGAAGGGCCCGAGCGGATCAGCGGCGAATGGTGGCGCGCGCCGGGTCAGCGCACCCGCGACTATTACCGGGTCGAAGACCGGGACGGCCGCCGTTTCTGGCTGTTCCGCCAGGGTCTCTATGGCGAGACGTCGGAGCCGCGCTGGTTCATCCACGGCCTGTTCGCATGAGCGCGACCCTGAACGCCCTGAATCCTGGCGACGCCTATGCCGAACTGGCGGCGGCCAGCAACTTCTCCTTCCTGCGCGGCGCCTCGCATCCCAAGGACCTGGTGCTGACGGCGATTCTGCGCGGTCACGCCGGGCTGGGGCTGGCCGACCGCAACACCGTGGCGGGCGTGGTGCGGGCTTGGAGCGCGCTGAAGACGCTTCGCGTCGAAGGCCTGGCGCCGCCGGACAAGGTGCGCGACGGCGGCAGTCCCGGCGAGATCTCCTTCATCGAGGACCCGCTGAACGATCCGGCCCTGTCCGAAGAGGTGAAACAGCGCGCGGCGGACTTCCGCCTGCTGACCGGAACGCGGCTGATCTTCAACGACGGGACGCCCGACGTCATCGCCTATCCGGAGACGCGGGCGGGCTGGGGCCGACTGACGCGTCTGCTGACCCTGGGCAACCGTCGGGCGAAGAAGGGCGAATGCGAGATCGGCCTGCGTGACCTATTGGCCGATCCTGAAGACCTGCTGTTGATCCTCGTCCCGCCGGACCGGCTGACGGGGCTGGAGGCGGTGCTGACCCGCATGAACGCGGCGGCGCCGGGCGCAGTCTGGCTGGGCGCCGCCCTGCACAGGCGCGGCGACGACCGACGCCGGCTGGCCCGGCTCAAGGCCATGGCGGAGCGAGCAGACGTTCCCCTGCTGGCGCTGAACGACGTCCTCTACGCCGCGCCCGACGACCGCGACCTGCAGGATGTTCTGACCTGCATCCGCGAAGGCGCGACCATAGAGACCGCCGGCCGTCGGCTGGAGGCCAACGCCGAGCGCTGGCTGAAGCCCGTGGACGAAATGGCGCGGCTGTTCAAAGACGCGCCTGAGGCGGTGGCCGAGACGACCGCCTTCCTGTCGCGCGCGACCTTCGACCTTGACGACCTGAAGTATGAATACCCCGAGGAGCCCGTGCCGCCGGGATGGGAGCCCCAGAGCTGGCTGGAAGAACTGGTGCGACGCCGCACCCTGGTCCGCTATCCAGACGGCGCGCCCGCCAAGGTCACGGCCCTGCTTGCGAAGGAGCTGGCCTTCATCGCCGATCGCAGCCTGGCCCCCTATTTCCTGACCATCCACGACATCGTTCGCACGGCCGAGGACAAGGGCATCCTGTGCCAGGGACGCGGATCGGCCGCCAACTCGGCGGTCTGCTACGTCCTGGGGATCACCAGCGTCGATCCGGACCGCCACGACCTGTTGTTCGAGCGCTTCCTGTCCTCCAACCGCGACGAGCCGCCCGACATCGACGTGGACTTCGAGCACGAGCGGCGCGAGGAGATCATCCAATACGTCTATGATCGCTATGGCCGCCATCGCGCCGGCATCGCCGCCACCGTCATCCGCTATCGTCCCCGCAGCGCCATCCGCGAAGTCGGCAAGGTCCTGGGCCTGACCGAGGACGTCACCGCGCGCCTGGCCTCGACCCAGTGGGGCAGTTGGGGTTCCGAGATCAGTAGACGCCAGATCGAACAGGCCGGTCTGGACGCCGCCAATCCCATGGTCGATGGCAACGCCGCCATGCCGGACCGCACCTTCATCGAATGGGACAAGGACGACATCGACGCCCTGGGCCTGATGAAGGTCGATGTCCTGGCTCTTGGGATGCTGACCTGCATCCGTAAGGCCTTCGATCTGATGAAGGTCCATTCGGGCGTCGAGCACGACCTCGCCTCAGTCCCGCCCGAAGAGCCCGAGGTCTACGACATGCTGTGCCGAGGTCAGTCCATCGGCGTCTTCCAGGTCGAGAGCCGCGCCCAGATCAACATGCTGCCCCGGCTGAGGCCGCGAGAGTTCTATGATCTGGTGATCCAGGTCGCCATCGTTCGTCCCGGCCCGATCCAGGGGGACATGGTCCACCCCTATCTGCGCCGCCGCAACGGCGTGGAAGAGGTTCACTATCCTCCGCCCGGCCGCCTTTATGGTCCGCCTGACGAGCTGGAGCAGGTGCTGCACCGGACCCTGGGCGTGCCCCTGTTCCAGGAGCAGGCGATGAAGATCGCCATGGTCGCCGCCCGCTTCTCTGACGCCGAGGCCAACGGCCTGCGCAAGGCCATGGGCACGTTCCGGGGCGACGGGACCCTGCATACCTATGAGGACCGCATGGTCGGGCGGATGATCGCGCGCGGCTATGATCCTGACTTCGCGCGGCGCTGCTTCGAACAGATCAAGGGCTTCGGCTCCTACGGCTTTCCCGAAAGCCACGCCGCCAGTTTCGCCCGGCTGGTCTATGTCTCTTCATGGATCAAGCATCGCCACCCGGCGGCCTTCGCCTGCGCCCTGCTGAACAGTCAGCCCATGGGCTTCTACGCCCCCGCCCAGATCGTGCGCGAGGCGCAGGAGGTCGGCGGGGTCGAGGTGCGCCCCATCGACGTCTCGCACAGCGACTGGGACAACAGCCTGGAAGGCGCGGCAGAAACCCCCGCTCTGCGTCTGGGTTTGCGCCAGATCGACGGCTTCAAGGAGGATTGGGCCAAGGCTCTGTCGGCGGCGCGAGCCGCGGCGCCCTTCGCCGATATCGAAACCCTGGCAAGGCGGGCTGAACTGCCCGCCGCAGCCATGCGCAAACTGGCCGACGCCGACGCCTTCCGCTCATTGGGCCAGGACCGGCGCGAGGCCCTGTGGGCGGTGCGCCGCCTGCCCGACGACGATCCCCTGCCCCTGTTCGCCGCCGCCGAGGCGCGCGAGCGCGGCGCCCGCGAACTGGGCGCGGAGCCCGACGCCCATCTGCCCTTGATGCCGCTGGGCGAACATGTCGCTGCCGACTATCAGACGGCGCGCCTGTCGCTGAAGGCCCATCCCATGGCCATTCTGCGTCCCGTCTTCGCCGCCGAATCGGTGCTGACCTGCGCCGCCACCGAGGCCAAGCGCGGCGGTTCCCTAATACAGGTCGCCGGCGTGGTTCTGGTGCGTCAGCGACCGGGCAAGGGCAACGCCGTCTTCGTCACCCTGGAGGACGAGACCGGCATCACCAATGTCGTTCTCTGGGCGCGGATGCTTGATCAGTTCCGCCGCGAGATCATGGGCGCCCGCCTGATGCAGGTCGAGGGCGTGGTCGAGAAAAGCCCCGAAGGCGTCGTCCACGTCGTCGCCCGCCGTGTCATCGACCGCAGCGCCGAACTGTCGCGCTTGTCGCAAGACCACGAAACCGACATCCAACTGGCCCGCGCCGACATCATCGCCCACCCGCAACCGTCCCGACAACCGCCGCATCGACACCCCCGCGACGTACGTATCCTGCCGGGATCTCGGGATTTCCACTAAACGCCGATCTCGTTGAAAAAGGCGGCTCGAAGCAACGTGATTTGGTGCGGACAATACCTATTGGGACAAAGCAGGAGTCCGCTCCCCGACTAGGACAAAACGGCTGGCGCCGTTTCCGTTCGTCAGAGCGTTCCCAGGAAGGCCGCCACATCCTCGCGCTCTTCCGCCGTCAGTTCGCGGCGGCGCAGCAGGGGATCGGTTTTCGGAAACAGCGGATCGTCCGCTTGATCGGGCCTGGGGCGAGGATTGGCGCCGCCCGCATTGTAGAACCGCAGAACATTGTCCAGTTCGCTGAACAGGCCGTTGTGCATATAGGGCGCGGTCTTTCGAACGCCCAGCAGGCTGGGGGTGCGGAACGCGCCGACGTCCTCGGGCCGACCTGTCACCTGGTAACGCCCCAGATCTTCCAGCTCCCGTCCATAGAAATGAAGGCCGAGATTGTGGAACTTCTGGTCGGTGAACAACGGGCCATTGTGGCAGTTGGCGCAACCGGCCTTGGTTCGGAACAGGTGCAGGCCGCGCAGTTGCTGGTCGGTCAGCGCCGCGCGATCGCCATTGACGAACCGGCGCCAGCGACCGCTCGCCGGCTTCAGGGATCTTTGGAAGGCGGCCAGCGCCTGGGCGACGCGCGGCATGGTCACTTCCGGATCGCCAAAGGCGGCCGCGAACAGCGGGCCATAGGCCGCCTCCGCCGCCACCTGGCCGCGCACCGCGTCCAGCGACCCCGCCATCTCCAGCGGATCGACCAAGGGGTGCAGGCTCTGCGCTTCGAGGGTCTTGCTGCGGCCGTCCCAGAACAGGCTGTCCATCCACGCCGCCACGGCGACCGAGGGCGCATTGCGCGGCCCCCGCTGGCGGTCATGGCCGAACGAGGTGCGCAGAGCGTCGGCAAAGCCCAGTTCTTGCAGATGACAGGAGGCGCAGGCGATCTGGCCCGACCGCGACAGCTTCGGGTCCTCGAAAAGCCGCGCGCCCAGGGCGACTTTTTCCGGCGTGGTCGGATTGTCCGGCGGCGACGGCGCGGGCGGCAAGGGACCGAACTCCGTGAAGGCCGCGCCCGGCTCCAACATCGGCCGCGGCCAGGTCTCGGGCGCGCCCTGATAGGCGAGGCGCAGTTCGCCGATCGTCGCCGGCGTCTGGACCCGCGACATCGCCGCCCCGGCCGCCGCGAACATCAAGGTCGTGACGACAAGGACGATCAGACTGTCTCGAGTGGCGCTCAATACCGATACTTCAGCGAAATCCAGGTGTTTCGCCCCATTTGGTAGGGTTGCGACGTGCTGGTGTAGTCCTGCTCCAGGACGTCGTTGAACAGGTTGTTGACCCGAACATCCAGCAGCGCCGTGCCCCATGAGGTGCGCGCCAGCTCCAGTGAGGCGGACAGATTGGCGCTGAACGAGGAGGCGAACTTCACCGTGTCGAACACATCGTAGCGCACGCCCCCGACCGTGATCTTGGCGCCCGTGCCTTCTATCCGCTCGAAGCCGTCCCGCCAGCGCGCATTGACGTTGGTCCGCAGCCGCCCCCCGAACCAGTTGGCGCCCCAATCCGCGTTCAGCAGCAGCGGCGCCGCATAGTCGGCCAGTTGGTTGTCCGCCGTCACCTCCAGCAGCGGCCTGATCTCGCCTCTGTAATAGACAAGGGTCTGGTCGTACTCGGTGTCATCCGCCAGATCGAAATAGCTGATGTTGGAGGACGAGGTGTGCGAGACATTGGCGCTGAAAGTGATCGCGTGATGGCCGCCCAGCTGACGGACATACTCCAGCGACAGCCCCTTGTACCGGGTCGAGCCGTCATTGGTGATCGTATAGATTTGGCGCGTCGAGGTTCCGCCCGTCTCGCGGTCATAGACCTGGCTGGTCGCGCGTGAACTGGCGAACTGGTCCTCGCCGTTCCTCGTGATCCCCTTCAGGCGGAAGTCGCCACCGACCAGCGGTACGCGGCCCGTCAGCACCGCCGTCAGCTCGTCCGAATAAGGCGTCGCCAGATTGGCGTTCGAATATCCCGCCGTCTCGGAATGGCTGGTCAGATACCAGTTGTTCGACCAGATTCGCTGGGTCCCGACGATGGTGGGCCGGCGTTGATAGATGCGGTTGCCGGGATAGTCCTCGCGCAGGGCGTAACCCAGGAAGCTGCGGCCGTAATATCGGTTCGCCCCGACCGTCAGGTTCAGGTTCCACGGCAGATCCCGGCTGATCGACAGGCGCGGCGCGAGGTTGTGATTGCCCAGGAAGGTTTCATAGTCATAGCGCAGCCCGGCTCGAACCATGAAGCCGCGCCAGTCCGTTTCGTACTCGGCCCACAGTCCGGTACTGGTCAGGTCTCTCTTGGTGTGGAAGGCCGTCGTGTCGTTGCGCTGGGCCAGGGCGTAGCGCCCGGTCACGCAGGTGCCCGCCGCTTCCTCAGCAGGATCGGCGCAGACGGTGTTCGGATTGATCTCGTTCGGGATGACCGGATAATCCTTCGTGCTGACGTGACGAAAGGCCGCGCTGTAAGGCTGCCCCTTTTCGCCTTCGATGTAGGCGAGTTGGAATCCGGCGCTCAGCGCGCCTCCCCGCAGCGGCTGCTCCCACCGGCCCTCCAGACCGGTCTCGGTCTGGCTCTGCTCCAGTATGCCGGGCCCGCCCAGCGAACAGCTGCTTCCCGAGCACCAGTCGATGCCCGACCCGCCGCCGGTGTTCACGTTCACCGTTCCGGGACGATCGCTGTCGCGGTCGTTGTTCGAAAAGGCGTGGCTGAGTTGCAGATTCCAACTCCCCGCGCCTAACCGCCCTTCTAGCCCCACCTTGCCGGTGAAGCCGCCGCCGTTCAGGGTCACATAGTTGTCGATCCCGTTGGCGTGCGACGAGCGGCTCTCATAGGGACTCCAGACGAACTGCGACGTCAGCAGCAGGTTCGCCGACAGGTCCGCCTCGGCCTTCAGCATGACTGTCTCGTTGCGGCTTTTCAAACCATAGTCGCCGTATTTCAGCCAGTTGGCGCCCCGATAGTTCGTCACCGTCACATCGGACAGGTTGTAGGCCAACAGCGTCCGGACCCGATCTCCGAACGGCATGTCGATCGTCAGGCCATAGCGATGTTTCTCATAGTCGGGCTCTTGCGGCAGCGGCCCTGTGATCGCGTCCCGGACGCGATCCGACACGCGAAACTCCGCGAGACCCGGACTGGTCTCGCCATAGTAGGTTTCCACGCCAAAACGCCGCCCTGGACTGCGCGTCGCAATCTCCAGCACCCCGCCAGTGAACTGGCTGTATCGCGCCGAGACGTTGGAATCGCGCAATGTCAGCGATTCCACCAGGTTGGAGTCCACCCACACCGTCTGGGCCGACGCCGCCGTATTGCCCTCGATATAGTGCTGCGGATTCGTGCCCGACACATCCAAGCGTGAGTTCACGCCCACGCCGTCGATAACGAACAGGTTCTCATAGATCGATCCCCCCGAGATCGAGAGATTCTCGGGCCTCAGGTCCTGCAGCTCAGCCCGCGTCGCGCGGCCCTGCCGGCTGGTGAACTGCACGGTCGGCAGCGCCTTAAGCACCTCGTTAACATCGCCGGATCCTGGCGCGCGGCTCTCGACCGAGTTGCGATCGATCTTCGTGGTGCCCGAATCCACGGGATCGCCGAAGCGATAGACCGGCGCCGCCTTCTCGTCCGCCTCGACCACCACCGTCGGAATCTGGGCCTCCTGTGCGGCGGCCGGAACCGTGATCGCCGCCATCATCGCGGCAAGACTAGAGGTGTGGAGGATAAACGTTCGCATGGCGGCCCTTCCCGAAACTGGCCGGCGGCTTAACGGCGAGACCTAGATAATGCAAGAGATTCTCAATTGCATGTCGTTCCTGCCTCCCTTACGGAAACCGCATGAGCGGACAAACTCTCCAGATTCCGCTGCGGGGTTTCGTCGTCCTGTCGGTGACGGCCGCCCACGCGGCGCTGTTCCTCGCGAACCTGCCACCCGAAATTCCGGCTCTGCGGACGGAAGGCGGCGCGCCGGTCGTCAATCTGACGCTGGAGCCCTCGCCGCGTTTCGACGACACGCCTTCAACCGAAAGTCAGGTCGCGCGCCGCGCCCCGGCTGCCTCTTCGAACCGGCCGGCGATCGTGCCCAAACCCCGCCCGCCGGCGCTCCATCCCTTGGCGCCCGAAACGGTGTCCGTGTCTCCGAACCCATCGCCCCAACCTCTCATGCAAACCCAGACGTCATCCGTCGAAAGCATCGCGCCTGCCGTGCCTGGGTTGACCTTGGACCAGGACATCGCACCCTCCCGCGCCGGCCGGACGCAGGGCGGCGGCGCCAGCACCCTGGGTGCGACCGCCACGTCGGACGAGGATCGGTACGCCGCCCGTGTGATCGCCTGGGTCGAGGCGCACAAGGGCCGTGCGGCCGGACGCGCCACCGGCGTCGCCACGATCCGGTTCGTTCTCGACCGCCGGGGCCGCGTCCACGACAGCGCCATATTCGTCACCAGCGGCGACCGGGGCCTGGACGCCCTCGCCCTGAACGCGATTCGAAACGCCACGCCCTTCCCCCGCGCGCCCACAACCGCCGACTGGCGCACTCGGACCTTCTTCGTGCGGATCGACTATCGCCGCAACGCCTAGCGAGGCAGCCGCGGTCGCCTAGGACTTCGCTGCATAGGCAAGTTGCGGCCGACGTCGATTAATCCGACTGCGCCTCTGAGCGGCGGTCCGGCCTGGAATCAACCCGATCCGGCAGGGTCCGCCTTCAACTGACTAGGTCGTCGTCAGCGCCGAGCCCCGACTGTGGCCGCAACTTGCGTGGCGCAAGATGTCCGGCACCAGAACGACGGGCGCCGCGCCATGGTCCGCGCGCGGCGCCAGCCGGAATTCTGCGCCGGCGACGCGCCGGGCGGCGGTCCAGGCCTCGATGCGCGCACGCATGTCGCGGCCCGTCTCCAGTTCGCCGCAACCCACCATCAGGTCCGGCGAGCCATTGACGGCGTCCGGCGTGCGCCACCACAGCGACGGGCTGATGCTGGCCCAGCGGGCGAACAGATCGGGGCGCGTCTCCAGCGTCTCCAAGACGAACAGCCCAGCCAGGGAATGTCCGAACAGGGTCAGGCGGGTGCGATCGATCGCGACAGAGCCGGTCGCCTCGGGCAGAACAGCCTCGTCCAGAAACCGGCGGAACGCGTCTGCGCCGCTGCCGGGGCGCGCGCCGTCGATCTGGGCGCAGGGAAAGGTCGTGAAATCCAGCGCCCGCTGGTCGTCGACGATGCCCTGATCGGCGCGATGCGCCAGGGCCAGGACGACCATCGGCGCAACGCCGGTCTTCTCGCGCCGGCGCGCCAGGATCGACGCGGCCCCCGCGAAGATGTCGAAGAACCGCTCGCCGTCCAGGACGACCAGACACGGCCAGCCGTTCTTCGGCGGCTCGCCTTCGGGCGCATACAGCATCAGGTCGAACCGCCGGCTGCCGGGACCGACCAGCGTGCGGACGCGACGGCCCGGCGGCGCCCAGGGAGTCCAGTCGGAAGAAGCGGAAGGATTCATCGCAACCATCCTAGCCCATCGGGAACGGGTGTTGTAATGCGACGCAATCCCATCATGGAAATTCCCCTTCCCGCCACCGACACGCTCGACGTTCTCAATCAGCACCACCGACAGCGAATGCGACGGCGGGGCCTGCTGGCGATCCTGGCGGTGGCCTGCCTTGCGGCCCTGGCGCTGGACGCCGCGACCGGACCTTCGGGAATGTCACCCTGGCGGATCGTCACTGGCTTGTTCCGACCGGACCTCCTGACGCCGGGCGAGGCGGCCATCGTCTGGCAGATTCGCCTGCCCTACGCCCTGACCGCCGTCCTGGTGGGCGCGGCCCTGGCGCTGTCAGGCGCGGAAATGCAGACAGTGCTGAACAATCCGCTGGCCAGCCCCTTCACCCTGGGCGTCTCCGCCGCCGCCGCCTTCGGCGCCTCGCTGGCGATCGTGCTGGGCCTTGGCCTGCCCTTCCTGCCGCAGGACGCAGTGGTGGCGCTGAACGCCTTCGTCTTCGCCTTCGGATCGGTTCTGCTGCTCCAGGCCATGGCGCGGGCGCGCCGAGGCGGAGTGCAGAGCATCGTGCTGTTCGGCATCGCCCTGGTTTTCGCCTTCAACGCCCTGACGGCGCTGGTGCAATTCATCGCCTCGCAGGAGGCGCTGCAGCAGCTCGTGTTCTGGACCATGGGATCGCTTTCGCGATCCAGTTGGCGTTCGGTCGCCGCGATGGCGGTCGTCCTGGCCGCGGCCGGGCCCTTCTCCTGGGCCGCCGCCCGTGCGCTGACGGCGCTGCGGCTGGGCGAAGACCGCGCCGCCAGCGCCGGGGTCGACGTGGGGCGGTTACAGTTCCTGTCCCTGCTGAGGGCCAGCCTGCTGTCGGCCGCCGCCGTGGCCTTCGTCGGCGTGGTCGGCTTCATCGGCCTGGTCGGGCCGCACATCGCCCGGCTGCTGGTGGGCGAGGACCACCGCCTCTATCTGCCGGCCAGCGTGTTGAGCGGCGCCCTGCTGATGTCGCTGGCCTCGGCCCTGTCCAAGAGCCTGGTGCCCGGCGCGCTTCTGCCCGTCGGGGTGGTCACGGCGGTGATCGGCGTGCCGGCCTTCCTGATCCTGATCTTCCGCAGCGGGGCGCGGGGATGAACCTGACCGTAGAGGCGCTGACCGTCCGCTACGGCGACCGGACTATCCTGCGGGACCTGTCGCTTCAGCCGCTGCATGCCGGCCATGTGACCTCTCTCGTCGGGCCGAACGGCGCGGGCAAGAGCACCCTGTTGCGCGCCGTCGCCGGCCTGCTGCCCGCCACGGGCCAGGTGCGGCTGGGCGATGTCGTGCTCTCAGGTCTGTCGGTCGCCGAACGTGCGCGACACGTCGCCTACATGCCCCAAACCCTGCCGCACGACGTGGCGCTGACGGTGCTGGAGACGGTGATCGCCGCGCTGGAGGCCTCGCCGTCCGCCGTCGGCGCGCAGCGGGCGGAGCAGCGCGCCCTGGCGGCGCTGGAACGAGTGGGCGCGCAGTATCTGGCGCTGAAGCGGCTGGACCGGCTGTCGGGCGGCCAGCGGCAGATCGCCGGTCTGGCCCAGGCCATCGTGCGTGAGCCGCGCGTGCTGCTGCTGGACGAACCGACCAGCGCCCTGGACCTGCGTCATCAGTTGGAGGTGTTCCGCCTGGCCCAGGCCTACGCGCGCGACAATGCGGCCGTCGTGGTCATCGTCCTGCACGACCTTCAGGCGGCGGCCCGAGTGTCGGATCATATGGTCGTGCTGACGCAGGGCCGTGTGCGGGTCGAGGGCGCGCCCAATGTCGCGATCACCCCGACGACCCTGGCCGATGTCTGGCAGGTGCGCGCGCGGGTCGAGCCCTGCCAGCAGGGCCAGATCCAGGTGATGGTGGACGACGTCCTCTAGCTGCGCGCCGTGACGATCCAGGCCGCCCCCTCGATCACCACCCCCTCGGGCGCGACCTTGCGGGCGTAGGCCGCTCGGACCGCCGCCAGCGCCCGCGTCGCGGTCGCTGCGTCGCACCCCTTCAACGCCCGCTCCAGCGGGCCGACGGAGACGGCGTTGTCCACCGCATCGTCGATTGCGTCGTCTGGCGTCTCGCCCACGCCGAAGACGATCGGATGGTCGAAGGGCCGGATGTCGATGTCGATGAAACCGGCCTGATCGAGAATGCCTTGCACCCGGCGACGTTCGCCGAAGGCGAAGGGACCAGGCGCATCGGGACCTGGCGGAGGCGGCGGCGGAACGATGTCGCGGATCGCGCCCATGGGCAGGCGGGTCCAATCGTTCTCCGCCGCGCCGCGCCAGCAGACGAAGGCCAGCCGCCCGCCGGGCTTCATCGCCGAGCGGATGTTGCGAAAGGCGGCGATGGGCTGATCGAAGAACATCACGCCGAAGCGCGAGACGACCAGATCGAAATCCCGTGCGAAGGCCGCCGTCGCTGCGTCGGCGAGGCGGAACTCGACAGCGGGGGTCCGATTCCGCGCCAGGACCTCCGCACGCGCCAACAGCGCCTTGGAAATATCCAGACCGACGACGCGACCGTCATGACCCACGCGGTCGGCCAGCTCGAAGGCGGAGGCGCCGGCGCCGCAACCGACATCCAGCGCCCGTTCGCCTTCCCGCGGCTCTGCGGCGGCGATCAACGCCTCCCCGAAAGGCGCCAGCATGCGGTCGAGCCGCGCCTGATTGGCGACCCAGCGGTCGCCGTTCGGACCGTCCCAATCGAACGGACGGGCGGGCTCGACAGTCATGGCGGCCTAACTCAGGGACGGATCAGGGTCACGGTGTCGCCGGCCGGATCAACCGGGACTGGCGTGCCCGCCGGGGCGTTGCGGGGCAGGCCGCGCGCCTTGTTGGTCACATAGACGGCGTGGCTTTGCGGATCGACGGCGATGGTCTGCGGATAGGTGCCGGTCTGGAGATTGGCCAGAACCGCATAGTCGGCGCCGTTGACCACCGTGACGGTGCCCGCCTGACGGTTGGCGACATAGATGCGGTCTTTGCCGGCGTCATAGGCGACGCTGAGCGCGCCCTCCCCTGTCGGAACCTTCTTGATGACGGAGCCGTCGGCCGCGTTCATGACGGTCAGGTCGCCCGAACCCTGGCTGGCGACAAACAGGCGGCCGCCGCGCGCGTCATAGGCCACATTGGTCGGACGGTCGCTCTGGGTCGGCCAGCGCGCCGCGGTCTGTCCGGTCGCAAGATCGATCACGCCGACATCGCCCGAACTCATGCCGGTGACGAACAGGCGATTTCCTGTCGCATCCAGCGCCGCGCCGGTCAGGCCGCCGACCGTCGCGTCGATCTTGCGTTCCAGCGCGTTGGTCGCGCCGTCGACCACCCAGACCTGGTTCGGGCGGCTGCTGTCGCCGGCGTCGCCGCCGACGATGGTGACATAGGCCTTGTTGCGCGCTTCATCGACCACGACCTCGCGGACGTGGGCGGAATCGTTGTCGCCATCGGTGATCTGGGCTGCCACGCGCCCCCCTCGGACGTCGATGGCGACCAGGGCGCCCGTGCGGGTCGCCGTGCCGTAAAGCGTTTGGGTGCGGTTGTTGAAGCCCAAGCCGTAGACCCCGTTCTCTCCCAGGGTGATCGGCACGCCTGGCGTCAGGTCGGCGTTCAGACGGGCGACGGCGGCGCTGTTCTCACCGCGCGGGCCGACGGCGGCGACCAGCAGGGTGCTGTCGGCGGGGTTGAACACGATCTCATACAGGCCGCCCGGCGCGACCTTGACGGACTTTTCGACGGTCTGGGCCTGCGAGGGGGCGGCGGCCAGGGCTAGGGCGGCGACGGCCGCGCCGGCCCCGATCAAGGTGCGAAAGATGGTCATGACGTCTGTTTCCTTTTCGGGGGATGGGGTCAGGCGGTCTTCAGGTCGGCCCAGTAGTCGCCGCGATAGGGCACGGCGAGGAAACGGGCGTTGATCTCGTCTAGGGTGGCGCGGGGGTTCAGGTCGCCGAACAGTTCGGGGTGGATCCATTTGGCCAGAACCTCCACCGCGACGACGTCGATGGGCGAGTTGATCAGCTGGTGCGACAGGCCGTGGGTTCGCCCCTCGCGCACCGCCTTCAGCGTGGAGATGCCCCGGCGCCCGGCGACGCGGCGCAGGCCGACCTGGGACTGTTCGGGGGTGAAGCCCGGGCCCACGACAAAGCCGCCAGCCTTCGCCAGATGAGGGCCGCCGGTGACGATATAGACATCGGGATCGCGCTGGATGACGTATTCCAGGTTCAACTTTCCAGTGGGCTGGTCCAGCACGTCGGCGCCGATGTTCCGGCCGCCGACGAAGGCGATGTAGTCACCAATGTTGCCCTTGCCGGGCGAGGCGCAGCAGTCCGGGTTGATCATGGCGTGCGGCTCCAGGAAGACCGTCGGCCGCTGATCCTGCGGAATAGTCGCCACGCGCTGTGAGATGTGGTCCAGCCGCGTCTTCTTGAACGCGTTGAAGGCCTCGGCCTGTTCGGATCGTCCGATCAACCCGCCCAGCAGAGCCAGGCTGCGCGCCTGGTTCTCGAACGGGTGGGCGAAGAAGTCGATGAAGGCGACGGAAATCCCCGCCCCTTCAAGTTGCGCCGCCTGTTCGTCGGACGGGCCGGAATCGAGCGACACCACCGCCGTCGACGGCCGGGCGGCCAACACGGCCTCGGCGTTGAAGGCCTGACCCGATTGGGCGATCTTGGGCACGCTGGCCAGGGTGGGGAATTTCTCCACGAAGCCGGCGTACATCTCCGGGCCGATGCGGTTGATGTCGCCGCTCCAGGCCGCCAGCAACGACACAGGGTCGGGGTGGATCAGCGACAGGGCGATCAGATAGCGGCCGTCGTCGATGCTCAGCTTGCCGCCGTCGCCCAGCGGCCGCACCGGCCGACCGCGCAGGTCCTTGAGCCCCGCCCCGCCTGCGGACGGTTCAGTCCGTCCACAGGCCGACAGCAGGGCCAGACCGCCCAAGGCGACCAGGGTCGAACGGCGCGACAGGGTCGAAACAGAGGATGTCTTCATGGGCGGTCTTCTCATCATGGATGCTCGCCGGGCGCGGGGGCGACTTCGGCCAGGGACAGAAGCGTCGGAACCAGAGAGGCGGCCAGCATCCCGCCATGACCCTGCCCCGGCAGTTGACCGTAGCGGACGTCCACGCCCGCGCCAGCCAATTGCGTCGCCAGATCCCGCGCGGCGCCGCGGGGCACCGAGGTCCACATCGGATGCGTGTGCGGCCGGCTGGAACGGCCGGCGATCTCTTCTTCGCCGACCAGCAGAGTCAGGGACAGGTTGGGACGCGAGGGTCGCGCCAGGAAGGGCGCCACGTCGTTCAGCACCGCGCCATAGCCCCACCACAGCGAAGGACTGGCCGCGACGAAGGCGTGATAGGCCTCTGGGCGTGTCAGGGCGGCGTGCAACACGCACAGCCCGCCATAGGAATGACCCCAGATCAGACTGCGCGCCGGATCGACGGCGACGCGGCGAGCGACCTCCGGGCCGATGCGGTCCTGCAGCAGGGTCAGAAAGACGTCGGCCCCGCCGCCCGGCCGCCCGGCCAGATCGACGGCCGGACCGTCCGCGGGTTGCGGGGTGTAGTCGAAGGCGCGGGCCAGAACGTCGAACTGTCGGTCCCCTTCGTAGCCGACGGCGACGATGACCGGCGGATCGCCGGCGTCCAGCCGCGCCAGCAGGCCTTCGTCGATCCGGGCCAGGGCGGCGTCGCCGTCCAGCAGCCACGCGACCGGATAACCGGCGGCCGGGGCGGCCTTTCTCGGGATCGCGATCCAGATCCGATAGACGCGTGCGCCGTCTTCCGATGTCACGGACAGTCGTTCGAACCGATAATAGGCCGAGCCGACATCGGCCACGGTCGGCTCCGTCCTCGGCGCTGGAGCAGGCTGGGCCAGCGCGGGGGCGGCGGCCAGAGCCACAAGGCCGGCGACGGCGATGAAGACCAGACGTCGCATCAGAAGCTGTAGTTCACGCCGATCCAGCCGCGACGCCCATCACCCTGGAAGTCGTAGTCGGCGACGTTGATCGCCTCGTCGCCCAGATTATAGACGCCCGCCTTCAGGCTGACGGCGGGGGTCACATGCCAGTTCGCGCCGATGTCGACGGTGGTGTAGCTGGGATAGCGTCGCCCGACCTGGGTCGCGCCGTTCAGGATCGGCTGGCCGTTCGTTCCCACCCGCAGGCCCGCGTTCAGCTCCGCCCCGTGATAGTTGACCGCACCCCACAGGTTCAGACGCTCGCTGACGTCATAGTCGGCGCGCAGATTGGCCATATGTTCGGGCGTGCGCGACAGCGGCAGACCCTTGTAGGTCCCCGACTTCTGTTCGGAGTCGGTATAGGTATAGCCCGCCTTCAGCCCCAGCCGGTCGATGGGCCGCCAGCGTCCCGACAGCTCGACGCCCTGCAGATCGGCGTCTTGAAGATTGTACCAATAATACAGGCGATAGTTGGGGTTCTCGCTCCAGCGCGCGATGGTCCCGTTCGCATTATAGACAAGGGCGCTGTCGATCTTGTCCTTGAAGGCGGTGCGGAAGACGGTGGCGCTGGCCGACAGGGTCGTGGACGGATTCCACAACACGCTGATCTCGTAGTTGGTGCTGGTTTCCGGCGCGATGTTCGGATCGCCCAGGATGACGCCGCAGGTGCCGTTCGGCCCGACCGAACAACTGGCGCCGCCCGTGGTGTAGGCATAGCCTTGGGCCACCTGGCGCAGTTCAGGCGCACGGAAGCCGGTAGAGACGCCGCCCTTGATCGTCCACGCGTCGGCCGGCGTCCAGACGGCGTACAGACGCGGGCTCCAGTGCGAACCATAACGTTCGTGATCGTCGAACCGCAGCCCCCCGGTCAGGGCCAGACGGTCGTTCAGCCGCCATTCGTCCTCGACGAACAGGGCGCGCTGCCAGACAGTGAAGGTTCCTGGCTGGCTGGCGCTGACGCCAGGGTTCAGGTCGACCAGCCTGTTCTCGACATATTGGCCACCCACGACCAACTGATGATCGCCCAGCGACGATCCTTCTAGCGGAATGTTGAACAGGGCGTCATAGACGGTGTTGGTGAGTTCCGGCGCGCGGGCGTCTTGTGTGAAGGCCCCCGACCGGCGTGTGAAGGTCTCGCGCTTGGTCTGCTCGCGCAGCACCGACAGGGCGCTGGTTCCCCAGTCCCACCGCCCGTTCCAGCCCAGCGACGCGGCCGTCCGCTCGTTGGTGTTGTAGTTGGAGGCGGCTGTGGGGGCCAAGGTCGCACCGGCCGTGTTCTCGCGCCGGACATCGGTGCGATCGACCTGCAGCAGCACCTCGTGATCGGTGTTGGGCGTCCAGGCCAGACGCCCGGTCAGGTTCCAGTCCTCGCCGCCGTTGACGCCGCCCAGGATATGATCCTCGTCGCGCTTATAGGTGCGGCCCCAGATTTGCGCCCCCAGCACGCCGTCCACCAGCGGTCCGGCCAGATATCCCTGAGCCTGACGCCAGTCGCCGGATGCGCCCTTTTCCTGACCGATGTAGTCGCCGCCGATGGAGCCGCCCCAACGCTCGGGCACCTTCTTGGTGATGATGTTGATCACGCCGCCGATGGCGTCCGATCCATACAGCGACGACATCGGCCCCCGCACCACCTCGATCTGCTCGATGGCGCCCGACGGCGGGGTGAAGCTTTGTTCGAAGCCGGCGTTGCCGTTGACCCGGCTGTCGCGCGTGGACTGACGCTTTCCGTCCACCAAAATCAGGGTGTAGCTGCCCGGCAGACCGCGCATATAGATGTCCTGATTGTTCGACCCGCCGCTGACCGACACCCCCTCCACGTCCCGCAGCGCATCGGTCAGGTCCGCATTCGGCCGATTGGCCAGGGTCTCGGCCGTCACCACCGAAATCGACGCCGGCGCCTCCACCACCCGCTGCGCGCGGGTGCTGGCCGTGACCACCACGTCCTCCAGCGTCGCCGGTTGCTGGTTCTGCGCCAAGGCGAAACCGGGCGCGGCGAGAGCGGTGAACGTCAGCAGGGCGATAGGGTAGCGCATTGGAAATCCTCGATCTGACCGCACCGCTTAATGCGATTGCCTCTCAAGATCAAGAACAGCAGTATGGCTCGCTGTGGCCGAGGCCAGGGCGCGAGCCGTTATTTTCGTTTCACGCTCAAGTATCGACGACGTCGAGGAGTTGATGGCCGAGCGAGAAATCCGGGCTAGCCGCGAGGCAATCCGGTGCTGAATGATGAAGTTCCGACCGCTGATCGCCGCCAATCCGAGACGGCGACACCACTCCCCCCAACAGTCACCCCGGCGCTGAGTTGCCGAGACGCCTCCTGTGCGACACTGAGTTCATCCGAATTTTATCGCGACGGGCAAACTCTCATCGTGCCGAGCGGCTGAACGTAGATGGGGTAGCCCACAGCCTCCCAAGTCAGGCCGGCGCACGGACGTCGCCGGTGCGTTTCAGCTTGCCCCAGGTCTGACCAAGGCCCGACAGGGCGCGCTCCAGCGCCCGCCACACCACCACATACATGATCTGGCGATAGACAAAGCGCTGGGTAGGCAGCAGCCATAGATCCCCACGCTTCTCCTTGTCGAACCCGAAGGCGATCCAGCCCGCGCCCAACTCCAGCAGGGTGAAGGCGACATAGACGATCAAGGTGAACCACAGGGTGGGATTGGGGGCGACGTCGACATCGGCGTGCTGCAAGGCCGCCAGCCACGACAGCAACTGGCCCACGATGGCGGCCGCCAGTTGCAGGTCGATCAACGGCGCCAGCACCTGGCCCATGATCTGGAACAGCCACAGGCTGGGCAGGGCCAAACCGCCGAACCATCCATGGCGGAAGGTCGAGCGCCGATGCTTCCACAGGCATTGCAGGGTGCCGAAGCTCCAGCGGAACCGTTGTTTCAAAAGGCCGCCCAGCGACGACGGCGCCTCGGTGAAGGCCAGGGCTGTCGGTTCGTTGGCAATGACCCAGCCCGCCTCGCGCACCCGCCAGGTCAGATCCATGTCCTCCGCCAGGGTGTCCGAGCGATAGCCGCCCAGCGCCTTCAGGGCGTCGGTGCGCCAGGCGCCGATAGCCCCCGGCACGACGGTGACGGCGTTCAACAGCGCCAGCGCCCGGCGGTCGATGTTCTGGCTGGTGATGTATTCGATCGACTGCCAGCGCGTGACCAGGTTGCTCCGGTTGCCGACCTTCACATTGCCGGCCACGGCGCCGACCCTGGGATCGGTGAACCAGGCCGCCAGCTTGGCCAAGGCGTCGTTCGACAACTGAGTGTCGGCATCCACGCCGACGACCAGAGGCGCAGTCGCGTCCTGTAACGCCAGATTCAGCGCAGAAGCCTTGCCGCCGTTAGGCTTGCGCCGAAGTCGCACACGCGGATCGCCGGCGAAGACCGCCTCGACGACCTCATAGGTGCCGTCGGTCGAGCCGTCGTCCACCACCAGGACGTTGATGTCCACGTCGCGGCTGGCCAGCAGGCTTTCGATGGTCCGCGCGATCACGGTCGCCTCGTTGTAGGCGGCGACCAGGACATCGACACGCGGCGACGGGGTCGCCGGATCGACCTCTGGCGCATGGCGACGCCGACGCGACGCCAGCAGCAGCATCAGCACGATCCGCGCCAGTCCCAGGGCGATGGCCAGGTTGAACCCGACGAACAGCACCATGCCGACCATGTGCGAGAAGCCGAAGGCCGCCGCGTCCGCTGCGATCAGCGACCGTTCCGCCGCTGGAAGGGCCGGCATGGTCTGGTCCGGCGTGCGGCCGACCAGTCCGCCGATGGTCGTCAGGCGATAGCCCCGGGCACGAAGGCCGTCGATGATGGCGGGCAGAGCCTTGACCGTCGCCGAGCGGTCGCCCCCCGCGTCGTGCAGCAGAACGGCGTGACCGGCATTCGCCTGGGCCATGACATCGGCCACGATCTCCTCGGGCCGCAAGCGATGCGTGCCGCCGCCGGGGCTGGGCCGCTCTAGGTTCCAGTCGTTGGGGTCGATGGACTCGCCCGCCGTGGTGTAGCCCAGCTTGGACGCCACCGCGATCGGCAGGATTTCGCCATAGGTTTCGGGCTCGGAATCGGCGTTGTAGGGCGGGCGGAACAGGGTAACTTGGCGCCCCAGGATGCTCTCCAGCGCCCGATCCGCAGCCGTCAGCTCCAGTCGAACCCGTTCCTCGTCCACATGGGCCATGTTGGGGTGTGTGAAGGAGTGGTTGCCGATCTCATGTCCTTCGTCGCGCACGCGGCGCACCAGATCGGGATTGGACGCCGCGACCCCGCCGATCATGAAGAAGGTCGCCTTGACGCCCTTGGCCTTCAGGATATCCAGGATTTCCGGCGTCCATTCCGGATCGGGACCATCGTCGAACGTCAGGGCCAGGGTCTTGTCCGGCGCGCCGGTGCGACGCACCGTCCAGGCCGAGGGCCAGCGAGTCCAGACCTCGTCCGTGACCAGACCGCTGGCCGGATCGACGGCGATGCGCCGTTCGCCGGGGTGCGGAGAATCGATGACGTTCAGAAGTTCGCCTTGGCCGGTAAAGGCGATCTCCTGGGTCAGAACCACATGCTGCAGGGCCGCGATCTGCTGGATGGCCGGTTGCGCATTCCGACCGAACACCTTCCAGCTGGCGGGATCCTCCTCGCCCAGCGCCCACAAGGAGGCGCCGCGCAGGGCCCGGCCGCGACTCATCGTCATGGCGTTGGCGACGGAAGTGGCGTCCTGCATCCACACCTCGTGTGCGCGCCCCTGATCGTCGGTGTAGCTAAAGGTCGATTGAAGCGCGGTCGGATCGAAGTCCACGACCTTGGCCGGGTCGTCGTCGGGGCGATAGCCGCGCGCCGCCGTCAAAGCCGCCGTCGTCGTCAGCGAATCGGCCGGGCCGCCATCCTCGCGCCAATCGTAGGCATAGACGCCGATGCCCAGGATCAGCTTGTCCGCCGGGACCAGACGGGTGAAGCGGCTGATCGCCTTGTCCACGAACAGGGCCGAGGAGATCGGGCCGGGACGGCTGTCTTCGCCGTGCTCGTCATAGGCCATGATCGCGGCGTAATCGACCACGCCGGACAGGGCCCGGATGTCTGCGTCGCTCAGGCTGACTTCCAGAGCGATGGACAGCTCCTTGCCCTGGGCGTTCAGCCGCTGACGCAGTTGCGCGATCCAGGGGACGACCCGTGCGATCTGTGCGGGCGTCATCTGTTCGAAGTCGATCTGCAGCCCGGCGAAATCGTTCACAGTGACGAAGTCGATCAGGCGATCCATCACATGGCTGGCGTTCGCGGGCGCCAGCATCCGGTCGATCCGACCGGCGTCGAACCGGCCTTCCGTGGCGTTGCCGATCATGGGCACGATCTTGACGCCATGGGCGCGTGCAGCCGCAATCAGGGGCTTGGTCGTGGGATTTCTGGCGGGATCCCAGTCGGCCGTAAGAATGTCGGCGCCGTCATCGCGAAGCTCCAGCCAGGTCGGATAGACATGGGTCAGATCGCCGGCGTGGCGTGTGAACGAATCCAACGCTCCGTCCTCCCACGGCGCGAACCAGGCCCCGGCGATCGTGGACGGGGAAACCGTCGAATGCGGCGCTCGCCGGTTCTGACGGTCGATGTAACGCAACAGGGCGCGTTCGACGCCATGGGTTCGGCGAGCTACGTTGGACACCGGCGTCGGCGCGACGGACAAGCCCGAAAGCTGCGGCAGAACGACCAGGCTGGCGATAAAGCCCGCCAGCACGACCGCAGCGATCACCGCCGCCGCCAGCGCCGTCAGGCGCAGCCGCCGCGCCCGTCTTCCGGTCGCATCCAGAAACACCGAACGGTCTTCGCCGTGCGGCCCAAACTCACCAGACTTCATTTCACCCTAGCCCGTCGCGGCCTGTCCCGCGTCAATCCGCCGCATATCGCCTGAGAACGGCGGGATATGGGCGAAAGGAACTGACGCCTTAGGGTCAGGACTCATAGCCAGAACAGGATGGTTGCGGCGAGGGCTATGGCGGAGAGGAAGACGGTCGGGCAGCGATCATAGCGCGTG